>NZ_CP045201.1:2767500-4365781 GCF_014899185.1 Pseudooceanicola spongiae
AGTGTGGCTGATCATCCTCTAAAACCAGCTATAGATCGTAGACTTGGTAGGCCATTACCCCACCAACTATCTAATCTAACGCGGGCCGATCCTTCTCCGATAAATCTTTCCCCCGAAGGGCGTATACGGTATTACTCTCAGTTTCCCGAGGCTATTCCGTAGAGAAGGGTACGTTCCCACGCGTTACTCACCCGTCCGCCGCTCCCTCCGAAGAGAGCGCTCGACTTGCATGTGTTAGGCCTGCCGCCAGCGTTCGTTCTGAGCCAGGATCAAACTCTCAAGTTGAAAGCAACTTACGTTGCTATCCCTGACGTTCGAACCTCTGCACATCTGTTGACCCGGAGGCTAGTCCGGGTCGTCTCTGTTTGTTGTGCTTTGGTACCAAAGGTACCGAAAGCCGTCCAAACAGTGAAGCTGTCACTCTATCATCGGCCCGAAAGCCTAAGAGCGCGATATGCAGCGTTGATCATCGAAATGATCCAAACCGCCCACATATCTCTTCAGATACTCGCAATTTCAAAGAGCGTAGAGACAAAAACAACCAGTGCGCCCTAAACTATCGGCGCGCCGCCCGTCCTTACCTCTGAATTTCTTACACGCCTGACGATCAAGAAATCCCTCAGCAGCATCGCCACTTCAGTCCGTCTATCCCATCCCGCGTCCCGACATGCACCTCAGCGCCGCCGGTGAAGGGGGTTCTAAGGTTTCCAACTTTTACCCGCAAGCATAAAATTCAAAGAAACGTCACAAATTCCGCAGATCGCATTATTAGCGTTTAACTACAGATATTTATAACAGCAAAAAATCTGAATTTTTGCACTAAAACCGCTGGCATTGAGAGATCAGGACCACCCGGCGCAGGATTTCCCGCTGCTTCGAAGGCCTCTTCGAGTACTATGTGCTACTTTTGGACGCTGATTCACCCAAGTCCCAAGGTGCCACCGCCCGCTTTTCCAGACGTGCGAGAGTGGAAAAGCATGTCAGGCGGGCCGCTTGCGCGATCCGCCCGATGTCAGCTCACTCCAAAAATCAGGCGGTGCGAAGGCTGCGGCGCTTTCCCGTCAGGGGCAGTCGCAATGCCAGCAGAGCAAGGATCGCCCCCATGTAGATGTAGGGTTCGATCTGAAAGCCTTTGACCAGCAGGATAAAGTGCAGTGACCCGAGCAAGGCCGTCGCATAGACCAGCTTGTGTAGCTGCCGCCATGTCTTGCCCAGCCTGCGGATCGAGCGGTTGTTCGACGTGACCGCCAACGGGATCATCAACACGAAGGCCCCCATGCCGACCGTGATATAGGGTCGCTTCACGATATCAGCCCAGATCTGCGATAGGATCTGCACATCCAGCACCAGCCAGATCAGCAGGTGCCCGAGGATATAGAAGAAGGCCAGCAATCCAAGTGCGCGGCGATACTTCAGCAGGCTGATCCCTGCATAACGGCGCAACGGCGTGACACAGAGCCCGGCGATCAGTAGCCACAGCCCCCATTCGCCCATCTGATGCTCCATGTCCTTGACGGGATCGACCCCGAGCCGCCCGGTGACACCGGCCCAGAACAGGATCACCGGCGGCACCGCCCCAAGGATATAGAGCGGCCATGCAGGGACCTTGCGCAGCGTGCGATTGACAGGATCGGCGACGACACCGGGCAGCAGGGGAAGGGACAATGCCATCTCAGTAGTTCTTCTGCAGGTCCAGATCGGAATACATGCTGGCCACCTCGTCCCCGTAGCCGTTGAACATATCCGTCTCACGACGACTGCCGAAGAGCCCTGCGCCGATGACCCGCTCGGTGGCCTGGCTCCAGCGGGGGTGATCCACTGTCGGGTTCACGTTGCTGTAAAAGCCGTATTCCCGGTGGTTGGCATCCTTCCAGCTGGTGAAGGGCTGATCTTCCTGCAGGGTGATCCGCACGATCGACTTGATCGACTTGAAGCCGTACTTCCACGGCACCACCAGACGCAGCGGCGCGCCGTTCTGCGCGGGCAGGTCCTTGCCATAAAGGCCGGTCGCCATCAGCGTCAGCGGGTTCATCGCCTCGTCCAGACGCAGCCCCTCGCGGTAGGGCCAGTCGAGCACGGGACGCGAGACACCGACCATTTCATCCGGGCGGAAGGCAGTCTCGAAGGCGACGTATTTCGCGCCCGACTGCACCCCGACCTGATCCAGCAGCGCGCTCAGCTGAAACCCGTTCCAGGGGATGACCATCGACCAGGCCTCGACACAGCGCAGCCGATAGATCCGCTCCTCGATGTCCTTGCCCTTGAGGATATCCTCCAGCGCATAGGTGCCGGGCCGGTCGACCAGGCCGTTGATCTCGACACTCCAAGGCGAGGTGACAAGGCTATGGGCGTTTTCGGCGGGGTCTTCCTTGCCGGTGCCGAACTCATAGTAGTTGTTGTAGTTGGTGATCTCTTCGAGGGTATTGGGGGTCAGCCCCGTGGGCGCAGCAAAGGCCGGCCCCGCGATCGAGCCGATCCCAAGGCCAGCCATCGCGCCCGCCATGATCTGCCGCCGGTTCAGGTACAAACCCTCGGGTGTGACGTCGTTCTCGGTCAGTTTGCCGTTCCAGTTCCGCGCCATGAGGTCCTCCTGTCCTAACTCTCAGTTAAACTACGTCCTACCCCGGCTTTCAGTTTCGTCAAAATAAGGAATGGTAACGTCTGCGTGGCCATTGCGAAACATTTGCACCGGGTCCGACGGGGCAGCCCCCGTTTACTTGCGTGAATCCGGGGCCTGGACCGGGGCGGTATTGGGGTTGAGCGATGCGGGCAGATCGTCGCCGCCAAAGCTGGGGCGAATGTGGCGCAGCACGATGGAATCTCCGTTGGCCTGCACGATGCGCACATGGCGGCGGCGCATCAGGCGCGGCTCGGCCACGCCGACCGAGTGGGCGATCATCTCGACCTCCTTCACCACGGCCTTGGCGAAGTTCGCGACCTTGATGTACTTGCGCTCGGGCACCAGACCGCGTTGCAGGTGCGGATCGTGGGTGGTGATGCCCGTCGGGCAGGTGTTCTTGTTGCACTTCAGCGCCTGGATGCAGCCGAGCGAGAACATGAACCCGCGCGCAGAGGTGACGAAATCGGCCCCCGCGCAGATTGCCCAGGCCACGTCACCGGGGTTGACCATCTTGCCGCTGGCGATGATGCGGATGCGGTTTTTCAGGCCGAACTTGTCACGCATGTCGACCATGCGCAGCAGAGCCTCGCGCAGCGGCATCCCCACCATATCCATCAGCGGCATCGGGGCAGCGCCAGTACCGCCCTCGCCGCCATCAATGGTGATGAAATCGGGTGCGCATTCCGGGCCACGGGCGCGGATCATCTCGAACAACTCCTCATAGGCGTCCGAAGAGCCGATGACGGTCTTGAAGCCGACCGGCTTGCCCGTCACGTCGCGGATATGGCCGATCACGTCCAGCAGATCGCCGAAATTGTCGATCTCGGCATGGCGGTTCGGCGACACCGCATCCTTGCCCATCGGCACGCCCCGGATCTCGGCGACTTCGGCGTCAATCTTGGCGGCGGGCAGGATGCCGCCCTTGCCGGGCTTGGCGCCCTGCGCCAGCTTCAGCTCAAACATCCGCACCTGAGGTTTCGAGGCGACGGCGCGCAGCTTGTCGTCGCTGAGGTTGCCATCGTGATCGCGCACCCCGAATTTCGCCGTGCCGATCTGAAACACGATATCGCATTCGGCTACCAGATGGTGCGGCGACAGCCCCCCCTCACCCGTGTTCAGCCAGATACCGGCCTCTTTCGCGCCCATGCTCAGCGCCTCGACGGCGGGCTGTGACAACGCCCCAAAGGACATTCCCGAGATATTGAAAATCGACGGCGCCATATAAGGGTGTCGCGCATAGGGGCCGATCTGCAACGGCTTGGTCAGGGCGAACTGGTCATCCAACGGCGGAAACACCGCGTTGACGAAAATCGGCGTGCCGGGGATCGACAGGTTCTTGGTCGAACCGAAGGCCACCGTATTCCCCTGACCCTTGGCCGCCGTATAGACCCAGTCACGCTGCGCGCGGTTAAAGGGCATCTCCTCGCGATCCATGGCAAAGAAGTACTGGCGAAAGAACTCTCCCAGCTTGGTGAAGATGCCGCGGAACCGCCCGATCACGGGATAATTCCGCCGAACGGCATCCTCGCGCTGGCTGATGTCGAGCAGGAACATCACGACCACGGCAAGCGCCGCTAGGCCCATGGCAAACACAAAGGCCACGATCAGCCATTCAACAACTGGGGCGACCAGCTCCATACCGTAACTCCTCTCGCGGATTCTCCGCTCTCCCGGCACAATGTCCGACAGGTCATGGCGCAGCAACCGGAACTCTATGAAAACTTGACACGCGCGCGTATTAGTCTTGAACTGAGCGGCAGAAAAATGCTCAACCGCCCCGTCATTCTGACTCTCGGCCGGTCCGCGGACCAAGAGCCTCCATGAAACACACCGAAGTGCTCACCCGGTTGCCCAGATAAGATTTTTACGCTGATGAACACGCAAAGTTACATTCTGACAGATCTGTCTGCAAAGTTCGCCGCCGCGCGCTCTGCGGCCGACAGCTTTGCGATTCTGGCGGATGTAGCGCGCCCCTTTGGCTACACCCGGTTTCACTATACCCAAGGCTACCTCAATCAGGATCTGACCTTGTTTGACCGCGCCGCGCATTCGCGGATGGGCGCGGAATACTCCGCCATCATCGACGCCAATGCACATGAGCTGGCCGACCCCCTGATTGATCACTGCCTTGCCTCTGATCGTCCCAAGATGTGGTCCGAGCTGGCGACGGATTACCATTCGCCCTTGATGACCGAAAAACACCGCAAAAAGATCAACATCGTCAACGACTACGGCCTGCGCAGCGGTGTCACCTTCCGGATGCGGCGCACCCGTTATGGCAATGGCTGGTTTTATGCCGGCATCAGCTTTGTGCAGGAGCCGGGCGAATCCTCTGCTGAACATGACCGCGCCTATCTGGAGCATGCCGCCCACATCTCCAAGATCGCGGAAATTGCCGTCACCAGCATGAATGTTGGCGACATCTCGCGCCAGCGGTACGGATTGTCTGCGCGCGAATATGATGTGCTGAACCTTCTGGCCGAAGGTCTTCAGGTGCAGCAGATTGCAGATCGCCTCAGCCTGGCCGATCGCACCACGGCACATCATCTTGCCGCCATGCGCGCCAAGATGGGCGCACGCAGCAATGCGCAGGCCGTCGCGATGGCGATGAGGATGCAGGTGATCTGAGGGGCCGTCTGGATTTAAAATTTGCGGGTTTAAAAGTGGCGACCCGACTTCAGGTCGCCACTCTGAATAAATTGATTTAAAATATTATGTTGGATTTTCGGTGTCCCAACACGAGGACATTTGCCAAGGCGGCAGACCAGCCGCAATTGCACAAAGATGCAATTGACGCGGCCAGAGGTTCCGACCGCGTCAATCTCTAGTCTCCACAGACTTTTGTGGCTGAATCGCCCGCAGCGCCGGACCGTCACGCCCATCTTTTCAGCAGGCTCAGGCCCGGCACCACAGCCGTTTCAGTGCACCGTCGCTTCATCCGGCTTGCCGCGATCGCTGGCGCCGACCCGGTTGCCGATCAGCAACCCTTCGGCTCCTGCGGTCACCGGCACAGTGTCGCCATCGCGGATATCGCCCGCCAGCAACGCCTCGGCCAGCGGATCCTGCAGCACGCGCTGGATCACACGTTTCAGCGGTCGCGCCCCGAACACCGGGTCATAGCCTTCGTCCGCCAGCCATTTGCGCGCGCCATCGTCCAGCTGCAGCGTGATCTTGCGCGCCGCCAGACGTTTCAAAAGGCGCGACATCTGGATGTCGACGATCCCGGCCATATCCTTGCGCGCCAGACGGTCGAACACGATGATCTCGTCCAGACGGTTCAGGAACTCGGGGCGGAAGTGCGCCCGCACCGCGTCCAGAACATCGCGCTTGGCCTCACCGGCATCAGCCCCTTCGGGCAACCGGCTCAGCGCCTGCGCGCCGAGGTTCGACGTCAGGATGATCAGCGTCTGCTTGAAGTCGACCTTGTGCCCCTGACCATCGGTCAGCACGCCATCGTCCAGCACCTGCAGCAGGATGTTGAAGACATCGGGGTGCGCCTTCTCGACCTCATCAAACAGCACCACCTGATAAGGTCTGCGCCGCACGGCCTCGGTCAGCACACCGCCTTCGTCATACCCGACATAGCCCGGAGGGGCGCCGATCAGACGCGCTACGCTGTGCTTCTCCATGAATTCGCTCATGTCTATGCGCACCATCGCGTTGTCGTCGTCAAACAGGTACTCGGCCACGGCCTTGGTCAGCTCGGTCTTGCCCACACCCGTCGGCCCGAGGAACAGGAACGAGCCCAAGGGCCGGTTCTCGTCGTTCAGACCGGCACGCGCCCGGCGCACCGCATTGGCCAGCGCGCGAACAGCCGAATTCTGGCCGATGACGCGCTTATGCAGGCCGTCTTCCATGCGCAGCAGCTTCTCGCGGTCGCCCTCCAGCATCTTCGCGGTCGGAATGCCCGTCCAGCGCTCGACCACCTGAGCGATCTGCTCAGGCCGCACGGCCTCTTCAACCATGACGCCTTCGGCTTCCTGCTCTTCGGCCTCGCCCAGCTGTTTTTCAAGCTGCGGGATGATGCCATAGGACAGCTCGCCCGCGCGGGCGAGGTCGCCGTTGCGTTTGGCGATCTCAAGGTCCGCCCGCGCCCGGTCGATCTGCTCCTTGAGGTCGCGCGCCCCAGCCAGCTTGTCGCGTTCCGCCTGCCATTTGGCCGTCATGCTGTCCGAACGCTCCTGCACATCGGCAAGATCGCGTTCCAGCGTTTCCAGACGGTCCTTGCTGGCGGCGTCATCCTCGTTGCGCAGGGCCTCGATCTCGATCTGCATCTGCAGGATGTTGCGATCCAGCTGATCCAGTTCCTCAGGCTTGGAGTCGACCTCCATCCGCAGGCGGCTGGCGGCTTCGTCCACAAGGTCGATCGCCTTGTCGGGCAGAAAGCGGTCGGTGATGTAGCGATGGCTGAGCGTCGCCGCCGCCACCAGAGCCGAGTCGCTGATCCGCACGCCATGGTGCAGCTCGTACTTTTCCTTGATGCCGCGCAGGATGCTGATCGTGTCCTCGACCGTCGGCTCGGACACCATAACGGGCTGGAAACGACGGGCCAGAGCGGCGTCCTTTTCCACATACTTGCGGTATTCATCCAGCGTGGTCGCGCCGATGCAATGCAGCTCGCCCCGCGCCAGAGCGGGCTTGATCAGGTTGGCGGCATCCATCGCGCCGTCGGCCTTGCCGGCCCCGACCAGGGTGTGCATCTCGTCGATGAACAGGATCACCTCGCCCGCAGCCGCTTCGATTTCCTTGAGGATCGCCTTCAGCCGTTCCTCAAATTCCCCGCGGTATTTCGCACCGGCAATCAGGCTGCCCATGTCGAGCGCCAGCAGGCGCTTGTTGCGCAAGGATTCAGGCACATCGCCGTTGACGATGCGCAGGGCGAGGCCCTCGGCAATCGCGGTTTTCCCGACGCCGGGTTCCCCGATCAGCACCGGGTTGTTCTTGGTGCGGCGCGACAGCACCTGCATGGCGCGGCGGATCTCGTCGTCGCGACCAATGATAGGGTCAATCTTGCCCTCTTCGGCGCGCGCCGTCAGATCGAGTGCGTATTTCGAGAGCGCTTCAAAGGTATCCTCGGCGCTTTCCGTATCCGCCGTGCGACCCTTGCGGATGTCATTGATCGCGGCGTTCAGCTTTTGCGCGCTGACGCCCCCGGCCTCGAGCGCATCGCGCGCGCCGCCTTTGACCAGCGCAAGCGCGGTCAACAGGCGCTCAACCGGCACAAAGGTATCCTTGGCCTGTTTCGCGACCTTCTCAGCCTCGGTGATCACCTTGACGGTCTGGTTGTCCATATAGGTCTGGCCGGAATCGCCCCCAACCACCGGCACCTTCTTCAGCGCCACAGCCAGCGCCTGAGTGACAGCTTTCGCGTCACCACCGGCCTTGCCGATCAGATTGCTGGCGAGGCCTTCCTCGTCATCCATCAGGGCTTTCAAAATATGCTCGGGCAGCAGCCGCTGATGGTTTTCCCGAATGGCGATCGTTTGCGCCGCCTGAATAAAGCCGCGCGACCGCTCCGTGAACTTGGTCAAGTCCATGGGTGTCTCTCCTTTGTTGCAAGCGTTCCTCGGGCCGGCACCCTTCACGAGGCATGACCGGGTTGGAACCTCCTGACCAGAGATGGGGTGCGCCATCGGCGGGTTCAAGCCGGGTCCGGAACCGATAGGGAACTCTCTGGGAACTCTCTGGCGGGTTCGACCGTTTCGTCTGTGCAAGGGACAGGCACAGAGCAGAAAACCAGCGAGCAGGAGGTCCTCATGACGACGACCAAGACACGCATTTCGACGATCCGTTACAACCCCGCAGACCGGGCCTTCGAGGCCTCCGTGACGCTTTACGATCGTGGAGAAGCCTTCACTTACCCGATTTCACTGCGCGGCCCGATCACCATGGATTACACCGATGTCAGCGCCGCTGTCGTCGACATGGCCCGCCGTCGCCATACCCGCGATGACACCGCGATGCGTGCCCGCCGCCCCGACATGCACGGGTTCGAAAACCTGCCCGCCATCGTGCACCAGGCCACCAATGCCCTTTGGGACCGTTTGCTGCGCCGCGCAGCCTGATCCGCGCCCGCTGGTGACAGGGCCGCCCCTTTTGAGCGGCACCTCACCGCGGCGAGGCTGACCTTCGTCAGGAACCGTCAGAGCGTCTTTTCGAGACTTTTCAGCCTGAACATCGGTTCGAAAGGCCCCATTGCTTATATCTGCAATTGCGCCTGTCCCGCATCTTACCATGTATGCGACCACGTAGAGCCACAGCGGTGGAGGCTGTACACAGGCTACGGATACACCTGTAAAATCACGATAAACCTTAGTATACGCTAGACATTAACTTTCTTTAGATTTATTAATTCTCGAAAGTATAAAAACTTAAGCTTGGGTAGACCAGTCAGATCACCGTTCCACAGATTGCAATTCATGCAACGGGACATCGCTCCGACGCCACAATATCAATGTACGATTTACTTATTTGAAGCCTGAGAGGCGTTTTTCAATCCGCCATCTTCTATGATCAGACGCGCTGTAATTTGAGCAGCAACAGCGATCAGATCATTACCCGGAATGAAAATGCCTGTCTTTGATGTGCCTTAACGGGCGCTCGGCTTCTTCCGCCATGCGCTCGGCGCATCCGCTTTTCGCGCGGCCCTGCATTGTCTCATGACAGGGTAGCGCAGCCAGACCAGGTTGACGCCTCAACCGGCCGGTTCTGGAACAGGATGCAACACTGAGCGCGTCTAGGGTCCGGGACGACGGCTGCCGACCAGATATGCCCGGACCCCTTTTTTTGTCTCACCCTACGACTTGGGGCGGGGATCGTCCCCGGCAAGGCCTTTTCGGGCGCACCGCAGAAAAATCCCTGCAGAAAAATCTCACATGCACCCCGCCCTTGACGCGACCGCCCGGCCTGCGCATGACAACCCTGCCCTGTGCATCAGGGCCGCGCTGCACACCAAGGGGTCCCAAGATGACGCAAGATTACACTCAACCCGCCGATGATCGCCTGATTGTCGCCATGGACGTACCCAATGCCGTCGCCGGTCTGAAGCTGGCCGAACAGCTGGGCGATGCTGTCTCCTTCTACAAGATCGGGCTCGGCATGCTGACAGGCGGCGGCCTTGGCCTCGCCAATGAGCTCAAGCAGGAACACGGCAAGCGCATCTTTCTCGACATGAAACTGTTCGACATCGGCGCCACGGTCGAGGCTGCCGTGCGTGGCCTGTCGCAGTTCGATCTGGATTTCCTGACGGTTCACGGCGACCCCCACGTCGTGCGCGCGGCTCGTGAAGGCGCGGCGGGCACCGACCTCAAGATCCTCGCTGTGACGATCCTAACCTCGCTCGACCGGGCCGATCTGGATGCCAGCTGTCTGCGCGCGGGTACGATCCCCGATCTGGTCGCAGAACGCGCCGCCCGCGCGTTCGAGGCCGGCGCCCACGGCGTCATCGCCTCGCCGCAGGAAGCCGCGATGATCCGCGCCCTGCCCGAAGCCGAAGGCCGCCTGATCGTCACCCCAGGCATCCGCCCCGCAGACGACGCCTCAGACGATCAGAAACGCATTGCGACGCCAGCCAGCGCGATCCGCGACGGGGCCGACCATATCGTCGTCGGCCGCCCGATCTGGCGCGCGCCCGATCCGCGCATGGCCACGCAGGCCATCCTGGCGCAAATCGCCGCGATCTGAGGCAAAGCGATCTGGCGGGCCGACAGGCTCAGCCCGCCAGATACTCCGCCAGCCGGGACTGCAACCGGACAATCGCTCTGGGATCGGTCAGATAGTCGTCGATCCGCATCATCTGCCAGAACTGCCCCTCGTCCCCCAGCGCGATCTCGGCCCGCCGCTCGGCCCCCAGATGCGCCGCAAAGAACCAGACCTCGCGCCCCATGTGATCGTGGTAGAGACGGCCATAGTGCAGATCGGCCGCGCTCAGCCGCAGGCTCAGCTCCTCCTCCGTCTCGCGCAGCACGCAATCCACCGCACTTTCCCCCGCCTCGCGCCCGCCTCCGGGAAAGTCGAACATCCCCGGCTCCGCAATATCCGGCCGGTCGTCGCGCAGGATCACCGGCATCTCCTCTCCGAAGAAGATCACCAGCTTGGCGCCATGCACATCGCGTGCGCGCTGAAACGCTTCTTTTGAAATGTCGGTTTGCCTCATCATGGCGGGGGTATATCATGAACCCAACACACCGCACCCCCTTCCCAGATCTGTGACCCGCCCACATGCACGCCCTCTGCCGCGACTGCCTCACCGACTTCGACGCCGCCCGCGCGTCTGGCCTGCGCTGCCCCGCCTGCCGCAGCCCGCGTGTGATCGCGCACGACGAACTGATGTCGCTGTCCATCGCGCACATGGATTGCGACGCCTTCTATGCTTCCGTCGAAAAGCGCGACAACCCCGACCTCGCGGGCAAGCCCGTGATCATTGGCGGCGGCCGGCGCGGTGTCGTCTCGACGGCTTGCTACGTGGCGCGGATTCGCGGTGTCCGCTCGGCCATGCCGATGTTTCAGGCGCTCAAGCTCTGCCCCGATGCGGTGGTGATCAAACCGCGCATGGCAGCCTATGTCGAAGCCTCCCGTGCCATCCGCGCCATGATGGAGGAGATGACCCCCTCGATCGAGCCGCTGTCGCTGGACGAGGCCTTTCTGGACCTCACCGGGACCGAGCGTCTGCACGGCCACCCGCCCGCCGTCATGCTGGCCCGGCTGATCCGCCGGATGCGGGACGAACTGGGGCTGACCGGCTCCATCGGCCTCAGCCACAACAAGTTTCTCGCCAAGATCGCCTCGGACATGGACAAGCCGCACGGGTTTTCGGTGATCGGCAAGGCCGAGACACTGGAGTTTCTCGCTCCCAAGCCGGTGCGCCTGATCTGGGGCGTCGGCGCGGCGGGACAGGCCTCGCTGGACCGCGCAGGCATCCACACCTTCGCGGACCTGCGCCGCTGGGATCAACGCGACCTGGCCGCCCGCTTCGGCTCCATGGGCGACCGCCTCTGGCACCTGGCGCGGGGCGAGGACATGCGCCGCGTCACCGCCCATGCGCCGATGAAGTCGATCTCAAACGAGACGACGTTCTTCGAGGACACCTCGGACCCCGATCTGCTGGACGGGCATCTGTGGCGGCTGTCGGAAAAGGTGGCGGACCGCGCCAAGGCCAAGGACCTCGCGGGACGCGTCGTGGTGCTGAAGCTGAAGCGCGCCAATTTCTCGCTGATCACCCGCCGCCATGCGCTGCGCGACAGCACCCAGATGGCCGACCGGCTGTACCGCGAATCGCGCGCGCTGTTCGATGCGGTCGGGGATCAGGGGCCCTACCGGCTGATCGGGGTCGGGCTGACGGATCTGACCTCGGACGCCGATGCCGATCGCGCCCCCGACCTGCTGGACCCCAACGCCGCCCGCCGCAGCGAGGCTGAGCGCGCCACCGATGCGATCCGCGCCCGCTTCGGACCCGACGCCATCCGCAAAGGCCGCGCCCTGCGCTAGGCGGCTATTCGGCGGCCAGAGGAAGCCCTGCGCGGCCGAGATCGCTGATTTCCGACACCACACCGCGAATCACTTCGACGAAAGAGCCAAAGCTCGGCAAGGGCTCGATCCGGCGCTCATCCATATAGATCGCGCGGTCGATCTCGATTTGCACGGCATGCTGAGCGCGCCCGGGGCGGCCATAGTGCTGGGTGACATAGGCCCCGGCAAAGGGCGCATTGCGCACAACGTTCAATCCGGCGCTGGCAAAGGCGGCCTCGATCCGGTCGACCAGAAAACTGTCCGCAGAGGCGCCGAACCGATCGCCCAGCACCACCTCCGGGCGGCGACGGGCATTGCGCGCCACACCGTCCAGCGCCTCATGCGGCATCGAGTGGCAATCGAGCAGAATCGCCTCCCCGAAACCGGCGCGGGCCTCGTTCAGCAGCGACTGCAGCGTGGCGTGATAGGGGGTCCAGGTCCGCGCCAGCCGTTCCTCAGCCTCCTCCAGTGTCAGTTTACCGTGATAAATCGGCATTCCCCCTGCCACGACGCGGGGAATCACCCCAAGACCGGAGGCGATTCGCGGATTGTGCCCGCGTCGCCGCACGCCCTCGACCAGCGCCGGGTCGAGTTCATCGATTGCGCGGTTCATATCGACATAGGCGCGCGGCGTCGTCGCACAGAGCAGCGGCGCCCCAAACTCGGGCGCACAGGCGAATATCTGATCGACAAAAGCATCCTCGGAGGAGCGCACCTGATGCCTGTCCAGACGGGTTTTTTGCATCAAATCGTCAGGATAATCGCACCCGGAATGGGGCGAGGCAAACACCACGCTGGTGGTAAGCCGCTCGGGGCGGAAGAGATCATAGGCGGATCGTGTCATGACAACTCCGGATGCCCTTGGATATTACTCGAAAAAAGGAATGCCAAAAGCCCTTGATCCCGTCATCGACTCCTTTTATACGACCCGAACTGGCGAGGATATACGCGCTGCTTCAAGCGGAAACAGCGCAGTCCGAAACTGGTAATGGGTGATTAGCTCAGTGGTAGAGCACTTCGTTGACATCGAAGGGGTCACAAGTTCGAACCTTGTATCGCCCACCATGAATTCATCGGCAATCGCAGGATTGCCAACCGCGAAACACTGGCGCTAGCCGCGCCGCGACAAGAGGAGATGACCATGAAGGTTCGCAACTCGCTCCGCTCGCTGAAGCAGCGCCACCGCGATTGCCGCGTCGTGCGCCGTAAAGGCCGCGTCTATGTGATCAACAAGACGCAGCCTCGCTTCAAAGCACGCCAGGGCTGATTGCCCCGGCTGCCGCGACAGCAGCAACAGACTTACCGGAAAGGGTCGCTTTGGCGGCCCTTTTTCTTTGTGCCGTGTGCAAGTGGCCGGAGACGGAAGCCTCCGGCGGAAGTATTTCAGGCAAGATGAGGGAGCCTGGCGCGCCTAGTCGTAGACGCGCTGATCCTCGATCACGAGGCCGTCGTTGGGCAGGGAGCCTTTCGGAACGATCTCGATCTCGGCTTTCAGTTTCAGGGTCTGCATCACCGTGGAGAGGTAGCGCGCGCCGTCTTCGCCGTCGCTTTCGATGCGCACAATCATAATATCCGTCTCGTTCTGACGCCGGGCGATGACGCGGGCCCGGCTGACCTCGGCGTGCTGGCGCACGAAATCAGCCACCTGTTCGGGGCGAACGAACATGCCCTTGATCTTGGTGGTCTGATCCGCGCGCCCCATCCAGCCCTTGATGCGCAGATTCGTACGGCCACAGGGACTGACCCCCGGCAACACGGCGCTGAGATCGCCGGTGGCGAATCGGATCAGCGGGTAGTCGGGGTTGAGGGTGGTCACCACAACCTCCCCCACTTCGCCCGGCGCGACAGGATCGCCGGTGCCGGGGCGGACGATTTCGATGATCACGCCTTCGTCGGCGATCATCCCCTCCATCGCCGTGCTTTCGTAGGCGATATTGCCAAGGTCTGCCGTGGCGTAGCATTGCAGGCAGGTGATGCCGCGATCCGCATACTCCGCCCGCAGCGACGGGAACAAGGCGCCACCGCCGACGGCGGCGCGGGTGATCTGTAGCGGCAGGTTCAGCTCCTCCGCACGGTCGAGAATCACCTTGAGGTAATCGGGCGTGCCAGCATAGGCGGTGACGGCGAGGTCGTGGGCCGCACGAGCCTGCAGATCGGTCTGGCCGGTGCCTGCGGGCAGCACGGCCGCCCCCACCGCGCGGGCGCCATTCTCGAAGATCATACCGGCGGGCGTCAGGTGATAGCTGAAGCAGTTTTGAACGATATCGCCCTTGCCGATGCCACAGGCATGCAGGAAGCGTCCCATACGCCACCAGTCATGCGACGCACCACCGGGTTCATAGATCGGGCCGGGGCTTTGGAAGACATGGGCGAAGCCGCTGACCGGCAGCGTCGTCAGCCCGCCGAGCGGCGGTTGACCGCGCTGCGCCTGCATCAGGTCGGACTTGCGCAGCACGGGAAGCCGGCTCAGCGCGGCAACAGTGGTCACGCTGGCCGCATCGACGCCTGTCAGCCTGTCGCCATAGCCCGAGAGCCGCTGCGCCGCTGCAATCTGACGCGGTAGCTCTGCCGCCAGTGCGGCCTCGCGCGCGTCGATGCTGCGCGTTTCAAGCCTGTCGAAATGCTGTGTCATATTCGCCCCTCCCCAGTTGCGTTGCGGGTTCACCCGCGGTCACGACAGCCACCGCTTGCGCCGCCGGTAGGAGCGGACGTCGCGAAAGCTTTTGCGGCCATCGTCGGACATGCCGAGGTAGAATTCCTTCACATCCGGGTTCTCGCGCAGCTCGGCCGCCGGGCCATCCATGACGATGCGCCCCGATTCCAGGATGTAGCCGTAGTGGGCAAAACGCAGCGCCACGTTGGTGTTCTGTTCCGCCAGCAGGAAGGTCGTGCCCTCCTCCTCGTTCAGGTTCTTCACGATGGTGAAGATCTCCTCGACCAACTGCGGCGCGAGGCCCATGGAGGGTTCGTCCAGCAGGATCGTCTCGGGTTTGCTCATCAGCGCGCGCCCGATGGCGATCATCTGCTGCTCGCCGCCCGAGGTATAGCCCGCCTGACTTTTGCGGCGCAGCTTGAGGCGCGGGAAATAGCTGTAGACCAGCTCAAGATCGAGGTCGATCTCGGCGCGGCTGGCGGTGCGGGTGTAGCTGCCGGTCAGCAGGTTTTCCTCCACCGTCAGATGCTCGAAGCAATGCCGCCCCTCCATCACCTGAATGACGCCGGCCTTGACCAGACTGGCCGGATCGCGGTGCTGCACCGTCTTGCCGTGATAGAGGATCGAGCCCTTCGTCACCTCGCCCCGCTCCGAGTGCAGCAGATTCGAGATCGCCTTCAGCGTCGTCGTCTTGCCCGCGCCATTGCCGCCGAGCAGCGCCGTGATGCCGCCCTTGGGCACCGACAGGCTTACGCCTTTCAGCACGAGGATCACATGGTTGTAGATCACCTCGATGTTGTTCACTTCCAACAGGTTTTCCTGTGTCTTGCCTGCGTCCAGCATCGCGCCCCCCCTCGCCCTTTTCAGTGCCCCCCGGCCGGGTGTTCCGCCCGGGGGCCTTTTGCCTCAGTTGCAGCCCGGAGTGATGTTGTTCTCTTGGGCAAAGGCGGTGCTGTCCTCGATGATCAGCGGGTTCAGAACCTCGTCATCCGCCGGGAAGTAGTCGGTGATCAGCGACCATGTCTTGGCCTTGGCGTCCCATTGCGCCACCGCGCCCAGACCGTCGCCGCCGTGGTTGGCACAGCTGACCTTGAACTCGGGGCCGAAGTTCGGCAGGCCGAGCGCGGCCATCTTCGCCTCCGTCATCTCAAGGTTTTCCATGCCGTCGCGCATCTGCATCGGTGTCAGAGTCTTGGTGTCGTACATGGTCTGAGCGGTGCGCGCTGCCTCGGTCGCCAGCATCGCTGCGTACATGCCACGGTCATAGAGCGCGGTGCCCAGCTGATCGCCTGCCCCGGCCGCCTTGCCCGCATCAACGACGTATTTCTTCAGATCGTCATAGACCGGGTAATCGCTGCCAAGGTTGTGGAACGTCAGCGCCTTGTAGCCATCCGCCGCCTCGCCCGCAGGCAGCACGTCGTTTTCCGAGCCTGACCACCAGATACCGATGAAATGGTCCATCGGATAGCGGATGTTCACCGCCTCCTGAATGGCGACCTGGTTCATCACGCCCCAGCCCCACATGATCACATAGTCCGGTTTTTCACGGCGGATCTGCAGCCACTGGCTCTTTTGTTCCTGACCGGGGGAATCGACCGGCAGCAGGGTCAGCGTATAGCCGTGCTTCTTCGACAGCTCCTCAAGCGTGCGGATCGGCTCCTTGCCGTAGGCCGAGTTGTGATAGACCAGCGCGATTTTGAGGTTCGAAATATCGCCTTCATTTTCGTTCAGGATCTCTGTGATGGCATGGCTCGCGCCGTCCCAGTAGTTCGCCGGATAGTTGAAGATGTTGTGAAAGACTTCGCCGTTCTTGGCCGAAGTGCGCCCGTATCCCATCGAGTGCACGGGGATTCCATCCGCGGTTGCCTTGGGGATCAGCTGATAGGTGATACCGGTGGACAGCGGCTGGTACAGCAACGCGCCCTCGCCCTTGGTCGCCTCGTAGCACTCGACACCTTTTTCGGTGTTATAGCCGGTCTCGCATTCGATGACCTTGATCGGCTCGCCACCGATGCCGCCGTCGCGTTCGTTCAGCAGGGTCATGTAGTCCTGATAGCCGTCCGAAAACGGAATACCGTTCGCCGCATAAGGGCCCGTGCGATAGCTCAGATCCGGGAATACCAGATCCGCCATGGCAGGCCCTGCCACCAGTGTGGCCACGACGGCGCTTGCGAAAAGTCTCTTCATCAGGTGTCTCCTCCCAGTGATGTTCTGATGTTTTTTCTTGCGCGCCGGGCCTCCTCTCCCGGCGCGATCTCCGGCCCTAATGTGGAAAGGGCCAGAGCCGCAGTTTCTCCTTCGTCAGCCGCCACAGCTGCGCCAGCCCGTGCGGTTCCGCGACCAAGAAGACGATGATCAGCGCGCCGACGATCATGATCTCAAGATGCGCCGCCAGATCCGTGGGCCAGCCGAGTGTGCCGACCAGCGTGTTCTTCAGCAGCACCGGCAGCAGCACCAGAAACGCCGCCCCCGCCAGCGAACCGAAGATCCGCCCCAGCCCGCCGATGATCACCATGAACAGCACCAGAAAGCTCTTGTTGATGCCAAAGGCCTCGCCCACTTCGACCGCGCCGAGGTAGACACTGAAGAACAGCGCCCCGGCGATGCCGATGAAGAAGGAGCTGACGGCAAAGGCGCTCAGCTTGGCGCGCAGCGGGTTCACCCCGATGATCTCGGCAGCGATATCCATGTCGCGGATCGCCATCCATTTGCGCCCCGTGGCACCACGCGTCAGATTGCGCGCGATCAGGGCGGAGCCGGCCAGAAACACCAGACAGAACAGATAGGTCGCCCAGGCCTCGGTATGCGGACCCGTCACCGGGACACCGACCACCGTGCGTTCCGGCGCGGAGATCTGCCCCGAGGCGGAATAGTTGTAAAACCACGGCACACGGTTGAACAGCCAGACCAGAAAGAACTGCGCCGCCAGCGTCGCCACCGCCAGATAGAAGCCCTTGATGCGCAGGCTCGGCAGACCGAACAGCACCCCGACAAAGGCCGTGATGCCCCCCGCGATCAGCACGTGGAAAAAGATGTTCACCTCGGGAAAGGCGGTCATCAACTTGTAGGTGGCATAGGCACCGACGGCCATGAAGCCGCCGGTGCCCAGACTCACTTGCCCGCAAAAGCCGACCAGGATGTTCAGACCGATCGCCGCGATTGCATAGATCAGGAACGGCAGGGCCACGGCATTGGCCCAGTAGTCGTTGATCACGAACGGCACGATCCCGAAGGCCACGACGAGGGCAGCGTAAAACGCCAGCCGGTCAAACCGGATCGGAAAGGTCTGGCTGTCGTCCTCGTAGCTGGTCTTGAAATCGCCGGCCTCGCGGTACAGCATCTCAGACGCCTTGGTCCGGGGTCTGCCCGACCCAGTCGATGCCTGCGCAGATCAGCTTGTAGGCAAAGATCGCGCCCAGCACGCCGAGGCCAGCCAGCACCAGAATAACGATCTCATGGCGCTCTTTCATCGGGGCATTTGCCGCGGCCCAGTAGCAGAACACCCAGAATCCGCTCCAGGTCACGGCTGCTCCGGTCATCATTGTCTTGGTCATCGTCACTCCTCCCAGAGTCTTGATGTGATCACCCGGTGCCCGGACAGGTCCGGGTGGGCGGGTGTCGCGCACAGCGCGCAGTCGGTCTCCCGGGCCAGTCCTGACGGGCGCACTCCTCACTGTGCCCGTCAAACCCGTTCGATCAGTCTCTCACCGAACAACCCTTGCGGGCGAAACACAAGGAAAACGAGTGCCAGAACGTAGGCAAACCAATTCTCGGTTGCGCCGCCCACCATCGGGCCGATGGCGAATTCAAACAGTTTCTCTCCGACGCCGATGATCAGACCACCGACAATCGCCCCGGGGATCGAGGTGAATCCCCCCAGCATCAGCACCGGCAACGCCTTCAGCGCGATCAGGCTCAGGCTGAACTGAACGCCGCTCTTGGTGCCCCACATGATCCCCGCGACCAGCGCCACGAACCCGGCGATGGACCAGACCAGCACCCAGATGAAATTCAGGCTGATCCCCACCGAGAGCGCCGCCTGATGGTCATCCGCAACCGCGCGCAGGGCCCGCCCCTGCTTGGAGTATTGCGAGAAGATCATCAGCGCGATCACCAGAATGGCGGCAATCACTGTCGCCCAGATATCCAGATTATCGATGAAGAACCCGTAACCGAACGCATCGAAAGTCGTGGTGTCGATCCAGCCGTTGATTCCCTGCGGCAGCCCGACATCCAGCTTCTTGATGTCCGCGCCCCACATCAGATCTCCGAGGCCTTCCATGAAGTAGGCCAGCCCGATGGTTGCCATGAACAGGATGATCGGCTCCTGGTTGACGAGGTGGCGAAAGATCAGATGGTTCACCGCCCAGGCCATGACCACCATCACCACCGCGGTCAGCAGGATGCCGATCAGCCCGGACAGCTGCCAGCCAAAGACATGCAGATCGGTACCAAACGCGGCGTTGATCAGATGCGCGAAGGGCACCTGCCCCTCCATGATCCCGACCAGAGTCATGGCGGCAAACAGCGCCATCACGCCCTGCGCATAGTTGAAGATCCCGCTCGCCTTGTAGATCAGCACGAAGCCCAGAGCGACCAGCGCATACAGCACCCCCGCCATAAGCCCGTTCAGCAGAACCTCCATCGCATACAGCAGCTGATCCGGCATCACATCGCCTCCCCAAGGTCATTTTCGGCAAGGCAAAATGCTGCGCTGCAATACCCACCGGATACCGACGCGATACCGTTCAGATACCGACAGGCCGATTTCGGGCTTTGCCAAGGTCTTGCTGCAGTGCGGCGATCAGTCATGAGCCACCCCCAGATAGGCGTCGATCACCGCCTGATTGTTGCGCACCTCATCCGGTGTGCCGTCACCGATCTTCTTGCCGTAATCCATCACGACCACCCGATCGCTCAGATCCATCACGACGCCCATGTCATGCTCGATCAGCGCAATGGTGGTGCCGAATTCGTCGTTCGCGTTCAGGATAAAGCGCGACATGTCCTCTTTTTCCTCGACGTTCATGCCTGCCATCGGCTCGTCCAGCAGCAGCAGATGTGGCTCTGCCGCGAGTGCCCGCGCCAGCTCGACCCGCTTTTTCAGCCCATAGGGCAGACGCGAGACCGGGGTCTTGCGGATCGCCTGAATCTCAAGGAAATCAATGATTTTCTCAACAAATTCGCGATTATGCACCTCTTCCCGCTCGGCCTTGCCGCGCCAGAAAGCCTGCTGGAACAGGTTGGTTTTCATGAAGTTCAGCCGGCCGGTCATGACGTTGTCCAGCACCGTCATCCCCTCGAACAGAGCGATGTTCTGGAAGGTCCGCGCAATCCCCTGACGGGCCACCTGATAGGGCCGCATCGGCGCACGCCGGCTGCCATTATACCAGACCTCGCCTTCCTGCGGGTGATAGAAGCCACTGATAACGTTGAGCATACTCGACTTGCCCGCGCCGTTTGGCCCGATGATTGCGCGGATCTCGCCCTGCCGGATATCGAAGGAGATGTCCTTGATCGCGACCACCCCGCCGAACTTGAGGGTGATATTGCGCATCTCCATCATCACCGCGCCGATCTTGCGACCATCCTCGGTGATGTGGCCCTCGGATCTGTCCATCTCGGTGTCCATAACATATTGTTCTGCAAGGCTCATTCTGCGGCCACCTGTATTTGTGCAGGCGTCACCACAGCCGCATTCCGCAGCTGCAACGTCGCTGCGATATGGCCCTTGCGCCCGTCTTCATAGGTCACTTCGGTGCGGGTGCTGATGGTGCTCTCGTCGCTATAAAGAGCCTGGATCAGATCGGCATATTTCTCCTCGATGATGCGCCGTCTCACCTTGCGAGTCCGGGTCATCTCACCATCGTCCGCATCCAGTTCCTTGTGCAAAATCAAGAACCTGTGGATCTGGCAGCCTGACAGCATCTCATCCTCGGCGACCGAGGCGTTGATCGCCTCGACATGCGCCTGAATGGCGTCGAGCACCTGAGGATGCCCCGCCAGCTCCTGATAACTGGAATAGGCGATATTCTTGCGCTCAGCCCAATTGCCAACGGCGTTCAGGTCGATGTTGATGAAGGCGGTGCAGTGTTCCCGGCCATTGCCAAAGACCACGGCCTCCAGGATGTTGGGATAGAATTTCAGTTTGTTTTCAACGTATTTCGGTGCGAACAGCCGCCCGTCAGCCATCTTGCCGACGTCCTTGGCACGGTCGATGATGCGCAGATGCCCGGTGTCGGCCTCGATGAAACCCGCATCTCCCGTCGCCACCCAGCCCTCGCCATCCTTGGTCGAGGCGGTGCTTTCGGCGTTCTTGTAATAGTACTCAAACACACCCGGCCCGCGATAATAGACCTCACCACTGTCCCCGATCCGGATCTCGACACCGGGCGAGGCGACGCCCACCGTATCGCTGCGCACCTGCCCGTCGGGTTGCTGGGTGATAAAGACGCTGGCCTCTGTCTGGCCATAGAGCTGCTTCAGGTTGATCCCCAAAGAGCGATAGAAATCAAAGATTTCCGGGCCGATCGCCTCGCCCGCGGTATAGCCGACACGCACACGCCCCAGCCCCAGCGTATCCTTCAGCGGCCCATAGATCAGCGCATTGCCGAGGCGGTAGCGCAGCCTGTCCAGCCCGCCAACAGGCTTGCCGTCAAGGATGTCGCCGCCAACCCGCCGCGCCAGCCCCATGAAGTGATCGAACAGCCCCTTCTTCAAGCGCCCGGCATCTTCCATCCGGATCATCACATTGGTCAGCTGCGTCTCGAAGATCCGAGGCGGCGCAAAGTAATAGGTCGGCCCGATCTCGCGCAGGTCGGTCATCAGCGTCGCCTCGCTTTCCGGGCAATTGACGCAAAACCCGGTCCAGTAGGCCTGCCCGATGGAGAAGATGAAATCCCCCACCCAGGCCATCGGCAGATAGGCCAGCACCTCATCCCCCGGACGCAACTTGTCGAAATCTGAGGAGTTTTTCGAGGTCTCGATGATGTTGCGGTTCGACAACACCACGCCCTTTGGCTTGCCCGTCGTGCCCGACGTATAGAGCATGACGCAGATATCATCGTAGGTGATCGCGCCCTGCCGCCGCTCCAGCTCGGCCGTCAGCGTGCCGCGTGCGGCGTTGCCACGGGCCTGAACCCCCGCGAAATCATGCAGATGCGTGTGGTCGTATTTCCGCATGCCCTTGGGATCGAGGTAGATCATCTGCTCCAGGGCGGTCAGTTGGTCGCGGATCTCGCTGACCTTGTCGACCTGCTCTTGATCCTCGGCAATGACGAAGCGCGCGCCGCAGTGATCCAGCACATAGGCCATCTCCTCGGCGGCGCTGTCGGAATAGAGCGGCACTGGCACCGCCCCGATCATCTGCGCCGCAACGATGGACCAGTAGAGATGTGGCCGGTTCGAGCCGATGATCGCAACGAAATCACCCCGCGCCACGCCCAGATCCAGCAGCCCGAGCGCCAGCATGCGGATTTCGTCGCGCGTCTGCGACCACGTCCAGCTTTGCCAGATGCCGAATTCCTTTTCGCGATACGCCGCCTTCTTTGGATAGGCCTTGGCGTTGCGATCCAGCAGAGCCGGCACCGATTGCACGGCTCCGCCCGCGTTTTGGGCACTTGCAGTCACAGTCTTTCCTCCCTCTGTCCGACCCTCCCAAGCCGGACCCCACTCTCCTTCAAGCGGATCGTAGGGGATCACCCTAGCGACAAACCCAGCCTTGTCGCCAATTTTTACTGGATCATGTCCAAAACCTAACGAATTGTTACGGGTACTGCGGGCGCGAAGAGATCTCGCTGCAGTTGCAAACAGACACCCTTTCGCCAAGGCCCGATCCGCGTTAGCCATGAGGGAGGGAGGACAGGATTTGAACACCAGCGCGTCACAGAAGGACTTGATGACGACGGCCGGTCTGAACCTGATCCAGCAGGCCCTTTCCATTTATGATCAGGATCTTAGGTTGGTGCAGGCCAATCGCCAGTTTCAGGCCATGTTCAATCTGCCGCCAGAACTGGTGCGCAGCGGCGCGCGGTTTGAAGACACCATCCGCCACCTTTGTGTCACGGGTGAATACGGCCCGATCGACGATATCGAGGACGCAATCGAGCGTCGAGTGGAAACCGCCCGCGCCTTTCAGCCCCATTATATGGAGCGGACCCGCGCCAATGGCCGCATCGTCAGTGTCGAAGGGGCGCCGCTGCCGCAAGGCGGCTGGGTCACCGTTTACACCGACATCACCGCTACCAAGCAGCAAGAGGCCCTCTTGCGCGCAAGGTCCGAGGAACTGTCGGACGAGTTGCTGACCCGCGCCGAGGAGCTTGCCGCGACCAACCGCCAGCTGACCTCGGCCAACACCCGGCTGGAGGAAGCCCGCCGCAGCTTGGCCGAGATGGAGGCCCGCATTCGCCTGACCACCGAGATGCTGCCCGCCCATATCGCACATGTCTCGCCACAGCACATCTACACCTACTCGAACCGCCGGCTGAGCCGCATTCTGCCCGGTCGGCCCTCGCATATCGTCGGGCTGCATATCGCTGACGTGCTGGGGCCTCAGGTGCATCAGGCCGTGCGCCCCTATATCGACGCCGCTCTTGAGGGGCGCGCCGGGGTCGTCGAGTTCACGGACGAGGCCAGCAGTCGCCGTATTCGCACGGCCCTGACCCCGAATGGCCCCGATGGCGTCTATATCATGTCGATGGACGTCACCGAGGAAACCCAGACCCGCGCTGCCCTGACCCAGACCCGCAGACGAGAGCTGGCGGCGCAGGTGACCTCGGGGATGGCGCATGATTTTTCGAACCTGCTGACGATCATCATGGGGCTGCAATCACAGCTGTCGCGACTTGCCCTGCCGGAGGCGGCGCAAACATTGGTGACCGCGACACAGGGCGCGGCGAAACGCGGCGGCGACCTGCTGAACCGGATTGCCGACATGACCGGAGGACGCGAACATAGCCCCGGCGCAACCGATTGGTCCGCCTTCATGCGTGATTTCGAAACCCTCGCCCGCTCCGCCCTGCCAGAGGCGGTCAGTTTGCGGATCGACAACAGCGCTCAGGCAGAGCGCCTCTGGCTCGACACGGGCATGTTGCAGGACAGCCTGCTGAATCTGGTGCTCAACGCCCGGGATGCGATTGGCGAAGGGCCCGGCGAGATCGCGATCACCTCAAGCAACGTCCAGGGGACCTGGCTGCAAATCCGCGTCTCGGACAGTGGCCCCGGATTTTCGACCACGGCACTGGAAAAGGCGACCTATCCGTTCTTCACCACGAAGGGCAACGAAGGGTCGGGTCTGGGTCTGTCGATGGTTTATGACATGACGCAGCGCGCCGGGGGCCGCATGCGCATCGCCAATCATGCAGTCGGTGCCGAAGTCACGCTGTCCTTGCCTTGGCGCGAGGCGCCGCAACTCTCCGCCGCTGGGGGGCTGGCGCTTTTGGTCGAGGACAGTCCTGATCTACGCCACTCCATCCGGCAGATGCTGGTCGAGACGGGCTACTCGGTGATAGAGGCCCCGACCGCCGGTGAAGCTATTGAAATTATTCAAAATCTGGATAGCCTGACCCTGATCCTGAGCGATCTGTCACTGGAGGGCAGCGCCACGGGCATCGACCTGTTCGACAAACTGCCAGAGGGCGCGCCGCCCTTCCTGATGATGACCTCTCTGCGCCCGGACCATCCCTTGCACAGGGCCGCAAGGGTGCGCGGGCCGGTGCTGCAGAAACCTTTTGACGCCAACCAGTTACGTATTTTTCTGCGTCAGGGGGCGCGTGCCGTATGAACCAGCCTCTGGTCACGATCCTGGACGATGAACCCGAGATCAGGCAGATCCTCTCTGCCGCCCTTGAGGAGGCAGGATTCCGCACCCGCGCCTTCGCGCGCGCCACGGAGTTCGAGGTGGCGCTGAAGACCATCACCCCCGATGTCTGTCTGGTCGATCTGTCGCTTCCCGACCGGGACGGGCTGACACTGGTGCACCGCCTCGCGCTGGAAAAAGGCGCAACGATCATCATCATTTCGGGTCGTGCGCAGGTTCAGGACCGGGTGACGGGGCTTGAGCTGGGGGCCGATGACTACATCATCAAACCCTTCGATCCGGTCGAGGTCGTCGCCCGCATTCGTGCGCGTCTGAGGCGCGATCACCCGGTCACAGGCTCCGGAGCCGGGCAAATTGCGCATTTCAACGGCTGGACCGCGCATTTCGACCGCTTCGCGCTGGAGGATGCCGAGGGTGGCGAGACTCCGTTTTCCCATGCCGAAGCCGAGGTGCTGCGGCTGTTTCTGGAACGCCCGAAACGCCTCGTCTCGCGCGCGACGATGCAGGAGGTGCTGGGCGGCGCGGCCGGGGAAAGCTTTGATCGCGCGATGGATGTGCGCATCTCGCGCCTGCGCACAAAGCTGCGGGAGGACACGAAAAACCCGCGCCTGATCAAGACGATCTATGGCGCGGGCTATATCTTTCTGGGCGACGTCAGCTGGGGCTGAGCCCCTCAGCGGGAAGCGATTTTTTCCACGGCCTGGGCCAGAACCCTGAGGCCCGCCACCAGATCCGCCTCGGCCGTGTCTTCGGCGAAGTCATGGCTGATCCCGTTGATCGAGGGCACGAACAGCATCGCCACCGGCATCACCCGCGACAGGCTGGCCGCATCGTGTAGCGCCCCCGATTGCATCTTGCGCCAGCGTCCGGGCACTTGCGCCTCAGCCGCAGCGGCCAGAGCGGCCTGAAAGCCAGCGTCCATCGGCACAGGGTCCAGCGCCAGCATCTCGGATATCTCAAGCCCCAGACCGGTGTCGGCGGCGACCTCAGCGGCGCTTACGCGGACGATCTCCTCCATGCGGTCAAGACGCGCTGTATCACCGTCGCGCCACTGCATCGAAAAGCTGCACCGCCCCGGCACGATTGAGTGCGAACCGGGGTACAGATCGACATGGCCCGTGGTCCAGACGCTTTGCGGAGTGACGACATTGCGAAAGCGATCCTCGATCAGCGCCTGAAAGCGCAACATCCCCGTCAGCGCATCGCGGCGGCGGTGCATCGGCGTGGTGCCCGCATGGTTCTGCTCGCCACTGAAGGTGAGGGTCAGATCACGAATGCCAACGATATCAGTGACAACGCCGATCGCTTCGTCCGCCTCATCCAGCCAGGGGCCTTGTTCGATATGACATTCGACAAATCCGGAAAAGCGCGCAGGATCCACCTCTCCAGTCACCAGATGCGCCATTTTCGCGCGTCCTTCGGCAAAGCTGAGGCCCTTTGCGTCGCTCAGCGCATCCGCCTCGGCCAGCGTCGTGCGGCCAGACCAGACGCGGCTGCCTGTCATGACGCCAAAGCGTCCCTCTTCGTCCTGAAAAGACACGGCTGAGATGGGGAGACCGGCCTGCACGCCCGCGCGCGCCAACTCAAGCCCGCAGATCACGCCAAGTGCGCCGTCCAGCCAGCCCCCCTCAGGTTGGGTATCGCTGTGCGAGCCGACCAGCAGGGAGGTCCCGGGTGCAAGGCCCCAGACGGTGCCAACAGGGTCGATGACAGCATCAAGCCCAGCCTCGGCATATTGCGCGGCCAGCCATTCGCGGGCGGCGATATCGGGCTCGGAATAGGCTTGCCGGACGACACCCTTGCCCGTTCCAGCGGCCCCAAAACTGCGTAAGTGGTGCAAATCGGCCAGAAAACGGTCTGGATCAACGGGAATCATAAAAGGCCTCCGACATTACAGGTCGGCCTCTAAGATCACAACTTGGTCAGGAAAAGCAAACCCGCACGCGGACTTAGCCGCCGCCACCGCGCATCAGCTCGTCTTCTTCGTCCTGAGCGGAGAGGCCTAGCGCATCCAGCCCATTTTCCAGATGATCCGACAGATGCGGCGATCCCATCAGGTAATCGGCGGTCGGGATATGGGCCTCTTCGCGGGCCATGCGCATGGCCTCGTCAAGGTCTTCGGGATCATAGGATTCCCGCCCGATCCACATCAGCGCAACCAGGCTGACCAGCTCGTCCTCGTTCAGGTTTTCCAGAAACGAGCGGAGCTCACCTTCGGCACGTTCTCTTTCGCGCGACATCAGAACGATGCTGGCGATCTTGTCCATGGAGATTTCAAGCATGGCGATTCCTTCCTTGCTGGACGGAGTGTAGCGCATGTTTTCCGGCTCCCCGCCTTGATTCAGCGCAAGATCACGTGACCGGCTGACCCTGAGCAAGGCTTTCCAGCGGCGTCGCATCATCGGCTGTCAGCTCTTCAAAGTCGAAATTATCGAGGCGCAGTGCACGTTTACCGGCACGCTCGGCCGCGGTGCCGATGCCGTCGAGGTCGCGGCGCGCCTGATCAAAGTGCGTTTCCAGCTTGCCGACACGCTCCACCACCAGCTCGACATCGCGGTGAAGCAGATGCAGCGTCTTGCGGATCGCACCGGCCTGTTCGCGCATCCGGGCGTCCTTGAGGATCGCGCGCATGGTGTTCAGCGTCGCCATGCAGGTCGTCGGTGAGACGATCCAGACGCGGGCGTTGAAGCCCTCGCGCACCACGTCAGTGAAATTGGCGTGCAGCTCGGCATAGACCGCTTCGGAGGGAAGGAACATCAGCGCGCCGTCTGCCGTCTCGCCCTCAATGATGTAACGGTCTGAAATCGCTCGGATATGATGGCGCACGGACTGGCGGAACAGCTGGGCGGCGCGAGTCTTCTGCTCCGGCGTTTCGGCGCGGCGCAGGGCCTCGTAGGCCTCAAGCGGGAACTTGGCGTCGACGACGATGGGGCCGGGCGGGTTCGGCAGGTGGATCAGGCAATCGGCGCGGCGGTCGTTGGAGAGTTTCGCCTGCAGGGTATAACTGTCGGGCGGCAGCGCTTTGGAGACGATGTCGTTCAACTGGATCTCGCCAAAGGCACCACGGGTCTGCTTGTTGGACAGGATGTCTTGCAGTGACAGCACGTCCCCGGACAGTTTCGTGATATTTTCCTGAGCTTTGTCAATCGTTTGCAGACGCTCTTGCAGGGCGGTCAGGCTCTTGACGGTGTTCTCGGAGCCGCCGCGAAGCTGGGCGTTCATCTTCTCCTGCATCTCTGCAAGCGCGCGCGCCTGCCGCATCGCATTGTCGTGCAGGCGGTCGTTCATCTGCTGCTGGACGTGGGCCATGCGGGCCTCCATCGACTGCAGCATCTGTGCCTGTCCGGTCGTTTGTGCGTTGGAAACGTTCGACAAATTCCCGGCGAGCTGTTCTTGCCCCCGGCCCAGACCTTCGACGTGACGGGACAGTTGCGTCATCTGCCAGATCAGCGGATCCGAGGCGCGACCGGCCGAGCGGATCGAAAAAATCAGCAGGATCAACAGGATAACGAACCCCGCCCCGCCGCCGAGCAGAGCAAGCGTCAGCGGGTCGGACAGGTCGAGCGTGAGGGAGCCGATTTGCATCATGTACGCCCGAAAAGCCGTTCGATATCAGAGAGTTGCAGCTCCACATAGGTAGGGCGGCCATGGTTGCACTGACCGGAGTGGGGCGTCGCCTCCATCTGGCGCAGAAGTTCATTCATTTCAGCGACTTGCATACGTCGACCCGAGCGAATGGAGCCGTGGCAGGCAACGCGCGACAGGATCGCCTCGACCCGCGCTTGCAGGGCCATGCTGTCGTCCTGATCGGTGAGCTCGTCCAGCACGTCGCGGATCAGCGCCTCGGCGTTGATCTCACCAAGGATCGCGGGGGTTTCGCGCACGGCGATGGCGCCGCCGCCGAAGGCCTCGATATGCAGACCAAAGCGCGCAAGATCGTCTGCGGCCTCCAGCAGGCGGCTGGCATCTGATTGAGAAAGCTCGACAATCTCGGGGATCAGCAGGGCTTGCGAGGGCACACCATTGGCGGCCATCTGCGCCTTCAGCTTTTCATAAACCAGCCGTTCGTGGGCGGCGTGCTGGTCGACGACGACCATGCCGCGCGTGGTCTGGGCGATGATGTAGTTCTCATGCACCTGCGCGCGGGCGGCCCCCAGGGGATAGGCCTCAAGTGGGGTCTGCGCATCGGTTTCGGGGGGCAGTTCGGCGCGGGCCGAGGGGGTCGGCGTCAGGCTTGGGAAGGTCTGTGCATTCCCCTCCGAAAAGCCCGAATTCTCATGTCGGTATCCCGTCGGTATCTGAACGGTATCTGAACGGTGCTTTGGATCGTACTGATAGACACGCGGCGCCTCGGGCGCGAAGGCCTGCTGCGCGGCACCGAGGGCGGCTTGCGAGGGGCGCTCGGGGCGGAAAGCACCGAGGGTCGCGCCTGCGACCGTCGTTGAGGCGCGGTGCCCGGCGTCGGCAAGAGCATGGCGCAGGCCCGAGACGATGAGGCCGCGTGCGATGGCGGGATCGCGAAAGCGGACCTCAGATTTGGCAGGATGGACGTTGACGTCGACCAGCATCGGATCGCAGTCGATGAACAGTGCCGCCGCCGGATGACGGTCGCGGCTGAGGAAGTCGAAATAGGCGGCGCGCAGGGCCCCCATCAGCAGCTTGTCCCGGACCGGGCGGCCATTGACGAAGAGGAACTGCGCCACCGCCGCGCCGCGCGAATAGGTCGGCAGGGCGGCGTAACCGGTCATGTGCAGGCCTTCGCGCTCGGCATCAATCGCCAGTGCGTTTTCGGCAAATTCGCGGCCCAGCACGTTGGCGAGGCGACCGTGCAGGGCATCGAACATGTCGCCGGTTTCAGGGTCGGCGCGGAACAGCACGCGGCCCTCACCGCCGCCGGACGTATCGCGCAGGATGAAGCCAGTGAAGGGCTCGGCCATGGCGAGGCGCTTGATGATGTCGGTGACGGCCTGCGTTTCGGCCCGGTCAGTGCGCAGGAATTTCAGGCGAGCGGGCGTGGCGTAGAAGAGATCGCGCAACTCGGCCACGGTGCCGGAGTTGAGTGCGGCGGGGCGGACGGGGTCGGTGTGGCCCCCGCTGACGCGGATCTCAGCGGCCTCATGACCTTGGGCACGGGAGGTCAGGGTCAGGCGACCGACCGCGCCGAGGGAGGGCAGCGCCTCTCCCCGGAAACCGAAGCTGTGGATATTGAGCAGATCGGAACCGTCGATCTTGGAGGTGGCGTGGCGCGACAGGGCCAGCGGCAGCGCCTCGGGCGCAATGCCGCAGCCGTCGTCGCGCACGCGGATCAGGGTCTTGCCGCCATCGGCGATGGTGATCTCGACCCGCTTGGCACCGGCGTCGAGGGCGTTTTCCACCAGTTCCTTGACCACGGAGGCGGGGCGCTCAACAACCTCACCTGCGGCGATGCGGTTGATCGCGGACTCGTCGAGCTGGCGGATGACAGGCTGGCTGTCGCGTATGTTGGGGTCTGGGCGCTGCATGTCGCAAGACTTAGCATGGCTGTGGTGAGTCGGGAACGGGGGGAAACACCACGGGCGGCGGTTTGCTGTAGATGGTTAACCGCGCTTGTGCCGGGCGGTCTGTAGGGCCGGGTTCACCCCGCCCTACCCCTTCGTGGCGGCCGCGTACCAGTCGATGATCGCCTGACGCTCTGCCGGTTCGATGAAGCTGACGTTGGCGGGGGGCATCGCGTGGCTGAGGCCCGCCTGCAGGTAGATCATGCGGGCGTTGCGGGTGATATTGGCGGGCGTGTCGAGGCGCACGCCCTTGGGGGCCCAGAGGATGCCGTCATAGAACGGCTCGGCGTTGTGACACATCGAACAGCGGCCCATGACGATATCGGTGACATGCTCGAACCCCTCCGCTTCGGCAAAGCGGGTGACGATGCCGGCCTCGGGGTCTTCATCGGCGCGGAACATCGGCGCGGTCGACAGCCATGCGATGGTGAGGAAGATGATCGCCGTGACCAGCCAGGCCCAGTAGGGCGTGCCCTTGCGCATGTGCATGGTGTTGAAGAAATGCCGGATCGTGACGCCCATCAGGAACACGAGGGAGGCGATGATCCAGGTGTTCTGCGTCGAAAACGCCAGCGGGTAGTGGTTGCTCAGCATCATGAAGATGACCGGCAGCGTCAGGTAGTTGTTGTGGGTCGAGCGCTGCTTGGCGATCTTGCCGTATTTGGCGTCGGGTTTGCGCCCTGCCTTGAGGTCGGCAATCACGATGCGCTGGTTCGGCATGATGATGAAGAAGACGTTCGCGCTCATGATTGTTGCCGTAAAGGCTCCGAGGTGCAGCAGCGCGGCGCGGCCGGAAAAGACGTGGGTGTAGAAATACGCCAGCCCGACGAGGATGATGTAGAGGGCGATCATCAGGCGGGTGTTGTCGTCGCCGAACTTCGATTTGCAGATCGTGTCATAGGCCAGCCAGCCGAGGGCGAGCGACGCCAGCGAGATGGCGATCGCCTGCCAGGGCGCGAGGTCCATGACCGCGGGGTCGATGAGATAGAAATCCGCCCCGAGGTAGTAGACCAGAAACAGCAGGAAGAAACCCGACAGCCAGGTCGAATAGGCCTCCCACTTAAACCAGACGAGGTGCTCGGGCATGGCGTCGGGGGCAATCAGGTACTTCTGGATGTGATAGAAGCCACCGCCGTGGACCTGCCATTCCTCGCCATCCGCGCCGGAGGCCAGGTTGCGGTCGCGGTGCAGCCCGAGGTCGAGCGCGATGAAATAGAACGAAGATCCGATCCAGGCGATCGCGGTGATCACATGCAGCCAGCGCACTGCGAATTCCAGCCAGGCCCCGATGGCCGCGATGTCATACATCTGTCCCAATCCTTTTTTGTTTTTGGTCTTTGCGAAAATTCTAAGCACGGATCGGCGGGGGCGGCAATTGCATGGGCGTGCAACGGTGCCGCAGGGCGCGGCGGAGGGCCCCGGGCCGGACCTCTGCCGACATGAATGTGCGGACATGAAAAAGCCCGGGCGCGAACGCCCGGGCCAATTTCAGGCAGTCTCAGAAAGCAGAGCTCAGCCTTTGGAGAACTCGGGGTAAGCTTCCATGCCCAGCTCGGCCATGTCGAGACCCATGATCTCGTCTTCTTCGGACACCCGCAGGCCAACAACGACCTTGAGGATCATCCAGACGATCGCAGAGGCGACGATCGTGAAGATACCGACAGTGACGATACCATAGAGCTGCGTACCGATGGAGGCGTCGCCGTTGGTGAAGACAACCGCGATGGTGCCCCAGATACCGCAGACCAGGTGAACCGGGATCGCGCCGACAACGTCGTCGATCTTCAGTTTGTCCAGCATCGGCACGGCGAGAACCGCAAGGATACCACCGATGGCACCGATGATCGTTGCCGCACCCAGACCGGGGGTCAGGGGCTCGGCCGTGATCGAGACGAGGCCAGCCAGAGCGCCGTTGAGCACCATGGTGAGGTCGGGTTTCTTGTAGAGGATCTGCGTCAGGATCATCGCCGCGATGGCACCGCCGGCAGCTGCCGTGTTGGTGTTTGCGAAGATGCGCGAGATGTCAGCAACGTTGGCAGCCGTGTCCATGTAGAGCTGCGAACCGCCGTTGAAGCCAAACCAACCCAGCCACAGGATGAACGTACCCAGAGTGGCGAGCGTCAGGTTGGAACCGGGGAACGGGGTGACGGTGCCGTTCTTGTACTTGCCGATACGCGGGCCGAGGATCAGCGCGCCGGTGAGGGCACACCAGCCACCAACCGAGTGCACAACGGTCGAGCCAGCGAAATCGAGGAAGCCTGCTTCGTTCAGGAAGCCGCCGCCCCATTTCCAGGACGCCTGGATCGGGTAGAGGAAACCGGCAAGGATGAGGCAGAAGATCAGGAAGGGCCACAGCTTGATGCGCTCGGCGAGGGTACCGGAGACGATCGAGCAGGTGGTGGCGCAGAACATCAGCTGGAAGAAGAAGTCCGACCCCACCGACGCATAGGTCAGGTCAGGTGTGGTATCGGCCAGGCCAACGGGATCAAGCGCTGCGGGCGAGAAGGCACCGATGACGTTGAGGACGGTCCAGCCGTCGCCCGGGTACATCAGGTTGTAGCCGACGAGGTAGTACATGATCGCAGCAATCGCAAAGAGCGCGACGTTCTTCATCAGCTGCATCGTGGCGTTCTTCTGACGCACGAGGCCGGCTTCGAGCATGGCAAAGCCCGCGCCCATGAACATCACCAGGAAGCCGGTGACGAGGAACATGAACGTGGTGAAGATATAGCCGATCTCTTCCATCGGAGGCGTCACGTCAGCCTCTTGCGCAAGGCCGAGACTGGGCAGCGCGATCAGCGCGGCAGCCAGGCCAAATTTGGTAACGGTTTTCATTATTGAGTCCTTTCCCCTGTCCGGTCGCAGTTCAGAGTGCGTCGTCGTTGGTTTCGCCGGTCCGCACCCGAACCGCCTGCTGGATATCCAGCACGAAGATCTTGCCGTCGCCGATTTTCCCGGTCTTGGCTGTCGTCGTGATCGTCTCGACGACCTGGTCGGCCATGGCAGCCGTCACAGCGATCTCGAGTTTGATCTTCGGGACGAAATTGACCGCGTATTCCGCACCGCGGTAGATTTCGGTGTGACCCGATTGCGAGCCGAAGCCCTTGATTTCCGTCACCATCATCCCGCGCACGCCGATTTCGGTCAGCGCCTCGCGGACCTCCTCAAGCTTGAACGGTTTGATTGTTGCGATAATGAGTTTCACTACTTTCCCCTTCCTTGTTGCGGACACGGGTCCACAGTTTGGCCCCCGCAGATAAGCCGTCCCTGCTAGGAATGCGGAACTACGGGCCGGGTTGGCGAGACCAAATTGCGTATCCTCTGCCATTTTTTTGGACGCATTTGAAAAATTGCACACTATTTGTGCAAATCAAAAACACTTTGCCCCTGCGCTTCTGCCTCAACATTCACGGCCAAAGCCTGTAACGTGTCGAAAAGCAAAAAGCTCCGGGCAGTACAAATGAGTGATTCAGGACGTCGCAAACCGACCCTCGTGGCGGACAAGCGAGCGGGCGCACCGCGCGCACGCCCCAGCTCGGCCAAGGCCGGTACAGGCAAGCCTGCGGCCAAGACGGCAAAACCTGCCGCCCGGTCCGCCGCGCCGGGGTCGCGTCAGCAACCGCCCCGCAAGCCGCCGCGCAATGGCGGCGGGGGTGGTGGTCGTGGGGGCGGGCGCAGGCCTCGCAACCCCATCGTGCGGCTGTTCCGTTGGATCGTCGGCCTGATCTGGCGCATCGTCTGGCGGCTGACCGCGGTCAGCGTGGCGCTGGTGCTGCTGGCCTCCGCCTATGTCGCGGTGACGCTGCCCCCGGTGGATGAGCTGTTTGACGGGCGCGCCCGTGGCTCGGTGACGATGCAGGACACCGCCGGTCAGGTCTTTGCCTGGCGCGGTGATCAGTTTGGCGGCGTCGTGGATGCACAGAGCGTGTCGCCCAACCTGCGCCATGCCATCGTCGCCACCGAGGACCGGCGTTTTTACAAGCACTTCGGTGTCAGCCCGCGCGGCGTCGCAGGCGCCATCCGCATCAACCTTAGCGAGGGACGCGGGCCGCTGGACGGTCATGGCGGCTCGACCATCACCCAGCAGACGGCCAAGCTGATCTGCCTTGGCGTGCCCTACGACCCCAAGCAGTGGAAGAACGAAACCGCCTATGAGGACGATTGCCGCCAGACGACCCTTTGGCGGAAGGTGAAAGAGGCCGTCTATGCCATCGGCATGGAGATGCGCTATTCCAAGGACGAGATCCTGACGGTCTACATGAACCGCGCCTATCTGGGCGAGGGCACCCGTGGGTTCGAGGCCGCCAGCCAGCGCTATTTCGGCAAGTCCGCCGCCAATGTCACCCCGGCTGAAGCCGCGATGCTGGCCGGTCTGCTGAAGGCGCCAACGCGCTATGCACCGACGAACAACCTGGCCCGGTCGCAGGATCGTGCCAGCGTGATCGTCGGGCTGATGCAGGAGCAGGGCTATCTCGACGCCGCGCAGGCCAAGAACGCAATTGCGAACCCTGCAGGCCTGTCCGCCGCCGCCGAGGCGCAGTCGGGCGGCTATTTCGCCGATTGGGTGATGTCGTCGGGTCCGGATTTCCTGACCAAGAAATCGACGCAGGACGTGATCTTCAAGACCACGCTGGATCAGCGCATCCAGAAAGCTGCCGAAACCGCGATGAAGTACATCTTCGAGGAGAAGGTGAAGGACACCTCCAAGGCGCAGGCCGCGATCGTGGTGATGAGCCCGGATGGCGCTGTGCGCGCCATGGTGGGCGGACGCGATACCCGGGTGAAGGGCGTCTTCAACCGCGCCACGCAGGCGTTGCGTCAGACCGGCTCGGCGTTCAAGCCCTTTGTTTATGGCACGGCGCTGGATCTGGGCTGGCACTACAACGACGTCGTGCAGGATGAGCCTCTGACCGTGAACGTGGCGGGCTCGGGCCCGTGGCGGCCCGAGAACTATGACCACAAGTTCCGTGGTCCGGTGACGCTGGAAGAGGCGCTGATGAAGTCGCTGAACATCCCGGCGGTACGGCTGGCGATGTCGGCGGGTCTGGACAATGTGCGCAAGGTGGCCTCGGACTTCGGGATCGAGAGCGATCTGGCGCAGGGCCCGGCCCTCGCGCTCGGCGCATCGGAATCGACGCTGGTCGAGATGGTCGGCGGCTACGCAGGCATCCTGAACGGCGGGTCTTCGGTCGAGCCCTACGGAATCGAGTCCGTGACATTGCAGGGCGACAGCCAGCCCCTGATGGGCACCGACGGCGGCATCGGCGAACGGGTGATCAGCGAGGCCGCTGCGCGCGAGCTGATCTACATGATGCGACAGGTCGTGGCGCAGGGCACCGGCACGCGCGCCGGACTGCCCGACCACGAGATCGCAGGCAAGACGGGCACCACGTCGTCGACCCGTGACGCCTGGTTCATCGGCTTTTCAGCGGATTACGTGGCCGGCGTCTGGATGGGTTACGACGACAACACCCCACTGACCGGCGTCACTGGCGCGGGCCTGCCCGCCGAGATCTTTCACGAGGTCATGGTCCGGGTCGAGGATGGGATCGAACCCAAGCCCCTGCCGATGCTGCGCCCCGATCCCAATGCCGGGCGCACTGTCGCGGCCAGCAGCGATGGCGCAAGTCAGGGCCAGGGTCAGGGTCAGGGCGCGCAGCCCCAGCGGCTCGACACGATCATCCAGAAGGCGCTGAAGGATATCTTCGGGCTGAACTGATCGGTCGCCATAGAACGAGAAAGGCCCCGAATGGCGCGAACCATTCGGGGCCTTTTTTATGATGAGCCCGGTTTTATGGACCGGGCCGGGGGCGCATCGCGACAGCCTCAGCCTGCGGTTTGCAGATCCGCCGTCAGCGCGGCGATATCGCCACGGCGCTTGTCCAGCATGGCGCCGATTTCTTCACGTTCGGTCAGGCGCATGGAGATGCCCTCGATGAACATGTCGAAGAACAGATCGCGGCCCGAGCGGTCGGAGACCAGGAACTTGACCTCGAACGGAGCCTCGCCGCGCAGATAAGCGGTCGAGACGACCTCGCGCCAGGTCTTGACCTCCTTCACGGAGTTGACCTCGATCCGGCCGCCGACAAACTCGCGGAAACGCTTGCCGTACTTGCGGGTGATGTAGCCGCGGAAGGCCGCCGTATAGGCCGCCTGCTGGGCACCGGACAGGCCGCGCGCGGCAGGCCCGAGGCAGGATTGCGCGATGATCGCAACATCGGCGTACTGGTCGAAGATCTGCTCAAAGTCCTTGATGATCGCCGCTTCGGATTTACCGGAGGAGATCACCTGGTTGATGCGCGCGACAAGGCTATCGACCATGGTCTTGGCCTGCGCATCGGTCAGCGCCAGAGCGGCGCGCGGAGACAGAAACAGCGGCGCGATTGCGAGCGCCAGAGCGCCGCCGACGAAGTGCCGGCGCGTAAGATTATTCAGCATATGGGTCACCATAGGGGTCATCAGAACTGTTGGAAGCGGGCGCGCCGTAGGGGTCGGCGTAGGGATCCTCGGCAGCGGAGCCCGTATTGATATCGCCCAGCTTGTAATGCCGTCTCTGCAGATAGATCGAGCGCGACTGCGCATAGCTGTCGGCACTGTCATAGAGCACCGAATCGACCGTATCAGCATAGCGGCCACGATAGCCGATGGCGCTGACCACGCGGGCTTCGGTCCCGTAGGACTTCTCCGGCGAGGGAAGGATATAGCTCAGCGGATTGGTGAAGAAATCGACGATGCGACCTGCGGTGTCCCGCTCGGTCGAGGGGCCACGGATGGGAAGCTCCATATAGGCCCCCTCCTGCACGCCCCAGACATAGAGGGTCTCGCCGAAGTCGGTGTCGCGCGCGGGAATGCCCCAGAGCGTTGCGGCATCAATCAGGCCGCCGACGCCGATGGTCGAGTTCATCGTGAAGCGCACGGTGTTGATGAAGGCGTCCTTCAGGCGGAACTGCAGGACATCGTTCACCACATCCGCCGGGGTCGCAAGGTTTTCCCCGAAGTTCTGCACGAGGGTCGCGAATTCTTCGGGAACAACAGTGGCATAGGCCACCCCGACCGGGCGCAGAACAGCCTTGTCCAGCCCTTTGTTGAAGGCATGGATCTTGCGATTTCGCGCCTCGTAGGGATCGAAATACTGCTGCGTCGCGGCCTCTGGCGACGGCCGTGCACAGCCCGCCATTGCGAGTGTTGCCGAGACCAGAATCAGGGACAGGACAGCGCGGGGCGAGGACACGGCGTTCAGCGTCGCGGAGAGCGCGTTGCGAGAGATCATGCAGAGAACATTCGTTTTAAATTCCGTTGAGAGGGGCGCGAATTGCGACAACCGTTTATCTAATCCTTAAACGCTTTGCGGCCATAGAAATAGTGGAGTTCGGGGATTGCTGTGGCCAATTGGCGACAAATTCCCCCGGTCTGGCCAGTAAGGCATGTCGTATAGGCAGTCTATGTCTGCGACATCTCGCGGGAAACCCGGAAATGGTAATCGGCGGAAAGGCGCATATTGTGCGGCAGCGAAATCGTGAACGGCAGACCGATACAGGGGCGCAGGAACTTCGCGATCTGCGACGCCAGAGCCGTGGGCTTTACTGGAGCGCGGCGCTGTTTTCGGTTTTCGCCAACCTGCTGATGCTGACGGGGCCGCTGTATATGCTGCTGGTCTATGACCGGGTTCTGACCTCGCGCTCGGTCGAGACGCTGCTGGCGCTGACTGTGCTGGCGGGGTTCCTGTATCTGACCATGGGGCTGCTGGATCTGGTGCGCGGGCGCATCCTGTCGCGGATTGGCGCGCGCTTTCAGGCGGCGCTGGACCCGCGTGCCTATGACGCCGCGCTGCGCCGCTCGGCGCTGCAGCCCGACCCCGACGCCGACACCGCCCTGCAGGACAGTGAGGCCATTCAGCGGCTGCTGGCGTCACCGGTGCCCGCCGCGCTGTTCGATCTGCCGTTTACGCCACTGTTTCTGGCGGCGATCGCTCTGTTCCATCCTTTGCTGGGGATGCTGGCGCTGGCCGGTGGCGCGCTGCTGATCGGCGTCGCGGGCCTGAGCCGGATGCGCAGTCAGGCGCCCCAGAGGCAGGCGCTGACCGCGGCAATGGCCGCGCAGGCGCAGGCGGATCAGATGCGCGCCGAGGCCGGGATGATCCGCGCCATGGGCATGGGCGAGGCCGCCTTTGCCCGCTGGCAGGGCCTGCGTGGCCGGGCATTGGCGCGGCAGGTACAGGCGGCGGATGTCACGGGCGGTTTCTCGGTTCTGACGCGGACGCTGCGGCTGGTGCTGCAATCGGCGATGCTGGGCCTTGGCGCCTGGCTGTCGCTGCGCGGAGAGGTCTCGGGCGGGGCGATGATCTCAGGCTCGATCCTGCTGGGGCGGGCGCTGACCCCGATCGAGACGCTGATTTCGCAGTGGCCGCTGGCGCAACGCGCCCGGCAGGGGTGGCAGAGCCTGTCGCGGTTGCTGGGGGCTGTCCCCGTGGTCGCGCCGCGCACAGGACTGCCGCACCCGCGGGCGCAGATCGAGGCGATGCAGGCCACCGTGATCCCGCCGGGTCAGGCGATGGCGTCACTGCGGATGCTGACCTTTTCCATCGCGCCGGGGCAGGCGCTTGGCGTGATCGGACCTTCGGGGGCGGGCAAGTCGACGCTGGCACGGGCGATGACGGCGGCCTGGCCCTGCGCGGGCGGCAGCATCCGGCTGGATGGGGCCTCTCTCGCGCATTACGACTCGGCGGTGCTGGGTGGCCTGATCGGCTATCTGCCGCAGCGGGTCGAACTGTTCGAGGGCACCATCGCCGAAAACATTGCCCGCATGGCCGCGGTGCCTGACGATGCCGCCGTCGTCGCGGCTGCCCGTGCCGCGGATGCCCATGATATGATCCTGAAGATGCCCGAGGGCTATGACACGCGGGTGCGCCCTCATGGCAGCCGGCTGTCGGGAGGGCAGATACAGCGGATCGGTCTGGCGCGGGCGATGTATGGCGCGCCGGTGCTGCTGGTGCTGGATGAGCCGAACTCCAACCTCGACAACGAGGGGAGCGAGGCGCTGAACGCCGCAATCCGTGCGATGAAGGCCGACGGGTGCGCGGTCATGATCATGGCACACCGCCCGGCTGCCATTCAGGAATGCGATCTGCTGCTGATGCTCGAGGGCGGCAACCGCGTGGCCTTCGGCCCGCGCGACGAGGTGCTGCGCAAGGTGGTCCAGAACCACGACCATATCCGGCGGGGGGCTTCACAGGGCAGCCTGCAGGGGGGTGTGCAATGACCCGTGGCAATGCGACGACCGACACCGCCTATTCCGTGCGCCTGCCGATGCTGCTGGGACTGGCCACGCTGCTGGTCCTCGTGGCGGGGTTTGGCAGCTGGTCGGCCCTGACCCGGATCGCCGGTGCCGTGGTCGCCCCCGGCCAGCTGGAGGTCGAGCGCAACCGACAGGTGGTGCAGCATCCCGAGGGCGGTGTGGTCGAGGCCGTACTGGTCGCCGAAGGCCAGCATGTCGAGGCCGGAGAGGTGCTGGTGCAGCTGTCGCCCGAGACGCTGCGCTCCGAACTTGCCATCGTTGAGGGACAGTTGTTCGAACTGATGGCCCGGCGCGCCCGACTGGAGGCCGAGCGCGAAGGCGTCAGCACCATGACACCGGCGCCGCTGCTGTCTCAGGTCGCCGCCCGGCAGCCCGACGTCGCTGAGCTTCTGGCGGGTCAGGATCAGCTGCTCAGGGCCCGCCGCGCGGCGCAGGATCAGCAGGTCAGGCAGGTCCATGAACGTGTCGAGCAGGTCAACAGCCAGATCTCCGGGATCACGGCGCAGTCAAACGCGCTCGACACCCAGCTGACTCTGATCGCGCAGGAACTGGCGACGCAACGCCTGCTGTTGGGCAAGGGGCTGTCACAGGTCACGCGCGTGCAGGCGCTGCAACGGGAGGAGGCGCGGCTGCGCGGCTCTATCGGCGATCTGACCGCGCAAAAGGCCCAGGCCGAAGGGCGGATCACGGAGATCGAGCTGGATCTGCTGAAACTCGACACCGAACAGCAGGAGGCCGCGATCACCACCCTGCGCGATCTGCGCTACCGCGAAATGGAACTGGCGGAGCGGCGTCGCGCCCTGATCACACGGCTGGACAAGCTGCAGATCACGGCGCCTGTCGCGGGGCTGGTCTATGACCTCTCGGTATTTGCGCCGCAATCGGTGCTACGCCCGGCGGAACCGCTGCTCTACCTCGTGCCGCAGGACCGCCCGCTGGTGATCGCGGCGCAGGTCGATCCGATCCACATCGACGCGCTGCATCTGGGACAGGAGGTGCAGCTGCGCTTTCCCGCTTTTGATCGCCACTCGACCCCGGAACTGGCGGGGCACCTGACCCGGATCTCGGCCGATGCCTTCCGCGACGAGGCGACCGGGCGCACCTATTTCCGCATCGAGATCCACATCGATGAGGCCGCGCTGGCGACCCTGCCCGCAGGGCTGACGCTGCTGCCCGGGATGCCGGTCGAGGCCTATTTGCGCACCGAAGATCGCACGCCGCTGGCCTATCTGGTGAAACCGCTGACCGATTACTTCGCCAAGGCGATGCGCGAGGGCTGAGGCACCGGGCTGCGCGCTGTCCCCGGCCAGGCGCAATGGGTCAGGCGAGGCGCGATCAGCGCACGCGAAGCGGCCGCGCCGCAGCGCGACCCTGCCATATCCTCCCGAAGCACGGGACGTGAAAGCCCCGCATCGACAGCATTCGCGGTTGCAATCCCGGCCCCGGATTGTAGCGTCCCCGCGAACGCGCCCGTCGCGACGCGCCCCGCCCCCATCTGGAGAACACCATGAGCAATGCCATCGAATCCCGCCTCGCCGAGCTTGGCATCACCCTGCCCGTCGCCGCCGCTCCGGCTGCCAACTACGTGCCCTTCGTCGTCAGCGGCAACATGGTTTTCGTGTCTGGTCAGGTCAGCCAGGACGCCAATGGTCTGGTCAAGGGCAAGCTGGGCGACGACATGGAGATCGAGGCCGGTGCCGCTGCTGCAAAACTCTGCGCCATCGGTCTGCTGGCTCAGGCAAAGGCCGCGTGCGGCGGGGATCTGAGCAAACTCAAGCGGGTCGTCAAACTGAACGGCTTTGTCAATTCCACCGGCGATTTCACCGACCAGCCCAAAGTGGTCAACGGGGCTTCGGATTTCCTTGTCGAGGTTCTGGGCGATGCAGGACGGCATGCCCGCTCTGCCGTGTCCGCCGCGGCGCTGCCCTTTGGCGTTGCCGTCGAAATCGAAGCCATCTTCGAGATCGCCTGATGACCCGCCCGCCGCTGCCGCAGGCTTTCCTGCACGCCCCGATTGCCCACCGTGCCTTGCATGACCTGACGCAGGGCCGCCCGGAAAACAGCCGTGAGGCGATCGAGGCCGCGGTGGCGGCGGGCTTTGGCATCGAGATCGACCTCCAGCCCTCCTCCGACGGGGTGGCGATGGTGTTTCACGACAACACGCTGGACCGGCTGACCGGCGAGACCGGGCCGATCAAGGCCCGCACCGCCGCCGCGCTGGCCGCGATCCCGCTGACCGGCGGCCCCAGCGGCATCCCGACCTTCGCCGAGGTGCTGGAGATCGTCGCGGGCCGGGTGCCTCTATTGGTCGAGATCAAGGATCAGGACGGCAAGATGGGCGACAATATCGGCGCGCTCGAAGCGGCTGCGGCGGAGACCGCGCAAGGCTATGATGGCCCGCTGGCCTTCATGTCGTTCAATCCGCATTCCGCCGCGCGCATGGCCGCGCTGGCCCCCGACACTCCACGCGGGCTGATCACTGCCGCCTATGATCCGAAGGACTGGACAATGCTGAGCGCCGAGACCTGCGCGCATCTGGCCATGATCCCCGATATGGACCGCGCAGAGGCCTCCTTCATCAGTCACCACGCGCCTGACCTCGGCCGCGCGCGTGTGCGCGAGATTGCGGCGCAGGGCTGGCCGGTGCTGTGCTGGACCATCCGCAGTGCCGAAGCCGAAGCCGAAGCCCGCCAACTTGCCGACAATGTGACCTTTGAGGGCTATCCGGCGGCCATTCCCGCTTGATCCCGCGCCCTCTCGGCACAGATAGTCCCGGGCATGGATAAAGCCCCCGACACCACGATTGAAATCCGCACCCTGTCCGCGATCCGCGGGCTGGACAGTGCCGATTGGGACGCCTGCGCCTGCCCCGAAGCGGCGGACGGCGGGCGTCCCAATGACCCCTTCACCACCTGGCGGTTTCTGAACGCGCTGGAGATCAGCGGCTCGGTCGGGCCCGGGTCTGGGTGGGAGCCGCACTACCTCGCCGCCTATGATGGCGAGACGCTGATCGGCACCGCGCCGCTTTATGCCAAGGGTCACAGTCAGGGCGAATATATCTTCGATTTCAGCTGGGCCGATGCCTTTGAGCGTGCCGGCGGGCGCTATTACCCCAAGCTGCAGATCGCGGTGCCCTTCACCCCCGCGACGGGGCGGCGCTTTCTGGTCAAGCCGGAGTTCCAGACCACGGCGACAGCCGCGCTGGTGCAGGGGGCCGTGCAACTGGCGTCGGACAACGACCTCTCCAGCCTGCATGTGACCTTCTGCACCGAAGCTGAGGCCGAGGCGGGCGAGGCCATGGGCCTCATGCGCCGCCATTCGCAGCAATTTCACTGGCACAACGAAGGCTATGCGGATTTTGACGCTTTTCTGGCCACGCTGTCGTCGCGCAAGCGCAAGAACATCCGCAAGGAGCGCCTTCAGGCACAGTCCTTTGGCGGCACCATCCATGCGCTGACCGGCGATGATATCCGCCCCGAGCATTGGGACGCCTTCTGGCGGTTCTACACCGACACCGGCAATCGCAAATGGGGCACGCCTTACCTGACCCGCGCCTTCTTCGACGCGGTACAGGATAGCCTGCGTGACGATGTGCTGCTGGTGCTGGCCGAACGCGACGGGCGCTATGTCGCCGGAGCGCTGAACTTTATCGGCCGCGAGGTGCTTTTTGGCCGATATTGGGGCTGCACCGAGCACCACCCCTGTCTTCACTTCGAATTGTGCTACTATCAGGCCATCGACTACGCCATCGCCCATGGCAAGGCCCGTGTGGAGGCAGGCGCGCAGGGCGAACACAAACTGGCGCGCGGCTATCTGCCCGCCCACACCCATTCACTGCATTGGATCGCCAATCCGGGGCTGGCCCATGCCATCGATGAATTCCTGCGGGCCGAGGCCCGCGCCGTGGACGAAGACATCGAAGTGCTGACGGCCTATGGCCCCTTCAAGCGCGATCACCAGGAGGAACAAGATGACTGAAAAACTGAGCGAATCCGGACGCGAGACGCTGCTGGCGCCTCTCTACGCAACCGGCTGGGAACTGGACGCCGAAAAGGACGTTCTCAAGAAGACCTTCAAGTTCGAGGACTTTACCGAAGCCTTCGCCTTCATGACTCGCGCCGCGCTCTGGGCGGAAAAGTGGGACCACCACCCCGACTGGAGCAACGGCTACAACAAAGTCACGGTCAAACTGACGACGCATGACGTGGGCGGAGTCACCGCCCTCGACGCGAAACTGGCAAGAAAGATGGACCAGATCCTGGCATGAACCTAGACACTTTACTGAATACCGAAATCTGGAACGGCAAAAGCCTTGGCGACCTGCTGACACTGGATTTCTTGGCGAGTTTGTTTGGCAATGTTCTTGCCGCCGTGTTGATCCTTGTCGTTGGCCTGGTTCTGGCCGGCTGGGCCAAGCGGCGGATCACCAACCTGTCGAAACGGCACCAGCGGCTGGACGAGACGCTGTTCGAATTCCTCGGCTCGATCCTGAGCTATGCGATCATCGCCTTCGCGTTTCTGTTCGTTCTCAATACCTTCGGGGTGCAGACGACCTCGGTCGTGGCGGTCATCGGTGCCGCCGGTCTGGCCATCGGTCTGGCGCTGCAGGGCACGCTGTCCAATATCGCGGCCGGTGTCATGATCATCTTCTTCCGCCCGATCAAGAACGGCGATTTTGTCGAGGTGAACGGGCAGATGGGCACCGTCAAGAACATCTCGCTGAACTTCACCGAGCTGGCGAGCCTGTCGAACACCCAGATCATCATTCCCAACAGCGAAGTCTGGGGCAATACGATCGTCAACTATTCGATCTACCCGACGCGGCGCGCCGAGTGGGTCTTTGGGGTGGGCTATGGCAGCAACCTCAAGACCGCCGAGGACATCATCCGCGACACCATCATGTCCGATCCGCGCAGCCATGCCGAGCCCGAGCCGTTCATTCAGGTCAACAATCTGGGTGACTTCTCGGTCGATTTTCTGGTGCGGGTCTGGTGCGATCGCGCCGATCTGTTCCAGTTTCAGGCGGACATGAAGCGCAAGGTCAAGGAAGCGCTGGACACGGGCGGGATCGACATCCCCTTCCCCACGCGCACCCTTGTGCAGCCGCAAAAAGGCGAACAGGCCTCAACCGCCAGTACCGTCGATTAAACGCACGATATCGCGCCCCGGCCCAAGACAGGATCGGGGCGTGTTTACGTCAAACGGTGTCGTTGTTGAGAAGACTGAGCAGGGCGGGCAGATCCCCCTCCTCCGCAAGCGCCATGGCCTCGCTCACCAGATGAGCCAGCCGCGCCAGCGCCACGTCCCGGGCATCGGCACCACAGGCAAGGCTCCAGCGGATATGACGCCAGTAGGCCGCACGCAGGGCCGTGACCAGAATATGATCCCCAACCAGTGCCACCGTCACCTCCAGCAGGGCGGAAAGGCTGGCGAAGAGCTTCTCATCGCTGGCCAGACTGTCATCGCGCAACGCGCGGCGGGCCTCGCCCAGCCGCAGGTGCACCACGTCGGGAAGGCGAACTTCGGCAAGGGGACAGGTCGCCGCGGCGGTGAGAATGGCGCGAAACGCCGTTTCATCGGCGTCCTGAGCGGCGGGCAAAAGCGGCGGCACGATGGTGCCGATGCCCGAGCGGGTTTCGACCAGACTTTCATAGGCCAGCATCTGCAGCACCTGACGGATCGGGGTGCGCGAGACGCCGAATTCGGTGGCCAGCTGGCCTTCGTGCAGCAGCATTTCGTCGGTGCCTGCGCGCAGGCAGATGCGTTCGCGGATCACTGCCGCGATTTCGCCGCTGTTTTTTCTCATGTGCGTCGTAACCTGTTCGGGGCGTGAATTCTGCTCGGCAAAAGCCATCATCATCTCAATAAGTCATTGTATACCAAAGCACAGGATCTGGAAACGTCCCAGACGGCCTGGAAACGGGAGACCTCATTTGCCCCAGACGCCCCCAGACGGCATCGATCCCGAGACCTCTGTGCGCGCCACGGTGCCGATGACCGGGGGCGGGCGTTGCGTGCTGTCTGGCTTTCCCGGCTTGCAGACCGGGGTGGACGGAGGCGCCTATATCGACCCGGCGCAAATGGAGCTGACGGTGGAGCGGATCGCGCACCTTGGCGCCGAGCTCTGCCTGTTGTTGCCCGAGGCCGCGGAGCTGCCGGAAAGTGCCCTCGATCAGGCGAGCAAGGCCCTTGGCGCGGTGGGACTCGAGGTGATCCTGCTGCCGATCCGCGATTTCGAAGCGCCCGATGCGGCCTTCATGGACCTGTGGTCGGCGCTCGGGCCGCGTCTTCATGCGCTGCTGAACCGGAACGGCACCTGCGCTGTCAGCTGCCAGTACGGGGCGGGGCGCAGTGGTCTGGTGACCGCCCTTTTGCTGATCGAACGCGGGATGCAGACCGAGGCCGCGATCGCCCATGTGCGCGCGCATTTCGCCGAAGCGGTGGAGAGCGAGGTGCAGGTCGCATGGCTGAAAGGGCGCGGCTTTCCTGAGGCTTGAGCGGCCCGCGCCCGTGTGGAGCGCCCCTCAAGTCCCCTCATTCTGCGGCGTGATCGGCTGGAAGCGACACCTGACGCCAACGCGCGCCGTTTTCAGACTCATTCCGTTGACATCATGCTTTTGCGAAGCTACGCCTTACGTCAGCGTCAAGCATATTCATTCCAAAACCAAGACGCTCGATACCCTCACGGGGTCGACAAGGGGAATGGGGTAGAAGTCGCAGCATCGGGGCAATCGCGCCTGCTGTACAGGCCCGAAGCCTTGGGGATAAGGCTTCGGGTTTTCTCGTTCTCAGGGCCTGCCACCCACACCCCGCGCCCTTTTGGGACGCGACGCGCGAGTGGCGTTGAGGCGACGCAGCGCCTCAAAACCCGCAGGATTTACATCGAGTCGAGCAGACCTTCGCCCGCCGAGATATCGCAGACGCCGGCGTTCTCTTCGACGTTCAGCGCTTTGACGACACCGTCCTCGACCAGCATCGCATAGCGCTTGGACCGGTCGATCAGACCGACGGGAGGGGCCGAGAATTCCAGGCCGAGGGCCTTGGTGAATTCGCTGACCGGATCGCCAAGGAAGGTCAGGCCAGCCGCGCCAGCCCCGGTCGATTCGGACCAGGCGCCCATGACGAAGGGGTCGTTGACGGAAACGCAGATGATCTCGTCCACGCCCTTTTCGTCGAACTGGGCTTTGGTGCGGATGAAGCTGGGCACATGCGCCGTGCTGCAAACGCCGGTATAGGCACCGGGCAGACCGAAGATGACGACCTTGCGGCCAGCGGTCTTTTCCTTGATCGTCACCGGCGCCGGGCCCTTGTCGGTCAGGGTGACGAGGGTGGCGTCGGGCAGGTGATCCCCTGTTGAGATGCTCATATGCTTGTGTCCTGTCGTTGATTTGTGTTCCACATGGCGGCGACTATAGCTGTCCCGCGCGGGGGAGCCAGACACAGTAAGGACTATTTGATGACGCATATCGCCGTGATCGGGGCCGGGCAGGCCGGAGCATCGCTGGTCGCCAAGCTGAGAAGCCTTGGCCACGACGGAGAGATCACCCTGATCGGAGGCGAAATTGCGCCGCCTTATCAACGCCCTCCGCTGTCCAAAGCCTATCTGCTGGGCGACATGGCCGAAGAGCGCCTCTATCTGCGGCCGCTCAGCTGGTACGAAGACAACAAGATCACTCTGAAGTTGGGCGCGCCGGTCGAAGCAATTTCCCCTGCCGCGAAAGAGATCATCGTCGGCGGTGAAGTGATCCGCTACGACCAAATGGCGCTGACGACCGGATCGGTGCCGCGGCATCTGCCAGAGGCGCTCGGCGGGACGCTGGGCAATGTCTTCTCTGTGCGCACACTGGCGGATGTCGATGCGATGGAGCCGCAGTTCCGCGAGGGCGCGCGGGTGCTGATCGTCGGCGGCGGCTATATCGGGCTGGAGGCGGCAGCGGTCGCCGCCAAGAAGGGCCTGAAGGTGACACTGATCGAGATGGCGCCGCGCATTCTGCAACGGGTCGCGTGTGAGGCCACCTCGGACTATTTCCGCGCGCTGCACACCGCACATGGCGTCGACATCCGCGAAACCACCGGGTTGGAGCGACTGGTTGGGACCGGCGATGTGACCGGCGCGATCCTGGGGGACGGCAGCGAGATCGAGGCGGATTTCGTCATCATCGGCATGGGCATCCTGCCCGATGAGGTGCTGGCCGAGGAAGCCGGCCTCGACATCGAAAACGGCATTCGCTGTGACGCAGAGGGACGCACCAGCGATCCCTCGATCTGGGCGGCGGGCGATTGCGCGAGCTTTCCTTACAAGGCCGGGCGGCTGCGGCTGGAGAGCGTGCAGAACGCCATCGACATGGCGGAGTGCGTGGCGGAAAACATGCTCGGCGCGGGCAAGGTCTATGATCCGAAGCCCTGGTTCTGGTCGGATCAGTACGACGTCAAACTGCAGATCTCGGGGCTGAACACCGGCTATGATCGGGTGGTCCTGCGCCATGGTGACAAGGGCGCGGTCAGCCACTGGTACTATGCGGGCGAGGCTCTGCTGGCCGTTGATGCGATGAACGATCCGCGCGCCTATATGGTCGGCAAGCGGCTGATCGAGGCGGGCAAGACGGCAGATCCGGCGCTGGTCGCGGATGCGTCGGTCGACCTCAAGACCCTGATGCGCGCCTGATGCGGATCATCGCGGGAGAGTTCCGGGGCCGCAGGCTGGCCGCGCTCGGCAAGGGCGACGCGGGCGCACATCTGCGCCCCACCACCGACCGCGTGCGCGAGAGCCTGTTTTCCATCCTGTCGGGCGGGCGCTTTGGCGACCCGATCGACGGCGCGCAGGTGCTGGACCTGTTTGCCGGGACAGGTGCGCTCGGGCTTGAGGCGCTGTCGCGCGGTGCCGAGGCCTGCACCTTTGTCGATGATGGACGGGTTGCCGGGCGGCTGGTGGCTGAGAATATCGCGACGCTGGGGGTCAAGGACCGGGTACGCCTGATCAAGGCCAATGCGACCCGCCTGCCCGCCTGTCCCGAGGCGCAGGCGACGCTGGTGTTCCTCGATCCGCCCTATGGCAAAGGCTTGGGCGAAGTCGCGCTGGCCAGTGCGCTGGCGCAAGGCTGGATCGACGACGAGGCGTTGATTGTCTGGGAGGAAAGCGCGCGCATCACAGCGCCGGAGGGCTGGGAGGTGATCGATGCCCGCCCCTTCGGCGACAGCACGATCAGCTTTCTGCGCCACGTCTGAAGCAACTGCGGTGCGTGGGGGACACGCACCGCCAAGGCAGGATCAGTCCTGCTTGTAGGTGGGGTGGAACAGACCGCCGGGCGACAGGGTGAACACCTCGCAGCCGTCCGCAGTGACACCGATGGAGTGTTCGAACTGCGCCGAGAGCGACTTGTCGCGGGTCACGGCGGTCCAGTCATCGGCCAGAACCTTGGTTTCCGGGCGGCCGACGTTGACCATGGGTTCGATGGTGAAGAACATGCCTTCCTCCAGAACCGGGCCGGTGCCGGGGCGGCCATAGTGCAGCACGTTCGGCGGGGCGTGAAAGACGCGGCCCAGCCCGTGGCCGCAGAAATCGCGCACGACCGACATGCGCTGCGCCTCGACGTAGGCCTGAATGGCGTGGCCGATATCACCGAAGGTATTGCCGGGTTTGACGGCCTCGATCCCCAGCATCAGCGAGTCGTGCGTCACCTCGATCAGACGCTCGGCCTTGCGAGGCAGCGTGCCGGCGACGTACATCCGCGAGCTGTCGCCGAACCACCCATCCAGAATGACCGTGACGTCGATGTTCAGGATATCGCCGTCTTTCAGCTTTTTGTCGCCGGGGATGCCGTGACAGACGACATGGTTCACCGAGATGCAGGAGGCGTGCTTGTAGCCCTTGTAGCCGATCGTCGCCGAAGTGGTGCCGTACTCGGTCACCTTTTCCTCGATGATGCGGTCAATCTCGGCGGTGGTCTGGCCGACAAAGACATGCTCGGCCACGTCGTCCAGAATGCGTGCGGTGACTTCGCCCGCCTTGCGCATCCCCTCGAAATCAGAGGCTTCGTGAATGCGGATGCCTTCGCGTGTCATGCGGCCACGGTGTTCCTGTTTCAATTCAAATCGCCCTTATCTGTACGGTCTCGCCCAATGTGTGGCGGAGACGACGATAGGGTCCGGCAGGCGCCACAGGGCTGATTTAGTGCACTCTGACGCGAAATGCCAGAGAAGCGGAGGGATTGTGATGCGCGCGATGTCAGGGCGCAGGCAAAGCCGCCCCCAGCGTGATGTCCTGAGGCGAGATGCGGCAGGCGAAGGCGAGCGCCTCGACCCCGGCAGCACGCGCCTCGGCGTAGGCTGCGGCATAGGCGGGGTCGATGTCCGCGGCAATCGCGGTGGTGTGCACATCGGTGCGCTGCACGAGGTAGAGCATGACCGCCCGCTGCCCGGCGCGCGCCACCTCGGCCAGTTCGCGCAGGTGCTTCTGGCCACGCAGGGTCTTGCTGTCGGGAAATTCCCCCAGCCCCGGCTGGCGCGACAGGGTCATCGACTTGACCTCAACATAGCAATCTACGCGCCCTGGATGACGCAGCAGGAAATCGATGCGGCTCGACTCACTGCCATATTTCTGTTCTGGAAGGACCTGCGCATAGCCCTCAAGCCCCGGTACCTGCCCCGCCATCAGCGCCTCGCGCAGGGCGCGGTTGGGCACAGAGGTATCGACGCCGGTGAAATGGCCGCCGTCGTGTTCGACCAGCCGCCAGCCATATTTCAGCTTTTTCTTCGGATCGTCGTTGGGTTCGACCCAGATCCTGCTGCCCGGCTCGGCCAGACCCAGCATCGAGCCGGGGTTGGCACAATGGGCGACAGCCTCGGTCCCGTCCCCCAGACGGATATCGGCGAGGAAACGCTTGTAACGTCTTAAAAGCGTTGCCGGAACAAGGGGGGTTTGAAAGCGCATGAGCGCGCCCTATAGATTTCTGTAATCACACTCAAGGAGGCTGCCCCCATGCCAAATCCCACCGCTGCCATGCTCGTCATCGGCGACGAGATCCTTTCGGGGCGCACCCGGGATGCCAACATGTACTTCCTTGCCAACGAATTGACGAAGATTGGCATTGATCTGAAGGAAGTCCGCGTGGTCAGCGATGATGCCAAGGCGATCATCAAGGCGGTCAAGGCTTTGTCCGCCGCCTATGACGAGGTGTTCACCTCGGGCGGGATCGGGCCGACGCATGACGACATCACCGCCGATTGCATCGCCAAGGCGTTTGACCAGCATATCGACGTGCGCGACGATGCCCGTGACCTGCTGGTCGCCCACTGGAACGGGCGCGGCGTCGAGATCACCGAGGCCCGCCTGCGCATGGCGCGCATTCCCGATGGCGCGACGCTGATCGACAACCCGGTGTCCATCGCGCCGGGTTTTTCCGTCGGCAACGTGCATGTGATGGCCGGGGTGCCCAGCGTGTTCGAGGCCATGGTCGCCTCGATCCTGCCGCGCCTGACCGGGGGCAAACCGCTGCTGAGCCAGTCGCTGCGCATCGACCGGGGCGAGGGCGAGATTGCCGGGCCGCTGCGCGCTCTGGCGGGCGATTATCCTGAGCTCTCCATGGGATCCTACCCCTATCAGCGCGACGGGATCTATGGCGCCACCATCGTGATCCGGGGCAGCGACGGCGCGATGATCGACGCCGCCATGACCCGTCTGGCCGAGCTGTTTCCCGCATGAGCGCCCCTGCCAGCAAGACCGTCGCGCAGGAGACCGCTCTCTACATGGCTGTCGTCGATGCAACCTGGCCTCCGGCGCAGATGCGGCATCAGGGGGCATGGTTGCTGCGCCGGGGCGGTGGCGGTGGCAAGCGCGTATCGGCAGCCTCAGCCGTCGGGGCGGTGACGGATGCGGATATCGTCGAAGCCGAAGCCGCGATGCGCGCGATGGAGCAGCCGCAGCTGTTCAGCCTGCGCCCCGGCCAGGAGGCGCTGGATGCCAAGCTGGCGGCGCGCGGCTATGTCATCGTTGATCCGGTCAATATCTACGCCTGCCCGGTCGACACTCTGGCGACGCGGGAGAAACGTCCCGAGCAACACAGCCTCGCCACTTGGGAGCCGCTGGCGATTCAGCGCGAGATCTGGTCCGCAGGCGGGATCGGCGCGGCGCGGATCGAGGTGATGCTGCGCGCAGGCGAACCGCGCACCACGCTGATCGGGCGCTACGACAATTCGCCCGCAGGCACCGCCTATGTGGCCGTGTCGGATCACGTGGGCATGTTGCACGCGCTCGAGGTTCTGGAGGAAATGCGTGGCCGTGGCATGGGCAAGGCGATGATGATCGATGCCGCAAGGTGGGCCGCCCAAAACGGCGCGCAGACCTTTTCGGTCGTCTGTACGCAGGCGAATGTCGCCGCAAATGCCCTCTATAACGCTCTCGGCATGACAAAGGTCGGTCATTACCATTACCGTCAGAAAGACTGACAGGAGGAGATGGTCATGAACGAGAAGATAACGGCGTTGGATCTGCCGATGGTGTCACCGCTGCCCGAACGGACGCAGGCGTATTTCGATCTGTGCGAAGACAAGCTGGGCATGGTGCCGAACGTGCTGAAGGCGCATGCCTTCGACATCGCCAAGCTCGATGCCTTTGCCGCACTCTACAACGATCTGATGCTGGGCCAAAGCGGGCTGAGCAAGCTGGAGCGAGAGATGATTGCGGTGGTCGTCAGCTCGATAAACCACTGTTTTTATTGCCTGACCGCCCATGGCGCTGCCGTGCGTGCGCTGTCGGGCAAGCCCGAGCTGGGTGAGGCGATGGTGATGAACTATCGCGCCGCTGACCTGTCGCCACGCCAGCGTGCCATGCTCGATTTCGCCGCCAAGGTCACGACCGACAGCGCCACGATCGGCGAGGGGGACCGTCAGGGCCTGCGCGACGTGGGCTTCAGCGACCGAGACATCTGGGACATCGCCAACACCACCGGCTTTTTCAACATGTCCAACCGCGTTGCCAATGCGATCCACATGCAGCCCAACCCCGAATACCACGGGCAGGCGCGCTGAATGCGGCGGCGGGCACGACAGGCCAGAGCGCTGACACTGACCCTCCTGCCCGCCCTTCTGGGGATGACCCTGCTCGCCCCGATCTGCGGGCAGGCGGCGCCTCTGAGCTTTGAGATACCCTTTGCGGGGCGCCAGACCCACAGTGACACCCGCATCGATTCTTTCGCGCTGCCGACCGCGCCCTTCGCCAAGGGAAAGGTGCCCAGTCTGGCGCTGGAGGGGAATGTGACGCGGTTGTCCTGGCAGGTGAGCGGCCAGATGACAACGCTACAGCTGCTCGCTCCGCTGCGGGAACAGCTTGAGGGCATGGGGTTTACGCCGGTTCTGCAATGCGACACCGATGCCTGTGGTGGCTTCGACTTTCGCTTTGGTGTTGATGTCATTCAAGCCCCCGACATGAACGTTGATCTGTTCGATTTTCGCGCCCTGACCGCCCAGAGGGGCACCGGAGAGGACGCCGATTATGTCTTTCTTCTGGTCAGCCGGGCAGGCTCCGTGGGCTATGTTCAGCTGGTCCACATCACGCCCGGCCAAGTCGATCTGACGGTGCCCGAGGCCGATGATGCGCCCGGATCTGAAGCGGTGCCCGGCGTGACCATGCCTAGGGCAGAGGCCAGCGACATAGCGGCCACGCTGACCGCCTCAGGGCGTGTGGTGCTGGGCGATCTGATCTTTGCCACCGGGTCGTCCGAACTGGCGGAGGCCCCCTACCCCTCTCTGAGCGCGCTGGCCGATTTCCTGAAAGTCAGTGCCGGACGGAGGGTGGTTCTGGTCGGACATACCGATACCGAGGGCGGGCTTGAGAGCAATATCGCCCTGTCCAAACGCCGCGCCCGTGCCGTGATGGAGCGGTTGACCCGCCGCTATGATGTGCCCGCAAGCCAGATGTCCGCCGAGGGGGCGGGCTATCTGGCGCCGATGGCCAGCAACGAGACAGAGGCCGGACGCGAGACCAATCGCCGTGTTGAGGCCGTGTTGCTGAGCCTCAGCTAAGGAATTGATTTCAAACGCAGGCTTACCACTCCAACGGTCCCTTGTCGCGGAAGGCTGCCTCCAGAAAATCGACGAAGGCGCGCACTTTCGGCTGGGTGAATCGGCCCGGTGGATAGACGGCATAGATGCCCTGCAGATCAGGGGGCAGGTCCGGCATGGCGTCCTCGACCAGCCCCTTGGCCAGTGCCTCCGCGCAGAGGAAGCTGGGCAGATAGGCGATTCCCAGACCCGAGATCGCGGCGTTCAGCAGGGATTGCCCGTCATTGACCGACAGCCAGCCGGCAGTGCGAATCTGGCGCTGCTCGCCCGAGGGGGCGGTCAACCGCCAGACATTGCCGCTGTCGAGGTTGGAATAGTGCAGCAGCTTGTGATCGTTCAGGTCGTCAATGCGGCTGGGGCGGCCATAAGCGGCGATGTATCCGGGACTGGCGACCATGCGCTGCGCGGTCTCTGTCAGCTTGCGCGACAGCAGGGGCGACCCCTCGGGTGCGCCGACCCGGATGGCCATGTCAAACCCCTCCGAGATCAGTTCGACATGGCGGTTGTTCAGCACCATGTTCACCGTAACATCAGGAAATTGCCGCAGAAACTCGCCCAGAACGGGGCTGAGATGGTTGACGCCAAAGTCGGTTGCCACGGAAATCCGCAGCAGGCCTGAGGGCGCGGATTGCATGGAGGTGACCAGCGCGTCGGCCTCGCCCGCGTCATTCAGAACGCGGCGGGCCCGGTCGTAGTAGGCCAATCCGATCTCGGTCGGAGAGACCCGCCGGGTCGTGCGGTTCAGCAGACGCGCGCCGAGGCGGGCTTCGAGAGACGAAATATGCTTGGAGACAGCGGACTTGGAAATCCCCATCTTTTTCGCGGCATCGGTGAATCCTCCCTGATCCACGACGGTCGCGAATGCCTCCATTTCAGTGAGCCTGTCCATTCTGAACGCCTGCCTCGCTATATGATACTGACGTTTATTAGCGTCAATTCAGGCAGGAAAGGGGCAGTGGACGGACAATAAAGCGGTTTTGTCTGGGATCGTTGAAGGCAGAGAAACGGTGAAACAATACCCCAGCGAAACAGAAACAACCGATGTCGGTATCGCGTCGGTATCTGAACGGTATCTGAACGGTGCGAAAACCGGGCAATCGCGGCTAGGCCTGCGGCAGGGTTTCGACACAATGACGGCGAAAGGCGCGCTTGAGCATGTCGAGCTCGGCGCGCAGCAACAGCACTTCGGTGTGCAGCGTGTCGCCCAGCACATCGCCCGACAGGATGGCGAAGGCGTTGAGCACGGCATTGGAGGGACGGTGGCGGATCAGAAAGACCTGCACGCCGTCGGCAATAGACTCGGCCGGGATCGGAATGACGATGGCGTATTCGCCGGGTGTCTCAAGCGCCTCAACCGTGACGCCGCGGATCGGGGCATCGTGCAACAGCACCTCGATCTCGGTTCCGGCGACGTCGGTCTCGGGGCCGGCACCGGGCAGGACCAGCAGCCCTTCCCACTTGCCCGCGTGCAGGCGGGTCTTGGTCAGTGTCGCGTCAGGCACGGCGGCGTCTCCTGCTTGTGATGCATCCTGTCACAGCTCGGCACGGGGGCGGCGGCACAGGGTCACATCCCTCAGTATCAGTTCGTTCATCGCGGGGTCTTTAAAGATCAGATCGACCCAAGCCTTTTCGATCCGCTTTTCGTTGATATTGGTATAGGCGAGGTCGAATTCCACCATCACCTCATCCTCGCTCAGCGGCAGCTGCAGAACGATCTGTTCGGTGTTGGGGCCGTGCTTGATGTTGAGCCGGGCAAACAGGTCGACCGGTTTTTCCATCTGCACGGCGGTGTCCAGCCGGATCAGGTGGCGCCGTCGCAGCCCGTCGATCGCGGCCTGCGGCAGGTCGATGGCGATCGACAGGAAGGTGCCCGAAAAGGCAAAGACATCCATGCGCAGCGCAAAGGGCGCGAGGTCACTTTCGCGGAAATTGCGCACCTGCCTCAGAGAGATCTCGGAGGCGTCACAGTCGTGAAACACGCCGACCTCGTCGCCCAGCACCTCGCCGGAATGCACCGAGGCGAGGCCGGATTTCGGCAGCGGCGCCCGCCAGAGCTGGGGACGCCAGCCCCAGTCCGCGTCAAAGGGGACGTGAAATGCGCTGGAGCCGATGGCGGGCAGCGCGAGGCGGCTGTCGGCGACATAGATCAGATGGTCGAGTTCGTCGCGCAGGGTGCGGGCCTGCGCCCATTGGCCGCGCAATCGCGACAGATGGCACCACTCGGCCTGGGAGGCGCGGTCGCGCCAGCGCAGCAGTTCGCGCCGTGCCACCCATCTGCCCAGAACCGACCTGTCCGATTTTGCCATGATCCCCGCCGTCGTTACCCGTATCCGCTGCCGCAGCGCGTCTGCGATTTCCCTGCAAGTCCGGGCGGTTGGGCACAGAGCGCGCGCTGCTTGCCCGGACATAGGGGCAAGCATAGGCGCAAAAGGTTGACTGAAACAAACGGGCAAACGGATCGGGGTGGATTTTTCGCGGCTCAGCCTGCTTTGGCGGCGACCTCGGCCGGGGCTGGCAGTTTGGGGCTTTTCGCGCGCATGGTTTTCGCCATGTCGAGGATCAGCGCCCGCCCGCCCTTGTCGGCGACGGTGCTGCCCTCAGGCCCGTAGGCGGCGACAGAGACCAGATATCCGTTGAGCAGGAAGGCCCCGCGCCATTGCCGCGGATCGGCACCGGGGGCGAAGGTATCGCCGCCCTTGGCCAGATGCAGCAGCCGGACCGCGGTCACGTCTTCGGCCGAGAGGACATCGCTGCGGGGAAATTCCGCCGAGAGCGTGCGCGCATCGGCCAGATCGCCGGGGCCCTCAAAGGGGGTGACAGTCACGGTCATCAGAGCCAGCGCGACAGGCGTGCCGATCTGACCACCGCTGAGGATATCGCAGCGCGCCAGCAGGGCAAAGCCGTAGCGGCTGCGTTTCTTGAGGCTGCGTCCTTCGATGCAATAGCCCGCCGGACCATGGATCGCGACATCGCCGCCCGCCACTTCGGCGCTGCCGAGCACGGAGCCGGAGTTGCGGTTCACACTGGACAGAAAGCCGAGCGCCTGACCGTTGTCTTCGCGCGCAATCGCACCGGAGGTGCCGGGGGCTTCGCAGCCCGCCAGCAGCGCCAGCGTCATCAGCAGAGCGGCCGGGCGAAAGATTCGCCCGGCGTTTATCCGATCAAAGATCGGCATAGATATGTTTCTCGGCCTTGCCACCGGGGTGCGTCACGGCCCCAAGGTAGGTGCTGCCGACCAGCTGAGCGTATTTCCACAGCGCGCCCGAGGCATAGATCGTCTCGCGCGGGCCAGCCCATTCGGCTTTGCGCTTGGCGAACTCTTCGTCCGACAGGTCAACGTCGATGGTGCCCTTGATGGCGTCCAGCGTGATCATGTCGCCGTCTTTCAGCAGGGCGATGGGGCCGCAATGTGCCGCCTCAGGGCCGACGTGACCGACGCAGAAACCGCGTGTTGCGCCCGAGAAGCGGCCGTCGGTGATCAGCGCGACCTTCTTGCCCATGCCCTGACCGGACAGCGCCGCCGTGGTCGCCAGCATTTCCCGCATCCCCGGACCGCCCGAGGGGCCCTCGTTGCGGATGACGATGACGTCGCCGACCGCGTAGGAGCGGTTCTGCACGGCTTCAAAGGCGTCTTCTTCGCATTCGAACACGCGCGCCGGGCCGGTGAAGACCTGCTCTTCGGGGGTCATGCCCGCGACCTTCACGATGGCGCCTTCGGGGGCGATGTTGCCCTTGAGGCCGACAACGCCGCCGGTCTTGGTGATCGGGGTCGCGATGGAGTGGATGACCTTGCCGTCGGCTTCGCGGGTGACCTTGTCGATCTCCTCGCCGATGGAATAACCCGAGGCGGTCATGCAATCGCGGTAGATCAGGCCAGCTTTGTCGAGCTCTTTCAGCACGACGGGCACGCCGCCGGCCTCGTAGAGGTCTTTTGCCACGTAATCGCCACCCGGTTTCAGGTTCACGAAATAGGGGGTGTCGCGGAAGATGTCGCAGACGTCGGTCAGGTCGAAATCGATCCCGGCCTCATGCGCGATGGCGGGCAGGTGCAGACCGCCGTTGGTCGACCCGCCGGTGCAGGCGACGACGCGGGCGGCGTTGATCAGCGATTCCTTGGTGACGATGTCACGGGCGCGGATGTTCAGCTCAAGCAGGCGCATGACGGCACGGCCCGAGGCCTCGCCGTACTGATCGCGGCTCTCATAGGGGGCGGGCATGCCGGAGGAGTTGAACAGCGCGAGGCCGATCGCCTCAGAGACACACGCCATGGTGTTGGCGGTGAACTGGCCACCGCAGGCGCCCGACGACGGGCAGGCGACGCGTTCCAGCATGTCGAGCGCGGCCGAAGAGAGCTCGTGGTTCTGGTGGCGACCGACGGCTTCGAACATGTCCTGCACGGTCAGATCGCGCGAGCGGAAGTCGGCGGGGATCTCTTCGACCTGCGGCGCTTTGCCGGGCAGGATCGAGCCACCATAGATGAAGACGGACGGCACGTTCAGACGCACCATGGCCATCATCATGCCCGGCAGCGATTTGTCGCAGCCCGCAAGGCCGACGATGGCGTCATAGCAGTGGCCGCGCATCGTCAGCTCGACCGTGTCGGCGATGGCTTCGCGCGAGGCGAGCGAGGAGCGCATGCCCTCGTGGCCCATGGCGATGCCGTCGGTGACGGTGATGGTGGTGAATTCGCGGGGCGTGCCCTCGGCGGCCTTCACACCCAGTTTCACCGCCTGAGCCTGACGGCTGAGCGCGATATTGCAGGGCGCGGCTTCGTTCCAGCAGGTGGCGACGCCAACCAGGGGCTGGTGAATCTCTTCTTCCGAAATCCCCATCGCGTAGAGATACGAACGGTGCGGCGCACGGGCCGGACCTTCGGTCACGTGGCGGCTGGGCAATTTGGATTTATCAAACTTTGTCATGGACGCGGCTCCCCCGGAAACTTGGCTGGCTTGGGGATAAATGACCACCGCCGTGCGCACAAGGGCGATTGCGGGCACGAAATCGTGGCGATAGTTTCGCGCCATGAGCAGAAATGGACAGCGGCACGCACCGCAATGGCAGGATGACCCGGTGGCGCTGTGGCGCACGGTGGCCGGATTCGGGATGTTCGCGGTGCTCTATGCGGTGCTGCTGACGCTGTGGTTTGTCGGGGCGGCGTCGCTGTTTGGCATGGCCGATCCGGCCCGGCTGGAGCAGGGCACGAGCGCGGGGGCGACGCTGCTGTTCCTGGGGTCGTTCACCGCGGCGGTGGTCGCGCTGGTGCTGATGCTGCAGGTGCTGCATGGGCGGGGATTGGCCGGTCTGATCGGGCCATGGCCCATGGCTGGCGTGCAGTTTTTCCGTGTCGCGGGGCATGTGGCGCTGTTGCAGGCCATCGTCTGGATCCTGCCGATGCCCGCCGATCTGCGCCCCGAACGCTACCTTGGCTTCGGGCCCTGGCTGAGCCTGCTGCCCGTCGCCCTGCCCGCCATCTTCATCCAGATCGCCGCAGAGGAGCTGCTGTTTCGTGGCTATCTGCAATCGCGTCTGTCAGCACGGTTTTCCCATCCGATGATCTGGATGGGGCTGCCCTCAGTCCTGTTCGGGCTGCTGCATTATCAGGGCGCGGCGGGCAGTAACGGGCTGTGGTTCGTGGCGAGTGCGACGCTGTTTGCGCTGGCGGCGGCGGATCTAACGGCGCGTTCGGGCACGCTGGGGCCGGCGCTGGCGCTGCATTTCATCAACAACGTCCTCGCCATTTTGGTCGTCGGCTTCGGGGATGAGCTGGGCGGGCTGGCGCTGTATCATCTGCCGGTGACGGCGGCGGACCCGGCGCTGACACCGCTGATGCCGCTGGACCTTGCGACGACGGTGGTGCTGTGGCTGGCGGCGCGTCTGGCGCTGCGCCGATGACGCGTGTGCCTGTGGCCTATGCGCCGCATGCCGCCTTTGCCGCGCCTGCGCGCGCTTCGGCGCAGCTGGGGCGGGTCGTGCTGGGGCTGGTGCTGGTCGAGCTGCTGTTCGACGCCGGGATCTGGGCCTTTGACGGGCTGCTGGGGCGGCTTGCCCCCGATCTGGCGGAGGCGCTGTTTTTCGGCGACACGGCGCTGGGGCTGGTGGTGCAGCTGGCCTCTTACGGGTTGCTGGCGGCGGCGGTCTGGCTGGTCGCGTGGCGACTGCATGATCGCGGCTTTGCCAGCCTGATCGGCCCTGTCGGCGATGTGCGTCGGATGCTGCCTGCCGCCTTCGCGGCCTCGGGGGCGGTGTTCATGGCGATCCAGCTGTTGCCACCGTGGCTCGACTTTCGCGCGGCCGAGAGCGCCCGCGACATGGGCGGCTGGCTGGTGGCGCTGCCCTTCGCGCTGGCGGCGCTGCTGGTGCAGACCGGGGCCGAGGAGGTGCTCTATCGCGGCTATGTCCAGCAACAGCTGGCGGCGCGATTCCGCGCGCCCCTCGTCTGGATGGTGGTGCCGAACCTGTTGTTTGCCGCTGTGCACTGGCAAGACGGTGCGCTGCCCATCGACAACTGGCAGTATGTCATCTGGGCCTTCTGCTTTGGTCTGGCGGCGTCCGATCTGACGGCGCGCAGTGGCAACCTCGGGCCGGCGATCGGGTTTCACCTGGCCAATAATGCCTATGCTTTTCTGTGCTTTGGCGAGGCGGGCGGCCCCGATTCAGGGCTGGCACTGTTTCTGTTTCCAGCCTCCTCGGGGCTGCCCGATCCGATCGTGACCGACGCCCCGCTGATCAGTCTGCAACTGGGGATCGAGCTGGCGACCATCGGTCTTGCATGGCTGGCGGTACGCATTGCCATAAGGCGTTGATTGCAATCTGTCGCCGAGCCGCTTATTTCAGGCTCGACTGGCAACCCCGGGGGCAAATCGCCGATGAACTGGATCAACAACTACGTCCGGCCGCGCATCAACTCTATCTTTTCGCGGCGGGAAACGCCCGAGAACCTTTGGACGAAATGCGACAGCTGCGGCACGATGCTGTTCCACAGAGAGTTGAGCGACAATCTGAATGTCTGCACCTCCTGTGGGCATCACATGGCGATTTCGCCGCGCGACCGTTTCAAGGCGCTGTTCGACGGTGGCATCTTCACCGAAGTCGACGTGCCCGAGCCGGTCAGTGACCCGCTGCACTTTCGCGACCAGAAGAAATACCCCGACCGTATGCGTGAGGCCCGCCGCAAGACCGGCGAGGACGAAGCGATGCTGGTCGCTCAGGGCGAGATCGGGCGCACGCCCATCGTCGCCACCGCGCAGGACTTTTCCTTCATGGGCGGGTCGATGGGCATGTATGTCGGCAACTCGATCGTTGCCGCCGCCGAACGCGCGGTACAGCGTAAATGCCCGCTGGTACTGTTTTCCGCCGCCGGCGGCGCGCGCATGCAGGAAGGCATCCTGAGCCTGATGCAGATGCCGCGCACCACGGTTGCGGTGCAGATGCTGAAAGAGGCGGGGCTGCCCTATATCGTCGTGCTGACCCACCCGACCACGGGCGGCGTCACGGCCAGCTACGCGATGCTGGGCGATGTGCATATTGCCGAGCCGAACGCGCTGATCTGCTTTGCCGGGCCGCGCGTGATCGAACAGACGATCCGCGAAAAGCTGCCCGAAGGCTTCCAGCGCGCCGAATATCTGCTGGACCACGGCATGCTGGACCGCGTCACCCCGCGCACCGAGATGCGTGAAGAGCTGATCCAGATCACCCGGATGCTGATGGGCCTGCCGCCCGCCGTGCGCGGTGAGCTCCCCGCGCCGGACCAGACCGAGGCGCTGCCCGAGCCTGTCGCCGCGGCCCCTGCCCCGGCACCGGCCAAGGAGGCCGCACCGGCGAAAGCCCCGGCACCTGCCAAGGATGCCCCGAAGGACAAGGCGAAAGACAAGAAGTGAGCGCCCCTTCTTCGGACGCCCTGCTGGAACGGATGATGCGGCTGCACCCCAAGGTCATCGACCTTGTGCTGGACCGCGTCTGGCGCCTGCTGGCCGCACTGGATCATCCTGAACAAAAGCTGCCGCCCGTCATTCATCTGGCGGGCACCAACGGCAAGGGCTCGACCCAGGCGATGCTGCGCGCCGGGTTCGAGGGGGCGGGGCAATCGGTGCATGCCTATACCTCGCCGCATCTGGTGCGGTTCCACGAACGCATCCGCCTCAACGGTACGCTGATTTCCGAAGCGGCGCTGAGTGCGCTGCTGGATGAATGTCTGGCCGCCAATGGCCCCGATCCGATCACCTATTTCGAGATCACCACCTGCGCCGCCATGCTGGGCTTTGCCCGCGCCCCGGCGGACTGGTGCCTGCTGGAAACCGGGCTCGGCGGGCGTCTGGATGCCACCAATGTGGTGGAGCGTCCGGCGATGACGGTGCTGACCCCGATCTCGATGGATCATGAGAGCTTTCTGGGCGACACGATCGAGAAGATCGCCGGCGAGAAGGCCGGTATCCTCAAGCGCGGTGTGCCCTGTGTCGTCGCGCCCCAGACCGAGGCCGCGCTGGAGGTCATCGAGGCCCGCGCCGCGCGTCTTGGCGTGCCGCTGTTCGTGCATGGCCAGCACTGGCATGTCTGGGAAGAACGCGGACGGCTGGTGTTTCAGGACGAGACCGGGCTGCTCGATCTGCCGCTGCCGCGCCTGCTGGGCGCGCATCAGGTGGCCAACGCCGGGGCCGCCATCGCCGTGCTGCGCCAGCTGGGACAGACCGAGGCCGCCTGCGAAGCCGCCGTGCTGAACGCCGAATGGCCCGCGCGCCTGCAACGGCTTCGCAAGGGCCCCCTGGCCGAGATCGCGCCGTTGGCGGAGATCTGGCTGGACGGTGGCCACAATCCCGCTGCGGGCGAGGCACTGGCCCTGCATCTGAGCGGGCTGGCCAAACGTCCGACGCATATGATCTGCGGCATGCTGAACACCAAGGACGTGCGCGGCTATCTGCGCCCGCTGGCGCCGCATGTCGAAACGATGACCGCCGTGTCGATCCCCGGTGAGGCCAACACGCTGAGCGCCGAGGACACCGCCACCGCCGCGCGCGACAGCGGCCTTGAGGCCTTTACCGCCGAAAGCGTCGAGAGCGCGATGCGCCGCATCACCGCGACCTGCCCCGATGCGCGAGTTCTGATCGGTGGATCGCTGTATCTGGCGGGAAGGGTGCTGCAAACCAACGCCTGACACAGGGCGCCTTGCACCCGTTCCGACAATTGCGATCTTTTTTTGACATGAGCTGCTGCGGCTAAGCGCCTGTTCCGACTCGGTATTGACGAATCACCCCGGTGAACTGTGGCGAAACTGCGTCGAAATCGATTCGTGCGCTCTTGACCGATTCGCGAAATATCGCCTAATGTCCCTTTAGATACAGGCATTCTCAGACATCTTACCCATCGCATCGGCAGCCTATCACCGCGATTCGCAAGATGTCACTCAGGCTTGGGACCAACGGGCAAAAACAGGGGGTCGGTTCAACGACCCCCGCTCCGTTTCCCGGCCCCGCCTATCGGTTCGCAGAGAGTGGCAAACCTACTTCCCTTCACCCCAGCGCTTGTCCTGCATTTCGCGCAGACGGCTGGCGGTGCGTTCAAATTCAAACACCCCCTCGCCTTCGAGATAGAGCGTTTCCGGCTCTGACGCGGCAGAACAGATCAGGCGCACATGGGCCTCGTACAGCGCGTCGATCAGGGTGACGAAGCGCTTGGCTTCGTTGAAGTTGGAGCGTGACAGCGAGGGAATATTCTCAAGGATCAGCACCTTGACCGCATCCGCCACGGCGAGGTAATCGCCCGGCCCCAGCATCGCCCCGCAGAGATCATGAAACCGTGCGCGCCCGACGCCGTTGCGATAGGCGGGGATCACGACCTCGCGGCCCTTGACCTTGAGCACCAGCGGTTTCGCATCGCCCCCCGTCAGATCCTGCCAGATCGCCTCGATCGCGGCGCGGGCCTCGGCATTCACCGGCGTGAAATAGACCGGCGAGCCGGAGAGACGGTTCTGGCGATAATCGTTCGGGCTGGCGAGTTCGTGGACCACCAGCCGGTCCTTGATCTGGGCGATGAAGGGCAGGAAGAGCTGACGGTTCAGGCCGTTTTTATACAGATCATCGGGCACCCGGTTGGAGGTGGTGACGATGACGACTCCGGCGGCGAACAGCGCCTCGAACAGGCGTCCGACGATCATCGCATCGGTGATATCGGTGATCTGCATCTCGTCAAAGGCCAGCACCTTGACCTCGGCGGCAACCTTGGCGGCGACGGGGGCGAGGGAGTCTTCGGTATTGGCCTGACGCGCGGCATGCAGGCCTTCGTGGATTTCCTGCATGAAGGCGTGGAAGTGTACCCGGCGGACCGGCACATCGAGGGTTTCGACAAACAGGTCCATCAGCATGGATTTGCCACGCCCGACCCCGCCCCAGAGATAGAGGCCCTTCGGCGGCTCAGGCTCTTTCGCGCGACGAAAGAAGCCGCGCTTCTGCGGTTCGGCCTGCAGGCCTTCGCAGATGCGGTCGAATTCGGGCAGCACGGCCTGCTGGGCATCATCAGGCTTGATGGTGCCATCGGCCACGCGGGCGGCGTAAAGTTCGGACATAAAGACGCTCATACCTCGGGTGATACCCCGGCCCGCGCGGCGGGGAAAGGTCACGATTGCGAATGGTGCAGGCCACAAACGCTGAATTGACGGTTTCGTGAGGACGGCTAATGTCGCGCGGTCTGACCGGAGGACCGACATGCCCGTTTCCGCCCGCCTTTTCACCCCTGTCCTGATCGCCGGGTGCTGCATTATCGTGGTGAACTTCGCCATTCGCGCGTCCTTCGGGGTGTTCCAGATCCCCATCGCGTCCGAATTCGGCTGGCTGCGCGCCGACTTCTCGCTGGCCATTGCGATCCAGAACCTGGCCTGGGGGATCGGGCAGCCGATCTTTGGCGCGCTGGCCGAACGCATGGGCGACCGGCTGGCCGTGGTGCTGGGGGCGCTGACCTATGCGGCGGGGCTGGTGCTGTCGTCCTTTGCCGTGACGCCCGAGGCGCATTGGGCGATGGAGGTGCTGGTGGGCTTTGGCATCGCCGGCACCGGCTTTGGCGTGATCCTGGCCGTCGTGGGGCGCACCGCAGCGCCCGAGAACCGGTCGATGGCGCTGGCAGTCGTCACGGCGGCGGGCAGCGCGGGGCAGGTCTTTGGCGCGCCCGTGGCCGAATGGCTGCTCGGGCTGATGCCATGGCAGTCGGTCTTCTTGGTCTTTGCCGGCGCGATCCTGTGCACGCTGGTGCTGCTGCCCTTCCTGAAGTCCGAAGCCTCGCCCGCGACAAAGGCCGAGCTGGAGGAGAGCCTTGGCCATATCCTGACACGCGCCGCGAAGGATCCGAGCTTCACCCTGATTTTCCTCGGCTTTTTCTCCTGCGGGTATCAGCTGGCGTTCATCACGGCGCACTTTCCGGCCTTCGTGACCGAGCTGTGCGGGCCGATTGCGACGGGAGGCATTCTGGCGGGGCTGGGGATCACGACGACCTCGGCGCTCGGAGCGATCTCGATCTCGCTGATTGGCGTGATGAATATCGTCGGCACACTGTTCGCGGGCTGGCTGGGCAAGCGGTATCAGCGGAAATACCTGCTGGCGGGGATCTATACGCTGCGCACCATCGTGGCAGGGACGTTCATCCTGATGCCGATCACCCCGGCTTCGGTGCTGCTGTTTTCGGCGCTGATGGGGGGGCTGTGGCTGGCGACGGTGCCGCTGACCAGCGGGCTGATCGCGCATCTTTACGGGATGCGCTACATGGGCACGCTCTACGGGATCGTGTTCCTGAGCCACCAGATCGGTGGCTTCATGGGCGTCTGGCTGGGCGGCCGGATGTACGATATCTACGGCAATTACACGCTGGTCTGGTGGATCGGCGTCGGCGTCGGGGCGTTCAGCGCATTGGTGCATCTGCCGATCAGAGAGCGGCGTGCCGCCCCCGCCCTCCCCGCCTGAGAACCGGGGGCGAGGCCGCCGTGGCCTCGCCCAGCTCAGCAAAGGGGCCTAGGCCGCTTCCTCGGCCGTCAGATAGCCATCTGCGACAAGGCGCTCGGCCCAGCCCTCAGGCCCGGTGAAAGTATGCGTCTGCCAGCCACGGGCGGCCGCGGCCTCGATATTGTTGGTACGATCGTCAGTGAAGATCAGCTCGGCACCGGAGAGGCCCGAGTCCTCCTCAAGCATCTGATAAATCTGGGCATCGGGCTTGATCACCTGCATGTGCCCCGAGACATACTTGCGGTCGAATTCGGTCAGCACCGGATAGGCCTGACAGGCAATGTCAAAGGTGCCGATGCCGAAGTTGCTCAGGGCAAAGACGGGGATGCCCTTGGCGCGCAGCGCGCGCAGCAGACGCGCCGAATGCGGGATCGCAGGTGCCGCCATCTTGAGCCAGTCGCTGTGCCACATCAGGATCTCGTCGCGCCACTGCGGCGTCGCCTCGGCCAGCTCTGATGTCAGCGCGGCCATGTCGCCGCCAAGATCGACCTGATCGTTCATGGCGTGCAGATCAACCTCGGCAAACAGCGCCTTGCGCCGGTCCGCGCCGATCACCGCGTCATAGTGCTGCTCAGGGTTCCATCCAATCAGCACGTTGCCGATGTCGAAGACGACGGCCTTGGCCAGTTCTGTCTGCATATTCTCTGCCTATGTCCTGTTCTGGAGGGCGGCCTATTCCTTGGGTGGCCGGCTTTTCGCTGTGCGCAGGGCCCGCTCAAGCGCATCCAGAAAACGGGAGCGGTCGGCCTTTGTAAAGCCCTTGCCGCCGCCCTGACGAAAAGGATCGGCGGCGCGCAGATCGGTCATCAGATCGCGCATCGCCAGCTGCTGGCCGATGTTGGCAGCGGTAAAGCGGTCGCCGTTGTGACGCAGGGTTTCAGCCCCTGCCGCGACGCATTTCGCCGCCAGAGGGATATCCCCGGTGATCACAACATCCTGCGGGCCGCAGCGGTCGGCAATCCACATGTCAGCCTCATCCGGGCCGGCAGAGACGATGACATGTTCGACATAGGGGTTGGGCGAGGGGCGCAAGCCGCCGTTCGACACCATGATGACGGGCAGTTTGTGCCGCGTCGCCACCTTTTCCGCCTCGTCCTTGACGGGGCAGGCATCGGCGTCGACGTAGATCGTGGTCATGGGCTGTTCCTGTCTGTGGGGTCGGCTGGTCTGGCAGAGCGCGGATCCTGCCCTGTGCGGATCATCGCAGAGTGGCGGGGGCCGTCAACCGGGGGGGTGCCGTGCAGTTAGCGGCCCCTGTTGCCAATTGGCGTCTGGACATTGCCGCCTTAGGGCAGTTTGTTTGGGCCGCGCCTGCGGGTCAGGAGACACAGGCGCATGCTGGGGTAGGGAGAACCACGGGATCACTGCGCAATGTCGGCACATTCCGGCAGCGCGATCCTATCGGGACGGGCAAAACATGAATGATTTGACGCCAAAAGTGCGCAAGGGACGCAAGTATGACCAGGTTCTGGAGGGCGCGCGTCAGGCGTTTCTGCAGGACGGGTTCGACGGGGCCGGTGTCGACGACATCGCCCGGAATGCTGGTGTGTCGAAGGCGACCCTCTATAGCTATTTTCCCGACAAGCGCCTGCTTTTCATCGAGATTGCCCGGCTGGAATGCCATCGTCAGGCCGATGAGGCCGAACGCATCATGCCGCAGGACCTGCCGGTGCGCGATATGCTGAGCTTTATTGCGACGCGGATGGTGACCTTCTTCAACTCTTCGCTGTCGCTGTCGATCTTCCGTCTGTGCGTCGCCGAGGCCGAGCGGTTTCCCGATCTGGCCGAGGAATTCTATCGAAATGGCCCGTTGCTGGCGCAGACCAAGATGAGCGCCTATCTGCGCGAGGCCAACGAAAACGGCGAGCTGGACGTTGCGCATCCCGAATTGGCCGCGAACCAGTTTGCCGAGCTCTGCAAGGCGGGGATTTTCGCACGGCTGGTCTTCGGCATCGAGAAACGCATCCCGCAGGAAGAGCTGAATTTCGTGGCCAGCGAAGCAGTTGAGATGTTTTTGGCCCGCTATGGTGTCAAGCAGGTCTGATTGGTTTGCGATAGTGCGAAGGGGTGTATTGAAACCGCGCCGCCCGTGCTTAGGTTCGCGGAAACGAGCGCTCCGGTGCTCCTCAACCGGAGATGCGTCATGCCCCGTCACGCCCTGTTTACCCTGATCTCTGTCGCGGCGCTGAGCGCCTCATCCGCGCTGGCCGGGGGTGCCCCCGAGCCGGAGAAGACGCGGCCCCTGCCGCCTGTGACAGACACCGCCTGTGGCGCAGAGACCCATCAATCGCTGATCGGAAAGATCTGGTCCTCGGATCTGCTGGCCGGATTCGAGGGCAAGGTCCGCGTGCTGGAGAAGGATTCCGTGGCGACGATGGATTACCTGTTCAACCGGCTGAACGTCCTGCTGGACGAGGACGGCCGTGTCGAGGCGCTGACCTGCGGCTGAGGGCGGATCACCGGCGGCGCGGGTCAAAGGGCTGACGCGCCGCCGGATTTATCAACGTTGGCAGCGCCTTACTTGGTGCGATACGCCTGATGGCAGCCACCGCAGGACGCACCGATCGGGCCAACACCGGCCTTGATCGTGTCGAGCGAGGACGGGTCGAGCGCGTCTGCCGCACCTTCCAGCGCCGTGGCGTGGATGACGAAATCATCCCAGTTGTCCCAGATCGCCGGCAGCGCCTTGGACTCGGGGTCCATCTCGTTCGGCTCAAAAGCGGCGGGGATCTTTGCCGCAGCCTCGACCAGAGTCGCCTGCGCCGCAGAAGCCTTTTCGGCGTCGAAATCGACCTTGCCCTGCGCCATGCCGCCAAGGGTCGCGAAACTGCCGCGAATCGTGTCCATCAGCTCCATACGGTCTTTCACCACCGGATTGCTGACCTCGGCGTGGGCGAAAGCCACGCCCGCAAGGCTCAGAGCGCCGATCGTCGTCGTCAGGATGAAATGCTTCATCGTCTTCTCCCAATTGTCATTGCGACCACATTACCTGCATCCTTGCCTGCGCCAAGATGCCGCGAGTCATGATCACGAAAAGGTCAGAGGGATGAAAATTTCGTGAACCCGAGGAGGCTTAACCGCCCAGCAAATCGCCACACGCCGCGCATGGTTAACATGGGTCGGGGCGCAAAACGGCATGTCGGTATCTGGTCGGTATCTGAACGGTATCCGGGCGGTGGCGCTGGCGCAAAAAACAACAGGTTAACGCAGCCTGCACAGCCAGACTGCAAACGGCGGAACTGCACACAATGTGATGCGAATGCCGCTTGATTTTGACGGCAGGCGGGCGCAGGATTCGGGGATGACGCTTCAAGGCCCTCCCCCCGTTCCGGCACATGCGCCCCCTCAGGTGGCCTTTCAGAGGAGCGAGATGAACGTGATCCTGTCGCTGTATGGCAGAATGGTCGCAGCGGGTGAGTGGCGCGATTACGGCATCTCGAACCTGAGCGAGGTCGCGGTCTTCTCGATCTTTCGCCGCACCGCCGAAAACCCGCTCTACCGGATCGAGAAGCGCCCCAAGCTGCGCGCCAAGCAGGGGATGTACACCGTGCATGGCATGGACGGTCAGGTTCTGCGGCGCGGCCACGATCTGAAGACCGTGCTGCGGGTGCTGGAGCGTAAGCTGATCCGCGCCGTAGATTGCCCCCTTACAGATAGGGCAGACGCCGCCGCGCGATGATCGGACCATCGCCTGCAGTGGAAATGCGGGCAATCGCGCCCTGCAGATCCTCGAAAGCGGTGCTCATCGAGCCGGCATTGGCGTGCAGGATGCGGGTGGCGTCCGCCACCCAGGCCACGTGGCCCTTCCAGAACAGCAGATCGCCGCGTTGCAGGGGCGCGTCCTCGCTCAGCGGATCGCCAAGCTCGGCCGCCTGCATGTCGCTGTCGCCGGGGCAGTCGTGGCCAAGCATCTGCAGCGGCCCTTGCACGAGGCCCGAACAATCAATGCCAAAGCCCGAATTGCCGCCCCAGAGATAGGGCGTGCCGAGCAGGCCTTCGGCCAGCGTCACCGGATCGCGCGCGACGGCCCCGAGCGGCGTGACATGCTGCGAGGGGACGAAGCCATGGGCGGTTTCGGCAAAGCCGTTGTGAACCCTCGTGACGGTGAGGCGGCTGCCGATCGACAGCGCCATGAGGTCAGGGGTTTTCAGGTTCGCCGCCTGGTAGGCCTGCGTGAAGCGGTTGGTGACGATATGCGTCGCGGGCGTCACGGGGCCGAGCGCGTCGGCCACGACATAGCCGGTGTAGCCATCGGCCTGCGCCTCGACAAAGGACCAGCCGTCGCGGGTATCAAAAACGGTGACCTCGGCCCCCAGCAGCAGCTGGCGGTCGCGCGCGCCGCCGGGGCTGGCGCAGAGGTTGGCGACGGGCGTGACCAGCTGCGCCGGGGTGCCGTCGCTGTAGGTTTCGGCCTGCGCGCGGTCGCGCAGGCGGGTGGCGGCGACATGGGCGTTGGCGGGCCAGCGGCGGCGGTCAGGGGTGCTCATCCTCACAACCCCAGCAGCAGCGGCAGGGCCGAGAACAGCGCCCGAGCGCCCTGCCCCGTGCCGCCCTTGGTCCGGGCGGGCGCGGCGGCGGGGTTCCAGCCGTATATGTCGAAGTGGGTGTAGCGGCTGTCGGTCCCGGCAAAGCGGCGCAAGAACAGCGCCGCGGTGATCGAGCCTGCGAACCCGCCCGAGGGGGCGTTGTCGAGGTCGGCGATGCCGGGCTCGATCATGCTCTCGTAGGGCTCCCAGAAGGGCATGCGCCAGACCGGGTCGGCGACGACACCGCCGGTGTTCTGAAGGGCGGTCGCGATCTCGGAATCGTCGGTGAAGAAGGGGGCGAGGTCGGGGCCGACGGCGACCCGCGCGGCGCCGGTCAGCGTCGCCATGGAGATCATAAGGTCGGGGTTTTCCTCGGCCCCGAGGGCCAGCGCGTCGGCCAGCACGAGGCGGCCTTCGGCGTCGGTATTGTTGATCTCGACCGTCAGGCCGTTGCGCGCGGTCAGGATGTCCTGCGGGCGGAAGGCATCGCCGGAAATGGCGTTTTCCACCGCCGGGATCAGCACGCGCAGCCGCACCGGCAGGTCGCGCGCCATGATCATATGGGCGAGGCCGAGCACGGTGGCCGCGCCGCCCATGTCCTTTTTCATCAGGCCCATGGAAGACCCGGGCTTGATGTTCAGCCCGCCGGTGTCAAAGCAGACGCCCTTGCCAACCAGCGTCAGCGTCGGGCCATTGCCGCCCCAGCGGATGTCGATCAGGCGCGGCGCGCGGTGTGGTGCGGCGGCGCGGCCAACCGCGTGGATCATCGGAAAGTTCTGCGCCAGCAGGTCGTCGCCGGTGATGACGGTGGTCTCGGCCCCGAAACGATCCGCGAGGGTGCGCGCGGCGGCCTCAAGCTCGGCCGGGCCCATGTCGGAGGCGGGAGTGTTGATGAGGTCGCGGGTCAGCGCCTCGCCCGCGGCAATCGCTTCAAGCCGGGCGATGTGCAGGCCCTCGGGAGCGACGAGGCGCGCAAGGAGAGGCGATTGCGCTTTGTAGCGGTCAAAGCGGTAACCGGCGAACAGCCAGCCAAGCGCCTCGACCTCGGCGGTGTCGTCGTGCAGGCCGGAGGCGATGCGATAGGTGGCTTTGGGCAGTTTCTCGGCGGCGGCGGCCAGCCAGAAGCGGCCACGGGCGCGGGTGGCGGCACTGCCATAGCCCGCCAGCGCCATGACCGGCGCGCCATCGGTCCCGGGCACAACGCAGGCCTGACGCAGCGCGCCGGTGAAGCCGGAGGCGGCGACCCAGGTGCCGACGTTTTCCGGCTGATCGGCGAGGAAGGCCGCAAGCGCGGCGCTTTCCACGATGTGCAGCGGCAGCGCATCCGGCGTGTCAGGGGCGAAGGTCAGGGCGTTTGGTTGGGCGTTAGTCTCGGGCATGGGGGCATTCCTGCTGTGGTCTGACCCATAGGGTAGACCTGTGCCGCCCAGCCGCAAGCCCCGGAGTGGAGCCTATACGGTCACATCCTGTAAATCCCACACGGCGGTGAGAGAGCGTTCGCCGACGCGCAGCAGCCGCGCCAGCGTCGCGGCCAGCGCCACCGGGTCGCCCGTGTCGATGCAGCGCGTCACATCCCCCGAAACCCGCGCCAGAGCGTTCATGCCGATCTGATCGGCAATCGCCACCAGTGAGCGCGCCGATTTGCGCATGTCGCCCATCCGGTCCTGCCGGTAGAGGCGTTCAGTATGGCTGAGACGCACGGCGACCTCCTCCATCGCGCGACAGACCACGTCTTCGGCCCCGGACTCGCCCAGTTGCAGATACAGCGCTTCAAGCCGGTCAGGGTCCAGACGGACGACCTCTTGCTGCGCCAGAACCAATACATGTTCCACGATACACTCACCCTTGTTTCATAGCCCCCACGGCCAACAGAGAAGATGCACCCTCGACCTTCCCAAATCCTTGCGGAAACAGCGGAACAGCGCGGCAAACTAATGTGTATTTGCAAAGGTTTTTCAGGCAATTCGCTGTTAATACGTTTCACCAACCGCGACACAGGCCTATAAGACCTTGAGCCTGACGCATCCGAGGAGCCTTCAATGGACAGAGCCAAGCCACTCCCCTCCCTTCTGGTGCAACGCTATCACGGGTGGAAGGCCACGGCCTTTGCCGAAAACCGAGCGTGGTACAAACGCCTTGCCGACGAGGGCCAGCGCCCCAAGACGATGGTCATTTCCTGCTGTGACAGCCGCGTGCATGTCACCGGCATCTTCGGAGCCGATCAGGGTGAATTCTTCATTCACCGCAATATCGCCAACCTGATTCCGCCCTATCTGCCCGACGGCCAGCAGCACGGCACATCCGCCGCGCTGGAATATGCCGTGACCGCGCTGAAGGTCGCCCATGTCGTCATCATGGGGCATTCGGGCTGCGGCGGCGTGCAGGGGTGTCTGGACATGTGTTCGGGACGCGCGCCCGAGCTGGAGGAAAAGTCCAGCTTTGTCGGCCGCTGGATGGATCTGCTGCGCCCCGGCTATGACCGGATCAAGGATCTGGACGGCTATGACGCACAGCGCAACGCGCTGGAGCGTGAGGCCGTGCTGGTGTCGCTGGAAAATCTGATGACCTTCCCCTTTGTCGAGGAACGCGTCGCCTCGGGGGATCTGTCGGTGCACGGTCTCTGGCACGACATCGGCAATGGCACGGTCGAACAGTACCTGCCGTCGTCGAAGGTATTCGAGCCGATCTGAGGGTCTGGTCCGAAGGCAAGAGCCGACCCATAAAAAAAGCCAGCCCCGGCCAATGGCACGGGGCTGGCGGACTGAGACGGGGGCGCGGCGGGGATGTCCGGCACCCGGCTCAGATCACTCAAATATGATCAGTTGAGGAATTTTCCCTCGGGCCAGGTGATCTTGTGGTCGAGTGCCACCTCGCGGCTTTCACCGGCGGCCAGCGGCAGGCGCCATTCCAGAATGCCGCGTTTGCCATCGACATCGGTGACTTCGGGCATCGGCTCGGCACTCCATTCGATCTTGAGGTCTTCCTGTTCGGAATAGGGCACGCGGTCGGTCAGACGCACATCCCAATCGCGCGAGGTCAGGTTGTCGAGCGTGATCGTGACCGCTTCGCTGCGTTCGTTGGTGCGCGAGATGATGCCACGGTCGCCCTCGATCCGGTCATTGACCCGGCGCTCAAGGCGCAGGCCGTCGATGGGACCGAAGGCATATTCGGCCTCCTCGCCATCGGGCAGCAGGGCGATGCTGCGGCGGCCAACAAAGGTGCCGTCCAGGAACAGCTGCACAGCGTCGGTCGGCAGCAGCATTTCGCCCGTATCATTGGTGAAGCTGGCGACGAGGTAGGCAGTCGGGTCCAGCATCGGCACGGCGCGCGCGAACACCTGCGGTTTGACGTCCAGCGTGCCGAGGTCGAGCTTGACCGCCTCGGCGGCGCTGGCGACCGAGACCTTGCGCGGATAGTCATAGGTGAAGGTGACACCGTTCAGCGTGCCGGTGCTGGCGGTGATCGGCGCAGGCGCATCCATCAGCATCGCACCTTCCATATCCGTCTCGATCTTGGCGCTGCTGAGGCCACGGGCCATCGGCATCGGGCGCGGCGCTTCGTCGAGCATCTGGCGGAAGTCGGGCCAGAGATCGCTGGGCTGCACCTGCCCCGAGGGGCGCGCAGTCGACAGCGTCAGCGCCACATCGGTCCAGTTTTCGCCGGTCGACTGGTGGATATAGGCGGCACGCTCAACGCTGAGCGCAGGCGCGTCGCCGGTGGTGGTCAGCGACATGTCGTAGGCGGGCTGCCAGCCGGCGTCGTAGCTGGTGTAGGTCAGATCCAGCGTGCCGGTGGCCGCGGCGTCGGATTCAACCTCGATCGTCAGGTAGCTGCGCTGCTTGTTCTCGTTCTGCACGGATTTCAGCGCCGCTTCGGCGAGGTCGAGGTCATCGTTCAGCGGCTTGGCCTGCTTGCGGATCTCGGCGGCGCGGTCCATCGCGGCGGCGGCATCCTTGCGGGCCTGCAGGCCTTCGGTGCCGACCAGCGCCAGCAGATCGCGCAGACGCGCAGGATCGGAGGCGCCGGTGCCGTCGGAGCGGCCCAGCTGCACGAGGAAGTCGATGCGGGCATTGGCGGCATCGGCCTCAAGCTCGGCGTCGCGGGCGCGGCGCTCAACTTCGGCGATCTGCTCCTTGATGGAGTCGATGCGCGCCTTGGCGGCCTCGATCGCGGCGGTCTCGGCATCCGAGCGGGGCGGCACGAAATCATCGCGATAGGCGACGGCCCCGATGCTGGCCGCCGAGGTCGACAGGCGCAGGCTGGAGGGGTCGACGAAGGGCATGTCGGTCAGAATCAGGCGGTGCGATCCGGCGGGGATGGCGTAGCTGGCACTGCGGTGCACCGAAGCCCCGTCGGGAAACACGGTGACATCGCTGACAGCACTGGAAACAACAACGTCCTCGGCCAGAAGCGCATTCGGCGCGAGCAGGCAGAGGGCGATAAAAGCGGAGCGCATGGGAAACCTCGTCTGAACAATTTCCCCATGATGCTCATGTCGGCAGGGCGGGGCCAAGAGGCGACGCAAAACCGCACCGCAATCGGCGGGTTTCGGCAGTTCGCAGCGCCGAAAATGCAAAACGGGCGCCCCCTGAGGGACGCCCGCTTGTCGCTTAACCGACTGAAGATCAGCCTTTTTTCAGAACCTTCTGGCCCAGGACTTCGGCGATCTGAACGGCGTTCAGGGCCGCGCCTTTGCGCAGGTTGTCAGACACGACCCAGATGTTCAGGCCGTTGTCGATGGTGCTGTCCTGGCGGATGCGGCTGATGAAGGTCGCATAGTCGCCGACGCATTCGATCGGGGTGACGTAGCCACCGTCTTCGCGCTTGTCGATGACCATGCAGCCGGGCGCTTCGCGCAGGATGTCACGGGCTTCGTCTTCATCGAGGAAATCCTCGAATTCGATGTTGATCGCTTCGGAGTGGCCGACGAACACAGGCACGCGCACGCAGGTCGCGGTGACCTTGATCTTGGGGTCGATGATCTTTTTCGTCTCGGCGACCATCTTCCATTCTTCCTTGGTCGAGCCGTCTTCCATGAAGACGTCGATATGCGGAATCACGTTGAAAGCGATCTGCTTGGGATAGGTTTCGGACGAATAGTTGTCGGTCGGGTTGTAGATCGCCTTGGTCTCGTCCCAGAGCGTGTCGATGCCCGCCTTGCCCGAGCCGGACACCGACTGGTAGGTCGAGACGACAACGCGCTTGATGCGGGCGCGGTCATGCAGCGGCTTCAGCGCCACGACCATCTGCGCGGTCGAGCAGTTGGGGTTCGCGATGATGTTCTTCTTGTGATAGCCGAGGACCGCGTCCGCGTTCACTTCCGGCACCACCAGCGGCACATCCGGGTCGTAGCGGTAGAGCGAGGAGTTATCGATCACGATACAGCCCGTTGCAGCCGCTTTCGGCGCATATTCCTTGGTCGCGGTCGAGCCGACGGCGAACAGGGCGATATCCCAGCCGGTGAAATCGAAGGTGTCGAGGTCCTTGGTCTTCAGGGTCTTGTCGCCAAAGCTGATCTCGGTTCCCAGCGACTTGCGCGATGCCAGTGCGGCGATCTCGTCAATCGGGAACTCGCGTTCAGCCAGAATGTTCAGCATTTCGCGGCCCACGTTACCTGTGGCACCTACGACGACGACTTTGTAACCCATAGTGGAAGACTCCTATCAATCGGGACGTGGGTGCATACCCTATGTCCGGTCCGGTTGAAAGGGGGTGTGCTGTGATGCCCCATATCAACCAAAATCATGGAACAGCGGCTGGAGGCGTCCCGGCGGGGTCGCCGGAACGCGGATCCTGACGTGCAGATCAGATGCAGCGGCCGCCGTCGACGGTCATGCACAGGCCCGTGACCATCCCCGCCTCGTCCGAGCAGAGATAGAGCGCGGCATCGGCGATGTCTTTCGGCGTGGTGAACCGGCCCATCGGGATCGAGGATAGGAACTTGGCGCGCACCTCGGGGGTATCCTCGCCCATGAAGCTTTGCAGCAGGGGGGTTTCACCCGCGACGGGGTTCACCGCGTTGACGCGGATGCCGAAGGGGGCAAGCTCAACCGCCATGGAGCGTGTCGCCGTGTTCACCCAGCCTTTCGAGGCATTGTACCACGTCAGGTTCGGACGCGGGCTGATCCCGGCGGTGGACGAGATGTTGAGGATCGCGCCGCTGCCCTGCTGCTTCATGCGCGGCACAAGGATCTTGGCGGCGCGGTAGATGGCCTTGACGTTGACGGCATAGATCAGGTCGAAGTCTTCCTCCGAAACGTCCTCCATCCGCTGCGGCAGATGGGTGACGCCCGCGTTGTTGACGAGGATGTCGATCGGCCCAAGCTCGGCTTCGGCGCGGTCGAACATGGTCAGCAGGCTGTCGGGATCGGTGATGTCGATGCCATGCCCGAGGCCGCCGATCTCAGACGCGACGTTATGCGCCAGCTCGCCCTTGAGGTCGGCGACCATGACGTGCGCGCCCTCTTCGGCAAAGCGGCGTGCGATGCCTTCGCCAAAACCCTGTGCGGCGCCGGTGACGATGGCGGTCTTGCCCTGAAGTCTCATGTGGTATTCTCCGATAATATCAGCGTGTCAGCCGTGAAAGGCCGCGACGGTCTTGAGCGTGGTAAAGCCATAGAGGGCCTCGAAGCCCTTTTCGCGGCCATGACCGGATTTGCCAATACCGCCAAAGGGCAGTTCGACCCCGCCACCGGCACCGTAGTTGTTCAGGAACACCTGACCGGCGCGGATTGCCTTGGCCAGACGCATCTGACGTGCGCCGCTGTCGGTCCAGACAGAGGCGACAAGGCCGTAGTCGGTGCCGTTGGCGATGGCGATGGCCTCGGCCTCGTCCTCGAACGGGATGACGACCTGCACGGGGCCAAAGACCTCGTTCTGGGCCAGCGTGTGATCGGGCGAAACCCCGGCGAAGAGGGTCGGCGGCACGTAATAGCCGCCCGAGGGCAGATCGCCCAAGGTCGCCTGGCCTGCCAGTTGCAGGTCATGCCCCTGTTCGATGAAGCCCGAGACCAGCCCCTTTTGCTTGGCCGAGATCAGCGGCCCGACGTCGAGGTCATCGACCGCAGGGCCGACCCGCAGCGCGCCGTAACGGGCGGCCATCTTCTCGACCACCTCATCGTAGCGGGCGCGCTGCACAAGGATGCGCGAGGAGGCAGAGCAGGTCTGGCCCGCGTTCTGAATGCCCGCGTTGACCAGAAACGGCAGCGCCGCGTCGAGGTCGGCATCGTCAAACACCACCTGAGGGCTCTTGCCGCCAAGCTCCAGCGTGACCGGGATGACATTGGCCCCAGCGGCGATCTGCACCGCAGCGCCCGTCGCCACCGAGCCGGTGAACGAGATGTGGTGCAAGCCGGGATGGGCGGTCAGTGCGGCACCGGCTTCGGCGCCGAGGCCCGGCACCACGTTCAGCACGCCATCGGGCAGACCGGCCTGCTTGGCGAGGTCGGCAAAGGCCAGCGCAGTCAGGCAGGCATCCTCGGCCGGTTTCAGCACGCAGGCATTGCCCGCCGCCAGAGCCGCGCCGACAGAGCGCCCGATGATCTGCATCGGATAGTTCCAGGGCACGATATGGCCCGTCACGCCATGCGGTTCGCGCAGGGTGTAGACGGTGTAGCCATCCATATAGGGAATGGTCTGGCCCAGCAGCTTGTCCGCCGCGCCGCCGTAGAATTCCATGTAGCGGGCAAGGGCCACGGCATCGGCGCGGGCCTGCTTGTAGGGCTTGCCGACATCGCGGGCCTCGATCATCGCCAGCGCCTCGACACGCTCCAGCACCAGCTGGCCGAGACGGGTCAGGATGCGGCCACGCTCGACTGCCGGGGTGCGGTGCCAGACGCCGTGAAAGGCCTCGGTCGCGGCCGTGACGGCGGCGTCGATTTCGGTCGCGCCCCCACGGGCGATGGCGCCGATTTCGGCCCCGGTCGAGGGATCATAGAGCGGCAGCGTGCCGGCGGCGGCTTTCACCCATTCGCCGGCAATCAGGCAACGGGACGGGTCGAACCAGAGTTCGGGGATCGCGGTCATCATATTCCTCCGGGCCCCAGCGGGGGCCTCTCTTTCTCAGACGTATTCTCTTAGGGCGTTTTCGGCTCAGACGTTCTCGGGCAGGCGCGGCGCGGCTGCAACAAGTTGCTGTGTATAGGGATGCTGCGGCGCATCAAGCACCTGTTCGGTCTGCCCCTGCTCGACAATCTCGCCCAGCTTCATCACCAGCACCCGGTCGGTGATCGAGCGCACGACCGACAGATCGTGGCTGATGAACAGATAGGTCAGCCCGAAACGTTCCGACAGATCCGCCAGCAGGTCGAGGATCTGGGCCCGCACCTGCACGTCGAGGGCACTGACGGCCTCGTCCAGAATAATCAGATCGGGCCGGGTGATCAGGGCGCGGGCAATGGCGATCCGCTGCCGCTGGCCACCGCTGAATTCGTGGATGTACTTGTGCTGATCCTCGGGGCTCAGACCCACGGCGGTCAGCGCCTCGGCAATCGCGGCGGCGCGGGCGGCGCCTTGGGGCGGGTTTTCCGACAGATGGAACGGCTCGGTCACAAGGCGCGCGACCCGGTGGCGGGGGTTGAAGCTGCCATAGGGGTCCTGGAAGACCACCTGAAGGCGGCGGCGCACCTCGGGGTTGGGCCTGTGGCCGGTAAAGACCGGCTGGCCGCCCAAAGTGATCTCGCCCGACTGGACCTTTTCCAGCCCCAGAATGGCGCGGGTCAGGGTGGATTTGCCACAGCCGGACTCCCCCACCAGCCCGAGGCTTTCGCCGCGCCGGATCTGGAATGACACGCCGCGCACCGCCTGAATGACACGCGGCGCGCCGAACAGCGATTTGCGCGGCAGGGTATAGCTGCGCACCACATCCTGCACGACCAGCAGAGCGTCGTCGTTGATGCCGGGCGTGCGGTCGGGCGCATGGGTCGAAGCCGCCAGCAGCGCGCGCGAATAGGGGTGCTGCATGGTCTGGAACAGGGTCTTGGCAGGGCCACGTTCGACCACGCGGCCGCGTTGCATGATCGCGATCTCATCCGCCATATCGGCCACAACGGCGAGGTCGTGGCTGATGATCAGCAGGCCCATGCCATCCTCACGCACCAGCCGCGTCAGCAGCTTGAGGATCTGCGCCTGCGTGGTCACATCCAGCGCCGTCGTCGGCTCATCCGCGATCAGCAGCGCCGGGCGCAGGGCGATGGCCATGGCGATGACGACCCGCTGGCGCTGGCCGCCCGACAGCTCATGCGGATAGCGCGTCATGGGAAAGCGGTCTTCGGGCAACTCAGCGCGGGCAAGGGCGTCGCGGGCCCGGGTCATAGCGTCGCGACGGGAGATCTTCTCGTGCATGAGGATCGTCTCGGCCACCTGATCGCCGATGGTCTTCAGCGGGTTCAGCGCCGTCATAGGCTCCTGAAACACCATGCCGACGGCCTTGCCGCGCAGACCACACATCTGCGCCTCCGTGAGGCTCAGCACCTCATGCCCGGCGAGAGAGATGCGCCCGGTGCAACGCGCACCCTCGGGCAGCAACTGCATCGAGGCGAAGGCCGTCATCGACTTGCCCGAGCCGCTTTCGCCAATGACACCAAGGATTTGCCCCGGCGCGACGCTGAGCGAGACATCATGCAGGATCGCCGTGCCGTGGATCGACAGCGACAGGTTCTCGATGGTCAGCAAGCTCATGTCTGTTTCCGTCATGTCCGGCCCCTGCGCAGTTTGGGATCAAAGAGGTCGCGCAGGCCGTCGCCCATCAGGTTCAGCCCCAGCACGGTCAGCAGGATGGCAAGGCCGGGAAACAGCGCCATATGCGGCGCGAAGGAGATGAAAGTCTGACTGTCCGCCAGCATCCGCCCCCAGCTGGCCGTGGGCGGCTGCGCGCCCAGACCGACATAGCTCAGCCCCGCCTCGGCCAGAATGCCGAGCGAGAACTGGATGGTGCCCTGCACGATCATCATGTTGGTGATATTGGGCAGGATATGTTCCCAGCTGATCCGCGCCGCGCCCTTGCCCGCCACCCGCGCCGCCAGAATATAGTCGCGCTGCCACAGGCTCAGCGCGCTTGAGCGGGTCAGCCGGGCAAAGACGGGGATGTTGAAGATGCCGATGGCAATGATCGCATTGGTCGCGGAAGGGCCAAAGGCCGAGGTGATCATCACCGCAATGAGCAGCGACGGAAAGGCGAAGACCAGATCGTTGGTCCGCATGATGACCTCGTCCAGCAGGCTGCCCCGCCGCGCGGCCGCCCAAAGGCCCAGAGGCACGCCGATCAGCATCCCGATGCCGACCGCCAGCACCGCCACGGCGATCGAGGTGCGCGCACCCTGCATGATCATCGACAGGATATCGCGGCCATAGTGATCGGTGCCGAGCCAATGCAGCGCGCTCGGCCCCTTGATCTTGTTGGCAATATCCAAGGTCGTGATGTCATAGGGCACCCAGACAAAGCTGATCAGCGCGGCGGCGACAAAGGTCAGCGTCAGCACCAGCCCGAGGATCAGACTGCGCGAGCGCAGGGCAATCCAAAGGGTCGATGACGCTTGCACAGGGGACAGGGATTGGTCGCTCATCTGCGCACCCTCAGTCTGGGGTCAACGAAGGCATAGGCCAGCTCGACCATGAAATTGACCATGACGACGGCAAAGACCAGCAGCATGACGACGCTCTCCACCACGATCAGATCGCGGGCCGAGATCGCCTGAAAGATCAGCCGGCCAAGACCGGGCAGATAGAAGACGTTCTCGATGATGATGCCGCCTGCCAGCAGAAAGGAAAACTGCATGCCGATGATGGTCAGCACCGGGATCATCGCATTGCGCAACGCATGCCGCCACAGCGCCTGCCGCCGTGTCAGCCCCTTGGCACGGGCTGTGCGGATGAAGTCCTCAGACAACGTGTCCAGCAAGGCCGAGCGCATGACTCGCGCCAGGATCGACGCCTGCGGCAGTGCCAGCGCAATCGCCGGCAGTGTCAGAGACTTGATCGCCAGCAGAGGCCCCTCGCCCCAGCCAGTAAAGCCCCCGGCGGAAAACCACTGCAGATTGATGGCAAAGACCAGCACCATCAGCATGGCAAACCAGAAGTTCGGAATAGCGACGCCCAGCTGCGTCAGCCCCATGACAGAGACATCCGCAAAAGACCCCCTCCGAGATGCCGCCCAGATCCCGACCGGAAACGCGATCAGCACCGTCAGCGCCAGCGCATAAAGCGCCAGCGGCAGAGAGACCTGCAAACGATCCACGATCATCTGCGCGACAGGTGTACGATAGGTATAGGAGACCCCGAAATCCCCATGCACCATGCCCGAAACCCAGGTCAGGTAGCGCTCGACCGGCGCCTGATCCAGCCCCAGTTCGGTGCGCAGCGCCGCCAGCGTGTCTTCCTGAGCGTTCACCCCCAGCATGACCGAGGCCGGATCGCCCGGCAGCACCTCGATCGCGGCAAAGATCACGACCGAGGCCGCCACCAGGCTGAGGATCAGCGATGTCAGTCGTGTCAGTGTGTAACGAATCATAAATGTCTGTCCTGACCCAGTGTCATCTCGATCTCAGCGCCCTCTGGCACCTTCGGAAGGGGGCTCTGCCCCCGCCGCGCGTGCCGCGCGACTCCCCCGGGATATTTCCAACAGGGAAACGAATTGGGGCGCCGCTCTTTGTCATCTTGCCAAAAATACTTCCGCCGGAGGCACCCGGACGCGCCAGAAGCACGCCCCCTGACAAGCGAAGCCCGCCGGAGCCATTCGCTCCGGCAGGCGGTGGTTTTAGTCGACCCAGTGCACTGCCGTCAGATCGGCGGCCTGTGTCGGCTGGTTGACCCAGAGGCCTTCGATCTTGGCGTTGGCCACCGTCTGCATCGGCAGCTCGAACATGAACCCGCTGACATAGTCCTCAGCAAGGATAGTCTGGGCCTGTTTCAGCATCTCCGAACGCTTTGCTGCATCCGTGGTCAGGTTGAGGTCGGCCATCAGCTTCTGGAAGTCGGGGTTGTTGTACTGAAAGTAGTACTCCGGGTTGGCGTAGATGCCGATGTCCATCGGTTCGGTATGCGAGATGATGGTCAGGTCATAGTCGTGGGCGCCCTTGAACGTCGTCTCAAGCCACTGCGACCATTCGACGTTTTCGATCTGGGCCTCGATGCCGACGGCGCGCAGTTCGGCCGCGACAATCTCGCCGCCGCGACGGGCGTAGGAGGGTGGCGGCAGGGTCATTTTGACGCGCAATGGCAGGGTGACGCCAGCTTCTTCCAGCAGGGCCTTGGCTTTCTCGGGGTCGTACTCCGACAGGCCGGTCAGATCGACATAGTCGGGGTTGTGCGGCGCGAAGAAGGTGCCGATCGGCGTGCCGTAGCCGAACATTGCGCCGTCGATGATTTCCTGGCGGTTGATGGCATGGGCGACAGCTTCGCGCACCAGCTTGTTGTCGAAGGGTGGGCGGCCGTTGTTCATTGCCAGGATCGTCTCGCCCTCGGTCGAGCCGATCAGCACCTTGAAGCGGGGATCGGCCTCGAACTGCGGCAGGTTTTCCGGCGCGGGGAAGGCACCAAAGGCGTCGACGTCCCCGGCCATCACCGCCGCGAAAGCGGCCGTCGGATCGGAGATGAACTTGATCGTCGCACTGTCGAGCTCGGCCGGCGTGCCCCAGTAGTCGGGGTTCTTCACCATGGTGACCGAATCGCCCTGCACCCATTTGGAGAACTTGAAGGCACCGGTGCCGACGGGGGTGTTGGCGATGCCGTCGATGCTTTCAGGCGCCACGATCACCGCATCGCCCCAGGCCATCTTGAACGGGAAGGCGCCATCGGGCGCGGAGAGCGTCACCTTGACGGTCGCCGGGTCCACCACATCGACCGACGCGATCCCGGCGAACAGCGGTTTCTGCGCATTGGTGCTGTCGTCGGCGCGGGCACGGTCGAGCGAGAACTTGACGTCCGTTGCCTCGAAATCCGTGCCGTCGTGGAACTTGGCGCCCTCGACCAGGTGGAAGGTGTAGGTCAGACCATCGTCCGAGATGTCCCAGCTTTTCGCCAGACCCGGATTGATCGATCCATCGGGGCCAAAGCGGGTCAGGCCCTCGAAGATGTTGGAATAGACCACCTGATCGATCGCCCCGGCGGCCGAGGAGGTAGGGTCGAGGTTTGGCGGCTCAAGCTGCAGGCCGAGGGTCAGGTCCGTCTTTTGCGCAAAGGCCGCCCCGGTGGTCAGCGTCAGTGCCAGCACTGAGGCCAGACCGGCGGCAGAAATCTTGGCAATCATGTCGTTCTCCCTGTTTTTGCCCACGTTGGGGCTATTGCCGGTGCGGTACATCGGGCCGTGGCCCGCCGCAAAGCCGGGATCATCATCACTGGAAACTCCGCGCCCGTCCAGATGTCGCACGCGCAGCATACCGGGACAGTTGGCCCCCATATCGCAGGGGGCGCAAGGGCGGCCTCAGCGATCCACCAGCAGTTCCGCCAGCGACAGCGCCATGACTTCGGCGGACTGCATCATTTCCTCGACCCCGACGTATTCGTCGGGCTTGTGGGCAAGGTCCAGAATGCCGGGGCCATAGGCGATACAGTTCTTCAGCTTGCCGATCCGGTCGATGTGCTTCTGGTCATAAGTGCCGGGCGAGACAACATATTGCGGATCGCGGCCCAGCGTATCGCTGATGGCGCGCGATACGGTCTGCACCACGGGCGAATTCTGGTCGGTCATGCTGGGCAGCACGCGCATCATCTCGCGCATGTCGTAGCTGAAGGTCGGGCGGCGGGCCGAGACGCGGTCGAGCACGCCTTGGATCTCGCCCATGACCTCTTCGATGCTTTCCTCGATCAGGAAGCGGCGGTCGAGCACCATGCGGGCGCTGTCGGGCACGCAGGGGCTGGGCAGGCCGGTTTCGGCGCGCGAAATCTCAGCCTGACCGCCGTGCAGCGAGTTGATGTTCAGCGTCGACTGCTTGGCGCCTTCGGGCACCACGGGCATGGCGGTGTGTTTCAGCGCCAGCGCCGGGAACAGCGTCTCTTCCATCTCGTGCATCACGGCGCCCATGTGGCGCACGGCGCAGTCGCCGAGGAAGGGCATGGAGCCATGGGCGATTTCGCCGTGAGTCTCGATCTCGGCCCACCAGACGCCGCGGTGACCGAGGCAGATGCGGTCTACGTTCAGCGGTTCGGGGATGATGACGTGGTGCACATTGGCGAAATGGCCCTTTTCGGCGAGGTAGGCCACGCCCCCAAAGCCGCCCGACTCCTCGTCCGCGGTGCCGGAAATCTCGATCGCGCCGGCCCAGTCGGGCACCACGGCGAGGAAGGCTTCGGCGGCGATGATGCTGGCGGCGAGGCCACCTTTCATGTCGCAGGCCCCCCGGCCATAGATCTTGCCGTCCTTCAGCTCTCCGCCGAAGGGGTCCGTCGTCCAGCCTTTGCCGACATCGACCACGTCGATATGGCTGTTGAAGTGGACGCATTCACCGGTGCGCGCCCCGTCACGCCGCGCGACGATGTTCCAGCGCGGGTACTTGTCGCTGTCGCCCGGCGCGCCAAACGCCCGGATCAGCTGCGTGTCAAACCCTGAGGCCGACAGACGCCGGTCGAGGTAGTCGCAGATCTCACGGTAGTTGTCGCCCGGCGGGTTCAGCGTCGGGATACGGATCAGATCCTGGGTCAGCGCGATCAGGTCATCGCGCCGATCGGCAATGGCGGCGTGCAGCGAAACGTGCAGGGGGGTGCGTTCTTTCATCCTTTTATGCTGCGCGCGTCGGCACTACGGTGCCAATACCGTATGATTACGGTATGAGGGGCCGATGGACAATATGGAACAGATCGCCTGGGATCAGGCACCGGTGGGACTTGTCCTTTCAGAACAAAGGGTTATCCGCGCCTGCAACGCCACATTCGCCACTATGGTGGGGCGGGTGCGCGAGACGATGATCGGGCAGTCTTTCCGCGTGCTCTATGCCAGCGATCAGGAATTCGACACTTTGCGCGACGTCGGCATGACCGCGCTGCGCGACCACGGCGTCTATAGCGACGAACGGATGATGCACCGGGCGGGCGGCGGCACCTTCTGGGTCCGCTTTCGCGCCCGCACCCTGACGCCCGAGGCGCCGCTGGCACGTGTGGTGATGAGCTACGCCCCGCTGGGGCGCGCCGAAACCAGCCGCCTGACGCCGCGGGAACGCGATGTCGTCGCGGGGCTGGCGCGCGGTCTGACCAGCAAGGAAATCGCCCGCTCGCTCGGCCTGTCGCCCCGCAGCATCGAGGACGTCCGCGCCCGCCTGCTGCGCAAACATCAGGTGCGCAATGCGGCCGAGCTGATCCGCAGACTGGCCGGCCCGGGTCTTTGACTCTGCGGTTAATTAACTTGCTGAATTTTAAAGATTTTGACTCAAGTTAACCATACTTTCGAAAGATGGCGCGGGCCGCCTGTTCGTATTTGCAACGGCAGGTTTGCATGTCTATACCCCTGCCATTGCATCGCCGGCCTGCCCTGCGACCTCCGTCTCTTCTCGAAAGCACGATCATGAAAGCGCCCCAGCACCCTGACGAGGCCAAACGTCTGGCCGAACTGAACTCCTTCGAGGTGCTCGACACCGACCCCGAGGAACCGTTTGACGATGTGGTCAAGCTGGCCTCAGCGCTCTGCGGCATGCCGATTTCGCTGATCTCTCTGGTCGACGGCGACCGCCAGTGGTTCAAGGCCAAGACCGGGCTTGAGAATGCGCAGACCTCGCTTGAGGAATCCATCTGCGCCCATGCGATTCTGGCGGAAGAGGGCTTTCTTGAGGTGACCGATGCCTCCATAGACCCGAGAACAAAGGACAATCCCCTCGTCACCGGTGAGATGAACCTGCGCTATTACGCCGGGGCCGTGCTGAAAACCGAGGATGGCTTTCCCATTGGCTCGCTCTGCGTGCTCGACACCCAGCCCAACAAGCTGACGCCGCTGCAGCGCGATGCGCTGAAGGTGCTGGCCAAGCAGATCATCGTCCAGATGGAGCTGAAACGCGCCCTGCGTCAGGCCGAGCTGATGCGCCGCGAAGTCGATCACCGGGTGAAGAATTCGCTGCAGTCGGTCTCCGCTCTGACCCGGATGCAGGCCCGCGACGTCAAGGGAGAGGAGGCCCGCGCCGCCCTCGAACACGTCCGGCGGCGAATCGAGACTGTGGCTGCCCTGCACGAACAGCTCTACCGCGCGGAACAGAGCGAAACGATCAATCTGAATCACTTTGGAACCAGCGTTTGCCGTCTGATCGGTGGCTCTGCGCCCCATAACGTGCGCATCGAATCAAGCTGGCCGGTGGTCGATGTCGATGCAAATGTCGCGGCGGCCCTCGGGGTGATCCTGAACGAATTCGCCGCCAATGCCTTCAAGCACGCTTTCCCCGACGGCCGCGATGGCGTCGTCAGCTGCCTCGTACAGACCGAGGTCAATGGTCGCTGTGAATTGCAGCTCTCGGACAATGGCGTCGGCCTGCCGGGCGGCGTGACGGCGCAGCAGGGCCTCGGCATGCAGGTGATCGAAGCCTCAGCGCGTCAGCTCGGCGGCGCCTTCTCGCTGGAATCGGGGCCCTCGGGCACCCGGATCACGCTGGATTTCCCGCTGCAGGACGCCGACTACGACGGCCCGGACGAAAACGGCGCCCTCGCCCGCATGTAAGCGCGCGGCGCGCGGTACCCCGCGCGCCAAAAGCCTTCAGACCAACGTATCGCAGGCCGTGCGAAGGGCGCGGATATTCTCGCCATAGGGCGCGGGCGTGCTGACACTCCCGCCCTTGAACACGGCCGAGCCCGCCACCAGCACATCCGCCCCCGCCGCGCGCACCAGAGGCGCGGTTTCCGGCGTCACGCCACCATCAATCTCGATATGGATAGGCCGGTCGCCGATCATCGCGCGCAGGCGTTTCACCTTGTCGATCTGGCTGTGAATGAACTTCTGCCCGCCGAAACCGGGGTTCACCGTCATCACGCAGACCAGATCCACCATATCCAGCAGAGTGTCCACCGCCTCGACCGGCGTGCCGGGGTTCAGCGCCACGCCGGCCTTGCAGCCCGCAGCGCGAATCGCCTGCATGGTGCGATGGCTGTGCGGCCCCGCCTCGACATGCGCGGTCAGGATATCCGCCCCCGCCGCCGCATAGGCCTCGATATAGGCATCGACGGGCGAGATCATCAGATGCACATCCATCACCGTCTTGATGTGCTTGCGGATCCCGGCACAGAGCGGCGGCCCGAAGGTCAGGTTGGGCACGAAATGCCCATCCATCACATCGACATGGACCCAGTCCGCGCCCTGCGCCTCGATGGCCTCGATCTCGGCACCGAAATTGGCAAAATCCGCCGACAGGATCGACGGAGCTATCTTCAGCTCACGGGAAAACGACATGATGCAGACTCCTCAAGGATCACTTGCCCGCCGATATAGGCGCAGGCGCGGCGCAGCAAAAGCACGCAGTTCACCGCACCCGCCTTCTTCTTGCCCCATATTCCCGCCGGAGGCTCCCCCGGCCCCCAGACAGAGGGCCGCGCGCCCCTAGCCGTGCAACGCCGCAATCCGCGCCACTTCCTCGGCCGAGCCGAACACCAGCGGGCAGCGCTCATGCAGCGCGCCGGCCTGCAACGACAGGATCGGCGTCTTGCCATCCGTCGCCTGACCGCCGGCCTGCTCGACCAGGAACGCCATCGGCGCAACCTCGTAGACCATCCGCAACCGGCCCTTCTCATAGCCCTTGCGCGCATCCGAAGGGTAAAGGAACGTCCCGCCCCGCGTCAGGATCCGGTGCGTCTCCGCCACCAGCGACCCGACCCAGCGAAAGTTCATGGTCTTGCCCTTGGCGCCGGTCTCTCCCGCCTCGCATTCCTCGACATAGGCCAGCACGGGGGCCGTCCAGTGCCGCCGGTTCGAGGCATTGATCGAGTATTCCTTGGCCGCGACAGGCAGCACCATCGCCTCGCTCGCCAGCACAAAACGCCCGGTTTCCGGATCCAGCACATACAGCAGGGTCCCGGCACCAAAGGTCACGGCCAGCAGGGTCTGAGGACCATAGGCAATATAGCCAGCGGCAATCTGCTCTGACGCCGGGCGCAGGAAACTCGCCGTCGGATCTGCAACAGCGTCAAAGATCGAAAAGATTGTACCGATGGTGACATTGACGTCGATATTCGACGACCCGTCCAACGGATCAATCGCCAGCGCATAGGGCCCGGCCGCGTCCAGAGTCAGCACGACCTCCTGCTCTTCCGAGGCGTAATGGCGCACACCAGCAGGCTTCAGCGCCGCTTCGAACATCTCGTCAGCCATGACATCCAGCGCCTTCTGCTGGTCGCCATCAGAGTTCTCGCCCACGCCTGCACCAAGCGATTGCCCCAAAGGCCCCCGCGCGATCACAGCCGAAAGCTGCGCGCCCGTGGCACAGAGCGCGTCGATGACAGGAAAAAGGTCTGCGGGAATGAGATCGGGATCAATGGCGGGCATGAAATACTCCTGAGGTTTGATCCGAGTTATTCCACAGTCCGCGTCACAGCAAAACGCCTTTCGGCGGTCCCGTGACATTGTGAGCGTTAACACCCCCGGAGATCCCCGAATGGGGCGCTGCCCCCGTCTCCCTGCGGGAGCCTCCCCCGGAGTATAAAAGCAAGAAGAAGCCCGATGACCTCGACCGCCAGCTCTTTCATCTTGCCAGAAATACTTCGGGGGAGTCGGCGCCAGCCGACGGGGGCAGAGCCCCCGCCTGGTGCCTCAGTTGCGATATTGCTTCAGTTCCAGTTTCGCGATGGTTTCGCGGTGCACCTCATCGGGGCCGTCCACCAGACGCATGGTGCGGGCATTGGCGAAGGCCGCGGCGAGGAAGGTGTCCTGACTGACACCCTGCGCCCCATGGAACTGGATCGCGCGATCGACGACGCGCTGCACCATGTTGGCGCCCACGACCTTGATCATCGCAATCTCCTTGCGGGCCGCCTTGTTGCCCACGGTGTCCATCATGTAGGCGGCATGCATCGTCAGCAGGCGGGCCTGTTCGATCTCGCAGCGGCTTTCGGCGATCCAGTGTTTGTTCACGCCCATCTCGGCAATCGGCTGACCGAAGGCGGTGCGTTGCAGCCCGCGTTCGCACATGGATTGCAGGGCACGCTCCGCCTGACCAATGGAGCGCATGCAGTGGTGGATGCGGCCAGGCCCCAGGCGGCCTTGGGCGATTTCAAATCCACGGCCTTCGCCGAGCAGGATGTTGGAGGCCGGCACGCGCACATTGTCATAGCGGATCTCGGCATGGCCGTGCGGCGCGTGGTCATAGCCGATCACATGCAGCGGGCGCACGATGGTGACGCCCGGAGTGTCCAGCGGCACCAGAATCATGCTCTGCTGGCGGTGTTTTTCCGCGGTCTTGTCGGTCTTGCCCATGACGATCGCGATCTTGCAGGCCTTGTCCATCGCGCCCGAGGACCACCATTTTACGCCGTTGATCACGTAGTCATCGCCGTCGCGGCGAATCTCTGTCTGGATGTTGGTCGCATCGGACGAGGCCACATCGGGCTCGGTCATCGAAAAGCACGACCGGATCTCGCCATCCATCAGGGGGCGCAGCCATTTGGCGCGCTGATCGGCATCCCCATAGAGAAACAGCGTCTCCATGTTGCCGGTGTCGGGGGCGGAGCAGTTGAACGGCTCGGACCCGATGAAGGATTTGCCCATCTGTTCGCAGAGCATGCCATATTCGACGTTGCTCAGCCCCATGCCCTCGTAGCCCTCTTTCGAGTGCGGCAGGAACATGTTCCACAGGCCGGCCTCGCGCGCCTTGACCTTCAGCTCTTCCATGATCGGCGGATGGGTCCAGCGGTCACCCGCAGCGTGCTGTTCGGCAAAGACTTTCTCGTTCGGAAAGATATTCTCTTCCATGAACGCGATCAGCTTTGAGCGCAGCTCCCGCGCCCGGTCCGATATCGGGAAATGGTCGTACATTGGCATCCTCCTCATCATCCTCCCCCACTTGATGCCCGGCGAAAGCCGAACGGTCAATAGTGTGGAAGACTTTTCCGTTAAGCGGAATATTGACGAGGCCTTCCGCTTCGTGGCAGGCTATTCCGCAAGTACACCCCTTTGGGAGGAGGGTCAGCCATGGCGAAAAACGAGCTTCGCCTGCGCGCGCCGCAGGTGGAAGATGAACAGTTCAATGATTTCGGGCAGATGATCCGGGAGGTGGCACAGCGCACCCCCGACAGCACCGCCGTCATCGACGAGCACGGCAGCCTCAGCTGGCGCGACTTTGCCGCCCTCGTGGCGTGCATTGCCGGGCGGCTGGCCGAACGCGGCATCGGCCCCGGCGCGCGCGTCATGTCGCTGTCGGAAAACTCGGCGGCGCATCTCGCGCTTTATGCCGGGGTGCTGAGTAGCGGGGCCTGCATGGTGCCCCTGCCCTGGTCCGCCAGCCCCGAGGCGCTGGTCAAGATGCGCGCCGATTGTGGTGCCGAGCTGCTGTTTGCCAGCAAGACCCACCGCGCCGTCGCCGATACGCTGGGGGCCGAGGTCATTGCGCTGGAAGACCTCGATGCCTTCGCGGAAGGCCCTGAGGGCGCGCCTGTCAGCGTCAGCCCGGATGATTTCTTCGACATCATCTATTCGTCGGGCACCACCGGCACGCCCAAGGGAATCGTGCACGAACACCGCTTCCGCTCGCGTCAGTTTGGCCGCTTCGGCGATCTGGGGCTTGATGGCGACGCGGTACAGATCATGTCGACGCCGCTCTATTCCAACACCACGCTGGTCGCGGTGCTGTCGGGGCTGGCGGGCGGCGGCTGCATCGTCAGCATGGCCAAGTTCAACACCATCGGCTTTCTCGACCTGTCGCAGCGCCACCGTGCCACCCATGCCATGCTGGTGCCGGTGCAATACATGCGCCTGATGGCCGAGCCGACGTTCGATGACTACGACCTGTCGTCCTACGCGTGCAAATTCTCCACCTCCGCGCCGCTGCCCGGGCCGCTGATCGCCAAGATCATGGACCGCTGGCCCGGCAATCTGGTGGAGTTCTACGGCATGACCGAGGGGGGCGTTTCCACCGTGCTGAACTGCGCCGCCAACCCGACAAAATGGGACACCGCCGGCAGTATCTCCGAAGGCAGTGAGGTCAAGATCATCGGCGAGGACGGTCAGGAGCTGCCCCCCGGCAGCTATGGCGAGATCGCCGGGCGCTCCGGCTCGATGATGCCGGGCTACCTCAACGCCCCCGACAAGACGGCCGAGGCGATGTGGCGCGACGCCAACGGGAATGACTTCATCCGCACCGGCGACATGGGGCGGCTGGACGAGGACGGCTTTCTGCATCTGCTCGACCGCAAGAAGGACATGATCATCACCGGCGGCTTCAACGTCTATGCCGCTGATCTTGAGGCCGTGTTGCGCGCCCATCCCGCCGTCGCCGACGTCGCCGTCATCGCCGTGCCCAGCGCCGACTGGGGCGAGACTCCTCTGGCGCTGGTGGTCCCGCAAACCCCGACCGAAGCCGAAGAGCTCCGCCTCTGGGCCAACGAACGTCTGGGCAAATTGCAACGCCTCAGCGCGGTGGAATTCCGCGAAGACCTGCCACGCAGCGAGATCGGCAAGATCCTGAAACGAGAGCTGCGCGCCCCCTACTGGAACAAGGAAACGGCATGAAACGCTATGATGGAAAGGTCGCCGTGGTCACCGGCGCCGCCAGCGGCATTGGCCGCGCCACGGCGCATCGCCTCGCAGCCGAGGGCGCGCGCGTCTGCCTGATCGACCTGAACGAAGACGCCCTGCGCGCCGCCGCGCCTGCGGGCGATCACATGATCCACCCCTGCGATATCGCGGACGAGGCGCAGGTCGAGGCCGCCGTCGCCGCCGTTGTCGCCCGCTTCGGTCGCATCGACGCGCTGGCCAACAATGCCGGCGTGATCTGCGACAAGGAACCGATCACCAACAATTCCATCGAGATGTGGCACAAGGTGCTGGGCGTCAACCTGATCGGCCTGGCGATGATGCTCAAGCACACCGCCCGCGTCATGGTCGGGCAAGGCAGCGGCGCCATCGTCAACACCGCCTCGGTTGCGGGCATCCGCTCCGGTGCCGGGGGCAATGCCTATTCCGCCTCCAAGGCCGGGGTCATCAACCTGACGATGACGGCGGCCTGTGACCTTGGCGGGCATGGCGTGCGCGTCAACGCCGTCTGCCCAGGGCTGATCGAAACCGGCATGACCAAGTTCGTCTTTGACTACGCCCGCGAGGCCGGGAAAGAGGCAAAGCTCGGTTCGCGCTGCGAGCTGCGCCGCTATGGCCGCCCCGAAGAGATCGCCGCCGCCATCGCCTTCCTCGCCTCTGACGATGCCAGCTATATCACCGGGCAGGCCCTGCCGGTGGATGGCGGCAACACCGCCTCGCTGAACCTGCCGGGGATGAAGGTCTGATGCCCAACACACCCAACCACATGCTGCACATGAAATACTGGCCTCCGGGCCTGCCGACCGACCTGCACCTGCCGACGCACTCCGTCGCGCAGAACCTGATCGACAGCGCCACCCGCGTCCCCGATCAGATCGCCATCCGCTTTCACGGGGTCACCCTGACCTATGCCGAGATGCTGTCTCAGGTCGAACGCCTTGCCGGGTGGCTGCAGGCGCGCGGCGTGGTGCGCGGTGACCGGGTGCTGCTCTACATGCAGAACGCGCCGCAGTGCATGATCGCCTACTACGCCATCCTGCGCGCCGATGCCGCCGTCATCCCCGTCAACCCGATGAACCGCCACGCCGAGCTGGAGCACCTTGCCCGCGACACCGGCGCCCGCATCGTGATGTGCGGCACCGAGCTGGTCGAGCATCTGACCCCGCTGGTCACCGAAGGCCTGCTCGACCACATCGTCGCTGCCGCCTATGCCGACATGACCGACCCCGCCTATGACATCCCCCTGTTTGAAGCCCTGCAAGGCCAGAGCGATGTGCTCTGCGATGGTCCCGGTGTCACGCCGTTCCGCGCCGCGCTGGCCGAGGGGCACACCCCCGGTCCGATCACCGCAGGGGCCGAGGATCTGGCCGTCATCCCCTACAGCTCCGGTACCACAGGCAATCCCAAAGGCTGCGTGCACACCCATGCCAGCGTGCAGGCCACGATCCACGGCGGCGCCGCCTGGAACCCCTCGGGGGAGCCGAACGCCGTGCACCTCGTCTCGCTGCCGCTGTTTCACGTCACGGGCATGCAAAGCTCCATGTCGATCCCGATCCTGCTGGGGCAGGAGATGGTGATCCTGACCCGCTGGAACCGCGAAACCGCCTGCCAGCTGATCGAGCGCCACCGCGTCACCCGCTGGCGCAATATCGCGACCATGGCGATCGACCTGCTGAACACCCCGGGGATCGAGGGCTACGACCTCTCCAGCCTGCGCGGCATCGGCGGCGGTGGCGCTGCCATGCCCGAAGCGGTGGCCGACCGCCTGCACACCCTCACCGGCCTCGACTATATCGAAGGCTACGGGCTGTCCGAGACCATGGGCGGCAGCCACATCAACCCGGTGCACCGCCCCAAGCGGCAATGCCTCGGCATCCCCGTGATCAACGTCGACTCGCGCATCCTCGACCTGCAAACGGGCGCCGAGCTTGGGCCCAACCAGCCCGGCGAAGTCATCATCCACGCCCCGCAGGTGTTTCGCGGCTACTGGCAGCGCCCCGAGGAGACGGCCGAGGCCTTCGTGCAGATCGACGGCAAGGCGTTCTTTCGCACCGGCGACATCGCGCAGTATGACGAAGATGGCTATTTCTTCATGGTCGACCGGGTCAAGCGCATGATCAACGCCTCCGGCTTCAAGGTCTGGCCGGCCGAGGTCGAAGCCCTGATGCACCGCCACCCCGAGCTGACCGAGGTCTGCATCATCGGCACCTCCGACCCCCGCCGCGGCGAGAGCGTCAAGGCCATCGCCGTGCGCCGCGCCGGATCGCAGGTGACCGAGGCCGAGGTGATCGAGTGGTGCAAATCCGAAATGGCCGCCTACAAATGCCCGAAAGAGGTCGAGTTCACCGACAGCCTGCCGAAATCCGGTGCCGGCAAGGTGATGTGGCGGGCGCTGGCGGAAAATGAGGCGAAGCGCACCCGCGCCGAGACCGTGTGACAGGAGGGGCCGGCCACAAGCTTGACCGGCCCCTCCCCAATAGGTAGCTGCGCGGAAACCAGACGCCCGCAAGGCGCGGAATAAGGAATAAACATTTGCGCAAAAGAGCAAGCGAACCAGCGACAGACCTCGACCGGGGCGACAGCGACCGCCAGTTCGTCACAGCGCTGCACCGGGGCCTTGAAATCCTGCGCGCCTTCCGCCCCTCCGACAAGGCGGGCCTCGGCAATTCCGAACTGGCCGAGCGAACCGGCCTGCCCAATTCCACCGTCTCCCGCCTCACCTTCACGCTGCTGAAATCGGGCTACCTCGTCTATGACGACGGCACCGGACGCTACCGTATGGGCGTGCCGGTCCTGTCGCTCGGCTATGCCTGCCTCGCCGGCATGCAGGTGCGCGAAACAGCGCAAGTCTACATGCAGAAACTGGCCGATGACTGCGGCGACGGCGTGCTTGTGGCCTTGGGCGGGCGCGACGACATGGCGATCACCTATATCGCGGCCGCCCGCTCCGAAGGGGTGATCTCGCTGCAACTCAACGTCGGCTCACGCATCTCGCTGGCCCGCTCGGCCATGGGCCGCGCCTATATCGCCGGCACGACCGAGACCGAACGCGCCGAAATCATCGAGCGCATCCGCGACCGCTACCCGGCTGAGCGCGTCAACGAAGTGCTCGAAGGCATCCACGACGCCCAGGAACAGATCGCGGCCAAGGGCTTTTACGCCAATATCGGCGGCTGGCAGAAAGACGTCCACGCCGTGGCAGTCCCCTACGCCAGTCAACAGCCCAACACCCCGATGCTGGCCTTCAACCTCGGTGGCTACGCATTTTCGCTGACGAAAGAACGTATGGAAAATGAACTCGGCCCCAAACTGGTCGAGCTTGCCCGTATGGTCAGCCGCGTCGGCTACTAAGCCGGGCTTCTTCTTGCCCTGAATACTCCGGGGGAATTGAGGCCGCAGGCCTCAAGGGGGCAGCGCCCCACTGCGACCTCACCCACCCTTGAGAGGTCAGAGGGGGGCTGTCTGCCCCCCACCGCGCGTGCCGCGCGCCTCCCCCCGAGAATATGTCAGCAAGAAGAAGGCGTAGCCCGACTTAGGGCACCAGGGCGATCTTGCCGGTTGCGCCGCGTCCCAGAACCCGGCTCAGAACTTCGGCGGCTTTCCCCAGTCCGTAGCGGCCTTCGATGTAGGGGCGGACCGCGCCGGACTGATGCCAGGCGAACAGCTCTTTCATGTTCTCCTGGTAGGCGTCCGGTTCGTGCCGGGTCCAGTTGCCCCAGAAGACGCCAACGACCGAGTATTCCTTGACCAGTGTCAGGTTCACCGACAACTTCGGGATCTCGCCACTGGCAAAACCGATCACCAGCAGGCGCCCGTTGCGCGCCATGAAGCGCGAGGCCGCCGCGAAGGCGTCGCCGCCGACGCTGTCATAGACCACATCCGCGCCATGGCCTTCGGTCAGCCGCTTGATATCGTCCTTCAGCGTGTCGTAGCCGATGGCGTGATCCGCACCGTTTTCCAAGGCAATGGCGCGCTTTTCCTCGGTCGAGCAGACGGCGATCACCTTGGCGCCCATCGTCTTGCCGATCTGGATCGCGGCGATTCCGGTGGCGCCCGCCGCGCCGAAGATCACCAGCCACTCGCCTGCTTTCAACGCCGCGCGTTGCTTGAGCGCATGGTGCGAGGTGCCATAGGCGACCAGCAGCGCACAGGCTTCGGCCGCGTCCATCCCCTCCGGCAGGGCGAAACAGCGCTCGGCGGCGCAGATCGCCAGCTCCGCGTAGCCGCCGCCCGAGACCGCCGCCAGCACCCGGTCGCCGATGGCAAAGCGCGTCACGCCCGCGCCGAGCGCCACGATCTCGCCCGCGACTTCATTGCCCGGCGTAAAGGGCCGGTCGGGTTTCGCCTGGTAGAGCCCCTGGACCAGCAGGCCGTCGGGATAATTCACCCCTGCGGCCTGCATGCGGATCAGGACTTCGCCGTCGGCGGGGGTGGGATCGGGCAGATCCTCCAGTGACAAATCCTCCAACGGGCCGAATTCATGGCAGACAATGGCTTTCACCTGGGGCTCCTCCTCATCGATTCGCGGGGCGATTTTGCCGCGCGTGCTTGGTCCTGCCCAGACTAGGGAAAATGCGCATTTACGCTAGGGAAATCAGTCTGTTAAGCCCATTTCCGCCACTCATTTAAACGCCGCAGCGCAGCATCTCCCGACGCCTTCCGACCTGCGGAATTTCAACGGAAAAATATTCCGCAGATCAGCGGATTCCCTTGGGTCCGCGCGCAATCGGGACTATCTTTCGAACAGGAGAATTTGGGAGGAGACGACATGGACGGCATGATGATGCACCGGCCATTGCTGGTGAAGGAAATCCTAGAATACGGCATTGGCGCCCACCGCCGCAGCGAGATCATCTCGCAGCGCACCGAGGGCGACATTCACCGCTACACCTACCCCGAAGCGGGCAAGCGAATCGCGCAGCTGGCCCATGCGCTGACCGCCCACGGCGTCGAGATGGGCGACCGCGTCGCGACTCTGGCCTGGAACGGCTATCGCCACTTTGAGCTGTATTACGCGATTTCCTGCATGGGTGCGGTCTGCCACACGATCAACCCGCGTCTGGCCGCCGAGCAGCTGATCTATATCGTCAACCATGCCGAGGATAAGCTGATCTTCCTCGACACCACCTTCGTGCCGGTGATCGCCGCCGTGCAGGACCAGCTGCCCGCCGATGTGACCTATGTGATCATGACCGATCGCGCGCATATGCCCGAAACCCCCTTTCCCGCGCTCTGCTATGAAGAGCTGATCGAGGGTCAGCCGGAGCAGTTCGCCTGGCCGGACTTCCACGAAGATACCGCCTGCAGCCTCTGCTACACCTCCGGCACCACGGGCAATCCCAAGGGCACGCTCTATTCGCACCGCTCGACCGTGCTGCATGCGATGATCAGCGCGCTGATGCTGAACGGCAGCTTTGGCGAGGGCAAGAAAGTGCTGCCGGTCGTACCTTTGTTCCACGTCAACGCCTGGGGCCTGCCCTATTCGGCGTTGCTGGCGGGCGTGTCGCTGGTGATGCCGGGTGCCGCGCTCGACGGGCCCAGCCTGTTCCGCCTGATGGACGCCGAAGCGGTGCATTCCGCTTGGGGTGTGCCGACCGTCTGGATGGGTCTGCTGGCCGAAATCCGCGCCCAGGGCCGCAAGCCTGAAGGCTTTGTCGAGGTGGTCATCGGCGGCTCTGCCGCGCCGAAGTCCATGATCGAGGCGTTTGAGCGTATGGGCACCACCGTCAGCCACGCCTGGGGCATGACCGAGATGTCGCCCGTTGGCACCCATGGCGCGCTGCCCTTCTGGATGAACACCCTGCCGTTCGAGGACAAGCTGGCGCAAAAAGCCAAGCAGGGCCGTCGCTGCTTTGGCGTCGACCTCAAGATCGTGGACGAGGCCGGCGCCCGCCTGCCCCATGATGGCAAGGCCGTGGGCGAGCTGTTCGTGCGCGGCAATACCGTCGCCGCCGGTTACTTCCGCAACGAGGAGGCCAGCGCCAAGGCTCTCGACGCTGAGGGCTGGTTCGGCACCGGCGATGTGGCCAGCATCTGCCCCGAAGGCTTTCTGACCGTGCAGGACCGCGCCAAGGATCTGATCAAGTCGGGCGGCGAATGGATCTCCTCCATCGACCTTGAAAACGCCTGCCTGTCGCATCCCGGCATCGCCAATTGCGCCGCCATCGGTGTGGCGCATCCGCGCTGGGATGAACGCCCGGTGCTGGTCGCCGTCGCCTCGGGCGAGGCGCGGCCCTCGCTGGACGAGATCAACGCCCATATCGCCGAGCATTTTGCCAAATGGCAATTGCCCGACGACGTGATCTGGGTCGATGCGCTGCCGATGACCGCCACCGGCAAGGTGTCGAAGCTGAAGCTGCGCCAGCAACTGGGCGAGTATAAGCACCCCGAGCTGCGCGAAGCCGTCTGACACGACTCGGGGCGCTGGATCGGCGCCCCGACCGCCACGTCTCCTCGTGCTTTGTCAAGCATCCAGAGCCGTCCAAAGGCGGCACTGTCACCGGATGTGGATCTGCTGGGACTCCTCGCGCACCTCCAATGGATCGCCAAGGCAGTGCCCGCTGAGGTCGGTCGCGACATAAAGTGTGCCAAGCGCCGATTGCAGAACATGCTGGCGCTGCAAGGTTCCCAACAGCTCTGGCCTCTCCTTGTATTGCGACAGCAGATACAGTTGCACCGGCGCATCGCGCTCATTGATCAGGGTAACCTCGGCCTCAGCGCCATACCCCGGCTCATAGTCTGTCAAATCAGGGCAATCGGCCGCAAGGCTCGGCACCGGAGACGGCGCGGGGTCGGGCATTCGGCCCGATGCCCCCTCACAGAGCGCAACCATCTTCATCGCCGCGACGGACTGGTGCAGCGAAAACGCCCCGGTCTGCGCCTGCGGGGCAAAGCTGATATAGCTGCCCTCGGTCTGCAGCGCCTCTGTCACGCTGGCGTCCGCAGCAAATTGCGGCAAACCCTGGTCCTGCGCAAAGCGCACCACCTGCTGGAGTCCGTTCAGCACAATCGCATGCGACCCGGACACCCCGAACAGCGCATCCGTGCCCAACCGCCACCCGCCGTCCTGCACCGACAGATAGAGCGAGACACCCCATTCCTGACGCACCGCCGTGCAGCCCGGCGGATCATGCCCGGGGTTTCGCGCATAGACGAACCAGTCGCCGACCGTGGCCGCGAAATCCGCACGATAGCCGGTCGCTTCGCGATCCTCCTCCGCCAGACCCGCGCGCACCTCGCCAATCTCTGCCACGGCTGGCGCACAGATCAGCAAAAGTCCGAACACCCCTGAGAGGAGTCTGAAAAGCATCGCAGCTGTACCCCGGTTCCGGTCAGGCACCAAACCTGACCGCTGACTGAGGCGCAGCCTATCGCGGCGCGCGTTAACAACCGGTTCCCGGGCAAAAGGCGCACCGTTCAGATACCGACCGGATACCGGCGCAATACCGACAGGCCGTTTCGGGCCGTTTCGGCGATTAACCTTTCGCGCCCGGCAGACATGCAAACCCCGCCCGGATGTCTCACCGGACGGGGGCATGCGGGCCGAAAGAGGCGTTCAGACCTCCAGCCACTCCTTGCGGATGTCGTCACGGGTGGCGAAATCCTCGGGCGTGCCGCCATAGACAATCTCGCCGTGGCCCATCACGTAGACCCGGTCGGCAATCCTCAGCGCGATCGACAGCTTCTGTTCCACCAACAGGATCGAGACCCCGGCCTTGGCGATTTCCGCAATCATATCACCGACTTGCTGGACGATCAGCGGGGCGAGGCCCTCGGTCGGCTCGTCGATGATGATGAGGTCGGGGTCGCCCATCAGCGTCCGGCACATCGTCAGCATCTGCTTTTCGCCGCCCGACAGCACCCCCGCCGGGTTGTCCGCACGCCGCGCCAGGTTGGGGAACATGTCGAGCATTTGCTGAATGGTCCACTTGCCCGGCCGCCGCATGTCCTTGATCCCCAGCAGCAGGTTCTGGCGCACCGTCATCGCCGGGAAAATATCCCTGCTTTCAGGCACATAGCCCAGACCCAGCCGCGCGATCTTGTGGTTGGGCATGCCGGAAATCTCTTGCCCCTTGAACCGGATCGAGCCGACTGGCGCGACCTCGCCCATGATCGCCTTGGCGGTGGTCGAGCGTCCGACCCCGTTGCGCCCGAGCAGCGCAATCACCTCACCCGGCATGATCTCCATGTTTACACCGTTGAGAACATGGGACTTTCCGTAGTAGGCGTGCAAGTCCTTGATCGCCAGCATCGGCTCGATCGTCGTCGCCATGTTCATGCCGGAACTCCCTCTTCGACTTCTTCACCCAGATAGGCTTCACGCACCTTCGGATCGCCGCGAATTTCCTCCGGCGTGCCGGTCGCGATGATCTCGCCATAGACCAGAACACTGATCCGGTCGGCGAGGTTGAAGACCACGCCCATGTCATGTTCGACAATCAGCAAGGTCTTGCCATGGCTGGCTTTTTCGATCAGCGCCACGGCGCGATCCGTCTCCGAATGGCTCATGCCCGCGGTCGGTTCATCCAGCAGGATAACCTCTGCCCCACCCGCGATGGTGATCGCGATTTCCAGCGTGCGCTGGTCGGCATAGGGCAGCAGCGTCGCGGGCAAATGCGCCTTGTCGATCAGCCCGACGTCCTCAAGAATTGCGGCTGTCTTTTCAGACACTTCGCGCAGGTTGCCGATATTGCGCCAGAAGGAATAGCCGTAGCCCATCGAATAGAGCACACCACACCGCACGTTCTCGCGCACCGTCATATTGGTGAAGATGTTGGAGACCTGAAAGCTGCGCGACAGTCCCATACGGTTGATCTCGAACGGTTTTTTCCCCGAGATCTTGTCGCCATTCAGCCAGATTTCCCCCGAGGTCGGCAGGAACCGCCCCGAGATCAGGTTGAACAGCGTCGACTTGCCCGCGCCATTCGGCCCGATGATCGCGTGGCGTTCGCCTTTTTCGATCTGCAGATTAACGCCCTGAATGATCTTGGCAGGCCCGAAAGACTTTTTCAGATCAATCAGTTGCAGTGCTTCCCCGGTCATGTCGTCACCTCGTTTTCTGCCCGTGCCGCCTGGCGCAGCAACAGCGCGCCAAGGGCAAAGGGCACCACAACCACGATCCATGTCAGCAGCGAGCCGTGATGCAACGCCAGCCCGAACGGTTCAAACACCTCGCCGTAGCCATCCGACCAGCGGAAGGCGACTTCGACCAGCGTGATGGTTGAGACGGCCATCAGCGCCAGCCCCAGCAGACGGATTGCCCAACTGCCTGCAACTTCACGGAATTTTCCGCCACTGATGATGTCCCAGGTGCCATAGACCACACCCGCGATGCCATCCGGCACAAACATCACCACACCAACGAACATCAGGCCGAGGTACAGCAGCCAGCCCGCCGTATAGTCGCTGAGGTTGCTGCCCATGTAGGTCATCACTATGGCCCCCATGATCGGCCCGGTGAAGTAGCGGATGCCGCCCACGTAAGCCGCGATCAGGATCGCACCTGAAGGCACCAGCGACAGGTTCTCCGGCGTGAAGATCTCGTCCTGCACGGCGGACATGCCCCCAGCAAGGCCCGCGAAAGCCCCGGCGAAGATGAACACCAGATAGCGCACACGCTGCGGATTATAGCCAACGAACTCAACACGTTCGGGATTGTCACGCGTCGCCTCGCTCAGCTTTCCCAGTGGTGTGCGGGTGAAGGCGTACATGCCGACGACGCCGACAAAGGTCCAGAAGGCGATGTACCAATAGACGTCCTCCAACGGGCCCAGCGTCAGGCCCAGGAACTCATGTCCGCCCATGCGGTCGGCCGAGATCCCCATTTCGCCGCCGAACAGGCTGTCGAACATGAAGCCCGCCGCCGCCACCAGCTCGGCCACGCCGAGCGAGATCATTGCAAACGGTGTCCCCGCCCGGCGGCACGACGGCCAGCCGATGACGGCCCCCGCCAGCGCACCAGCCGCAAAGCCGAAGGCGGGCATCGAGAAGACAGGCACCGCGCCCCAGATCCCCGACCCGGCGGCGATCCAGTTCATCACGTGCACACAGAAGTAGCCGCCAAGCCCAAGGTAGACCGCATGCCCAAAGGACAGCATCCCCGCGCGCCCCAGCAACATGTTGAACGACAAGGCGAAAACAATGTTGATGCCCATGTGGTTCATCAGCGTCAGCGTCGTGCGCGACGGCCCGAACAGCGGGATCACCGCCAGCGCCAGCGCGAACAGGATCATCGGCAGAACGCGCTGACGGAATTTCTCGGCCCGGCTGGGCGCGAGGTTGACGTAAGTTGTTGTCATGTCGGTCATACCTCACGGTCTCCCATCAATCCGGTCGGTCGCACCATCAGCACCAGCACCAGCAACAGGAATGGCAGCATCGGCGCCATTGAGGCGATGGTGATTCCACCAACCTCGGATGTGCCTGCGAGCCCCAGAAAGCCGAAGATATCCGCCAGAGAGGCGTTGATCGACACGGCCGAGGTCTGCAGCAGGCCAATCAGCATCGCGGCGATAAAGGCGCCCTCAAGGCTGCCAAGCCCGCCGACGACCACGACCACGAAGACAATCGGCCCCATCTGCACCGCCATCGCCGGATCGGTGATGAAGTAGTTGCCCCCGATAACCCCCGCGAGTCCCGCCAGCGCACAACCGGCGCCAAAGACCATCATGAAGATCATCGGCACGTTATGCCCCAGGTGTCCGACCATATGCGGATGCGTCAGCGCCGCCTGAATGATCAGCCCGGCGCGGGTGCGACGCAGCAGATACCACAGCGCCACCAGCATCAGGATGGCCACCAGCAGGATAAAGATCCGATACGCCGGATATTGCGCACCGTAGAGGGTGAACAGCGGAAAATCCAGCAATTCCGGCACCTTGTAGTTCACGGCAGTGCGGCCCCAGAAGATCTTGACGACTTCGTCGATCAGATAGGCCAGCCCGAAGGTGAACAGCAGCTCGGCGACATGGCCACGGGCGTGGACCTTGCGCAGCCCATACCGCTCGACCACCATGCCCGCCAGTCCGACAAGAACCGGGGCAATGAACAGCGCGATCCAGAAGTTGGACCCCTCCATGAGCGTATAGGCGAAATAGGCGCCCAGCATGTAAAAACTGGCATGGGCGAAGTTCAGAACCCCCATCATCGAAAAGATGAGCGTCAGCCCACTGGACAGCATGAAGAGCAGAAGCCCGTAAATCACACCATTCAGCAAGGCAAAGACAACCGTTTCCATGGTGTCCCCCCTGGTCTGAGCCGCCCCGATCAGGGGACGGAGGGCGTCACACCCCGAAAGGAGTGACGCCCGGATTGCGGTGAAGAGAGGAGCCCGAGGTTACTCGGGCCGTTCCATTTTGCAGGTCGTCGGCGTCGAGGCGGCCTCGGCGGAAATCGCGCCGCCATCCACCAGGCGCCAGCCCAGATCGGTGTTGTCCACACCATATTTCTGGTCTTTCGCGACCGTGGTCACGAACAGGTTCTGCTGCAGCTGGTGATCTTCTGCACGCATGGTCGCAGGACCATAGGCGGCCTGAACTTCAAGGCCTTCCATGGCTTTTGCCACGGCGATCGGCTCGACGCTGCCGGCTTTTTCGGCTGCGGCATCGAACATTTCCAGCGTCGTGAAGGCGCGGTCGTAGTAATAGTCGTACTGCGGGAACCGCTGCTTGTACTCTTCGATCATCGCGTACTGCTCGGGCGAGGCGTCGAGGTTCGTGACCCCTTCGCTGACCTGATACAGCGTGTCGATGGCCCCTTCACCCAGCGCGGCAACCGCGCCGTTCGAGCCGCCGTAGAAAGTCAGGTATGGAATCTTCTGCCCGGCGTCTGCTGCGGCTTTCACCAGCAGCGTCATGTCCTGACCCCAGTTGCCGGTGATCACGGCATCGGCCCCGGACGAGATGATCTTCTGCACGTAGGGGGTGAAATCCTTCACCTTGGCCAGCGGGTGCAGCTCGTTCCCGACGATCTCGATGTCGGGGCGTTTTTCCTTCAGCTGCGCCACGGCGGCGGCAGCAACGGCCTCGCCATGCACATAGTCCTGGCCGATGATGTAGACCTTCTTGATGTCATCCCGCTTGGCAACCCAGTCGGTGATGGCATTCATTTTCATGTCCGTATGGGCATCAAAACGGAAGTGCCAGAAGGAACAGGCTTCGTTCGTGAAAGCGGGTGTAACGGCGGCATAGTTGAAGAAAAGGACTTCTTCGCCGGGGTTACGGGCGTTGTGCTTGCTGACCGCCTCGATGATGGCCGAGGCCACGGACGACCCGTTGCCCTGCAGGATGTAGCGCGCGCCGCTGTCGATCGCCTTCTGCAACTGGACCAGCGATTCTTTCGGGCTGACCTTGTTGTCGTAGGGCACGATTTCGATGTCGTCGCCATTCACGCCGCCGTTGGCATTGATATGCTCGGCTGCCAGCATGAAGGATTGCAGGGCGGGTTCGCCCGATGACGCCATCGCACCCGAAAGCGGGTCGATGAAGGCCATCTTGATCGTATCCGCATGCGCCGCCGTTACGGCAATCGCAGAAACGGCAGCCGCGAGAACGGCAGTCCTAGTTGATCGCATCGTTGTCTCCTCCCAAAGATGGAAAACAGGGTATGCTGTTCCCGTCCTCCTGCCTAGATGAAAAGGTTTCCGTCGCGGGTTGTCAAGCAAACTGTGAAATTCTATTCTGCAATGCAAAACATCAACCGTAGGGGAGGACGGGATGCTTGACTTTTCTGAGGAACCGGAGCGTTTCCGCGCAGGAATCACAGCCTGGATCGAGGCGCATTGCGCCGCTGAGCTGCGCAACCCCGCATCTGGCGAGGCTGAAATCTGCTGGGGCGGCAAGCGCTGGACCTTTTCCAGCGACGCACAGCGCGACTGGATGCAGGCCGCCGCCGCTGAAGGGATGACCGCCCCGCGCTGGCCGGTCGAGTATGGCGGCGCCGGTCTGACCCGCGCCCAGGACAAAATCTACCGCGAGGAGCTTGCCCGCCTGAACGCCCCGACCCCGCTGGAGAGCTTCGGCCTCTGGATGCTCGGCCCCGCTCTGCTGGCCTTCGGCACCCACGCGCAAAAACTCCACTACCTGCCCCAGATCACCCGAGGAGAGATTCGCTGGTGTCAGGGCTATTCCGAACCCGGCGCTGGCAGTGACCTCGCCTCCGTCCAGACGCGGGCCGAGGACAAGGGCGATCACTGGGTTGTCACCGGCTCCAAGATCTGGACCTCCTACGCCGACCGCGCCGACTGGATTTTCGCCCTCGTGCGCACCGACCGCGACGCGCCCAAGCACAAGGGCATCTCCTTCATGCTGATCGACATGGAGGCGGCGGGCGTCACGACCCGCCCCATCCGTCTGATCTCCGGTGCCTCGCCCTTCTGCGAGACCTTCTTTGACGGTGTGATCGTCCCCAAGGTGGATGAAAACGGCAATTCCCGCATCGTGGGAGAGCTCAATCGCGGCTGGGATGTCGCCAAACACCTGCTGACGCACGAGCGTGAGATGATCGGCGGCGGTGCGCGTGGCCTGCTCGGCGGGCGCTCCCTCGGGGCGTTTCTTGAGTCGCAGGAGCCCGGCATCATGGCCGATCCGATCCTGCGGGCCGAGGCGATGACGCTGGAAATCGACAGCCTCGCCACTGCCATGACGCTGGAACGCTACGGCGATATGGCCAAGCAGGGCGGCGTCGGTGATGCCAGCGCCATGCTGAAATACGCCGGAACCGAGCTGAACAAGCGCCGGTACGAATTGCTGATGTCGATCACAGGCAGCGATGGCGTCGCATGGGACGGCCCTCAGGGGGCGCTGGCCCCCGACTGGCTGCGCACCAAGGCGAACTCGATCGAGGGCGGCACCAGCGAGGTGATGCTCGACATCCTGTCCAAGCGCGTCCTGCAACTGCCGACTCAATAGGAATTTCCCATGACGCAAAGTCTGATCCCCACGCCGGACGAAGTGATGCTGCGCGACGCGGCCCGGGGCTTTCTGGCCGACGCCAGCCCCGTCTCTGCCCTGCGCGCCAACCGCGCCGCGGGTCGCCCCTATGACCCCGGCCTCTGGCGCGACATGGCGCAGATGGGCTGGGCCGGTGTGCTGGTGCCTGAGGAGGCAGGCGGCTCCGATATGGGTCACCGCGCCGCCGGCATCCTGGCCGAGGAAATGGGCGAAGTCCTCGCCGCCTCGCCCTATCTCTCCACCGCCGTGATTGCCGCCACCGCCCTGCGCGCCGCCGCGCACGCGCGCCTGTCCGACATTGCGGGCGGCGATGTCACCTATGCTCTGGCGGTCGATGAGGGCACCAAGCACGCCCCCGAAGCCACCGCCCTGCGCGCCGAGGCCAGCGGCAACGGCTTTCGCCTGACCGGCCAGAAACGCTTTGTTGCCGATGGCGCCAGCGCGACCCGCCTGCTGGTCCTCGCCCGCACCTCTGGCAATCCGGGTGATGCGCAGGGCCTGACCCTGTTCGACCTCGGGGCCGAGCGCGACGGCCTGACCCGCACCGCCCGCGCCACCATCGACAGCCGCGACCACGCGCATCTTGACCTGCACGATGTCGCCGCCACCGGCGCGGATGTGGTGGGCGAGGTCGACGATGCCATGACCATCCTGCGCCCCGCCCTCAACGCAGGGCAAGCAGCTCTGGCGGGCGAGATGCTCGGCCTTTCGGCAGGCGCGTTCGGCATGACCGCCGCCTACCTGAAAGAGCGCAAGCAGTTCGGCCGCACCATCGGCAGCTTTCAGGCCCTGCAACATCGCGCCGCCCACCTGTGGAGCGAGATCGAGATCACCGCCAGCGCCATCGCCAACGCAGGCCGCGTGCTGGACGAGACCCCGAGCGAGGCCGCGCTTGCCGTCTCCGTCGCCAAGGCCCGTGCCACGGCGACCGCGAAACTGGCGGTCAGCGAAGGCGTACAGATGCATGGCGGCATCGGCATGACCGATGATTTCGACATGGGATTTTTCATGAAACGCGCCCGCGTCGGCGCGGAATGGCTGGGCGATTACGGCTATCACGCCGCCCGCGTCGCAGCCGCAAGGGGCTTTTGATATGCAGATGACACCACAGACCCTCAACGACCTCTCGGGCAAGGTCGCCCTTGTCACCGGCGGGGCCACCGGCATCGGGCGCATGGCCGCCGAGGGCCTCGTCGCCGCTGGCGCCCGCGTCCTGATCGCCTCGCGCAAGGGCGAAGCCTGTGAGGCCGTGGCCGACGAGCTCAACGCCCTCGGCCTGCCCGGCACCGCCGAAGGATTCGGCGCCGATGTCGGCACAGAGGACGGCATCAAAGCCCTCTCCGAGGCCCTGCGTGCCCGCACCGACAAGCTGCACATCCTGATGAACAACGCAGGCCGCACCTGGGGCGCGCCGATGGGGAATTTCCCTTACGAGGCATGGGGTAAGGTCCTCGGCCTCAACGTCACGGGAATGTTCCACGTGACACAAACCCTGCTCGACCTGCTGCGTGCTGCGGCCACCGATGACGATCCGGCGCGCATCGTCAACGTAGGCTCGGTCATGGGCGAAATCCCGAAAGGCCAAGGTGCCTATTCCTACGCCGTATCGAAAAGCGCCGTGCACCACATGACCCGCGTGCTGGCCAATGAACTGGCCGCCGACCGCATCACCGTCAACGCCATCGCACCGGGGCCGTTCATGTCCAAGATGATGGCCTTTGCGATCGGTCATGAGGAAGGGCGTCGCAAGACCGCCGCCTCGGTCCCGCTGGGCCGGGTCGGGCGCGAAGAGGACATCGCCGGCACCCTGCAATTCCTCTGCGGGCGCGGCGGCAGCTATATCACCGGCGCAATCATCCCGCTCTCGGGCGGCATGCAGGTCGCCACCGCGCAGGCAGCTTTTCTGGAGGACGACGCATGACCACCCTGACCCGCGAAGAATATCAGGCCAAGCTCGGTCAGCCCATCGGCACCAGCCGCTGGTACGAGATCACGCAGGACCGCATCGACCAGTTCGCCGGTTGCACCGAGGATCACCAGTATATCCACATTGATCCCGCGCGTGCGGCGGACAGCCCCTTTGGCGGCACCATTGCGCATGGCTTCCTGACCCTCTCGATGCTCTCGGCGATGGTCTATGAAATGCCCAGCATCGAGGGCGTCGTGATGGGCGTGAACTATGGCCTGAACAAGGTGCGCTTCATCAGCCCGGTGCGTTCCGGCGCGCGCATCCGGGGGCATTTCACCCTGACCCAGATCGACGACATCCGCCCGACCGAAATCCAGACCACGATGACCGTCACGGTCGAAATCGAGGGACAGGAAAAACCGGCCCTTGTCGCCGAATGGCTGGGACGGCGCTATTTTGGAGAGACTGCATGACGATCAGATTTGACGGCCGCGTGGCCATTGTCACCGGCGCAGGCGTTGGCCTTGGCCGCAGCCATGCCCTCGGCCTTGCCGCGCGTGGGGCAAAGGTCGTGGTCAACGACCTCGGTGTCGCCACCGACGGCACCGGCACCTCCTCCGCTCAGGCCGACGCGGTGGTTGAGGAGATCCGCGCCGCAGGTGGCGAGGCCATCGCCCATGGCGCCAACGTGACCGACGCCGGGCAGGTGCAGGACATGGTCGACACCGCCATCGCCACATGGGGAAAGGTCGACATCCTCGTCTGCAACGCCGGTATCCTGCGCGACAAGACCTTCGCCAAGATGGAGCTGTCGGACTTCGCCAAGGTCGTCGATGTGCACCTCATGGGCTCGGTCGTGCCGACCAAGGCGCTCTGGGATCATTTCCGCGAAAACCAATACGGGCGCATCGTCTACACCACCTCCGCCTCCGGGCTCTACGGCAACTTCGGCCAGTCGAACTATGGCGCGGCCAAGGCCTCGCTGCTCGGGCTGATGAACGTGCTGTCTCAGGAAGGCGCCAAGTTCAACATCCGCGCCAACCTGCTGGCCCCCACCGCCGCGACCCGGATGACCGAAGGCCTGCTGCCCGAACAGGTGCTGGCGCTGCTGCGCCCGGAAACCATCACCCCCGGCCTGCTGGCCCTGCTGCATGAGGACGCGCCGAGCCGCATGATCCTCGGTGCAGGTGGCGGCTGCTTTGCCGAGACCCGCGTCTATGAAACCGAAGGCGTCGCCTTCGCGGACGCTAACCTCGACCCCGACACGATCTTCGCCGCGATGGAGCAGATCCGCGCGACAGACGGCCAGCAGATCATGCCCGGCGCCTTCGCCCAGACCCGCAAATACGCCCAGATGGCCGCCAAAAAGCGCGGCATCGACCTGCCTGAATCCCGATTTTCCCGAACATTACCAAGGAATACCCCCATGCGTGACGCAGTCATCGTCTCCACCGCCCGCACCCCCATCGGCAAGGCCTTTCGCGGCGCTTTCAACAACACTCAGGCGCAGGAACTGATCGGCCATGCCGTGAAACACGCCGTCAGCCGCGCCGGTCTCGACGGCTCTGAAATTCAGGACTGCCTGATCGGCGCCGCCCTGCAACAGGGCTCGACCGGCGGCAATATCGGGCGGCAGGCGGTGATCCGCGCCGGGCTTCCCAACACCATCGCGGGCATGTCGATGGACCGCCAGTGCGCCTCGGGCATGATGGCCATCGCCACGGCGGCGAAACAGGTGATCCACGACGGCATGCAGATCGCCATTGGCGGCGGCGTCGAATCGATCTCGCTCGTGCAGAACCAGAACATGCGCACCGACCGCGCCCGCGATCCTTGGATCAACGAACACATGCCCTCGCTCTACATGTCGATGCTCGAAACGGCCGAGATCGTGGCCGAGCGGTACAACGTCAGCCGTGACGATCAGGACGCCTACGCCCTGCGCAGCCAGCAACGCACCGCCGCCGCACAAGAGGCCGGCAAGTTCGATGACGAGATCGTGCCCCTGACCACCACCATGGGCGTGATGGACAAGGAAACCAAAGAGATCTCCTTCAAGGAAGTCACGCTGAGCAAGGACGAAGGCAACCGCCCCTCCACCACGCTGGAAAGCCTGCAAAGCCTCGCGCCCGTGTTCAAGGACGGCCAGCAGGTCGCCCAGGGCAAGTTCATCACCGCAGGCAACGCCAGCCAGCTCTCTGATGGGGCCTCGGCCTGTGTCATCATGGAGGGCAAAGAGGCCGAAAAACGCGGCCTCGCGCCGCTGGGCCGCTACATCGGCGTCATGGCTGCGGGTCTGAACCCGGACGAAATGGGCATCGGCCCGATCTATGCGGTTCCGAAACTGCTGGAGGCACACGGCCTGAAGGTCGACGACATCGGCCTCTGGGAACTGAACGAGGCCTTCGCCTGCCAGGTCCTGCAATCGGCCCGCGTCCTCGGCATCCCGGACGAGATCCTCAACGTCAACGGCGGCGCCATCTCGGTCGGCCACCCCTATGGCATGTCCGGCGCCCGCATGGTCGGCCACGCCCTGATCGAGGGCAAGCGGCGCGGCGCGAAATACGTCGTCTGCACCATGTGCGTCGGCGGCGGCATGGGCGCGGCTGGCCTGTTCGAGGTGCTCTGAGGTTGGGCATTCTCTACCTTATCCGTCACGGCCAGGCCTCTTTTGGCGCTGCGGACTATGACGTGCTCTCCGACATCGGGCACGAACAGTCCCAAGCCCTCGGGGCCTGGTTCGCGGCGCAAGGCGTGCGGCCCGATCGCACCGTCCACGGCGGGCTGCGCCGGCAGCGCGAAACGCTGGAGGGCATCCTGCGCGGCATGGGGCAAAGCGCCGAGCCCGAAATCCACCCCGGCCTGTCGGAGTTCGACTTCAAGGCCCTGCTCGACGCCCGTTTTGCGGGCGGCGACGCGCCAGAAGGCCTGCACGACGACCGCAAGAGCCACTTTCGCACCCTGCGCGACACCGTCGACCTCTGGCAGCGGGGCGAGATCGCCGACGCCCCCGAACCCTGGCCGGATTTCGTGGCAAGGGTCGAGGCCGCCCGCGCCCACCTGATGCGCGACGACGCGACGGTCTTCGCCGTCTCCTCGGGCGGGGCGATTGGCCAGATGACCGCCGCCGTCCTCGGCGCGCCGCCCCAGACCCAGACGGCGCTGCAACTGCAAACCAAGAACTGCGCTGTCACCCGCTTTGTCTTCTCGCCGCGCCGCTGCGCCCTGCACGGCTTCAACGACACCCCCTTCATCACGGCGGCCAACGCAGACCGCCTGCTGACCTACAGCTAGAGGCCGCCATGACCCAAGATGCCAACCAGCTGGACCTGCCCGCCGTCGAACGCTGGCTGAGCGAGCATTTGCCCGGCTTCCAGGGTCCGGTCCGGGCCGAAAAGTTCGATGTCGGCCAGTCCAACCCGACCTACCGGCTGACCACACCGACGCACCGCTACGTGCTGCGCCGCAAACCGCCGGGCGTGCTGCTGAAGTCCGCCCACGCGGTCGAGCGTGAATTTCGCGTGCAAAAGGCGCTCGCCGGCACCGACGTGCCGGTCGCGAAGATGCATGTGCTCTGCGAGGATGACAGCGTCATCGGCTCGCCCTTCTACATCATGGACGAGGTGCCGGGCCGCCACTTCAACCTGCCCGACCTGCCCGAACTGGCAATCGAGGACCGTCGCCCCATCCACCTCGAAATGGCCCGCGTCCTCGCCGCCATCCATGGCGCCGACCTCGACGCGACGGGCCTTTCGGACTACGGCCCCACCGGCAACTACTACCGTCGCCAGATCGACCGCTGGATCAAGCAATACCGCGCGTCCGAGACCGACCGCATCGACGCGATGGAGGAGCTGATCCCCTGGCTCGACACCAACATCCCCGCCGATGACGGCCGCCGTACGCTGGCGCATGGCGACTACCGCATCGACAACATGCTGTTCGAAAAAGAGCGCCCCCGCATCGCCGCCGTGCTGGATTGGGAGCTCTCGACCATCGGCCACCCCTTCGCCGATGTCGCCGCCGTCATCATGCAATGGAACATGCCTGCAGGCCCCGACGGGCGCGGCCTCGCCGGTCTGGACCGCGACGCGCAAGGCCTGATGAGCGACGCCGAGTTCATCGAGACCTACTGCCGCCACGCCGATATTCCCGGCATCGAAGGCTTCGGCTTCTATCAGGCCTTCACCCTGTTCCGCATGGCGGGCATCATCCAGGGCGTTTACAAACGCGCGCTCGACGGCAACGCCTCGAACCCGGAACGTGCCCTGAAAATGGGCGAGCTCGTCCCCCGCTTCGCCAAAGCCGGCCTCGATGCCGCACGCACCGTCTGAAAGAGGCCCCATGACGAACTCAAAGATCGACCCCGCCCAAAAGATCGACCCAGACCTGATCGAAAGCCCCTACCCGCTGCAAAAGCACATCGGCTTCTACATCACCGACTGGCGCGAGGGCTACGCCCGCTTCGAACTGCCGATGGAGCACTTCCTGATGAACCGCTACGGCATCCTGCATGGCGGCGTGCACTCCCTGATGTGCGACACCGCCATGGGCTACGCCGGCGCCTATACGGGCGATCCGCAGAACCGCAACCTCGCCATGACCCTGAACCTCAGCGTCAACTTCATCGGCCAGATGAAGGGCAAGACCCTGATCGCGGAAGGCCGGCGCACCGGGGGCGGCGCCAAGACCTTCTTCGCCGAAGCGACGATCACCGATGACCTCGCCACCCTCTCCGCCCGCGCCACCGGCGTCTTCCGCCTGCGCGCCAGCTGATCAAGGACCGCTCTCTCATCTTGCCGGAAATACTTCGGGGGAATTGAGGCCGCCAGGCCTCAAGGGGGCAGAGCCCCTTGCTGTCGGGGGCATGGGGGCGCTGCCCCCGTCAGGCTATGCCTGCCTCCCCCGAAGTATTTATCGCAAGATGACAGGGAGGCGGGACGCCTCATAACAAGGTTTCGGCGCGAAATCCGTCGGGGATGGTATCGTGATCCTCAAGCACCAGCTCGGCCATGACCTCGGCGATTTTCGGAGCCATGCCGAAGCCGATCTTGAAGCCGCCGTTGGCGATGAAATGGCCTGCGCGCCCCGGCCATATGCCCAGCATTGGCGCGCGGCTTTTGGTGCGGGGGCGCAGGCCTGCCCAGCGGGCGATGATTTTTGCGTCGCCCAAGGCTGGCATCGCCGCGCGCGCCGCGGCGATCACCTCGTCGAGCTGCGCGTCCGTCTCGAGGCCTTCGAAGTCACGTTCGCTGGTGGAGCCGATGGCCGTGGTCCCGTCGGCATGCGGGACAATATGCACGCCGCCCGCAAAGACCTGAGGCGAGGCGCGGAAATCAAAGGCCAGCAGCGCAGCCTGGCCTTTGACGGGGACGCCGACCATATGGCCTGCGATGCGGCTCATCTCCTCCAGCCCGGCAGCACCTGTCGCCCAGATCACGGCGCCTTCGTCGGGGGCGTCGCCGGTGATCTCTCCCCCCTTCGCGCGGATCGCGGCGGCGAGCGAGGCGCAAGCCTGTTGTGGGTGCATACGGCCTGTCAGCGTGTCGCGGATCAGCAGGCCCGTGGGGGAGATCGGCTCCCACGCGGCGCCGGTCGCCTCGATGACGCGCCATTCAGCCCGCCCCTGCCAAAGCTCGGCCGCCGTCGTCTCGCGCCCACGGGCCAGTTCAACCGCGCGGTCGTCGAGGAGGGGTTGCAGCCGGCCGGTGCGGCCATAGCCGGAGGACATCCCAGAGGTGGCATCGACGTCGGCCCAGAAGGCCTCGGCCATCAGCAGGCTCTCCAGCTGGAAGGCCTTCTTGTCGTTCCAGTTCTCCGGCACATGCGGCGCAAGCGCGCCGACGATCCCGCCTGAGGCTCCTGCCCCAACGCCGAACGGGTCGACCACGCGCACGCGCGCGCCCCTTTGCAGGCACGCCCAGGCGCAGCTGAGGCCGAAGATCCCCGCGCCCCGCACTGTCACGTCCATTCTTGCCATTCCGCGCCCTCCGCTGCATGGTCGCCGCGTCCGCGCGACCACCTTCCAGACCCCGTACCTAAAGGATCCCCCCATGCAGGGCCAGCCACCTGACCTTGAGTGGAAAGACGGCGATGTCCCCGTCGCCACCCGCTTTGACGACCCCTATTTCAGCCTCGGCAACGGGCTGTCGGAAACCGCGCATGTCTTTCTGGCGGGCAATGGCCTGCCCGAGAGGTTCCGCGATGGCTTTCACATTGCGGAACTCGGCTTTGGCACCGGGCTGAACCTGCTGGCCGCGCTGAAGCTCTGGCGCGACACAAACCAGACCGGCACACTGCATTTCACCACTTTCGAGGCCTATCCCATGGCCCCCGCCGACATGGCCCGCGCTCAGGCTGCCTTCCCCGAGATCGCCACGCTGGCCGAGGAGATGGCGCCGCACCTTGGCAAGACCGCCTTTTCGCTGCCGGGGCTGGCGTTCCAGATGCAACAGGGCGATGCGCGCCAGACCCTTGCCGCCTGGGACGCACAGGCCAACGCCTGGTTCCTCGACGGCTTTTCCCCCGCCAAGAACCCCGAGATGTGGGAGGAGGCGTTGATGCAGGCCGTCTTTGACCATACCGCGCCGCAGGGCACCGCCGCGACCTATACCGCCGCAGGGCACGTGCGCGCCAAGCTGGCGAGTGCGGGGTTCACCGTGACCCGCGCCCCGGGCTTCGGGCGCAAGCGGCACATGACGCAGGCGCAAAGGCCATGACCGAGCAGAACACCAGGCTCGGGATCTGGCTGATGATCCTGACGACCTTCATCTTTGCCATTCAGGACGGGCTGTCGCGTCACCTCGCGGGCGAATACAACGTCCTGATGGTGGTGATGATCCGCTACTGGTTCTTTGCCGCCTTCGTCATCACCGTCGCGACGCGCAAGGCCGGGGGCATCCGCGCCGCCGCCAAGACCTCCCAGCCGATCCTGCAGGCCACGCGCGGCGTGCTGCTGGCGCTGGAGATCTGCGTCATGGTGCTGGGCTTCACCTACCTCGGGCTGATCGAGAGTCAGGCCGTCTTCATCGCCTATCCGCTGATCATCGCCGCCCTCTCTGGCCCGATCCTTGGCGAAAGCGTCGGCTGGCGACGCTGGAGCGCCATCGGCGTCGGCTTTGTCGGCGTCATGATCATCCTTGAGCCGGGCTTTGGCGTCTTTGCGCCCGCCGCCATCCTGCCGCTGATCTCGGCCTTCATGTTCGCCATCTACGGCCTGCTGAACCGCTATGTCTCGCGCAAGGATACCGCCGCCACGTCGTTCTTCTGGACCGGCTGGACCGGGGCCGTCGTCATGACCGCCCTCGGCGTCTGGTTCTGGGAACCGATGAGCGGCCCTGACTGGGCGCTGATGAGCACCCTCTGTGTCACCGGCGCCATCGGGCACTACATCCTGATCCGCGTCTATGAACTGGCCGAGGCCAGCGCGGTGCAGCCCTTCGCCTATTTCCAGCTCGGCTTCGGCTCGCTGGTCGGGATCTTTGCATTCGGCGAGAGCATCCGCACCAATGTCGCCATCGGTGCGGGTCTGATCATCGCGGCGGGCCTATTCACTCTCTGGCGCGAGCGGCAAAAGCGTTGAGCCTTTCAGCTCGGCGCTGAAGGGCACCGGCAGCGGATCACGCCCCAGCCGCGCGCGATAGATCGGCAGGCTTTCGGCGACCCGCTGCACGTAGTTGCGGGTTTCGCTATAGGGAATTCCCTCGACCCAATCGACGATATCGACAGTGGGGTCGCGCGGATCGCCGAACTGGTCGATCCACTGCCCGGCGCGCCCGGGCCCCGCGTTATAGCCGATCGACATCAACACCACATTGCCCGAAAACCGCTGCGCCAGCTGTGCCAGGTAAGCCGAGCCGAGCGTCGCATTGTGCTGCCAGTCGCCCAGCAGCTTTTCCTGATCGTGGTCGTCGATGCCGAGCTTTTGCGCCACTTCCTTCGCCGTCGCGGGCATCAGCTGCATCAGACCGCCCGCCCCCACGCCCGAGCTGACGCCGGCGGCAAACTCGCTCTCGCGCCGGGCAATCGACAGCGCCAGTTCCGGCGGCACCGGCAGCGGCAACTGCGCCATGGGGTGCAGAGGATAATAATGGCGCGGCAGCACGATGCCCCGGCTGGCGGCGCGCTTGCCCAGCATGACCTGCATATGCGCGTCGCCCTTGGCCTCCAGCATCGCGCCGACCCGGTTCAGCACCTCCGGGCTTTCGACATCCGCCATCTGCATCAGGAACATGTCCGCCTGCGCCGGTTGCCCCGACGCCATCAGCAGCGCGCTCGCCTGGCGCAGCAGCGAATCCGTGACCTCGGGCACCCGCCAGTCCACCGGATCGCCCTGCCCGCCAAGGCTCGCATCGAACGGCACGCCGCCGCGCTCTGCCGCCAGCAGGCCGTAATAGCTGCTCTGATAGCGGCCGCCCTCGGTATAGGCGGCGGTGGCGTGATCGGCCTCGCCCAGCGCCTCATAGGCGCGGCCCATCCAGTAATAGGCACGACCGAGCGAGATCGGGGTCTCCACCCCATCGGCCAGCTTCAGGAAATGGTTCAGCGCCACGCGCGGCTGATCCAGCTTGCGCAGCGCAATGAACCCCGCCAGCCACTCCAGATCGGCGAAGGCGCTGCCCTCGCTCAGCTGGTGGTGCGCGGCAAGGTCATAGGCCAGCTTGAGATCGCCCCGGCGCAGCTCCTCACGGACATAATTGCGTCGCTCGCCCGCCCAGGCCTCGGGGTTGCCGAGGCCCTCGGGAATGCGACTTTGCACACGCATCAGCAGGCGCGCCTGTTCGGTCTTGCCCACCGCCACCAGCGCCTTGAAGCGGCCATAGACCAGCGCGCCGTCCTTGCGATCGGCCACCGGCATCGCGGCAATCGCCTCCGCCGTGCCGGGCGCGCCGACCCGCGCCAGCCGTCGCGCCTGCGTCAGCGCCCAGTCGCGGTCACTGACGCGCGGGCGCATCCGGTCCAGATCCTCCTGCTCGCCTTCCCAGAACAGCATCTCCATCCGGTCGCGGTTGAAGATCCTCAGCAGATCGCCCTGTTCGTCATAGAGCGTGGTTTCGTCGCGTTCCGTCAGCGGCATGGTCTGCCAGGCCTGAACGATGATCCCATCCGCCTGCGTTGCCGCCCCCCGTGCCCGTAAAGCTGCGGCGAGCGAGATCACCCCCGTCCCGGTCTGCGGCATCTCTCCGTCGTAAAAGGCGATGATCTCATCGGGTGAGGCATTCGCCATCGACGCCTCGTTGCGCAGTCGCAACAGCGCCAGCCCCGGCCAATCGGGATGGGCGGACAGAAACGCCTGCACTTCCTGCGGCGTGCCGAGGCCATCACGCAGCCGCATCCACTCGATCAGCACCACCGCAGCGGGGCCGTCGCGCGGCGCAATTTCCGCCGCCAGCGCCCAGTTGCCCGCTTGCCCCGCCTGCATCGCCCACGTCAGCGGACGGGGCGGCATCCGGCGCAGCGCGCCCTCCGGATCGACCACGACAGTGCCCAGATCCCCGACAACCGAAGGTCTCTCGCCCGTGCCCTCCTCAGGTGCACCCGTCGCGTCAGACGGCTGCCTCTTTTCGCCCTGCCGCGTCAGCGCAACCAGCCCCAGGGCAAGGGCCGCGCAGAGCGCTATGGAAAGGGCGAAATGCGCCGAATAACGCGGTAGTGTCACTTGTTTTACCCCAATCTTCTGGTTAGACGCTGCAAGGATAACCTCCCGCAGCCTGCCCTCAACACACTTTACCGGCAGCGCGGTTTCCCCCTCGGGGCGCACGCGGATGTCCGCCGCCCTTCGTACGATAAGGAGCGTGTCATGTTCAAAGGGTCAATTCCCGCCCTGGTCACGCCGTTCAAGGACGGCGAGCTGGATCTTGCCACGCTGAAGACGCTCGTCGACTGGCATATCGAGCAGGGCTCGACCGGGATCGTTCCCGTCGGCACCACCGGCGAATCCCCCACGCTCAGTTTGCGCGAACACGAGATCGTCGTCGAGGAAGTCGTGAAATACGTCGCAGGTCGCGTGCCCGTCATCGCCGGTGCCGGGGCCAACAACACGGCCGAGGGCATCCGCCTGATCACCCACGCGGCCGAGGTCGGCGCCGATGCCGCGCTTGTCGTCACCCCCTACTACAACAAGCCGACGCAGCGCGGGTTGATCGCGCATTACACCGCGATGCACGACTCCTGCGATCTGCCGATCATCATCTACAACATCCCGGGCCGCTCCGTCGTCGACATGACCCCCGCCACCATGGGCGCGCTGGCCAAGCTGCCGCGCATCGTCGGCGTCAAGGATGCCACCGCCAAGCTGGAGCGTGTGCCCCTGACCCGCATGGCCTGTGGTCCTGACTTCATCCAGCTCTCGGGCGAGGACGCCACCGCCGTCGGCTTCAACGCCATGGGCGGCACTGGCTGCATCTCGGTCACCGCCAACGTCGCCCCCGCGCTCTGCGCCCAGATGCAGGCCGCGACGCTGGCTGGCGACTACAAGCTGGCGCTGGAATATCAGGACCGCCTGATGCCCCTGCACGAAGCGATCTTCATCGAGCCGGGCCTGTGCGGCGCGAAATTCGCCATGTCCGAGCTCGGCCTCTGCTCGGCTGAGGTGCGCCTGCCCCTGACCGCGTTGGAAGACAGCACGAAAGAGCGTATCCGCCACGGTATGCGCCACGCCGGTCTGATCAACTAAGACCGCGCACCACACCTCCAGACAGTTCAGAAGGCCGTCCTCCGGGGCGGCCTTCCTGCATAGATATGCAACGCCCGGCACATGCCCCGCCCCTTGGAACTCTGGTTAGATCAATGACATACAAGCTGTATCCAGCGCTCGCGCTGTGTGTGCTGGCAGGCGGTGGCGGCATGACGACAGCGCCATGGGACGGCGAAACCGGCTCTGGCCAGGAACAGCCCGCCACCTTCGTGCTGACCAACGCCGCCGGCAAGGGCGTCGCATCCGGCCTGATGACCTCGAACGCCGGTGTCCCTTCGGCCATAAGCTCGAAAATCTACGTCCACACCGACTTCAGCACCTTGACGCTGGAAAGCTACGACACCATCCTCGCCGTTCCCGAAACCGGCAACATCGCCGCAACGCCGGGGCTGAACTTCAAAGGCAGCGTCAGCGGCACAGCATTCTCGGTGCCGCTGGACGGTAACATCCTGCACGGCTCAGCCAGCGGTGCCTTCTACGGCCCCAAGGCCGAGGAGCCGGGCGGCACCTTCCAGACCAGTGGCAGCGGCTACGACGATATCGGAGCCTTTGGCGCGGACTGACTGACACGACACCAGCACATATCCCCATCCGCGCCGCAAACCCTGCTGCGCGGCATTTCCCATTAAAGGCCCTGCACATGAAAAAATTACTCTGCCCGACCCTTGCCCTGACCCTGCTGGCGGCCTGTGGCGGCGGCGGTTCCGGCACATCGGGCACGCCCGGTTTTCGGGGCTTCAGCTCGGCACCTGCGAACGGCAATTTTGCCATCAACGGTCAGGCCGTGACCGCAAACTATGCCTCTGACGCTTCGGGCCGCGTGGTGACCTCGGCGCTCTCCGGGCCCAAGGGCGCGACGGTCAGCGTGGCGAATTCCAATGGCGACACCTACGCCGAACGCATCGACACCTCCGGCGGCGGTGCTGCCTTTGACCTCAGACAGGGCGGCAGGGTCAACAGAACGGCCGCGTTCGACGCGATCACCTCCGCCGATGGCAAGACGCTTGTCGTCCAGTCGAACCCGGCAGGCGCCGGCTACGAATACCAGACCTTCGGCGCATGGCTGACGGGCTATGGCACCGGCTCGGGCACCCTTGGCGCTGGCAGCTTCGGCGCCAGAACCCCCGCCTCTGCCCTGCCAAGAGGCGCGCGGGCGGCCTATTCCGGGCAAACCGCAGGTCTCGCCAAAGATCCCTACGGCAACCCCAATGTGACCTCGTCGAATGCCTATGTCGAGACCGACTTCAACACCGCCTATGTCGAGACGACCCGTACCGTTATGGCCGATCTGAACACCGGTTACACCCGCTCCGCCCCCGAGCTCGACTTTGCCGGCAGCGGTCCGGTGTCGGGCGCGGACTTCTCCGCCAATGTCTCCGGCACGGCGGTTTCGGGCGTGGCCAATGGCACCTTCTACGGCCCGCAGGCACAAGAAGCCGGCGGCACCTTCCGCACCAGTGGCAACGGCTACACATATGCAGGCGCCTTTGGCACAAATTAAGCTCAGCCGCGGCCGTCGCGTCCTCAGGGGTCTCCTGTTCGCCAGCTTGCTGGCGGCAGCACCTGCCCTGTCGACGGCCGCAGATGCCCCCGCACCCAATCCTGTCTCGGACCCTGCCGCGATCAACGCCCGGTTCGAGGGCGCCCTGTCCGCCCTCGGGCAGGGCGACGCCCGCGCGGCCATCGTCCAGCTGACGCAGATCCTTGCGCGCGATCCCGACCTCGTGCGCGTCCGGCTTGAGCTGGCCCGCGCGCTGTTCCTCGCAGGCGATCTGCGGCAATCCAAGCAGCAGTTCCTGCGCGCCCTCTCGGCGCGGGATCTGCCCGCCCCGGTGCGCGCCACGGTGCTGGGCTTCATCCGTCAGATCGACGACCAGCGCGGCTATTCCAGCGCCTTCCGTCTGGCCCTGACACAGCCCGAGGGCGCCGGGCGCAACTACAAGACCGACACGCTCTATTTCGACCCCTTCGGCACCGGCACCGCCCTGCCCTTCACCCTGACCCGCCCCGACTCCCCCGGCATCGCGCTGGAGGTCGAGGGCGATCTGCGTCAGCTCTGGTCCCTTGGCAGCTTTGGCGACACGGCCCGCCTCTCGGCCTATCTGCGCGGCCACCTGCGCCTGCTTGAGGCGCGCGGTGACGACTACGACGAGGGCCGCCTCGACTTCGCCCCCGGCGTGCAGCTGTCCTGGCCCCTGTCGACCCTGGCGCTTGAGGTCCGCACAAGCGCGCTCTCCGCCGCTGCCGACCTCACCCAGACCCGCGCGGGCCTCGGTGTGACCTACCAGTCGCGCAACACCCGCGGCCTGTCCTGGAGCGGTGATCTGGCAGTCAGCCACCTTGCCAGCCGCATCGACGACCGCGCCAGCGGCACCCTGACCGAGGCGACGGCCACCCTGCAGCAAAGCTTTCGCGGCAACGGCTATCTCGCGGCCTCGCTGCGCGGCGAGACCCTGCAAGCCCATGCCGGCAGCGCCAGCTACACCCGCACCGCCCTGCGCCTGACCCGGGCTCTGGATGTGCGCGGCGGTCTCTCGCTCCGGGCCTCGGCCTTTGCCGAAACCACCCGCCAGCAGGACGCCTCACCGGGGTTTCAGCGCCGCCGCATTGACCACGACCTCGGGGTCGAGATGACGGTGCAGAAGAACGACCTGATCCTGTTCAACCGATTCACGCCCTTCGTGACCCTCGGCAAAACCCGCCACGACAGCTCCATCGCTGCCTTCTCCTATGCGGAGTATCGCCTGCAACTGGGGGTCGAGAGCCTGTTCTGATCGCCTAGCCGCGCTTGGCCAGAAACGTCTCAAAAGCTTTAAGCGTGCGGTCCGAGACGTGGTGCTCGATCCCCTCGGCGTCCATTTCGGCGACGTCGCGGGGCACACCCGTCGCGATCAGCAACGCCACCACCGTGCGATGGCGCGCGCGCACCCGTTCGGCCAGCGCCGCGCCCTCCTCGGTCAGGAACACCCCGCGATAGGGCCGCGCCGTCGCCAGCCCGGCCCGCTTCAACCGAGAGATCGTCTTCGTCGCCGTCGGTTGCGCCACGCCCATACGCTCGGCAATATCGGCCACACGCGCCTCGCCCATCTCCTCCAGAAGATCGCCGATCAGCTCGACATAATCCTCCAGCAGCGCCACGGACTGCACTTCACGGGCGCGGCCAAACCGGTCGGCCTGCACTTGGGTCTTGGGGGTCGCCTCGGGCATCGCGTCCGCTTTCGCTTATCTGTTGAGCAAACTCTATAGCCAAGGCTTAACCATGTCACAATCCAGAGATCCCGGCCACAAGCACCGGCAAATATAATTCGCCTGTTGTAAGTCGTATAGCACTGGCTATAAATCTGCGCTGAACACGACAGAGGCGCATATGGTGGACCTGACCCTCAAGACCAAAGCGGGCATTGCCAAGGTCCTGAACGGACAACGCGGCGGGCTGCGTGGCTTTGTGCTGTTCGCCGGGCCCGCGATCATCGCCTCCGTCGCCTATATGGACCCCGGCAACTACGCGACCAACATTCAGGCGGGCGCGGGCTATGGCTATACGCTGCTCTGGGTCGTGGTGCTGGCCAACCTGATCGCGATGCTGTTTCAGGCGCTCTCGGCCCGCCTCGGCATTGTCACCGGCAAGAACCTGGCCGAGCTGTCGCGCGACCATTTCCCGCGCCGCGTCGTCTGGGTGATGTGGGTGGTCAGTGAAATCGCCGCCATGGCCACCGACCTTGCCGAGTTTCTCGGCGGTGCCATTGGCCTGTCGCTGCTCTTCGGCCTGCCGCTGATGGCCGGGATGATCATCACCGCGATCATCACCTATGCCATCCTGATTTTCGAGCGCTACGGCTTTCGCCCAATGGAGCTGATCATCGGCGCGCTCGTCGGCCTGATCGGCCTCTGCTACTTCGCCGAACTGCTGGTCGCCCCGGTTGACTGGAGCGCGACGCTGATGGGCATGACCACCCCCGGTCTGCCCGACAACGCCGCCCTGATGATCGCCGTCGGCATCATCGGCGCCACGGTCATGCCACATGCGATCTACCTGCACTCCGGCCTGATGCAGGGCCGCGCCGAAGTGCACAGCGACAAGGACCGCCGCAAGGTCCTGAAGTATTCCAATATCGAGGTGGTGATCGCCCTCGCCATCGCCGGGATGGTCAATATGGCGATGGTGATGATGGCCGCCAGCGCCTTTCACCAAGGCCACTCCGAGGTGGCCGAGATCGAGACCGCCTATCACACCCTGACGCCCCTGCTCGGCGCGGCAGCGGCGGGGATGTTCCTGACCTCGCTGATCGCCTCGGGCATCTCAAGCTCGGTCGTCGGCACCATGGCGGGGCAGATGATTATGCAGGGCTTCCTGCGCTTTCACGTCCCGATCTGGGTGCGCCGTCTTGTCACCATGGTGCCCGCCTTTGCCGTGGTCGCCGCCGGGGTGAACACGACGCAGGCGCTGGTCGCCAGTCAGGTGGTGCTGTCGATTGCGTTGCCGGTGCCGATGATCGCGCTGATCATCTTCTCGGCGCGGCGCGACATCATGGGTGCCTTCACGGTCGGGCCAGTGCTGCGCATCCTCGCCGCCCTCGCGGCGACAATGGTTCTGGGGCTGAACTTCGTGCTGCTCGCCGGAGTCTTCGGCCTCAGCGTGCCGTTTCTGGGCGGCTGATCCGGGCAAATTCGCACCGTTCAGTTACCGTTCAGATACCGACGCAATACCGACATCCCGATTCCGGCGATTTGAGCGGTTCAGAGGCGGTCGGCACCGCCGTCACGGTGCCGACAATCGTTTACGCAGGATAGGGGTTCGCAGGGGCCCGGCTGTCCGACAGCGTCTGGGTCGAGCGTTCGATGATCCGCTGGATGGCATCGGCCAGATGCTCCTCAGCGATGTTGTAATCGCCGCGTTCCACCCGGATCTTGTGGGCTTCCAGCAGGACGGCAGCATGGCTCGATCCTTCGGGCGGGAAGAACTTGTAGCTTGCCAGTTCGATCAGCAACCCCAAGGGATCCTTGAAGTAAATCGAGTCCATGAAGCCCCGGTCCTTGACGCCGGAGTGCTTGATCCCGCGTTCATCCAGCCGCGTCACGACCTGTTTGAAGCTGGCCGCGCTGACGTTGAAGGCAATGTGGTGCACACAACCCGGGTCCATCGGAGTCCGGTCGTGCATCGGTTTGCGCTTTTCGTTGGTGAAGATGGTGATCAGACGGCCATCGCCGGGGTCAAAGTACAGGTGCCCCTCATCCGGATTGTCCAGATTGGGCTGGTCGAAAACGAAAGGCATGCCCAGCACACCTTCCCAAAAGTCTATACTTAACTGGCGGTTAGCACCGGTGATGGTGATGTGGTGCACGCCCTGGACCTGAAGCTTACGCATGATGTGACCTCCGTTTGCGTTGAGGTCAATCTGTGCTCACCCGGTCATTGGGTCAACTGTGGCGGGCGCACAGCCATGGTGCGCCCGCTGGTCTTTGGGGCCTCAGACGCCCGCGTCGATGATCGCTTTTGCAAGGATCGGAACGGTGGTCGAGTTCAGCCCGGCGATGTTCATCCGGCTGTCACCGACCATGTAAATGCCGCTCTCAGCACGCATTTTTTCCACCAGCTCCGGCGTGGTGCCGAGGCGGGAGAACATGCCACGGTGCTGACCAAGGAAGGCAAAGCGGTCCGACCCGGACAGCTTCTGCAGCTCATCCGCAAGTTGTTTGCGCAGACCCAGCATCGACAGACGCACATCCTCCAGCTCGCCCGCCCAATCCGCGCGCAGCGCCGGATCGTTCAGAATCGTCGCGACAATCCGCGCGCCATGGTCCGGCGGGAAGGAATAGTTCTGACGGTTCAGGTAGGCCAGAGTGCCTTGGGTCAGCTTGGTCTTGCCGGCATCCGCGCTGACAGCCATCAGCAGACCAGTCCGCTCACGGTAGATCCCGAAGTTCTTCGAGCAGCTCGCCGCGATCAGCAATTCCGGAACGTTTTCAGCAACGTAGCGGGTGCCTGCCGCGTCTTCGTCCAGCCCGTCGCCAAAGCCCTGATAGGCGATGTCGATCATCGGCAGCGCGCCCTTGTCGTTGAGGATCGAGACAACCTCTTTCCACTGCGTCATGTTCAGGTTGGCGCCGGTCGGGTTGTGGCAGCAGCCGTGCAGCAGCACGACGTCGCCCGCTTTCAGGCCCTTCAGATCCTCGAGCATGCCATCAAAAGCGACGCCGCCGGTCTCGCTGTCGAAATAGCGATAGGGCACGACGTCCATGCCGAGGTATTTCAGGATCGACAGGTGGTTCGGCCATGTCGGATCAGAGACGAAGACCCGCGCTTCCGGGTTACCCATCTTAATCATTTCAAAGGCTTGACGCACGGCGCCGGTGCCGCCGGGGGTGGCAACAGCGGCCACCTGTTCGCGTGCGACAGCGTCGCCCAGCACAAGGTTGATCAGCGCATCAGCATAGTCAGGATCACCCGCGAGGCCAGTGTAGGCCTTGGTGACCTGCTCTTCCCAGATCTTCTGCTCGGCGGCTTTGACCGCGCGCATGACCGGGGTTACGCCTTCGGCGTTCTTGTAGACGCCGACGCCAAGATCGATCTTGTCGTCCCGCGGATCGGCTTTGAACATGCCCATCAGCGCCAGAATTTTGTCGGCCGGTTGCTCTTTCAGGTTCTCGAACATTTTTCTCTTATTCTCCCACGGCGACGGGCAGGGTGGGGAACGCGCCCCATTCCGCCCAGGAGCCGTCATACAAGGCATGGTCGGTCTTGCCGATCCGCTCTAGGGCGAGGCAGACAACAGCGGCGGTCACACCCGACCCGCAGCTGGTAATGGCAGGTTTGTCCAGATCGACTCCGGCGGCCTTGAAGGTGGCGCGGAGGTCGTCGGGGGTCTTGAGGGTTCCCTTGGCGCTCAGCAGATCCGTGAAGGGTACGTTCTTCGAGCCGGGGATATGGCCTTTGCGCAGACCCGCGCGAGGTTCATCCACCTCGCCGCGAAAGCGTGGGCCGCCACGGGCGTCGATGATCTCGTAATCGCCGAGCTTGCTGGCAGCGCTGACCTGCGTGACGTCCTTCACCATCTGGTTCTGGCGGCGCACGGTCATGTGGCGGTCGCGGATCACCGGCTCCAGATCCTCGATCTCGCGGCCCTCGACTTGCCACTTCGGCAAACCACCGTCGAGCACGGCGATATCGAACTGCCCCATCAGGCGGAACAGCCACCAGACGCGAGCAGCAGAAAAGATGCCGGTGGAGTCGTAGACCACGACCTGATGCCCGTCACCGACCCCCATGGCGCGCAAGCGCGACATGAATTTCTCGATCGGCGGTGCCATATGCGGCAGTTCGGAGCGGTGGTCGCTGATCTCGTCGATGTCAAAGAATCGGGCGCCGGGGATATGGGCCTGCGCGTATTCGACCTTCGCGTCACGCCCGGAACCGGGCATGAACCAGCTTGCATCAAGCAAGCGCAGGTCGGGGTCTTTCAGATGTTGGGCCAACCAGTCAGTTGACACGAGAACCTTGGGATCATCCTGCACGGGATTGCGCCTTTCGCATGGAAACCGCTGATTCCCTAGCCTTCCCCACCCGTTTTCGCAAGGGTCAGGGGCTAGTGATGCTCTTTCAGCAGCCGCTGTTTCTGACGACCCCAGTCCCGTTTGGCCTCGGTCGCGCGTTTGTCGTGGTTCTTCTTGCCCTTGGCGATGCCGATCTTGATCTTGGCCATGCCGCGGTGGTTGAAGTACATCACCAGCGGCACAAGTGTCATGCCCTCGCGCTGCGTCGACTTCCACAGGTTTGCCATTTCCTTCTTGGAAACCAGCAGCTTACGTCGCGCACGCGGCTCGTGGCCGAACATCGCGCGGTCATAGGGCGCGATGTAGGAGTTCACCAGCCACAGCTCACCTTCCTCGACCGCGGCATAGCTTTCCGCGATATTGGACTGGCCGATCCGCATGGATTTCACCTCGGACCCGGTCAGCATGATGCCGCACTCGAGGTCATCCTCGATTGCATAGTCGAAACGCGCGCGGCGGTTTTCGGCGATAACCTTGTAGTTCGGATCTGATTTTTTCTGTGCCATGGTCGCGCCTCTTTACGTCACCCGGGGCAGGTCTGTCCATTGCAGACAACCTGCGGAATTTATTTCCACAATTCAGCTTGGAAAATACCCCGGAAGGCGTAACTTGTGGGCAAAGGAAAGGATTTCAAGATGACCGACACGATGCAACGGATCGTTCTGGCGCGGCGGCCGCAGGGGTTCCCTGTGGATGCCGATTTCCGACTTGAAGATATCGACATGCCGACCCCGGCCGAGGGCGAGGTTCTGGTGCGCCTGTCGCATATGTCGCTGGACCCCTACATGCGCGGCCGGATGGACTATGTCAAAAGCTACACCGCCCCGCAGGAGCTGGATCAGACCATGGGCGCCGGTGGCGTGGGTGAGGTGATTGCCTCCAAGGACGCGGGCTTTGCCGTCGGCGACAAGGTCTTCGGCATGTTCGGCTGGGCCAGCCACGGCTGCGTGCCCGCCAGCCAGCTGCGCAAGCTCGACCCTGACCTGCCGCCTTCGACCGCGCTTGGCGTGTTGGGGATGCCGGGCTTCACCGCCTGGTCCGGGCTGGACGCCTACGGCAAGATGAAGGCAGGCGAGACTCTGGTGGTCGCCGCCGCCACAGGCCCAGTGGGGTCGATGGTCGGTCAGCTGGCGAAAAAGGCCGGTCTGCGCGTTGTCGGCGTCGCCGGTGGCGCTGAAAAATGCAAGATGGCGGTCGAGACCTTCGGCTTTGATGCCTGCGTCGATCACCGCGCCTACAAGAACTCGATCGAGATGATGGAGGCGCTGCATGCCGAGTGCCCCGATGGCATCGACGTCTATTTCGAGAACGTCGGCGGTCAGGTGCTGGGCGGCGTGCTGCCGATCATGAATACCTACGGGCGGATCATCGTCTGCGGCATGATCGCGTGGTATTCCGGCGAAAGCGATGACACCGGCAAGATGCCTCTGCAAAAGCTCTGGCGCATGGCGCTGGTCAAACGTCTGACCATTCAGGGCCTGTTGCAGACCGACCATGTCGACCGCTTTGGCGAGTTCCTGAAGGACGTCGCTCCCGGTGTGAAATCCGGTGAGATTGCCTATGTCGAGGATGTCGCCGAAGGGCTGGAGAACGCCCCCAAAGCCTTCTTCTCGATGCTTAAGGGCGGCAATACCGGCAAGCAGGTCGTCAAGATTTCCTGACCTCTCATAAAAAAATGGGGCGGTCGGATCTCTCCGCCGCCCCTTTTCGATCTCGGTCAGACCTTACGCGAGCTCTTTGTCGAGGATCTTCTTCAGCTCGGCATAGCTCATGTTGGAGTATTTCTCGCCATTGATGATCAGCGTCGGCGTGCCGCTCACATCATCAGCCGTGGCGTTCTTCTGATACCAGGCCGCCAGCGTGCGCGCCTTGTCCTCATCCGCCAGGCAGGCTTCGATGGTGTCACTGCTCAGGCCCGCGACCTTGCCCAGCTTGCGCAGGTTGTCGGCGATATCGGCCTCGGACTTGGCGTTGCGCAGCCACTGGTCCTGCTGTTCGTACAGCATGTCGGCAATGCCGAAGAAACGCATCCCGCCATCGCAACGGGCGATCAGCGAGGCCCAGAGGCCGTAGCGGTCGAAATACACATCGCGGTAGATGAACTTCACCTTGCCGGTGTCGATGTAGTCGGTCTTCAGCTGGTTGAAGACATTGTTGTGAAAATCACGGCAATGCGGGCAGGTGAAGGAGGCATATTCCATCATCGTCACCGGCGCATCGGCCGAGCCCAGCACCATTTCCGTGATCGACGAGGTGTCGACATCCGCCACAGCCGACGCATCGCCGGCATTGATGGCGGTTTGCGCCTCGGCGGCGTTCCGGGTGTTGTACATATAGCCACCGGCAGCCACGATGACAGCCGCGCCTGCGATACCGCCTCCGATGAGGGTCCTGCGATCCATCCGTTGTGATCCTTTCTTCAAAGCTTTGATTTTCCTAGTACATTGCGGGCCAGCATCTCAAGCGCAGCTTTCAGCCCGTCGTCTTGCACCCCGTCCGCCACAGCCGATGCCCGCGCCACGACCTGCGGGTCGGGGGCCACCGGGGCGGCAGGGGGTTTGCGCATCTCGAAGGCCACCTGCCCCTCGGCAAAGCCGGTGCTGGCGGTCTGGGTGATGCGGACCCGCGCAATGGCGTTGTAGCCATAGACGCCATTGACCCGTTCGCGCAGGATTTCCTTCTGCATCTCCAGCACGGGCGCATGGGCCCCGGTGGTCAGCAGAACCAGCGTCCCGCCCAGATTGCCGCGTGGGTATTTCACCTCGACCGGCCGGGCAATGGCGGCGATATCGGCCCCCGCGATCTCCTCCCAATGGGTCAGAAGCCGCGAAATGGCGAAGCCGCGCGTTTCACCAGCCTTGCGGATCCTGCTTTCCAGCAGGCCGTAAGTCCGGGCAAAACCGTAGGTTGAGGTCTGTCGACGCGGCACGGGTTGCATCCTTTCGATTGGCGCTATTCTAGTGGGTGTCACCGGCCACACCAGAGGAAAGCCGGTGCAAAGACAGGCGGAGGCATAAAGATTGCGTGAGACGGCAGTAGCAAAAGCAGCGGAGGACGCCCTGGCACGGTCACAGGATCTGCTGGACTGGTACGACGTACATGCGCGCGCCATGCCCTGGCGGACCAGCCCCGCGGATCGCGCCCGTGGCATCCTGCCGGACCCATACCACATCTGGATGTCCGAGGTCATGCTGCAACAGACCACCGTTGCAGCGGTGCGCGATTATTTCCTGCGCTTTACCGCCCGCTGGCCGACGGTCGCCGACCTTGCTGCTGCCGAGGATGGCGACGTCATGGGCGAATGGGCTGGCCTTGGGTATTACGCCCGCGCCCGCAACCTGCTGAAATGCGCCCGCGCTGTCGTCAGTGATCACGGTGGCCAGTTTCCCGACACCCTCGCCGGCCTGCTGAGCCTGCCCGGTGTCGGCCCTTATACCGCGGCTGCAATCTCCTCCATCGCCTTTGATCGCGCCGAAACCGTGGTGGATGGCAATGTCGAACGGGTCATGGCGCGCCTTTTCGACGTGCACACCCCGCTGCCCGCCGCCAAGCCCGAACTGACCGCGCTCGCCGCCGAACTGACACCTGCCAAGCGCCCTGGGGATTACGCTCAGGCGGTGATGGACCTCGGCGCCACCATCTGCACACCCCGCAATCCCGCCTGCGGCATCTGCCCCTGGCGCACGCCCTGCGCCGCACGCCGCCTCGGCACCGCGACCGAGCTGCCGAAGAAGACACCGAAGAAACCCAAACCGACCCGCACCGGCATCGCCTATATCGCGCGGCGTTCCGACGGCGCCTGGCTGCTGGAACGCCGCCCGGATCGCGGCCTTCTCGGCGGCATGCTTGGCTGGCCCGGCTCTGACTGGGCCGAGGAGGTGCCGCCTCACGATGCCCCCCTCGGCGCCAACTGGCAGCCGCTGCCCGACCTGGCCCTGCACACCTTCACCCATTTCCACCTGCGCCTGACGGTGATGGTCGCGCAGGCCCCGGAGGGCAGCAATCCGCAGATCGGCATGTTCCTCCCCCCCGAGACCTTTCGCGCCTCGGATCTGCCAACCGTGATGCGAAAGGCATTTGACCTGGCACATGCGCACTTCATAGAGTTGGGCTGAACCGGCAGGAGACAGCCATGCCCAGACCAGACTTCGCCGATGCGCTCCCCTTCTGGCTCTCTCTCGTGATGGTCCCTCTTGTGGTCATCGGCGCGCTGCATGGCGGGTGGAGCGTGCTCCTCGTGCCGCTTTATGGCTATGGGGTTTTCTCGGTGCTCGACCATCTGCTGGGCCCGAGCACCAAAGACCGCGACATCCAGACCGAAGACAGCGCCCTGTTCTGGCATCGCGCAATCACACTGATCTGGCCAGCAGTCCAATTCCTGACGTTGTTCTGGGCGATCTGGTACGTCAGCCATGCGCCGCATCTGGGCTTTTGGGAGGCGCTGATCCTGTTCTACGGCGTCGGCACGATGACCGGAGCGATCGGAATCGTTTACAGCCATGAGCTCATGCACCAACGCAACGACACCGAGCGTTGGCTGGGCGACATCCTGCTCTCGATGGTCCTCTACAGCCATTTCCGCACCGAGCATCTGCTGGTGCACCACACGCATGTCGCCACCCCACGGGACGCGGTCACGGCGCGCTACAACGAAAGCTTTCCGCGTTATTTCCTGCGTGTCCTGCGCGAATGCCCCCGATCTGCCTGGACGGCCGAGGCCGCGCGACTGAAAAAACGGGGCCGTTCGGTCTTTGATCGCAGCAACCCGTTCTGGCGCTACGCGGCTCTCCAAGGGGCGATGCTGCTTCTCGCACTGCTCCTCGGCGGCGCGACAGGCCTGATCCTGTTCCTGCTCCAGGCCTTCATCGCCATCTGGCTGCTGGAGCTGACAGACTACATCGAACACTACGGTCTGACGCGCAAATACCTCGGGAACGGCAAGTTCGAACACGTCAAACCGCATCACAGCTGGAACGCGACCCATACCGCGACCAATTGGCTCCTGATCAATCTGCAGAGACATGCAGATCATCATACCCGCCCGGATCGGCGGTTCCCGTTGCTGCAGGCCGGCAACAAGGAGCACGCCCCGCAACTTCCCTACGGCTATCCGCTAATGGCGATGATGGCGATGGTACCGCCGCTATGGCGGCGCAAGATGAACCCGCGCGTGCGAACATGGCGCGCCATGTTCTATCCGGAAATTTCGAACTGGAATGCTTATAAAATCGGACGGCACCAAACTCCGACCTGAAAAGCGGGGCTTTGCCCCCGCCGCTCTGCGAGCGTCTCCCCCAAAGTATTTAGAGCAAGATGACTGGGAGCAGAGGCATTTACCAATCGAGTGTGGTTTTTATCTTCTTCATCTTGCCAAAAATACTTTGGGGGTGAAGGGAGCCGCAGGCTCACGAGGGGGCAAAGCCCCCTCAAGGCGCACGCAGTGCAAGAGAGAGTGCGGCCCCCTCCGGGGCCGCTCCCTTCGACTAGGCAGCAATCACGCGTGAGAGATGGAAATCCGTGTCGCCCAACTGGTGATCGATCATGATCAGACGCTTGGCGTAGTGGCTGCCGGGATATTCCCAGGTCATCGCGATGCCGCCGTGCATCTGGATCGATTCTTCGGCAATCAGGCGCCCTGCGCGGCCGATGAGGTTCTTGGCCATAGAGGCGAAGCGGGTGGCGTCGGGGCCGCCCAGCTCTGATGCGGCCTTGATGGTGATCGAACGCGCCTGCTCGATCTCCGTCAGCATGTCAACGGCGCGGTGTTGCAGGGCCTGAAAGCTGCCGATGGGGCGTCCGAACTGCTTGCGCGTGCCCAAGTATTCGACCGTCATGGTCTGCAGCACGTCCATCGCTCCGACGGCTTCGGAGCAAAGGGCAACGATACCTGCATTCACGGCATCCTGCAGGGCAGACGCGGCATCCCCGATCAGCAGCTTAGCCGGTACGTCCTCCAGCACCACCTCGGCCGCACCGCCGCCGTCCATCATCGCGTAGCCGGTGACAGAGGCCTTGTCTGCAGACACTTCGAATACCGCCAGCTTGTCCTCCAGCTTCGCCGCGATCAGAAAGATGTCGGCGACCTGGCCGCCGTAGACCGCGGACTTGCGTCCGTTCAGGACGTAGGCATCACCCGACGGCCTGGCTTGGGTTTCGATCAGGTCCAGCGCATAGGGGGCTTCCAGCTCGCCCAGCCCGACGGCGTATTTCGTGGTTCCGGCCAGCAAGGCTTCCTGGTCGGCGCCTGCGGCACTCAGCAGACGGCTGGCCAGCAGCGCGCCCAGAACAGGCTCGGGGCAGAGCGCGCGGCCCATGGCTTCGAACACGACGGAGATGTCGAAGCCACTGCCGCCAAAACCGCCCGCCTCCTCGGGCGCCAGAGCGAACATGGCGCCAAGCTCCGACAGTTCGGCCCAGCGGTCGGGCGCGTGATAGGGCGCGGCATAGGCCACCTTGTTGCGCGCCTCAAAGGGGTATTTGTCCTTCAGATAGCGTGTCAGGGAATCCGACAGCATCTGGCGGTCTTCGGTCAGATCGAAATCCATGCCTTACAGCTCCAGCATTGTCTTGGTCAGAATATTGCGCTGGATCTCGTTGGATCCACCGAAGATCGAGGTCTTGCGATTGTTGAAATACCGCGCCGCGTCATTGGCGTGATCGGCCGGTGCCAGCGACAGGTTGCCTTCCAGACTGCCCGGAAAGGGTGCAGCCGATGGCCCGAGCGCGCGGCGCGCGAGGTCCTTCAGTTCCTGCCCGATGACCGTTCCCTTGATCTTGAGGATCGAGGTTTCCGGCCCCGGAGCGCCCTGTTTCTGCGCCTTGTAGAGCATCCGCAGGTTGGTGATCTTCATCGCCTCCAGATCGATCTCGACCTGAGCAATCCGGGCGGCAAACAGCGGGTCCTCGCTCAAAGGCTTGCCGTTGCGTTTGACCACGCGGGCCAGTGCCTTGACCTCCTCCAGCGATTGCATCGAGAAGCCGACACCGGCGATATTGGTGCGCTCATGCGTCAGCAGGAACTTGGCAATGGTCCAGCCCATGTTCTCTTCGCCGACCAGATTGGCGGCGGGCACGCGGACGTCGGTGAAAAACACCTCGTTCACCTCATGGCCGCCCTCGATCAGGCGGATCGGGCGCATCTCGATCCCCGGCGTATCGAGGTCGACGAGGATGAAGGAAATCCCCTGCTGCTGCTTCACGTCCGGGTCGGTGCGCACGAGGCAGAAGATCATGTTGGCGTGCTGGCCCAGCGTCGTCCAGGTCTTCTGACCGTTGATCACATAGTCATCGCCGTCCCGCACCGCGCGGGTTTTCAGGCTGGCAAGGTCCGACCCGGCACCGGGTTCGGAATAGCCCTGACACCACCAATCCTCGCCCGACAGGATGCGCGGCAGATAGTGATCCTGCTGCTCCTTGCTGCCGAACTGTTGCAGCACCGGCCCCAGCATGGCGAGGCCGAAGGGCACGATGCGCGGCGCATAGGCGCGGCAGGCCTCTTCCTCGAAAATATGACGCTGCACCGGGCTCCAACCCGGGCCGCCGAACTCTGGCGCCCAGGTCGTCGCCAACCAGCCCTTGGCGTTCAGGATCGCATGGTAGCGGTCCATCATCTCCTTGGTCATTTCGCTGCCCGAACGGACAACATCGCTCATTTCACTCGGCAGGTTTTCGGCGAAGAAATCGCGCACCTCCTGGCGAAAGGCCTGCTCTTCGGCACTGAAAGACAGATCCATGCGCTTATCCTTCCTTGTTGAGATCGGCGAAAGTGCTGCCATCAGCGGCCATCTTTCGCAAAATATCCGGCACCTGCCAGTAATGGGCATCCTCGGCGGCATAGGCTTCGATCCGGGCCACCAGAGCAGCCGCGCCAATGGTGTCCGCGTAGTGCAGCGGGCCACCACGGAAGCGCGGAAAGCCGTAGCCGAACAGAAACACCATATCGACGTCGACGGGCCGCTTGGCGGTGCCATCCTCGACCACGCGCGCCGCCTCGACGATCATCGCGGTCATGTAACGATCCACGATGTCGTCGTCGGTGAAGTCCTGCGGAGTGATCCCCTTGTCGGCGCGCACCGCGTCAATGATCTCGGCCACCTCGGGGTTGGGCACCGGCGCGCCGCTGTCATAGCCGCTGTCATAGAGGTAATAGCCCTGCCCGGTCTTGCGCCCGAACCAGCCGTTTTCGCAGATCCGGTCGGCGATATCGCCCGCATAGCGCTGTGCAGGGTCGCGCGTCTCGGCCTTGCGCTTGCGCGTCATCCACCCGATGTCGAGGCCCGCCAGATCGCCGACCTTGTGCGGCCCCATGGCAAAGCCAAAATCCTCCAGCGCGCGATCCACCTGCTGGGGCGAGGCGCCGTCCAGCACCAGATACGCCGCGCAGAGACCATAATGCGCCAGGATGCGGTTGCCGATGAAGCCGTCGCAAACCTGCGCCAGCACGCCGACCTTCTTCAGCCGCTTGGCCAGCGCAAAGCCGGTCGCCAGAACATCCGCCGCCGTCTGTTTACCCTGCACGATCTCAAGCAGGCGCATCACATGGGCGGGGCTGAAAAAGTGCAGACCCAGCACATCGCCGGGGCGGCTGGTGCTGGCCGCGATCTCGTCCACATCGAGGTAGGAGGTATTGGAGGCAAGGATCGCACCGGGTTTGCAAATCGTATCCAGCTTGCCGAAGATCTCTTTCTTCACGTCCATCTGTTCGAACACCGCCTCGATCACCAGATCGACGTCCGACAGGCTCTCCATCTGCAGCGACGGCTCCAGCATGGCCATGGCCGCATCGCGCTTGTCGCTGCTCAGCTTGCCACGGCTGACCGCGCCGTCGAGGTTCTTGGTGATCGTAGCAATACCACGCTGCAAGCCCTCAGATGCGACTTCGATCAGCCGCACAGGAATCCCTGCGATCAGGCAGGAGGTCGCGATGCCCGATCCCATGGTACCGCCGCCGATAACGCCGATCTTGGCGATGTCGCGGGTCGGCCCCTTGGCCTCGGCAATATTCGACACGGCGCGCTCACCGAAAAAGGCATGGATCAGGCCGGCGCGCTGCGGCGTCTCCATGCAGTCGAGGAAGGCCTGCCGTTCGACCTTCAGCCCCTCGGTGATCGGCAGGTTGCAGGCGGCGACGGCCTCGACACATTTGATGGGGCTGAACAGATGTGGCGTCTTTTGGCGCACGCCAGCAAGCGTGGCGTCCAGCACGGCGCGGTCATACTCGGCCTCGATCAGATCGGTGCGCCGCGTCGCCAGCGTGCCGTCGATCACCTGTTGTGCAGCCGCCAGCGCCACGTCCCGCGGCGCGCCCTCAACCAAGCGATCGACAGCGCCTTTGTCCAGCGCCTCAGCCACCGGCACCTGACGGCCCGAGAGGATCACGTCCAGCGCGAAGGACAGACCGGTCAGGCGCGGCAGGCGTTGTGTGCCGCCAGCACCGGGCAGCAGGCCCAGCAGAACTTCCGGAAGGCCGACTTTGGCCCCCTTGATCGCGACGCGCGCATGGGTCGCCAGCGCGATCTCGAACCCGCCACCGAGGGCCGTGCCGTGGATCACCGAGACCACGGGAATGGCGCTCTGCTCGATCTGGTTCAGCACATCCGGCAGGGAGGGCTGGCGCGGCGGCTTGCCAAACTCGCGGATGTCCGCCCCGGCCGTGAACGTGCGACCGGCGCAATACAGCGCGATCACCTTGACCTCGGCGGTCGCGTTCAGATCGGCAAAGGCCTGCGACAGCCCTTCGCGCACCGCAAGGCCGGTCGCGTTTACCGGCGGGTTATCAATACAAATCAGTGCAATCTCGCCCAACACCTCGGTCGAGATCACATCATTCACCTGCGCTCCGTCAGCCATGTCGCTGTCCCCCATCGCAATAGTCCAAGGGCCGGATGCGCCGACAGACAGAGCATCCAGCCCGTTGGACAGCAGACTAGGCCGTGCGGGGGGCGCGGGTCAAGTGTGTGGAATTAGATTTTGCATTGCGAAATAGGTCAGGAGATGATCTCGAATTTGACCACATCCACCATGCCACGATCGGTGATCTTCAGCGCAGGGATCACCGGCAGCGCCAGAAAGGCCAGTTGCAGGAAAGGCTCCTCCAGCGTGACATCCAGCGATTTCGCCGCCGCACGCAGCACGATCAGGGCGTCATGCACCACCTCGAAGGGCTCCGTGCTCATCAACCCTGCGACGGGCAGCGCCAGCTCAGCCAGGACCTTGCCATTCTCGACAACGACAAAGCCGCCCTCAATCTGCCCCAGCCGGTTCGCCGCCAGCGCCATGTCGTCGTAATCCACCCCGACGCAGGCGATATTGTGGTGATCATGGCAGACGGTGGAGGCGATGGCCCCCCGTTTCAGCCCGAACCCCTTGACGAAACCGCTGGCGATATTGCCGTTGATGCCGTGACGCTCGATCACCGCGATCTTGACCAGATCGCGCGCGGGGTCCGGCTTCTTGTCGCCATCCTCGATCGCAATCACCTCTTTCAGGTGCTCGGTGATGATCTTGCCTTCCATGATACCGATGACGTCGGTCTCCTCACGGTTGGCCGAGGTGCGGAAGCTTTCAGCCGTCACGACCGGCGCCTTCACCGAATTGCGCCCCACCGGCGGAGTGATGGTCCGCGCCGCAAAGGCCGCTTCCGTGAACTGCACACCGCCGGAAAAGACCCTCTCCGCCCGGCAAGTCGCAAGGTCGTCGATCACCACGATGTCGGCACGCTTGCCCGGCGTGATCGAGCCGCGATCCTTCAGGCCGAACGCCTCTGCCGCCGACAGGCTGGCGGCGCGGTAGACGGCCAGCGGCGGGCAGCCCATGCGGATCAGCTCCCGGATCATGAAATCGAGGTGGCCATGCTCGCCAATATCCAGCGGGTTCCGGTCGTCGGTGCACAGGCACATGTAGGCGCTGGTGATGTCGCTCAGCAGCGGCTGCAAGGCGACCATATCCTTGGAGACGGAGCCTTCGCGGATCAGCACCCGCATGCCCTTTTGCAGCTTTTCGCGAGCCTCCTCAGCGGTCGTCGCCTCATGCTCCGTCCGGATCCCGGCGCTAACATAGGCGTTCAGATCCTTGCCCAGCAGCTGCGGGCAATGGCCGTCGATGTGCTGACCGCGAAACAGCTCCAACTTGGCCATGCAGCCGGGGTCCTGAAAGATCACGCCGGGATAGTTCATGAACTCGGCCAGCCCGATGACCTGCGGATGATCCATCAGGGGCGCCAGATCGTCGGCCTCGATCCGCGCGCCGGCGGTCTCCATATGGCTGGAGGGCACGCAGGAGGACAGGTTGACGCGGATGTCCATCACCGTCTCGGTGGCGCAGGACAGGAAATACTCGATCCCCGGCACGCCGATCACATTGGCGATCTCATGCGGGTCGCAGATCGCCGTGGTCACGCCACGCGGGCCGACACAGCGGTCAAACTCATGCGGCGTGACCATGCTGCTCTCGATATGCAAGTGGGTGTCGATGAAGCCGGGCACCAAAATCTTGCCGGAAACGTCGATCTCCTCAACGCCGTCGTACTGCGCCATGATGCCGACGATCCGCTCGCCGCAGATCGCCACGTCGCCCTCCAGCAGCGCGCCGGTGACCACGTCGAGCACCTTGCCGCCCTTCAGCACCAGATCAGCCGGGACATCGCCCTTTCCCTGAGCAATCATGTCGGACAAAGGTTTCAAAGTCATCGCGGCCTCCTGAAAATGCTGATGTCCAAAAGCCCCATAGCAGCTGCCTTGTCCAGCGCCGGGCCGCAGCGTAAGCAGGAAACGACCCGCAAAAGGACCCCGCGCATGAGCCTGTTCGACCTTCCCCTTATCCCCGATGTCCCCGTCCATGGCGAGGCTGAGGGCTATCCCGTTCGCCGTATCTTCTGTGTCGGGCGCAATTATGCCGCCCATGCGGCAGAGTTCGGCAATGAGGTGCCCGATTCCCCTTTCTATTTCACTAAATCCCCCGCCTCGATGATCCTGTCCGGCGGCACGGCCCCCTATCCGCCCGGCACCAGCAACTATCACTTCGAGATGGAGCTGGCCGTCGCTATCGGCGCACCGGTCTTCAACTGCAAAGCCGAGGATGCGATGGCTGCCGTCTATGGCTATGCCTGTGCGCTCGACATGACCCGCCGCGACCTGCAGATCGCCGAGCGCAACAAACAGCGCCCCTGGGATCTGGGCAAGGACGTGGAAAACTCTGCTGTCATCGGGCCGATCACCAAAGCGGCTGACTTTGGCGCAGTGGCAAAACAGACCATCGCCCTGACGCTGGATGGCGCCACCAAGCAAAGCTCGACGCTGGACCTGATGATCCACAACGTCGCCGCGATCATCAGCCACCTGTCGAGCTTCTATCACCTGCAACCGGGCGATCTGATCCTGACCGGCACGCCCGAAGGCGTCGGCCCCGTTGCGCCCGGCAATGCGATCGAGGGCACGATCGAGGGGCTGTCCCCGGTGACCCTGACGATCGGCGCGCCCGCCTGACCGCCGCCAAATCCCCCGCGCGCAGGCACCTTGCGCACGGGGGCCATTGGTGCTGCTGTGAAAACACGCGTCGCTCCGCCGATGTGATGCCGACACGCGTCTGTCATTGCTGCGACGCAGCGATTCGGATACTCTGCAACCATGAGTCGTAAGAACCGCCTTTCCCCGGATGATTGGCTGCGTGCCGGTCTGAATGCTCTCTCGGCCTCTGGTCCCGAGGCGCTGAAGGCCGAGCCGTTGGCCCGTGCGCTGGACACCACGAAGGGCTCTTTCTACTGGCATTTCCCCGATGTCCCCGCCTTCCGGCAGGCGCTGCTGGACTTCTGGGGGCAGGATTCCCTCGCCTCGCCCGAAACGCCCGGTGACAAACGCGAAGCCGTTGCCCAGCTGCATGCCCTTGTCCGCGATGGCTTTTCCGCCGATCCGCTGGCCGAGGCCGCGATGCGCGCCTGGGCCCGCACCGACGCCACCGCGAAAGCCACGCTGGAAGACATCGACGCCCGCCGTCTGGCCCATCTGGAAGGGGTGCTGAAACAGATCGGCGTCACCAATCCAGACATCGCCCGGATGCTCTACGCTGCGCGCATCGGGATGGGCCAGCTGGGCGACTCCAATGAGAAACGCAACAACGAGGCGCTTGATACCCTCGTAGATCTGGTCCTCGCCCTGAGATGAGTCACATTTTCCAAACCCGCCACATCGCCCGCCTCGCCATTCTTGTCGCCCTCACTGCTCTGGCCGGTTGCCGCGACGAGGCGAGCCTTGTCGCCGAGCAGACCACCTGGCAGCTCAGCGCATTCAACGACCGGCCTGTCGCCGAGGCAGATCGCGCCACGCTGCGCATTCCCGCGCGCGGTCAGCTTGATGGTCAGGCCGCCTGCAATCGCTATTCCGGCAGCTGGGTCGGGGTTGAGGATGACTTTCGCACCGAAAGCATCACCAGCACGCGCATGGCCTGCCCCGCGCTGGCCGCCGAGCAGAGCTATCTGGCGGCGCTGCAGCGCGTGACCTCGGCAGAGGTCACGGACGACAGTCTGACCCTGACCGGCCCCGGCCTGACGCTCAGCTTCACCCCGCTGCTACGCGCCGGGTGATCGCGTCGATCAGGCGCTGACGCGCGTCGGGCAAGGGCTTGCTGCCCAGCTCCGGCGCCAGCCGGTTGTGCAGGAAATGCCCTGTCAGCTTCAGCGCCTCGGCCACCTCGGCGTCCGGCGCATCGCCCTGCCCCGTCAGGCAGGGCACCAGCGGCAGCAAGCGGTCCGCATACTCCCCCGCGCCGACCCGCGTCACCGCCCGGCCCGTGCGCGGCGAGACATAGGCCAGCCCCTCGGTCGCCCCCGTCACCGCGCATACACTCAGGTCGAGGCCATACCCCATGTCCTCCAGCAGCGACAATTCCCACTGCAGATAGGCCAGCGGCCAGACCTCGGGCGCGTCGAGCAGATCCAGCAGCTGTTCGGTCTGGCGGTACAGGCGCGGATGCGCCTCGCGCTCGGGCAGGCAGAACACCAGCAGCCCCGTCACCGCGTTCAGCCCCGCCAACGCCAAGCGCTCGCCCAGGCTCACCGCCGCACGCGAGCGTATGGGTTCGACCGCGAAATACCCCAGATGTTCCTCGAGTCGGGCGCGCCAGGCGATGTCCAATTGAGCACCCGGCTGCAGCATCGGCGCAATCTTGCGCGAGGCTCCGCCACGCACGATTCCGGCGTGGCGACCATGTGAAGGCGTAAACACCTCAATGATCGCTGCACTCTCGCCATGGCGCCTGACCGCCAGCAGAATTCCGTCTTCGCGCCATTCCATGTGATCATCATCCATCGACTTGCAGACGGCGGCAAGATGGCTCAGCTTACCGCCATGGATTTTCGCTCTGACGCCCTTTCCCCGACCGCCCGTGCTCTGGCGCTGCTCATCGTGATCAGCGCCGCCGTGTCTCTTTCGTTCGAGTACATGAGCAGCCAGCTCGACCACCCGGACGAACAGGCCCTGCAGGTGCTATGGCGTCTGGCGCGCTATTTTACCATCCTGACCAATACTCTGGTGCTGATCAGCTTTTTCGCCGTCGTCACCCTGCGGCGCAAGCTGGGGGCCTTGTGGATGGGCGGACTTGCCGTCTGGATCACCGTGACCGGAGCGGTCTATCACCTGCTGCTCGCCAGCCTTCATCAGGGGATCTCGTTTTACGCCGACTTCGGCCTGCATACGCTGACGCCGGTTCTGGCCATGCTCTGGTGGCTGGTCTTTGCCCAGAAGTCCGGCCTTGGCCTTGGTGCGGCGATCCTGTGGCTGTTCTGGCCCGGCCTCTACATCCTCTATGCCCTCTGGCGGGGATCGCTGGACGGCACCTACCCGTATTTCTTCCTCGACCCGGCACAGGTCGGCTGGGACGGCGTCGCGATCTGGTCGGCGATGCTAGGCCTCGGGTTTCTCGTGCTCGGGCTGATCTATGGCTGGATCGGGCGCGTCCTGCGCTGAGGGTGTCAGTCCGACAGCCCCTCCTCGTCCAGCAGATGCCGCCCGTTGCGGTCCTCGACCTCGATCACCCAGAGGTCGGGGTCAAAGCTGCGCTGGCGAGCAACGGCCTCGTCCACCTCACGCTCCGCGCCCTCGGACAGGGTGACCCAGGTGCGCGCGCCGCTCATGATGTCGAAACTGCGCTGGAACAACCGCGCCTGACCGTTGAGCGTGTTCAGTTTGACCAGAACCGCGCCGCCGGTGTCATCGCCATGGGCCACGACGAAGACCGGGATATTCGCCAGCCGCAGCCGGGTCAGATAGGCCGAGACCCAGATTTCCGCTTTCAGACGCATCGCAGTCTCCTCGGCGCTATGCGCCAGCACCCATTGCCGCTAGGCTGGCCTGACCAATGAACAGGATCCGAGTCCGATGCCCCTGACCGCCGCCATCCTTCTGATCGCCGGGATTGTCCTGAACGTGATCTACATCCTGTTCAGCCTGCCCGCCGCCTATGGTGTCGCGCTGAACGTCGCGGGCATCGTCAGCATTCTGGTCGGGCTGATCTTGTGGCAGATCGCCCGCAAAAGCGGGCGAAGCTGAGGGCCCTCAGTTGCCGTCTTTGAAATCCAGACCCATTTCCGAGTAACGCTCGGATTCCTCAAGCCAGTTCTCACGCACCTTGACCTGCAGGAACAGGTGCACACGACGGCCCAGGAATTCCTCCATCTCGGTGCGCGCGGCGGTCGAGACGCCCTTGATCGTCTCGCCCTTCTTGCCCAGCAGGATGCCCTTGTGGCCATCGCGCACGACATAGACGATCTGGTCGATCCGGGCGCTGCCATCGGGGCGCTCTTCCCAGTTTTCGGTCTCGACCGTCAGCTGGTAGGGCAGTTCCTGATGCAGACGCAGGGTCAGCTTTTCTCGGGTCATCTCGGCCGCAATCATGCGCATCGGCAGATCGGCGATCTGATCCTCGGGGTAGAGCCAGGGCTCCTCCGGCATCTGACCCGCCAGCCAGGTCCGCAGAGCTTGCACGCCATGGCCCTTTTCAGCCGAGATCATGAAGGTCTCGACGAAGGGGAAGGCATCGTTCATCTTCTTGGTCAGGGCCAGCAGCACCGGCGCCTCGACCCGGTCGATCTTGTTGATCGCCAGCGCAATCCTGCGGCCCTCGGACATGTCCTTCAGCGTGGTCAGGATCGCCTCGACGCCCTCGGTGACGCCGCGATGCGCCTCGATCAGCAGCACGACGACATCGGCATCCGCAGCACCGCCCCAGGCGGCTGCGACCATGGCACGGTCGAGACGGCGGCGCGGCTTGAACAGGCCGGGCGTGTCGACAAAGACGATCTGGCTCTCCCCCTCGATCGCGACACCGCGAATCCGGGCGCGGGTCGTCTGCACCTTGTGGGTGACAATACTGACCTTGGCGCCAACCATCCGGTTCAGCAGCGTTGACTTGCCCGCATTGGGTTCGCCGATCAGGGCCGTAAAGCCGGCGCGTGTGCTCATGAGATCATCCGTTGATGTGAAGAGGGCCTTCTAAGCCAGTTTAACCCACCACGCCAGCCCTGTCTGCAGGCGCGTTCAAACACTGGGCACAGCCGCTTTGCGCCCCGAGCGCAGCAGCGTGTAGATCCCGCTGCCGACAATCAGCACGCCCCCTGCCAGCGTCCACAGATCCGGGCGCTCGCCAAAGACGAAAAACGCGATGACCAGCGCCACCAGCAAGCGGCTATAGCGGAAGGGGGCAACCACACTGATTTCGCCGGTGCGCATCGCCAGCGTCAGCGCGGTATAGGCGCTGACCCCGAAGACCGCCGTGATGCCCAGCATCACCATATCACGCAGCGGCGGCAGCTGCGGCGCGTCGCCCGCGACGACCATCAGGATCACCCCGGCACTCAGCACCACGAAAAACCCCAGCGTGCCCAGCTGATAGCGCGACACACTCGGCGGCGCGGCGCGCGTCGCCAGATCCCGCCCGGCAAAGCCGATCATCCCCGCGACCGCCAGCAGCGCATCAACGCGAAAGGCCTCGGGTGTCGGACGCAGGATCAGCAGCACACCGCAAAAGCCGACCGCCATCGCGCTCCAGCGCCGCGCCCCGACCTTTTCACCCAGCACCAGCGCCGCACCAAGCGTCACCACCAGCGGCGTCGCCTGCAAGATGGCCGAGGTCGTCGACAGCGGCGTGAACGCCAGCGCCAGCGCAAAGAACACCCGCCCCGTCAGCTCAAACCCCGAGCGGATCAGAAGCCGGGGCCGCACCATCTCGGGGTTCAGCACCGCCTCGCCCGCGTTCAGCGACAGCGCCACAAAGGCCACCATGCCAAGCGCGCCAAATATCGCCAGCGCAAAGCCCGGCGCGATATCGGCCGTGACCGTCTTGAAAAACGCATCCTCCCCGGCAAAGCACATCATGGCCAGAACCATGAACATGCTGCCGCGCAGGTTGTCGCTCACGCTTCGTCGACTTTCATCACCCGATCGAGCAGTGCCTTGGCCGCCGCCTGTTCGGCCATCCGCTTGGACGCCGCCTTGGCCGTGGCTTCCTCGCCCGTCTCAAGCCGTGCGCAAATAGTGAAAATCGGCGCATGATCCGGCCCCGAACGCGCCGTCTCGATATAGGCGGGCGGCGGCAAACGCCGCGCCTGCGCCCATTCCTGAAGCGAGGTCTTGGCGTCGCGGGCGTCTTCCTCGACCGTGGCGATCCGCGGCCCCCAGAGACGCAGGATCATCGCCTTCGCGGCCTCGAACCCACCGTCGAGGTAAACGGCGGCAATCACCGCCTCCATCGCATCGCCCAGCAGCGCCAGCTTGCGCCGCCCGCCACTGATCTGCTCAGACCGGCCCAGCTTCAGCACCGCGCCCACGTCAATCTGACGCGCAACATCGGCGCAGGTTTCCTTGCGCACCAGCGCATTGAAGCGGGGCGCCAGCATGCCCTCACTCGCCCCACGATCGCCGGACAGCAGCGCCTCGGCCATCACCAGCCCCAGCACCCGGTCGCCCAGAAACTCCAGCCGCTGGTTGTCGTCGCGGGTCGGTGTGGCGACCGAGGAATGGGTGACAGCGCGCAACAACAGCTCAGGCCGGGCAAATTCATGGCCCAGCCTGTCCTGAAACAGCTTCATATCTTGCGATAACTTCATGCGTGGATCCGGTTGCCTGATGGTTTCGCCGTAAAAACACCCATCCGGCGCCCGGCGCAAGGCCGGGTCGACCGCACATGTTGCCGCAGGATCAGTCTACCTTGCGGAAGAACCGGTCCTTGCGCCAATCCCAGAAGAACAACAGCGACCGTCCGGCGGAGGAAAAGATGATCCGATCCGCACGCCCGATCAGGTTTGCAGCGGGCACGAAGCCGACGCCCCGCGCCGATTGCGCAAAGCGCGAGTCGGTCGAGTTGTCGCGGTTGTCACCCATGAAGAAGTAATGCCCGGCGGGCACCCGGTAGACGCCCGTGTCATCCGCCTGGCTCTGATAGCGGATGTCCAGAATGTCGTGGGTCACGCCATTGGGCAGCGTCTCGATGATGCGGGTCTTCTTGCATTCCCCGCCCATGCCGACCGGCGCATTGGAACACAGCGGCGCACGCCCCTGCGGGCCCTGAGGCTCATACGTCTCAGTAAAGATGCCACCATCCTGCTGCTTCACCGGCTCGCCGTTGATGTAGAGCAGCGAATCACGCACCTGGATCTCGTCGCCCGGCATGCCGATCAGACGTTTGATGTAATCCTCGCCGGTGACCGGATGGCGGAACACCACGACATCGCCACGCTCGGGCCCATGCCCCAGAATGCGGCCACCGCCCTCGCCATCGTCACTGCCCAGAAAGCCACAGATGTCCTTGGCGTCCAGATCGAGGCCTGCCACCTTGATCGACGGGCAGGAGGCATAGGAATAGCCATAGGCCATCTTGTTGACGAACAGGAAATCCCCGATCAGCAGCGTATCCTTCATCGACCCGGAAGGGATCCAGAACGGCTGAAAGAAGAGGGTCCGGAAAAGCCCTGCAATCAGCAGCGCCCAAAAGATCGTCTTCACGGTTTCCCAGATGAAATTGCCGCTTTCCTTGGGCTTGTCGGCCATGCTCTGCCGGTCCTTCCGATAGATGTTTCGCGCATCGGGCCCAGCGGCCCCTCAAGCCCGCGTTACATGCGGGGCAGCCGGGGTCAAGTCAAGCCGCACCCGGATCAAACCAGCGCGACCCGGCCTCGCGCCTTCTTCTTGCCTCATATTCCGGGGGAGTCGCCTCTGGCGACGGGGGCAGCGCCCCCCTGCCCGGGCGCAATCGGGCGCGCCTCTATCACCACGAAGGCCTGCGCCCAGGGGTGATCATCGGTCAGCGTCACATGAATGATCGCCTCGTGCCCGGCAGGTGTCATCTCCGCCAGCCGCTCCGCCGCCCAGCCCTGCACCTGCATCACCGGCTGACCGGTGGCGAGGTTGCTCACCGCCATGTCGCGCCACGAAATCCCCATGCGCAGCCCGGTGCCAAGCGCCTTGGAGCAGGCCTCCTTCGCCGCCCAGCGTTTGGCATAGGTGCCCGCAACATCCTTGCGCCGCTCGGCCTTGGCCTGTTCGGTTTCGGTGAAAACGCGATTGCGGAACCGGTCGCCAAAACGCTCCAGCGTCGCGGCAATCCGTTCGATATTCGCAAGATCGGTGCCGATACCCAGAATCATCAGATGCCCTCTTCCTGTCCCGGACGCCGCAGCCCGGGACATCTGTGCCTATGAGACGCGCGCGGCGTCCATCAGACGGCGCATCTCGGCAATCGCGGGACCAAGGCCCAGAAAAATCGCCTCGCCGATCAGGAAATGGCCGATATTCAGCTCCCGCACCTCGGGAAAGGCGGCAACCGGCTGCACTGTGTCATAGGTCAGCCCGTGGCCCGCGTGCACCTCCAGCCCCAACGAGGCGGCAAAGGCCGACATCTCGCGCAGGCGCTCAAGTTCCGCGTCGCGCGCGTCAAAGTGCGCCTCGGCATGGGCATCGCAATAGGCGCCGGTGTGCAGCTCGATCACCTCGGCACCAATACGATGTGCTGCCTCGATCTGGCGGCGATCCGCGGCGATGAAGATCGACACCCGGCAGCCCGCCTCGCGCAGCGGCGCGATGAAATGCGCCAGCCGGTTTTCCTCACGCGCCACTTCCAGCCCGCCCTCGGTGGTGCGTTCCTCGCGCTTTTCGGGCACCAGACAGACCGCATGCGGCTTGTGGCGCAGCGCAATCGCCTGCATTTCATCCGTCGCGGCCATCTCGAAGTTCAGCGGCACGCTCAGGGTTGCGACCAGCCCTTCGATATCGGCATCCGAGATATGGCGGCGGTCTTCGCGCAGATGCGCGGTAATGCCATCGGCGCCGGCCTCTTCGGCCAGTTTCGCCGCGCGCAGCGGATCGGGATAGATCCCGCCACGGGCATTGCGCACGGTGGCAACGTGATCGATGTTCACGCCAAGGCGCAGTCTTGCAAGCTCGCTCATACAGGCACTCCTGTCAGGGGCCGCGCAGGGCGGCAATCCCGTTCCCATCGGGGCATAGCACCCCGAGACGCCCAATGAATGCCGGATCACCGCGCCGAGGGCCAGAGCCAATCCCGCGCAAACGCCGCAAAGCCGCCTGTCGCGTCAGAGGCCTTTGCCCTTCTCGCCGCTCGATTTCGACTTGCCCTTGCCGACCGTGGCCTTCGCCGCCGCTGATTTGGACCGGATCGCGGCCAGTTTGGCCTTCAGCACACCGCGCCGACGCGCCTGATACGCCCGGATCAGGGGCACCGAGATATAATAGCTGACCAGCCCCGCGACGATGCCGGGAATGATGCAACCGATCATGTAGGGGAAAAAGATCTCGTGATAAAACACGCTCAGCCCATGCCAATTGGCATCGGTATCGGTGAACAGCGCCAGCAGGTTGTTCTTCAGATCATCCGCTGCATCGACGAACTTGCCCCCGAACGAGCGATGCTCTTCGCCACCGCCGCGCATGTGCATCCCCAAAATCCAGTAGCCGGTCTGGATCGAGATCGCGCCAATCGGCACATAGGTCAGAGGATTGCCGAGGAAGGTGCCCAGCAGGGCCGCGATGATATTGCCACGCACCAGCAGGGCGATCAGCGCCGAGACGACGAAATGCATCCCGAAGAAGGGTGTAAAAACCGTAAAGACCCCGGCAAAAATGCCCCGGGCGATCTTTTCAGGGGTATCAGGCAGGCGGCGCAACCGATGCTTGGTGTAGTGGAATGCCCGCGCCCAGCCCCCCTTGGGCCAGAAGAAGTCAGCAATGATCTTCCAGTATGGCCGTCTGTCTCTTCGTTTAAAGACCAACGGGCTCTCCCTGCGGGGTCAGAGGCGGCGCCACCGGCGGCTCCTCGGGGTTGCGGTGGCGCGAAACCGAAGCCACATCCCCCTCGGCCTCGATGGCCGAAATAACCGTGTGCAAATGCTCGGCGTCGCGCAATTCGATATCTACCAGCAACCGGAAAAAATCTGGTTTACGGTCCTTGAACTCAAGGTTGGAGATATTGACCTTCTGCTCACCAATCAATGTGCAAATCCGACCAAGGACGCCCGGATCGTTCGCAAGCGTCAATTCCAGCGTCACCGCGTAAATTGCGGCGTGACGCCCGGCCTGCCAGTGAAGATCGACCCAACGGTCCAGCTGATCCTCATAGGCCGACAGCGATTCGCAGTCGATCGCATGCACGGCCAGAGGCCGCCCGCGCCAGGTGATGCCGACGATCCGCTCGCCCGGCAGCGGCTGACAGCAGCGCGCCCGCTTGAAGCTCTGACCCTCTTCCAGACCCACAAGCGCACGGTCGCGCTTGACCGCATCGACGTCATCTTTCGGAGACAGCTCAGGGTACAGCACCGCCACAACCCGCGCCACGCGCAGCTCCGCCCGGCCCAGTTGCGCCAGCAGCTCGTCCCGGCCATCCAGCCGCAGCTTGCTGGCGGCGGTTTCCAGCACCTTGTCGGTCGCCTTCTTGCCGATATGCTCGAACCCCGAGCGCGCCAGCTCACGGCCCAGCTTGATATACCGCTCGCGGTCGACCTCACGCAGCGCGCGCCGGATCGCAGCCTTGGCGCGGCCCGTCGTCGCAATCTCTAGCCAGGTCGCCTGCGGCTCCTGCCCCTCGGCGGTGATGATCTCGACCGACTGGCCGTTCTTGATCCGGGTCCACAGCGGCACCCGCATCCCGTCGATCTTGGCCCCGACGCAGGCCGAGCCGATGCGCGTGTGGATCGCATAGGCAAAGTCGATCGGGGTCGCCCCGCGCGGCAGCTTGACCACCTCGCCCTTGGGCGTGAAGCAGAACACCTTGTCGGAATACATCTCAAGCTTGACGGCCTCGAGAAAATCTTCGTGGTCTTCCTCGGCCCCCATCTGCTCGGTCAGGGCGCTGATCCACTTGGTCGGATCGACCGCAAAGGGGTTTTCGGCCTTCACACCGTCCTTGTAGGACCAGTGCGCAGCAACCCCGGCCTCGGCGACTTCATGCATCTGACGGGTGCGGATCTGCACCTCCACCCGCTTGCCATCGCGCCCTGACACCGTGGTGTGGATCGAGCGATAGCCGTTCGATTTCGGCTGGCTGACGTAATCCTTGAAGCGCCCCGGAATCGATTTCCAGCGCCGGTGAATCACCCCCAGCGTACGGTAACAGTCGTCCTCGGTCTCGGTGATGATACGAAAGCCGTAGATGTCGGAGAGCCGTGAGAAGCTCTGATTCTTCTCCTGCATCTTGCGCCAGATCGAATAGGGCTTTTTCGCGCGACCCATGACCTCGGCTGGCACCTTGTGGCCCGCCAGTTCACGCCGCATGTCGCCGGTGATGCGTTCGATCACGTCGCCTGTTTCGTTCTGCAGGCTGACGAAGCGGCGGATGATGCTGTTGCGCCCCTCGGGGTTGAGCACGCGAAACGCCAGATCCTCCAGCTCTTCGCGCATCCACTGCATCCCCATGCGCCCGGCCAGCGGGGCGAAGATGTCCATGGTCTCGCGGGCCTTCTGGACCTGCTTTTCCGGCTTCATCGCCTTGATGGTGCGCATATTGTGCAGACGGTCGGCCAGCTTGACCAGAATCACCCGCATGTCCTTGGACATCGCCATGAACAGCTTGCGAAAGTTCTCGGCCTGCTTGGTCTCAGTGCTGGACAGCTGCAGATTGGTCAGCTTGGTGACGCCATCGACCAGATCCGCGACCTCTTCGCTGAACCGCTCGGCGATCTGCATATAGCTCGCCTTGGTGTCTTCGATGGTGTCGTGCAGCAGAGCGGTGATGATCGTCGCATCGTCCAGCTTCTGCTCGGCCAGGATGCTGGCAACAGCGATGGGGTGGCAGAAGTACGGCTCACCCGAGCGGCGCATCTGGCCCTCATGCATCTCGCGGCCAAACTCGTAGGCGGCGCGGATACGTTTTTCGTTTGTCTTGGGGTTATAGGCACGGACGAGCGCAATCAGATCGTCCGCAGGGATCAGATCCCCGGCAGCACTTCTTTCCCCATCGGACTTGCTGTCCCGCACAGTTCGGCCCTTGCTATGTTGGCCTGCAGCGACCTGGCCGATGATCTGCGTTTAGATCAGGGCCGCGCGAATACCCCTAGGGGCAGCCCGCGCAGGCCCGGTCAGGATCAGCCCTGACGTTGCGCTTCGACCAGCGCGCGCAGCAGTTTTTCTTCGCTCATGTCGTCTTCGACAGGCTTGTCGGCAGGCTCGGAGCCCATCAACAGCGCCATGCTGTCTTCTTCGGGTTCGTCGACTTCGATCTGCGATTGGTTCGACGAGATCAGACGCTCGCGCAGATCATCTGCCGATTGCGTTTCTTCGGCGATCTCACGCAGGCTGACAACGGGGTTCTTGTCGTTGTCACGATCCACGGTAATCGCGCCGCCGGCACTGATCTCACGGGCCCGGTGGGCCGCCAGCATGACCAGTTCGAAGCGGTTCGGAACCTTGTCGACGCAATCTTCTACGGTAACGCGGGCCATCGGGGCACTCCTCAAAACTTGGATGCGGATTGATGTAGAGAGAGTGGTTTTATGCCTGCCGCCCCTTATTGACAAGCGGATTCTGGAAGTGCGACCACGCAATCCCGGTCAGACTGTGGTAAATTTTCGCACATTTGCGCGACTGTCAGCCCTAAAAGCGGATGCATCCACTGCGGCGCAACGTCGCAAAGCGGGACCAGAACAAAGGCCCTGTCCTGCACACGCGGGTGCGGCAGGATCAACCTATCCGGGATATCGATACTCTGCCGCTCTGTTGGCAAAGCCCGCCATTGCGCCTGTGTTGCAACGTCGGGCAGTACCAGATCATCGCCCGCCACAAGATCCAGATCCAGTGACCGGGGCCCCCAGCGCGTCGCTCGGACACGGCCAAACGATTGTTCTATATCATGCAGCCGCGCCATCAGCTGCTCCGGTGCCTCGTCACTGCTCAGCTCCAGCGCTGCGTTGACGAAATCCGGTCCGGCTCCGGCGGGAAAGGCCGGCGTCCTGAAAAACCGGCTGACCCGCCCCAGCGCCCCCGGCCCCTGTCGCAGCTTTTCCACCGCAGATTGCACCATTTCGGCAGGTGACATTGCGTCAGAATTCAAATTTCCGCCTATTGCTATCAAATATGATCTTGTCACAAACGTCTCCAACCTATCATTTAGACTCACGCGTTCACTTGATGCATTGTTATTTTGCTATATTTTGAAGAGTTAGTTCCACCCTCGCACACCACTCACACACACAGGCCGGGGCGGATAACCAGAAGGGTTTTTTTTTATGTTCTATAAAGACGAACGGCTCGCGCTGTTCATCGACGGATCGAATTTGTATGCTGCAGCAAAATCTCTTGGGTTTGACATAGATTACAAGCTTCTGCGGCAGGAATTCATGCGCCGTGGAAAGTTGTTGCGTGCCTTTTACTATACAGCCCTGCTGGAAAACGATGAATATTCGCCAATCCGCCCGCTGGTGGACTGGCTGCACTATAACGGCTTCACCATGGTGACGAAACCCGCCAAGGAGTTCACCGACAGCCAGGGCCGACGCAAGGTCAAGGGCAACATGGATATCGAGCTGGCCGTCGACGCGATGGAGCTTGCACCGCGCGTCGATCACATCGTCCTGTTCAGCGGCGACGGCGACTTCCGCCCGCTGGTCGAAAGCCTGCAGCGTCAGGGTGTGCGCGTCTCCGTGGTGTCGACCATCCGCAGTCAGCCGCCGATGATCGCGGACGAGCTGCGGCGTCAGGCCGACAACTTCATTGAGCTGGACGAGCTCAAGGATGTCATCGGCCGCCCTCCGCGCGACAACACCGACGACCCGCGCCCCCGCGCGACCGTCACCAGCTGATCAGCACCCGACTCCGGCAGCCCCCGCCCTGCACCCTTGACGCGGGCGGTGCTGCCGGTGACGGACAGCGCCCCTTTGAAGGTTCCGTTGCGACCCGCTACACTGGCGGCGCCTCCAGTCAAAGAGACCTGCCATGACCAAGCCGCCCCTGACCCTCTACCTCGCCGCCCCGCGCGGCTTCTGCGCGGGCGTCGACCGCGCCATCAAGATCGTCGAGATGGCGCTGCAGAAATGGGGCGCGCCGGTCTACGTGCGCCATGAAATCGTGCACAACAAGTTCGTCGTCGACAGCCTGCGCGACCTCGGTGCGGTCTTCGTCGAGGAACTCGACGAATGCCCGCCTGACCGCCCGGTGATCTTCTCCGCCCATGGCGTGCCCAAGGCTGTCCCGGCCGAGGCCGCGCGCCGCGAGATGATCTATGTCGATGCCACCTGCCCGCTGGTCTCCAAGGTGCATATCGAAGCCGAGCGGCACGCCGAGGCTGGCCTGCAGATCATCATGATCGGCCATACCGGCCACCCCGAAACCATCGGCACCATGGGGCAACTGCCGGAAGGCGAAGTCCTGCTGGTCGAAACCGAGGCCGATGTCGCCACCCTCGCAGTGCGCGACCCGGCCCGCCTCGCCTTCGTCACCCAGACCACGCTCTCGGTCGATGACACCGCCGGCATCGTCGCCGCCCTGCAGGCCCGCTTCCCCACCATCACCGGCCCACACAAAGAAGACATCTGCTACGCCACGACCAATCGCCAGGAGGCCGTCAAGGCCATGGCAGGCCGCATCGACGCCATGCTGGTCGTCGGCGCGCCGAACAGCTCGAACTCCCGCCGTCTGGTCGAGGTTGCCGCGCGTCAGGGCTGCCCCTACGCCCAGCTCGTGCAGCGCGCGACGGATATCGACTGGCGCGCCCTCACCGGCATCCGCTCCATCGGCATCACCGCCGGCGCCTCCGCCCCCGAAGTGCTGGTGGACGAGGTCATCGCGGCCCTGCATGCCCGCTTCGAGGTGACCGAGGAACTGGTCGAAACCGCCAAGGAAAACGTCGAGTTCAAGGTCCCCCGCGTCCTGCGCCAACCCGCCTGAGCCTCGCCGCATTCCGGCCCAGCCACGACGTCCTCCAACACCCCCTGCGCCCGGCCAGCCGCCCCACCAGGCGGAACCCCTGCCCAGCCCGAACCACGCCCCCCTGTCATCTTGCCCGAAATACTTCGGGGGGCCGCAGTCGGGGGCAGAGCCCCCTCTATCCTCTCCCCCCCGTGGACCCACCCCGCGAATATGCTAAGTCTGCCTGCAAGGGGCCCAAACGGCCCACCCCATTCGCAGGAGACCCGCATGAGCAAAGATCCCATCGATCCCGCCGCCCTCGACCGCCTGGCCGAGGTGGCCGTCAAGGTCGGCCTCAACCTTCAACCGGGTCAGGACCTCATCCTGACCGCTCCCACCACCGCCCTGCCGCTGGTGCGTCGCATCGCCGCCGCCGCCTACCGCGCCGGGGCCGGCGTCGTCACGCCGATCCTGTCGGACGCCGAAGTCACCCTCGCCCGCTACCAGCACGGCCATGAAGAGACCTTCGACACCGCCCCGAACTGGCTCTACAACGGCATGGCCGAGGCCTATGGCAACAACGCCGCCCGCATGGCCATCGTCGGCGACGACCCGATGCTGCTGGCCGAGGTCGACGCCGCCAAGGTCGCTCGCGCAGGCAAGGCCAACTCCATCGCCTACAAACCCGCGCTGTCGAAGATCTCCAACTTCGACATCAACTGGACCATCGTCAGCTACCCCGGCACCGAGTGGGCGCAGCGCATGTTCCCCGACCTCTCGGCCGAGGACGCCACTGCCAAGCTTGCCGACGCGATCTTCGCCGCCTCGCGCGTCACCGGCACCGATGCCGTGGCCGAATGGACCACTCACAATGCCGCCCTGCGCACCCGCACCCAATGGCTGAACGCACAGCGCTTCGACGCCCTGCACTACACCGGCCCCGGCACCGACCTGACCATCGGCCTTGCCGACGACCACGAATGGCACGGCGGCGCGTCCGAGGCGAAGAACGGCGTCATGTGCAATCCCAACATGCCGACCGAAGAGGTCTTCACCACCCCCCACGCCCACCGCGTCAACGGCACCGTGCGCGCCACAAAACCGCTCGCCCACCAAGGCAACCTGATCGAGCATATCGAGATGACCTTCAAGGATGGCCGCGCCGTCTCGGCCACGGCGTCCAGCGGCGAGGCCAACCTGATCAAGCTGATCGACACCGACGAGGGCGCGCGCCGTCTGGGCGAAGTCGCCCTCGTGCCCCACTCCTCGCCGATCTCCGCGTCAGGCCTGCTGTTCTACAACACCCTGTTTGACGAAAATGCCTCCTGCCACATCGCGCTTGGCCAGTGCTACTCCAAGTGCTTCCTCGACGGCGCGACCCTGACCGAGGCCGAGATTTCGGAAAAGGGCGGCAATTCCAGCATGATCCACGTCGACTGGATGATCGGCAGCGACGAGATCGACATCGACGGCATCAAGCCAGATGGCACCCGCGTCCCCGTTTTCCGCAAGGGCGAATGGGCGCAATAAAACCCCTCCGGCGGGGGCACATCAGCCCCCGCCCACTTGACCTTGGCCGCCGCCCATGGTGTCACCGCCTCCAGCCATAGGACGAAGACCATGCCAGATCTCTACGCCTTCACCGACGGAGCCTGCTCCGGCAATCCCGGCCCCGGCGGCTGGGGCACCCTGCTGCAAGCCCGCGAAGGCACCACGGTCGTCAAAGAGCGTGAGCTGAAGGGTGGCGAGGCCAATACCACCAACAACCGCATGGAACTGCTGGCCGCGATCAACGCGCTTGAGGCGCTGGAGCGCCCGACCAAGCTGACCATCTTCACCGACAGCCAGTACGTCAAGAACGGCGTCACCAGCTGGATTCACGGCTGGAAGCGCAACGGCTGGAAGACTGCCGCCAAGCAGCCCGTCAAGAACGCCGACCTCTGGCAACAGCTCGACGCGGCGCAAAAGCGCCACACCGTGACCTGGGAATGGGTCAAGGGCCACGCCGGCCACCCCGAGAACGAGCGCGCCGACGAACTCGCCCGCGCTGGAATGGCGCCCTTCAAGTAAGCCCGGCCGCCCCGCACAAGGCATTCTCTCCCCCCCTGCACGCGCAGGGGCTAAAACGTTGTCGCGCTGTGATCTTTTTCTGCTAAGCTGAACACGAAACCGCGGGCGCAACCCCTGCGGGAGATCCGGCCATAACGTCGCGCGGCACAAACGCCGCATGGGCCTCCCGGTCCGGTAACGTCATAAACGACAGCGACAAATCCAGTGAGGCGCACATGCAAGACTTCCTCGGTCTGGACGCCGTGACACTCGCCCGCATTCAGTTCGGGTTCACCGTGTCCTTCCACTTCATCTTCCCGTCCTTCACCATCGGGCTGGCCAGCTACCTTGCCGTGCTCAACGCGCTGTGGCTGAAGACCCGCGACGAAACCTACCTCAGGCTGTTCCGCTACTGGGTCAAGATCTTCGCGATCGTCTTTGCCATGGGCGTCGTGTCGGGCATCGTCATGTCCTACCAGTTCGGCACCAACTGGTCGGTCTTTTCCGACAAGGCCGGCCCGGTGATCGGCCCGCTCATGGCCTACGAAGTGCTTACGGCGTTCTTTCTTGAGGCAGGCTTCCTCGGGATCATGCTGTTCGGTCGCTCGAAGGTCGGTGAGGGGCTGCATATGTTCGCCACCGCCATGGTCGCGGTCGGCACGGCCATCTCGGCCACCTGGATCCTGTCGGTGAATTCCTGGATGCAGACGCCGCAGGGCTTTATCATGGGCGAAAACGGCCAGTACCTGCCCGCTGACTGGCTGGAAATCATCTTCAACCCGTCCTTCCCCTACCGGCTGGCCCATGCGCTGACGGCCTCCTACCTGACCACGGCGCTGGTCGTGGGCGGGGTCGGTGCCTGGCACCTGCTGCGCGGGCGCAGCCGCAACACCGGCGTGCGGATCATGTTCTCCATGGCGATGTGGATGGCGGCTGTTGTCGCGCCGCTGCAGATCGTCCTCGGTGATGCCCATGGGCTGAACACGCTGGAGCATCAGCCGATGAAGGTCGCCGCAATGGAGGGCCACTTCCAGAGCCACCCCGACGGCGCGCCGCTGATCCTGTTCGGCCTGCCCGATCAGGACACGCAGACGGTGAAGTACAAGATCGAGATCCCCAAGCTGTCGTCGCTGATCCTCACCCATTCGTGGAACGGTGCACTCAGCGGGCTCGACACGATACCGCGCGATCAGCAGCCCCCGGTTGCCATCGTCTTCTGGTCCTTCCGCGTCATGGTGGGCCTTGGCTTCCTGATGATGGGCGTCGGGCTCTGGTCGCTCTGGGCGCGCTGGCGCGGGCAGCTCTATGACGCCCGCTGGCTGCACCGCCTCGCTGTCGTCATGGGGCCCTCGGGTTTCGTCGCCGTCATCGCCGGCTGGATCACGACCGAAGTCGGCCGCCAGCCATGGGTGATCTACGGCCACCTCGCCACCGCCGATTCGCACTCGCCCCTCGATGCGGCGGCTGTCGGCACCTCGCTGATCGCCTTCGTCGTCGTCTACTTCCTGCTGTTCGGCTCGGGCGTGGCCTATATCCTGCGCCTGATGTCCAAACCACCCGAGCCACGCGAGGCGAGGATCAAGGATGGCGCCGGACCGATGCACGCCGCGGGCCTTGGCGCGGTCCATGGTGAGACTTACGACAGCGCGTCCGACAGGGGGACAGCACAATGATCGACATGCTCACAGACCTGACCGTCATCTGGGCGCTGCTGCTGGCGCTGTCCGTGTTCATCTACGTGGCGCTGGACGGCTTTGACCTTGGCATCGGCATCCTCTACCCGCTGTTTCCACAGAAAAAGGACCGCGATCTGCTGATGAACGCTGTCGCCCCGGTCTGGGACGGCAACGAGACCTGGCTGGTCCTTGGCGGGGGCGGCCTGATGGCGGCCTTTCCGCTGGCCTACGCGGTGCTGCTGCCCGCGCTCTACCCGCCGATCATCATCATGTTGCTGGCGCTGGTGTTTCGCGGCGTCGCGTTTGAGTTCCGCTGGCGCTCAGGCTCCCGCTTCACCCGCCGTGCCTGGGACGCCTCCTTCTTCTGGGGCTCGCTGCTCGCCTCCTTCATGCAGGGCATCACCCTTGGCGCTCTGCTGCAGGGCATCAAGGTCGAGGGCCGCGCCTATGCTGGCGGCTGGTGGGACTGGCTGACCCCCTTCACCCTGCTGACCGGCGTCGCCGTGGTCTGCGGCTATACGCTGCTCGGTACCTGCTATCTGAACTGGAAGCTGGAGGGCGCGATTCAGACCCGCGTGCGCCACATGGCCCGCCGCCTCGGACTGGCCACGCTGATCTTCATCGTCGCGGTCAGCCTCGCCACACCCTTCCTGACGGGCGAGTATTACCTGCGCTGGTTCACATGGCCCTCGATGCTGGTGGCGGCGCCTGTGCCGATTCTGCTGGCGCTCATCGCGCTCAGCTTTGCCCGCTCGCTGTTTGCCAAGCGGCGCGACTGGGCCCCCTTTGCGCTGGCGCTGGCGATGTTCGCGCTCTGCTTCATGGGGTTGGGCCTGTCGATGTGGCCGAACGTGATCCCGCCGTCGATCACCATCTGGGACGCCGCCTCGCCGCGCTCCAGCCAGGTGTTCATGCTCTGGGGGGCGGCAATCATGCTGCCGATCATCCTCAGCTACACGGGCTATGCCTACTACGTCTTCCGCGGCAAGCTTGACCCGGACGAGGGGTATCACTGATGCGCCGTGTCCTGTGGTTTGCGGGCCTCTACATCATCGGCCTCGGCGGGATCACCGCCGTCGCCCTGCTGATCCGCGCCGCCCTGCCTTACTGACGCCAAAGCCCTGCCCCCAAGGGGGCGGGGCTCACCCCAGCCGCGCGCCCTTGCCAATCGGCACGCCGCGCAAAAAGACATCCGCCGTCTGCGGCCCCTTGCCCGCCCGCTGCAGTTTCAGCAGCTGCACAGCGCCCGCGCCACAGGCCACGCTCAGCGCATCATCCAGCACCTCACCCGGAGCACCCTCGCCACGGACCACCCGCGAGCCGAGCAGCTTCACCCGCTGCCCGTCATGTTCGACCCAAGCCCCGGGAAACGGCGACAGCCCCCGGATCAGCCGGTCGACCTCCTCCGCAGGCAGCGCGAAATCCACCCGAGCCTCGGCCTTGTCGATCTTTTTCGCATAGGTCACGCCGTCTTCGGGCTGCGCCTCAGGCATCAGATCATCGACCTGCGCCAAAGCCTCAACGATCAGCGCCGCGCCCATCTGCGACAGCCGGTCATGCAGCTCCGCCGTGGTTTCCTCAGCCCCAATCGCCGTTGCGCGGCGTAGCAACACCGGCCCGGTGTCCAGCCCCGCCTCCATCTGCATAATGCAGATGCCGGTCTCGGCGTCCCCGGCCATGATCGCGCGGTGGATCGGCGCGGCCCCACGCCAGCGCGGCAACAGGCTCGCATGGATGTTCAGACAGCCCTTCGCGGGCGCGTCCAGCACCGCCTGCGGCAGGATCAGCCCATAGGCGACCACCACGGCGATGTCAGCGTTCAGCGCGGCAAACTCGGCCTGCGCCGCCTCGCCCTTCAGCGACACCGGATGGCGGACCTCCAGCCCCAGCTCCTCAGCCCGCGCATGCACCGGAGTCGGTCGGTCCTTCTTGCCCCGGCCCGCAGGCCGTGGCGGCTGGCAATAGACGCAGGCAATCTCATGCCCCGCCGCGACCAGCGCCTCAAGCACCGGCACCGAAAACTCCGGCGTTCCCATGAAGATCACACGCATATCATCTCTCCCTGCCACAGCCACAGCACGTAGGGCGGGGGGCACCCCGCCACCCGGCCTCAGCCCGCCTTCTTGGCCCGACGCAACAGCATGTCGCGCTTCACCTTGCTCAGGTGGTCGAAATACATCTTTCCCGCCAGATGGTCGATCTGATGCTGCACGGAGGTTGCCCAGAGACCAACAAAGTCCTTGTCCTCGACCTCACCCGCCTCGTTGAGAAACCGCACCGTCACGGCACGGGGCCGCTCAATTTTGGCCGAAACACCGGGCAGGTTCGGGCTGGCTTCCTCATGTGGGCGCAGCTGGATGCTGGCGTGCAGCACCTCGGGGTTGGCCATGCGCACGACCTTGCCGCGCTCCTCGCTGGCATCAACAACGGCGAGGCGCAGCATCACACCGATCTGCGGCGCGGCGAGGCCGACTCCCGGCATTTCCTCCATCGTGTCGATCATGTCCCGCCAGATCGCGCGGATCTCGTCGGTGATCTCCTCGACATCGATGGCAGGGGTGCGCAGGCGCTTGTCGGGCCAGGGGATGCAACGGCGGGATGTCATTTCAGAACCTCGTAAGCTGTCATCAGGTCGCGCAAGGCGCCGGGAGCGAGGTAATTGAGATAGACCCGCCCCTCGAGATGATCGAATTCATGTTGGGCACAGACCGCCTCGAACCCGCTCAGCCGCTCTTCATGCACCGCCCAGTCGAGGTCGTGCCAGCGCAGGATCACCTCGGCCGGGCGCGGCACGTCGGCACTCACTCCGGGGATCGAAAGACAGCCCTCGGTGTGCACCGCCATCGCGTCAGAACGCCAGAGGATCTCGGGGTTGAGACAGGCGCGCGGGCTCGGCGTGCCCTCTTTCCAGGTGCAGTCCATCACAAACACGCGGGCCAGCACACCGACCTGACTGGCGGCCAGCCCCCGGCCCGGCGCGGCATACATCGTGTCGAACATATCGGCGACGAAGCCGCGGACATCTTCGCCCGGCGTGATCGGATCACAGACCGCCTTCAGGCTGGGGTCGGGCCAGCGCAGGATGTCCAGCACCGCCATGGCTCAGCAGACCCCCAAAGGTTCAGTCACGGGCCATTTCGCGCTTCAGCTTCTGCATCTTGCGGGTGATCATCTGGCGCTTGATCGGCGTCAGGTAGTCGATGAACAGCTTGCCATCGAGGTGGTCGATCTCGTGCTGCACGCAGACCGCCCAAAGGCCCTCGAAGGTCTCTTCCTGCTCGGCACCGTTGCGATCCATCCAGCGGGCCGTGACCTCGGCGGGGCGGGTCACAGCGGCATATTGATCCGGGATCGACAGACAGCCTTCTTCATAGGACTGCATGTCATCACTGGCGGCGATGATCTCGGGGTTGAACATGACCAGCGGGCGCGGCGCCTCGCCTTCTTCCTTGACACAGTCGAGCACGACGAGGCGCTGCAGAACACCGATCTGCGGCGCGGCCAGACCGATGCCCGGCGCGTCATACATGGTTTCCAGCATGTCATCGGACAGCTTGCGCAGCGCATCCGAGATATCGGACAGCGGCTCGGCCAGCTTCTTCAGGCGCGGGTCGGGGTGGATCAGGATCTGGCGTTTCATCTGCCCCATGTAGGACAAGCTTTGCCCTTGCGCAATATTGCCCGCACCAGCGCGCCAGAGGCCACGCACCCTTGCGCCGGGCGTGCAAATCAATAGCCTCATCCCCAACCACAGGAGAGACCATGAATTTCGACGAGATCATCGAACGGCGCGGCACCCATTCCTCGAAATGGGACGGTATGGAGAGCTATTGTGGCGTGTCCCCCGAGGACGGTCTGCCGATGTGGGTCGCGGATATGGATTTCCGCCCGCCTGCCTGTGTGCAAACGGCGCTGCAGGCGTACCTCGACACCGGGATCTATGGCTATTTCGGCGACGACAGTGCCTATCTGGCTGCGATCTGCTGGTGGATGGACAATCGCCACGGCTGGACGCTGGACCCCAAGGCGATCTTCTCGACCCATGGTCTGGTCAATGGCACCGGCCTCTGCATTCAGGCCTATACCCAGCCCGGCGACGGCGTGGTGCTGTTCACCCCGGTCTATCACGCCTTCGCCCGCGTCATCAAAGCTGCAGGGCGCGCGGTCGTCGAGTGTGAACTGGCCCTGAACGATGGCCGCTACGAGATGGACTTCGAGGCCTACGATGCCCAGATGACGGGCAAGGAATCGATGGTCATCCTGTGTTCCCCGCACAACCCAGGTGGCCGCGTCTGGACCCGGGAGGAGCTGCAGGGAGTCGCCGACTTTGCCAAGCGTCATGATCTGGTGCTGGTGTCCGATGAGATCCACCATGATCTGGTGATGCCCGGCCAGACGCATCTGCCCATGGCGCTGGTCGACGAGAGCATCGAGGACCGTCTGGTGATGATGACCTCCAGCACCAAGACGTTCAATCTGGCGGGTGGCCATGTCGGCAATGTGATCATCCACAACAAGGCGCTGCGCGCCCGGTTTGCGGCGGTGATGGGCGCGCTCGGCATCTCGCCGAACTCTTTCGCGATGCACATGGCGACGGCGGCCTATTCGCCGGAAGGCGCGGCCTGGGTCGATGCGCTCTGTGACTATCTCGACGGCAACTGCCGCCTGTTCGATGCCGGGATCGACGCCATCCCCGGACTGAAGGCAATGCGGCTGGAGGGGACCTACCTCGCCTGGGTCGATTTTTCCGGCACCGGGATGGCGCCTGCCGAAGTGCAGCGGCGCATTCTGGAGGATGCGAAGATCGCGGTGAACTTCGGCGAGGTCTTCGGGGCGGGCGGCGAAGGCTTCCAGCGGTTCAACCTCGGCACCCAGAGGGTGCGGGTGGAAGAGGCGATCAAGCGGATGGAGGCGGCGTTTTCCGATCTGCAATAGGGCGGGAGGTCTGGCCGGGGCGGGGGGCCAGCCCCCCGTGCCCCCCGGGATATTTCCGACAGGGAAACCGTGTCAGAGGCGCCAGATTGCACCGTTCAGATACCGCCCGGATACCGACGGGATGCCGACATGAAGATTTCTGATTTCAGAGGGGTTATGGGATATGTCCGTGCGCGCAGAACTGGACCACATCGTCATTGGAGCCGAGACGCTGGCCGAAGGGCTTGGCTATGCAGAAGCGGTGTTGGGCGTGGTGATCCCGAAGGGCGGTGCGCATCCTCTGATGGGCACCCATAACCATCTGCTGCGACTGGGAGAAACATCGTTTCTCGAGGTCATTGCGCCTGATCCCGAGGCTGTCGCACCGGGGCGCCCTCGCTGGTTCGGGCTGGATCAGCCACCACAGTCGCCGCGGCTGATGCACTGGGTGTTGCGGATGCCGGGCCTGGCGGGGTCCCTTGATATCCTGCCTGCAGAGGTCGGCGAGCTGATCGAGCAGCGGCGGGGTGATCTGACATGGCAGATTACAGTGCCGAAGGATGGGACGCTGCATTTTGGTGGCGCTTTTCCCAGTCTGATTGATTGGGGAATGCGCGAGGTCTTGCCGCCGAGCGCCATGAAAGGTGCGGGATTTTCGCTGTCGAAACTGGAGGTTGCCCATCCTGACGCGGAGCGGATTGCGGAACTTATGGCACCGATCCTGAAGGATGAGCGGGTCAGTTTCGTTCCCCGTCCCGAAATCGCCCTCACCGCCTGGCTCATAGGGCCAAAGGGGGAAGTGATCCTGCGCTGACATGTGAAAGCGCGGCCCCGGGGGGACCGCGCCATTTCACCGCTCAACCGAGGTAAGTCAGGCTTCTGCGGTATCTTGTGTGGTCTCGATCGCCTTGGCGTTCACAGTGTTGCCACGTGCGATGTCGATCCGGCGGGGCTTGAGCGCCTCGGGGATCTCGCGGACCAGATCGATGTGCAGCATACCATCGGCATGGGTCGCACCGGAGACGCGAACATGATCCGCCAGCGCGAAGCGACGCTCAAACGCGCGGGTCGCAATACCACGGTGCAGGTAGGTGCGCGGGCTGTCATCAGCCGGTTTGCTGGCCGAGACGACGAGCGACCGGTCCTTCACCTCGACACCGAGATCGGTGTCGGAGAAACCGGCAACCGCAATCGAGATGCGATAGGCGTCTTCGGCCGTTTTCTCAATGTTATAGGGAGGATAGGTCGAGGTTCCGACGTCGGTCGTCAGGGCGCGATCCATCATTTCGGCCAATTGGTCAAAGCCGACAGTGGCGCGGTACAGGGGGGCGAGGTCAAAATTACGCATGAGTTTGTCATCCTTCATCAAGCGATAACGTGTTGAGTCTTGGCCCTCCTCTCAGGGGACGGGCCGGTCTGCGCAGGACCCGTCGTCTGGCGTCCTGCAAGAGAATATCTGGGAAGGGATCGTTGCGCTTTCAAGAGATCATTTCGCAGGCGGGCTGAAAAACGCTGCGCCTGTCTGCGACCGGGTCTGGCGGTCCAGCGTCAGCTGATCCGCTTCGGGCAGGGTCGCCGTGCCAAAGCCCTTGCCCGCCGCGAGCGCCGCCTTGAGCTGAATGAGGGGCTGGCCAAGCTGCGTACCCAAGGCGACATGCTGGCCCGCCATATCCGCCTTGGCCGCAACGATCGAAACAATCCTGGGCTGACCGCCGACCATACTGAAGATCGGCGCCCCGGAGGACCCGAAGTCAACGGTGCAGGAGGTGACGAGAACGCCTTCCTGCTGCGTAATCACCGCGCAGCTCTGTTGCAGAGGCGGGGCTTCGGCGCGATCAAAGGCATAGGCAACGATGTTGAGCATCGCCCCCCGTGGCGGACGCAGATCGGTGGAAAAGGGGGTCGCGGCCTGAGCCTCAATGGGGTGCGACAGCTCAAGAAGAGCGACATCGTTGCGCAGGCGGCTGGCGGAAGGGCTTGCGCTGTAGACATAATCCGGATCGACCACGGCGCGCCTGACCTGACGTGTGGCGCGCGCCTGGCCGTTGATCAACCCGGCGCGGAAGGCAATTGTGGTGGGTTCGATCTGCTGGCCCGTGGTTGCGTCAAACATGCAATGCGCTGCCGTCAGCACCAGATTGTCCGCAACCAGCGCCCCCGTGCAGAACCCTTTGCCCGCGATATCTAGCCGCCCGACAGCCTGCCATGGCGCCGGTTCGCTGTCATGCGCCAGAACGGGCGGGGCAAGGACGAGCAGCAGGAAAAGGACAAGGCGTGGCAGCATCGGCGCTCCGACTAAAACCGGTTTCAGCGTGGATGCTCTGCGCGACCTGGCCACCCCGACAGATCAACGCAGGATTGGCACCCTCTGGTGTGCCGGGTCCCGCGTCATCGCCGGTGGCTTTGGGCCACCCGTCACCCAATCCAGCAGCTCGACCGTGTGCACCACAGGCACCCCAGTGGCCGAGCCGATCTGCATCATGCAGCCAATATTCCCCGCCGCGATCACTTGCGGCTTCAGCGCCTCCAGCGTGTCGACCTTGCGGGTCTTCAGCTTGGCGGAAATCTCGGGCTGCATCAGATTGTAGGTGCCGGCCGAACCGCAACACAGATGTGCATCCGCCGGCAACATCACCTGAAAACCCGCCGCCGCCAATAGCTTCTTGGGGGGATCGGTAATCTTCTGGCCGTGCTGTAGCGAACAGGCCGCGTGGTAGGCGACCCTGAGGCCCTGCGCCTCCGGACGTATCGGGTCCGGAAGCGTCAGAGAGGCAAGGACTTCTGTAATATCCTTAGCGATTCCAGAGACTTTTGCAGCCTCCTGCGCCAGAGCATCATCGCGGAACATATGGCCGTAGTCCTTGATCGTCGTGCCACAGCCAGAGGTGTTTATGACGATGGCATCCAGACCTTCGCCGTTCATTTCAGCGCTCCATGCACGGATATTGGCCGCCGCCGCGCGGTGGCTGTCCGCCTCGCGCCCCATGTGGTGGGTCAGTGCGCCACAGCACCCCGCGCCCTTGGCCACGACGACTTCGACCCCCAGCCGGGTCAGCAGGCGAATCGTCGCGTCGTTGATATCGGTGTTCAGCGCCTTCTGCGCGCAGCCCGTCATCAGCGCCACCCGCATCCGGCGCGGCCCCGTTGCCGCAAAGCTTTGCGGGTCATCGTTGCGCGACACCGGAGGGATGTGCCTGGGCGCCATATCGAGCATGGCGCGCAACCGCGGATCGGGCAAGAACCGGCGCAGAGGCCGTGCCATCTTTGCCCCCAGAAGCGCGACACGAAACCGTTTCGGATAGGGCAGGATCGTCGCCAACAGGGACCTGAGCGCGCGGTCGTGCCAGGGCCGACGATAGGTCTTTTCGATATAGGCGCGGGCATGATCCACCAGATGCATGTAATGCACGCCCGAGGGGCAGGTCGTCATGCAGGCCAGACAGGACAGGCATCGGTCGATATGCTTAACCGTCTTTTCGTCCGGAACCCGTTCGTTTTCCAGCATGTCCTTGATCAGGTAGATGCGCCCGCGCGGACTGTCGAGTTCATCGCCAAGCACTTGATAGGTCGGGCAAGTGGCGGTGCAAAAGCCGCAATGCACGCAGGAACGCAGGATCTGGTTCGCCCGCTTGGTCCCCGGATCGACCAATTGCGCTTCGGTGAAAGTCGTCTGCATGTCAGTGCGCAGCTCCTGCTGAAATTCGGGGGGCGATCATGCGGCAGGCTCCGCAATCGCCGCGACGCCCATCAGGCCGGGGTTGAGGATACCCCTTGGATCGAAACGCGCCCGCAGACCGGCTGCAATACGCTCCAACGGGGCAGCCTGGGGGTGGAACATCACCACGGCCTCGCGCTGCGCGATAGGCGCGCGCACCAGTGTCGCATGACCACCAAGCGCCGAGACCTCGGCCCGCACCACACCAGCGCGCGCGCTGGCGCCCTCGACCATCAGCCAGACCAGCCCACCACCCCAGTCGCAAATCGTCTTGTGCGCCACCCCTGCCCGCCCAAGTGCCGCGAGCAACAGCGGCGCATCCGTCGGCTTGACCGAGATCCGCCAGAGCGGAGCCTCCTGCCCGGCGAACGGCGTAACATCCCGAACTTGCTGCCAAAGCGCAGCGCTCTCGGCCCCTTCTACGATGCTGTGATCGCCGGGCAGGGTCTCGGCAAGACGCTGGATGCGATAGGCGACACTGCCGCGCAGCCCTTCGACACGGATACGCCTTTCGGGGGCATCCCCCGCGACTCCCGGGCCGATCCAGACCGCGCCACTCACGTCATAGGGCGTGCCCAGAGCACTGCACATATCCGCGACACAGGCATCGGCACCCTGCCCCCGCAGCACCAAAGTAGCCTCGGCCTGAGGGATCGCGAGGACCTTGAGGCTGACTTCGCTCAGCACCCCCAGCGTGCCCCAGCTGCCCGCCATCAGCTTCACCAGATCATAGCCGGTGACGTTCTTCATCACCCGTCCACCGTTGCGTATGATATGCCCCTCGCCGTCGACAAAGCGCACACCCAGAAGGAAATCCCGTGCCGCACCGACCTGGACGCGACGCGGCCCCGACACGTTCGCTGCCACAACGCCGCCGATCGTCGGCGTGCCGGTGGTGCCCAGCAGAGTGCGATGGTCCATCGGCTCAAACGCAAGACGCTGGTTTTTCTCTGACAGCAGCGCCTCGATCTCGGCAACCGGAGTTCCGGCCCGGGCCACCAGCGTCAGCGCCGCCGGTTCGTACAGGGTGACACCGCTGAGCCCGCCGGTCTCCAGCACGGCGCCCCCCGCTGGAAAGAACGCGCCGCGCGTCCCCCCGCCACGGATCTGCAGGGCCGTCTCGGTGTGTCTGATCAGCTCGGAAAGCTCGGCTTCGCTTTCAGGTCTCATCCGCGTCGCCCCGCGCTAACCGCCAGAGGAAAGACCTTGGCCGGGTTCAGCAGCCATCTGGGATCGAATACGTCCTTCACCCGCATCTGCGCCTCCAGATCGCCCACGTCGTATTGCACCAGCATCAGATCCCGCTTTTCGATGCCCACGCCGTGCTCTCCGGTCAGGCAGCCTCCGACCTCAACGCAGAGCTTCAGGATTTCGGCCCCCAGAGCCTCGCACAGCTCAAGCTGGCCGGACTGATTGGCGTTGAACAGGATCAGCGGATGCATGTTGCCGTCGCCCGCATGAAACACATTCGCCACGTCGAGGCCGAATTCGCGGCTGAGATCGGCAATACGCCCCAGTACGAAAGGCAGCGTGTTCACCGGGATCGTGCCATCCAGACACATGTAGTCGTTGATCTGACCCATTGCCCCGAAGGCACTTTTGCGGCCCAGCCAGATCTTGGCGCTTTCCTCGGCCGAGCGGCTTTCGCGCAGCTCTACCGGGTTGTGACGTCGTGCAATGGCGGTGATGATCGCCAGTTGCTCCTGAATTTCGGCTTCGCTGCCCTCGACCTCTATGATCAGCAGCGCCTCGCAATCGGGATAGCCCGCGCCGGAAAAGGCATCTGTGGCACGGATGCAGGGCAGGTCCATGAACTCGATCGCGACGGGCAGGATCCCGGATTCGATGATGTCACTGACACAGCGTCCGGCCACCTCGTTGCTGTCGTAGCCGACAAGCACAGGGCGCGCCCCCTCGGGCTTGGGCAGGATGCGCAGGGTCGCCTCTGTGACCACGCCGAGCTGGCCTTCGCTGCCGCAGATCACGCCCAGCAGATCCAGCCCGCCTGCATCCAGATGCGCACCGCCGATCTCGACGACTTCGCCATCCATCATGACCAGCGTCACGCCCAGCAGGTTGTTGGTCGTGACGCCGTACTTGAGGCAATGCGCCCCACCTGAGTTCATCGCGATATTGCCGGCAATGGCACATGCCAGCTGACTGGACGGATCGGGCGCGTAAAAAAAGCCATCCGCCTCGACCGCTCCCGAAACGGAGAGGTTGGTGCGCCCGGTCTGCACGCGGATAAACCGATTGGCATAGTCCGTCTCGATCACCGCGTTCATACGTGCCACGCCCAGGATCACGCTGTCCGCCGTCGGCAGCGCCCCGCCCGCCAAGGACGTCCCCGAGCCGCGCGGGACCACCGGCACGCCCAGCTCATGACAAATAGCCAGCACCTGCGAAACCTCGTGCGTCGAGCTAGGCAAGACCGCGCAGAGCGGAGCGCATCGGTAGGCCGTGAGAGCGTCGCATTCATAGGCGCGCGTCTCTGCCGGATCATCGATCACCGCCTCAGCGGGCAACACCCGACGCAAGCGCGCCACAAGTTCCGGCTTTCGCGAGATGACCTGCGCATCAGGGACGGGCATTTCCATTTGGCTGATCCCTTGTTTGTCTGGCGATCGACGCTGATGTCAGAATTGGTAATTTTTTATAACCAATAATTCCGATAGGCAAGATACTTGCAGTCAGAGTAACACGGAGGCCATGACATCGCTGGATTTTTTCACTCTCTTCTCCGCCTATGACATGCTCGCCGTGGTCTTCATCCTGGCGGCATGGGTCAGTATCGACTGGCGAATCGAACACCCTTCAAAGCGGCGCCCCTCCGTTTCGACCTTGATGGCGGGCTACCGGCGAGAATGGATGCGCCAGATGGTGACCCGCCAGCCGAGGATATTTGACAGCCACATTCTGTCGACTCTGCGGCAGGGTCCGTCATTTTTCGGATCTGCAACGCTGATTGCCATCGGCGGTGTTCTGGCGCTGATCGGCAACTCCGAGCCTCTTGACGGGCTGGCCGAGCAGTTGGGGGCCGATGATACTCCGCTGGTCTTCTGGGAAATGAAGCTGATTCTGGTGCTTTTTTTCCTGACGAACGCATTCCTCAAATTCGTCTGGTCGCACCGCCTCTTCGGTTATTGCGCGGTGATGATGGGATCCGTTCCGAACGAGATCGAAGACCACCGAGCTCTGACCCGCGCCCTCAAGGCCGCCGAGGTGAATATCAGCGCTGCACGTGGCTTCAACCGGGGTCTTCGCTCTGTCTATTTCGCGATGGCCGCGACCGCCTGGGCCTTGGGACCAGCCGGTCTGCTGATCGCCACCTGCGTCACCTGCCTGATCCTCTGGCGGCGCGAGTTTGCCTCGCTTTCTCGCGCGGTGCTGCTGTCCGGCAATGACCGCGAAAAAGGCATGTGAGGACGTTCCTGTAGCCGTCGCGCGGGCAGGATGCTGGCGGGCAGAGAACGCCCGCCGGTTTTAGCGCCGTCCTTCGCGCAGCCAGCCCGCCAGGATCAGGAACGCGCTCAGCAGCAGGACCAGCCAAGGCGGCAGAAGCGGAGTCTGCGTGACATTGCGTGTCTCATAGGCATCGCGTGGCGTCAGACCGATCCAGCCACGCCCGGCCGCGGGCCGCCCGGCGCGCACATCACGCAGCGTCGGCAGCCCGTCGGACAGACGACGCACGCCGCCGCGCGTTTCCTCCACCAACGGTTCCAAAGCTTGGCCATCGGCAATCGTCTGCTCGAACTCACGTGGGGCTGCCGGCCCAAGGCCAATGACATTGGTCAAATCGCCAGAGGTCAGACGGTAAAGCCCAATATCGGCGCCCGTGAACTCCGCCTCGAAATGCCCCGGAGAGGTCTCGCTCAGCGTGACGTCCGTTTCGGACCCATCCGGAGATGTTACAGTGACCGGCCCAGTCGTTTCCGACAGCGTCCGCCGCACGATCGTCATGGTCTGACCCACCGCTTCGGCAGTCAGCGCCTCTTCCTCCAGATCCGGCTCTTTCATCATCCAATGCGCCAGGCGCCGCAGCAGCTCAAGCTGGGGACCGCCGCCCTCGAAACCACGATTCCACAGCCAGGCATGATCGGAGGCCAGAAGGGCAACGCGCCCTTCGCCAACCCGGTCCAGAATCAGCAGCGGGCGATCTTCCACTCCCGACATGACAACCTGACCACGCTCTGGTGTGACATCTATCTGTCGCATCCAGCGGCCCCAATCGCCCTCCCACATCTGCTCAAGCCCTGCCGTCACCGGATGGCGCTTGCCCAGATCGGTGACTTTCGGACGATACCCCTCGTCGAAAACGCGCGCTGTGGGGCGGGCGGGCAGAACCTCGGCCAGGGGGGACCGATAGAGCGAATCTGCCGAGGCGAAATCAGGCCCGGCTGCGATCAGGACAGCGCCACCTTTGGTCACATAGTCGCGCACATTGTCGATATAGAGGGTCGGCAGGATACCCCGGCGCTTGTAGCGGTCGAAGATGATGAGGTCGAAATCCTCGATCTTTTCCAGAAACAGCTCACGCGTGGGAAAGGCGATCAGGGACAGCTCGGACACCGGAACACCGTCCTGCTTGGAGGGCGGACGCAGGATCGTGAAATGCACCAGATCGACAGAGCTGTCCGATTTCAGAAGGTTACGCCAGGTCCGCCCGCCGGGGTGCGGCTCTCCCGAGACCAGCAGAACACGCAGCCGGTCGCGCACGCCGTTCATCTGGACTATCGCAGAATTATTGCGCTCGGTAAGCTCCCCGGCCTGCGCGGGCGTCGAAAACTGGATGACGTTGCGCCCACCGTGCGCCAGCATTACCGGCAGTTCGAAATCGCGACCGGTCTCGGCGGTGACCTGAATTGGCTCGCCTCCGTCGAGCGATATGGCCACTTCGGCTTGACCTTGCAGACCCTCCGGAACAGCGCCGTTATCCTCAATCCGCAAGGTCAGAGTGACCTCTTCCCCCAAAATCCCGAAGGCGGGCGCGTTCTTGACGATCAGACGACGATCCCAATCCTGCGGCGTGCCGCTGAGCAGAAGATGCAGCGGCGCAGGCAGGCCCGGCGCCTGATCGAGGTCATGCAGGCGGCCGTCAGAGAGCAGGATCACCCCAGCGATGCGCGCGCGCGGTTCCTCGGCCAGCGCCTCGGAGACAGCGGTCATGAGCAGAGTACCGGAATCGCCGGCGCCATCGCCCACGGTGATCCGGCGCAACTCGGTATTGGGGCGTGCAGCGATACGATCTGCCAGCGTGTTCGCGGCCTCCTCGGTCTGCGCGGCACGATCAGCAAGGCGTTGCGAGGCGGAGCGATCTTCGACCAGCAGAACAATGTCGGTCAGAGGCGTCCGATCTTCCTGCCGCAGTGAGGGACCGCTGAGTGCAGCAAGAATCACGATACCAGCCATGCCGCGCCAGGCCCAGCCCGCGAGGCCGCGCCAAACGGCCAGCACGGTGCCGAGCAGGACGAGCCCCGCGAAAATGGCCAGAACCACCCAAGGCAGCAGCGGATCGAAGATGATATTTCCGGTCATCATTGGCCCAATCTGTCCAGCAGTGCAGGCACATGCACCTGGTCGGATTTATAATTGCCTGTCAGCACATGCATGATCAGGTTCACACCGAAGCGCATCGCAATTTCGCGCTGCCGCTCGCCCGCAAAGCCACTGCCGACGGGGACCAGAGGGTTACCGTTGCCATCCACAGCCCAGGCCGAGGCCCAGTCATTGCCGCCGATCACCACAGGCGTCACACCATCGTTGAGGTTACGGAACGGCATCCCCTCAATCAGTTCAGCATCTGCGGGGGCGGCTTCGACCCATATGGTGCCTTGTGCAAACCGGCCAGGAAAGTCCTGCAGCAGGTAGAATGTGCGCGTCAGCACGTGATCCTTCGGGATCTGCTCCAGCGCCGGGATATCCAGAGGGCGGGCAATTTCCTGCAGGCGGCGCCCTTCGGGACTGGCGGCACCAAATCCCGCAATATCGGCGTCGCGCGTATCGAACAGGATCATCCCGCCGGTGCGAAGGTAGCGGTTGAGCTTGGTATAGGCCTCATCGGAGGGGATCGGCTGCGAGGCGCTGATCGGCCAGTAGAGGAAGGGAAACAGCGACAACTCATCCGTTTCGATATTCACCGCCATGGGTGCAGCAGGCTCGACCGAGGTGCGAAAGAACAGTGTGTCCGACAAACCCTGAAGCCCGGCCTGCGCAAGATCGTCGAGTTGTTTGTTGCCCGTGACGACGTGCGCCAGAACCACCTCGGAAGTGGCGGCAATCGCGAAATCATCCGCGCTCATTGCGTCTTGTGCACGGGCCTGCGGCGCGGGCATCAGCAGCACGAAAATGGCAAGGGCTGCGGCCGTGGGCCGTGCACCGCGCAGCCGGCCGGACAGGGAAAGCGAGGCCAGAATATCCGCCAGAAGGGCTAAAAGGGCCAAGGCGAGCAGAAGGCCGCCAAGCGGCGTCTCCTCAGTCCGGGCGAGGCCTTCGACACTGACATCGGCGGGCCAGCGCGTGGGGGTCAGCGTGCTCTCGGCGCTCAGGACGTTGCGGGCGATGCTGCGATCCTCGCTCTGATAGAGACCCGGGTGCAAATCGGGGCCAAGTGGCGCGCCGAGCAGCAGGGCCCCATCGACACCGGACAGCGTGCCTGCATTGGAAATTGTCCCGAAGGCATCCACGATCCGCTGCGGCTGCCAGATCGAACCTTCCAGATCGCCGGGGTCAGGCGTGGCGGTGGCGGAACTCACCGAAAGCCGCTCCATCATCTGAACGAACAAACCGGAGAGCGGCAGGTTCGACCATTCGGTATTGGCGGTCACGTGGAACAGCACCACCTGCCCCTGCTCGATGCGTTTGCGCGTCACCAGAGGCGTGCCGTCGGTGAGCCGCGCGATGACGCGCGATGACAGAGTCGGATCGGGCTGCGCCATCACTTGCGAGGACACGGTAACATCGTCGGGAATATCGAGACCGGAAAAGGGGCTGTCCTCGTCAAAGGCCGCCAAGGTCTTGGGTTCGCCCCAGCTCATCGCGCCGCCGACATTGCGCCCACCTTCGCGCAGACGCACGGGCATGAGGGCATCTTCGGTGTCGCGGCTGACCTCACTCGCAGCCAGGCGGGGGCCCGCGAAACGCAACAGCATCCCACCCTGCGCCACCCAGTCCAGCAGCATCTTTTCTTCGCCATCCGACAGAGTGGCGACATCGGCGAGCACGATCACATCGGGGTTGGCGGGAAGGATGTCGGTCAGTGCGCCGTGCAGCAGATCCGCACTCGGCTCCAGCGCCTTTTCGAGGTAGTGCAGCGGTGACAGCAGCTCCAGCCCCTCGCGGTCATCGCGCCCGGCGATCAGCGCAACTTCGCGGCGGCGCAGCCCGTCATCCGTCAGCGATACCGCCCCGGCAGAGCGTTCGCCCGCAATCGCGAAATGCGTCAGGCGCGCCCGCAACTCCGGCGGCAGGGCAAGGTCTTTTTCGGCAACGGCACTGCCGGCGGCGAAGGTCATCTCGGTCGTGTCCAGCACCCGCATCGTGCCGGCTGGATCGCGCCCATGTGCCTGAACGGAAATCACCTGCGGCGTCTCCAGATCATGCGACGCGCGGATCGCCGTGAGCTTTACTATACCGTCGGCAAAGCCGCTCGGGCGGAGCGCGATAACATCCTGTCCGGTCTCCAGTACGCGAACCGGGCCTTTGTTACTGACGGCTGCCAGCACCTCGGCACGCCCCGGACGGTCCAGCCCGTCAGAGACCCAGACCGTCTCAAAACCACGCTCCAGTCCCTTCAGATCCCCGATCAGCCGGGTCATTTCAGGTGCATCGGAGGCCGCCGGTTCCCAGGCCTGAGGCGCGAGGCCAGGCAGGCGCGTTAGCCATGTTTCTGCACTCTGGAACATCGGCGCGTCCGGCGTGGTCAGGCGCACGACAGCGGCGGGACGGCCTTCGCGCATGGCCTCGTTGAGCAGCGTTGCAACCGCGGTTTCCTTGCGCGGCCATTCGCTGGCCGAGGCCCAGCTGCCATCAAGCAGGATCAACAGCGGCCCGGAGGCCTTTTGCGCTTCCTGCTTGGGGTTCAGCACAGGCCCCGCAAGCCCGATGATCACGGCCGCAACAGCCAACATCCGCAGCAGCAGCAACCACCAGGGCGTGCGGTCACTGACGCTTTCGTCGTCCTTCAGGCCCAGCAGCAACGCCACCCCGGGAAACCGGCGACGCACCGGCGCTGGCGGCACCGCGCGCAGCAGAACCCACAGAATGGGCAGGCCCGCGAGGGCGATCAGCAACCAGGGCGCGGCAAAACCAATCGGACCAAGAATCACTACGACGTCCCCCTGTCGAGCGCCTGCCAGATCCAGAGCAGCGCGGATTGCGCGGAGCCCTCGGTATGGTGCGTGTTGAATTGCCAGCCCGTCGCACGGCAGAGCGCCGTCAGCTCGTCCTTCCGCTCGGCCAGCCGTGTCAGATAGCGGTCGCGCAGATCGTTGGCTTTCAGCGTCTCATGGGCAACAGAGCCGCCGACGCTTTCAAATATGGTGCGCCCCTGGAACGGAAAGGCCTCTTCGATCGGGTCGAGCACCTGCAGCAACACACCACGAATCCCGCGATCCGCAGCCTTGGTCAGTGCCAGCGTCAATTGGTCCATCGGCCCGAGGAAATCGGACACGAACAGCGCCCGGGTATTCGGAATCATCGAGCGATGCTCAGGCACGCCGTAGTCCTGCTCAGCGGGCAGCGAAAAGAACTCCGCCAGCCGCAGGATCTGGTCATTGCCCCGGCGTGGCGGCAGCGTGGTGCCGGTCAGGCCGACACGCTCACCGCCGCGCACCAGCAAAATAGCAGTCGCCAGCGCCAGATTGCGGGCGCGGTCACCCTTTTGCGGCAGGTTCCTGGATGAGGTAAACTGCATCGACGAGGATTGATCGACCCAGAGCATGACGCTCTGCGCGATCTGCCATTCGCGTTCGCGCACGAACCGCTCATCCGAGCGTGCCGAGCGCCGCCAGTCGATCATACGGCGCGGATCGCCCGGCTGCACGGGGCGGTACTGCCAGAAATCATCCCCCAGACCAGCGCGCCGCCGTCCGTGATCGCCCAGCAGGACGGTCCCGGCCAGCTGTTCAGCGCGGGCCAGCAGAGGTGGAAACTTCGCGGCTTCCTCCTCAGCCCGGTGACGAAGGGCGGCGGGTGTTCTCACGCGGCGGCCTCGATCCCCGAAACGCTGGCGGCAACATCAGAAATCAACGTGCGCAGGTCATCCCCGCGCGCCCGGGCCGCAAAGTTGAGCCCCATGCGATGCGATAGCACCGGTTGCGCCATGGCCAGAACATCTTCGGGCGAGGGCGCGAGGCGCCCCTGCAGCATGGCCCGCGCACGTACCGTCAGCATCAACGCCTGTGCCGCACGCGGACCCGGGCCCCAGGACACCGTTTCGCGCACCCTTTGCGAGGCCGAAGAATCATCCGGTCGGCAGGCGCGCACCAGATCGAGGATCATCTCGACGATACTGTCACCAACCGGCATCCGCCGCAGCAGCATCTGGGCGTCCAGCAGCTCAGAATCGGTAAACACCGCATGGGCCTGCGTTTCGGTCGCCCCGGTGGTGGAGAGGAGAATCGCCCGTTCCGTATCGCGGTCCGGATAGTCGACGTCGATCTTGACGAGGAACCGGTCAAGCTGCGCTTCGGGCAGCGGATAGGTGCCTTCCTGCTCGATCGGGTTCTGCGTGGCAAGGACGTGGAACGGCTTGCCGAGGGGGCGATCTTCTCCCGCGACTGTGACCATTTTCTCCTGCATCGCCTGCAGCAGTGCCGACTGGGTGCGCGGCGAGGCGCGGTTGATTTCATCCGCCATCAACAGCTGACAGAACACCGGCCCAGAGAGAAACCGAAAGCTGCGCGACCCGTCTGCGGCCGTCTCAAGTACCTCGGAACCAAGGATATCTGCGGGCATCAGGTCCGGGGTGAACTGGATGCGACTGCCGTCCAGCCCCATCACCGTCGACAGCGTCTCGACCAGCCGCGTCTTGCCGAGGCCGGGCAGGCCGATCAGCAGGGCGTGCCCACCACACAGCAAGGCCGACAGCGTCAGGTCGACAACCGTCTCCTGCCCGACAAATCGCTGGGTGATGGAGGCCTTGGCGCGGGCCAGCTTTTCCTCGACCGCTTCGATGGCTGTCACGAGGTCATCTGCATCCGTCATGGCAAAAACTCCTGTTCGACCTATATCTTGTTTAACGAACTGTACTCACGAGATGGTTAACGGCCAATTCATGCTCACACAAAATACCGTGAAAGTGACAGCAGAGAGTATCCTTGCCTCTGCAAAAGCAGCCAAAGGCCGCGGACTTCCGCCTGTTCACAAGTGGAACCCGGACTTCTGCGGCAATCTGGACATGCGTATCGCACGCGACGGGACGTGGTTCTACCTCGGAACGCCGATCGGGCGGCCCGAACTGGTGCGCCTGTTCTCCACGATTCTGCGCAAGGATGGGGATGATTACTTTCTGATCACCCCTGTCGAAAAAGTCGGCATCACGGTGGAGGACGCACCCTTCGTCGCCGTTGATTTCGAGGTTGAGGGCACCGGCCCCGAACAGGTTCTGACCTTCCTGACAAACGTGGCAGATCAAGCAGTTGCGGGTCCCGATCACCCCATTCGCGTCGTGCGCGACCCCGACACCGGAGAGCCGTCGCCTTATGTCCTGGTGCGAGACCGGCTGGAGGCTCTGATCGACCGCAAGAGCTTTTACCGGCTGGTCGATCTGGGAGAGACCGCCGAAGTGGATGGCACAGCCTGGTTCGGTGTTCGCTCATCGGGGGCATTTTTCCCGATTATCCCTGCCGACGAGTTGACCGCACCCTAGGCCAGACGCATCGTGCTTGCGGAACGAGTGGGGTGCACAGATGCCAAGGTTTGCTGCCAATCTGACGACGTTGTTTACCGAGTTTCCGATGCAGGAACGGGTTCTGGCCGCCGCCGAGGCTGGCTTCCAAGCCGTTGAAATCCAATACCCTTACGACACGCCGGCGCAGGATATCCGTAATGCGCTCGGCCTGGCGAACATGCCTCTGGTGCTGATCAATGCGCCGCCGCCAAACTATACCGGCGGCACCCCTGGCTTTGCCGCAACTCCGGGAGGGCAGGAGCGCTTTCGTCATGATTTCCGCCGGGCCCTGCGCTATGCGCAAGCACTGAAATCGCAGCATATTCACGTCATGTCGGGGGCGGCTTTTGGCGACAGGGCGCTGGAGACTATGGTCGATAATCTGCAATGGGCCTGCGCCTTCGCACCCGAGCAGAGCCTGACGATCGAACCGATGAATGCCCATGATCTGCCGGGCTATTTCATGTGCGATTTCGAGCTTGCCGCGCAGGTGATCGGGGCCGTCGACGCGGCCAATCTGGGGCTGCAGTTCGACACCTACCACGCCCATGTGATCACAGGCAATATACTGGAAACGTGGGATAAATATGGCCACCTGTGCCACCACGTCCAGATTGCCGGTGCCCCGGCACAGGACGAACCTGATCACGACCCCATCGACTTTCACGGCCTCTTCGCGCGTTTGGATGCGGCGGGCTATGAGGGGTGGGTTGGCGCGGATTATCGCCCGCGCGGCAGAACGCAGGACGGGCTTGGTTGGCTGGAGGAGGGGAAGGCGGGCCATGACGCCTTCAAAAAACCCGCATGAGGGGGCAGACTGCTGACAGAATGCTGTCAGGAGGGCTATGTCATACCATCTGCATCACCAACCCGAAGGAGATGTGATATGACACAGCAACCCATTGTTGTCTGGGCAGAAATTCCGGTCTCGGACCTGCCGAAAGCTGTCGATTTCTACAACGCCGTCTTTGACTGGCAGATGACAATTTCGAAGATGGGGCCTGAGGAGGTCGCGGTACTTGGCAGCGCGGGGTCCGACATGGGCGTTTCCGGCAATCTGGTGCAGGGCGACTCGGGCAACGGCAAGGGCTCGGTGATCTACATCGCCGTAGCCAATCTCGCCTCCGCCACCGACCGCGCCAAGGTCGCCGGAGCGCCGATTCAGGCAGGCCCGGTCGAGATCCCCGCGGGGCGTTATGTGACCATCGAGGACCCGGACGGCAACCGCATCGGCCTGTTTGAACCAAAGGCCGCCTGATGCGCCGCGCTGACCGTCTTTTCCAGATTGTTCAATACCTTAGGGGCGGGCGTCTGGTGACGGCAGCGCAGCTGGCGGAGCGGCTGGAAGTGTCGCTCCGCACTATTTATCGCGACGTCGCGGACCTGATCGGATCGGGCGTTCCGATCGAGGGCGAAGCCGGTGTCGGCTATGTCATGCGGGCCGGATATGAGATGCCGCCGCTGATGTTTACCCAGAGCGAAATCGTCGCTCTGGTGGCGGGGGCGCGGATGTTGCGGGCCTGGGGCGGGCTGGCGATGGCCGCCGCCGCCGAAGAGGCCTTGGTGAAGATCGAAACCGTCCTGCCGCCCGCCGCCCGCGACAGGGCGAATTCGGTGCAGATTCATGCCAGACCGATGCAGTCGATGCCAGTGGAATTGCGCGAGCGGGTCGACCGGATCGAGACGGCGGTGCATGACAGAACGCGCCTGCACCTCAGCTATGGCGACGAAAAGGCCGAGAAAACTCAAAGGGTTGTGCGGCCTCTGGGGCTGTTCTTCTGGGGCAAGGTCTGGACACTGGTCGGCTGGTGCGAGCTGCGCTGCGACTTTCGCATGTTCCGTCTGGACCGCATCACCGAGATGAAGGCTGGCGCCCCCTTCCCCGTCGAGCGCGACAAATCCCTGACTGTTTTCTACACACAAATGCGGCGCGGCGATGGCTGCGAAATCGGGGGCGACTCCGGCCCCCGTCGCAGCGCCCCGGAAGCTGAAAACGGAATGTCGGTATCTGGTCGGTATCTGAACGGTATCCGGGCGGTGCGAAAACCGCCCGGAGGTTAACAGAGTGTGACGTTTTCGGCGGCGGCGCCGCCCCTCAGTGGCCGATCAGGGGCGCGCCGTGGCAGGCGTTCTCGGGCTCCTCAAGCTCGATCGTGACGTGGTGCAGACCGAAGGCCTCGTCCAGACAATCCTTGATCGCGGCGCGGGTGTCGTTGCGGCCCGTCGGCGTCGCGCAGGCCTCGGGCGTCAGGACGACATGGGCCTCAAGCGCGACCTCTTTTTCCTGCATCTGCCACAGGTGCAGGTGGTGGACCGAGGCGACGCCGCGCACCTGGCGCAGCTGGGCGGTCACCTCGCTGACGGTCGGGCTTTCGGGGCTGCCGAGCATCAGCAGGCGGATCACTGGCGTGATCTCGCTGCCCGCGTGCCAGAGGATATAGAGCGAGATGCCGATGGTGACGATGGGATCGACCAGCGTCCAGTCAAACAGCAGGATCACCGTCCCCGCCACGATCACCGCGACCGAGCCGAGGGCGTCGGCCACGTTGTGCAGGAAGGCGGCGCGCATGTTGACGCTGTCTTTCGACAGCTTCAGCACCAGCAGCGCCGTCACCGTGTCGATCACCAGCGCCACGGCGGCGACGATGACGACGGCCCAGCCCGCAACCTCGCGCGGGTCAAAGAAGCGCTGCACGCCCTCCGCCATCAGGAACAGGGCGATGACGATCAGCGTGGTGTAGTTGATGAGGGCGGCGACAACCTCGGCCCGGCCATAGCCGAAGGTCATCTCGGCATCCGCAGGGCGGCGGGCGATGCGGCGGGCGAGGAAGGCGATCACCAGCGACAGCGCGTCGGACAGGTTGTGGATGGCGTCGGCGATCAGGGCGAGCGAGCCGGAGAAGATGCCGGCGATGATCTGCACCACCGTCAGCAGGATATTGACCCCAACCGCCCAGGCGACGCGGCGGTCCCCGACAAGGTCCGGATCGGCGTGTGTATGGCCATGATGGCCGTGAGAATGATCATGCGGCATGGGGCGTCTTTCGTCTGGCTTGGCGGGGCTGGTCCCCGCGTTGCCTTTAACATAGGATCTCTAGTGACTAGAGCTTCAAGAGGTTTTTTCACAATGTTTTCCATCGGAGATCTGTCCAGGCGCACGGGCGTCAAGGTGCCCACGATCCGCTATTACGAACAGGCCGGGCTGCTGCCCGAGGGTGAGCGGACGGCGGGCAATCAGCGCCGCTACGCGCGCGCCGGGCTGGATCGGCTGCATTTCATTCGCCACGCCCGCGACCTCGGCCTGCCGCTGGAGGCGATCCGGCATCTGCTGGAGCTGTCGGACAAGGGCCGCGATTGCCACGGCGCCCATGACATCGCGCGCAACCATCTGGAGGACGTGCGCTCGCGCATCACCCGGCTGAAACGGCTGGAGGTCGAGCTGGAGCGCCTTTCGGCCGCCTGTGATCACGCGCCGGGCGAACCTTGCGGGCTGATCGAGGCGCTTGGCGATCACGGCCAGTGCGCCGGGGCGCATTAGCCGCATCGGATTGCCCTTGCGTCAGGGGTCCGCGGGGGCGTCTATGGGGCGAATGCGAGGGAATTTCCCATGAAACCAAAGATCCTGTCCACATTGCCCGGCTACAGCCTGTCCGCCTTTCGCGCCGATGCGATTGCGGGCGTCAGCGTCGCCATGGTCGCCCTGCCGCTGAGCCTTGCGATTGCCATTGCCAGCGGCGCGGACCCGGCCAAGGGGCTGGTGACGGCGATTGTCGCGGGCTTCATGATTTCGCTGCTGGGCGGCAGTCGGGTGCAGATCGGCGGGCCGACGGGGGCGTTTATCGTTGTGGTCTATGGGGTTATCGCAGCCCACGGCTATGACGGGCTGGTGCTGGCGACGCTGATGGCGGGGGTCATTCTGGTCATCGCGGGGCTGCTGCGTGCGGGCAACCTTGTGGCCTATGTGCCCGAGCCGGTGATCAACGGCTTCACCATCGGCATCGGGGTGATCATCGCCACCTCGCAGCTGAAAGACCTGTTCGGGCTGCGGATGGAGAGCGTTCCGGCGGATTTCTTTCCCAAGATCGCCGCGATGTGGGCGGCGCGGGGCACGGTGAGCCTTGCCGCTGTGGCGATTGGGCTGGCGGCGATGGTGGGGATCGTCCTGCTGCGCCGGATCTGGCCGAAGTTTCCAGGGCTGATCGTGGCGGTCGGGCTCGCCTCGGCCGTGGTGGCGCTGGTGGGCTTGCCGGTCGAGACGATCTTTTCGCGCTTCGGCAATCTGCCGGATCATCTGCCGATGCCGGGGCTGCCCGACATCAGCTGGGCGCGGGTGGCAGAGCTGCTGCCCTCGGCCTTCGTCATTGCGTTTCTGGCGGGGGTCGAGTCGCTGCTGTCGGCGATGGTCGCGGACCGGATGATCGGCGACAAGCACCGCTCCAACGCCGAAGTCATGGCGCAGGGGGCGGCGAATATCGCCTCGGCGCTGTTCGGCGGGCTGCCAGCCACGGGGGCGATTGCGCGGACGGCGACGAATGTGCGCGCCGGGGGGCGGACTCCGGTGGCGGGGCTGGTGCATGCGGTGGCGATTCTGGCGGTGATGATGCTGGCGGCGCCGCTGGCGGGCTACCTCGCGATGCCCGCGCTGGCCGGGCTGCTGATCCTGACCGCCTGGAATATGAGCGAGCCTGCGAAATGGCGCAGTTACCTCTCCGAGCCGCGCGCCGACCAGCTGCTGCTGGTGCTGACGCTGGTGCTGACGGTACTGGCCGATCTGACGGTGGCCATTGGGGTTGGCGTCGCGCTCGGGCTGGCGTTGCGGTTGCGCCGCCGGGGTGACCCGGCGGAGTGGAGTGAACCGAAGCGCTAGATCTAGTGGGCTTCGGCCCAGTTCATACCTTTGCCTGCGTCCACGACCAGCGGCACGTCGATGTGCACGGCCGGGTCGGCGGCGTTTTCCATGATGCGGCGGGCGACCTCGGCGACCTCGTCCGCGGCGCTTTCCTCAACCTCGAAGACCAGTTCATCGTGGACCTGCAGCAGCATCTTGGCGGGCAGGTTGGCGATGGCCTCGGGCATCCGGATCATGGCGCGGCGGATGATGTCGGCGGCGGTGCCTTGGATCGGCGCGTTGATCGCGGCGCGCTTGGCGAAACCGGCGCGGGGACCGGAGGCGGCGATTTCCGGCGTGTGGATGCGGCGGCCGAACAGCGTCTCGACGTAGAGGTTTTCCTTCGCGAAGGCGGTCGTTTCATCCATGTATTCGCGGATGCCGGGGAACCGCTCGAAGTAGCGGTCGATGAAGCCCTGCGCCTCGGCCCGCGGAATGCGCAGATTGCGGGCGAGGCCGAAGCCCGAGATGCCGTAAATCACACCGAAGTTGATCGCCTTGGCCTGACGCCGCACGTCTGGGGTCATCTCGTCCAAGGGCACGCCGAACATCTCGGAGGCGGTGGCGGCGTGAATGTCCTGGCCCTCATGAAAGGCCTGTTTCAGGGCGTCGATGCCCGCGGTATGGGCGAGGATGCGCAGCTCAATCTGGGAATAGTCGAGCGATAGCAGCACCTTGCCCTCGGGGGCGACGAAGGCTTCGCGGATGCGGCGGCCTTCCTCGCTGCGCACAGGGATGTTCTGCAGGTTCGGATCGGAGGAGGACAGACGCCCGGTGTTGGCGCCGGTCTGCATGTAGGAGGTGTGGACGCGCCCGGTCTCGGGGTTGATGTGTTCCTGCAGCGCGTCGGTATAGGTCGACTTCAGCTTGGAGAGCTGGCGCCAGTCGAGGATGCGGCCCGGCAGGTCATGCTCGGTCGCGAGGTCTTCGAGGATGTCGGCACCAGTGGCATAGGCGCCGGTCTTGCCCTTCTTGCCGCCGGGCAGGGACATCTTTTCAAACAGGATCTCGCCCAGCTGCTTGGGCGAGCCGACGTTGAACGTCTCGCCCGCGAGTTCGTGAATTTCAGCCTCAAGCGCGGCCATTTTCTGGGAAAAGGCGTTCGACATGCGCGACAGGGTGTTGCGGTCGACCTGAATGCCGTTGACCTCCATCTGCGCCAGAACGGGCGAGAGGGGGCGTTCCAGCGTCTCGTAAATGGTCGCGAGGCGTTCGCGGTGCAGGCGGGGTTTCAGCAGCTGCCAGAGGCGCAGGGTGACATCGGCGTCCTCGGCTGCGTATTTGGCGGCCTTGTCGATGGCGACACGGTCGAAGGTGATCTGGGACTTGCCGGAGCCAATCAGCTCCTTGATCGGGATCGGGGTGTGGCCCAGGTACCGCTCGGACAGGGCGTCCATGCCGTGATTGTGCAGACCGGCGTTCAGGGCGTAGCTGATCAGCATCGTGTCGTCATAGGGGGCGACGGTGACGCCGTAGCGGCGCAGGATCTTGGCGTCGTATTTCATGTTCTGGCCGATCTTGAGGATCGAGTCGTCCTCAAGCAGCGGCTTCAGCATGTCGAGCGCGGTTTGCAGGGGCATCTGCCCCTCGGCCAGCGTGTCGGAGGCAAAGAGGCCCTCGCCGCCGTCCTCGGCCTTGTGACCAACGGGGACATAGCAGGCGTGACCGGCGTCGATGCACAGGCAAAAGCCCACCAGATCGGCGGTCATGTCATCAAGGCCAGTGGTTTCGGTGTCGAGCGCGAGGTGGCCCCGCGCATAGGCACGGTCGATCCAGGTTTGCAGAGCGGCGGCGTCGGTGACGATCTCATAGGCGCTGTCGTCGATGGCGGGCGCTTCGGGGGCGTCGCTGACGGCGGCGGCGGGGCTCGGCTCGGTGATTTCGGGGGCGTCCTTGCCCATCTGTTCGGCGACACGGCGCGACAGGGTGCGGAACTCCATCTCAGCCAGGAAGGGCAGCAGGACATCGGGATCGGGGTCGCGCACTTCGAGATCGTCGAGGGTGAATTCCAGCGGCGTGTTGCAATCGAGCTGGACGAGCTTCTTGGACAGCTCGATCTGGGCGCGGTTGTCGATCAGGCTCTGACGGCGCTTGGGCTGCTTGATTTCCTCGGCGCGGTCGAGAAGTTCTTCGAGCGAGCCGTATTCGTTGATCAGCAGAGCGGCGGTCTTGATGCCGATGCCGGGCGCACCGGGGACGTTATCGACAGCGTCGCCCGCCAGCGCCTGCACGTCGACGACACGGTCGGGTTTGACGCCGAACTTGGCCTCGACCCCTTCGACATCGATGCGCAGGTTCTTCATGGCGTCGAGCATTTCGACCCCGCCGCCGACCAGCTGCATCAGGTCCTTGTCCGAGGAAATGATGGTGACGCGGCCACCGGCCTCACGCGCTTGGACTGCGAGGGTGGCGATGATGTCATCGGCCTCATAGCCCGCGATTTCCTTGCAGGCGATGTTGAACGCCTCGGTCGCGCGACGGGTCAGGGGCATCTGCGGGCGCAGATCCTCGGGCATAGCGTCGCGGTTGGCCTTGTAGAGATCGTAGAGGTCATTGCGGAAGGTGTGGCTGCCCTTGTCGAAGATTACGGCGACATGGGTGGGCGCGTCGGGGCCGGTGTTGCCCTCAACATAGCGGTGCAGCATGTTGCAAAAGCCGGCGACGGCGCCGATGGGCACGCCATCGGATTTGCGCGTCAGCGGCGGCAGGGCGTGGTAGGCGCGAAAGATGAAGGCGGAGCCGTCAATCAGGTGAAGATGGCAGCCGGTGCCGAATTGCGTGGTCATGTTGCGCCTCCGAAATGTCAGAGCCCCCGTAATGCCATGAACGGTTCCGCGCCGCCAGCGCACATGCGGCACTGGCGGCGGGGCCCCCATGGTAATCGGCGCGATCGTTCTTAGGTAGTGTCAGGACATAATTGCGAAAGGAGACTTCCGATGACTGGACAATCCTATGCAGGCAAGACCGTCCTGATCACCGGCGCCAATGGCGCGATCGGCACGGCAACAGCGAAGATGATGGCGGACCGGGGGGCAGAAATCTTTGCCGTCGATATTCCCGGCACCGACTGGAAGGCCTTCCGTCAGGCGGTGGGGCACGGCGACCGCGTCGACACCACGGAGGCGGATGTGACCCGTGAGACGGATGTGAAGGACTATGTGATCAAGGCCAAGACGCGCTTTGGCAAGATCGACGTGTTCTTCAACAACGCCGGGATCGAGGGGAAATACCAAGAGCTCCCCGATCTGGATATCGAGAACCTGGAGAGCGTCTTCAACGTCAACGTGAAGGGCGTGGTGATGGGGCTGAAGTACGTGCTGCCGCTGATGTATGCCGCCGGCAAAGGCGCGGTGGTGAATGCGTCTTCGGTTGCGGGCTTGGGCGGATCGCCGGGGCTGACCCCTTATATCATGTCCAAACATGCCATTCTGGGGGTGACCCGGACGGCCGCGCTGGAAGCCGCTGCCAAGGGGGTGCGGGTGAATTGCGTCAATCCGGGGCCGATTGATGGGCGGATGATGGATTCGATCAACGACGGTCAGGGCGGCCAGCAGAAGATGCATGACGCCACGGCGGCGGCGATCCCGATGCAACGGTTCGGCACGCCGGAGGAAGTCGCCGGGTTGGTGGCGTTCCTCGGATCGGACGACGCGGGGTATTGCAACGGTGGGTTTTATACCGTGGACGGGGCGATGACGGCAGCCTGAGAAGAGGGGGCTCTGCCCCCGCCTTCGGCGCCCCCGAAGTATTTACGGCAAGATGAGAGAGCGCGCCTGTGCGGAACGGGCGCGCTTTTTCGTGTTTAGTGGCTTGCGGCGTCGGGGGTCCCGTGGCCCTTGAGCACGTATTTCGCGTCGCAGTAGCCGCATTCGACGAACCCGGTGTCGTCGGGAATGGTCAGCCAGACGCGCGGGTGGCCGAGCGCCCCTTCGCCGCCATCGCAGGCGATCTTGTGGCTTTCGACGATCCTGGTTTCCGGTGCTTCGATCGGCATGGGCTGTCCCTTTGCATATGGCTGTGCTGGTTCGGAATTACCGCGAAACCGCCTTGACTGGCAAGCGGTGAGGCGGGGGTGCTCAGGCTTCTGGGGCGACCATGCGGCCCATGGTGCGTCCGGCGAGGATATGCAGGTGGAAATGCGGCACCTCCTGGACACCATGGGGACCGGCGTTGGAGATATAGCGCGCGCCATTGTCCTGGGTGATGCCGGCCCCGGCGCAGATTTTCGCCACGGTGCGGGTGAAATCGAGAATCTCGGCGTCCGAGGCCTCAGCCGCGAAATGCTCGTAGGTCACGTAAGCGCCCTTGGGGATCACCAGCACATGGGTCGGGGCCTGTGGGTGGATATCGGCGAAGGCCAGCGTGTGGTCGGTTTCGATCACGGTGTTGTTGGGGATTTCGCCGCGCAGGATTTTGGCGAAGATATTCTGGTCGTCGTAGGAATAGGGCAAGGTTTACCTCAGCTTGGCAAGAGAGACTCAGTCGGTGAACAGATGGTCGAGGGCGACGATATCATGGGCGGCGCTGTCTGACACGCCAAGGAAACGGGCAACCGCGGGGGCATTTTCCGCCGGTGTCTGGTGCTGGCGGATGCGATAGAGGTTCTCGAAGTCGCTGTCGCGGATCTGGTCGGCCTCAAACGTCATATCGTGGCGGATGGTCGGCAACAGCCGCTCCAGCACCTCGGGCGGGGTGCGATCCCCGGCGAGGCCGACGCGCCGGGCATGGCCGCTGAGGTAGTCGTCGGTAAAGTCACACTCGATCTCGAGCAGGCGGGTCTGGGCGCGGTCACTGCAGAAGTCGTGCAGCAGGTCGAGGCCGGAGGGGTCCATGCAGACCACCATGCGGTCGGTCTTGTGGTAGTCGAACAGCATCCGCATCAGGGCGCGGCGGTGGCGGGTGCGCTTTTCCAGGTTGGTCTGGATGCCGCCGAGGTCAGGCAGCGGTGTGTGGCCTTCGTGAAACAGGTAGTCGACGCAGTGGAGGCCGGTGATCTGGCGGATCTGTTCGACCAGCCGCTTGGCGACGTGCCACTTCTTGCAGATGACGATCATCAGCTCGCGTTCGCGCCCGAGCGAGCTTTCGGTTTCCCAGAAGCGGGTGACAAAGCGGCGACCCACCCGGCCGCGCCCGGAGAGGAACTGGAACAGCGAGCGCCCCTCGTTCGAGATCTGGAAGCTGACGCCGCGCGCCGCGTAGAGCTGGCCCAGACGGCGCTTCATCTCATGCGCCTCAAGGCTGATCTTGCGCGCAAAGAGGTAATCCTGGCTGAGCAGCAGGTCGTAGTGATCGTTGTAGAAGGTCACCGGCATGCCGTAATCGGTGAACAGCAGGAAGGTCAGAGAGCGGGCGCTGATCTCGGTTTCCGGCACGAGGTGGCGCACGAGGGTCTGGAAGAAGGTCTCGTCCGGGATCCAGGTGGTGCGGAAAAAGCGCATCACGTCGCGGCGGCTGTCGCAGAAGCCGAGGATCGCCTCGATCGTGCGGCGGCGCAGGCACCACCACTGAGAGCCGATCTGGATCTGCAGATCCTGCGGAATGGCGCGGGTCAGCCCGAAGCGCCTCTGCAGGTCGATGGATTTGTAGAACAGCCGCTTGTTCTGGCGTTCGTTGAAGAGGTGGCGATAGATCAGCCGCTCCTCCCGGATGCCGGTCTTGATCCAGCCAGAGCTGTGGAAATCGAAGCTCTCGATATAATCCACCTCGTCGCGGTCGAGGAAATCATGGGCGTATTCGGCGGATTTGATCGCCATGCAGTCGCCCGAAAGCATGTAGAAATGCGTCGCGCGCGGAAAGTCCGCGACAGCCGCCTGCACCGCGTAGAGCGTCGCCTGCACCAGGCTCCATTCCCCCCAGCCGCATTTGGCGCGCTTGTGGGAAAACGTGACGCGGGGGTTGTCACGCAGGGCTTCACGGATGCGCTGGTAGTCGGCGGGGCGGGCGCGGGCGTCGAAATGGATCGCCATGTAATCGCCGACAGCCGTCAGTCTTTGCGCCTGCTCGATGATCCCCTCAGGATCCTTGTGGCACAGCAATATGAATGCAATGGTCGCCATTGGCGAAACGTTAAGCCTTTCGGATGCATCAGTGTTGCTTAGGTTATGCGGCAACATGTCTTGATAAAACAGGCTTTGTTTGGCTTTTGCTGCACTATCGTCAGAGGCGCCAGTTCAGGCAGAGGGATCGGAGACCGGACAGGATGGGATTTCCCGGAACGTGGATGACGGAAAGCGAAAGCGTGGTCTATCGGGTGGTGCCGAAATGCGCCTGCTCGACCATCGGTCAGATTCTGTATTACTCGGATCACGGGCAGTTCTTTGACGGAGATATCCACGATGCCAAGGCCGGTCTGCACAAGTGGTCGCTGGAGGCCAGTCAGCCGCTGATCGAGGCCAATGCGAAGGCCCACAAGAGCTATGCCTTCACCTGCGTGCGCAATCCCTACACCCGCATCCTGTCGTCATTTTTCGACAAGATCTGCGGCATTCAGCGCAATGGCAGCCGCTATCGCGGCAATCTGGTGCCGATGCTGATCCAGAAGTACGGGATCGAGGTTGGCGGCGCCGATGGCACCGAAGAGTTCGACCAGATCGCCAGTTTCCGCCGCTTTCTGCTATTTGCCCGCGACAGCATCCGCTGGCGTCGCCCAATGGAGCCGGACATCCACTGGTCGGCCATGTCGGGGCATGTCTCGACCTATATCGTCAATGGCGGGCGCTATGACGCGATCTTCTGGACCGAGGCGTTCAACGACGGGCTGGGCAAGGTGCTGACGCAGATCGAGACGCCACATCCCGTCGATCTGGCGACGATCCCGCGGTTCAACGAGAGCGAAGGGCACGGGCCGAAGCGGTTGCATCCCGTTGAGGATTACTTCGACGATCTGTCGATGCACCTGGTCTACGAGATCTACAAACGCGATTTCGACATGTTCAAATACGATGCCCGCGACCCGTCCAACAAGATGCCGGTGGGCGAGATTGATCTGAACGAAGTGCACGCGAAACTGGGGGAATAGTCTCCCTTTGTTGTCGGCGCCTCTATAGACGCAAAATGTAGAAGAAATCGTCCGTCGGCTGGCCGTTGATCCGCACGCTGTCCGGGTGGGTCGCGATGCGCTCGAAGCCCTGTCGTTCATAGAAGGCGATGGCGCGGGCGTTTTCTGTATCGACGTAGAGCTCCAGCCGGACGAGGCCGTCTGACCTAGCCTGTGCAATCACCCCAGCCATCAGGATCTGTGCGGCGCCAGAGCCTTGGGCGCGGGCGGTGACGAAGAATGGCCCGATCTCGGCCCGGTGGCGGGTCCGCGCAAACGGGTTCCTGTGATAGCCGCAAAAGCCGATCAACACATCATCGGCGAAAACGCCGCGATAGCTCTGCCCGGCCAGCCTTGCCCGGAGCCACTCTGGCGTGGCAGCCGCCGCTTCCTCGGGCGTCACCAGAAAGCCCTTCGGGAAATCGCGCGCGCCCTCCATCCGCAGGGCCTGCCACGGTTCCGCATGGTCAGGCGTCAGCATCTTGTAGATGAAATCAGGCATCGGCGTCCCCTCAGCTGGTCCATGGTGGCAGCCTACATATCCCCGACCCGGACGCCAGTGGGTCTGATTGCAGACCGCTGGGCCGCAAAAAAAGCCCTACCGCAAGCGGCAGGGCTCAGGTGCGCACCCTGCGAAACGCAGTGGTACAGGCGGCTCTTGTTTGGGGGGTGCCCTGCGCGGGACGAGTCGGGCGCAGGGCAAATCTCAGGGGGTGGCTCAGATCATCTCGGCGCGGATCTGCTGGCGCAGCAGGTCGATCGGGATGGTCTGGCCATCTTTCTTGAAGCACCAGTAGGTCCAGCCATTGCACGACGGCGCGCCCTCAAGCGCGGCACCGACCTGGTGGATCGAACCCTTGATGTCATCGCCGATCAGCGTGCCATCGGCGCGGACCTTGGCCTTGTGACGGCCATTCATGCTCCACAGTTCTTCGCCGGGGCGCAGCATCCCGCGTTCGACCAACTGGCCGAAGGGCACGCGCGGCTCGGAGCGCTTGGAGGTCGAGACCTCAAGCGTTTCGCGGTCGAACTTGCGAATCCGCGACAGGCGCTTCTCGGCGACCTTGCGATAGGCTTCCTCACGCTCGATACCGATGAAATCGCGGCCCAGCATCTTGGCGACAGCGCCGGTGGTGCCGGTGCCAAAGAACGGGTCCAGCACGACATCGCCGGGGTTGGTCGAGCCGACGAGGATGCGGTGCAGCAGCGATTGCGGCTTCTGAGTCGGGTGAGCCTTGTCGCCGTTCTCGTCCTTCTCGCGCTCGCCGCCATTGCAGATCGGCAGCACCCAGTCAGAGCGCATCTGCACGCCCTCGTTCAGCGATTTCAGCGCCTCGTAGTTGAAGGTGTACTTGGCACCTTCGGATTTCGACGCCCAGATCATCGTCTCATGCGCATTGGTGAAGCGCTTGCCACGGAAGTTCGGCATCGGGTTCGACTTGCGCCAGACCACGTCGTTCAGGATCCAGTAGCCTTCGTTCTGCAGCGCAGCGCCGACTCGGAAGATGTTGTGGTAGGAGCCGATCACCCAGATCGCACCATTCGGCTTGAGAATCCGGCGCGCCGCCTTCAGCCAGTCGCGGGTGAAGCGATCATAGGTTTCAAAGCTGGCGAACTGGTCCCAGGCGTCGTCAACCGCGTCGACCTTGGAGTTGTCCGGCCGGTGCAAATCGCCCCGCAACTGAAGATTATAAGGGGGATCTGCAAAAATCAGGTCGACGGAATTCTCCGGAAGGCTGTTCATCACCTCCACGCAGTCACCGCCCAGAATCGAGTTCAGTGGGAGCATTTGGCCCCCCTTTACCTTGTTTTTCATCATTGCTCTGCCTCGTTACGGCACGATTTTCGCGCTCGTTATTATGCCCAAATGATGAGTCAAAGCGGAATCAGGGTCAATTTGTTTATTTGATTCAGGGGGTTAGTTTTAGTCTCGACACAAGATATTGCGCACAGGGGCGAAGCTGCGCCTATGATGTGGGGTCACCCCCAAATCCTGTAGGGCCGCCCTGTGCTGTTTCGTCGGGTAGCCTGCGTTGCGCTCCCAGCCGTAGCCGGGAAAGTGTTGCGCCAAATCCCACATGATCTGATCGCGCGCTATTTTCGCCATGATCGAGGCCGCAGCGATGGAAAGAGAGCGGGCATCGCCCTTCACCAGAGCCGTCGCAGGCAGGTTCAGACCGGCGGGAATCCGGTTGCCGTCGATCAGCACATGATCGGGGCGCATCTCAAGCCCCTGCACCGCGCGGCGCATCGCCAGATGACTGGCCTGCAGGATATTGATCTCGTCGATCTCCTCGACCGAGGCATGGGCGACGGAGACAATCGCGCAGTCCTGCAGCAGCGCAAAGACATCCTGCCGCCGCTTCAGGCTGAGCTGTTTGGAATCGTTGATACCGGCCGGGATGCGGGTGGGATCGAGGATCACCGCGGCGGCCGTCACCGGCCCGGCAAGCGGGCCCCGCCCGACCTCATCCACCCCCGCGACATGCAGCGCACCGGTGCGCAGCGCCAGGGTTTCGTAGTGGTAATCGGGTATGGGTTTCAGGGGCGTCATGGGCTTCGGTTTGATCAGAGGCCGCAGAGGCACGCAAGATGTAGTATAGCTGACGTTGGCGAAGACCATGCCGATCGTGCAAAAATGGGGAGGCGTGGCGGCGCCTCCCCATCGTCATTCCGGCAAGGTCTCGGCCCTGAGACGCATGGCGTCTGCGAAGGACCCAAGCCGGAATGGTCCCGCGCGCTGGAAGGGGGTCTTCTGCCTGCGCACGGAATTCTGGACCTCAGGACCCCTGCCAGCCGTTTTGCTGCATGCAGACCTGACGGTAGATGTAGCGCGGGCCCTGACGGCTGGAGGTCTCCTGGAGGCAGGATTGCGGCAGACGTGTCGGGATCGAGGCATAGTCACGGGCACAGGCCGCCGAATAGCCCTTGGCGCGGTAGCCATCGACATAGGTGGTGACCAGGCAATGCCCCGGCACGACCATCACAGGCTGCGGCTGATAGCGCGGCGGCGTCGGGCGCGTCTGGTAGGCCTGACCGGGACGATAGTCGTCGCGGCGATAGTCGTCACGGCGGTGATCGCGGCCCCGGTCATACTCGCGGTCGCGGTCATGGCGGCGATCATTGCGCCAGTCGGGCTGCGGCTGGGGTTGCGGGCGGAACGGCTCATGCCGGGAGGCCTGCTGCTGGGCGCGCTGGTTCTCGTTGATCGCATTGCCGATGATGAACAGCGCGGTCGCACCGACGAACAGCTTGGCCAGATCCTCGTTCTTGGCCTGCACGGGGGTGGCGGTCAGGGTGGTCAGCGCCAGAGCAGCGGCGGCGAGGGTGGCAGTGATCTTGCGGGTGTGGCTCAGGAACATCGTTCAGGTCCTTTCGAGGGGGCGGCGATCGAAACAGAATCACCGGGGGATGGGGGCCGGGCACAGGCTCCGGTCTTGTGCCCCGACACTGCCCCCAGGCCCGTCCGCCGCACAATAACGGGCGCCGGTTATCCAATAACACGCCGCCCCTGCGGCCTGCAGGCATGGGGCCATCGCTCTGTTATTGAATGGCAGGCGCAGATCCCCCAAGGTCTGGCCATGACACGCACACACCCCCTCCTGCTGATTCCCGCTCTGCTGGCCCTCGGCCTGTCGCTGGTCACAGCCTCTGCCCCACCGGCGCTGGCCGCCGGTGCCTGCTACGCCGACTACAAGGCCAAGCGGGACAAACCCTATGAACTCCACTACGGGGTCATGGAGGTGTCGTCCTGCGACCGGCAGCAGGCCGCAGAGGACGCCCGTGGCAGACTTGCGCGCAACGGCTGGACATTGCTGAATATCGTCTCAGTTTTCGACGAAAGCGGATTGGCAGGCAGGAAGAGTGATGCAGGACCCTATTATCTTCGCTTCTGACCTCAGACGCAGCGGCACCCGTGCCGTCGTCATCGGGTTGGGCGCGGTCGTCGCGGTGCTGCTGCTGGCGGCCGTGTTCCTGTTTCTGAACCTGCCCGACGCCAATGCCTTCAACACGAGGGTTGAGCGGATCTTCGTCGAGAATGACCTCACCACCCAGGCCGAGGTCAAGCTGCTGAACATCCTCGCCCTGTCGGGCACGGCGTTTTCCGAAACGCTGGCGAGCTACCGCATGGTGATCTTCGTGCTGCTGGTCTTTGCCACGGCGCTGCTGCTGGCGGCCCTCGGATTCCTCATCATGCTGATCGCGATGAACCGCCGCATGGCCCAGATCGAACGCGCCGGGATCGAGGTGAACTCGCTGATGATCAGCCGCGAGGAAAAGATGGTCTACCTCAACAATCTCGGCTTCAAGCTCACCGACGCGGCGATCGAGACGCTGTCGGTGCTGGCCGAGGCGCGGATGGACGACGATGTCCTCTCGGGCGTGCAGATCGAGGCGATGATTAGCGGCAAGGCGGAGGTCGATTGTGACGAGGCTGCCGGTGCCACCCGCATCAAGCGGCTGCGCGACACCCTCGGCAACCAGATCGTCAGCGAGCTGCTGATCAAGAACATCGCCCGCCGCGGCTATGTGCTTTCCGTCGGCAAGGATGTTATCCGGGTGATCTGAGCGACACCCAAGCGAGGCAAGAGCATGACCCATATCGACCTGAACTCCGACCTGGGCGAGGCCTATGGCCCCTGGAGCATGGGCGACGACGCCGCCATGCTCGACATCGTCAACAGCGCCAATATCGCCTGCGGCGGCCATGCCAGCGACCCCGAAACGATGTTCCGCTCTCTGACACTGTGCAAGGAAAAGGGCGTCCAGATCGGCGCCCACCCCGGCTACGCCGACCCCCTCGGCTTCGGGCGCCGCGTCATCCCGATGACCCCGCCCGAGATCGAGCGTATGGTCGCCGCCCAGATCGGCACCCTCCAAGGCATCGCCGCGCTCGCTGGCGCAACCGTCACCTACGTCAAACCCCACGGCGCGCTGAACAACTTCGCCGCCGCCAACCGCGAGGCCGCTGACGCCATCGCCCGCGCCGTCAAGGCGATGCCCGGCAGCCTCGCCCTGCTGGCCGTCTCCGGTACTGAACTGGAAACGGCCGCCCGCGCCGCCGGCCTCACCACCGTCTCGGAGATCTTTGCCGACCGCGGCTACCAGCCCAACGGCCAGCTCGCCCCCCGCGGCACCCCCGGCGCCATGATCCACGACCCCGATCAGGCCGCCGAGCGCCTGCTGCACTTCCTCGCCACCGGCCTGATGCCCACCGTCAACGGCGATCCGATCCCGCTGGAGGCCGCCTCGATCTGCGTGCACGGCGACAGCCCCGGCGCCGTCGCCATGGCCCGCCACCTCAGCGCCCGCCTGCAGGCCGAAGGCGTGACCCTCAAAGCCTTCACCTGAAACCGTTTCCCTGTTGAAAATATCCTCGGGGGGATGAATTGCGGCCCCCTAGGACGCAAGAAGGGGGGCCGACAGCCCCCCTTCCCTCGCAAATATCGCGAAACCCTGAAAGGTCAGCTCTGCGAAATGCCCCGCATCCGCTCCGAGCGGCGGCGCAGCATCTCCACCGTGGTCAGCAGTGCAATCGACACCACCACAAGGATCGTCGCCACCGCCAGAATGGTCGGCGAAATCTGCTCGCGCAGGCCGATGAACATCTGCCACGGCAGGGTCTTCTGACCGGCCGAGCCGACGAACAGCACCACGACCACCTCATCGAACGAGGTGATGAAGGCGAACAGCGCGCCGGAGATCACGCCCGGCAGGATCAGCGGCATCTGGATGCGGAAGAACGTGGTCAGCGGGTTCGCCCCCATGTTCGCCGCCGCCCGCACCAGCGATCGGTCAAACCCGACCAGCGTCGCCGTCACGGTGATGATGACAAAGGGAATGCCAAGCGCCGCATGCGCCAGAACCACCCCCAGATAAGTGCCTTGCAGACCGATCCGCGAATAGAAGAAGTACATCCCCGCCGCCGAGATGATCAGCGGCACGATCATCGGCGAAATCAGGATCGCCATGATGGTCTGACGGAACGGCACATGCGGCTGGCTCAGGCCAATCGCGGCGAGGGTGCCGAAACTGACCGACAGAAGTGTCGCCACCGGCGCGATACGCACCGAATTCCACAGCGCCTGCTGCCAGTCGCTATTGGTGAAGAAATCGCGGTAATGGCGCAGCGAATAGCCTGCGGGATCGAAGTTCAGCATCTCCGGCGTGAAGGTGAAGAAGTTCTCGGCGTTGAAGCTCAGCGGCATGACCACGAGGATCGGCGTGATCAGGAACACCAGGATCGCGCCCGCAATGGTGCGGAAGGCATAGTGCCAGAGCACCTGCCCTGGCGTGGCATAGGGCGGCACCGACATGCGGTAGCGCCCGGAGGCCAGCCAGAAGGTGATATGGCCGAAGAAATAGCCCATCAACGCGCCCATCACCCCACCGGGAATACCGCTCAGCAGGTAGCCGACGGCGATGAACAGCACGAAAAAGCCCCATTTCGCGAGCTTTTCCTGATCGCGCAGGAAGGTGACGGCGGCAAAGGCCAACGCCCCCATCAGGATCGCGCCGCCAAGGATGCCGATCAGGCCAGAGCCCTGCGACGTGCCGATGAACAGGCCGAAGAAGGCGCCAAAGGCGGCCACCACACCGGCGGCAAAGGAGACGGGTTTGGGTTGAGATACAGTCAGTGTCATGTGTTCACCCCAGCTTCACGTTGTCGATGCCGACGATACGGTCGTAGGCCCAGTAGAGAATGAGGACACAGGCCAGCAGGATTGCCCCAAGTGCCGCGCCCAGACCCCAGTTGAGAGAGCTGGAAATGTGATAGGCGATGCGGTTCGAGATGAACGTCCCCGTGGTGCCGCCGACGATTTCCGGCGTGATGTAATAGCCGATCGACAGAATGAAGACGAGGATCGAGCCTGCGCCGATGCCGGGTATCGACTGAGGGAAGTAGACCCTCCAGAACGCCGTCCAGTTGGTCGCGCCCAGCGATTTGGCGGCGCGCAGATAGGTCGGCGGGATGGTCTGCATCACCGAATAGAGCGGCAGGATCATGAAGGGCAGCAGGATATGCGTCATCGCCACGATCGTGCCGAACTGGTTGTTGATCATCACCAGCCGGTCGCCGTCTGACACCAGCCCCAGCCAGACCAGCACATCGTTGATCACGCCTTGCTGCTGCAACATCACCTTCCAGGCCGAGGTCCGCACCAGAAGCGAGGTCCAGAACGGCAGCAACACCAGGATCATCAGCAGGTTGGCGCTTTTGGAGGGCAGGTTGGCCAGCAACCAGGCCACCGGATAGCCCAGCAGAATGCACGAGCCCATGATCATCATCGACATGAACAGCGTCCGCTTGAACAGCATGATGTAGATTTGCTCGTTCTCGGGGCGCATCTGGATCCCGTCGGGGGTCAGCTGCATGTCGATGGCGTTCAGGAAGTAGCCAGAGGTATATTTCGGGCTGTAGGTCTGGATAGTAGCCCAGACCGAAGGGTCGACCCAATCCTTGTCCTCGCTCTGAAAGAACGACTGGAGCGAGACCTGCTTGATCTCCGGCAGCGCCGCCTTGACGGCCTTCAGGGCGTCGGCCTCGGGACCGGTATAGCCCGACACATCGGCCTTGTTCAGATCGAGGATCAGACCGACATAGACGGATTCCCATGGGTCGCGCTTGGCCACGTCCTTGCCATCGACCAATGCGGTGTAGACCGCGAAATCGGAATAGGCGCGCACGGTGGTCGGCAGCAGCGTCGCAATCGCGTTCGAGGGCGCAAAGCCGACATCGCCGGTCAGCACGTCGCCACTCATCCGGGTCAGCACCTTGCGGCGGGCCTTGACGACTTCGGGGGCCGGTGTGCCTGTCCCGCTCATCAGGGCGTACCAGAAAGCGCCGTCGCCCCAGCGTTTGTCGATCACTTCCAGCTGGTCGAGGTAGTCATCGCCGATATCGTCCAGCCCGCGCCCGGTGGAGCGGAACATCGACGACACGCCGGTTTTTTCATAGTTCAGGCGGGTGCCGAGCTTGGTGTGCTCCTTGGCCTCAGACGCCAGAAACAGATCGAAATAGAAATCCTCGAAGACGGCCTCGGAAGGGGCCTCTCCGGTGGTGTGATCCCAGCCTTCCAGCGCTTCGGTGGTTGAAGGCAAGGTATTGGAAACAATGTCATTTTCAACCGAGCGGAACAGCATGTCCGCAATCGGGGCAATGAAGGTGAGCAGCACGAAGATCAGCAGCGGCGCGATCAGCGCCAGCGCCCTTAACTTCTGGCGCCTCAGGGCACGGTTCAGGCTGCGCTTGAGAGGCCGTCCATCCGCTGCCAGCATCGGGCCGGGCTTGTCACCCTTGCCATTGCCTGCGGAGGAGCCCATGTCGATCGGTCCGGTCTGGGTCGTATCGCTCATGTCGTCCCTGTCGTTTTTTTGTGGGCCGGCCCATTCTGATCAGCTGATCGGGGCCGCTTTGGGGTGGGACGGGCCAGACAGGCCCATCCCGGTATCAGATCAGGTCAAAACCCGATTATTGTGCCAGCCAGGACTGGAATTTCGCGTCGATGTCGTCGCGATAGTCGGCCCAGAACTCGTAGTTATAGAGGAACGTGTTCGTGGCGTTGGCCGGATCGGTCGGCATGTGCTCTTTCATGTCTTCCGGAACCATCGGAGCCGAAGATTTGCGGGCCGGACCGTAGGAGATGTATTTCGCCTGATCAGCAAGACGCTTGGTGTCGGTGGCGAACAGCACGAAATCCTTGACGCGCGCGAGGTGCGCTTCGTCCAGACCTTCGGGGATGATCCAGCCGTCAAGGTCATAGACCTGTGCGTCCCACATCATCGCAACCGGCTGTTTCTGCTCAACAATAACCGAATACAGACGACCGTTGTAGGTCGAACCCATGAAGACTTCGCCATCGGCCAGCAGTTGCGGCGTATCGGCGCCAGCGGACCACCAGATCACGTCATCCTTGATGGTGCCGAGCTTGGCCAGAGCGCGTTCCTGACCTTCCGGGGTGCCCAGAACGTCATAAACTTCGTCCTTGGCCACGCCATCGCAGAGCAGCGCCCATTCCATGTTGTTGATCGGGCGTTTTTCCAGCGCGCGCTTGCCGGGGTATTTCTGCAGGTCGAAGACGTCGCAGATGTTGCTCGGCGCGTCGACGCCCTCGGGCACCATGTCCGTGCGATAGCCGAAGGTGGTCGAATAGACGATCTGCGGGATGTAGCAATCCGACACGATCAGGTCGCCAAAGTCATCCGACGCCGAAGACCCGTCATCGCCCTTGGCGAGCAGTTCGTCGGGATCGTATTCCATCGCCAGACCTTCATCGCACAGACGGATGGCGTCAGCTGCAACAACGTCGACGAGATCCCAGGTGATATTGCCGGCTTCGTTCATGGCGCGCAGTTTCGCGACGGCCTCGTTGGAGCTTTCGTCCCAGGTCACGGTGACCTCGGGGTGCTCTGCCATATAGGGTTCGACGTAGGCTTTCAGCTGCGACGATTGGTAGGCACCGCCCCAGGACACGATGGTCATGTCGTTGGCCATATCCTGAGCAGATGCAACACCAGCCGACATGGCCAGAGCCGTACCGGCGAGGAGGGTTTTCGTGAGTTTCATGTATAACTCCCAGTTATCCCCGTTGTTGATTTACGGATCCAGCGCTACGGGCGGAGCGACGGGATCTCGATAGGCCGCAGCAGCCCGAAGGCGCCGCGGAAACTTGCGAAGGTGTCAGGCTTCCAGAGCCCGGCAATCTTCGGGCAGCCAGCCGATTTCGATCGTCTCGCCACGTTTGAGGCGGACCTGATCGGGCGCGTTCCGGGTCTTGACGACAAAGTCATCGCGCCCCGCGACACGCAGACGCGTGCGGAAGATGTCGCCCATGTAGATGAACTCAAGCACTTCGGCCTTGAGCAGGTGGACGCCCTCTTGCAGGCGCTCCTTGTTCATCTCGACACGCTCGGGGCGGATCGACACACGGGTACGATCGCCGGGCTTCGTGACGTTGATCGGACGCGCTGAAATCAGCTCTCCACCATCCAGCTGGACGGTGCAGGTGTTGCCGGAGATTTCCTTGACGGTCCCCTCCAGTGTGTTGTTTTCACCGATGAATTGCGCGACGAAGCTGTTTTCCGGCTCCTCGTACAGGACATCTGGCGGGGCCAGCTGCTGGATGCGGCCATCGTTGAAGACGGCGACGCGATCCGACATGGTCAGCGCTTCGGTCTGGTCGTGGGTCACGTAGACGGTGGTGATCCCCAGCTCATGCGCCAGACGGGTGATTTCAAATTGCATGTGCTCGCGCAGCTGCTTGTCGAGCGCGCCGAGCGGTTCGTCCATCAGCACCAGTTCCGGTTCAAACACCAGCGCGCGGGCCAGAGCGATCCGTTGTTGCTGACCACCGGAGAGTTGCGCGGGGCGGCGGTTGGCGAAATCGCCCATCTGCACCATGTCGAGGGCGCGCATCACCTTCTTTTCCCGCTCGGACTTGCCGATCTTGCGGACTTCCAGCGGAAACGACAGGTTTTCACCGACGGTCATATGCGGGAACAGGGCGTAGTTCTGGAACACCATGCCGATGCCGCGCTTGTGCGGTGGGATGTTGTTGATCGATGTGCCGTCCAGCAGGATTTCTCCGTGGGTGGCGGTTTCGAACCCGGCCAGCATCATCAGGCAAGTGGTCTTGCCGGACCCCGATGGCCCGAGCATCGTCAGAAACTCGCCCTTCGGCATGCTGAGGTTCAAATCTTTTACGACGAGCGTCTCGCCGTCGTAGCTCTTCTGCACGCGTTCGAACGCAACGAACGCTTCGCTGTCAGATGTTGATGCCAAATCCGGCTCCCCGTTCAGTTTTTTCTTCGCAGACGCTTGTGCTCCGCGTTAGGCTGTAGGCGACATGCCGCTTGCGAATGACCCATGGACCTGTCGAGCGAGAGTAGCCTTTCGGTCCGAGCCTTCCGATAATCTCCCCAAAACATGGACTGATTATCGATAATGTCACCCCTGAATGTCGTTCAGGTGCAATTATTAATCATTTTTGACCAGAATTCACATCCCGTTTTGTGCAATTTTTCTGGTTTAATCGCTGTTTTTGTCTATTTTTACCCTTAGGTGCCGGTTTGCACGGCATTTGTGCACATCTGTCCGGGGATCGCATTTGCCGAGACCCTCAGCCCCCTCGCGGACATCATTCACTTGCGAGGCCCCTCAAGCTTGAATATCGTTCACTTTCATGAGGGCGATTTGAATGGCTGAGATCACGGGTGAAAACCTGAAAGAAGGTCGCGTTGCGCGGCGACAAAGACGCAATCGCGAGGCGCTGATTCGCGCCGCGAGCGATGTGATGTCCGAAAAAGGCATCGATGCGGCGACCATGCTGGAGATTGCGGACCGTGCCGATGTCGGGGCGGGCACCGTCTACAACTATTTCCGCTCAAAAGATGACCTTGCCGTCGCCGTGCTGGAGGAGATCATGCAGGATCTCGCGCTGCGCGTCGAAACGGCCACAGGTGACTTTGCCGACCCTGCGCATGTCTATGCGGTGGCGCTGCTGACCGTCCTTGAAACCGCCACGAATGACGAACGCTGGCGGCAATTGCTGAACCGCTCGGGCATTGTGGCGGACGTCATGTTCCGCAGAATTGGCCCGTTTGCCATAGACTTGCTGAAACAGGGCGCGGGCTCCGGGCGGTTGTCGCCGGGGGATGCGGCGCTGACCTGGCGGCTGACCACCCATGCCATCGTCGGCATCGGGCTGTCGGTCAGCCATGGCGATCTGCCCGCCTCGGCGATGTCGGATGCGGCGGTGCGGCTGCTCTGCATGGTCGGGCTGAGCGCCGAGGTCGCGCAGGATCTGGCCGCGCGCCCCCTGCCGACCCTGCCGCCCGAAGACGGGCTGAACAGCATCGCCGTGAACGCGGGCTGAGGCCCGCATTCGACCGCTGCGGTCCTTGCGAAACCGCAGCGCCGGTCACGGTTCAGCGCATTTCGATATGATCCATCAGCTTCATCAGCCGCACCGCGGCGCGAAGCCCCATGCGCTTGGTGCGCCCGAAGGGAAAGCTGCGGGCCTGCGTGACCGGAAACGCCAGTGAGTCGGGCGCAGCGCCCAGAATGCGTTCCGCCAGCACCCGCCCCATGACATGCGACAGCGCAACGCCGCGCCCGTTATAGCCCATGCCGACCAGCATGCCCGGACGCGGTTCGTGCAGATGCGGCAGGTGATCGTCGGTCACAGCGACGCGCCCACCCCAGCGATAGCGCCAGCGCACGCCCTTGAGCTGCGGAAACACCCGCTCGGCATCCTGCATCAGCCACTCGAACCCGCCGAAGTCACCGCCTTTCGCGGGCGTGCCGACGCCGCCATAGACCATGCGATTGTCAGCCTCGCGGCGGGCGTACATGATGACACGGCGGCTGTCCGAGATGGTGTGTCCTTCCGGCAGGATCGCGTCGATCAGCCCCTCCGGCAGCGGGCCGGTGGCGATCTGGATCGGCGTCAGTGGCAGCACGCTGGCGGCAAGGTCGGGCAGCAGCGCCCCGCTATAGCCATTCGTCGCCACCACAACCCAGTCGGAGGTCACCGCCCCTTCGGGGGTGCTGGCCGTCCAGACCGCGCCGTCCTTGCGCAGCGCCGTCACCGGGCTTTGCCCGTGGATCATCACACCGCGCGATTTTGCCGCAGCCGCCACACCGCGCGCCAGCATCAGCGGCTGCACTGCTCCGCCCCGCGGCGTGACCACCCCCGAGGGATAGCGATCGGTGCCCGCGATGCGCAGCAGCTCGGCACCCTCGACATGATACATGCCCGCACCGAAGGTATTCCACGCCGCGACCCCGGCCTCGGACTTGCGCCGCGCGGCGTCGTTGTGGTTCACCCGCAGCCAGCCCGCCTGACGCGGCCTGCAGTTGATGCCGTACTGACGGATCATCGCAAACAGCTCATCCGCCGAGGTGAGGGAGGCCTGGGTCAGCCGCTCAAAATACGTCGGCCCGAGGATTTTTTGCAGCATTTCCGGCGTGTTATGCGGCAGCATCGGGTTGACCTGCCCGCCATTGCGCCCCGAAGCCCCCCAGCCGACATCGCCTGTGTCCAGCACCACGACGCGACAGCCCGCCTCGGCCAGCGTCAGCGCACAGCGCAGGCCGGTGAAGCCCGCGCCGATCACCGTCACATCCGCCTGAAGATCGCCTTGCAAGGCTGGGTTGAGCTCCTGCGCCCCCGCAGTCGCCTTCCAGAGAGAGTTGGGCCAAGTGGGACAGGGCACCGGACGGTCAGACATACAACTCTCGCTTTAGGGAATTTGCCCCCTCACTATTCGGAACAATCGCAAGGGGCGTCAAGGGAGGGACCCGGGCGCAGGCGGCGGATGGCTTGCCTGCCATCCAAGCTGGCGCGAAACCTGGCGCGTGGCGGCAATGAGGCGCTGCGCCTGCCCCTCGACCTCGGCCGCAGAGGCAAGGTCGATCATCGTCCAGACGTTCAGGCAGGCGGTCACCTGATCCTGTGCGTTCCAGATCGGCGCAGCCAGACCGATGACCGGCAGATACTCCTCCTGCACCGCGCGGCCATAGCCGGTGCGCAGGATGGCGGGGAATTCGGCGGCGACATCTTCGGCGCTCACCTTGGTAAACTCGGTGAGCCGCTCATAGGGCATCGCGGCCATCAGCGCGTCGCGGCGCGCGGCAGGCAGATGGGCCAGAAAGACCTTGCCCGCCGCCGTGCAATGCAGCGGCGCGTGGTCGCCGGGATGGGCGGCATAGCGGACGGGCATCTGATCGACGGTGCGCAGATACAGGATGGTGTCGCCGTCCAGCACCGACAGCGCCACGTTCATGCCGGTCTCGTCACTGAGGCGCAGCATGATGTCGCTGGCGATCTGCTGCAGATCAATCCGCCGCCAGGCCGAACGCGCCCAATCGTGCAGCCTTGCGCCGGTTTTATAGGTGCGCGAGGCCTTGTCGTAGTCGATCAGCTCTTCGCCCTGCAGCACCGCAAGGATACGATGACAGGAGCTTTTGACAAAGCCGGTCTGCGCCACGATCTCGGAAAACCCCATTGGCCCGCGCGAGTGCGACAGCACATCCATGATCTGCGCGCATTTGGTGACGATCGAACTCTCGCTGGAACGGGCCATCCTCGGCCTCCGTGCTCTACTACATTGCAGGACGCGCGCCCGGGCTGCGGAAAGGCGAGGCATTCGGGCAAAAGGCACCGCCCCGGGACGCAGGTTAAGGTTGACTGAGGCTGACCCGCCCCTCAGGTTTTATCATACAGAACCAAAGTTCCGCAATGCGATAGACACATCCCCCATCCCCGGATCGGCCCTGCGCGCATCCGCACAAGACGCAAGCCATCCGGCGGACGACATGCACCCAACAGGAGCACACCATGAAGAGACCCCTCGCGACATTGCTTTCGGGCACCGCCCTCGCCCTGTCCGCCCTGACCCTCAACGCCCCGGCCACGCTGGCGCAGGGGCTGGACCAGATCACCGTCGGCTATTTCCTGGAATGGCCGCTACCGATGATGGAGCCGAAGGCGCTTGGCACCTATGACGACGTCCTCGGCCTCAAGGTCAACTGGGTCAGCTTTGAAACCGGCACCGCGATGAGCGCGGCCATGGCCTCGGGCGATGTGCAGATCGCGGTCAGTCAGGGCGTGCCGCCCTTCGTCGTCGCGGCCTCGGCCGGGCAGGATCTGGCGGCGCTGGATGTCGCCGTGTCCTATTCCGACAATGACAACTGCGTCGTCTCCAGCAAACTGGAAATCGACAAGACCAACGCGGGCGATCTGGCGGGCAAGAAGGTCGCCGTACCGCTGGGAACCGCTGCGCACTATGGCTTTCTGCGCCAGATGGATCACTTCGGCATCGACCTCTCCAGCCTCAGCATTGTCGACATGGCGCCGCCCGAAGGCGCTGTCGCCCTGTCGCAGGGCGCGGTTGATTTCGCCTGCGGCTACGGCGGCGGTCTGGCGCGGATGAAAGAGCATGGCAACGTCCTGCTGACCGGCAAGGAAAAGGAAGACCTCGGCATTCTGGTGTTCGACGTGACCTCGGCCCCTGCGGGTTTTGTCGCGGAATACCCTGATCTTGTGGCGAAATTCCTTGGCGTGACCGCAGATGCCAACACCCGCTGGAACGCCGGTGACGAAGGTGACGCGATGCTGAAAGTCATCGCCGATGACTCCGGTATGGATCTTGAGGCCGCCCGCTCGGCCATCGCCACCATGGAATTCCCCAGCATCCAAGAGCAGCTGAGCGCCAAGTGGTTCGACGGCGGTGTGCAGACCTTCATGAAGGGCGTCGCGGATGTCTTTGTCGAAGCGGGCAGCATCTCTGGCGCGCGCGACAGCTACGCCGGCAACGTCAATATCGAGCCGCTGAAAATGGCCGCGACCGAGTGATCCGATCGCGGGCCCGCTCCGGCGGGTCCGCACCTTGCGGCCCCATCAGGCCACGCCCCCAAACGTCCCCCGGAGGCCGGATATGACCGGATTGTCGATTGACCGAATTTCCATGCGCTTCGAGCTGCCCAACGGCACGGCGGTTCAGGCGCTCAAGGATGTCTCCCTGAAGATTGCGCAGGGCGAAATCCTGACCGTGCTCGGCCCCTCGGGCTGCGGCAAGAGCACGCTTTTGAACATCGTGGCGGGCTTTCTGGCCCCGACCTCGGGCAAGATCACCCTGAACGACACGCCGGTGCATGGCCCCAGCCGCGAACGTGGCATGGTGTTCCAGAAGGGCGCGCTGTTTGAATGGATGAACGTGCGCGACAACGTCAGCTTCGGGCCCCGCATGAAGGGGCAAAAGCCCAAGGACTACGCTGAAGAGGTCGACCACCTGCTGAACGTCGTCGGCCTGCGCGACTTCAAGGAAAAGGCGATATACGAGCTGTCGGGCGGCATGCAGCAGCGCGTCGCCCTCGCCCGTTGCCTTGCCAACCATCCCGACGTGATCCTGATGGACGAACCGCTGGGCGCGCTGGACGCGCTGACGCGCGAAAAGATGCAGAGCCTCGTGCTCAAGCTCTGGAAAGAAACCGGCAAGACCATCATCCTGATCACCCACTCGGTCGAGGAAGCGCTGCTGCTGGGCGAACGCCTGCTGGTCATGGCGCCGCGCCCCGGGCGCATCCATTCCGAATATCGCCTGCCCTTCGCCGACATGGGCGTCGCGATGGACCTGCGCGAGGTCAAGAAACACCCCGATTTCGCCCCCAAACGCGAAGAGATCCTGTCACTGATCTGGGACATGGAAGAAGAAATCATGGGCAACGCGGAGGCCGCAGTATGATCCCCCTCCTGCTCTATGTCGGGTTTTTCCTGCTGACCCTCGGCATCGTCAAACTGCTGACCGGCAATATGACGAAAACCGGCTTCATCGCCCGCAAGACGGTGACCTTTGGCGATGAAAGCGCGGTTGTCGCGGACCGGAGGGCGTCATTCTTTTCGATCTTCGCCATCTTCCTGCTCTGGGCCAGCTTCACCGGCTCGGTCATGCTGCCGGACTTTCTGCATATGCCGGGGCCGTTCACCGGCACGGGAACCTTTACCTATACAACCGAGGCCCCGGACGGGCAGCGCGACGACGGCGAGGTCAGCGTCACCGTGCTGCCCAATGCCGAGGACAAGGATGCCATCGCGGTCGATCCGGGCGAAGGCTTCGCAAAGAACGACAGCATGGCGATTGCCACCTACCGCAGCTCGCTGATCCGCGTCGATGAGAACGACGAGGTGACGCGCGAAGGCGGCGCCAAGGTCGTCGCCGTCAACGGCCAGCCGCTGGAGCCCGGCGGCGAGGTCAAGACCGACTTCGCCCGCATCGGCATGTCGCAGCGTGGCACCCTCAACGTCGAGCCGAACCCCGGCTGGCAGATGGAGCCGATCTGGCTGCCCGCCCCCGAGGCCGTGTTCAAACGTTTCGTCGAGATCGCCTCGACCGGGTTTCGCAACTACACCCTGCTGGAGCACCTCGGGTCTTCGCTGTTCCGGGTTGTGTCGGGCTTTCTGCTGGGGGCGGTGATCGGCATTCCGCTGGGCTATGCCATGGGCCTATCGAACTGGTTTCGCGGCTGGTTCGACCCGATTGTCGAATTCATGCGCCCCGTGCCGCCGCTGGCCCTGATCCCGCTGGTCATCATCTGGGCGGGCATCGGAGAGGGCGGCAAGATCATCCTGCTGTTCCTCGCCGCGCTCTGGATCATGGCGATTGCGGCGCGGGCCGGGGTCTCGGGCGTCGATATCGCCAAGGTGCACGCGGCCTATTCATTGGGCGCGTCCAAGGCGCAGATCATGCGCTATGTGATTGTGCCAAATTCGCTGCCAGAGATCTTCACCGGCGCGCGTGTCGCCATGGGCGTCTGCTGGGGCACCGTCGTCGCAGCCGAGCTGGTGGCGGCCGAGAAGGGTGCGGGCATGATGATCATGGTCGCGTCCAAGTTCCAGAACACCGATATCGTGCTGATGGGCATCATCCTGATCGGCATCATCGGCTTTGGCATCGATATCCTGATGCGCTGGTGCGAGCGGGTTCTGGTGCCTTGGAAAGGACGCTCTTGAACGTCCTGAAAAAACAAAAGGTCTAAGGACGTTCCTGAACGTCCTGACGAAACAAAAAGTCCAACGACGTTCCTGAGCGTTTTGACGAAGCAAGAAAAAGGACGAGACTGAGCGACCCGACACGACAAACAAAGGGGCCATGCAAATGCCGCACGGCCCCTTTGCTCAATCCCATGACGTATCAGAGATTATGTCAGCGCCTCCTGCATCGCGTAGTAGGAGGCCTTCGGTGTCCGCTCCATCGTGTCGAAATCGACATGGACCAGACCGAAGCGCTTTTCATACCCAAGCGACCACTCGTAATTGTCCATCAGCGACCACACGAAGTAGCCGTTGACGGGCACACCATCCTCAACCGCGCGTTTGACCTGCGCGATGTGCTTGTTCAGGTAATCGATCCGCTCGGGATCGCTGACCGCACCGTTGAGGATCTCATCCCCATTCGCCATGCCATTTTCCGTGACGTAAAGCGGCAGATCGCCGGTATACTCATCCGCCGTCCGCTTGAGGAAATGATACAGGCCCTCCGGGTAGATCTCCCACCCCATCTGGGTTTTCGGCAGCGGGCCCTCAACCTCGTGATGGTGCGGCCACGGGCCGTTATCGGGGCCGATCAGCTTGCGGGTGTAATAATTCACCCCGCACCAGTCGAGCGGCGCCGCAATTGTGTCGAAATCGTCCTGCCAGCCCTCGGGCATGTGCGGGGCAAAGCCCTCCATCACTTCCGCCGGATATTCCTTCTTGAAGACCCCGCCGAGGAAGAACCGGTTGTAATAGGCGTCATAGAGGGTCGCCGCCTTTTGCGCCTCAGGCGTGTCGGTGGCCGGATCGGCCCATTCCATGTTGAACACCGCGCCGAGGTTGTTCATCCCCAGCCCGCGCATCGTCTCGATCGCGCGGCCATGGGCAAGCAGCACGTGGTGCATGGCGCGGGCCGTGGCGCGAATGTCGCGCAGACCCGGCGCATGATGGCCGAGGAAGTGGCTCAGCCAGCCGACGCACCAGGGCTCGTTGATCGGGGCGACGTTGTGCATCCGGTCGCCGATGCGGCCCATGATGACTTCGGTGAAATCGCCAAACCAGCTGGCCACGTCGCGGTTGCGCCAGCCGCCAAGGTCGGCGAGGGGCGAAGGCAGCTCCCAGTGGTACAGCGTCGCGCAGGGCTTGATGTTGCGCTCCAGCATTGCATCGGTCAGGCGGTCGTAGAAATCGAGGCCCTCGGCGTTCACCTGTCCGCGGCCCTCGGGCATGACCCGCGCCCAGCTGGTGGAAAAGCGGTAGCTGTCGAAACCGGCGGCGGCGACCAGATCCAGATCGGCCTCATAACGCAGGTAATGCTCGCAGCCGCGATCCCCGTTTTCGGCCCGCACGACGTTGCCGGGGGTGGCGGCGAAATCATCCCAATGGGTGCGCCCTGCCCCGCCGAAGGCATGGCCTTCGATCTGATAGGACGAGGTCGCGGTTCCGAACATGAATCCGTCGGGGAAATCCTTGCGGGTGAAATTCATCAGGTCCTCCTAGGGGCCGGTCCGGTGGAGGCACCGACAACCAGCTCTGCCTCAAGCATGTGTTGAATGGGGGCGTGGTCCGGCTCGGCGATCAGAGAGATCAGCTGTTCGGCCAGAATGGCGCCCGCCGCGCGGACAGAAGACCGCGTGGCCGTGAAAATCGGGATGTCCTCGCCGTTGCGCAGATAGGACAGGTCGTCGTCATGGGTGATCACCGAGACATCGCGCCCCATGACCAGCCCGCAGTCCTGAATGGCGCGGCGAATGCCGATGGCCGACAGCATTGAGGCCGACAGGATCGCCGTCGGCGGATTATCCAGCGCCAGCATGCGCCGCGTCTCGCGGTAGCCATAGCCCTCGGTCATATCGGCGCTGCACAGCAGGGCGGGGTCTTCGGCCACGCCCACAGCCTCCAGCGCCTCGCAGTAGCCCTGTCGACGGCGGTGGGCAAAGTCCATATATTCCAAGCCGTTGATCAGCCCGATGCGGCGATGGCCAAGGTCCGTCAGAAACTGCGTCGCCCGCCGGAACGAGCGGCGGTTGTTGACGTCGACCCAACTGTAGGGCGCAGTCATCCCGGTCGAGCGGCCATGCACGATATAGGGCATGCCGATGTCGTTCAGCAGCGGGATACGCGCATCCTCGACCGACGGGCCCTGCAGGATCACCCCGTCGACCGCGCCGCGCGCGTGCAGCTCGCGGTAGATCTTGTCCTGATCGTCCTCCAGCACCCGGGTGATCATCATGTCATAGCCGAACCGCGCCAGCGCTTCGGTTGCGCCGCCGACGAAATCGCCGAAGATCGGGTTCACCATCTCATGCTCGGAGGAGCCGGGCACGATCTGCGCCACCACCATCGAGCGCCCGGTTGCCAGCCCCTTGGCACGGCTGTTGGGCCGGTAGTTGAACCGGACAGCGGCATCCTGCACGCGCTGGCGCGTGGCTTCGCTGACCTCGGGATAGCCGTTCAGGGCGCGGCTGACCGTGGTTTGCGACAGCCCCAGGTTTTCAGCCAGGGTCTTGAGGTTCATCGTCTCTCCAAAGCGGTTTGGAAAATTGGCGTAGAATCCTCTTTGAAGCGAAACGGTCAGCAGGTCAATCCCGTTGATGTCTCAAGATAATACTTCCAGAATATGTTGAAAATCAAAGAAATCGCTGCAACATGTTGACATCACGCGCCGGTGTAGACATTAAAATGTGATATTCAAAGCGCTTTGAAGCTTGAGTCGTGATCGGCAGAATGACACGCTCAATGCAACCGGGAGGAGAAACAATGAAAAATACGTTGATGACCGCCACCGCAGCCCTCGCCCTGATGGCCGGCGCGGCCCATGCCGAGAAGGTGACCGTGTTCGGCCCATGGCTCGGGCCGGATCAGGAAAACGTCGAAGCGGTGCTGGCGGGTTTCGCCAAGGCCTCGGGGCATGAGGTGTCCTATGTCGGCTCCGACAGCTTCGAACAGCAGATCCGCATCGATGCCGAGGCAGGCTCGGCCCCCAATATCGCGATCTTCCCGCAGCCCGGTCTGGCCAAGGATATGGCGCGCGACGGCTTCCTGACGCCGCTGCCCGATGGCACCGCTGATTGGGTCAAGGAAAACTACGCCGCGGGTCAGTCCTGGGTCGATCTGGGCACCTACCCCGGCCCCGATGGCGCCGACTCGCTCTATGGCTTCTTCTACAAGGTCGATGTGAAATCGCTGGTCTGGTACGTGCCTGAGAACTTCGAGGACGCGGGCTACGAAGTGCCCAAAACCATGGAAGAGCTGAAGGCCCTGACCGAAAAGATGGTCGCTGACGGCGAAACCCCGTGGTGCATCGGTCTGGGTTCGGGCGGCGCAACCGGCTGGCCGGCGACCGACTGGGTCGAGGACATCATGCTGCGCAACAACCCGCCCGAGGTCTACGACGGCTGGGTCAGCAACGAGATCCCCTTCAACGACCCCCGCGTCGTGCAGGCGATCGAGGATTTCGGCTGGTTCGCGCGTGACGATGCCAAGGTCTCCGGTGGCGCGGGCACAGTGGCTTCGACCGACTTCCGCGACAGCCCCAAGGGCCTCTTCGCGGCGCCGCCGCAGTGCTACATGCACCATCAGGCGTCGTTCATCCCCAGCTTCTTCCCCGAAGGCACGCTGGTTGGCGAAGACGCTGATTTCTTCTACTTCCCGGCCTATGCCGACAAGGATCTGGGCCAGCCAGTTCTGGGCGCAGGCACCCTCTGGGCGATCACCGACGACAGCCAGGGCGCACGCGATCTGATCGCCTACCTTGAGACCCCGGAAGCGCATGAAATCTGGATGGCCCTCGACGGCTTCCTGACCCCGCTCAAGACAGTCGACACCTCGGTCTTCTCGGACCCGACGCTGAAAAAGATGAACGACATCCTGCTGGAGGCCACGACCTTCCGCTTTGACGCCTCGGATCTGATGCCGGGCGCCGTGGGCGCGGGGTCTTTCTGGACCGGCATGATCGATTACACCGGCGGCAAGCCTGCACAGCAGGTCGCGGATGAAATCCAGTCCTCCTGGGACGCCATCAAGCAGTAATCCACCACAAGCGAGGGGCAATGCGTGACAAGCGCGTTGCCCTTTTGCGCATAAAGAACAAGACTTCGGTAACCCGGGGCAGACTCGGGACCGCGAGCAAGGGGGAAGGGCAAGATGAACTCCGCACTACAGGCTCTGATTACGATCCTTGTCGGCCTGGGGGGATGTATCAGCTACTTTTACCTCTCCAACCTGCTGCTGGACAAGGTGATCTGCCGCCCAACCGGCCCGAACGCAGGGCGCAACATCAACCGCGCCAACCTGATCCGGCCCTGGCTGTTCCTGTTTCCCGCGATTTTCGCGCTGAGCATTTACCTCGCCTATCCCGTGTTCGAGACGCTGCGCCTGTCGCTGACCAACCGCGTGCCGGGCGGCGGCTATACCTGGGCGGGGTTGAGCAACTACCAACAGATGTTCAACGAACCGAAGTTCTGGGAGGCGATGCGCAACAACATGCTGTGGCTGATCGTGGTGCCTGCTGCCTCGACCGCCTTCGGCCTGCTGGCCGCGCAGCTGACCGACCGCATCCGCTGGGGCGGCATCGCCAAGTCGCTGATCTTCATGCCGATGGCGATTTCCTTTGTCGGCGCCGCGGTGATCTGGAAGCTGATCTACGACGCACGGCCCATCGATCAGGATCAGATCGGCGTGCTGAACGCGATCTACATCTATTTCGGCGGCGACCAACCGCAGACCTGGCTGACGGTTCCGTTCTGGAACAACTTCTTCCTGATGATGGTGCTGGTCTGGATCCAGACGGGCTTTGCCATGGTAATCCTGTCGGCCGCCCTGCGCGGCATCCCTGAAGAGACCATCGAGGCCGCCATCGTCGACGGCGCGAACCCCTTCCAGATCTTCTTCAAGATCAAGGTGCCGCAGATCATGACGACCATCCTTGTGGTCTGGACGACGATCACCATCATCGTGCTCAAGGTCTTCGACATCGTCTACGCCATGACCAACGGCCAGTGGGAAACGCAGGTGCTGGCGAACTACATGTTCGACAAGCTGTTCCGCGCCAATGACTGGGGGGTGGGCTCGGCCTCGGCGATGATCATCATGCTGCTGGTGTCACCCATCCTGATCTGGAACGTCCGCAACGCGCGGAAAGAAATGCGCTGAGGGACAGACATGGACAATATCGCCGGAACCAAATCTTCGCTGACATGGGTCGTGCACATCTCGGTCGCGCTGCTCGTGGCCCTGTGGCTGTTTCCCACCGTGGGGCTGTTCATCTCCTCCTTCCGCACGGCGGATCAGATCGCCACCAACGGCTGGTGGAACGCCCTGTTCCCCTCCGAGCAGAACCTGACGCTGCGCACCGATGCGCCTGACACTCAGGTGCAGCAGGGCACGCAGTATGTCATCGACGGCAACCTCTTCGTCACCGATGGCCGCCCCGCGGATGAGGCAACGATTTCCGCCTGGGGCACGTCTTCGCGCGATATCGGCGCCTACAAGCCCGGTGACGTGGCCGAGATCGACGACGGCGCCACGCTGACCGTCGACAAGACCGGCAACTACCACATGGAAGGCCCTGCCGCATTCACCGGCAGCCGGGGCGAGCGTGTCTTCGTCGTTGCCACCACCCCGCCCGAGCTGACGTTCGAGAACTACAAGAACCTGCTGTTCAGCGGGCGCAACACCGACGGCATGGTCAAGGCTTTCTTCAACACCATGACGGTGACGATCCCGGCGACGGTGATTCCGATCCTGATTGCCGCCTTCGCCGCCTATGCTCTGGCCTGGATGGACTTCAAGGGCCGCGCTCTGCTGATCGCGCTGGTCGTCGGGCTGCTGGTGGTGCCGCTGCAACTGGCACTGATCCCGCTGCTCAAGCTGCATCTGGCGATCGGCATCGGCAAGGGCTACCTCGGCGTCTGGCTGGCCCATACCGGGTTTGGCCTGCCGATGGCGATCTACCTGTTGCGCAACTACATGGCCGGGCTGCCCCGCGATATCATCGAAAATGCCCGCGTCGACGGCGCGACCGAGTTCCAGATCTTCCTCAAGATCATCCTGCCGCTGTCGTTTCCCGCCCTTGCCAGCTTTGCGATTTTCCAGTTCCTGTGGACGTGGAATGACCTACTGGTCGCCAAGGTCTTCCTGATCGACGCCACCGGGCAGACAACGGTGATGACGGCGCAGATCGTCGACCTGCTGGGCACCCGAGGCGGCAACTGGGAAATCCTGGCAACCGCGGCCTTCGTGTCGATTGCCGTGCCGCTCTTTGTCTTCTTTGCCATGCAGAAATATCTGGTCCGCGGCCTGTTGGCCGGATCCGTGAAATAGGACACTCCATGACGACTCAACTCGCCTCAACGACCGAAATCACAGCGGCTGGTGCCAACGAATGGTGGCGCGGCGGTGTGATCTACCAGATCTATCCGCGCAGCTTTCAAGACAGCAACGGCGATGGCATCGGCGATCTTGCCGGCATCACCGACCGCCTGCCCTATGTCGCCTCGCTGGGCGTCGATGCGATCTGGATCTCGCCGTTCTTCACCTCTCCGATGAAAGACTTCGGCTACGACGTTTCGGATTACTGCGACATTGACCCGATGTTCGGCGCTCTGGCCGATTTCGACGCGATGCTGGCACGCGCCCACAGCCTTGGCCTGCGCGTGATGATCGACCTCGTGCTGTCGCATACCTCGGACCAGCACCCCTGGTTCGCCGAAAGCCGCAATGGCCGCGATAACGACAAGTCCAACTGGTACGTCTGGGGCGATGCGAAACCCGATGGCACGCCGCCCAACAACTGGCTGTCGATCTTCGGCGGCTCGGCCTGGCAGTGGGATTCGCGCCGCCAGCAGTACTACCTGCACAACTTCCTGACCTCGCAACCCGACCTGAACTTCCATTCGCCCGCCGTGCAGCAGGCGCTTCTGGACGTGGCGCGGTTCTGGCTGGACCGGGGCGTCGATGGCTTCCGCCTCGACACCATCAACTTCTACACCCACGACGCCGAGCTGCGCGACAACCCCGCCATTGCACCCGAACAGCGCACCGCCAAGACCGCGCCCGCCGTGAACCCCTATAACTGGCAGGAACACCTCTACGACAAGTCGCGCCCCGAAAACCTCGCGTTTCTGCGCCGCCTGCGCGCGGTGATGAAGCCCTATGGCGCCGCCGCCGTGGGCGAGGTCGGGGACGAACAGCTGGGTCTGGAGATCCTCGGCCAGTACACCGCCGGCGATGATCTGATGAACATGTGCTACGCGTTCGAGCTGCTGTCGGGCGATACGCCCACGGCCTCCTTCGTCAAGGACACCATGGATCACGTCGCCCGCGTCGCCGCCGACGGCTGGGCCTGCTGGGCGTTTTCCAACCACGACGTCGTGCGCCATCCGTCGCGCTGGCTGCTGACCGACGCCGCCACCAAGACCTTCAACACGCTGCTGATGTGCCTGCGCGGCTCCGCCTGCATCTATCAGGGCGAAGAGCTGGGCCTGCCCGAGGCGGACGTGCCCTACGAATCGCTGCAAGACCCCTATGGCATTGAATTCTGGCCTGAATTCAAGGGCCGCGACGGCTGCCGCACCCCGATGGTCTGGGAGGCGAACTCCGATCATGTCGGCTTTACCTCTGCCACGCCGTGGCTGCCGATCAGCTCGTCTCAGGCCGTGCTGGCGGTCGATCAGCAGGAGGTCCGCAAGGACTCGATGCTGAACCACTATCGCCGCAGCATCCAGATGCGGCACGACAGCCACGCCCTGTTGCGCGGCGCCCAGTCCGAGATGGAGGCGACCGGCGATCTGCTGACCTTCCTGCGCACCGACGGCGCCGAGACGGTGTTCTGCGCCTTCAATCTGGGCCGCGACGCCACCACGCTCAGCCTCCCCGAGGGCGAGTGGGAGAATATGGCGAAGGATATCATCGGCGCGACCGAGGCGACCTCGGGCCGCGTGGATCTGCCCGGTTGGGGCTTTCTGGTCGCACGAAAAAGGGCGGTGTAAACCATGTCCCACGTCACACTCACCAATGTCGAAAAGACCTACGGGGGCGCCGTGCGCGTCCTCAAGGACATCAACCTCGAGATCGAGCCGGGCGAGCTGATCGTCTTTGTCGGCCCCTCCGGTTGTGGCAAGTCGACCCTGCTGCGGATGATCGCCGGGCTTGAGAAGATCTCCGGCGGCGACCTGATGATCGACGGCCAGCGGATGAACGACATCCCGCCGGCGCAGCGCGGCATCGCCATGGTGTTCCAGAGCTATGCGCTCTACCCGCACATGACCGTGCGCGAAAACATGGCCTTTGCGCTGAGACTGGCGAAGAAATCGAAGGCCGAGATCGATAAGGCCATCTCCGAAGCCGCCCGCGTGCTGCAGTTGGAGGATTACCTCGACCGCCTGCCCAAGGCCCTCTCGGGTGGTCAGCGTCAGCGCGTGGCGATTGGCCGTTCCATCGTGCGCGACCCCAAGATCTATCTCTTTGACGAGCCGCTCTCGAACCTTGATGCGGCCCTGCGCGTCGCCACCCGGATCGAGATCGCCCGCCTGAAAGAGGCGATGCCAGACCGCACCATGATCTACGTGACCCACGATCAGGTCGAGGCGATGACCCTCGCCAGCCGCATCGTCATGCTGGCCGACAAGGGCATCGCGCAGGTCGGCACGCCGATGGACCTCTATTGCCATCCCGCCAACGAAAAGGTCGCGCTGTTCATCGGCTCACCCGCGATGAACCTGCTGCCCGGGCGCATCACGGCCACCGGCGCGCAGACGCAAGTGCAGCTGGAGCATGGCGAATTCGTCGTCTCGGACATCCCCACGACCGACGCCGACATGGGCAAGACCGTCAACATCGGCGTCCGCCCCGAGCATCTGGACGTCACCGAGGGCGAGGCGCTGTTCCGCGGCCGCATCGACTTTACCGAATCCCTGGGCGAGGTCACCCTGCTCTACTTCGAGACCGTCGGCACCGATCCCGCGCTGATCGCCAAACTGCCCGGTGTGCACCCTGGCCTGCGCGGTCAGACCATGGGCCTGTCCGCAGACCCTAAAAACGTCCACCTGTTCCACGAAGGGCAATCGATGCGCCCCTGAACACGACCTGGCAGAGGGTCAGTCGCCCTCTGCCATATAGGCCTTGAAGGCCTCGGCGCAATCGGGATGCCAGCGCGACAGCGCGGGCCGGTTTTCCGCCACATCGCCCGCCGCCCAGAGCATCCGCTTGCGATCCGTCGCCGTGTCGACCTCATTGTCCGGACACAAGATGTAGAAATCCCCCTCGGCCAGACGCTCCATCATGTGGTCGACGACCTGTTCGGCGCTCCAGGCCGCATCGGGTTTCTCGCTGACCCCCTTGGCACGGGTCAGCCCGGTGAAGGTAAAGCCCGGGATCAGCAGATGCGCCGAAACCCGGCCCCCCGTCTGCTGCACCAGATCATGCGACAGCGACTCGGTCAGTGCCTTCAGCGCCGCCTTGCTGACGTTATAGGCCGTGTCGCCGGGCGGCAGGGTGATCCCCTGTTTCGAGCCGGTGCAGATCATCGCGCCGGGCGCATCGCCCGCGATCATGTCCGGCACAAAGACCTGCGCACAGTGGATCGCGCCCCAGAGGTTGGTCTCCAAAGTCTTGCGCCAGACCGCCTCGCCCGCGAACAGACCGCCACCGCCTTCGCGGCCAGCGTTGCTCATCACGATGCTGATCGGCCCGATCGCTTCGGCAGCGCGCTTCAGCGCCTCAATATCGGCGCGTGAGGAGACATCCGTCGGCTGGGCGAACACCTGATGCCCATCGGCACTCAGCGTCTCCTGTGCCGCTTGCAGGGCCTCTCCGGGCAGGTCTGCGATGACCACGCTCATGCCCGCAGCTCCAAAGCGGCGCGCGGCGGCCAGACCGATGCCACTGGCACCGCCGGTCACGACGGCCACGGTGCCGGGGACGATGGCGGGATGATAGGTCATGGAAAGCCTCCTTTGGTGCCTCGGGCCAAAGCGCGGCCCCTCCCGGCAACTATAGGGCCAGGCCCGCTTGGGGAAAGCCCGCGCGCCAACAGCCGCCGCCGCCCGCGAAACCCGATTTACGTTTCACCCGAATATGCGTAGACTCAACCGCAACAGGCCGTGCGCGACCTGTGCAGCGACCGGGCCCCTCTGGCGAAAGTGGCGGTGCTTTCGTGATGTCGGCACTGCGTTCGGATCCAGCCGCCTGGACCTTTCCAGCATGACACACGGGACGACGCCTTCACGCGGTCCGAAACGGCAAACGCCGGGTTCGGGCGGTTTTTTCCATTATTTCTTCTGGGCCCTTGTGGTCACGGCCCTCGGGCTGGCGCTGGCGGCCTTTCTCGGCTGGCAGACCACCGGCACCCTGCAGGGCACGCTGACCGTCTTCATGATCTGTGCGATTCTGGCGGTGCTGGAAATCAGCCTGTCCTTCGACAATGCCATCGTGAACGCCAACAAGCTGAAAGAGATGACGCCGCTCTGGCAGAAGCGCTTTCTGACATGGGGCATCATCATCGCGGTGTTCGGGATGCGAATCCTGTTCCCGCTGATCATCGTGGTCGTCGCTGCCGGCATCAGCCCGTGGATGGCGCTGAAACTGGCCGCCACCCGCCCCGAAGACTATGCCGAGATCATGCACCACGCCCATCTGCCGATTGCGGCCTTCGGCGGCACCTTCCTGATGATGGTCGGGCTGCATTTCTTTTTCGACACCGAAAAGGACGTGCACTGGCTGAACTGGCTGGAATGCCGCATGTCCCGCATCGCCTCGATCCGCAGTGTCGAGGTCACCCTTGTGTTGCTGATCATCCTTGGCTTCTCCACGCTGCTGCCGCGCCATTCCAGCCAGCTGTTCCTCTGGGCCGCCGTCTGGGGCCTCGTGACCTTTCTGCTGGTCGAGATTCTGGGCCGCGCGCTGGACCACCAAAGCTCCGGCCTCAGCGCCACCGCGCGCGGCGGTCTGGGCGCCTTCCTCTATCTTGAGGTGCTGGACGCCTCGTTTTCCTTTGACGGGGTGATCGGGGCCTTCGCGCTCAGCCAGAACCTGTTCGTGATTGCGATCGGTCTGGGGATCGGCGCGATGTATGTGCGGTCGATGACGGTGCTGCTGGTCGAAAAGGGCACCCTGACCGAATACCGCTATCTGGAGCACGGGGCCTTCTACGCCATCATCGCCCTCTCGGTGGTGATGTTCGCACAGGCTCTGGTCGAGATCCCGGAGGCCGTGACGGGTCTGGGCGGCGCCGTGGTGATCGGGGCCTCGCTCTGGTCCTCGATCCGCTGGAACAGGCGCTGCACCGGCTCCGCCCCCTGAAGCGGGCGGGGAGAGAGAGCGGGGGGAGAGCGCCTAAAAGCGCGCCAGACGCACCGCCCGGTTACCGTCGGGATACCGACGCAATACCGACATGCCGATCTGGAGGCCTCTCCTCCTCCCCAACAGAGGAGCCCTGACCCGTCCGAACCTGGGACAACGCGGGCTGTCGCGCACAAGGCGCGGCGGCGGCGGGTCGGCTGATGTCAGGGGGGAGTGTCGACCGGGCTGGGCCCAAGTCTTTGATATCGTGCTGGAAGTAGAGGTGAGTGGTGAGCCGTACAGGGTTCGAACCTGTGACCTACTGATTAAAAGTCAGCCGCTCTACCAGCTGAGCTAACGGCCCACTCGATGCGCCGTTTAGGGGTGCCAGCAGGTGGGGTCAAGCAGAAATCCACAAAAAATTCACAGAAATATTCTCGCCCCTCCCCCCCCCACCCTTCCCCGCCTTTTCAATAAGGCCCGGAGGGTCTATATCGCCGCAATGCAGATCAAGGATATTTCCCATGGCCTGCCGTTCATGAAGATGCACGGGCTGGGCAACGACTTCGTGGTGATCGACTCGCGTGGCCGCGAGGCGGTGACGACGCCCGCGCTTGCACGCACCGTGGGCAGCCGTCATTTCGGCGTCGGCTTTGACCAGCTGGCCGAAATCCGCGATGGCGAGGGCTCGGATATTACCCTCGACTTCTGGAACAGCGACGGCACCCGCGCACAGGCCTGTGGCAACGCCACACGCTGCGTTGCGGCCTATGTCCTTGGTACGGATGGCGAAAGCATCACGATCCGCACTGTACGCGGCCTTTTGCAGGCCCGCCGCGATGGCGATCTGATCAGCGTCAACATGGGCCAGCCGCAACTGGACTGGCGCGACGTGCCTCTGGCCCGCGCAGTCGATGTGGAGCATCTGCCGCTTGAAGGCGATCCCGTCGCCGTCGGCATGGGCAATCCGCACTGCGTGTTCTTCGTCGACGATGCCGAGGCCGTCGCGCTGACCGTCACCGGGCCGAGAATCGAACATAACCCACTGTTTCCCGAACAGGTGAACGTCGAGTTCGCCGAGGTTCGCAGCCGCGACGAGATTCGCATGAGGGTCTGGGAACGCGGCACCGGTGTGACGCTCGCCTGCGGTTCAGGCGCTTGCGCCACCGCAGTGGCAGCCGTGCTGCGTGGCCTGACGGACCGTCGGGTGCGCATGGAACTTGACGGCGGATGGCTGACACTGGACTGGCGCGATGATGGCGTCTGGATGACCGGCCCCACGGCACATGTGTTCGACGGCCTCCTTCCCCCGACGGTACTGGAGGCATAAGCCATGGATAGTACGCTGAAATTCACCACTCTTGGCTGTCGGCTCAACGCCTATGAAACCGAAGCCATGAAGGCTCTCGCAGCCGAGGCGGGGGTCGAAAATGCGGTGATCGTCAACACCTGCGCCGTCACCTCCGAGGCGGTGCGCAAGGCCCGTCAGGACATCCGCCGCCTGCGCCGCGAAAATCCGGACGCGACCCTGATCGTCACCGGCTGCGCCGCCCAGACCGAGCCCGAGACCTTCGCCGCGATGCAGGAAGTCGACCTGATCATCGGCAACACAGAAAAGATGCAACCCGCCACCTGGGCGAACCTCTCGCCAGATTTCATCGGCGAGTCCGAGCGCGTGCGTGTCGACGACATCATGTCGGTCACCGAGACCGCCGGGCATCTGATCGACGGCTTCGGCACGCGCTCCCGCGCCTATGTGCAGGTGCAGAACGGCTGTGACCACCGCTGCACCTTCTGCATCATTCCCTTTGGCCGTGGCAACTCGCGATCGGTCGCGGCAGGCGTCGTGGTCGAGCAAATCAAACGGCTGGTTGATCAGGGATATCAAGAGGTTGTCCTGACCGGCGTCGACCTGACGTCCTGGGGCGCAGACCTGCCGGCAACGCCACGCCTTGGCGATCTTGTACTGCGCATCCTCAAACTGGTGCCAGACTTGGCGCGCCTGCGCATCAGCTCAATCGATTCGATAGAAGCCGATGACGCCCTCATGCAGGCTATCGCGAGCGAACCCCGCCTGATGCCGCATCTGCATCTTAGCCTGCAGGCGGGCGACGACATGATCCTGAAACGCATGAAGCGCCGCCACATGCGTGATGACGCTATCCGCTTTTGCGAAGAGGCCCGCACGTTGCGCCCGGACATGACCTTCGGCGCAGACATCATCGCCGGTTTCCCGACAGAAACAGACGCTATGTTCGCCAACTCTTTGAGACTGGTTGAGGAATGTGACCTGACATGGCTCCACGTCTTTCCGTACTCCCCCCGTCCCGGCACCCCGGCCGCGCGCATGCCGCAGGTCAACGGAGGAGCAATCAAAGCCCGAGCGGCCCAATTGCGAACAGCGGGCACGCAGCAGGTAACGCGTCACCTTGCCGCGCAAATTGGCAAATCCCACAAAATCCTCATGGAAAGCCCAGTTATGGGACGTACAGAACAATTTACCGAGGTGCATCTCAGCTCCGAGCACCCCGAAGGCAAGATCATACACGCTGTGATATCGGGCCACGCTGACGGGCATCTTGTGGCCTGACGCTGATATGCAGGGCAGCGGCAAAGTCGGGCTCTGTACGATTTCAAATCGATACGCGACGACAAGCCCGAACGCCTCCGGCGGAAGTATTTTCAGCAAGATGATACAGAGCCCTGCCCCCATTGTTTCCCTGTTACAAATATCCCCGGGGAGTCAGCGCAGCTGACGGGGGCAGAGCCCCCCTTGGCCTGAGTCGATTGATTGCGATTGCCCCCGAGAGGCCGCGCGATCAGGATGGTGGCGAAGAGCCGCAAGGAACCGATCATGCACCCCAATCCGATTTATCGCACTGCGACGCGCGCAGAAAATCTCAGCTTTGCTTCTGATGTCGGTTTTGGCCTTTTCTGCCTGTCAGCCGGCGCCTTGGCCCCCTTGGTGGCGCAGGCACCCTTTTTGATCGAGGGTGACTCACTGATCCTGCATCTGGTTCGCTCAAATCCAGTGGCGCGGGCGTTGCGCACCGGCGGGATGCCCGCGCGATTGGTGGTGATGGGGCCGCATGGGTATGTCTCACCCGATTGGTACGGCGTCGAGGATCAGGTCCCAACGTGGAATTATGTCTCTGTGGAAGTGACAGGCGTGATGGAGATGCTGCCCGAGGCCGAGATGCGTCCTGTGCTGAATCGTCTCTCAGAGACGTTTGAAGCGCGGCTGGCACCAAAGCCGGTCTGGCGCACCGAGAAGATGAGTGATGAGGCTCTGGAGCGAATGATGCGGGCGATTGTGCCGCTCAGGATGCAGGTGGAGACAGTAGAGGGCACATGGAAGCTGTCGCAGAACAAACCTGACGCCGTGCGCCACGGTGCAGCTACGGGGATGCAGCAGGCTGGCTTTGGCTCTGACCTTCCGCCTCTAGTGGCCATGATGCGTAGGGCTGGCGAAACTGAGTGATCTGGCCGGGAAAATGCGAGCAATGGACAGGATGCTGTGCCAGGCCTAGGGTCGCGGCGAAGCAATGAGGAGCTCCGTCCATGTCCGGCCTGAAAGCCATCGTATCGCCGCTGTCGCCCTTTGCCCGCAAGGTCCGGGTCACCCTTCTGGAAACCGGTCTTTCGGACCGTGTCGCGCTGGAGAATGTCTCGACATCGGCGCTTGAGTCGAATCCTGTTCTGGTCGCCGCCAACCCGCTGGGCAAGCTGCCTGCCCTGCTGCGCGAGGATGGCCCGATGATCTGCGACAGCCGTGTGATCTGCCGCTACCTTGATTCGCTGTCAGGCGGCCGTCTGTATCCCGAGGCGCGGATCTGGGAGGTTCTGACGCTGGAGGCGCTGGCCGACGGTGTGATGGAGGCCGCCGTGCTGATGGCCTATGAGCATCGCCTGCGCCCCGAGGAAAAGGTCTTTCCCGAGTGGGTCGAAGCACAGTGGGCCAAGGCCGCACGCACGCTCAGCGTCATTGATGCGCGCTGGATGAGCCATCTGGCCGGACCGCTGGACGCCGCGCAGATCGCGCTTGGCTGTGCACTTGGCTATATCGACCTGCGTCATGGTGCGCGCAACTGGCGTGAAGGCAATGTCGATCTTGCGGCCTGGTACGAGGCGTTCTCCGCCCGACCGGCGATGCAGGCGACCGTTCCGGCCTGAGGAGAGAGATCGGCGAAAAGTCAAAAGGCCCACCAGAGTCGGTGGGCCTTTTTATTTGGTCACACGGTGGAAAGACGCCTCAGAAGCGGAAGCCGACACCGACGTTCAGCGCATTGGTGAAGATGCGCGTGTCTAGGTTGCCGCCCCCAACGAGGTCGGTTTCGTTTTTCGATGCGGTGAATTGATATTCACCAAACAGCGACCACTGATCGCTGATCGGATAGCTGGCACCGGCCGTCAGGCGCATGGCCGGGCCGCCGAACTGGTATTCAAAGGTTTTCGGGCCACCGATCGCCGTGACTTCGACGTGGGGAATCGAGAAACCAACACCACCGCTGACGTAGGGCGTGATACTGCCCCACTGATTCTTCCAGCGGCGCGACGCGTTGACGGTGACGATGTTCAGACCATCGGTGAATTCGAGATGCGAAAAACCCGCCGCCTTCATGTCGTCCTGATCCGAGTAGACCTTGTCATGCGTGAACTCGAGTCCGAAGCCCCAGTTGTCATCCTGCCACCAGGTTGCGCGCACGCCGTAGTAGGGGGGCATGTCGAAGCTCTTGCCCTCCCAGCCGATCAAGGCATTGAAATCACCGGTGGTCGGCGAGGTGCCCTTGATGCGGCTGTGCGGGGCTGTCTGGTAGCCGGTGTAGAGGTTCAACTCAATCTCAGCGCGTGCGGGCGCGCTGGAGAAGCCGGTCAGCAGGGCGGCTGCGGCAAGCGTGGCGGCGGTGCTGCGAAGGGCACAACGGGAAGGTTTTTGCATCATGGGAGGGGTCCTAGCGAGATCTGGCTTTGCAACAGACTTACACGCGCGGCACAAGGGTCTCAAGCGCGACACATGCGCGCCCCTTTTCGCAATCGGCGATTGTATGCTGGACCTGTGGAATGAGGCCCGTTAAACAACCGCTTGGAACGGCTGTGCAGTTTGCGCGGCCCCGAACCCGTATGTGGCCGCCGTCGTCCGGCCGAAGAATGGAGCTAAGTTCGTGTCCCACGCAGAAGATCACGAAGGCACCCGGAGGGACTTCCTCTATTACGCCACAGCCGGCGCAGGTGCCGTCGCCGCCGGTGCCGCCGTCTGGCCACTGGTCAATCAAATGAACCCCTCGGCAGATGTTCAGGCCCTGTCTTCGATCCGGGTTGATGTCTCTGGTGTCCAAACCGGAACACAACTCACGGTAAAATGGCGCGGCAAGCCGGTGTTTATCCGCCGCCGCACCCAGGAAGAGGTCGACATGGCCAAAGAGGTCGATACAGCGACCTTGCCTGATTCGAATGCCCGCAACGCCAACCTTGGCGACACCGCGATGGCGACCGACCAAAACCGCGCCACGGCCCCCGAGGGTGCCGAAGGTCTGGCCGCCGAAGAATGGCTGGTCATGATGGGCGTCTGTACGCACCTGGGTTGTGTGCCTTTGGGCGAATCCGGTGACTTTGGCGGCTGGTTCTGCCCTTGCCACGGGTCGCACTACGACACCGCAGGGCGGATCCGCAAAGGTCCGGCACCTGAGAACCTGCCTATTCCGCTGGCCGCCTTCGATGGCGAGTCCGAAATTATTCTGGGCTGAGGGAGGACATCATGGCCGGAATTCCGCACGACCATTACGAACCCAAGAGCGGACCTGAAAAGTGGGTGCATTCGCGCCTGCCGATTATCGGTCTTCTCTACGACACCATCATGATCCCCACGCCCAAGAACCTGAACTGGATGTGGATCTGGGGCATCATCCTGACCTTCTGCCTGGCGATGCAGATCGTCACCGGCATCGTGCTGGTCATGCATTACACGCCGCATGTCGACATGGCCTTTGCCAGCGTCGAACACATCATGCGCGACGTGAATGGCGGCTTCATGCTGCGCTATCTGCATGCCAACGGCGCCTCACTGTTCTTCCTCGCCGTCTATCTGCATATCTTCCGCGGCCTCTACTACGGCTCCTACAAGGCCCCGCGTGAGATCACTTGGATCGTCGGCATGATCATCTATCTGCTGATGATGGCGACCGGCTTCATGGGCTATGTTCTGCCTTGGGGTCAGATGTCCTTCTGGGGCGCGACCGTGATCACCGGCCTGTTCGGGGCGATCCCGTGGATCGGTGAATCGCTGCAGACTTGGCTGCTGGGCGGACCGGCTGTCGACAATGCCACGCTGAACCGCTTCTTCAGCCTGCACTACCTGCTGCCCTTTGTGATTGCCGGCCTTGTCGCCGTGCACATCTGGGCCTTCCACTCGACCGGCAACAACAACCCCACCGGTGTCGAGGTGCGTCGCACCAGCAAGGAAGACGCGGCCAAGGACACTCTGCCCTTCTGGCCCTACTTCGTGCTGAAGGATCTGTTCGCGCTGGCGGTCATCCTCGCGGTGTTCTTTGCCATCGTCGGCTTCATGCCGAACTACCTCGGCCACCCCGACAACTACATCGAGGCGAACCCGCTCGCGACCCCCGCACATATTGTGCCGGAATGGTACTTCCTGCCGTTCTACGCGATCCTGCGCGCCTTCACCGCCGATGTCTGGCTGGTTCAGTTCCTGCATTGGTTGACCGGTGGGATCGTCGACGCCAAGTTCTTCGGCGTCCTGGCGATGTTCGGCGCCATCGCAGTCATGGCCTTGGTGCCTTGGCTCGATACCAGCCGCACCCGCTCGGGCCGTTACCGCCCGATGTTCAAGTGGTGGTTCGCCCTGCTGGCACTGGATTTCGTCATCCTGATGTGGGTCGGCGCGCAAACTCCGACCAACCTGACCGGCTGGATCTCACTGATCGCGGCAGCCTACTGGTTCGGCTATTTCCTGGTGATCCTGCCCCTGCTCGGCGTGATCGAAAAACCGACCACCCCGCCCGCGACCATCGAAGACGACTTCGAGGCGCATTACGGCGGCAAGAGCCACCCGGCTGAATAAGGAAAGGACAGAGACACATGTTCAGGACACTCTCCCTCTCTGCCCTTGCAGCCCTGGCCTTCACGGCCGGTGCCGCCACCGCGCAGGAGCATGAAACAGCAGCGATCCACGACGTGGATTTCTCATTCGAAGGGCCGTTTGGTGCCTTTGACGAGAACCAGCTGCAGCGCGGCCTCAAGGTCTACACCGAGGTCTGCTCGGCCTGCCACGGCCTGCGTTATGTGCCGATCCGCACGCTGGGCGACGATGGTGGCCCGGGTCTTCCCGAAGATCAGGTACGCGCATTCTCTGGCCGTTTCGAAGTCTTCGACGCGGCGCTGGATGACATGCGTCAGGCAACGCCGAACGACCACTTCCCCGGCTCCGCCCTCTCGAACGCGCCTGACCTCAGCCTGATGGCCAAATCCCGCGCGGCCTTCCACGGCCCCGCGGGCACGGGCATCAACCAGTTGCTGAAGGGCATCGGCGGGCCGGAATATATCACCGCTATTCTGACCAGCTACACGGGTGAAACCCGTGAGCAGGCCGGTGTGACCTATTACGAAAACACCGCCTTCTCGACCGGCTGGATCGCCATGCCCCCGCCGCTGGCCGGTGAAGATCTGGAATTCGATGATGGTCATTCCAACGAGCTGCACCATGAAGCCGAGGACGTCGCCGCCTTCCTGATGTGGGCCGCGGAGCCAAAAATGATGGCGCGCAAACATGCTGGCCTTGTCGCCGTAATTTTCCTCGTGCTGCTGTCGGTGCTGTTGTACCTCACGAACAAGCGGATCTGGAAACCAGTCAAATACAAGACCAAGTCGGTCTGATTTGAGATCCACAAAATAATTTCCACCCCCGACAGATCACTCTGCCGGGGGTTTTCTTTTGGCTGGGACAGAGGGGGCGCTGCCCCCGCCAGCTTTGCTGTCTCCCCCGAAGTATTTTTGGCAAGATGAAAGAGCGCCCTGCTCCCCGTCATCTTGCTCAAAATACTTCGGGGGAGCCGCAGGCGGGGGCAGCGCCCCCACTCTCACCGTTAGTCGAGGCGTACGACGACCCGGGCCGAGCGGCCCTTTGAATCGATCACCGTTATGTCCGAAAAACCTTTTCCAAGGCCGGGCAACAGGGCATCGCTACGGCGCGTACCGGAAAGCAATGGCGTTCCGTTGACAAGCCAGGTGAAGGGCGGCTGGCCTTGGCGAACACGCACCGGCAGCCCCTCGACCGTCATGTCGAGCTCAGCGCCATCTGGCGGGAAGGCCATTTCCGGTGCATCCCGATCTGGCGCGAGGCCCTGGCTGCGTCGGGTGAAGTGGCGCAGCGGCTGCGGAAGTGTCGAGGCATCGGCGAGCAAGGTTTCGGGTGGTGGGGATGATTGCGGTGCCAGGATGGGTTTCAAACGCTGGAAGGCCTCGAACAAAACGGGCGCGGCTGTATCGCCGCCAAAGGCGCCCGGCACCGGAGTGCCATCGGGCCGGCCGACCCAGACGCCGATGACATGCGCACCGTCAAAGCCGATCGCCCATGCATCACGATGGCCATAGGAGGTGCCAGTCTTATACGCTAGGCGGTTTAGCGGCGCACCCGGCGGCGGCGCGAGGCCCGAGAGGATATGTCCCACTTGCCAAGCTGCGGCAGGTGCCGTGATGTGACTGCCCCTGGGGACTGCTTCAGGCCGCCAGTGCAGGGGTTGCGCACGCCCTCCATTGGCAAGACCTGCATAAAGCTGCACCAGATCCTGCAGCGTCATGCCCAGACCACCAAGGGCGATGGCAAGCCCGGCGTGGCCTCCAGGTAAAGCCGGGGTCACCCCTGACCGTCTGAGGGCAGCCATGACTTTGGCGGGGCCGAGGGCTTCGGTCAGCAGGACAGCGGGGAGGTTCAGGGACATTTGCAGCGCATCCGTCACCCGTACGGGTCCGCGGAATATGCCGTCGAAGTTGCCCGGCTGATAGCCGTTGAAATCCGTCGGCCTGTCGTCGATCAGGGTTTCCGGGTGTGCCAGCCCTTGGTCGAAAGCCAGTGCATAGATCAGCGGCTTGAGGGTTGAACCGGGTGAGCGGAGGGCCTGGGTCATGTCGACAAACCCTTCGCCCGCTTCAGAAAATCCGCGTGAGCCGACGGATGCGAGGATGCGGCCGTCGCGGTGATCGGCCACCAGAATGGCCAGAGACAGTTCTGATCGCTGGCCGCGTAGGGCGGTTGCGGCGAGGGATTCGAGCGAGGCTTGCAGCGGCACCTCAATCGTCAGGTTCTGGCGGGCAAGGTCGGGACGCTCGGCGAGGGCACGGTCTGTAAGGTGCGGTGCGAGCGCCGGGAAGGGGCGGCGGCGTGTCGGTATCGCGTCGGTTTTTGCAGCCCTCGCAGTGTCGCTCGTGATCACGCCGTCCTGCGCCATGCGGTCGAGCACTCGGTTGCGGGCGGCCTCGGCGGCCAACGGGGCTCGGTCGGGGCGGCGGAGTTCCGGGGATTGCGGCAAGGCCACAAGCAACGCCGCTTCGGCGGGGGTGAGCCGTGTCGGCTCCTTGCCGAAATAGGCCAGCGTGGCGGCGCGCAGACCTTCGATATTGCCGCCCATCGGCGCGAGGGTCAGGTAGAGGTCGAGGATCTGCGCCTTGGAGAGCTGACGCTCCAGCGCCAGCGCGACGCGGGTCTGACGTAGTTTGCCGGACCAGCGGCCGGTGCTGCCCCCCTCCAGCAGGCGCGCGACCTGCATCGTCAGGGTCGAGCCGCCGGAGACGACGCGGCCTTTGGTGACGATCTGCCAGAGGGCGCGACCCACGGCGCGGGGGTCGACTCCGGCGTGGGTGGCAAAGCGGCGGTCCTCATAATCGACCAGCATCGCGAGGTAGAGCGGATCGGCGGGGCCGGGCATCGCCAGCCGCCAGCGCCCGTCATCGACCATGTAAGCGCGCAGCAGGCTGCCATCGGCGGCGCGCATTTCAACCGCCGTTGCGGGGTGCAACGGCGGCAGCTCTGTCGCGTCGATCCATCTGTCGGCTGCATCGCGCCCTGCGGCCAGCGCCAGAAGGGCGGCGACCGACAGGGCGAGCAATGCGCCGCGCCGGTCGCGAGTCACTTAGTGACCGTGACGCGGCCCTCGAAAGTGCGGGCGCGGTAGCGGGGGCGGTACATATCTTCGACCGAGGCCGCCGGGTGCAGGTAGTCGCCCGGCGTCACCGCGCGCACCACATAGGCCAGCGTGAAGGGGTCGGCCGAGCGCCAGTCGAGCGCGGCGAGGAAGCGGTCGCTGCGGAACTCGCTCATCTCAGGTGTGGTGGTTTTCAGCCAGTCAAAGGCGGCGATGTCGCCGGAGGAGAGCAGGCGCGGGTTGTCGATCTCAAACCCCGCGGGCAGCGGATCGCTGACCATCAGGCGTGCGCCGGTCTCGGCAAAGGGCCTGACCTTGATGACCGTCACAAGGCGGTCGCCGGAGTGCAGGCCGGAGGGGTCGGCCTCCTCCCCTTCAAGCGTGTAGTAGCTGCGAGTGATGGAATAGCCCTCGCCGCCCGACATGACCGGACCGTCGGGGATGCCGAGGGTGGTCAGGGTCAGGTCAGTCGCCGTAGTGCTGGTGTTGGTGACCGTCACGGGCTGCATCGCGTCCCCCTGCAAGACGCGGACCATGGGACCTTGCGACGGCGCGCCGTTGACCGAGAGGCCCGCGACGGAGGCGTCCGAGACCAGCGATTTCGCGGCGAGCAGGGTCCAGGCGCTTTCCTGGGTGGAGCGGGGAGTGTCGACCGCCTCAATCTGAGAGATCAGGGTGGCGCGGTCGAGCGCGTTGCTGCCCGCCTCTGCCGCCAGAGTGAGGACGGCAGCGGCGTCGCGCAGGTGGGTGCCGAAGTCGGCGCGCAGGGTCTGCGGTTCGGGGCCGCTGAGGTCCGTCCGCAGCAGAGTGCCCGCGCGGGTGAACATGGCGTCGGCGCGGGTCGGATCGCCGTAGGCGGCCAGCGCGGCGCCGATCTGGGCCATCGCCAGAGGGGTGGCGAAATCGCCGCCCTTGGTGTCGGCGTAATAGCGCAGGTCGCCCATCTGGGCCTCGCCTTCGCGGGCCAGCACGAGCAGTTGATAGGCCAGCGCCTCGCCCCCGTCATTCTCGTCACGGGTGAAATCGGGGGCGTAGTTCACTTGGTTGCGCAGGTTGTTCAGGGCGCGGCGGAAGGCGAGGTCCGGCACGGGGATGCCGCCCGCGCGGGCGCGCGACAGGAAATCGGTGACATAGGCGTCGAGCCAGCCGCCGCCCGTCGTGTCGGACCAGAGGTTGAACGCCCCGTTGCTCTGCTGGCGGGCGAGGATCTGGTCCACGGCCTGTGACAGGCGCTGATCGACCTGCGCCTGTGGGACAAGGCCCATCACATCGGCGATGGAGGAGAGGTAGAGCAGCGGCATCGCCTGAGAGGTCACCTGTTCGGTACAACCATAGGGATAGCGGCTGAGCTGGGCCAGCAGGCCGGGCACGTCGAGCTGGGCAAGTGGCCCGGCAGAGAGCGTGGCCGAGGCGGTGTCGACGTGGAAGCCGTCAAAGGCGTCGGCGTTCAGGGTGATGGTCGCACCGGGGGCCAGCGGGAAGCGCCGGGTCTGGGCGATCTGCGGCGTGTTGCGGCGCACCGGCAGGGTCAGCGTCTGGCTGAGGGTGCGGCCATCGGGCGTGGTCAGCGTGATCTGCAGGGTGTCATCACCCGCCTCTTGGGCAAGGATCGGCACCGAGAGGGTGACTTTTTGCTGGGCGTCCAGAGTTACCTCGGTCGGGACATCCCCCAGACCGAGGCCATCGGCACTGACCTTGAGGCCCATCACGCCGGTCGGACCGGTGGCATGGGTGATCTCAAGCAGCATCCGCGACTGGTCGCCGGGGGCGAGGTAGCGCGGCAATGAGGCGGTGACGACGACGGGATCGCGCACCAGCACGTCGGCTTGGGCCGAGCCAACGCCGGTCTCGCTCCACCCCAGGGCCATCAGGCGGACGGTGCCGTTGAAGGCGGGGATGTCAAAGCTGGTCTGCGCCGTGCCATCCGCGCCGACAGTGACGGGGCCGGAGAAGAAGGCAACGAGATCCTGATCGGGCGGCGGGCTGTCCATGGCGGCGCGGTTGCTGACATCACCGCCAGAGCGGACGCGGCCCATTTCGCCCTGCAACCCGTCGATCAGGCGACCGTAGACATCGCGCAGCTCGACCCCGAGGCGGCGCTGACCGAAGTAATAGGCCTGCGGGTCGGGGGTCTCGAATCCGGTGAGGTTGAGGATGCCGAGGTCGACAGCGGCAAGGGTGACGTATCCGGTATCGCCCGCGCTGAGGCCGTCGAGATGCACCGTCGCGGCAAGCGGGCCGCGCGGGTCGGAGGCCTCGGGCGCGTCGATTTTCACCGACAGAGCCTTGGCGCCGGGATCAACGGGCGCGTAGTCGAGGCCGAGGGCGCGCGCGGGGTTGTGGCCGGCGGCGATGTCCATCGGGCGCAGGACCGTGGCGGTGACATAGGCGCCCGCGCCCCAGGCGTCGGTCACGGGCAGGTCGACGAGGTTTTCACCCTCCGACACCTCGACAATCTTCATGTCGATCAAGTGGTTGGAGAGGACCGAGATCAGCGCCGTGCCCGCGTAGCGCGGCACCAGGCGCAGCGTCGCCGTGTCCCCGATGGCGAAGCGATCGGCGGTCAGCGACACGTCGAGCATGTCGGGTGTCGTTGTCGCGTCGGCGGGCACGTACCAGCCCGCGTAGACCTCCATGCTGGCGGTCGAGCGGGGACTGTCCGCGCTCTCCACCACGATCTCGTAGCGGCCCCAATCTACGGGGGCCGAGACGGTGACAGGATCGGTGCCGAGGGTAACGTCGCCTTCGGTGACGGGGCTGCGGGTGGTAAAGCTCTCCCACTTCCAGTCACCGTACTGGCGATACCATTGGTAGCGCGTGGTGACGCGGTTGATGGTGTAGTGGACGGGCATTGCCGTGCGGGTCAGCGTGGCGTCCAGCGCGATGAGGTCGAAGCTGGCCTCGCCACCCTGCGGGACAACGCCATCCGCAACCGACCGGACTGCGATCATCGGATCGGCGGGGGTCATGACGCGGGCGATGCGACGCTCAACCGGGCGACCGGAGCCTTCCTGCACGCGCAGGGTGGCCGTCATCTCGACCGGAGCGGCGACGTCGGGGTCGTAGCTGGTAAAGGAGAGGGTGGTCGCGGTCTTGCCCTCGGCATCCGTCGCGTCGAGCGAAAAATAGTCGCGCGTGGTATCGCCTTGGGCGTCATAGAGACCGAAGTGATAGCCGGGGAATCCCTCCAGCGTATCAAGCGGACGCAGGGCGTAGTCACCTGAGGCCGAGAGGTCGGCTGCGGGGGCGCCGAAGAGATAGCGCGCCTCGATCGCGAGGGTCTGGGGGCTGGCAAGGGGCAGCGGGGCGTCTGGCAGGCTCAGGCTGAAATCCAGACGCTCGGGCAGGAAATCCTCGACCAGGACGGTGTCGGAGGCCAGAGCGGGGGCGTCGAGGTCGGACTTCACTTCGATCCGCCAGGTCCCGCGCGGGACGCTGGGCCCGACAGGGAAGGCGAAGACATGGCCACCGGCCTGACCCTTGGCCGAGGTCTGGCGGGCGTATTCCACACCATCGGGCCGCGACAGGATCACGGTGACGGGCAGGCCCCTGATCGCCATCGCCTGTGAATCGCGGCTGAGGGCGGTGATATGGATCACCTCGCCCGCGCGATAGGCCCCGCGGTCAGTCGCGAGGAAAACATCGATGGCCGAGGACGGCGCGCGCCCCTCGACACCGCGATCAGACAGGTCGAAGGCCGGGTCGGTCAGCGACAGAAAGGACAGGTCATCGCCCCTTTGTGCAAGGATCGCCGCCGGAGCCGCGCCGCCCTTGCCGCGCAGCAAGCCTGGGGCAAAGCTGGCAAGGCCGGTGTCGTCTGTGGTGGCGGTGGCCAGCACCTCGTTGGCATTCGACAGCAGGCTGAGCGTCACACCGGGGCGGGCACCGGCATCGGAGAGACCGCGCACCACCGCCGTAAGACCATCGGTGCCCTGCATGGTGCTGAGGCCCAGATCGGTCAACACGAACCACTGGGTTGCGGCAGGCGTATCATAGGGATCGGCGCCGGGAACACTGGCGCGCAGGGTGTAGACGCCGGGCGCCTGCCCCGCCAGAGCCTCGCCCATCGGCAGTCGAGAGGTGATGGTCTGGTTGCGCTCTGAGCGGACCTCGGCAGTGCCGGACCAGATTTTTTCGGCAATCTGGGTATCGAAATCCTCGACCTCGTAGGCCGAGATATCGCGGCCGAAATAGCTGTTCTGCACGGCGCGCACGATATTGCGGTCGGACACCCGCGACAGGGTCAGATCCAGCGCGGCGACGTTGACGGTATCGATCGGCAGGGCGGCATCCGTGGCCCGCGGCAGCACATAGCCCCGCCCGGGAAAGCGCGCCGAGGGATCGCGGTCGGGGATATAAAATCGCAGGTCGACGTCTTTTTGCAGCACCTCACCGCTGCGCGCGGGCAGGCCCTGACGGAAGGTCGCGTTGTAGGTCTCGCCATGTGTGCCGCCAATCAGGCAGATCTGGTTGCCGTCGGCTTCAACCGCCATGGCTGGGTCGGGCAGGCGCACGAAAGGGGCATAATCGACACCGGCCAGCGCGAGGGGTTCCGAGAACTCGGCGCAGATGCGTGGCTGGGCGAGGTTGCTCTCGACCGTGTTGTCAGTGATGCGAAAGCCATAGAGGCCGATGGCCTGATCAAGGTGCGTCTCAATGGCGGGTGTCGGGGTCAGGGTTTGGGCAAGGCGCAGCGCCGGAATGGCGTCGCGGCCCCGATCCAGTGCGGCAAGCGCATCGGCCATCAGCACCAGTGCGTCGGCAGAGGTCGCGTCCTCCGGGCTGCGCAGATAGCCATTGATCGCGGCGGAGAGTGCCTTTGCTGGCAGATCTCCACGGTTGCCAGTGTCTTTGTTGTAAAGCGCGAGCGTATAGGCGGCGAGGCGCGTCCAGTGCGGCGAGGCGTCGGATTTTCCGGTCGCCGCAGCGATGGCGGCCTGTGCCCCAGCCAGATCACCGTCGCGGGCGCGGGCTGCTGAATCTGCGGCAAGATCATCTGCGGAGGCGCTGCTGGGGTGGCTCCAGGGCAAGTCGCGGGCAAAGCTGCGCGCCGCGCCGAGAGTGTCCTCGCCAAGGAAGGAAAGCCGGCGCCCTGCGTCTTCGCTGCGGGCCTTCACCGCCGGATCGACCGTGATGACCTCAGCCGAGAGCGCCCCGTCAAAGGGTGTCATCCCCGTGACGCTGCCTTTGGGAAAGCAGGAGTTGTTGCGTGCATTGAAGGTCAGCGCGACGCATTGATCGGTGCTGAGGCAGGCGGCCCGGCAGGCCTCAAGCGAGCTGTCGAAGATCTGCTGCAGGTCCGTGCCGGAGAAATCCGTGTTGGCGCTGACGACAAAGCGTTTGTCGGCCAGCAGCGGCGCATCTGCCTCCTGCGCGGTTGCGAAAGGGGCGCACAGGGTGAGCACCGCGACCAGCGCGGCACCAAGCATTCGGGGCATCTGACGTCTCCTGCCTTGACTGCGCACAGGGTCGCACGCGGCCGAAGCCACAGCAAGTTTTCCTTCTTGCGCCGGGATTTCCTAAACGGATTTTTCATTCAAAACCGAGAGGCTCTGCCTCAGGTCCGCGACAGGGCTGTTACGGAGAAACCCCGGATGACCTTGGCAAGCAAACTGGCAGAGGAGCGGCGCGCGCGCCTCGCTGCAGAGCGCTTGCTTGAGCAGAAACAGGCCGAATTGCAGGCCGCCAACCGCAAACTGGGACGCCACGCCAAACATCTGTCCGAGCAGATCCACGAGAAACGGGCCGAGGTTGAAACCGTGCTGAGCGAGCATGAGCGGGTGAAATCCGACCTCAGCGCCGCCAATCAGCGAATCGAAGTGGCCGAGCGGCGGCTCTGGCTGTCGATCGAGACGATCCGGGACGGCTTTGCCTTCTGGGATGCCGAAGGCCGGATGATCGCGGCGAACAATGCCTGGATGACGATCTTTGACGGGCTGACAGAGGTCAGCCCCGGCGTCAGCTACATTCGGATGCTGCAGCTCGCGACCGAGGAAGGCGTCGTCGACATCGGCGAGGATCCGCCGCAGATCTGGCGGCAGGGCATGCTGGCGCGCTGGCATACGCCGAATCCCGATCCTCGGGTGATCCGGCTGTGGAACGGGCAATACGTCAAACTTCTGGACCAGAAGGGCCACGACGGCGACGTGGTGACCCTGGCGCTGAACATCACAGGCACGGTGCGATACGAACGTCGCCTGCGCCAGGCCCGGCAGAGGGCAGAGGCCGCGAACCGGGCAAAGTCGACCTTCCTTGCCAATATGAGCCATGAGATCCGCACGCCGATGAACGGTGTCGTCGGCATGGCCGATCTGCTGGGCGATACAGGGCTGACCGATGAACAGCGCATCTATGTCGATACCATCCGCAGCTCGGGCGAGGCGCTGCTGGAGATCATCAATGACGTGCTGGATTACTCCAAGATCGAGGCCGAGAAACTTGTCCTCCACGCCCGTCCGTTTGATCTGGAGCGCTGTATCCACGAGGTTTTGCTGCTGCTGCAGCCGGGTGCGCGCGAAAAAGGGCTGAGCCTGCTGATCGATTACGATCTGTTCACTCCGACCAGTTTTATCGGTGATCCGGGGCGAATCCGCCAGGTGCTGACCAACCTGATCGGCAATGCGGTGAAATTCACCTCCCGTGGGCATGTGCTGATCCGGGTACTTGCCCTACCCTGCACGAACAGCACGGATGCCAACCTGACAGTCACGGTCGAAGACACTGGGATCGGGATAGCGCCAGGTAAGGCAGGCATGATCTTTGGCGAATTCGCCCAGATCGACAGCGAAAGCACGCGCCAGTTCGAGGGCACAGGCCTTGGGCTGGCGATCTCGCAGAGACTGATCCGGCTGATGGGCGGCACAATCTGGGTGGACAGCGAACTTGGCGCAGGCTCGGCCTTCGGGTTTCGGATTTCGCTGCCCGTGGCCGGGGATACGCGGGCTGAGCCCGAGCCGGTGCCGAACCTCGGCAGGGTGTTGATTGTGGACAGTAACCCGTTGCACATCTCGATCCTGGAAAAGCAACTGGAGTTGCTCGGGGCCGAAACCCTGTCCTGTCAATCTGCAGGCAAGGCGCTGGCGCTACTGGATGACAGCATCACGCTGGTGCTGACGGATCACAACATGGAGGCGATGGACGGGCTGGAGCTGGCAGAAGCCATCCGGGAGAGCGGCAGCGACGTACCGATCATCCTGCTGAGCCCGGCAGTGCATTTCGCCGAGATGGACCCTGCACGCCGCCATTTGCACGCCATCCTGCAACGCCCGACCCTGCGCGACGACCTGTTCCGCGTCCTGCGGACACTCGGTGCAGGCCCGGTTGTCAGGCCGCCCCGGACCGCTGAAGCGAAACCGCCGCGGCCGTCCACGGGCGGGCGTCGCTGCCGGGTGCTCGCGGCGGAGGACAACAAGACCAACAGGCTGGTGTTTGAGAAGATCCTGGCCAGCGCGGATGTCGACCTGCGCTTTGCGAAAAACGGTCTTGAAGCTGTACAGGCCCATGTCGAGTTCGCGCCGGATGTGATTTTCATGGATATTTCGATGCCGCTGATGGACGGCAAGGAGGCAACGCAACGCATTCGCGCGGCAGAGGCTGCCAGCGGAAAACGGGTGCCGATCGTCGCCATGACCGCTTATGCAATGGAGGACGACGAGGAAAAGGTGATTGCCGCCGGGCTGGACCACTACCTGCCAAAGCCTTTGCGAAAGGCGGATGTGCTCGACAAGCTCGCCTCATTGACCCCCGCTGGACTGCGGCCGCCGTTTCACATGAAACCGGAAGTCGCGCCTGCGGGCGCTGCCCCTTCGGGGGCGGGCGGCGTGTCCGACGCGGGAGCGGAGGCGCATTCCCAACCGGAGGCTGCCGCGAAGCCCAAGCGTGCAGAGACGGCTGATACGGATAGCAGCCTGCCTGAACCTCTGGGAGGTGACGAGAGCTTTGCTGCCGCTATCGAGGAAGCCTCCTCGCCTCCGCCTGTTTTCATGCGCAGGAGGGGCAAAAGTGGCACATGACGTGCGACGCCTTCAACTGTCTTGGGGCGCACGCAGGAAAATCATCTCGTCCGCTGAAGATCGATCCGGCTGGTAAATATAGCCGCCCGTATCGAAATCCTGCAGGCCCTCCGGCGTGGTCAGACGGTGCGTGATGATATAGCGGGCCATCGCCCCACGGGCGCGCTTGGCGTTGAAACTGATGACCTTTTCCTGACCCTTCGAGACGTCCAGGAAGACCGGCGTGATCAACCGCAACCCAAGCGCCTTCAAATCCACAGCGCCGAAGTATTCCTGGCTGGCGCAGTTCACCAAGACATCAGTGCCGACCGCGTCAGCCTGCCCCTTCAGCAACTTTGCCGGGGCAGCCCCCCAGTATTGATAGAGGTTTGTGCCGCGTCGGGTCTTCAGGCGGGTGCCCATTTCCAGCCTGTAGGGCTGGATCGCGTCGAGCGGGCGCAGCACGCCGTAGAGACCGGACAGGATGCGCAGGTGCTCTTGCGCGAAGGCCAGCTCCTCCGCATCCAAGCTGGAGGCATCGAGGCCCTGGTAGGTGTCCCCGGCAAAGGCCAGCGCCGCGGGGCGCAGGGCTTCGGACGCAGGATCATCCTGAAAGTCGCGAAACCGGTCGCGGTTCAGACGGGCGAGGTCCTCAGAGAGATGCATCAGATCGCGCAGATCCTTGATCGACTTCTGACGCATCGTTGCGGCGAGACTGCGGCTTTCTTCGGCAAACACCGGCGTCGTCATCTGCTGGTCGCGCGTCGCCCAGTCGAGGCGTTTTGCAGGGGAGATCACGGTCAGCATGGGGCGTCCTTTGGGCTGTGTCGGTCGGTGTGCAGGGGGCTTCGCGCGGCGTCACACACCGTCGCGCAGCACCTCTAGGAAGGCGTCGCCGAAGCGCTCGGCGCGACGCTCGTCGAGGATCCGGCCAAGCGCGGCGGCGTCTTTCGGGCGGGACTCGGCGATCTTGGCGATCAGGGAGTGCGAGCAGGTCAATGGCTTGTCGATACCATCTGGGCCACGCGCGAGGTCGTTCTGTACTTCCATGAGGCGATCATAGAGGGTGCCTGCCGCGCGGCCCGCCAGTTTGCGCCGCTGGGGGTGCAGCGTCTCGACCTCTCCGGCGATGACCGACAGGAATGTGGCGCCGTAGGCCTCAAGCTTTTTCGCACCGATGCCGGAGATCCCGGCCATTTCATCAAGGTTTTGAGGGCGGGTTTCGGCCATCTCGATCAGGGTCTTGTCGTTGAAGACGACATAAGCAGGCACGCGCTGCTCCTCGGCCAGGGCGCGGCGCTTGGCCTTGAGGGCTGAGAGCAGCGGCTCGTCTTCTTCCGACACCAGTGTGCGCACGGCGGGGCGGCGGTCCTTGCCAGCGGCGGCGAGGCTATCCTTGCGTAGCAGGATCTGGTCTTCGCCGCGCAGAATGGGACGGGCGGCCTCGGTCATGAACAACGCGCCGTGACGTTCACCGTTGGGGCGGATCAGGTCGAGGCCCATCATCTGACGGAAAATCGCCTGCCATTCGGTCTTTTTGTACTCCTTGCCGACGCCGTAGGTCGGCAATTCGTCGTGTTTGCGTTCACGGATCTTGTCGGTTTCGGTGCCCGTCAGAATGTCGATCAGGTGGCCCGCACCGAACCATTCGCCGGTGCGCAGGATCGCCGAGAGGCCCTTGCGCACCGCCTCGGTCGCATCAAAGGTCGCGGGCGGGTTGTCGCAGAGGTCGCAGTTGCCGCAGCTTTTGCAATCTTCTCCGAAGTATTTCAGCAGCGTGGCGCGGCGGCAGGTCAGCGCCTCGGCCAGCCCCAGAAGCGCATTCAGGCGGGCGTGATCGGCGGCGCGGCGTTCGGGCGGGGCCATGCCCTCATCAATCTGGGTGCGGCGCAGGCGGATGTCGTCGGGGCCGAACAGGGTCAGGGTTTCGGCGGGGGCGCCGTCACGTCCGGCGCGGCCGATCTCCTGATAATAGGCCTCGATCGACTTGGGCAGATCGGAGTGGGCGACCCAACGGATATCAGGCTTGTCGACGCCCATCCCAAAAGCGACCGTGGCGACAACAATCAAGCCGTCGTCCTGCTGGAACTTCAGCTCGGCCTCGCGGCGGTCGTCAGCCTGCATGCCACCGTGATAGTGGATCGCCGCCATGCCGGCATCGCGCAACCCTTGGGCAATGCTTTCGGTGCGCGCGCGGGTGCCGCAATAGACGATGCCGGACTGGCCCTTGCGGGCGGCGGCGAAGGTCAGGATCTGCTTGCGGGGGGAGTTCTTGGCGGAAAAGGCGAGGTGGATGTTGGGCCGGTCAAAACCGCGCAGGAAGGTCGTGGGCTGGACGCCGTTGAACAGGCGGGTGACGATCTCGGCCCGGGTTTCTTCGTCCGCTGTGGCGGTGAAGGCGGCGACGGGGACATCGAGCATCTCGCGCAGTTCGCCGATGCGCAGGTAGTCGGGGCGGAAATCATGGCCCCACTGCGACACGCAATGCGCCTCATCAACTGCGATCAGCGAGACGTTGATGCGCCGCAGCATCTGCATCGCGCCCCCGGAGGCGAGGCGTTCAGGCGCGAGGTAGAGCAGTTTCAGCGTACCCGCCTCAAGCGATTGCCAGACGGCCTCGGTCTCCTCGTCGGTGTTGCCAGAGGTCAGCGCACCGGCATCGACGCCCGCCGCACGCAGGGCACGCACCTGATCGCGCATCAGGGCGATCAGCGGCGAGATCACCACCGTCACGCCGTGGCGCAGCAGCGCAGGCAATTGGAAACACAGGGACTTGCCGCCCCCGGTGGGCATGATGGCTAGGGTGTTCTGGCCTGCGGCGACCGCCTCGACGATCTCGCCCTGACCGGGGCGGAAGGCGTCGAAACCAAATACTTCGCGCAGCAGCGCCTCTGCCTCTGCCATGGTGCGTCCGTCATCCTGTGGCTGTTGCGGTGCCGATGCGCACCAGAGCGTCCACTGTCCCATACTCCGCCGGGGCGGACAAGATCAGCCGCCCCTAGATGCGGGGGAATACTTCAGTACATATACCCGATGTTGTTGGAAATCACGATACGAAGCGCCATGATCGCCAGCAGCACCAGCAGCGGCGCCAGATCAAAGCCGCCCATCGGGGGCAGGATGCGGCGGATCGGGTCGTAGATCGGTTGCAGGATGCGGTTCAGCCCGTACCAGATCTGCGCCACGAACTGCTGGCGGGTATTCAGGACCTGAAAGGAAATCAGCCAGCTCATGATCACATGGGCGATGACGAAGAACCAGACGACGTTGAGGACGAGGTTGACGATCATCAACAGTGATTGCATGGGCGCTTTCTCCGATTTTAACAGCAGACCTCAGGTAAGCAGTCAAAGCCAAATGCGCAAGTCGGACGCAGGGTTCTGGTTGACGTTGTGTTTGCACCGCCCCAGCAACGCCGCAAAGGAGAGCCGAATGTACCCCTATCTGCGCTTTGCACTGGCATTGCTGAAGGTCCGCAAAGCCCCGCCTCTGACCATTCACGACACGCATATTTCACACCTGCGGATCTGGCCCGGCGACATTGATCCCTGGATGGAGCTGAACAACGGCCGCACGCTCACGCTCTATGATCTTGGGCGCATTCCTTTTGCCGTGCGTTGTGGCTTTACCCGGGTGCTGCGACAAAAGGGCTGGGGACTGACTGTCGCGGGCAGCGTGGTGCGCTATCGCAAGCGTCTGACCCTGTTCACGAAAGTCGAGATGCAGACAAGGATGCTCGGCTGGGACGACAAGTTCATCTATATCGAGCAGAGCATGTGGACCGAGGACGGCACCTGCGCCAACCACGGCGTGCTGCGCACCGGGATCATTCGCAACCGCAAGCTGGTGCCAACCGTTGAGGTCATCGAGGCACTTGGCGGCACCGACAGCGTCCTTTCGCTGCCCGACTGGGCGCGCGAGATGTTCGAGGCTGAAAACGCGCGTGACTGGCCGCCGGTGAACTGACGCGGCCGCACAGGATTGCCTTGCCCGGCGCTGCCAATCCACGTCATATCCACGCAAACGAGTGTCGGGGATAGGCTATGCGCAAACGCATCTGGGGATGGTTCTTTTTCGACTGGGCCAGCCAACCGTACAACACCCTTCTGCTGACCTTCATCTTCGCGCCCTATGTCAAGGAACTGATCGGCGACGGAGCTGCAGCGCAATCGGCCTGGGGGTTCGGCATCGGTGCGGCGGGGGTCTGCATTGCGGTTCTTGCGCCCGTGCTGGGCGCGATCAGCGATGTCTCGGGGCAGCGGCTGCGCTGGATATGGTTCTTCTCGGCGCTCTATGTGGTCGGAGCCGCGATGTTATGGATGGCGGCTCCGGGGCACTTCAACCTCAACCTGACGCTGTTCTTCTTTGCCATCGGTCTGATCGGGATGGAGTTCGCCACGATCTTTACCAACGCCATGCTGCCCGACCTCGGCACCCGTGAGGAAATCGGCAGGATCAGTGGCAACGGCTGGGCGTTCGGCTATGTCGGAGGGCTGATCGCGCTGATCATCATGCTGACGCTGCTGGCCGAAAATGCCAATACCGGCAAGACCTTGATCGGCATCGACCCGATCTTTGGCCTGGATGCAGAGACCCGCGAGGGCACTCGCGCCGTCGGCCCGCTGACGGCGATCTGGTACGTGATCTTCATGGTGCCGTTCTTTGCCTTCGTGAAGGAGGATAAACGGCGCAAAGCCCCGAAAGGCGCGGTTGCAGCGGCTCTGCGCAACCTTGGCACCACCTTGAAAAGCCTGCCGAAAACGCCGTCTCTGTTCGCCTATCTCGGCTCGTCCATGCTGTATCGCGACGCGCTGAACGGGATGTATTTCTTTGGCGGCATCTACGCTTCGGGTGTGCTGGGGTGGAGCGTGACGCATATCGGGATCTTCGGGATCATTTCGATCATCTCGGGGGCGCTGTTCGCCTGGCTCGGCGGCTATGCCGATGCAATCTGGGGACCAAAGGCGGTGATCCGCGTCTGCATCCTTATCCTGACGCTCGTTGCGATCGTCACCGTCACCATCTCGCCCACGCATGTGCTGTGGTTCACGGTCCCCGAGGGGTCCACCCTGCCCGATATCACCTTCTTTGTCATCGGGGCGGCCATTGGCGCGGCAGGCGGCGTGCTTCAGTCGGCCAGTCGCACGATGATGGTGCGTCAGGCCCGCCCGGACCGCATGACAGAGGCCTTCGGGCTCTACGCGCTGGCGGGCAAGGCGACCTCGTTCATCGCGCCGACGCTGATCGGGATCGTCACCGTGATAAGCGGGTCTCAGCAGATCGGGATCACACCGTTGGTTTTCCTTTTCCTCCTTGGTTGGGTCCTGTTAGCTTGGGTGAAACCCGATGGAGATACCCTGACCTGATGCGCCCTATCAAACTGATCGCCTTGGCGACGATGCTTTTGACCACGCTGGCCGGATGTATGGCCAACGATGGTGCCGATCCTGTCACCCGGCAGGCAATACCGGCAGAACTGGCCGGCAAGGAAGCACGCAGCCTGTTTGGCGCGATGTCCTTTTCCTCGGATCAACCGACGCAACCCTTTGGCAGCTATGCGAAAGGCTGTATCTCAGGTGCAGTGCAACTGCCCGAGAGCGGCCCGGGTTGGCAAGCCATGCGCCTGTCGCGCAACCGCAACTGGGGCCACCCGGAGCTGGTCAATTATCTCGAGGATCTCGCAGGCAAGGCCGCACGTATTCCCGGCTGGAACGGGATTTATGTCGGCGACATGTCACAACCGCGCGGCGGGCCGATGGCCTCTGGCCATGCCTCGCACCAGATGGGTCTGGACGTCGACATCTGGATGCTGCCCGGCGGCAACATGAGCCTGAGCCGCGCCGACCGTGAGCGGATTTCGACCATTTCGGTCGCGCGCAATCGCAACACGGCCGTCAATGCCAGCTGGACCCCGCAATATACGGCGCTGCTGAAAGCCGCCGCCAGTGACCCCCGGGTCGAGCGGATTTTCCTGTTTCCCGGCGGCAAGGTCGAGATGTGCCGCACGGCCACGGGTGACCGCTCCTGGCTGCGCAAGATCCGGCCCTGGTATGGCCACGACGATCACTTTCACATTCGCCTGTCCTGCCCCAAAGGCAGCATTGGCTGCGCCCCTCAGGACGCGCCTCCCCCCGGTGATGGCTGCGCAGAGGCGCAAACTTGGGTGAACAACATCCTGAACCCGCCGCCGCCCAAGCCACGCGACCCCAACGCACCGCCGCCAGCCCCGAAACGCCAACTGACACTGGCTGATTTGCCAGCGCAATGCGTCTCCGTTCTACAGTCGCGCTGATCGCGGTCACCGGCGCCGTTCTGGCCGGAGTGTCTTGCGGCAACATCCTGACTGCATCCGAGACCAGCGCAATTGCTGCGCCGGTCTCGGTCCAGTCCGCTCTGCCAAGGATCGGCGGTCTCTCCGGAATTGAGGTTGTGGCCGGTGGAGACCAGTTTATCGGGCTGAGCGACCGCGGCTTCCTGGTATTCGGCCGTCTGATCCGACAGAACGGCCGACTGACAGAGGCGCATGTTGACAGCCGTCTGGACTTTCCTGCGCCGGATGGCAGCACAGACCCGATGGGCGCGGGCGACAGCGAAGGGCTGGCGCGCGACAAGGATGGCAGGCTGAGAATCTCGCTGGAGCAGAATAATGCGGTGTGGCGTATCGAGGATGACGGGCTCACCACACAGCTGCCCGATCCACCCGAAACCGGCCAGTTGATAGCCAATGGTAAATATGAGGCGCTGGCTGTCGATGACAGTGGTGCACTCTATACGCTGCCCGAAACGGTGATTGAGAAGCGCCGGTTCGTTCCCCTTTGGCGGCTTGACGGTGAGGCCTGGAGCAAGGTGCGTGACGTTCCCCTGATCGACAACTTCCACCCCGTCGGTGCCGATTTCGGGCCAGACGGGGCCTTCTATCTGCTCGAACGGGCCTTTGGTCTCGGCTTTTCCAACCAGATCAGGCGGTTTGATCTGAGCGATCCGTCCGATCCCGGCAGGGTGATCTGGCGCACCGACGAACATCTTCGGGCAAACTTCGAAGGCCTGTCGGTCTGGCAGGATGCAACGGGCCGCACTATGCTGACGATGGTCTCCGACGATAATTTCTTGCCTCTGCTCGAGTCGGCCATTCTCGAGATTTCCCTTGATTCACTGGGGCCGAGCCGCTAAACGCCGCCAATTCCCCGCTCTGGGGACAAGTCTCCGCGACCTTGTCTAAAAAACGGATCAAACATGCAACGTCTTCATATTCCTGGCATCCTTGCCATGGCCGCGATTGTCGTGGCCTCCAACATCCTGGTTCAGTTCCTGATCCTTGACGGGCTCCTGACCTGGGGCGCCTTTACATATCCTTTCGCTTTTCTTGTCACGGACGTGATGAACCGGGTCTATGGTCCCGGTGCGGCGCGGCGGGTGATCCTTGCTGGCTTCCTGACGGGGATCCTCTGCTCGCTGATCGGCACGCAGATCATGCTGCAAGGCGACGGCTATACCTATGCGGCCGTGTCGCTGCGGATTGCGGTCGGTTCGGCCTTTGCCTTCCTGATTGCGCAGATGGTTGATGTGGCGGTCTTCGACAGGCTGCGCAAAGGCAGCTGGTGGCGCGCGCCTCTGATCAGCTCGATCATCGGTTCGGCGCTCGACACGGCAATCTTCTTCACCATCGGCTTCGCGCAATTCATTGCTTTCTTTGGTGAAAATGCCGATGCCGAGATCAACTGGGCCTGGGGCCACGCGCCCTTGCTGAACGCCGGGCCCGACGTCCCGCTCTGGGTGTCGCTCGCCCTGGCGGACTGGATGGTCAAGATGACGCTGGCGCTCATCGCGTTGCTGCCTTTCCGGGCAATCATCGCGAAAAAGCTGACCCCGGCTGCGTGATTTTCTTTGACTTTTAACACGTTCATGCGAACCTGAAGTCATTGGAAACAGTTAGAAAGGAGGTGCTCTAGTGTCTAATGAGGTATTGGAGAGGGGATTCGGAACAGCTTGGAGGGATAGTCGCTGAGGCAGCCCTTGGCTGAATATCCTGATGGGTTGGTTTGAGCCTAACCGAACCACCTCCTAATCTCGTGAAGGGCCGTCCTGGTATCAGGGCGGCCCTTTCTGCATGCCACTGCCGCCGCCCCTCTGTGGTGCCGGACCCGGCGCGAAAATCGCCAGAAAAGCCCGATTTTGACTATCGGTATCGCGTCGGTATCCTGTCGGTAACTGAACGGTGCAAATTCGGGCGGGTCACGGCCTCCCCCATCGGGCAGGAACGGCACTCCGGGCAGGGTGGCGATCCCCCTGCCCTACGGAACCTTGCGCGCCGGGGCGCATTGGGGACATGAAGGCGACAGGCCCGGCGCACGGGCAACGGAGAGGCAGATGCTGAGGATCAACGACCGGATCGCGATCGAGGAATGGGAGCTGGTGGAGCAATTCATCCGCAGCTCGGGCCCCGGCGGTCAGAATGTGAACAAGGTCAGCAGCGCGGTCGAGTTGCGGTTCGAGGCCGAACGCTCGCCCAGCCTGCCCGATCCGGTGAAGCGCCGCTTGCAACGTCTGGCGGGTCGGCGCTGGACGAAAGAGGGCGCGGTGGTGATCCAGGTGCAGGAGGAACGCAGCCAGGCCCGCAACCGGGAGATCGCGCGCGAGCGGCTGGCGGCGCTGGTGCTGCAGGCGACGCTGGTGCCAAAGCGGCGGGTGCCAACGAAGGTATCGCAGAACCAGAAGCGCAAACGGGTCGATGCGAAGAAGGCGCGTTCGGAGGTGAAGGAGACGCGGGGGTGGGAGAGGTAGGGGGGCACTGAGCGTTTGCGGGGTGTTGACCCACCTTGGGCGGAGATGGTGGGGTGGCACATACCGTACTGACTTCATTATTTTTAGATATCGAATTCATCGGCAAGTCAGATGCAAAAGAGTTCTCAAGAACACATAAATATCTAATGCGGGTTTAGGTGGGAAAATTTGTTGACTCACATGTGCTTTGAGAAACTAGATAATAAGCCAACAAATGTGGTCTAAATATGATCGAAGCTCAATCCTCGCCGAACAGCTTTCAAACCCTTGAAGTTGACTTTGACGTTCAGGCTCATGAAATTTCTTTGAGGACTTTTATCGATGTTTGCAACAGCCTAGAAAATTTCCTAAGCGCAACAAACGAAGAGCTTTTGGGAAGCAGCGCGCGATTTCGGATCCTTATAGAACCGCCAACTCCGGGCTCCTTTAAATCAAAATTTAAATGAATTCTATTAGGAGGAGGCGGAGCGATTTTTGCATTTCTTGAAAGTGACATTGGGCAGGAATACATTCGCGGCCTGACCGGCCTCAAGCCCGCTGAAATTTCATTTTTATTCGGCGAAAAAACAAAGTCCTTAATTGACGAAATTCGTCCAAACGCAGCGACTGAGATGAACACGCCGCTTAGAGAGGATGCTTTTCACGTAGATAGAATCTCTGCACCGCTTTCAAAGTCACCTTTATCCCAAGAGATGAAACTGGATGCAGCATGCGAACTCTTGAATCTTGGGATGACTCAGTTCTTAACACTTTCAAACAAAGACTTAAGAAAGGAGGACATAAACCCCTCGCTCGCGCCAAAATCCTTTACTGCAAAAAGTGACATCTTCAGTTCGTGCGAAAAAAATGCAAGAGTTTCAGGCCTTAGATTTAACAGCAAAGCCCCGTACATCCCTAGATCGGAGTTTTCTCGACGCCAGTCATCATCCTTCTCTCAACCGGACCCTAACGACCCTTGGCACTTTGAGAAAATTGACTGCATTGCTACCTCACCCAATTGGGACAGACTTGACGGAATTAGAAAATGGAAAGGCAGAAACAAGAAAAAGGGCACTACAATCTACTTTGAGATCGACGACCCAAAATTTTGGAAACTAGTGCGGGAAGAAAAAATCAAAGCGTCCAGCCACGATCGAATCTTATCTCAAGCGGCGTTTAAATTGAGCGGCGGCAATCGGACTCGAATCATCTTTTTGCGGGTCCTAAAATACAATGACTTAAAAGTCTCTTCAGCTGCGACTTTGGAGGAGCTCACATCCGACCTCTATAAACGGTTTGGAGACGTATCGACCTCCTCAGCAAGTAAGTTGCCCTTGTTCCCTGATCAAGCAAGTATCTAAACCACAACCGCCATCCGCTCCTGCTCCCCGACGCCGAACACCCGCTTGTAGCGCGCGATCTCGGAGGCGGGGCCCATGGCTTTCTCGGGGTTGTCGGAGAGTTTGACCGTCGGACGGCCCTCGGCCGAGACGGCCTTGCAGACCAGTGAGAAAGGCGCCAACGCGTCGTCCTTGACCAGCCCGCGGAAATCGTTGGTCAGCAGGGTGCCCCAGCCGAAGGACACGCGGACGCGGCCCGAGAACTGGCGGTGCAGCTCTTCTATCTTTGCCACGTCCAGACCGTCGGAGAAGATCACCAGCTTTTCGGTCGGGTCCTCGCCACGGGATTTCCACCAGTTGATGGCGTTTTCCGCGCCGGTCGCGGGGTCTCCGGAATCGATGCGGATGCCGGTCCAGCCGGCCAGCCAGTCGGGCGCATTGGCGAGGAACCCCGCCGTGCCGTAGGTGTCGGGCAGGATGATGCGCAGGTTGCCCGAGTGCTCCTCCTGCCAGTCAGCGAGCACGTCGTAGGGCGCGCGGCGCAGGGCTTCGTCGCCCTCCGCCAGAGCGGAGTAGACCATGGGCAGCTCGTGGGCGTTGGTGCCGACGGCCTCAAGATCGTCGCGCATGGCGATGAGGCAGTTCGAGGTGCCTATGAACTTATCCCCCAAACCCTCGCTCATCGCCTGTACGCACCAGTCCTGCCAGAGGTAGGAATGGCGGCGACGGGTGCCGAAATCAGCGATCTTGAGGCCCTCAAGCTCCCGCAAACGCGAGATCTTTTCCCAGAGCTTGGTCATGGCGCGGGCGTAGAGGATCTGCATCTCGAAGCGGCCCATGCGGTTAAGGACGGCGCGGCCGCGCAGCTCCATCAGGATCGAGAGGGCGGGGATTTCCCAGAGCATGACCTCGGGCCAGGAACCTTCGAACGTCAGCTCGTACTGGTCGCCCTTTCGCTCAAGATGGTAGGCGGGCAGGCGCAGGTTCTCGAACCACTCCATGAAGTCGGGGCGGAACATCTGGCGTTTGCCGTAGAACATGTTGCCGCGCATCCAGGTGGATTCGCCACGGGTCAGCGAGAGCGAGCGCACATGGTCGAGCTGTTCGCGCAGTTCGCCTTCGTCGATCATCTTCGCCAAAGGCACCGAGGTGGAGCGGTTGATCAGCGAAAAGGTGACATGGGTGTCGCGCTTGTTGCGAAACACCGACTGACACATCAGCAGCTTGTAAAAGTCGGTGTCGATCAGCGAGCGGACGATCGGATCGATCTTCCACTTATGATTGTGCACTCGGGTGGCGATATCGACCATGGACAGGCTCCTCACATTGCCTGCGATAAAGCCGGGATAGCGCGGGGATTGCAAGGGTTTGGCTGGTCTTTGACCAGAGCCTAGCCCGCTGAGCGCGCGAGACAGGTCTCGCAGGTGAGGCGATGGCGTGCGTGACCCTGCCCGAAGATGCGGCTTCAGGGGCCGTTTCCCAGCCCGCTACCGGTGCCAAACCTGCCGAGGTTGCATGATCCGGTCCGCCCCGGATGGCGCAGTGGGCGCCGCGGCTACAGCGTCACGCCGACATCAGCCATACCCGCCAGAGCGCGCACCTTCGAGCCGTCGAAATCGATAGCGCGGCACAGATCGGGACGAACGGTGACGCTAAAGCCCAGCTGTGCGGCGTCTACCGCGCTGTAATTGACGCAGAAATCCAGCGCGAGGCCGACCATCGTCAGCTGGGTGATCCCTCGGGATTTAAGGTAGCCTTCCAGCCCGGTCGGGGTGGTGTGGTCATTCTCGAAAAACGCCGAATAGCTGTCGATCGCCGGGTTGTAACCCTTGCGGATGATCAGATCGGCGCGATCCACGGCGAGGTCGGGGTGGAAATTGGCGCCGTCCGAGCCTTGGATACAGTGATCGGGCCAGAGCACCTGCGGACCATAGGGCATGTCGATCAGGCTCATCGGGGCGGCGCCGGGATGCGAGGAGGCGAAGGAGGAGTGGCCCGCCGGATGCCAGTCCTGAGTCAGGATCACGGCGTCGAATTGGGTCATCAGGGCATTGACCTCGGGCACGATCAGATCGCCTTCGGGAACCGCCAAAGCGCCGCCGGGGCAGAAGTCTTTCTGGATGTCGATGACGATGAGGGCAGTGCTCATGTTCAGGCCTTTTCCACTGGTGTGCGGCGACTTTGGCCGAGGCGGCGGCAAGGGTCAATCGGCGGCGGCAGTTTCGGGCCTTGGCGCTGTGCAACGGCCCGAAATGCGCTAAGCTCTGGGCGAAACGGGACAAATTGCGGGAGCTGTCGCATGGAAACGATCAAGGTTGTGGCGCTGAGCGGGTCTTTGCGGGCCGGCTCCATGACCACGCAGATGCGCAATACCCTACCGGAGCTTGCGCCCGAGGGGATGGTGATCGAGATCATCGAAATCCACGATATCCCTCTGTTCAACGAGGATCTGCGGGTCGATGGCGTCTCGCCCGAGCCGGTGCGGCGGATCTGTGGCGCGATTGGCGCGGCGGACGGGCTGGTGATCTGCTCACCAGAATACAACCGCTCGGTCCCCGGCGTGCTGAAGATGGTGACGGACTGGGCCAGCACCGAACCGGGCGCGCCGCTGTCGCGCAAGCCGGTGTCGATCCTGACCCAAAGTTCGGGCACACGGGGCGGGAACCTGTCGCATTATGCCTGGCGACAGATCCTGTCGGTGATCAACGCCGATGCGGTGCTGGGTCCGGATGTGTCAATCGGCACGATGCAGGACAAGCTGGAGGGCGGTCGCGTGGTCGACGAAGCGACGCGCAAGCTGATCGCGCGGCAGTTGGGGCTGCTCAGCGACAAGATCCGCGAACGCGGCTAGGCTGCGGCCTCTCGTCGCTTGCCTGTAAGGTTGGAAGGGCTTAGATCGCCGCCATGTTCACCGTTGCCGCACTCTATCATTTCACCCGGTTCGAGGACCCCGCCGCCGTGCAGGGCCCGTTGCGTGATCTATGCGAAGCCGAAGGGATCAGTGGCACCCTGCTGTTGGCGCCCGAGGGGATCAACGGCACGATTGCCGGGTCGAAACACGGGATCGAGGCCGTGCTGGCGCATATCCGCACCCTGCCCGGTTGCGCGGCTCTGGAGTGGAAACTCTCGACCGCGGCGGAGCGGCCTTTTGCCCGCATGAAGGTGCGGCTGAAGAAAGAGATCGTGACGATGGGCCAGCCGGATGTCGATCCGCGCGCCCGCGTCGGTCACTATGTGGAAGCCGCGGAGTGGAACGATCTGATCCGCAGCCCCGATGTGGCCGTGATCGACACGCGCAACGATTACGAGGTCGCCATCGGCACATTTGAGGGCGCGGTCGATCCTGAAACAGCCTCTTTTCGTGACTTTCCTGCCTGGTGGGACAAGAACAAGGCGCGCTTTCACAACAAGCGCATCGCCATGTTCTGCACGGGTGGTATCCGCTGCGAGAAGAGCACGAATTTCCTGCTGGGTCAGGGGGTTGAGGATGTTTATCACCTCAAGGGTGGCATCCTGAAGTATCTCGAAGACGTGCCCGCCGAGGACAGTTCCTGGCAGGGCGAGTGCTTTGTCTTTGATCGCCGCGTCTCTGTCGGGCACGGGCTGGTCGAGGGTCCGCATGAGCTGTGTCACGCCTGCCGTCGCCCGATCCTGCCCGAAGATCGCGCCCATCCGGGTTTCGAGGAGGGCGTGTCCTGTCATCACTGCATCGATGAGACCAGCGAAAGCGACAAGACCCGGTTTCGCGAACGCCAGAAACAGATCGCTCTGGCCCGCACCCGCGGTGAGCGTCACCTGGGCGATTTCGACGGCATCTGACGTGCGCCGCTGATCGCGGGCTCTGCGCCTGCGGCGGGCGGGAGCCTAGCGGTACGGTTGCCCGGTCCGCGCGGAGCCGATGGCCCCGCTCAGGCGAGATTAACCATGTTCAGAAATAGCTGCGCACGAGGCTGCTGGTCACCAGAGTCCAGCCATCCGCGATGACGAAAAAGCTGAGTTTGAACGGGAGAGAGACGATGGCCGGTGGCACCATCATCATACCCATGGACATCAGAACGGCTGCGACCACCAAATCTATGATCAGGAAGGGCAGAAACAGCAGAAATCCGACCTGAAAGGCCCGCGCGATTTCCGAGAGCATGAAGCTGGGAATGAGAACCGAGAGCGGCGCATCAGGGCCGGTTTCGATCTGCGCCGCATCGGGGCGCAGGGCAGCCATGGCCTCGAACGTGTCGGGGTCCATGCGATTGGCCATGAAATCGCGGAACGGGGCGATGGCGAGGGGCAAAGCCTCTTCGATCTCGATCCGCTCCTCGACAAGGGGTTGTATCCCGGCCTGCCAAGCCTGCTGAAACACCGGCTCCATGATGTAGTAGGTCAGGAACATCGCCAGGCTGATCAGCAACATGTTCGGCGGCGATTGCTGCAATCCGATCGCCTGGCGCAGGATCGACAGCACCGTGACGAGGAACGGAAAGCAGGTGATCATGATCAGGATGCCGGGCGCCAGACTGAGCACCGTCAGCAGCAGGATCATCTGGATGCCACGCGCCGTGAGCGAGCCGTTTTCAGCGATGTTGACCGAGATATCCTGCGCCAGCACAGGCCGCGACATCACCAATGCCGTCATCACAAGGACCACGATCAGGAGAATTCTTCCCCGGTTTGGCACTGTCAGAGCTCTCCCGAGAGGTCACTGACTTCGGTCAGCCGCACGGCGAGCTGCCCGGCCTGATCGCCCTCCAGCTCCTCAAGCTCACCCCGCGCGATCAGGCGGTCGCCGACGTAGAGCTCGACCGGATCATCGACGCGGCGGTCCAGCGGCAGCACGCTGTCGCGGGTCAGCTTGAGCAGATCGCGGATCAGCGGGCGCGCCTTGCCGACGGAGATCGTGATCTCGATCGGGACAATGGTGAAGGGGTTGCCACGCGGGGCAGCGCCCTCGCCGGGTTGATCATCCATTCTGAATTTTCCTTTCCTGTTCCGTGAAGAAGCCGTCGACCGCCTGGCGTATGCCCTCGGTCACCGCGTTCAGATCAATCTCGGTCTCTTCATCGTCGAACCGCAGAAACACCTGCCCCTCGGAGAGGGTGTCATCGGCGACGACGGCCAGAGGGAAGCCGAAGTCCTGCGCCATCAGCCCCTCGGTCGTGACGAGGTTTTCCGGCGAGACGAGAATTTCCACGCGTTGCGAGGCCTTGCGCTTGGCGAGCTGTTCCAACTCGTCCTTGATGCGCAGGCCGAGGGTTTCGCGAGCCAGCTCGGGCACGACCTTGTCGATGATGTCGCCCATCAGCGGGCGGATCGCGGCCAGCACGGCGGAATGCGCCTCGGTATAGGTGAAGGAGAGGTCCTGGAGGTTGCGGGCGAGGTCGCTGGTGATATGGGATTGCTCCTCTCTCAGCGCCTTCGCGGCATCGTCCCAACCGGCCTTGTAGCCATTCTCGAAAGCCTCGAGGCGAATGGTTTCAAGCTCCTCGTCACTCATCGCCGGGGCAGTGGGCATATGCGGGGTGCCGAAATCCTCAAGGATGCGGGCGATCTGTTTCATGCGGTTTCCTTGCTTTCTTCAAGCCAGCTGCGCAGGATTTCGAGCGTCTCGTCCTTGCGCTCCTCGATCAGGGACTGCAGCTTGACAACGGGGTCGTCGCTGCTGCTGCTGTCGCCGAAATCCCCCATCATCGGAAAGCCGCCGTCATCGCCGCCAAAGCCGCCCATCGACAGATCCGGCAGGCTGAAATCGTCGTCCTCGATCTCTCCGTTCAGCACGGGGCCATTGCCGCCCTCCAGCAAGGGGACATCGGCCGCGCCAGCGCGGCCCGTCAGAACCGGGCGAATGACGAACAGACCAAGAATCAGCGCGACGACAGCCAGAACCGCCATCTGCACCAGAGACATGACATCGAGGTTCATCCCGGCGATGAAGCCCTGATCGCTGCTGGTGCCGAGCTGCGAAAGGGGCTCGAACTGCATCGACTTGAGCGTGATGACATCGCCGCGCGCCGCGTCATAGCCGACGGCGGATTCGACAAGCTCGCGCAGCTCTCCCAGCTCGGCCTCGGTGCGCGCGACCGGGTCGGCGTCGCCGACAGCGGCGATGCCGTTGACCAGCACGGCAACAGTCAGGCGGCGAATCGCCCCGGCGGCACGCACCACCTCCCGGCTGGTCTCGGAGACCTCGTAGTTCACCCGCTCGCGCGTTTCACTGTTCTGATTCGAGGAGGTGCCGCGGCCACCAGCGTCGCCGCCCGGCAGGTTTGAGGCCACGGTGACATCGCCGCCCTCGGAGTTTTTCGAGCTGTTGCTGCGTTCCTCGGTATCCGTGCTGATGGCGACCCGCCCCTCGGGGTCAAACCGCCGCTCGACGATGGATTCGCTTTCGTTGTTGGTGTCGACGCTGACCTCAACCACGGCATTGCCAAGGCCGACGCGGGCCTCGAGGAGGCGCTGCACCTTCTCCTTGAGCTCCTGCGCGCGGTCCTGCCCGGCGGTGGTGCCGGAGTCTTCGGTGGCGCCGACCAGTTCGCCGGCATCATCGATCACGGCAACGTCATCGGGCGACAACCCGGCGACGGCGGAGGACACGAGATAGCGCAGCGCCTTGGCCTGAGCTGCGCTGATATCACCGCTGGTCGAGAGCGAAATCGACGCGGTGGGGCGCAAATCACGTTGAAACGGGTTGGCCCCCTGATGCGCGATATGAACGCGGGCCGATTCGATTTGCGGACTGGAGGCGATCGTGCGCGCCAGCTCGCCCTCTTTGGCACGCCAGTAGGCAGCATCGAACATCTGCGATGTGGTGCCGAAACCTGACAGGGAATCAAGCAGCTCGTAGCCCTGGCTGGAGTTGCGCGGCAGGCCTTCGCTGGCCAGGGTCATGCGCAGTTCGTCCCGCGATCCACCTTCGACATAGATACTGCCGCCGCGCACCTCATAGACAACGCCGCGCTGTTCCAGAGCACTGACGATTTCGCCCGCCTGACCGTTTTCCAGGCCCGAATACAGCAGGCTCATCGAGGGTTGAGACGCCATACGCGCCAGCCCCAGAACCGCCGCGAACATCGCGACTGTGGCAAGAATCATGAGGATCCGACGCCGTGTTTCAAGGCTGTTCCACAGGGTCATGAACTGTTGCAAACCGCATCTCCCGTCCGGCCGGCATTCTACCGGCGACTACCCCTTAATTGGCCGAACGGGCTTAATAATCGGTTAGTTCATGACGGTTAAAACGGACCCATCAGAGAGAATTTGGTTGGGCCATGTCAGAAGAGACTAAGGACACAGAGGAAGCACCGAAAAAGCGTTCCAAGCTGCCGCTGATCCTAGGGATCGTGCTGGCACTGGTGGGCGGCGGCGGCAGTTTCTTCGCAATTTACAGCGGCATGATTCTGGGTGGCGATGCCCCCCATGCCGAAGCCGAGGCGGAAGTACCGACCGAGAAATTTGTCGCCTCCGACGTCGCCTTTGTGACCCTGGAGCCGATGGTGATTTCCTTCGGCCCTGCCTCGGAAAACCGCCACCTGCGCTTTACCGCGAGCCTTGAGGTGCCATCGGGGCAGCAAAGCGCCGTCGAGACGGTGCGTCCGCGCGTCATGGACGTGCTGAACAATTACCTCCGCGCACTGCGGATGGCCGATTTTGAGGATCCCGCCGCGCTGGTACGCATTCGCGCCCAGATGCTGCGGCGTATCCAGGTGATCACTGGGCCGGACGCTGTGCGCGACCTGCTGATTGTCGAATTCGTGATGAGTTGAGGGGAAGAACATGGAAATGATTTCAGACATCTTGCTGGTCGCAGGCGCCTTGGGCGCTGCCTTCTATTGCTTCATCCTTGCCCGACGGCTGGCACGGTTCAACGATCTGGAAAACGGCGTCGGCGGTGCAGTCGCAGTGCTGTCCGCGCAGGTCGATGACCTGACCCGGACGCTGAAATCCGCACAAAGCGCAGCGGGAGAGGCCAATGCGTCGCTTGGTCAGCTGACAGAGAGAGCAGAGGGTGTGGCAAAGCGGCTGGAACTGCTGGTCGCCTCCATGCATGACCTGCCAGAGCCCGCGCCGCACTACGGGCACGGCATGGATCAGCCGCCGATGCGCTATGCCACCCCTGCACCAGCACCTCAGCCTATCGCAGAGCCACCCGCCCGCAATGACCAACCGGTCTTTGCGCGCCGGTCGGCGTCGAACTGAGGCGCGGCAAATGGCAAAAATCGCAACCAAACCGGCAGGCAAGACCACGCCGAAGGGCAAGCCCGCACCCCGGCGCAGGCGCGCCCGTCGGGGAACGCTGATGCTGATCGCAGGCCTTCTGGTGACGTCGGCGATTCTGCGCGTGGGGACACAGACCGGGACCGTGCTGGCTCTGGAAAAGCTGACTGGCGATCACCCGGTCGAAGAGATGACGGCCCATGAGGATGCGCCCCAAACCGCAGAAGTGGCCGCCCCCCCTGATATTGAGGCAATGCTTGGTGCCTTCAAAGCGCGCGAAGCCCGGCTGGATCAACGCGAAATGCAGATTCGCGACCGAATGAACGCCCTGGCGATCGCGGATGAAGAAATCGAGAAGAAACTGGCGCAGCTCGAGGCCGCCGAGGCTGCTCTGAAGCAGACACTTGCACTGGCCGATAGCGCTGCCGAAAACGACCTTTCGCGCCTGACCGCGGTTTACGAAAACATGAAGCCCAAGGATTCTGCCGCTTTGTTTGAGCAGATGGATCCTGATTTTGCTGCAGGGTTCCTCGGCCGGATGCAGCCGGCGGCCGCCGCTGCGCTGATGGCCGGGCTGACACCAGAGCGTGCCTATACGATCAGCGTCGTGCTGGCAGGGCGAAATTCATCTGTTCCAAAGAAATGAACTCTAGCGTGGACAGCAACGTACAGGCACTGGATTCGAGGCGGCGGACATGATTGGTTTTATCGGCATTGCGGTCATCTTCATCATGGTCTTCGGCGGCTATATTCTGGCCGGCGGCAAGATGGGGATCATCATGAAGGCTCTGCCGTTCGAGTTGATGATGATCGGTGGCGCTGCGCTCGGGGCCTTTCTGCTGTCCAATGACATGGCGGGCGTCAAACATACCGCCAAAGACATCGGCAAGGTCTTCAAGGGACCCAAGTGGAAGCACCATGACTACCGCGATCTTCTGTGCCTCCTGTTCGAGTTGATCCGCCTTGCCCGGCAGAACCCCGTCGCCATCGAGGAGCATATTGAAGCCCCTGCAGAATCGACGATCTTCAGCAAATACCCGAAGATTTTGGCCGACAAGGAGGCGATCAACCTGATTTGTGACACCATGCGTTCGGCCTCGATGAACTACGACGACCCGCATCAGGTCGAGGAGGTTCTGGAAAAGCGTATGGATGCGAACTTGCATCACGCGCTGCATTCCAGCCACGCTTTGCAGCAGGTGGCGGATGGCCTGCCCGCCCTTGGGATTGTGGCTGCCGTGCTTGGTGTGATCAAGACCATGGCCTCGATCGACCAACCTCCAGAAGTGCTTGGCAAGATGATCGGTGGCGCCCTCGTCGGCACGTTTCTTGGTGTTTTCCTTGCATATGGTCTGGTCGGGCCCTTCTCGGGCAAGGTGAAATCCGTGGTTGAGGAAGACGGTCACTTTTACCAGCTGATCCGCGAAGTTCTGGTCGCGAATCTGCACAATCACGCCACCAATATCTGCATCGAGGTCGGTCGCCAAAACACACCGTCCCATTGCCGCCCCAGCTTCTCCGAGCTGGAAGAGGCCCTCAAAGATGTGAAAAGCGGGGCAGCATGATGACGAGATGGCTTGCCCTGGTGCTGATACTCTTGCCCTGTGCCGTTACGGCGCAGGTTTCAACGGTTCGCTCGGGTGATCATCGCGATTTTTCCCGCCTTACCGTGGCTCTGCCCCCAGGCACGGACTGGTCGATGCAACAGGAAATGGGTCGCCTGCGCATCTCGTTTTCGGGCGATATGGAAAGACCCGACCTCAGTCAGATTTTCCGCCGCATTTCGCGTGATCGCATCGAAGACGTTCAGCCGCTTCCGGGTAATGGCCTGGATATTCGCCTGACCTGCGACTGCCCAACAGTGGCGAGGCTGTCGGCGGATAACCTGCTGATCATCGATGTCGGAGACGGTCCGCCATTGCCAGATCTGCCCCCCTCCATTTCTGCCGACGCGGCGCCCACTGCAAGCGACCGCCCTCTTGGCCCGGAAATGACCGAACCTGCCGCCAGCAGCCTGATGCCTGTTCAGGACCTCGTGACTGCAACACCGCAGGATCACTCCCACGCTAAAAATGCTGAGAAGTTTGCTCTCAGACGGGTGACCACCCTCCCCGATGTACCAGCCCCCGTTGAAACCAATCCTGATCTGACCAATGAGCTCGAAACGTCTCTGCTGCAGGCCATCGGCCGCGCCGCGACAGAAGGCTTGCTGGATGCAGACGCGGCCAATGCTGCCCTCATCCCCAAGGATCTGCGTCAGGTCAGCGGAACACATGACAGTGCCCCTCACGCCGCCCCCGGCATCATGGCAACGCCTGGAACCCTCGACGCCGCAAAACCTGGCGAAAACAGCCGCTTCATGCTCTCTGGTGACACCTGCGAACAGCAAATGCCGGCCACCATCGACGCGGCGACTGAGGCGGATTTTTCAACGCGCCTCGGCGCGTTGCGTACCGGGCTGACGGCAGAGTTCGACCGCGACAACGTTACTGGGTACCAGGATCTAGCGCGCTTTTATCTGTTGCACGGTTTCGGAGCCGAGGCTTTGCGCCTGCTCGAGTCCGTTCCCCAAAACCCTGCCCTGACCGCAGAAATGATAAGTGTCGCCAATATTCTGGAATATGGTCACGATGCCTCCGACGGCCCTTTCGCGGGCAAGATTGCCTGTGACACTGAGGCTGCTATGTGGGCAGCTCTGACCGGTGCGACGCTGGCCCCGGGGCAGGATTTCAACGGCTCTGCCATTTTACGCGCCGTGACCGCGCTGCCCGTTCCCCTTAAGTCTTATCTCGGCCCGGTCCTTGCCGAAAGGTTCAGTGCTGCTCAGGAAAACGAGCTCGCCAAGGATCTGCTGCGCATCGTCGACCGCGATGTCAGCGAACCCACCGCCATGCGCAATTTTGCTGCAGCGCGCATAACCACTCAGGAGGAGGGCCAGCCGGATCATGCCGCGTATCAAGATCTGATCGCTCAGAACGACAGTGTTTCGCCCGAGGCGCTGCTGCACTATGCCACCGAATCTCTCGACAACGGCGGCAGCATTGACCCCGAAACAATCGGCCTGCTGGAGAGTTACCGCACACAGTATCGGGATGACCCGATTTCGGGCAAGCTGGTGCGCACCGAAATTATCGCGCACGCTTCGGCTGGAAATTTTCCCGCCGCCTACGATCTGTTCGCCAGCCAGTCCGCATTGCTTGATGACGCGACGCGCGCAACCGTTGCCGATGGGCTGACACGCAACTTGGCCAGTCATGCCGCTGATGCCGTCTTCACCCGTCAGTTTTTCGGCCATGAGGCTATCATCCGGGAAGGGGCGCGTGCGGAAACGATGAACGCTGTGGCGCAACGCCTGCTCGACCTCGGCTTTCTGGAGCAGGCCGAGCAGCTGATCGCGATTGGCGCGGATGGCGAGGCGGGTCGCCAACGACGCGTCCTGCGGGCCAAGATTGCCTTGGCCAGTAATCTGCCGCGCCGCGCCGAGGCCGAGCTTTTTGGCCTGACGGGAGAGGATATCGATCTGCTGCGGGCTCAGGCCTCGCTTGACACGTCCGATTATGAGCAGGCGCAAAACTTATTCAACGCCGCTGGAGACACGCAGGAGGCCGGCACAGCTGCTTGGCTGGCCCGCGACTGGGGTACTGTCAAAACACTTGAAAACACGCAAAAGGCGCGCCTCGCTGACCTGGTGACGCAGCAACAGGCTGCGCCCATCACCCTGCCTGTTGTCGGGCCGCCGACACTGGCGGTCAGCCGCGATGTGCTGAGCCAGAGCACCGATACACGAAACGCCCTGCGCGAGCTGCTCTCGACTGTGCAGGTTGAGACGGCGCTGGATCAATAACCCGAACCACACGGCTCGATATTTGCGAGTCCTCAACCATTTCCCGAAATAGTCAGCCCTAGACGACGCGCCAGAATGGCACCGGCAGCCCAAGGCTGCCGCCCGCAGACCTCAAGTGGGACCCTGATGACAGATTCCGAATCCAGACCGCTGTTTCAGCCGACGATCCTGCTGGCGCTAGCGCTTATGTCGATCATCGTGATGATGATTCTGCCCGTGCCGGCCTTTGTGCTGGATGTAGGCCTGGCTGCCAGTTTTGCCCTGGCCATACTGATATTCACCGTCACGCTTTTCATTGAAAAACCGCTGGATTTCTCGGCTTTTCCGACAGTGCTTCTGGCGTCTTTGATGCTGCGTCTGTCGCTGAACGTGTCCTCCACCAAGCTGATTATCGGCGAAGGACACACCGGCACCCGCGCTGCAGGCGACGTTATTCGTGGCTTTGCCGATTTCGTCATGGGCGGCTCGGTCTTCCTGGGGCTTGTCGTCTTTGGCGTGCTGCTGATCGTCAATTTCATGGTCATCACTAAGGGGGCCGCCCGTATGGCCGAGGTCGGTGCGCGGTTCGCCCTTGACGGGATGCCGGGCAAACAACTGGCGATCGACAGCGACATGTCCGCCGGTGCCATCAACCATGTCCAAGCCAAAGAGCGGCGCGAGCGCGAGCAGTTGGAGACGACGTTTTTCGGCTCACTCGACGGGGCCTCCAAATTCGTCAAGGGCGATGCAGTTGCCGGGCTGCTAATCACTATCCTGAACCTCGTCGTGGGGCTGATGATGGGGGTGATCGTGCACGGCATGGCTCTGGGCGATGCCTTTGAAACTTATGCCATTCTGACCGTCGGCGACGGATTGGTGACACAGATTCCTGCCGTCATCATCTCGATCGCCTCAGCGCTGTTGCTGGCACGGGGCGGTGCGACAGGGGCGACAGATCTGGCACTTGTCGGCCAATTGGGCCGCCATCCTGCAGCGCTGACCACTGTGTCTATCCTGATGATGTTGTTTGCTTTTGTGCCAGGCCTGCCCTTCATACCGTTTGTGATCGGTGGGCTGGTGCTGGGTGGTTCTGCCTACGCCGTGCATCGCAAGGCGAGACTGGCGGCCAGCGATGCCTCCGCCGCGAAGACCGACATGCCCACCCTCAAGGCCAAGTCGCTGGGCGACACGCTGGATCTGGACGATGTGCATGTCGAATTCGCGCCCGACCTCGTCAACATGGTGCTGGATCCCGGCACCGGCCTGGATGCCAGGATCGAAAACATGCGCCTGCATGTCGCTGAAAGTTACGGCTTAATCCTGCCAGAGATCCGGCTGACCGACGACCCCTCACTGCCCTCGGGCAGCTATGTCATCCGCATTCAGGGCGTCGAACAGGCCCGCGCGACGTTGCGCCCCGATCACATTCTGGCACTGATTCAAGGTGGGGGCGATGGCGTGCCCTCAGGTGAGGACGTCAAGGAACCGGTCTACGGCGCGCCCGCCCGCTGGATCGACGGCGCCACTCAGGACAGTGTCGCCCTGTCGGGCACGACGCTGGTCACCCCGACCGAAGTGCTGGCGACTCATCTTCTGGAAACGATCAAACGCAACTTCCCCCGCCTGCTGACCCTGAAATCCATGCGTCGCGTGTTGGAGGAAATGACCAATCTGACGGACGAACGCCGCGCCGAGGCGAACCGGAAACTGCTGGATGAACTGGTGCCCGACAAGGTGCCGCTGGATCTGCTGCATCAGGTGTTGCGGCTGCTCGTCGGGGAGCAGGTGTCGATCCGAAATATGCCCCTGATCCTGGAATCCGTGGCCGAGATCCGCCCCCACACCCCCCAGCCAGAGGCGATTTGCGAACATGTTCGCCATCGACTGGGCTTTCAGCTGATCGCCGACCTGCGCCGCGCCGATGGTACCACTCCGCTGATCCAGCTCGCACCCGGGTGGGAGGATATCTTTGCCACCTACCAGCTGGACCGCGAACGCGGCAGCATCGACATTGCCCTGCCCCCCGACATTTACAACCGGTTGGTCGGCAATGTGTCCTCCGCGCTCAGCGACGCCAGTGACAAGGGGATTTATCCGGCGGTTGTCACCTCGACCCAGCGCCGCCGTTTTCTGCGCATGGCACTGAGCGCGCGCGGCATCACCAATCCGGTCCTGTCGTTCGAGGAGATCGGCGTCGATGCCCGCCCGGCGCTGATCGCCATGGTGCCCGATGAATGACCTCGGCGCCGAAGCCCTTACGTTGCTGCGTCTGCATGGTTGGACGGCAGCGCTGATTTTCCTGCGGGTCGGGGCCTTTACCTCCTTCCTGCCGGGCTTCGGCGAACAGTCGGTGCCCACTCGCGTCAAGCTGGGTGTCGCGATCAGCCTGACGGTGATCGTCATGGTCGCCGGGCCGTCATTGCCGGCGGTGCCCGCGCCGGACCTGCCGGTTTTCCTGCGATTTCTGGCGACTGAGACGCTGATCGGCGTGACGCTCGGCGTCGGCTTGCGTCTCTTCGTGGTCGGCTTGCAAACGGCGGGCTCCATGATCGCCCAAGCGACCTCGCTGTCGCAGATCCTCGGCAACGCCGGGGTGGAGCCGATGCCCGCCATCGGCCATGTGCTCGTCATCGCCGCGCTGGCGCTGGCAATGACGCTGGGACTGCACATTCACGCGGTGCTGTATCTGCTGATGTCCTACGAGGTGATGCCCCCCGGCCAATGGCCCGAAGCCCGCGATATCACGCAATGGGGCATCAAGCTGACCGCGCAGAGCTTTCAGCTGGCCTTCAGTCTCGCCGCGCCCTTCATCATCATTTCCCTGATTTACAACCTGACCCTCGGCGTCATCAACCGGGCGATGCCCCAGCTGATGGTCGCCTTTGTCGGCGCGCCGGTGATCACGTTTGGCGGTCTGTCGCTGTTGCTGATCCTGTCGGTTCAGATCCTGACAACCTGGTCCGAGCGGTTGATGGCCTTCCTCGTGGCACCGTTCTGAGGGCGCGGGAATGGCAGAAGAAGACAGTGGCGGCGAGAAACCGCATGAACCAACACAACGAAAACTGCAAAAAGCGCGCGAAAAGGGCGAGGTTCCCCGCTCAAACGATCTGTCGACGGCGGCGGCCTATGGCGGGCTGTGCATCGCCGGGGTCGCGGTCGGAGGCCCGGCGCTGACCCGCCTTGGCGGCACCTTGCAGACCCTGATCGACCAGCCGGACTCACTGGCTCCACTGTTTTTCGATGGCGCGAGCGGCACCCCGACAGGCGGACTGATCAGCAGCGTCAGCCTCGCCGTGCTGCCATTCTTTCTGGTTCCGGCGGTGGCGGCGCTGATCGCAGTGATCGCGCAACAGGCCTTCGTCGTCTCAGGCGACAAGATCCGCCCGAAACTGTCGCGCATCTCGGTTCTCTCCAACGCCAAGAACAAGTTCGGGCGCGGCGGATTGTTTGAATTCTTCAAAAGCTTCGCGAAATTGCTGATCTACTCGGCCTGTCTGTACTTTTTTGTCTCCGCCAAATTGCCCGAAATGATCAATACGCTCTACCTCGGCCCCGGCATCGCAACGGCCACTCTGCTGCAGCTTTGCACTCAATTCCTGTTCATCGTCTTCCTGATTTCCCTCGCTATCGGCGGCGTCGACTTCCTGTGGCAGTGGGCCGAGCATATGCGCAAAAATCGTATGTCCGACAAGGACATGCGTGACGAGTTCAAGGACTCTGAGGGCGATCCGCATATGAAACAGCAGCGTCGTCAGCGCGGGCAGGAGATTGCCAACTCCCAGATGATGGCCGATCTGCCCAAGGCCGATGTGGTGATCGTCAACCCGACCCACTATGCTGTGGCGCTGAAGTGGGATCGCACGCGCGGTTCTGCCCCCGTCTGCCTGGCCAAAGGTGTCGACGAGGTCGCGGCGGTCATGCGCCGGATCGCCACTGAGAATAATGTGCCGATCCACAGCGATCCGCCGACCGCCCGCAAGCTGCATGCCACGGTCGAGATCGGCGACCAGATCGACCCCGACGACTACCGCGCGGTTGCGGCCGCCATCCGCTTCGCCGACCAGATGCGCAGCAAAGCCAAAGGCCGGATCAGATGAGCCTTCCCGACAGTCAGCGCCTCGCCCCTCTCGCCACGATCACCGAGATGGCGCATGAGGCCGCCCTGATGCGCCTGCGCCGGATCACAGCGCGCGAACAGGCATTGCGCGACAGCCTGACCGATCTGGATGAACGCGCAGCTAACGGATTTCTGCGCTCCCTGTCAGGCGGCGACGAGAACCTCGGGTTCATTGGTGGGCAGGAGCGGAACTGGCGCGACTGGATCTCGATGCGGCGCGGCGCGCTCCAGGTCGATCTGGCCAGGGTGCTGGGCGAAAAGGCTGAGCACATGGCACGTCTGACGCTGACGCTTGGGCGCAAGGATGTCGCCGCAAAGATGCTGAGTGCTCAGCAGGCCAGTGACAGGCGCGACCGGCAGCGCAAGCAAATGGCTGCGCTGCAAGAGCTTTCGCTGATGCTGCACAGCCATCGAAACAGGGAATGACGCTTCAGGAGTCCTGGCGCGCGATATCGGTGATCAGCACATCCGAGACAAGCGGGCCGAGGGACTTTGACGCCACCCGGTACAGCGCGGCGCGTAGCACATCGAGGTTGTTCGAGCTGGTGAAGGATCCCTCGAACCCGCCCATATTGGCATGATCGAACATCACCTGCAGGAAGGCGTCGCGCAGCTTCGGCTCGCGCCCATAAACGACATCGCTGCGACCCGGCTCTATTTCGAGGCTGATCGACACGACCACCAGTGCGCCGACCCGTTCCTGCGTCACGACGGGCACGATGAACTGATCGTGCATCTTGATGTATTCCTTGGTGGCCGGATCGGCCTCCACTTCTTCTTGGTGTTCCGGCGCGGCATGGCTGTCAGCGGCCATCTCCGTGTCGCCGCAAGGGTTGATCGCGGCGACCTCTTGCGGGGCGGGCTTCAGCATCAGGCCCGCGCCACCGCCGGCACCAATGCCAAGCAGAATCAATAGGATAGGGAGGAGTTTTTTCATCTGAGGTCCTCAGAACGGCAGGATGTGGTCGATGATCTGCTGACCGACACGGGGTTGCTGCATGTCCGTGATCTGGCCACGCCCCCCGTAGGAAATGCGGGCCGAGGCGATCTTGTCGTAGGTGATCTCGTTCTGACGCGAGATATCCTCCGGGCGCACATACCCAGAAACCAGCAGCTCGCGCAGTTCGTAGTTCACCCGCACCTCCTGGTTGCCGGTGATCGAGAGCACGCCGTTGGGCAGCACATCGACGATCGTCGCGGCGACCCGCAAAGTCAGCTTTTCCTTGCGGCTGACCGTGCCGTCGCCATTGGCGCTGGACGCCGACGAAATCGACACCGCATCAGCAGCGCTCGCGCCGGCGGGCAGTTCAGTGTCAAGCCGCTGCGGCAGGCCAAAAAGCTGCGGAATCCCAAGGCTTTCCGAGCCGTCGCGCGAGCGGGAAGTGGAGTTGGAAATCTCGGCCTTGTCGTCGATCTCGATCACCACTGTCATGATGTCGCCCTGTTTCATCGCCCGCCGGTCGCCCAGTAGCGATCCTCGATCCCCGGTCCAGAGCGAGGCTTCCTGCAACAGGCCCCGGCTGCGCGCCGTGGTTTGCGGCAGGCCCGGAGACAGCATTGCGTAATGTTCACGGGTGTTCATGTCGTCCGAAAAATCCGGAGTCTTGCCGATGTGATGATCGCCACACCCCGCGACCATCAGACAGCAGAGACCGGCAATCAGGGTGTAACCATCAAATTTCATTGCACTTTCACCGTTCCATCAGGTTGCACGACGCCGTTCACTGTCTGGCGGGAGGACAGGTTCATCACCCGGATGACCTCGCCTTCCCCGGCTCGGGCCAGAGAGCGCGCCTCGGCCACGATGACCAGACCGCCCCGGTCGTAGATCAGGCTGACAATCGCATTGCGTTCGATCAGCGCCGGCGGTCCAAGGTCGCCGGGGCGCAGTGGACGTCCGGCATAGATCGCGACGCGGGTTTCCTGGCCGATCAGCCCCTCGAGTCCGGTCAGCGCGCCAGGCATGTCGCCGTCGTGCAGCACCAGATCGCCCGGGCCGATCAGGGTCTGGGCTGGCAGAGTGCGCGCCGCGACGACCGTTTCGGCCTGCGCGGCGGCCCCAGGCAGGCTCAGCAAGACGCAGGCGATCATGGCGCGCATCAACGCACCTGCGCCGTGGCGGCCAGCATCTGATCAGCGGCGGTGATCACCTTGGCGTTCAGCTCATATCCGCGCTGCGCCTCGATCAGTTCGGTCACCTCGCGCACCGGATCGACCGAGCTGTCCTCAAGATACCCCTGCCGCACGGTGCCCAGACCGTTCAGCCCGGGCGTCGTCACCGTGGCGGGGCCAGAGGCTTCGGTTTCGGAAAACAGGTTGCTGCCGATGGCCTCCAACCCCTTGGGATTGCTGAAACCGGCGATGCTGATCTGGCCCAGCTGCTGCGCCCCGGTCTGATCCGCGAAATAGGCGTAAACCTCGCCCGCGGCATTGATCGAGATGGACAGTGCATCCTCGGGGATGACGATCTCGGGCGAAACGGGAAAGCCATCCGAGGTGACGATCAGCCCCTCGCCCGTGCGCTTCAGCGCGCCGTCACGGGTATAGGCGGGCTGACCGTTGGGCAGCGTCACCTCCAGATAGCCGCGCCCCTCGATCGCCAGGTCCAGATCGCCTCCGGTGTTGGACAGAGAGCCCTGCGCCAGTTGCATCGACACTGCAGCAGGGCGCACGCCGAGGCCAAGCTGAATGCCCGTCGGCAGGATTGTCCCATCGGCCGAATTCACCGTGCCCGCCCGTGCGTATTGCTGGTAGTGCAGGTCGGCAAATTCGGCGCGCCGGGCGTTGTAGCCGGTGGTCGACATATTCGCGAGGTTGTTCGAGATTGTCTCGACCCGCATCTGCTGAGCGGCCATCCCGGTGGCCGCGATCTTGAGAGCTCTCATAACGCGTTCCTATTTCATCAATGTTTTCATAGTGGTGCGGATCCGTTCATCTTCCTTGTCCATAAAGGACTGGCCCAGTTCATAGGCGCGCTGCACGGTGATCATCCGCGCAATCTGGCCAATGGGATCGACGTTGGAGGATTCGATGAAGCCCTGCATGGCGCGCGGTGCCTCGACCGGAACAAAGCCTTCGTCGGCCCGAAACATCACCCCGCCCTCGCGTTGCAGGCGCAGCGGGTCGAGAGGGGCGACGATGCCGATCTGCCCGATGGGGCGGCCAGCGGTGCTCAGCGTGCCGTCCGCAGCCATGCCCAGATCCGTCGCATCGGGCGGAATGAAGATCGGCGCGCCCCCCGGATCCAGCACCGGATAGCCGTCGTTGGTCACCAGATCCCCGGCAGGCGACAGCGCAAAGCTGCCTGCCCGCGTCAGACGCTGGCCACCGGGCGCCTGCACCAGAAAGAACCCCTCGCCCTCGATCGCGAAATCCAGATCGCCGCCGGTCTTGGTCAGAGTGCCCTGGCTGTAATCGACGCTGCGAATATTCGCCGTGGCCATGGACAGCGACGGGCCGACCTCGGTTCCCTTGACGTATTCGGAAAAGATCAGCCCCTCCTGCCGGAACCCGGAGGTGGCGCTGTTGGCAATATTGTTGGCGATCACGCTCATCTCGCGCATCAGGCCAGATTGCCGGGTCAGGGTCGTGTAACCAGCATTATCCATGCTCAGCCTCCGATGATGAGGGGGATCAGTTGGTCCTGAAAGAAGGACACGAGGGTTTGCGTCATGAAGCCCATCGACAGCCAGAAGACGACGACGATGGCCATCAGCTTGGGCACGAAGGTCAGCGTCATTTCCTGGATTGAGGTCAGCGCCTGGAACAGGCCGACGGTGACCCCGGCGACCAGTGCAACCGCCAGGATCGGGCTTGATGTGATGACCGCAATCCAGAGGCCATGGCGCAGGCTGTCGAACAGGATGGCTTCGTTCATGCTGGACGTGCCTTTTCAGGGGGGCGCCGGGTCATCAGGCAATGCGTTTGCCGGCTGACGGGTGTCAGACCGGCATCCGCAGGATTTCCTGATAGGCCTCGACGACCTTGTCGCGCACCGTCACGGCCGCTTCGACAGCCAGTTCGGTTTGCGACAACGCCTGCACCAGCGAGTGTGGATCGGCCTGACCGATCATCGCGGCTTTCGCCGTCTCTTCGCCTTCGCGGAAGGTCTCGGCGAAGTTTTTCGCAACTTCGCCGAGGGCTTGGCCAAGACCTGTTCCCGTTCCGGGAACAGGTTCCGTGGCCGGACGCGCTGCCGCATATTTTTGGGCAGCATTCAATGCACGAATGTCCATTCTGGACCTCCTTTATCGACGTAAAAGTTCAAGCAGGCTGGCCGACATCTGCCGGGCCTGATCGAACATCTTGAGGTTCGCCTCGTAACTGCGCTGCGCTTCGCGCGCGTCAGCAATTTCGACCACCAGATCGACATTCGATCCATCATGGTAGCCACTTCCATCGGCGAGGGGATGTGACGGGTCATAGACCCGCGGCAGTGTGCTCCGATCGAGTTTCACCCGACTTGTGCGAACCTCACCCACGCCGTCATCGGGCCCCGCCACGCTTTCAAACGAGACAGTTTTGCGCCGATATCCGGGTGTGTCCGCGTTGGCGATGTTTTCAGACGTATGCTGAAGCCGCTCGGCCTGCGCACGCAGACCGGTCGCCGAAACGGACATGGAGTTCAGGAATTCTCCCATTCTGGGGGCTCCTTTTGTGGTTAACGTCTTATCTGCGGCCGATGGAGGTCCGCATGATCGACAGGGCACTGCGATAGATCGACAGCGCCTGACTGTGTTGTTGCTGGACCTCGACGGATTTCAGCACCTGCTGCTCAAGCGAGACGGAGTTGCCGTTGGGCGAGGTCCACATGTTACGGTCCTGAAACGGCTCATATCCGCCCTGATCCTGCACGCTGCCATTGAGGTGGCTGGCACGGGTGGCACGGGCGCCATAGCTGGAGGCAGAGCCGTCGTAGGCGTCGGGAAAAGGGATGATGTCGCGGGCCTTGAAACCGGGCGTATCCGCATTCGCCATATTCTCGGCAATGACGGTCTGCCGCTGACTCGCGTGGCGGGCCATGGACTCCGACATGCGGAAAATTTGCAGGTTTTCAAACACCGGGGCTTCTCCCTCGATTGGCTTCAATCAAGGCTTAACCCCGATTCCTTTAGAAATGGTTGGTGTCTTATGAAGGAGACGACCGATGCCACAGAATGTGCTGCAAGGGGTCCGGGCTGAAATCGAAATGCTCTCGGCGATCCGCCATGTTGGCCGGATCGAGGCGGTGGATGCCGAGGTGCTGAAGGTCACCGGGCTGGGGCGCTATGCCCGGCTGGGCGACATCCTGAAGGTGTCGCGCGCGGATGGCTCGGATCTGCACGGCGAGATCGTGAAACTTGACCGCAATGCCGTGACCGTGATGCCCGACGCCCCGGCCGAGGGCGTGTCCCTGGGCGACCGGGTGTTGTTGCGTGGCCCCCTGCGCATCGCCCCCGACGATTCCTGGGTGGGCAGGGTCATCGACCCGCATGGTCAGCCCTTGGATGGGCGCCCGATCCTGCCCGGAAGCACATGGAAAGCCTTGCGAAATGATCCCCCCGCCCCGGCCGACCGGCGCAGCCTTGGCGGGCGGCTCGACACCGGGATGACGGTGCTCAACACGCTTCTGCCCATCGTCGAGGGGCAGCGTGTCGGGCTGTTCGCGGGCTCTGGCGTTGGCAAGTCCAGCCTGATGGCGCATCTGGCGCGCAACATGCAGGCCGATGTTGCTGTGATCGCGCTGGTCGGTGAACGCGGCCGCGAGCTGCGTGAATTCATCGACAAGGTGTTGGGGCCGGAGGGCATGAAGCGCGCGGTTGTCATCGCCGCAACCTCGGATCGTTCCGCTCTGGTGCGCCGGCGTTGTGCCTGGGCCGCGATGACCGTTGCTGAGCATTTTCGCCAGCAGGGCCAGCACGTCCTGTTCCTGGCCGATTCGATCACCCGCTTTGCCGAAGCGCACCGCGAAGTTGCCGTTGCTGCGGGTGAATTGCCGGCGCTGCGCGGCTATCCCCCCTCCACCGCGCATCAGATCATGCAGTTGTGTGAACGCGCAGGGCCCGGGGCAGGCGACGAGGGGACGATCACGGCCGTCCTTAGTGTGCTGGTGGCCGGCTCCGACATGGATGAACCTATCGCCGATATTCTGCGTGGCGTGTTGGACGGCCATATCGTCATGGACCGTGTCATTGCCGAACGCGGGCGCTATCCGGCGATTGACCTGTTGCGCTCGGTCTCGCGCAGCCTGCCCGATGCCGCTTCGGAGGATGAAAACCGGGTGATCGCCGAGGCGCGCCATCTTCTGAGCGCCTATGCACGATCGGAGCTGATGGTGCAGGCGGGGCTATATGTGCATGGCAGCGATGCGACGCTCGATCAGGCTATCCGCGCATGGCCAGATCTCGACCGCTTTCTGGCGGAATCGGAACATCAGGGAATCGGCGCCTCTTTCGACAAACTGCGGCTGATCTTGCGGCGCTCGGCCTCGGCTGGGCCGGGACGGCCAAGCGCAGCGGGCAAACCCAGACCACAACCGGCCCGAAAAGAGGCGGATCGTATGCGTCAGGTGCCGATGTCATTGCCCGGTCATTCCGGCTGACGCCACAATCACTTCCGGCCGGCGCAAAAGGTATGTGCCGGTGCCCGCAGATACGAGGGCACCGGCACACGGATCATATCAATCGCCCGTGCCAACGGCGGCGCACAACAAGTGGTGCGCCAAAAACTGGCAAATTTTCGGAAATTCACAAAGCTCAGGACGTCGCGTGCCCTTGGCTGACGCCGCCGCAAGACAGCAAAGACGTCAGGAGAGCCGTGTGTTCAGCAGACGCTCTTCACGCGGCAGAAGCGCACGCAGGGACTTCAGGCATTGGTAGAACTGGTTGCCGATGACGGCTTCCGTCGCAGCGCTCAGCAGCGCACGGCTGTCCGGGTCTGTCAGGATCTGGCTCAGCTCCTCGATCCGGCGGAGCATCTGATGACGCGTTTCATCAGGGTCCGCGTCTCCCGTCAGGACCAGCTGCGCGGCATAGCAGACGCGCCGCACAGGTGTCGTCGCCTCTTCTGGGTGGATGGCGTCGCGCAGGCGCAGGATCTTGACGTTCGGCGTGACGATCGACAGGCGTGACCGCCGGTCGCCGTTTTCAATCACCGCGCCATTGATCAGCACGCGCTCCTTGGGAGAGAGTTTCAGGACAAGGCCACTCATTTCGGGATCCCCTCACTGCGTAATCCGCGCATGATCGAGGAGTTGATCTCGATGAGGGGCAGCACATTGGCCTCTCCCTTCAGCACCTTACGGCTGTGGGCCTGTGTGAACTCGGCAAGATAGAAAATCTGTGCGCGCAATTGTGCGGGCAGCTGGTTGGCATCGTCCGCCACTTCGCCGGCGAGGAGGGTCCAAAGCTGGCGATTGTCGAAGACGGCGCGGGCGATTTCGGGGAAGGCAGCCTTGCTGCCCTTCTTGGCAGTCGCGATCAGACGGTGCGTGATGCGGGCGAATACATCGTATTCCAAGCCGCGGGCCGTCCGGATGGGTGTCTGCGCCTGCCCGTAGGCGCGCAGAGCTTGAGAGTGAGCTGTCACGTGAAGTCCTTCCAGTGTGCCGTGAGATTTCAGGGAACCTCATCAGGGGCGCGACGCGCGCGCCCCTGACTGTCGCCAATCCGTTAACGGAACAGCGAGAGCAGCGTTTGCGGCGCCTGGTTGGCAATCGACATTGCCTGAACGGCCAGCTGTTGCTGAACCTGCAGAGCCTGCAGACGGGCCGATGCCTCTTCCATATTGGCGTCGACCAGCGTGCCGATACCGGATTTCAGCGAGTCGGTCAGCGTGCCGATAAAGTCGGACTGGGTTTCAATCCGGCTCTGGACCGAACCGAAGGAGGCCGCGGCATCGATCGACGTCTGGATCAGCGTCTCGATCTCGGTCAACGCACTTGCCGCACCGGAGTCGGTGGTGATGTCGATGTCAGTCACCGATGCGAGACCGCCACCGATGGTATTGCCAGCGGCCGCATAGCCGTTGGCCGTCACAGTGAAGTTGTCACCTGTCGTGGTCGAGCCGGTGAAGGTGATCACACCCGCGGTATTCGTCGCCGCAACCGTGCTGACGTTATCGCCCATTGCTTCGGTCGTATAGGCGTTGAACGCCTTGACCAGGCCTTCCGCGACGTCGGTCACTGTGTCACCATCACGCGCAACATACGAAATGTCGTTGACGCTGCCGGTGTTGACGCCTGTCAGGAAGTTCGCCGCACCCGCCGTGATCGCGACCGAGTAGCCAAAGCCGGCTTCGACTGCGGTGATGGTCACGCTGGTTGTCGGCGCGGTGGCCGCACCGGTCAGGGCAGCTGCCGTCGCATCTGCAGCGCCGGTCATGTTGTTCGTCGCAGTCGCAACGGCAGTGCCGGTGATGGCCGATGCGCTGGTGCCAAGATCCTGCTTGCCGACGGCAATCTGGCTGACACCCACGCCGGAGGTAGAACGGTCAAGCGACGACAGGATATTCACTGTCCCGCTGCCCGCCGTCTTTTCGGCGTTCGAGAGCAGGTTCAGACCGTTGAACTGGGCCGCGCCGACCACGGTACCAATCTGGCCACGCAGAGCGTCGACATCCGCCTGGATCTTTTCGCGGTCGACGTTTTCTTCCTGCGAGGCGACGATCTTGCCTTTCATCTGCGTCAGAAGGTCGGTCACCGTTTCCGATGCCTGACGGGCCACAGCGACGGTCGATTCACCCAGTGCGAGGCTTTCCGAGATACCTTTGAAACCCTTGACGTCGGATTCCATGACTTTGGAGATGGCCCAGACAGCCGAGTTGTCCTTCGCGCTGGCAACCTTCATGCCAGTCGAGATCTGGCCCTGGATATTGACCATCCCTTTGTTCACGGATTTGAGAGTCTGCAGCGCGACCATGGCGCTGTTGTTCGTCAGAATACTGGACATGCATTGTTCCTTTGATCGAAGGGCGCTTTACGCCCGAAAATTGGCCCACCCCTAAAGGGGCGGATCGGATGTCATTCTGACGGGTGCAGGATCTGGGCTTTGCCCGAACTTGCGCCATCCGTTGGGATGCAGGGAGGAACATGCGCTACAGGTGCTAATGGATTGCTAAATGCCGGACAGTCAGTGCCCGGCATTTAAAACAATTGTTTTGGGCTCAGGCGCGTTTCTCCAGCTTGTTGTCGTGTTGCTGGACCAGCGCCGTCTTGCGCCCCTTGTCGTCATAGGTTTCCAACGTGCGGCGGATCTTGCGCAGCGTCGAAAACCGGTTCGCCACCGATCGGATGCCACGCAGCGCCCCGTCCAGCAGCGCCTGGTTGCGCAGCACCTTGCCGCGCAGCGGTTGCAGCTGATGCGCCTCGATTCCCTCCATTTCATTGAGCGAATCGATCAGGCGCTCTTTCAGCTCCAGCAGTTCCGGCAGGGCGTCCAGCCTGCCCCCGACAAGCGCTTCTCGCTCTCTTTCCAGAAGTTTATCGAGTTCTTCGATCAGGGTCTGTTGCGGGTCTTTGGTCATTTCTCTTTCTCCAGAAGTGAGTGGTACAGCATTTCGGCCAGACCGATTCCCCCTGCCTCCACCATGGCTTGGGCCTGTTCTTCGCGTAAGAAAGACGCAAACTGGTCCTCTCCGATGCCGCCGCCGAAGGTCTGTGATGTTTCGCCAAGGCCGGCAGATTTCAGCATTTCCGAAAGAAACGCGGCCTCCATCTGCTTTGCAGCGTTCCAGAGCTCTTTCTGGCGCGGCGCGGCGGCTGGCAGGCTGGGCGCAATGGAAACGAGGCTGTCCGTCATCGTGAAAGGCTCCAATTTGATCCAGTTCACGGAAAATGCAGCATCATCGGTAAAGAAGCGGTAACCGTGATTGGCCATAGTACCGGGACGCGGAAGAACTCCCGGAGAGCATTCATGAATTTCTCACAGCTGCCCCAGATGGCCCCGATGTCGGGCAATGCCTCGTCCAAAGCCCCGGTCACGGCGCAGAGTGGCGCAGGGGAGGGGCACAGGCGGACCGCGATCAGGTCCGAGCCTCAGAATACCCCTCAGGGCGAGCCTCGCGCTATCGAAGGCCCCACCGGGGATGACGGCTCTGGCCGCGCGATGCGTCAGAAACCTGCGACGCCCGATGACGCCCCGCTGCCGAGCCTCAGCGGAGCGCGGCGCACGGACGACAAGACCCCCGCCTTCGCCACCGTTTTTTCCACGCTGCTCGCCAAACCTGAAACGGCACCGAACAGGCAGCCGGTTGCCGAGGTCTCTCCTAAATCTGGTAGCACAGAGACCGATGACACCGATATCCGGTTGGCCGAGAGCGATCTCACAGAACCCGAGGCGACCGAGCACCCCGACGGCGACAGCGCCGCAGAGCAGCCCAGCGCGCCACCCCGCCTCGAAAGGCGCCCCGAAGCACCGCTCGTCACGCCTCAGACGCCAGAGGCCCAGCGCGTGCGCCATGACGGGATGGCCATGTCGGGCCTCGCCCAGATGTCACAGCCCAAGCCGCAGGCACAAACCCCGGCCCAGCGCAGCGAGTCCTCTGCGGTGCCGGCAGACCTACGCACCCCGGCGGCAGCAAACCCGCGCTCTGCCATGACGCCCCCGGCGCATTGGCCCGCCGCCCCGCAGCCTCAAGCTGCGACCCGGCAAGAAGCGCATAACGCGCCCGAACAGGCCGCCCCCTCAGATATCCAAGCCCCGGTACATGCTCAGAAAATTGTGCCTCAGGCCCGGCCCGGCACGATGCCCTTGCAGTCTTTGCAGGTCGCTGCGCCCGCCTCACCCGCCCCGACGCCGCAGCAGGGCCAAGCAGAGACCGAAGCGGCCCTGCCCGCACGGCTCAACCCGCGCTCCGACAGCGCAGCGACCTTTCAGGGCACCGCCGTCAGCCCCTCCAGCCCCGCTGAAAGCACGCCTCAGACGCGCCCTGTCCCGATTCGCGCCGACACCCCACATGGCAGCCTGAGCGCGCCCAAGGCCGCAGCGGCCCCGCAGACAGACAGACCCCAGCCCCCCTCGGCCCAGCCCGAGGCGCGCCCTGTCGCAGCCACAGCCGTATCCACGGCCAGCGCCTCTGTCGTTCCCTCTGTCGCGCCCCCGGCCACACCCGTCGCCAGCCCCCCTGCCAGCTCCAACGGTCAGTCCGCGGGCCAGCCGCGCGCGCAGCCTCAAGCGCAAGCCCCCGCGCACGCCCCCGTTCAGGCCCCCGTTCAGGCCCCCGTGACAGATGCCCCCCGCCAAGCGCCCCCCGCAGGGGCAAATCCGCACGCTTCAGGCCCCCTCGCCCCTCCCGAATCGCCAAGAGCAGCGCCGCGCAGAGCGGTGCGGGCCCCGGCCCCCGCTGCGTCATTGCCGCCCCGCACCCCCGCTCAGGCCCGCCCTCAGGCCCCTGCCAAGGCGCTTCCGCCGACCGAGGCTCCACGCTCCGACGCCGCCATGCTCTCCGCCCACGACACCGCCGAGGTCGACCCCGCCTCCCCCCGCGCGGCTGAGCTGTCGGTTCTGCACCAGGACCCGCGCAGTGCCACGCCCCGCGACCTCGCCCGCCATGTCGCGACGCAGATCGCCACCGCCGCCCCCCGTCCGGAGCCGCGCATGACCGAAGTGCGCCTCGATCCCGAAGAGCTGGGCCGCGTCACCCTGCGCCTCAGCGCCGATGATATGGGCGTCACTCTGCATGTCACGGCCGAACGTGCCGACACCATGGACCTGATGCGCCGCCATATTTCTCTGCTGCAGGACAGCTATCGCGCCATGGGTTACCAGCGGGTCGAGATCTCGATCAACGGCCAGCAGACCGGCGGCAGCCATGGCCAATGGTCGGGCGGCGGCGGCAATGCCTCCCGGAACGGCGCAGAAAACGCCGCGACCTCTGCGACGCAGACCCTGCCTGCCGGGCCGGAGACGCCAACCCTCGCCGCGACCCCCGTCAGGATGGGCCTGCGCCAGACCGACAAGATCGACATCAGACTCTAAGCTCAGAAGGAGCCCTTCATGGACGTTGCGCAAACCACCGCCGCGGCGCAGACCAGCGCTGCCACCTCCGCCAAGTCCGTCAACACCGACGCCAAGCCCGGCATCAGTTCGGATTTTGAGACATTTCTGCAGATGCTCTCGACGCAGCTGAAGAATCAGGACCCGCTGAACCCGGTCGAATCTGCCGATTTCGCGGTGCAGCTGGCGACCTTCTCCTCGGTCGAACAACAGGTGCTGACCAACAACCTGCTGGAGGGGTTGGCGGGGCAGTTCGCCTCCGCCGGCATGTCGGACCTTGCCAACTGGGTCGGGATGGACGCCCGCTCCACCGCGCCGGCCAGCTTTACCGGCAGCGCCATCACCCTTGCGCCTGCGCCGCGTGCCGACGCGGACGCCGTGCAGCTGGTGGTGCGCAACAGCAATGGCACCATCGTCTCGACCGGTGCGGTGCCGCTCTCCTCCGATCAGATCGAATGGGATGGCCATACCGCCTCCGGGGCTGCCCTCGCCCACGGCAGCTATACCTTCGAGCTTGAGAATTACGCCAATGGCCAGCTTCTGGGCACCGACGACGTAGAAAGCTACGCCCGCGTCAGCGAGGCGCGGATCGTCGATGGCCAGACCATGCTGGTCACGGCCTCAGGCACCCTGCTGCCCAGTTCGGCGATTTCGGGGCTGCGCAAACCCGGGTCCTGACGCCTTGCTGCGCCGCGCCGCACCTTCTAGACAGGAGGGCAACAGGCAGCAGGGGCAATCGTGTGCAGCAGGCAGAGCAAACGCGCCAACCGTCAGCGCATCTTGCCGCGGACCTTGCCGCCCTTGGCCTGAGCCAGGGGCTGGCCCGCGATCCCGCCCTCTGGCAGAGCCTCACGGGCGGGCGCAGCAACCTCAGCTGGCGGGTGCCGCACCCGGGCGGCGACTGCGTGGTCAAGCTGTTCCGGCCAGAGCGCGCCTGCACCGTCTTCCCCAACGATCCCACCGCCGAGGCCGCGATGCTGCGCCACCTCAGCGGCCAGAGCATTGCGCCCGATCTGCTGCATGCGGGCGACACGCCCCTTGGGCCCTGCATCGTCTATCGCCATATTGCCGGGCCGACATGGGCCGAAGGGCGCAGGGATATCGCCGAAGTGGCGCAGCTCTTGCACCACCTGCACAGCCTGCCCGCCCCCGACGCCCTGCGTCCGGGGCCGAACGGCACCGACTCCCTGCGGGCCGAGATCGCCGCGCAATCCCCCGCTAAGCTGCCCCTGCCACACATCACCTTGCCCGACATCACCTTGCCCGCCGTCGCGCCCCGGCTGCTGCATGGCGATCCGGTGCCCGGCAATATCGTGGTGTCAGATCGGGGCCTGCGCCTGATCGACTGGCAGTGCCCGGCGCTTGGCGACCCCTGCCTTGATCTTGCGACGTTTCTGTCCCCGGCGATGGGGCTGCTCTATCTGGGCACACCCCTCGACGCCGCGGCGCGCGCGCGTTTCCTCGACGCCTACGACGACGCAGAGGTCATCGCGCGCTATCACGCGCTGACGCCGTTCTTTCATGCAAGGATGGCCGCCTATTGCCTCAGCCGCGCCGCCGCAGGCTCTGCCCCGGATCGCCATGCGGCCCGGTTGGAGCTTGCGGCGCTCTGATCAGAGGCTCTCGATCAGCGCCATGATCAGCGCTCCCAGCGCCAGACCACCAGCGCCCCAGAGCACCCGCATCCGCCAGGAATGGCGCGGGCTCGGCGGGGTTTCCGCCATCTGCTGGCTCAGCGCGCGTTCCACCAGACCGGGCAGGCGCGGGCCGAAACGTGCCATGACCTGCGCCGTGCGGCCCAGATCGCGCAGCAGGGCGCGCGGCCCGATGCTCTTGCGGATGTAATCGCCGACCACCGGCTGGGCGACTTCCCAGATGTTGATATTGGGGTTGAGCGAGCGTGAGACGCCCTCGACCACCACCATGGTGCGTTGCAGCAGGATCAGCTCGGTCCGCGTCTCCATCCCGAAACGCTCCGTCACTTCAAAGAGATAGCTCAGCAGGCGACCCATCGAGATGCGCGTGGCATCCATGCCGAAGATCGGCTCACCCACCGCGCGCAGGGCGCGGGCAAATTCATCGACATCCCGGTCATGGGGCACATACCCGGCCTCGAAGTGCACCTCGGCGACGCGCTGATAGTCGCGCTTGATGAAGCCGAACAGGATCTCGGCGTAAACCCGGCGGGTGTATTCGTCGATATACCCCATGATCCCGAAGTCATAGGCGATGATATCCCCGTCGAGCGAGACCTTCAGGTTGCCCTGATGCATGTCGCCGTGGAAAAACCCGTCGCGCAAAGCGTGGTTGAGGAACAGCGTCAGCACCCGTTCGCCCAGCGCGGCACGGTCCAGCCCGGCAGCATCCAGCGCGTCGTTGTCGCCCAGAGGCAGCCCTTCGGCCCAGTCCATCGTCATCACGCGGCGGGTCGAATAGGCCCAGTTGATCGCCGGCAGACGAAAGCCCGGATCGTCCTTGGTGTTGGAGGCGTATTCCGACGCGCTTGCGGCCTCAAGCCGCAGATCCAGCTCGGCGTTCACCACGCCCTCGAAATGCTTGATGACCTCGGAGGGGCGCAGGCGGCGCGAGGACGGCGACAGCCCCTCGATCAGCGAGGCGGCAAGGTAGAAGGCATCGACATCGCGGCGAAACGCCCGCTCGATTCCCGGGCGCAGGATCTTCACCGCCACATCGGCGCCATTCTCGGCCAGCCGGGCATGGTGCACCTGCGCGATCGAGGCCGCGGCCACGGGACCGGAGAATTCGGAATAGACCTGCTCCAGCGGCTGACCCAGCTCCAGCTCGACCGCGTTGCGGGCGGCTTGCTGGCTGAACGGGGGCAGCTTGTCCTGTAGCACGCGCAATTGCAGCGCCAGCTCGGGGCCGACGACATCGGGGCGCGTCGACAGGATCTGGCCGAACTTGATATAGGCCGGGCCCAGCGCGGTCAGCGCGCGCGGCACGGGCGGCATCGCCTCGTCGCCCTTCAGCCCCAGAAACTGGAACGGCCAGCCGAGGATTCGCGCGCCCAGACGCAGCATCGGCGGCGCTTCATAGGCATCGAGGATGACGCCCATAGCGCCGGTACGCTCGAAGGTGGCGCCGGTGCGCACCAGCCGCCAGATGTTGTGCGGTCCGCGCATGCTCTAGATCTTCCATCCCGAATGCAGGGCCGCAACGCCCAGGGTGAGATTGCGATACTTGGCATTCTCGAATCCCGCGTCGCGTACCATCTGCAGGAAGGTCTCCTGATCCGGAAAGCGGCGGATCGATTCGACGAGGTACTGGTAGCTGTCACGGTCATTGGCGATCAGCTGGCCCATCGCCGGGATCATGTTGAAGCTGTAGCGGTCATAGGCCCATTGCAGCGCAGGTGTCGGGATCTGTGAAAATTCCAGCACCATCAGGCGGCCACCGGGGCGCAGCACGCGGTAGGCTTCCTCAAGCGCTTCCTGCGGCCGGGTGACGTTCCGGATGCCGAAGCTGATCGTGTAGACATCAAAACTGTTGTCCTTGAACGGCAGCGCCATGGCGTCGCCCGTCACCCAGTCGAGGCTGTCGGCCATCGCCGTCGCCTCGGCGCGCTTGCGCCCCGCGACCAGCATCGGCTCGGTCAGGTCGAGCACCGTGGCATGGCCGAAGCCGGCGCGCTTGAGGAACCGGAACGAGATATCGCCGGTGCCGCCCGCCACATCCAGCAGCTGCTGGCCGGGCCGGGGCGCCAGCCAGTCCATCATCGCATCCTTCCAGACGCGGTGGATACCGAGGGACATGGCGTCGTTCATGACGTCGTATTTCGAGGCCACCGAATTGAAGACGCCCTGCACACGGCCGGCCTTCTCGTCCTCGGGGACTTCGCTGAATCCGAAATGGGTGGTCTTTTCGTTCATGTCTCTTGCGCTTATCTGACCTCTACACGTCACTTATAGGCTGATGAGGCGTCGCTGCAATGCGTGCCTGTGGCACAGGGGCGGCTCGGCGGAAGTGCGGGACCATCGCGGATGGGAAAGAGCGGGGGGCCAGCCCCCCGCGCCCCCCGGGATATTTGGAACAGGGAAACCTGTTGAAGGAAGAAACTTGAGGCAGGTGCGCTGCCGGGAGCAGATCATGCCGGAACTACCAGAAGTCGAAACCGTGCGCCGGGGGCTGGCACCTGCGATGGAGGGGGCGATGATCACCCGTGCCGCCGTGAACCGCCCCGATCTGCGCTGGCCCTTTCCCGAGCGGATGGCCGACCGGCTGGAGGGGCAGACGGTTTTGCAGCTGCGCCGGCGGTCGAAATATATCCTAGCCGATCTGTCGGGGGGCGAGAGCCTGCTCATTCACCTTGGCATGTCAGGGCGGATGACTGTCTCGGGTGATCCGCTAGGGCAGTTCGTGCATGACCATCCGCTGGCCGAGAAGCATGACCATGTGGTGCTGGACATGGACAACGGCGCGCGGGTGACCTTCAACGATCCGCGCCGCTTTGGCTCGATGGACCTGATGGCGACCAACGGGGCCGAGGCGCACAAACTGCTGGCGGGCTTGGGGCCGGAGCCTTTGGGCAATGCCTTTTCCGGGGACTACCTGGCGCAGGTGCTGAAAGTGCGCCGGACGCCGGTGAAATCGGGGCTGCTGGATCAGCGGGTCGTGGCGGGCCTGGGCAATATATACGTCTGCGAAGCGCTGTTTCGGGCCGGGATCGCGCCCGCGCGTCGCTGTGACCGGATTGCGACACAAAGGTTGGCTGCGCTGGTGCCGGTGATCCGCGATGTGCTGGGCGAGGCGATCGAGGCCGGCGGCTCGTCCTTGCGCGATTTCCGTCAGGCGAGCGGCGAATTGGGCTATTTTCAGCATAGTTTCGACGTTTATGGCCGCGAGGGGCAGACCTGTCGCACCCCCGGTTGCGGCACCCCCATTCAGCGGCTGGTGCAGTCGGGGCGATCCAGCTTCTTTTGCCCGCAGTGCCAGCGGTGACGTGAGGGCGTGCAAAGATAACTTGATCCGAAGTCCTGAAGTGTTAGGGAATCGGGACTAAATCTTAACCAAAGGGATCCTGACCCCATGGCCTATGAGACGATCATCGTCGAAATAGAAGATCACATCGCACTGGTGAAGTTGAACCGCCCGGACGCGATGAATGCGCTCAACGATACCCTGTTGGCGGAACTGGCCGATGTGCTGACGGCCGCACAAAAGAACGACAAGGTGCGCTGCATCGTCGTCGCCGGGACGGAGAAGTATTTCGCCGCCGGCGCCGATATCAAGATGATGTCCGACAAGAGCTTTGTCGATGTCTTCATGGGCGATCTTTTCGGTGCCGAAACCGCCGCGATTGCGCGCGTTCGCAAGCCGATCATCGCCGCTGTTTCTGGCTATGCGCTCGGCGGCGGTTGCGAGCTGGCGATGATGTGCGATTTCATCATCTGCTCGGACACCGCCAAATTCGGCCAGCCCGAGATCAACCTCGGCGTCATTGCCGGGTTGGGGGGCACGCAGCGCCTGACCCGCGCCATTGGCAAGGCCAAGGCGATGGACATGAACCTGACCGGCCGCTTCATGGACGCCGAAGAGGCCGAGCGCGCGGGCCTCGTGTCCCGTGTCGTGCCCGCCAAGAAGCTGATGGAAGAGGCCATGGCCGCCGCTGGCAAGATCGCCGAAAAGAGCATGATCTCGGTCATGGCGGTCAAGGAATCGGTCAACCGGTCCTTCGAGACCACTCTGGCAGAGGGCATGCTGTTTGAGCGTCGCCTGTTCTTCTCCATGTTCTCGACCGAGGATCAGAACGAAGGCATGACCGCCTTCCTCGAAAAACGCGAAGCGCAGTTCCGCGACCGCTGATCCCTCAGACCGGCAGCCGCTCTGGCGCAAGGCAGGCAAGGGGCAGGCCCGGCAGAGCAGCATGGCCCGCCCCGGCACGCACCCGCCCGAGAATCAGATCCGCGGCGATCTGTGACAGGGCGGGCGCGGTCTGCAGCCCCGTGCCGCCCTGCCCCGCCAGCCAGAAGAATCCCGCGGCCTGTGGATCAAAGCCGCAGACCGGGGTTTCATCCACCGCAAAGGTGCGCAGCCCGGCCCATGCGGCATCGGGCTGATCGACCGTCAGATCGAAGGCCGCCGTCAGGCGATCCATCCCCTTTGCAATCTCCAGGGGTGGCGGGCGGGCATCGCAGGGCAGGCAGGGCATGTCCTCGCCTGTTGTCGCCTTGAAGCGACCCTTCTCCGGCATGATGAAAAAGCATTCGTCGATATCCCAGACCATCGGCAGGCTCTGCGCATTGATCCCCGGGGGCGCGGCAACGGCCAGACTGGTGCGCCGCCGGGGGGTCAGCCCGATCGGGCGGGCTGAGGCCATTGCGCCGATCTGCCCGGCCCAGGCCCCGGCAGCATTGACCACAACCGCTGCGCGGAACACCCCCGCCTCACTGGTCACCTGCCAGGTGTCGCCCTGCCGCGCCATCGCTGTCACCTCGCCGCCACAGCACAGGCGCGCGCCATGCGCCTGCAGCCGGGCAAGGTGATGGCTCTGCATCAGGGCGACATCCAGCTCACGCACCTCGGATTCAAGCACACCTGCGGCGCCATAGCCCGGGCGCAGCATCGGGATCCACAGCATGACTTCCTCGGTGTCCAGCCAACGGCAGAGCGCCTGGGGCGAGGCCTCGCGGAAAAAACTGTGCAGCTGATCCAGTTGATCCAGCCGGGCCAGCCGCACCAGAGCGCGCGGCGACATCAGGGTCTGCCCGTCCAGCTCTCGCCCGGCCTCCGTCAGCAGATCCAGCGAGGCCCGCGTCAGCGCCCGGACCGCCGCCGTGCCTTCGTTGAACTGCATCACCGCAGAGGCGCGGCCGGTCGCGTGATAGCCGGGCTGGGGTTCCCGCTCCAGCACCAGCACCCGCGCATCCGGGGCCAATGCGCTGGCCACCGCCAGCCCGCAGATCCCGGCGCCGATCACGATGATGTCGTACAGCTCGCTCATGCGCCCTCCTCCGGGCCGTCTGCTCAGCGCAGTCCCGTCGCGCGGCACCACCCCTCGGCGAAAAATACACCGGTCGATTCCCGGTTTTATACATATTGCTTTTGCGATGCGACAAAACTGCGCCTGCTGACACAAAATACCCCGCCAGCCCGACCTTTGGGCGGCTTTTCAGCGGCCCACACGCCCGGCCATGATCAACGCCGCGGCCCGGGTCCGGGTTTCCCGTGGCATTTATTACCGGTTTGCCCCGGAAAAACACGGCGGGCAGGCAAAGAATACGTGCGCTGGTGTTGACTCAATGCCGAGTCACCTCTAAAGACCCGGCTTCAGAATACACAGAACCCAAAACATGGGACCGTTACCAAATGGCCAATACTTCTCAATCGAAGAAACGCGCCCGTCAGGCCGATGCACGCCTGACCGTGAACAAAGCGCGCCGCTCGCGCATTCGCACCTTCCTTCGCAAGGTTGAAGAAGCGATTGCATCGGGTGACAAATCTGCCGCCGAAACCGCACTGCGTACCGCTCAACCCGAGCTGATGCGTGGCGTGACCAAAGGCGTCTACCACAAGAACACCGTAGCTCGCAAAATGTCGCGCCTGTCTTCGCGCGTCAATTCGATCGCTGCAGCCTAACTCTTTCGGGCTAACTAATTGAAGAAAGGCGCGGCTTCGGCGGCGCCTTTTTTTGTGTCTGGGCACAACCGCAACAGCCGCGCGATTCCTTTCAGCAAGAGTTTGAGTCAAGCGCGTTGTAAGGTTGTAAGCGTCCCGTCACACTTGATAGCTTCGAACCTGCGAGTCACTTCGCCTTTGGGGGGGACATCGCGGTCCATCTGGCACCGCAGGCCGATAAGGGCACGATTACTGGGGTTTTCGTGCGCTGCCACTATCGGCAATGTCCATGCAATGACGACTGGTCATGCATCACGGGTAGCGTCTGTTTGACGCTTTGCCCGGGTGTTCTTCTTTGACCATTTCTGGCCGGTTCACCGGCTTGCCGCCTGTTTCGTCTCGGCAACGGAACGGATCGGTACGTCTTTGTCTTATCTCTTAGGTTGGTGGGCAGTCCCGGCACCGGGCGCGCAAAAGGGCACTGACGTATGATGCATAGGGGCAAAAGAGAAAAAGATGGCGACGATGAGTTGGGGCGAACTGAAGGACAATCTCCGCAAGAAAGTCGGAGAGCATAACTTCACAAACTGGATTGCACCGCTGGAACTGGATTCGCTGAAGGATGGCGTTGCCACCCTCTCCGCACCCTCAACCTACGCGGGCACCTATGTGCAGCGGAACTTCGGGGATGTGATTCTGGGCGAAATGGGCGCGCTGCCCGACAACGTCCGCCGCATCGAATTCTCTGTCGCCCGCCGCAATGCGCCCTCGCAGATGGGTGCGTCGGCCAGTGGCCAGACCGCCACCCTCAACGACAACGGCACCACAGCGCCCGCCCCGACGCCCGCGCCCTCCTATCCGCCGCGCCGCACCGCCGGCCAGGACAGCGACGCCCGCTCGATGCAGGAACGCATGCTGCAACCGGCGCCGCTTGATCCCGGCTGCACCTTCGATTGCTTCATCGTCGGCAAACCGAACGAACTGGCCCATGCCGCCGCGCGCCGCGTTGCCTCGGGTGCCGAGGTCGAATTCAACCCGCTGTTCCTCTATGGCGGCGTTGGCCTTGGCAAAACCCACCTGATGCACGCCATCGCGTGGGAGCTGAAAGCGACCAATCCCGCTCTGAACGTCGTCTACCTCTCGGCCGAGCAGTTCATGTATCGCTTCGTGCAGGCCCTGCGCGACCGCAAGATGATGGATTTCAAATCGCTGTTCCGCAATGTCGACGTTCTCATGGTCGATGACGTCCAGTTCATCGCCGGCAAGGACTCCACGCAGGAAGAATTCTTCCACACCTTCAACGCCTTGATCGAACACAACAAGCAGATCATCCTCTCCGGTGATTGCGCCCCGAACGAGATCAAGAACCTGCCGCCGCGGATTTCCTCGCGCCTCAGCTCCGGTCTCGTCGTCGATCTGCACCCGACCGATTACGAACTCCGCCTCGGCATTCTGCAATCCAAGGTCGACGTCTTCCGCATGAAGCATCCGGGCCTTGTCGTGGCCGACGGCGTGCTGGAATTCCTCGCCCATCGCATCTCGACCAACGTGCGTGTGCTTGAGGGCGCCCTGACCCGCCTCTTCGCCTTCGCCTCGCTGGTGGGTCGTGAAATCACCATGGACCTGACGCAGGATTGCCTGTCCGACGTGCTGCGCTCCTCCGATCGCAAGCTCACGATCGAGGAAATTCAGCGCCGCGTTGCCGAACACTACAACATCCGCCTGTCCGATATGATCGGCCCCAAGCGCGTGCGCAGTTTTGCCCGCCCCCGTCAGGTGGCGATGTATCTGTGCAAGAAACTCACCTCGCGCTCCCTGCCGGAAATCGGCCGCCGCTTCGGCGGGCGCGATCACACCACCGTCATGCACGGCGTCAAACGGATAGAAGAGCTGATGTCGCAGGATTCCCAGATTGCCGACGATCTGGAAATGCTGCGCCGTTCGCTCGAGGCCTGATCTGACGGGCATTGCCCCGCCCCGATAATCCGGCAGGTGCTCAGGCACCGACCAGAGACGCACGTGGATGATGTGCAAACCCGGCGCCGCCCCAGCGTCGGGTTTGCCTTTGCCCGCAGCACGCTTTAGGCAGACAGACACCGGCGCACCGCGCCCCCTCTCCGCTCCCCCGACAGGATCCCCCAGCATATGCGCCTCAATATCGACGTGACGATGGAATATCAGCTTGAGGATCCGATGGTCTTCCTCGCCATCGAGGCCGCCGAGACCGAGGGGCAATCGGTGATCCAGCATCAGCTCGACGTCCAGAACGCCACCCTCTCCTGGGTTGATGGCGAAGAGGGCGTCGGCCAGCGGGTCTGGGCGCGGGTCGATCAGGACGTGATGCGGCTGCATTACCTCGCCACCGTGGATGTCACCCGGCAGAACAGCCCGCTTGAAGGGCTGCCCGCCACGCCGCGTCAGGATCTGCCCGGCTCGGTCATCAGCTTCCTGCGGCCGTCGCGGTTCTGCCAGTCGGATATGTTCACGCAATTTGCCGACCGCCAGTTCGGCTATCTCGATGGTGGTGACAAGATCGCCGCGATCCGCGATTGGGTCGCCGCCGAGATGACCTATGTCCCCGGCAGTTCGCACGCAGGCACCACGGTGCTGGATACCTTCGCCGCGCGCGAAGGCGTCTGCCGCGATTATACGCATCTGGTCTGCGCGCTGGCCCGCGCCGCCGATATCCCGGCGCGCTATGCTGCCGTCTATGGCCTTGGCGTGACGCCGCCCGATTTTCATGCGGTGGCGCAGGTCTGGCTGGACGGCGCCTGGCATCTGGTCGACGCGACCGGCATGTGCACCCCCGATACGCTGGTGGTGATCGCTGTCGGGCGCGACGCCTGCGACATCGCCTTCATGGAGACCGGCGCCTTCGCCAGCATGATCGCCCAAGAGGTCTCCGTCATCGCGCTCTGAGCTGCGCCGACGCCGCCACGTTAACCTCTTGGCGCGCCGCCTTTTCCGCACCGTCCGGATACCGACGCCATACCGACGTGATACCGACAGGCCGATTTGAGCGTTTTTGCCCGTTAACCCCTGCAAACAGCCCGATTCGCCTGTCGGACACCTGCCCACAGTCCGATGCCGTAGGGCCGCATTAATCCCGCCCCACCCCCGACAGAGCCATTTTCGCCCCCCTCAGAGGGCCTCGCATCACGCCCAATCGGCCCGCCACCGGGCTTGCGCTTCGGAGGCGTTGTTGTTTTATGGCCGCGCCTCGGGCCGCCAGCTGGCACAAAGCGATGAAATGCAGAAAAACCCGTTGTGCTGACTGTAGAAACGGGTAGTTTTTCGGTCCCGACAGATCGGGCCCGGCAACCCGGGTCCGGCGGGATCGGATCCGGCAAGATCGGAACAGGGACAGGGAAGAAAGCCATGAAACTCAGCATCGAACGCGCGGCTCTGCTCAAGGCGGTGTCGCAGGCTCAATCGGTTGTCGAGCGGCGCAATACGATTCCGATCCTCGCCAACGTGCTGATCGAGGCCGAGGGCAACGACGTCATGTTCCGCGCCACCGATCTCGATATCGAGGTTGTCGATAAGGCCCCCGCCATGGTCGAGCGCGCAGGCGCCACCACGGTTTCCGCCGTAACCCTGCATGAAATCGTCAGAAAATTGCCCGACGGCGCCATGGTGACCCTGTCCGATGATGGCACCGCAGGGCGTCTGATGGTGCAGGCGGGCCGCTCGAACTTCAACCTCGCGACCCTGCCGAAGGAGGACTTCCCCGTGATGGCCTCCTCCGAGTACAGCTCCGAATTCACCGCGCCGGCCCCGGTGCTGCGCCGCCTGTTCGACAAATCGAAGTTCGCGATTTCCACCGAAGAGACCCGCTATTACCTCAACGGCGTCTACATGCATGTCGCCGATGGCGATGAGGGCCGCGCCCTGCGCTGCGTCGCGACCGACGGTCACCGTCTGGCCCGCATCGACGCGCCCCTGCCCGAAGGCGCCGAGGCCATGCCCGGTGTCATCGTGCCGCGCAAGACCGTGGGCGAGCTGCGCAAACTGCTCGACGATGACGAGATGATGATCACCGTCTCCGTCTCGGAAACCAAGGTGCGATTCGCCACGCCACAGATCACCCTGACCTCCAAGGTCATCGACGGGACGTTTCCGGATTATTCACGGGTCATCCCGCAGAATAACACCCGCCGTCTGGAAGTGGACGCCGCCGAATTCGCCAAGGCTGTTGATCGCGTTGCGACCGTCAGCTCCGAGCGTTCCCGCGCCGTCAAGCTGAGCTTGGACGAAGATCGCCTCGTCCTGTCCGTCAACGCGCCTGACAGCGGCGCGGCCGAGGAAGAACTCGCCGTCGCCTATGCTGATGAGCGTCTGGAAATTGGCTTTAACGCCAAGTACTTGCTGGAGATCGCGAGCCAGGTTGATCGTGAGAACGCGGTGTTCCTGTTCAACTCCTCCGGCGATCCGACTCTGATGCGTGAAGGCAATGATCTGAGCGCGGTCTACGTCGTCATGCCGATGCGCGTGTAAGATCACCCGTTCCGGGCGATGCCTCCGGCGGGGATATTTTCAACAGGGAAACATGGGGGACTCCGGGTTTGGCGAAGCTTTGTCTGACCCGGCTGGAGCTGTCGCACTTCCGGTCCTGGAAGCATGGTGCGCTGTCTGTCGATCCGCGTCCTGTGGCCATCTGGGGGCCGAACGGGGCCGGTAAGACCAATATTCTTGAAGCGATTTCAATGTTTTCGCCCGGGCGCGGGCTGCGTCGTGCCTCGGCTGAGGACATGGTGCGCCGCTCCGAAGGGCTGGGCTGGAAACTGAGTGGGCTGGTCGCCTCGCTGCACCAGCGGCATGAGGTCGAGATGCGGGCCGAGGCGGGACAGTCGCGCAGCCTGCGCCTCGACGAGAAGGTCGCGCCGCAGGTGGCGCTTGGGCGGGTGGCCCGTGTGCTCTGGCTGGTGCCCAGCATGGACCGGCTCTGGACCGAGGCGGCGGAGGGGCGGCGTCGGTTTCTGGATCGCATGGTGCTGAGCTTTGTGCCCTCTCATGGCGATGTGACGCTGAGCTATGACAAGGCGATGCGCGAACGCAATCGCCTGCTCAAGGACATGGTGCGCGACGATCCTTGGTACCTCGCGCTGGAGAGGCAGATGGCGGAGGCCGGCGCGCAGATCAGGCTCAACCGGTTGAAATCGCTGCAAATGATCGCTGAGGCGACGGAGGAGGCTGAGACAGCCTTTCCCGCGCCGCAGCTGTCGCTGACCCATCCCGAGGGCGACCTGCCCGCGACAGAGGCCGATCTGCTGGCTGCGTTTCAGGACAACCGGCGGCGCGACATGGCCGCCGGGCGCACGCTGATCGGGCCGCACCGCATCGATCTTGAGGCCTTCTGGACCACCAAGGGGATTGCGGCGCGCGATGCCTCGACCGGAGAGCAGAAGGCGCTGTTGGTGTCGCTGATCCTGGCCAATGCCCGTGGGCTGGCGCGGGATTTCGGGGCGCCGCCGATCCTGCTGCTGGACGAGGTTGCCGCCCATCTTGACGCAAACCGTCGCGCCGCGCTTTATGACGAGATCTCGGCGCTTGGCGCGCAGGCCTGGATGACCGGCACCGGCCCGGAGCTGTTTGCCGAACTGGGAACGCGCGCGCAATACCTTGAAGTCACGGAAGAGGCTGGCGAAAGCCGCGCCACACAGAAGGATACCGCCGCATGACCCCGCAACGTGTCACCCTGATCACCCTCGGCGTCGCGGATCTGGCCGTTTCGCGGGCGTTTTATGCCGCCCTCGGCTGGCGCGCGGTCGAGGAGCAGGAGGGCGTCAGCTTTTACCAGATGGACGGTATGGCTCTGGGGTTGTTCGGTCTTTCGGATCTGGCCAAGGATCAGGGGCGCGCGGGGGCCACGCTCGGCACCGGGGCGATCACATTGGCGCAGAACATGGCGGATCGCGCCGAAGTCGATGCCGCCTGGGCCCAGGCCCTGCAGGCGGGGGCCACGGCCCTGAAGGCTCCGGAGGCCGTCTTTTGGGGCGGCTATTCAGGCTATTACGCCGACCCCGATGGCCACGTCTGGGAGCTGGCGCACAACCCCTTCTGGCAGCTCGATGAGACTGGCCGCCTGAGCATTCCCACCCCCTGAGCCATAAGGCCGCGACATGACCATCACACCGTTCGAGCTGGGCCTTTATGCCTATGCTCTGTTCATCCTGTTCCTGACACCCGGCCCGGTCTGGCTGGCGCTGGCTGCGCGCACGCTCTCGGGTGGCTATGGCGCGGCCTGGCCTCTGGCGCTTGGGGTGACGGTGGGCGATGCGCTCTGGCCGCTGATCGCGATGCTGGGGGTCAGCTGGCTGGTGGCGCAGTTCGATGGCTTTCTGACGGTGCTGCGACTGATCGGGGCGGTGATGTTTCTGATCATGGGCACTCTGATCATCCGCAATGCAGATCACAAGATTTCCTCCGACAGCCGGCTGACAAGGCCCGGCAAATGGGCCGGGTTTGCCGCCGGGGTGGCGGTGATCCTCGGCAACCCGAAGGCGATCCTGTTCTACATGGCGATCCTTCCGGGCTTCTTTGATCTGACGCGCATGACCGGCTGGGATATCGCCGCGATCATGGGGATTTCCATGCTGGTCCCGCTCATCGGCAACCTGATCTTTGCGGCCCTTATCAGCCGGGCCAAGCGGTTTCTGACCTCGGGCACGGCGCTGAAACGGGTCAACATTGTCGCGGGCTCCCTGATGATCTGCGTCGGCCTGATCATCCCGTTTGTGTGACCCGGACAGGGCCCCTTCAACGCACAGGCGAAAAGCGTCCCAGAGCGGCTAAAACTTGTGTCAGCAGCGTGACAATCCCCGCGTAAAAGCCTAGATTGGCATGTGAAATTCCAAAGGGGACACGCATGGCCGAGGCCCAACCGAATATGCCTGAGTACAACGCCGATTCCATCAAGGTTCTCAAAGGCTTGGATGCCGTCCGGAAACGTCCGGGCATGTATATCGGCGACACGGACGATGGCTCGGGTCTGCACCATATGATCTACGAGGCCGTCGATAACGGGATCGACGAAGCGCTCGCGGGCCACGCGGACTTCGTCAAGGTGATCATCCACGCCGATAACTCGGTTTCGGTGCGCGACAACGGCCGGGGTATTCCGGTCAGCATCCACACCGAAGAGGGCATCTCGGCGGCCGAGGTCATCATGACCCAGCTGCATGCTGGCGGTAAGTTCGACCAGAACTCCTACAAGGTGTCGGGCGGTCTGCACGGCGTCGGCATCTCGGTCGTGAATGCCCTGTCCGACTGGCTTGAGCTGCGGATCTGGCGCGACGGTAAGGCGCATTATGTGCGCTTTGAGGATTCCGTCACCGTCGCCCCGCTGATCGAGACCGGCGACGCGAATGGCGAACAGGGCACCGAGGTGCGCTTCCTGTCCTCGACCAAAACCTTCTCGAACCTCGATTACGACTACCACACGCTGGAAAAGCGCCTGCGAGAGCTGGCCTTCCTGAACTCTGGCGTGCGCATCACGCTGGAAGATCACCGCCCGGCGGAAATGCTCACGACCGAGCTGTTCTATGAGGGCGGCGTCAAGGAATTCGTCAAATACCTCGACCGTTCGAAGACCTCGATGTTCGCCGAGCCGATCTTCATCACCGGTGAACGGGACGACATCGGCATCGAGGTCGCGATGTGGTGGAACGACAGCTACAACGAGATGGTGCTGCCGTTTACCAACAACATCCCGCAGCGCGATGGCGGCACGCACATGGCGGGCTTCCGTGGTGCGCTGACCCGGACGATGACGAAATACGCCCAGGACAGCGGCATTGCCAAGCGCGAGAAGATCAACTTCACCGGCGATGACGCGCGTGAGGGGCTGACCTGCGTGCTCTCCGTCAAAGTGCCGGACCCCAAATTCTCGTCCCAGACCAAGGACAAGCTGGTCTCCTCTGAGGTGCGTCCCGCAGTTGAATCCCTCGTCGGGGAAAAACTGGCCGAGTGGTTTGAGGAAAATCCCCAGCAGGCCAAGATCATCATCGGCAAGATCGTCGAGGCCGCGCAGGCGCGCGAAGCTGCGCGTCGGGCCCGCGAACTCACCCGGCGCAAATCGGCGCTGGATGTGAACTTCCTTGCTGGCAAGCTCAAGGATTGCTCGGAAAAAGACGCGACCAAAACCGAAGTCTTCCTCGTCGAGGGTGACTCGGCGGGTGGCTCTGCGCAAACCGGTCGGGATCGTCGCACACAGGCCGTCCTGCCGCTGCGCGGCAAGATCCTGAACGTCGAGCGCGCGCGTTTCGACCGCATGCTCTCCAGCCAGGAAATCGGCAACCTCGTGATGGCGCTCGGCACCGGCATTGGCCGCGACGAGTTCAACATCGCGAAACTCCGCTACCACAAGGTCGTCATCATGACCGACGCGGACGTTGACGGCGCGCACATTCGCACCCTGCTGCTGACCTTCTTCTACCGGCAGATGCCGGAGCTGATCACCGGCGGCTATCTCTATATCGCGCAGCCGCCGCTCTATAAGGCGTCGCGTGGCAAATCCGAGGTTTACCTCAAGGATCAGGCCGCGATGGACGACTTCCTGATGGATCACGGGGTCGAAGGCGCCGTGCTGCAACTGGGCAATGGCAACGAACTCGGCGCGCAGGATCTGAAGCGCGTCGTCGCCGAGGCGCGTCAGCTGCGCCGTGTGCTCGACGCCTTCCCGACGCATTACCCGCGCCACATTCTCGAGCAGGCTGCGATTGCCGGGGCCTTCGTGCCCGGCGCGATCGATGCCGACCTTCAGGGCGTCGCCGAACAGGTTGCCGCCCGTCTCGACCTGATCGCGCTGGAATATGAGCGTGGCTGGCAGGGGCGCATCACGCAGGACCACGGCATCCGTCTGGCCCGCATTCTGCGCGGCGTCGAAGAGGTCCGCACGCTCGACGGTCCGATGCTGCGCTCGGGCGAGGCACGCCGCACCGGCAGCTTCACCAAGTCCCTGCAGGAGGTCTACTCGGTCCCCTCCAAGCTGATCCGCAAGGACAAGAGCCAGATGATCTACGGCCCGCTCGACCTGTTCAAGGCGATCCTGGCCGAGGGTGAAAAGGGTCTGTCGATCCAGCGTTACAAGGGTCTGGGCGAGATGAACCCGGAGCAGCTGTGGGAAACCACGCTGGACCCGGATGCGCGCACCTTCCTGCAGGTCAAAGTTGATGACATTGCCGAGGCAGACGACATCTTCACCAAGCTGATGGGCGATGTGGTCGAACCGCGCCGCGAATTCATCCAGCAGAACGCGCTGAACGTCGCCAACCTCGACTTCTGATCCGCGACAGGACCAAAGATCACAGGCCTTCCAGCCCCGCTCAGGGGCCGGGAGGCCTTTTTTATGCGCCCGGGCTCTTCTTCAGCCCGTCGCGGCTTCGGCCACCGCATCGCGCAGGATCTGTGCCATCACATCAGAGGGTTGCGCACCGCTGAACAGCAGCTGCTGGCCCAGAATAACGCTGGGAACGCCACGGATCCCCTCTTGCCGGGCGTCGACGTCCTGCGCCTCCACCAGCTCCCATAGGGCGGCGTTGACCGAAGGGCCGTGATCAAAGCCGACGTCCCGCGCGATGCTCCGCAAAACCTCCGTGCGCCCGACATCCTGACCTTCCACGAAATAGGCCTGAAACAGGGCCTCGACCGCACGGTTCTGCAAGGCGGGGCCGCCCGCCCGCAGCGCATCCGCGATCATGACGTGCGAGGCCAGCGTATTGGGCGTGCGCGTGATCAGGTCATAGCGGAAGCCGATCCCGACCTCCTGCCCGACATCGGCCACCTGTTTGTCCATCGCCTGACTTTTGGCGAGCGAGCCGAACTTGGCCGTGCGATAGGCCGTCCGCTCTGCGCCATCATCGGGCATGTCCGGGTTCAGCTGAAACGGGCGCCACTCCAGCTCAAAGTGCAGCCCCTCAGAGGCGAGCTGCGTCAGTGCACCTTCAAGGCGGCGCTTCCCGATGAAGCACCAGGGGCAGATGGTGTCGGAGACGACGATCAGTGTCTCGGAAGGGGTCGGTGTCGGCATGGTCTTCTCCTGCTGAGGCGGGGCTGAGGGCCGGGTCCACGGACAGGGCTCTCACTGGCGAATCGGTGGGCCTTTGCCGCCGGTAGGTCTTTGGACGGGCCGGCGCGGGCGCATGAAGAGGCTGGCTCATACCGTGGGCATTGAAAAGCATACCAAGGTTTCGGATGCAGGTCTGCCCGCGGCGGAAAAACGGCCACGCCCACGCCATCCCGATCAATTTATCCCTTATTTTCATATGGAAGCGCACGGAAATCGCACCCCCAAGCCGCCAGAGGAGCGCCATGTCGCCGCATCGAGTGCAGGCATTTTTTCCCGACCTGCGGGATCGTAAACCAAGGTATAATTTCGGCCCCTGCCTCCCGCTCCTAGGTCTGGGTCACACATGGCGATGGTAGCCCGGTCAGGATCGCAAACGGTGGCATGCCCCCCCCCAGCGAACACCCGAACCTTGCCGCACAGCAACAGGAGACTTCACATGTCAGGTCAGACTTTCCACATGTCCCGCCGCGTCTTTATCGCCGGGACAGCAACGATTGCAGGGACCGTCTACCTGTCTCGTCCCGGCTTTGCCCAAGCCAATCTCAATCATTCCAATCAAAACGGAGACATCATTATGTCCAGCGGATTTGTCACGACCACAGACGGCACTCAGATTTATTTCAAGGATTGGGGCCCCCGTGACGCCCAGCCGATCGTGTTCCACCATGGCTGGCCGCTGAGCGCCGATGACTGGGACACCCAGATGCTGTATTTCCTCGGCAAGGGCTACCGCGTCGTGGCGCATGACCGCCGGGGCCATGGCCGCTCCTCGCAGGTCGATACCGGCAACGACATGGACCACTACGCCTCTGACGCCTCGGCCGTGGCCGAATTCCTCGACCTGAAGAATGCGGTGCACATCGGCCACTCGACCGGCGGTGGCGAGGTTGCCCGCTATGTCGCGCAGTACGGCGAACCGCAGGGCCGTGTGGCCAAGGCCGTTCTGGTCAGCGCGGTGCCGCCGTTGATGCTGAAAACCGCCGCCAACCCCGAAGGCACCCCAATCGAAGTCTTCGACGGCTTCCGCGAGGCGCTGGCCGCGAACCGGGCACAGTTCTACATGGATGTCGCCTCGGGCCCGTTTTACGGCTTCAACCGCACCGGCGCCAAGGTCTCGCAGGGGGTGATCAACAACTGGTGGCGTCAGGGCATGATGGGCGGAGCGCTTGCGCATTACGAAGGCATCAAGGCCTTCTCGGAAACCGATCAGACGCAGGACCTCAAGGACATCTCCGTGCCGACGCTGATCCTGCAGGGCGATGACGATCAGGTCGTGCCCTACCGGGACGCCGCGATCAAACAGAAAGAGCTGCTGAAAAACAGCGAAATCAAGATCTATCCGGGCTTTCCGCACGGCATGCTGACGACCCATGCCGAAGTGATCAACCCCGATATCCTTGCCTTCATCAAGAAGTAAGGCCGCAATTTCAGCGACTTGGAGGGAAAGCGGGCCAAACCCGCTTTCCCTTTACGACATCCGGAGCGGCGCCGTGCCCGCGCTATCACCGGACAGGCAAGCGACAGCGCTCAGACAGAGGCCGCTTCGATAGCATCCAGCAGGGCATCCGGATCAACCGGCTTGGTCAGGAAAGCGCGCGCGCCGTGCTCCAGCGCCTGCTGACGCGACGCAGTGGTCGGATAGGCGGTCATGACGATCACCGGCTTCAGCCAGGACCGACGCGCCATTTCCTCCTGCAGCTCGATGCCCGACATTCCGGGCATATGCAGATCGGTGACGATACAGTCGAACACACCGGGGTTGTCACAGGCCAGCAGCTCTTCGGCCGTGGCAAACTCCGTGCCCTCCATCCCAGCCGAGCGCAAAAGATTGTCGACGCTGGCGCGCACGCCGGGATCGTCATCGACGATCGCTACCATCAGGGGGTGGGACATCACATAACTCCAAACGCCCGAACGCCGAAACCTATCTCAGGGATGTAGCGGCCGCGTTCCCCAGAGCACCATCATACCTAGATACTATACCGGTGAATGCTGTCATCGCGCACACCCAATTGTTCGGCCATGCGTACCAGATCGGCCAGCGACTGTGCCACCATCTTTCGCATCACGTTGCCACGGTGAATCTTGACGGTAATCTCGCTCAGGTCCAGCCGGGCGGCGACCTGTTTGTTCATCAAACCCGTCACGACAAGCGCCATCACCTCTTTTTCGCGCGGGGTCAGCCCATCATACTGGCGTTGCAGCTGGAGGCTTCGCTCAAACTCGGCCCGTCGGCCCAGATCCGCCAGCAGAGCCGCCTCGACCGCGCCCAGCAGCTGATCGTCGTCAAACGGCTTGGGCAGGAAATCGACCGCCCCGGCACGCATGCCCCGCACGGTCATCGGGATATCGCCATGCCCGGTGATCAGCACCACCGGCACCGCATAGGCCAGTCTTGCCAGCTTTTCCGTGAACTCCAGCCCGCTTTCTCCCGACAGCCGTACATCCAGCACCAGACAGCACCGGGTTTCAGGCCGATCCGCCGCGAGATAGGCCGCCGTGCTCTCGTAAAGACGCACCTCATACCCGCAGGAGCGCAAAAGGCTGCTGATTGAGCCGCGTACATGCGGATCGTCGTCAATGACGCTCACGCATCCCGGTGTCAGCGTTTCCGTCATGCCGCAGTCCTTTCCTGCTTGTCGCGAACCGGCAGGCGCAACCGCATCGTCACGCCACCCCCTGCATTTTCTGACGCCACCAGCGTGCCGCAGTGCTGCTCCATGATCGAGCGGCAAATCGTCAGACCCATGCCCATCCCCTCGGCCTTGGTGGTGAAAAACGGGCTGAACAGCGCCTCGGGGTCGCGACCTTTCAGACCCGAGCCGCTGTCACTGACCGTGATTTCGACAAAGGCCCCGTTGCTGCGACCCTCGATGGCAATCTCGCGCTGGTCGGTGGGCGTGGCCGTCATCGCCTGCTGCGCGTTCAGCAGAAGGTTCATCAGGACCTGCTGCAGCTGGACACGGTCGGCACTGACGCGCGGCAGGCTCTCGGGCACATCGACCCGCAGCGCAATGCCAGAGGCCGCCAGATCGCGCTGCAACAGCGCAATCGTATCGCTCACCAGCGGATCGACCCGCAGCGCCACCTGCACGGGGTCCGCCTTGCGCGACAGATCGCGGACCCGCGCCACCACATCCGCGGCCCGCGTTCCGTTCGACGCGATCTCCTCCAGACAGGTCGTGACCTCAGCCGCGTCAGGGGGGTCACGCGTCAGCCAGCGCCGCCCGGACCTGGCATAGGTGATGATCGCGGACAGCGGCTGGTTCACCTCATGCGCGATCGAGGCCGCAATCTGGCCCAGCGTCGTCACCCGCGACATATGCACCAGCTCCGCATGAGAGGCGGCCAGCCGCTGCTGGGCCTCGTTGCGCTCGGTGACGTCGAGTGCGGTGATCAGAACCCGCTCCCAGCCCTGATCGTCTGGCGGCAGGGCGACCCGCAAAACCACATCCACCAGCCCACCCGCCTTGGTCTGAAACTGCGCTTCGGCTTCGACCGGGACTTCTCCGGCCAGCAAGCGCGCAAAGATCTGCGCCTGTGTTGCCTGCGCCCGGGCGGTGTGGTGCTGCATGACATTGCCACCGATCATCTCGCCGGGGTGGCTGTAGCCGAACAGGTTTGCCGCCTGTTGGTTGGCGTTGCGCACACTGGCAAGCGCGCCGCTGGTGCGCACCATCTCTTCGGTCGCGGCCCCGCCGCCCTTGAGAGCCTTATAGGCCGCAGACCAGTCGGACTCCCAGATCGGGAAGCCGGCGGCGTTGAAAATCGTCACATAGCGGGCATCCGCGCGCCGCCGCTCAGCCGCCGAGGCGATCTGGCCTGCGCAGAGCACACTGGTGACCACAATCGACAGCAGGCTGACCCCAAGCCGCATCGCAGACGAATCCAGCGGCTCATCGCTGTGGCAGATGACATATCCCGCCAGCGCCAGCGATGCACAAAGCCCGCCGCTCAGCAGCACAAGCCTGCGCTGGCCGGCCCAGGCCGCGATCACCACGACAATCGTATAAAGAACGGCCACCGCCCCCTGAAGCGGGCTCAGCACGTCGAGCGCAAAGATACCGAGCGCCAGCAACAGCGACAGAGCAGCATGCGCAATGCTGACACTGCGCCTTGCCTGTCCGGTCCCGTCCGGAACAGCCCGCCGCCACCCTGCCAGCAAGCGCCGGATTGGGCGCAGACTGGCTTTGGTCCGGGGCCGGGGCAATCGATCAGGCGCGGCCGTCGTCACTGGTTCTTCAGCTCCAGCCGAAAGCGCAGACCGGGGTTTGCATCTTCCCAGACGGCGACGCCGCCCAGCTGGCGCACGGTCTTGTCGATCAGCCTCTGGCCCAGCCCGGTGCCATGCGCATGCGCCTTCTGGCTTGCGACACCGCGCCCTCTGTCCTGCACGCTCAGCTCGAAGCGGCCCGGCGTGATCCGGCGCAGCCCGACGAAGATGTCGCCCGGCTCGCCCACAAGATAGGCAAACTTGCAGGCATTGGTGACCAGTTCGATGACCAGCATCCCGATCCGCGTCGCACTGCGCGCGTCCACCATGACCGTATCGGCGCGCAGGATCAGCCGCCGGTGCTCGGGGCAGCTTTGGGCGAACTGGTCGCACAGACGCTCCAGAAACGGCTGCAGGTCGACCAGCTGTTGCGTGCTGGAATCCTGCAGCAGGCGATGCACCCCGGCAATGGCCCAGATCCGGGCATGGGTACGGTTCAACGCCTCGCGCGCATCGTCATTGTCCACCGCACGCGCTTCGCGTGACAGCAGCACCGAGACCAGCTGCAGATGGTTCGCAATGCGATGATTGGCTTCATCTGCCGCGCTCAGCTCAGACAGCGGCGGCAAAACGGTGCCCGAAACCGAGGGCCCGAAGTCCTGTTCAAAAAGTGTCGCGTGCATTTTCCGTCTCCCGCTCAAAGTGATCCAGTCAATACGGATATCTTGGGTGCAAAGGGCGTTTGTCGCTATCATACGCAGGTTTGGGCATACGCAGGTTTGGGGTCGTCCCATGGGCAGGTCACACCTGCGTATGATCGCCCCCGCACCCAGGGCGCAGGGGGGCTGCGGTCAGCAGACAACACCGCGCAAACTACCTCTGCGGCGCAATAAGGTGGCGCACGAGAGGCTTTTCCTCGCCGATATGAAAGGCCTGCGCTGCGTCCTGCACCACCCGGTCGGCGTTGGTGACGCGGGCGTGCTGGCGCATATGCTCCAGCCAGCTCTCCACCATGAACGTCTCAACGATCACACCGGGATTGGCCGCATCCTCGAACAGCCCCCACCGGATCGCCCCGTCGCGCTTGCGGATCTTGCGCAGCCGCGCCATCGCCAGCGTGAAGGCCGCCATGTCCCCCTGGGCGAGGTGATATTCGATGGTGATCATCACCGGCCCGCGATCGGCTGTCGGTTCCAGCGCAACAATCGGACTGGGCCAGTGATCCGAGGGCGAGAAGTCGATCGCTGAGGAGGTGTTCAGCGCAAACGGTCGCGCCACCAGCAGCGTCGTCACAACCAGCCCCGCAGCGGCAATCAAGAGCGTCACAGGGATGCCCACATAGCCCGCCAGCGCCCCCCAGAGCAGCGATCCCAGAGACATCGCGCCCTGAAAGATCAGCAGATAGACAGCCAGCGCCCGCGCCTTGACCCAGCCCGGCGATCCCGCTTGCGCTGCGCCATTCAGCACCGACATCATCGCGATCCAGCAGATCCCGATGACAAACAGCAGCGCGCAGGCAAGGGCAAACCCGCTCGTCACCGCGAGGCAGGCCAGCGCCAGCGCCATGCCCACCGAAGCCAGCAGCGACATCCGGTTCGAGGTCACAAGCGCGCGCAGGCGCGGCATCAGCACGGCCCCTGCCACCGCGCCAATGCCCATGAAGCCCAGCAGCGCGCCATAGCCCGCCGCCCCCTGCCCCAGCGTGTCGCGCGCGATCAGCGGCAGCAGCGCCCACATGCTGCTGGCAAAGACGATGAAGGCCGCCGTGCGCACCAGCACCGCCTGCAGCTCGGACGAGCGCAGGGCATAACGCAGGCCCACCCGCATCGCGCCGCTCAGATGTTCGGCGGGCAGCAGGCGCACGTCAGCCTTGCGGTTCCAGCGCCACAGCACCAGCACCACCCCCAGCGTCGACAGGGCATTCAGCGCGAACACCGCCTCCGGCCCCGTGGCCGCAATGATGAAACCCGCCAGCGCCGGGCCAATCGCCCGCGCGATGTTGATCGCCAGCCCGTTCAGCGTCACCGCATCCTGCAGCGACTCCCGCTCGACCAGCTCGGGCACGATCGCCTGAAACGCCGGGGCCGACAGCGCCGCCCCGATCGCCATCAGCGCCGTGAACAGCAGCAGCATCCCCGAGGTCATCAGCCCCGCCCATGTCGCCACGGCCAGCGCCCCCGCAGCGGCGATGGCGAACAGCTGCGACCAGATCAGGATCTTGCGACGGTCAATGATATCCGCCAGCGCCCCCGCCGGCAGCGCCAGCAGGAACATCGGGAAGGTCGAGGCCACCTGCACCAGCGCCACCACCAGCGGATCCGGCGAGAGCGAGGTCATCAGCCACCCGGCCCCGACGCTCGACATCCATGTGCCGATATTCGACACCAGCGTCGCGATCCAGAGCGCGCGGAAAATCGGGACGGACAGGGGATGCTTCACGCCGCCACCCCGCGCCATGTCGCCATGGTCAGACGACCCGGACTGGGAAGGGAAAACGCGGTGGGGGCAAGGGGCACGATCAGGTCCTCAGAGGTAAAAAGGGGGAAAGGCGCGCGCGATCAGCCTGCAATCCGGCGGGCTGACGCGGGGTGAAAGGCGCACAGCACCGAGGCCGCCAGCGCCATCGCTCCGGCCAGCGCCAGCGGCGCGTAGATATCATAGCGATAGAGCAGCGCTCCGCCGATCGCCGCCCCCAGAAAGATTGCAACCACGGCGCCGATCCGGCGCGCCCAGTTCGGGTTGGCCCCACCGGCGGCGCGCGAATCCGCCCCCAGCCCGGTCAGCGTCATGGTCAGCACGGTCGTGGTCAGATCCGCCACCTTCAGCTGACGGATCGTGGCATTGCGAAACCCCATCGCGACAGCGGTCAGGGCGATGATCGCGAACATCCGCCACTCCGGCGTCAGCGTCTCGAAGTCATAGCCAAGCGCAACCACGGCAGCCGTGCACAGCAAGGCCGCCTCCACCACGCCGGCGACCAGCAGCCAGCGCCGCTCGGTCTTGCCGACGTGCAGACGGATGGCGCGGCCCCCCAGCATCGCCCCGACCACGAACATCGCGATCCCGAGAATACAGGGCGCGGCGTGAAAGCCCGGCGCACCACTGGCGGCAAAGCCCAGAAACACCACGTTTCCGGTCATATTGGCGGTAAACACCCGCCCCAGCCCCAGCACGCTGGCCGCATCCACCAGCCCGGTCGTGACCGACAGCACGAGCAGCAAAGGCACGCGCGGGTCCATGGTCCTGATGTCGATCATGATATTTCCCAACCTGTTTTCGCTGTCTCAGCGCCCGGCACGCGCCTCTCTGGCGCGCCGATCCGCGATCATCGCCACCAGAACGAAGCCGCCGATCAGGCCGATGTGTTCAAAGAAGGCATTCATCGCCATGAAGCGGTCCTGCCCCGCGGGCATCGCCCAGAAGTTGTTGGCCACGAAAGCCGCCAGCAGCGTGAACACGCCCAGCATCCCCGCCCCCAGCCAGACCAGCCGCCCCGACAGTATCAGCGCCGGGCCGATCAGCTCCAGCGCGATGGTGATCGCCGCCCAGAGCGCGGGCGGCGTCACCCCGAAATGCGCCTGTTCCGCAACCGCACCCGGCCAGTCAGTCAGCTTGGTCAGCCCGCCCAGCAGATAGGCCCCGACCAGCGCCAGCCGCGCCAGAAACCACACCGCCGGATGGCTGAGGATGACTGAGACGAAATGTGGTGTATCGCTGCGCATCACGATTTGCCCCCGGCTGAGTGGATCTCGGCGATATGGCCACCGGGGAACTGCACCATCGCCGACATCCGCGCGCCCGCCTTGTGCGGCGCGACCAGCGTTTCAACATGCGCCGCCCTCGCACGGTCCAGCGTTGCGCCCAGATCCGCCACTTCATAGCCCATCATGTCGCGCCCATAGGGCCAGGGCAGCTGACCGTCGGTCACGATGACCAGCATGTCGCCATAGCCCGAGGTCAGGCTGATCTGGCGATAGGTCGTGCCGGGCATCCCGATTCCGGCGCCATCCGCGTCCGGCATATCGCTTGTGACCTCGGCATGGGCAAAACCGCTCCAGCTTGTGACAAAGGCATCTGCGGCGTCGGCGGTCAGATAGATGCGGTTTTCGGGCACGCTCTCCAGTGGCGTGACGCTGGGCTTTTTGGTGTGCGTGTAGAGCTGCATGTTCACGCCACCGGGCCATTGCACCACCACGTCGCGCCCAATCGGATCGGGAAAGGTGTCGACCAGCCGCGTCGCCCCATGCGCCACGGCTGAGGCGGCGGCGGCATCGATATCACTGACAAGATACCCCGTCCGCTCCGCCCCGAAGGGATAGGGCACCGGCGTCATGAACCCGAAGACCGAGATCGTCCCCGCAGGCGTCAGCACCAGCTGAGATTTCGTCTTGCTGGTCGTCGGCGTCACCTGAAACTGCCCCTGCGGGGAGGTCGTGCCGCCAAAGGTCGCCTGAAAGCTGGCAACGAAGGTGTCGAACTGGTCCGGCGCCACATAGACGTGGTTGGTGTCATACTGCGGCCCGACGGCAAAATCCGCAGCCGGCGTGACATCGCTCGCAATGTCCTGCGCCACAAGGGGGCCGGCCAGCGCCGCGCTGATCGCAATGGCGGCTGAGAACAGGGAAAAAGGCTTCATCGTATATCTCCGTTTCAAAGGGTCCTCAGACCGCCCAGCAGCCACAGCCAAATGCGCCCCAGAACGACTGCACGTCCGCCGCCGGAACATCCGCGCCGAGCGCTGCCGCATGGTCATGCCCATGCACCCCGCAGGCCGAGGCACAGCCGCAGGCGCGCGCAAGGGTCTGCGCGGTTTCTGGCGTGCGGTGATAGCCGCCGAAGGTGGCCACCGGCGACCAGTCGGGCATCGGGCGCGGCAGCTCTGGTGACATCGGGGCATAGTCGCCCTCGCCATAAACCACCTTGCCACCCAGCACCGTCAGGACCGAACGCAGATGCGGAATCTCGGCCTCGGGCACGCTGAAGAAATCGTCCGACAGAACCGCAAGGTCGGCCAGCTGGCCCGCCTTGATCTGCCCCTTCTTGCCCACCTCGGAGGAGAACCACGTGTTCTCATGCGTCCACATGCGCAGCGCCTTTTCGCGGCTGACCCGGTTGGCGGTGGGATAAAGCCCAAGCCCGCCCACCGTGCGCCCCGTCACCAGCCAGTTCAGCGACACCCAGGGGTTATAGCTCGCGACACGCGTCGCATCGGTGCCCGCGCCCACCGGAATCCCGGCCTCGATCATTTTGGCGATGGGGGGCGTGCGCTCTGCCGCCTTCTGGCCATAGCGTTCAACGAAATCTTCACCCTGATAGGCCATACGGTGCTGTACGGCGATGCCGCCCCCAAGCGCCGCGATCCGGTCGATATTGCGGTCGCTGATCGTCTCTGCATGGTCGAAGAACCAGTTGATGCCGTCAAACGGGATATCGCGGGCGACCTTCTCATAGACATCCAGCGCGCGGCTGATCGTCTGGTCGTAGGTCGCATGCAGCCGCCACGGCCACTTGTGTTCAGCCAGCAGCCGGATCACCGGCTCAAGGTCGCCCTCCATGTTCGGCGGCATGTCCGGGCGCTCGACCCGGAAATCCTCGAAATCGGCGGCGGAGTAGACCAGCATCTCGCCCGCGCCGTTGTGGCGATAGGTGTCGTCGCCCTGTCCCGGGCTGACCTGCCCGACCCAGCCGGTGAAATCCGCCAGCTCTTCTTTCGGCTTCTGGGTGAACAGGTTGTAGCTGATGCGCAGGGTCAGCTGATCCTCGCTGTGCAGCTTTTCGATGATGTCGTAGTCGTCGGGATAGTTCTGAAAGCCGCCCCCTGCATCGATCACCCCGGTCACCCCAAGGCTGTTCATCTCGCGCATGAAATGCCGGGTGGAGTTCAGCTGGTATTCGGGCGGCAGCTTCGGCCCCTTGGCCAGCGTCGAATAGAGGATCGTCGCGTTCGGATGCGCCAACAGCAGCCCCGTCGGATTGCCCGCCGCGTCGCGCACGATGTCGCCCCCCGGAGGGTTCGGCGTGTCCTTGGTATAGCCCACCACCCGCAGCGCCGCCGCATTCAGCAACGCCCGGTCATAGAGGTGCAGGATGAACACCGGCGTGTCAGGCGCGACCGCGTTCAGCTCCTCGATCGTCGGCAGGCGCTTTTCGGCGAACTGGTGTTCGGTAAAGCCGCCGACCACCCGCACCCACTGCGGCGCAGGCGTGTTGTCGACCTGCCGCTTCAGCATCGCCATCGCATCCATCAGCGACGGCACGCCATCCCAGCGCAGCTCCATGTTATAGTTCAGACCGCCCCGGATGATGTGCATGTGGCTGTCGATCAGCCCCGGGATGATCCGCCGCCCCTTGGCATCGATCAGCACCGCCTCGGGCGCGGCGGCGCGCACCTCCTGCTCACTGCCGACGGCGAGGAATTTGCCATCGCGGATCGCGACCGCCTGCGCCTGCGGGTTCTCGGTATCGAGCGTGCTCACCTTGGCATTGAACAGGATCATGTCTGTCATCGGGGTCGTCCTTTGGGAGGGAGAGAGGGGGTCAGGCAGCGCGCGGGCTCACGACTTGCCACTGCCGGGCAGCTTGCCCAGCACATGCTCGTGCGCCTCGTTGCGCAGGTAGGCGACAGCGGCGCTGGGGTGGATGGCCAGCTGCTTGACCAGCGGGATCACCTGCTCGCCGATCAGAATGCCCAGCAGCCCCACCAGCGCCACCGCCGGCGGCGCCGGAGAGCGCACCCCGAGAAGGCTGTAGACAATTCCGACCAGCAGGCCGGCCCCGAGTGAAAAGAGGTATATTTTCATCTGTTGAGTCCTTCTCGGTATGGCGGGATCAGTTGCGCACGAAGGCCAGGATATCGGCGTTCAGCACATCGGCATTCACGGTCAGCATGCCGTGGGAAAAGCCCGGATAGACCTTCAGCGTGGCATCGGGCAGCAGGCGGGCCTGCACCTCGGAGGCCTGTTTGTAGGGCACGATCTGGTCGTCATCGCCCTGCAGCACCAGTGTCGGCACCGTCATCGCCTTCAGGTCAGCGGTCTGGTCGGTTTCCGAAAACGCCTTGATCCCGGCGTAATGCGCCAGCGCGCTGCCCGTCATGCCCTGACGCCACCAGTTGTCGATCACCGGCACCAGCACCTCGACGCCGTCGCGGTTAAAGCCATAGAACGGCCCCGACGCGACATCGCGGAAGAACGCCGCGCGATTGGCCTTCAGCGCGGACCGGAAGCCATCGAAGACCTCCATCGGCAGACCCTCGGGATAGCTCTCGGTCTTCGCCATGATCGGCGGCACCGCAGCCACCAGAACCGCCTTGGCGACACGCCCCGCCGGAATACCGTGCTGCGCGACATAGCGCGCCACTTCGCCGCCGCCGGTGGAATGGCCGACATGCACCGCGTTCTTCAGATCGAGGTGCGCAAACACCGCCGCCGCGTCTGAGGCATAGTGATCCATGTCGTGCCCGGTGCCGACCTGAGACGAGCGTCCGTGCCCACGCCGGTCATGCGCCACGACGCGAAAGCCCTCGTCTAGGAAAAACAGCATCTGCGCGTCCCAGTCATCCGACGACAGCGGCCAGCCATGGTGGAAAACGATCGGCTGGGCGTCCTTGGGACCCCAGTCCTTGAAAAAGATTTCGGTGCCATCGGCGGTGGTGACAAATCCTGTCGACATCTTGGTCTCCTGTGCGGTTTGCAATTGAGTTCGGTCTTGTCAAAGCGACGCGCTCAGGTCCGCCGCCCCGCCAGAGCAGACCCCGGCAGGCGCGGCGCAGATCAGGATCTGGCACGCGGTATCAGTTGTGTCTGGGGGCAAGGGTCAGGCCACCGCTCCCTGGCTGTCGCAAGGGTACGGGGCGCGGGGTCACGGCGAAATCATACTAAGGTTTGCGCCGATGAAGCTTATGTATTTGAAGGGAAACCCGCGCAGTATGTCGCCCGGTCACAGCCTGTATGATCGCCTCATTGCACAGCCGTATAGCGCCGCCTCACATACCATGGCACGGGGCGGCGAAGGCATCTTCAAGGTCCGGGCGTTGCCCTCAGCGGCCCGGAGAGCGCGCCCCGGCCCGCATCGGCATCAGCTTGCCCGGCGTGTCCTCGGGTAGCGGGATGAACTCGTCACGGTCGGTCGGCGGCAGATCGAACCGGCCCTTGCCCCAGTCCTCCATCCGCCAGGCGATCTTGGCGGCCTCGATCCGTTCCTCGCTTGAGGCGACGAAGTTCCACCAGATATAGCGCGGCCCGTTCAGCGTCGCCCCGCCCAGCGCCATGAAGCGCGCGCCCTCGGCCCCGGCGCGCACGCTAATCTTATCGCCGGGGCGGAACACCATCATCTGCCCGGCGCGAAACACCTCGCCCGCCACGGAAATCTCGCCATGGGTCACATGGAGGCCGCGATCCTCGTGGTCGTCGGGCAGCGGAAAGGACCGCCCCGGCTGCAAGGTCACATCCAGATAGAAGGCCTCGGAAAACAGCGTCACCGGAGCAGTCTTGCCGAATGCCGTGCCCAAAATCAGCCGCGCCGTGATGCCCTCGGCCTCCAGCATCGGCAGCTCCGGCGTGCCGAAATGTTCAAACAGTGGCGCGCGGTCTTCATGCTCCTCCGGCAGGGCGATCCAGGTCTGAATGCCATAGAGGCTCTGCGGCCCCTCCCGCTCGACCGAGGGCGAGCGTTCCGAGTGGCTGACGCCCTTGCCCGCCACCATCCAGTTGACCTCGCCCGGTTTGATCAGCTGGTCGCTGCCGATGGAATCGCGGTGATGGAAGACACCTTTATAAAGGTACGTGACCGTGCCCAGCCCGATATGGGGATGCGGGCGCACGTCGAGGCCCTGCCCCGTGACCAGCTCGGCCGGGCCCATCTGATCGAAGAAGATGAACGGCCCGACCATCTGGCGGCGCGGCGCTGGCAGGGCGCGGCGCACCTCGAAGCCACCGATATCGCGGGCGCGCGGCACGATGACCGATTCAATCGCATCGCGGGCAATCGCATCAGGGTCGGTCAGGTCAACGGAAGGATTCCAGCTCATGTCACTCTCCTCTGGTTTCCTCAAAGCTATCCGCTTTGCCCTGCATTGCACCCCCTCAATCGCGCACAGCCTCTCTGCGCGCTCTCTGCACGGCGGCCCCGCCAGCACGCCCACCACAAGGCATTGCCGGTTTCTTGGGCAGTCTGTCGGATTGTCCCAAGGTCGCAGAGCGGCGCGCCGCGATGCCCGTTTACTTCGCCGCCCCTTCAGCGACATTTCAAACCCATGCCGGACAAGCTTTCCATCATCGTCGTTGAACCAGACCGGGATCGCGCCCTGCTGATCGTCGACAGCCTGCGTGGTGCCGGCGACTACGACATCCACGTCATCTCCGAGGTCACCGGCCTCGCCCGTTCGATCCGCGCCCATAATCCCGACATGGTTCTGGTCGACATCGCCAACCCCTCTCGTGACACGATAGAGGAGCTGGCGCTGGCCTCCGGCCCCCTCGACCGTCCCGTCGCCATGTTCGTCGATCAGTCCGACGTCGGCCTGACCCGCACCGCGATCGAGGCAGGCGTGTCCGCCTATGTCGTCGATGGCCTCAAGGCCGACCGGGTCAAGCCGATCCTCGACGCCGCCGTCGCCCGTTTCAACATGTTCCAGCGGATGCGCACTGAACTCGCCGCCACCAAGAAGGCGTTGGAGGAACGCAAGGTCATCGACCGCGCCAAGGGCGTGCTGATGAAGGCCCGCAGCGTCAACGAGGACGAAGCCTATGCCCTGTTGCGCAAAGCCGCGATGGACCAAGGCCGCCGCGTCGCCGATGTGGCGCAGGCGCTGGTGAGCACCGCAGGACTGCTGGGATGAAGGGCGAAACGCTGTCCGTGGGGTACATCGGGCTGACCGATGCCGCCCCGCTGATCGTCGCGCAAGAGATGGGCTTTGCGTCCGAAGAAGGCCTCGACTTCGACCTCAACAAGGCGCCCTCCTGGTCGTCGCTGCGTGACATGCTGGTGTTTGGCCGGGTCGAGGCGGCGCATATGCTCTCTCCCGTGCCGGTCGCCTCGGCGCTTGGCCTCGGGGGCAGCGGCGGGCCGATCTCGGCCGTGTCGGTGCTGTCGGTCAACGGCAATGTCATCGGCGTCAGCAACGATCTGGCGCAGCGGCTGCGCGACGTCGGCCACGACTTCGCCTTCAACGACGCCCGCAGCGCCGGCCTCGCCTTGATCGCCGCCAAGAACCCCGACAAACCCCTGCGCATCGGCGTCCCCTTCCCCTTCTCGATGCACGCCGAACTTCTGTACTACTGGCTGTCGGCTGTCGGCCTGCCCGCGCCGCAGGGCCTGCTGATCCGCACCATCCCCCCGGCGCTGATGGCCCAGGCCATGGCCGCGGGCGAGATTGACGCCTTCTGTGTCGGCGAACCCTGGGGCTCCATCACGGTCGAGAACGCGGCCGGAGAGCTGCTGCTGCCGACCCGCGCGATCTGGGCCTTCGCCCCGGAAAAGGTGCTGGCCGTGCGCACCGACTGGGCCGACGCCCAAAGCGATCTGCTGGGCCGCCTGATCCGGGCGGTCTGGCGCGCCGGGCGCTGGCTCTCCGATCCCGCCTCCAAGACTCTTACCGCCGAGATCCTGTCGGCCTCCACCTACCTCGACCTGCCGTCCGAGGTGCTGGACCGTGCTCTGTCGGGCCGCCTCATCATCAATCCGCGTGGCGATATGCGCGACGTGCCGGGCTTTGTCGGCTTCCACAAGGGCACCGCTACCTTCCCCTGGCGCAGTCAGGCGGAATGGATCGCCCGGCAGCTCGCCGCCCGCACCGGGCTGGATCGTGACGAGGCCATGCGCGCCGGTCGCGCCGCCTTCCGCACCGATCTGCACCGCGCCGCCCTCGCCGGATCCGAGGCCGACCTGCCGGGCGCCTCGATGAAGATTGAAGGCTCGATTCGCACTGAGACCTCCATCGCCTCCGCCGCCGGGCACCTGTCGCTTCTGCCCGACACCTTCTTCGATGGCCGCGTTTTTGAGCCGTCCGCCGACTGACGCCCAAAAATTTCGCGCAAATCTGCCCGATACCGTGCATCTGCAGAAATCTGCCCGGCACGCTCATCTTCTCTTTGCTTTTGCGCCCCGCCTCAGCTTTACGTTGATCTGCAGGTAGGCAATGGCGCCCACCGACAGAATTTTCCCACCACTGGGTACGACTGAGCAAAGCCGCTCGACTCTCTGATGCACAGGCATCGGGGCATGTCGATGTGGCTTTTTTCGTGTTTGCCTGGGCGGTTCTGAACCCCGGGCCATAAACGGGGTAACCTTATGAAGACCTTCCTCCTCTCTCTCGCCGCGACCACCGCGCTTGTCGCGCCTGCCCATGCCGAAATGCTGGCCCTCGAAAAGGACGTCCTCACCTTCGGCTTCATCAAGCTGACCGACATGGCCCCCCTCGCCGTGGCCTATGAACAGGGCTTTTTCGACGACGAGGGCCTGTTCGTGACGCTTGAGGCGCAGGCCAACTGGAAGGTCCTGCTCGACGGCGTCATCGGCGGCCAGCTCGACGGCGCGCATATGCTGGCCGGTCAGCCCCTCGCCGCGACCATCGGCTACGGCACCGAGGCGCATATCGTCACCCCCTTCTCGATGGACCTGAACGGCAACGGCATCACCGTCAGCAACGAGGTCTGGGACATCATGAAACCCCAGCTTGAGACGGGCGCGGATGGCAAGGTCATGCACCCGATCTCCTCCTCCACCCTGAAACCCGTGATCCAGAAGTTCGCGGCCGAGGGCAAACCCTTCAACATGGGCATGGTCTTTCCGGTCTCGACCCACAACTATGAGCTGCGCTACTGGCTTGCCGCCGGCGGCATCGAGCCGGGCTATTACAGCCCCGAAAACGTCTCCGGTCAGATCAACGCCCAAGCCTATCTCTCCGTCACCCCGCCGCCGCAAATGCCCGCCACGCTCGAGGCGGGCACCATCTCCGGCTATGCCGTGGGCGAGCCGTGGAACCAGCAGGCGGTGATCAAGGGCATCGGCGTGCCGGTCATCACCGATTACGAGATCTGGAAGAACAACCCCGAGAAGGTCTTCGGCATGTCCGCCGAGTTCACCGAGGCCAACCCCAACACCACCCTCGCCGTGACCAAGGCGCTGATCCGCGCCGCCATCTGGCTGGACGAGAACGACAACGCCAACCGCGAAGCCGCCGTCGAGATCCTGTCGCGCCCTGAATATGTCGGCGCCGACCCGGAGGTGATTGCCAACTCGATGACCGGCACCTTCGAATATGAAAAGGGCGACACCCGCGACGTCCCCGACTTCAACGTCTTCTTCCGCTACAACGCCACCTACCCCTTCTACTCCGACGCGGTCTGGTACCTGACCCAGATGCGCCGCTGGGGCCAGATCGCCGAGGCCAAGCCCGACAGCTGGTATGACGAGGTCGCCCGCTCCGTCTACAAACCCGAGATCTATCTGAAGGCTGCGCGCATGCTGGTCGACGAGGGCCTCGCGGACTCGGCGGACTTCCCTTGGGACAGCGATGGCTACAAGGCCGCGACCCCCGGCGCGGATGTGATCGACGGCATTGGCTACGACGGCAAGACCCCGAACGCCTACCTCGAGTCCCTGCCCATCGGCCTCAAGGGCGATCAGAAAGTCGTCGGAAACGAGATCCAGGGCTGATCCGACACACCGGCTCGCCTCGCCACTCGCACGCCCAAAACACGGGACGGCGGGCGGGGCGATGCTCGTCAGAGCGAGCGCCGAACACCGTCCACCCCCCGAAAAACGCACCGTTCAAATACCGTTCAGATACCGACCAGATACCGACGTGCTTTTCGCCGTCAGATCAGAGAGTTGACCGATGACAACAGTCGATCCCGATTTTGCCCGTGCTCAGGCCAAAGCGGCCCGCCGCGCCAGCCTTTTCACCCGCATCAACACCGCCGACAAATGGCTCAACGTCCTCGGCCTCGCTTGGATCACGCCGATCCTCAAGGCGCTGGCGGGTGACAATCCCCGTGCCCAGCTGGGGGATATCTGGCGCCTGCTGCTGGTGCCGCTGCTCGCCATCGCCGTCTTCCTGTCGCTCTGGGGCTACCTCGCCCCCAAGGTACAAACCTCGCTCGGAGCCATCCCCGGCCCTGCCGCCGTCTGGCAAGAGGCCCTCGTGCTGAACCACGACGCGATGCTCAAAGCGGAAAAAAAGGCGGATTTTCAAGACCGTATCGACAAGCGCAACGCCCGCCTGATCGAACAGGGCAAGGCCGATCAGGTCAAGGACATCCCCTATACCGGCGCGCCGAGCTATTACGAACAGATCTGGACCTCGATCAAGACGGTGTTCTTCGGCTTCCTCGTCGCCTCCGCCATCGCCATCCCGCTCGGCATCGCCGCGGGCCTCTCTGTCACCGCCAACGCCGCCCTCAACCCGTTGATTCAAATCTTCAAACCGGTCTCGCCACTGGCCTGGCTGCCGATCGTCACCATGGTCGTTTCCGCCGTCTACGCCACCAACGACGGCATGTTCTCCAAATCCTTCCTCGTCTCGGCGATCACCGTCACGCTCTGCTCGCTCTGGCCGACGCTGATCAACACCTCCCTCGGCGTCGCCTCCATAGACAAGGACCTGATCTCGGTCTCCAGAGTGTTGAAAATGAACACTTATACCAAGATCACCAAGCTGGTCCTGCCCTCCGCCCTGCCGCTGATCTTCACCGGATTGCGCCTGTCGCTCGGCGTCGGCTGGATGGTCCTGATCGCGGCCGAGATGCTGGCCCAGAACCCGGGCCTTGGCAAATTCGTCTGGGACGAGTTCCAGAACGGCTCCTCCTCCTCGCTCGCGCGGATCATGGTCGCGGTCTTCACCATCGGCATCATCGGCTTCCTGCTGGACCGGGTCATGTACGCCCTCCAGTCCCTCTTCACCTTCTCGAACAATAGGTAAGCAGCATGGCAATCCTGAGTTTTGATAACGTAAACAAGGGCTTCGGCACCGGCCTTTCCCGTGCCGAGGTGCTGCGCGGCATCTCGCTGGATGTGCAAGAGGGCGAGTTCGTCGCCATCCTCGGATTCTCCGGTTCGGGCAAATCCACCCTGATGAACCTGATCGCGGGGCTGGAGTTTCCCGACAGCGGCACCGTCACCTTCAAGGGCGCGCCGATCACCGGCCCCGGCCCCGAGCGCGGTCTGGTGTTTCAGAGCTATTCGCTGATGCCTTGGCTGACCGTGATGGGCAACGTCATGCTGGCCATCGACGCCGCCAACCCGCGCCTGTCGAAGAAAGAGAAACAGAAAAAAGCGTTGCATTACATTGCGATGGTCGGTCTCTCCCACGCCGCCACGCGTCGCCCTGCGGAACTGTCGGGTGGCATGCGCCAGCGCGTCTCGGTCGCCCGCGCTCTGGCGCTGAACCCCGAAATGCTGCTGCTGGATGAACCCCTCTCGGCCCTCGATGCCCTGACCCGCGCCAACCTCGCCGACGAGATCCTCGAGATCTGGGAGCGTGACCGCAAGACCTGCATCCTGATCACCAATGACGTGGACGAGGCGATCCTGCTGGCCGACCGCATCGTGCCGCTGAACCCCGACGGCACCCTGGGCGAGGCGATTCCCGTCACCCTGCCGCGTCCTCGCGACCGCAGCGAAATGAACCATGACGAGGGCTTCAAGGCCCTGCGCGCCCGCGTCACCACCTACCTCATGGACGTTGGCATCCAGTCCAGGATTGAGGGCTCCCGCAGCCTGCCCAACGTCCAGCCGATCCACAGCCTGCCCGCCGCCGTAAAGGATGCGCAAAAAGGCATGATCGACCAGAAATTTCTGTCTTATGAGCAGCTTCATAAGATTTACCCGACACCCAAAGGCCCCCTCACCGTGGTCGAGGATTTCAATCTCAAGCTCAACCGCGGCGAATTCGTCTCGCTCATCGGGCACTCGGGCTGCGGCAAATCCACCGTTCTGACGATGACAGCTGGCCTCAATGCGATTTCGAAAGGCGTAATCAAGCTGGACGGCTATGACGTGAAGGGCGCCGACCCGGAACGCGCCGTCGTCTTCCAGTCGCCGAACCTGTTCCCTTGGCTGACCGCGCGTGAAAACGTCGCCATCGGCGTCGACAAGGTCTACCCCAAGGCCAGCCGGGCTGAGCGTCAGGACGTCATCGAATACTACCTCGAACGCGTCGGCATGGCCGACTCGATGGACCGGCTGGCGGACTCGATGTCCAACGGCATGAAGCAGCGCGTCGGCATCGCCCGCGCCTTTGCCCTCAGCCCGAAACTGCTGCTGCTGGATGAACCCTTCGGCATGCTCGACAGCCTCACCCGGTGGGAGCTGCAGGAGGTCCTGATGGAGGTCTGGAGCCGCACCAAGGTCACCGCCGTCTGCGTCACCCATGACGTCGACGAGGCGATCCTGCTGGCCGACCGCGTCGTCATGATGACCAACGGCCCGCAGGCCACCATCGGCAAGATCACCGAGGTCAAGCTGCCCCGCCCGCGCACCCGCAAGGCGCTGCTGGAGCACCCCGATTACTACCTCTACCGCGAGCAGGTGCTGAGCTTTCTCGAAGAATACGAGCATGGCGCGACAGGCAAATCCGCCGCCAAGGATGACACCGCAAAGCAGGAGGCCGCGTGATGGACGCCGCACTCGATCTTCCCGTCAAGACCTTCATAGAAGTCGCCGAAATCTGGATACCCGAGGGCGACCGGCTGGTGCTGGCCGAGGGGCACTATGGCGCGCTCGACAGCTTTGCCGACGCCTCGCGCCACGCCAGTTTCGCCCGTGGCGAGGGCCTGCCCGGCAAGGCCTGGGCCGAGGAACGCCCCGTCGTGCTGAAGGCCTTCGACGGCTCCTACTTCCAGCGCACCGAGGCTGCGCAGGAGGCTGGGCTGACCGCCGCCGTCGCCGTGCCCGTCTTCAGCGGCAAAACCCTGAAGGCCGTTCTGGTCGTGCTCTGCGCCAATGATAATGTCCGTACCGGCGCCATCGAGGTCTGGAAGGAAAACGACGGCGTATTGATGCTGGACGATGGCTACTACGGAGCCGCGCGGCATTTCGAGTGGGTCTCTCAGCACACGCATTTCCCGCGTGGGCAGGGCCTGCCCGGCGGCGTCTGGGCCTCGCAAACGCCGATGCTGATGCGCGACCTTGGCTCGGGCTACCGCTTCATCCGCGCCGACAGTGCGGGCAAGGCGGGGCTGACGACCGGCCTCGGCCTGCCGATCCCGGTGCCCGGTGGCGCGACCTACGTTCTGGCCCTGCTCTCGGCCCTCGGCACCCCTATCGCCCGCCGGTTCGAGCTGTGGGATGCCCGCGCCGCCCGCGTCGGCAAGGCCGAGAAATCGGCGGTGCTGGCGGATGGCATCTGCGCCCGCGAGGGCGCGCTCTGGGTCGGTGAGACAGAGGAGCCGCGCCGCGTCGCCGCCTGGCAGGGGGTGATCGGCCGTGTCCTCGCCACCGGTCTGCCGGCGGTCGAGAGCGGCACTTCCGCGCTGACCCACGGCTATGACACCCTCGTCGCGCTGCCGATCCATCTGGACGGTGAAGTCGCCCATATCGTCGCCTGGTATTGCTGAAAGGACACCAAGAACATGCAGAAACTGGTCATAATCGGTGCAGGCATGGCCTCTGGCCGTGTGCTTGAGCACCTGCGCGACACCGCGCCCGACACTTTCGAGATCACGCTTTTCAACGCCGAGCCGCGCGGCAACTACAACCGCATCATGCTCTCGCCCGTGCTGTCGGGCGAAAAGACCTACGACGAGATCGTCACCCATGACGATGCCTGGTACGCCGACAACAAGGTGACCTGCCGCTTTGGCGAAAAGGTTATCGCGGTGGACCGCGCGCGCCGCGTCGTCATCGGTGAAAATGGCGAGGTGCCCTATGACAAGCTGATCTTCGGCACCGGCTCCTCGCCCTTCATCATCCCGCTGCCCGGGCACGACAAGCAAGGCGTCGTTGCCTACCGCGATCTGGAAGACACCACCGCGATGATGCAGGCCGCAGGCAAGCCGAACGCCCGCGCTGTCGTCATCGGCGGCGGCCTACTGGGGCTTGAGGCCGCCGCCGGTCTGCGTCTGCGCGGCATGGAGGTGACGGTGTTGCATATCTCGACCCACCTGATGGAGCGTCAGCTGGACGAGGCCGCCGGATACCTGCTGCGCCGCGATCTGGAAAAGCGCGGCATCAACGTGATCCTGCAGGCCTCGACACAAGAGATCGTCGGCGGCGCTGCGGCTGAGGCCGTGCACCTCGCCGATGGCACCGTGCTGCCCTGCGATATCGTCGTCATGGCCGTCGGCATCCGCCCCGCCGTGCAGCTGGCGCGTGACTGCGGCCTGACCTGCGGGCGCGCGATCGAGGTCGATGCCCAGATGCAAACCTCCGACCCCGATATCTATGCGGTCGGCGAATGCGTTGAATTCAATGGTAATCTCTTCGGCCTCGTCGCGCCGCTCTATGATCAGGCCAAGGTGCTGGCGAAAACCCTGCTGGGCGAGGAAGATGCCTTCAAGCTGCGCGAGCTGTCGACCAAGCTGAAGGTCACCGGCTGCGATCTGTTTTCCGCCGGGGATTTTGCAGGCGGCGACGGGCGCGAGGATATCGTTTTCCGCGACCCCGGGCGCGGCGTCTACAAGCGGTTGGTGATCGAGGATGACCAGCTGATCGGTGCTGTCATGTACGGCGACACCGCCGACGCCAACTGGTTCTTCGGGCTGATCAAGGACGGCACCGATATCTCGGAAATGCGCGACAGCCTGATCTTTGGCCCGGCGTTTCAGGGGGGTGCCCAGGCGGACCCTATGGCAGCCGTTGCAGCCTTACCGCCTGAGGCGGAGATTTGTGGCTGTAACGGCGTCTGCAAGGGCACCATCACCGCGGCAATCGAGGGCGGCGCGACCGACCTCGGCGCGATCCGGGCCACCACCAAGGCCAGCGCCTCCTGCGGGACCTGCACCGGGCTTGTCGAACAGGTGCTGTCGGTCACGCTGGGCGATGCCTTCGTGCTGCCCGCCGCGCAACCGGTCTGCAAATGCACCGACCTGACGCATGAAGACGTCCGCCGCCTGATCAAGGCGCAACAGCTGAAATCCCAGCCCGCCGTCTGGCAGCAGCTGGCGTGGAAAACCCCCAACGGCTGCCATGTCTGCCGTCCGGCGATCAACTACTACCTGCTCGCCGACTGGCCACTTGAGTATCAGGACGACCTGCAATCGCGCTTCGTCAACGAACGCAATCACGCCAACATCCAGAAGGACGGCACCTATTCCGTCATGCCGCGCATGTGGGGCGGCATCACCACCCCGGACGAGCTGCGCGCGATTGCCGATGCCGCCGACAAGTTCAAGGTGCCCACCGTCAAGGTCACCGGCGGCCAGCGCATCGATCTGCTCGGCGTCAAGAAAGAGGACCTGACCGACATCTGGTACGACCTCAATCAGGCGGGCATGGTCTCCGGGCACGCCTATTCCAAGGGGCTGCGCACCGTGAAAACCTGCGTCGGGACGGATCACTGCCGCTTCGGCACGCAGGATTCCACCGGCCTCGGCATCAAGCTAGAGAAAAAGCTCTGGGGCTCGTGGACGCCGCACAAGGTCAAGCTGGGCGTCTCGGGCTGCCCGAGGAACTGCGCCGAGGCAACCTGCAAGGACGTCGGCATCATCTGCGTCGACAGTGGCTATCAGGTCAGCGTCGCCGGGGCGGCGGGCATGGACGTCAAGGAAACCGAACGCCTGCATGACGCGCGGACCGAGGAAGAGGCGATCGAATGGGTCGCCGCCTTCGTGCAGCTCTATCGCGAGAACGGCAAGTATCTGGATCGCGCCTATAAATGGGTCGCCAAGGTCAGCCTCGACTGGGTGAAGGAAACCCTCGCTGACGACGCCACCCGCGCCGCGCTGAACGAACGGTTCGAGATCTCGCAATCCGTCTACCGCAAGGACCCCTGGGCCGATCACAACCAGAGCCGGGCCGCGCTCTACCAACCCCTCGCCGATCTCACACAGGAGGCCGCAGAATGAGCTGGATCGACATCGGTCACATCGACGACATCCCCCTGCGCGGATCGCGCGTGGTGAAAACCCGCGCTGGCTGCCTCGCCGTGTTCCGCACCGCCGAGGCTGAGGTTTTCGCCGTCGGCAACACCTGCCCGCACAAGGGCGGCCCCCTGTCCGAAGGCATCGTACATGGCACATCCGTCACCTGCCCGCTGCACAACATGATCTTCGATCTCGAAACCGGGCAGGCGCAGGGCGCGGACGACGGCAGCATCCCGACCTATCCGATCCGCATCGAGGCCGGTCGCCTGCTGCTCGACGCCGCCTCAGTTGCCCAGAGGAGCGCCGCCTGATGAGCGCGCGCCCGCCCGAGGTCCGCTCGACCTGCCCCTATTGCGGCGTCGGCTGTGGCGTCCTGCTCAGCGCGGGCGAGGCAGGGCTGGCGGTACGCGGCGATCCCGATCATCCGGCCAACCTCGGGCGGCTCTGCTCCAAGGGCACCAACCTTGGCGAAACCGTGGATCTTGAGGGGCGGCTGCTCCACCCCCTCTACAAGGGCGCACGCATCGACTGGGACACGGCCCTGCAGACGGTGGCCGATACATTCCGCACCACGATTGCCGAACATGGCCCCGACAGCGTCGCTTTCTACGTCTCCGGCCAGCTGCTGACCGAGGATTACTACCTCGCAAACAAGCTGATGAAGGGGTTCATCGGATCAGGCAATATCGACACGAATTCAAGGCTCTGCATGGCCTCCACCGTGGCGGGGCACAAGCGTGCCTTCGGCACCGATACCGTCCCCGGCACCTACGCCGATCTTGAGCTGGCCGATCTGGTGGTCCTGACCGGCTCCAACCTCGCCTGGTGTCACCCGGTGCTCTACCAGCGCATCGTCGCGGCCAAGGCGGCCAGGCCGAACATGAAGATCGTCGTCATCGACCCGCGCCGCACCGCCACCTGCGACGGCGCCGACCTGCATCTGGCCCTGAAACCCGGCAGCGATGTCGCGCTGTTCAACGGGCTGCTCGTCGCCATCGCGGATCAGGGCGCGCGCGACGCCAGTTTCGCGGATCGTGTCGACGGTTTCGAGGCCGCGCTCGCTGCGGCGCGCGCAGGCGACCTCACCGTCACCGGCATCGCCCCGGCGCTGATGCAGCAGTTCTTCGACCTCTGGATCGCCACCGAAAAGGTCGTCACCGTCTTCTCCCAAGGCGTGAACCAGAGCGCCTCCGGCTCCGACAAGGTCAACGCGATCCTGAACTGCCACCTCGCCACCGGGCGGATCGGCCGCCCCGGCATGGGCCCCTTCTCCGTCACCGGCCAACCCAATGCCATGGGGGGGCGAGAGGTCGGCGGGCTGGCCAATACCCTCGCCTGCCACATGGACATCGAGAACCCCGATCACCGTCAGGCCCTGCGCCAGTTCTGGGATGCGCCAATAATGCCCGAGCGCGCTGGCCTCAAGGCGGTCGAGATGTTTCAGGCCGTCGCCTCGGGGCAGATCAAGGCGCTCTGGATCATGCACACCAACCCGGCCGTCACCATGCCCGACGCCGACGCGGTCAAGGCAGCCATTGCAGGGTGTGACTTCGTTGTTTGCTCCGACATCACCACCCAGACCGACACGGCGCGGCTGGCCGACATGGTGCTGCCCGCCACCGCATGGGGCGAGAAATCCGGCACCGTCACCAACTCAGACCGCACGATCAGCCGCCAGCGTGCCGCCCTGCCCACCCCGGGCGAGGCCCGCCCCGACTGGGCGCAACTGGCCGAGGTTGGTCGCCGCATGGGCTGGCACGCCGCCTTCGACTTTGCCACCCCGGCCGAGATTTTCCGCGAATACGCCGCCCTTTCCGGCATCGCGGGTGGCTTCGGGCTCGACTTCGACATCTCCGGCCTCGCGGGTCTTTCCGACACGGCCTATGACGCGCTCACCCCAACCCGCTGGCCGGTCAGCGCCCAAAAGACCGGCGGGCGCTTCTTCGGTGATGGCCGTTTCTTCACGCCCTCGGGCCGCGCGCAGATGCTGGCGCTGACCCACCGCGCTCCCGTCGCCCGGCTGCAGCCGCGCTACCCCCTGCGTCTCAACACCGGGCGCATCCGCGACCAGTGGCACACGATGACGCGCACCGCGAAATCGCCGCGCCTTTCCGCTCACCTCGCCGAACCCTTCCTTGAGCTGCACCCCAGCGACGCCACCGCGCGCGGCATCACCCCCTCGGCGCTTGTCGAGGTCACGACGCCCCATGGCCGCGCCATCCTGCGCGCGCTGATCACCGACCGCGTGCAACCGGGCGAGGTTTTCGCGCCGATGCACTGGACCGGCGAAAACGCCCCCTCTGCCCGCATCGATGCACTGATCGCCCCTATCACCGACCCCGTCTCGGGCCAGCCCGAAAGCAAGGCGGCCGCCGCCCGCATCGCGCCCTTTGACGCCAAATGGTACGCTTTCGCCATCTCGGCCGAGGGCTTCACCCCCGATACCCCCTACTGGGCGCAGGCGAAAACCGCCCACGGCTGGCGGGCGGAAATCGCCGGCACCACTTTACCCGACGACTGGGAGGCCTATGCTGCAACCCTGTTCGGGATCGAGGGGGCCGAGATGCAAAGTCTGTCAGATACCAATCGCGGCACTTTCCGCGCCGCGTTCCATGACGCAGGCCGCCTCAAGGCCGCGCTCTTCGTCTCGCCCACCCCCGTCGCCGTGATGCGCGACTACCTCGCCGGGTTGACGGGCACCGAGGCGCCCTTCGCGCTTTCGGGCCGCATCGGCGCGGACCAGCCGGACCCCGGCCCGACCCTCTGTTCGTGTTTCGGTGTTGGCGTGAACACCATACTTGCCGCCATCGCGGATCAGGGCCTGCGCTCGGTCGCGGCCATCGGTGCGGCCCTTCAGGCGGGCACCAACTGCGGATCCTGCCGCCCCGAACTGGCCGAGCTTCTGGCCCGCATCCCGGTGCGCGAGGCCGCAGAATGACCCTCGCCCCGCATGTGCGCACCCTTGGCCGAGGCCCCGGCCGCTCCCGCTCGCTGACCTACGACGAGGCGTTTGACGCCATGCGCCTGATCCTGTCGGGAGAGGCCGAGCCCGAGGCGATCGGCGCGCTGTTGATGCTGCTGCGCATGAAGGGCGAAACCCCGGAGGAGATCGCCGGTTTCGTCGCCGCCGCCCGCGCCACCCTGCCCCAGATCACGCCGCCCGCGCTCGACTGGCCGTCCTATGCAGCGGGGCGCAGCCGGGGGTTGCCGTTCTTCCTGCTCTCGGCGCGACTTGTGGCACGCGCGGGACAGACGGTGTTGCTGCACGGCTGGAACTCGGAACACCACATGGCCGAAAGCGCCTCGGTCCGTCAGGCCCTGCCCTTCGCCGGGATCCGCACCGCCACCTCTGTCGAACATGCCGGGTCGCTGCTGGGCGAAGAAGGCATCGCCTATCTGCCGCTCGAATCCTTCCAGCCGGGCCTGCTCGACATCATGCGCCTGCGCGACAAGCTCGGCGTGCGGTCCTGCGTGAATACCGTGCTGCGCGTGCTGAACCCGGCCCATGCGGCGGCCAGTGTGCAGGGCGTCTTTCACCCGCCCTACCGCGACCTTCAGGCCGATGCGGGCAAGCTGCTGGGCCAGCATAGCCTGACCGTCATCAAAGGCGGCGGTGGCGAGTTCGAGCGTCACCCCGCCAAGGCCATCGCCCTGTTCGGTCTGCGCGACGCCGCCGCGTTCGAGGGCACCGCCCCCGCGTTGCTGGACGAAAATACCAAGCTGAACCAGGGCTGGACCGACCCAGCCCTGCTGACGCAGCTCTGGTCCGGTGACTGGCAGGACCCCTTTGCCGAGGCCATCGTTATCGGCACTGCGGAACTCGCGCTCGACACCCTCGGTATCCGCGATCCCGGCGCAACCGCGCGCCGCCTCTGGGAGACGCGCAGCCCGGCTTAACTCTCGTCGCGCACGGCCTGCACGATAGCGTCTATGACAGTGTCGAGCAGCGCCATATCCTCAGCTTCGCCCATCACGCGGATCAGCGGCTCGGTCCCCGACTTGCGGATCAGCAACCGCCCCCCCGCACCGAGCGCCGCTTCACCATCCGCAATCGCCTGCTGCACCGCGTCACTCTGCAGCGGGGCCTTGCCCTCGGCGTAGCGCACGTTGACCAGTTTCTGCGGCACCGGCGTAAAGACCGAGGCCAGCTCGCTCGCCGGCCGGCCGGTCTGCACCATCGCCGACAGGAACTGCAACGCCGCCAGCAGGCCATCGCCCGTGGTCGCGTGATCCGTCATAACGATATGGCCCGACTGTTCGCCGCCGAGGTTGAAGCCGCCCGCCTGCATCCGCTCGACCACATAGCGATCGCCGACCGCCGTGCGCTCCAGCGCGATGCCGCGCCCTTGCAAAAACCGCTCCAGCCCGAGGTTCGACATCACCGTCGCGACCAGCGTATCGTTGGCCAGCCGCCCCTCGTCCTTCCAGCGCGAGGCGATCAGCCCCATGATCTGGTCGCCGTCCGCGACCTTGCCATTCTCGTCGATCAGGATCACGCGGTCCGCGTCACCATCCAGACAAATGCCCACATCCGCGCGCGTCTCGCGCACACGCCGCACCGCCTGTTCGGGGCTGGTCGAGCCGCAATCCTCGTTGATATTGAAGCCGTTCGGCTCCACCCCCATCGGGAAAACCTCGGCCCCCAACTCCCACAACACCTGCGGCGCGGTGCGATAAGCGGCGCCGTTGGCGCAATCCAGCACGATGCGCAGCCCGTCCAGACGGGTCGTGCGCGGCAGGCTGTTCTTGGCAAATTCGACGTAGCGCTCGCGCGCATTCTCGTACCGGCGGGCGCGCCCGATATTGGCGGACTGCGCCGGGGGCACCCCCTCCTCCATCAGCCGCTCGATCTCGGCCTCGGCCTCGTCCGACAGCTTGAAGCCATCGGGGCCGAAGAATTTGATGCCATTGTCCTCGGCCGGATTGTGGCTGGCCGAGATCATCACCCCAAGGTCCGCGCGCAGCGAATGCGTCAGGTACCCGATCGCAGGCGTCGGCACCGGGCCGAACAGAAACACGTTCATGCCGGTCGAGGTGAACCCCGCCGTCAGCGCATTCTCCAGCATATAACCCGACAGCCGCGTGTCCTTGCCGATGACCACCCGGTGTTCCTGCGCGTCCCGTCGAAAATAGCGCCCCGCAGCCGCCGCCAGCCGCAGCGCCACATCCGCCGTCATCGGCCATTTATTGGCCCGCCCACGCACGCCGTCGGTGCCGAACAATTTCTGTTTCATCTGGACTCTCCGACGCTTGCCTATGACAGTGGCGTATAAAGCGCGACGGCGGTGCTGTCCAATGGCGCCGACCTGCATGAATTACCGGCGGGCCTCCGCCGCTTCTTGACGTGTTTATGATTTTTCATCCGGCGCTCACGGGCGTCTGTTGATCGATCCCGAAAGGCCCGCTACGACTGACTGCGTGAACGCAATTTTTGATCTTTTCCGACTGGACGCTTTGGCATGACAAAACCCATTTCCACCGTCACCCCCAATACCTGGGAGTTCCTGCGTGACCCGATGATCAAGCCCACGGGTTTCCGGGAATATGACGCCCGCTGGAAATACCCTGAGGAGATCAACCTGCCGGGCATGACCGCCCTCGGGCTTGGCCTCGGGACGCAGATGTTCAAACGCGGCGTCGAGCCCGTCATCGCCGTCGGCAATGACTACCGCGACTATTCGCTGACCATCAAGAACGCGCTGATCCTCGGGCTGATCCAGGCCGGTATCACCGTCAAGGATATCGGCCCCTGCATCACGCCGATGGCCTACTTCAGCTCGTTCCACCTCGGCGTGCCGGGTGTCGCGATGGTCACCGCTTCGCACAACCCCAACGGCTGGACCGGCGTCAAGATGGGCTTTGCGATGCCCCTGACCCACGGCCCCGACGAGATGAGCGAACTGCGCGATATCGTTCTGAACGGTGAAGGCGTGGCGCGCGACGGCGGCAAGATCGAGTATGTCGACGGCGTGTTCGATGCCTACATCGACGACCTGATCGGCGACTTCAAGATGACCCGCAAGCTCAAGGTCGTCTGCGCCACCGGCAATGGCACCGCTTCGGCCTTCGGCCCCAAGGTATTCGAGCGTCTCGGCGTCGAAATCGTGCCCTCGCACAACACGCTCGACTACACCTTCCCGCATTACAACCCGAACCCCGAAGCCATGGAAATGCTCCATGACATGTCGAAATCGGTCACCGACTCGGGCGCAGACTTCGCGCTCGGCTTCGATGGCGACGGCGACCGTTGCGGTGTTGTGGATGACGAGGGCGAGGAAATCTTCGCCGACAAGGTCGGTGTCATCATGGCCCGCGACCTGATCAAACTCTACCCCGGCTCGACCTTCGTGGCCGACGTCAAATCCACCGGTCTCTTCGCCTCCGACCCTGACCTGATTGCGGGCGGCGCCGTAGCGGACTACTGGAAAACCGGCCACAGCCACATGAAACGCCGCGTGCATGAACTCGGCGCGCTGGCGGGCTTCGAGAAGTCCGGCCACTACTTTTTGGCCGAGCCGATTGGCCGTGGCTACGACGACGGCATGCGCGTCGCCGTCGAGATCTGCAAGCTGATGGACCGCAACCCTGACATGAAGATGTCGGACCTGCGCAAGGCCCTGCCGGTCACCTACTCGACCCCAACCATGTCGCCCTATGCCTCCGACACCGAAAAGTACGACATTCTTGAGCGCGTCGTGGCCAAGCTGGTCGCCATTGCGGATGCGGGCGAAACCTTCGCTGGCAAGCCGATCAAGGAAGTCGTCACCGTCAACGGCGCCCGCGTCATTCTTGAGAACGGCTCCTGGGGTCTGGTGCGCGCTTCGTCGAACACGCCGAACCTCGTCGTGGTCTGCGAAAGCTCGGAAAGCGAAGAAGAGCTGCGTGCGATCTTCAAGCAGATCGACGATGTGATCCGCACCGAACCGGGCGTTGGCGACTACGACCAGACGTTCTGATCGACAGCACTTGCCGCCCACACCGGCGCGTATGGAAACGAAAAAGGGGTCAGGCAACTGACCCCTTTTTTATGCCACGTCGATGCTGTGGTCAGCGCACCACAAACTCCGCATGCAGCGCACCGGCGGCCTTGATGCTCTTGAGGATGTCAATCATGTCGCGCGGTGACACGCCGAGGGCATTCAGCCCGGCCACCACCTCCGAAAGCGACGTGCCCTCGTCGATTTCGGCAAGTCCGATGCCCGGCTCCTCCTGGATCGCGGCATTGGTACGCGGCACCACGACCGTCTGCCCTTCGGCAAAGGGGTTCGGCTGCACCACGATCGGCGCCTCCTCGATGCGCAGGGTCAGGTTGCCCTGCGACACCGCAACCCGGCTGATGCGCACATCATTGCCCATGACGATCGTGCCAGAGCGTTGATCCACCACGACAACGGCCTTCAGCTCAGGCTGAACGCGGATATTCTCGATCCGTCCCAAAGCATGCGCGGGCGAGGCCATACGCGTCTTGGTGATATCCAGCCGCACCGTGCCTGAATCGAGCATTTCAGCGACTCTGCGGCCGAATTCCCGGTTGATGGCGTCCTCGATACGTCCCGCCGTGGTAAAGTCGGGACTGCGCAGGGCCAGCCGCAAGCTCGTCAGCGAGGAGAGCTGAAAGTCCACCTCCCGCTCGACCCGGGCGCCAGAGGGGATGACACCGGAGGTCGGCACCCCTTGAATAATGGTTGCCGCATCGCCCTCAGCCGAGGCGCCGCCAGCGATCACCGTGCCCTGCGCCACCGCATAGATCTGCCCGTCCGCGGCATTCAGCGGCGTCATGATCAGCGTCCCGCCCAGCAGACTGCCAGCGTCCCCGATGGCCGAAACCGTCACGTCGATCTGGCCGCCCGCCCGTGCAAACGGCGGCAGGCTGGCAGTGACGAAGACCGCAGCGACGTTCTTGGGGCGGAACTGTTCACCCGCCACGTTGACGCCCAGCCGCTCCAGGATGTTGGACATGATCTCTTCGGTGAAGGGCGCATTGCGCAGCCCGTCGCCGGTACCGTTCAGCCCGACCACCAGCCCGTAGCCGACCAGATCGTTGCTGCGCACGCCGTCGAATTCCACCAGATCCTTGATGCGGATCGGCGCGGCCACCACCAGCTGCGGCAGGATCAGCCACAGGGCCAGCGCCAGACAGGACAGTCCCTTTTTCAGCATCACAGGAAATCCGTCAGCGACAGGCGCGACAACTTTACCGTCACCGAATAGAGCGCCTCCAGCTGGTATTGCAGGTCCTCCAGCTGGGTCGCGACTTCGTACTGATCGACCTCCAGCAGCTCGGTCCGCGCCATCAGATAGCTGGTACGTTCCGCCGCAATCCGTGTCGCGCTTTCCTCAGTGCGGGCCTGAGCATAGCCAAGATCGGCGCGGATCCGCACCAGCCCCTCTTGCTGAAACGACAGGCCCTGACCGCCGGTCATCAGCAACTCTTCCTGCAACGCGCGCGGAAATCCCAGCGACTTGTCCGCCGCCAGTGCCGCCATAGCGGTGTGCTTGAGCAGCAAGCGGATCGAATCGTCGTCGGCACGCAGATCGAGGTTCACCGTCTCTCCCGCACCCAGCCGGAATGGCGGCAGAGAGGTGGTCGAGCCCTGATAGGCCATCGTCTCGAACCCGCCGCCGGCCCCCTCGAACCAGGTGTCCAGCTTGGCCTGAATGCCGGCCAGCGTCGTCTCGCCGCTGATCAGGGTGCGCAGTTCGTCCAGCATCTCGGTCGAGGACACCAGCGCCGTCTTGTCGCTGTCGACGCCCGAAAACAGCGACCGCCCCGCCACTTCGGTGTTGAGAGCGTTGACCATCAGCGCCATGTCCTGCACCGCGCGGTCCGACACGTTGTACATCACTTCGACGACCTTGCTGTTGGCCGCGCTCATCGATGCGAGGCCGAGGTCGGTCGCCGAATCCTGAAACTGTCCCAGCACGGTCTGCATCGCGTCGGTGAACAGGATCGCCTCACCCGTTGCCGCGTCATAGCCCTCCAGCAGGGTCAGGTTGCGCTGTACGTCAGACAGATAGGAATAGCTGCCCGAAAGATGCCGCGACACATCCGAGGTGCGCCCGCTCGCCAGCTCCTGAACCAGAGAATTCATCCGTGTTTTCAGATCGGTATGCTGTTGACGCAGCATAAAGCTCTGGGCGAGATCGCCAATGGAAGTCATGGACATGGCTCAGATCCTCATCAACATATCGATCATGGATTCGACGGTTTGCACGATCCGCGCATTGGCGGCATAGGTTTGTTCGATCAGCAGAATGCGCTGCATCTCCTCGTCGGTATCCACGCCATCGGCCAGCAATCGCTCCTGCAATTCGGACTCCTTGGTGCTGGCGAAACTCAGGTTCTGTTCGGAGTGATTGCGCCGCGCTCCGACGATGGATTCCAGGCTCGACGCAAGACCGGCAGCCGAGATCCCGGTGGAGCCGAAGACGGCAGACGTCGGAACGCGGCGTGCGCTCAGGGCTTCCATCATGTCGTTCAGCAGGGTCGACTCGCCCGCGCTTCCGGGCGTCGCCGCGCCGAGGCCAGCGCGCAGATGCCATGTCTCGCCGCCCTTGTCGGGATCGACGATCGCATTCACCTCGATCCGCCCCGAAATGCCGACCTCATCGGCCGCGGCAAAGGTGAACCCGCTGTCGGTGAACAGCCCCGGATCCCCCGGCGCCCGCGTCGTATCCATCCCGGCGTCCTGAAACCGCTCGATCATATCGCGCGCGGCGGTGTCGAGGTTGGCCTGAGACTCCACCGCCAGCGTGTCGCGGATTTCAAACAGCGCGCCCAGGCGGCCACCGCTGACCGGCCCGGTGGCTGAGTCGGTGTTCACCCCGACGCCGTTGATCGTCAGCCCCGAGAGCAGGCCATTGCCACGAGTCATGTTCGCGGTGATCGTGTTGGTGCGCGAAAACTCAAGCTTCGCGGCCGTACCATCGATCAGGATCGCCCCCCCCGGCGTATAGAGCGCCAGCGTGCCATTGCCGCGAGGCGCTTCGATCACCGGCACGATCTCGGACAGCTCATCGATCACAGCCTGGCGATGATCCATCAGAGAGGCCGTTTGCCCCCCCGTATTCTTCTCTTTCGAGATCGAGATATTCAGCGACTGCACCTGTTGCAGCAGGGCATTGGCGCGCTCGACCGTGGCGGCGATTTCGGAATCGGCTTCTTCGCGGATCTTCTGGATGCCGTCATTCGCCGAAGTGAACCCTTCGGCCAGATCCTTGGCGGCGATCAGCACCCCGTTCAGCCGTTCGGGCAGATCCGGGCGGGCGGCTGAAGAAATCAGCGCATTTTCGAACGTCGCCATGCGCCCGGACAGCGATCCGCTGTCCTCTGGCGTGCCGGTCAATCCCTCCATCCGCTTAAAGAACTTGGCATTGGTTTCGGCATAGGCCACGTCAGACCCTGCGGCCCGCCAATCGCCGACCAGACGGGAATCGACGTGGCGGACCACCCCGTTGATCATGACTCCGCCGTAACTGCCGGTCTGGCGGGTCGAGATTTCCAGCTCGCGCCGGCCATACCCGTCGTTCAGGGCATTCGAGATATTCGACGACACGACCGAGGCCGCGCGCCCGGCAACCGTCAGCCCTGACAGGGCGTTAGAAAGAGCTCCGGACAGACTCATCGCTCAGACCTTCCATTTTGGAAAAGGGGGCGGCGCCCATTCAGGGCGCCTGCCGGGATCAGCGCTTGATGTTGGTGGTTTCCTGCATCATCTCGTCCACCGTCTGGAACACCTTGGCGTTCGACGAATAGGCGCGCTGCGTGCGGATCATGTCGGTCAGCTCCGAAGCGACATCGGTGGTCGATTCCTCGCGGGCAAAGGCGACCATCTCGCCCGTTGGACCGTCATTGGCGTCCCACAGGAAGAAGGCGCCACTTTCCGGCGTCACCGCGAAGGTCTGATAATCCATCGCGGCCATGCCGTTCAGGTTGGCGACATCGGCCAGAGGTACCTGAAAGATCGTGACCCTTGCGCCGGTGTTGTAGATCGCCCGGACGTAGCCATTGGCATCCACCTCGACCGAGCTCATCGTGCCCACGGGGGAGCCGTCCTTGCTGATCGTTTTGGGCACGAAGGAAGAGCCAAGCTGTGTCAGCCCGCTCGCCGTGTCCTCGGCACCGAGGTCGATCTCGATCGGGCCACTGGCAGAGGTCACGATCACCTTGCCGGTGGTCGGGTTCCAGGCGGTGCCGGTCGTCTCAGCCACCGTATCGATGGTGCCGCCGGCAGTGCGGGAATCGTTGAAGGTCATCAGATAGTCACCGATGATCGCGCCGCCAGAGCCGCTGTCCGCCACCTCCATTTGCCAGGTGTTTGAGGCACCTGTCGCGGGAATCGTCGGCGTGAAGGTGATGGTCAGCGTCTCGGATTTACCCAGGTTGTCGTAGTATTCGATCACCATTTCGCGGGAATCGCCGGTGGCATCGGATTCCGTTTCAACGGCAGGAAGGTTCACACCCAGCCTCACCGCGGTTGTCGGTGCGCCGGAAAAGGCGTTCAGGTCAATCTGCACAGGCTGCAGCCCCGTTGAGGCTTCGCGCGGATAGGTCGGAATGGTGCCATCCGCATTTGCCGGCCAGCCCAGCAATGTCAGGCCCGATTCCGTACGCAGATATCCTTCTTCGTCGGTCCGGAACGACCCTGTAGAGGTCAGCATCATCTGCTCGAATGTGCCGGTCTGCTCGATCTCGGAGGAGGAGGCGACGGGCAACATGCCCCGGCCCCGCACCGCCAGATCGGTCGGATTTGACGTGCCCACCAAGGTGCCACGCTCATCCACCAGCCGCTGCACGGAGGAGCGCACACCGCCCGCCGTATAGCCGCCGCCATTGGCGCCAATCACCATGGAATGAAAGTCCGCTTCGACCCGCTTGTAGCCATATGTCGAAGAGTTCGCGATATTGTCCGCCACTGTCGCCAGCTTTGCCGCGTTCGTTGAGAGCCCGGCCACCCCCGCATTTAGCGATGAGGAAATAGTCATGAATACGCCTTTCTGCTGCATCGACCTTTCGTCTCTGCCACAGCTAAGCGCCGTGCCTTAAAATGCCGCTAACAACTAAAATCATCCACACTTCGCGCGCGCCGGGATGGCCCGGCCGCGCCAGTTCTCTGCCTCAGCGGTCGCTGCGCAGCAGGATGATCTCTAGGCGATTGTTGCGCAAGGACATCGGATTGCGTGCCGACAGCTCCCGGTCCGCATGTCCCGTCACGCGGATAATGCGATCGGGATCAAGGTGTTGCGCAATCATCAGCCGCCGCATTTCCTCAGCCCGTTGCGTCGAAAGGCCCCAGACCGGGTTGTCGTTCAGCACCACGGGACGGGCGTGGACATGCCCCTCAACTGCCATCTTGTTGGACACGATCGAGGTGACGCGCACCAGCATGGAGGCGATCTGTCTCAGCAGCGGTGTCGCCTCCAAAGTGTCGTCGACAAACAGTGTTGCATTGTCGGTATCGAACAGCTCGATCACCAGACCTTCGTCGGTGATCCGGCTGACGATGTGGCGCAGCAGATCGGGATGCACATCGCTTTCGCCACTGCGCCCGGCGAGCATCTTTTCGATCTCTTCCAGTGCTTTGGTTTCGGCCTGCTCTGCCTCGGATTTTTCGTTGCCGCTGGATTTGTCCTGCGCCGTCGCGTTGAGCGAGGTCGAGCCGGTGCCCACTTCCGGCAGCACGATTTCGGAGAACACGCTCTCCCCGCCAAAGGCGCCGTCGCCACCTCCGGACACCTTGTTGATCGGAATCGTCGGGCTGAAGTAGTCCGCAATTCCGCTGCGCTGTTGTTCCGTCGTTGCATTCAGCAGCCACATCAACAGGAAGAACGCCATCATCGCCGTGACAAAGTCGGCATAGGCCACTTTCCAGGCCCCGCCATGGTGCCCGCCGCCGCTGACGACTTTCTTCCGTTTGATGATGACTGGCGCGACATTGGATTGTCCGGCCATCTCCACCACCTGTTTTACTCACCCATCCAAAGTCATAGGGGGCAAGCATTGCGGTCGGCTTAATATCTGCAATTGTTGGCACTCTGCCGCCCTCCCGCAACAAGCCGCGCGCCACCTGCCGCCACATCGAAACGAAAAATTAACCACCGCAGCCGATAGCCTTGGTCCGCACAAGAGGAGGCACTGGATGACGGGACCGATGGCAGGACATATCCTCTTTCTCGGCAGCGATGGCCGTGTCGGCCGGATGCTCCGCCAGGTGCTGAGCTGCCCGCCGCAGGATCTGGCGGAGTTCGCCCGCCGCCCGCTGATCTGGCAGGCGCGCGCGCCCCGCGCCGGGGCCGCAACGCTGTGCTGGTCGCCGGGCGTCCCCCTGCCCGAGGGCCTGCGTGCCGGGGTGATCGTGGCGCTGTGGGGCGTGACACCAGGAACCCCTAATGACTTAGAAAACAACACTTTTCTGGCTCAAACCGCGCTAGACATCGCCCGACAAACCGGCGCGCGCCGCGTGCTGCACATGTCCTCCGCAGCGGTCTATGGCGCCCCGACCTTTGCTGTCTCCGAGGCCACTCCGCCACAGCCACGCACCCCCTACGGGCTGGCAAAACTGGCGATGGAGCGCGCCATTTTCCAAGCCCGAACCAAGGGCAACGGCCCCCGAAATACCCTTCTGCGTCTGGGAAATGTCGCCGGTGCGGATGCGCTTTTCGGCAACCTGACCGGGCCGGTGACCCTGGATCGCTTCGCCGATGGTCAGGGGCCAAGCCGCAGTTATATCGCCCCGCGCGATCTGGCCCGCGTCATCGCGCGGCTGGCCATCTGCCCCCTGTCGCAGCTGCCCGAGGTCCTGAACGTCGCCGGTCCGCATCCGGTCGCCATGGCCGATATCGCGCGCGCCGCCGGGGTCGCGATGACATGGCGCGCCGCCCCGCCTGAGGCTCTGGCGCGCATGACCCTCGCCACCGACGGCCTCAGCGCTCTGGGGCTGCACCTGCCCGACAGCAGCGATCCGGCTCGCCTTGTTGCGCAGTGGCGCACCTATACCGCCGACATCGCGCCCCTGCACAGGATCGCCGGATGACCGCCTCGAAACGCGCTCTGGACCTGACGCTGGCGCTGCTCGCTCTGGCTCTGCTCTGGCCCGCGCTGCTGGGGGTCGCCCTGTGGCTGCGCCTGCGCGAAGGCGGGCCAGTGCTGCACATCTCGGAACGGATGAAGGCGCCGCAGACCGCCTTCGCGCTGGTCAAGTTCCGCACCATGGCCCCCGATCCGCAGGACCGTGGCGTCTCTGGCGGCGACAAGGCCCGGCGCATCACCGCCACAGGCGCATGGCTGCGCCGCACCCGCCTCGACGAACTGCCCCAGCTCTGGAATATCCTGCGCGGCGACATGAGCTTTGTCGGCCCGCGCCCGCCCCTGCGCCAGTATGTCGAGCAATTCCCCGAGATCTACGGCGCGGTTCTGGCCTGTCGCCCCGGCCTCACCGGCCTCGCCACACTGGAATTTCACCAGCAGGAGGAGGCCCTGCTGCGCGCCTGCACCACCCCTGAGCAGACCGAGCAGACCTACATCCGTCGCTGCATTCCGGCCAAGGCGCGCCTTGATCTGCTGTACCGGCGCAACCGCTGCCTGCGCCTCGACCTGCTGCTGATCCTGCGCACGTTGACCCGCCGCGCCCCGTCACTTCGGCGCGGGTCGGGCAGCATCGCGCGTCGCCCTGCCGAATGACACCGGCGCTGTTAGCCGGATCATTACCAATTGGCTGTTTAGCTGCGTGAACGCGCCGATGCGCGGCATGAAACTGAACAGGAAACCAATGGCACTGCGCTTTATCACCCGGCTGGGCACAGGTCAGAAATCCGCGATCCTGTTGTCGCTGGATGCCTGTATCGCGCTGATGTCACTCGCCGGGGCCGACCTTCTGCTCAACGGGACGCTGCCCGATCTGCGCACCACAGGCGACGGTCGCTTCATGCTGTTGGCCCTGCTGACGGTCCTTGGCACCAGCATCTATCTCGGCCTGCACCGGATGAAGCTGCTGGCCTATGAAAAGCACGGCATTGTCGAAACCGGCATCCTCGCCGCCAGCCTCGGGGCCAGTTGCACCCTGGCCAATGCCCTGCCCGGCGCGCGGCTGCCTGCGGAACAGGTGCTCTTTGCCAGCCTGTTGTTTCTGGCGCTCTTCGTCGCGGCGCGACTGGCCTTGCTGCGGCTGACAGCGCTGCTCTATCGGCTGGCCAAGGCCCGCCAACGATTGCTGATCTATGGCGCGGGCAAGACCGGACAACGCATCGCCGCCGCTCTGGGCGAAGACGACGGGCTGATGCCGGTTGCTTTCCTCGACGACAATCCCCGCCTGCAGAGCCTCTCTGTCGCCGGATTGCACGTCTATTCGCCCATGCGGATCAAGACGTTGGTGCAGCGCCTCGACATCGACGCCATTGTTCTGGCCGTCCCGGACGAGGCCCGTCTGCGCCAGATGCAGACCCTGTCGGACCTGCCCTGCAAGACGCTGACCCTGCCCTCGCTTGCTGAACTTCTGGCGGGCAAGCGCCCCGCGCAGGCCCCCAGCCGCATTGCTCTGCAGGACCTGCTGGGGCGCAAACGGCTGGATCTGGAATTCCCCGAGGCGGGCGACAGTTACGCCGGCAAAAGCATCCTGATCACCGGCGCCGGCGGCTCCATCGGGTCTGAGCTTTGTCGCCAGCTCGCCGCCCTCGCGCCGGCCCGGCTGGTGCTGCTGGAACACTGCGAACTCGCGCTCTATTCCATCGCGCACGAACTGGCCGACCTGCATCCGCATCTGGCGACGGTGCCCGTGCTCGGCTCGGTCTGCGATGCGCCGCTGGTGCGCGCGCTGCTGGCCGAACAGGGCATCGACACCATTCTGCACGCGGCCGCTTACAAACATGTGCCCATGGTGCAGCGCAATATCTTCGCGGGGCTGCGCAACAATGTCATCGGCACCAAGACCCTGACCGAGGCCGCCGCGGATGCCGGGATCGACCGGTTCATCCTGATTTCCTCGGACAAGGCCGTGCGCCCCACCAGTGTCATGGGCGCAACCAAGCGTCTGGCCGAGGAAATCGTCCAGGATCATGCCACCCGCACGACCCGCACCTGTTTTTCCATGGTGCGATTCGGCAATGTCATCGGCTCCTCCGGCTCGGTCATTCCGCTGTTTCAGGATCAGATCGCGCGCGGTGGCCCGGTCACCGTCACCCACCCCGAGGTGTCGCGCTATTTCATGACCGTGACCGAGGCCGTGCGCCTCGTCCTCACCGCCGGGTCCTTCGCGCGGGGGGGCGAGGTTTTCGTGCTCGACATGGGCGACCCGGTGCCGATCCTGCAGGTCGCGCGGCAGATGATCCGTGGTGCGGGGTTGAGCATCCGCGACGCCGACACCCCCGAGGGCGAGATCGAGATCCGTTTCACCGGGTTGCGCGCCGGCGAAAAGCTGCACGAAGAGCTGTTCATCGGCGCCGACATGCTGACCACGCCCCACGACAAGATCCTGCGCGCCCAAGAACAGCATCTGTCGCAGATTGAGGTCGCCTCGGCCCTGTCCGAGATTCGCCGCGCTCTTGAGGCGCGCGATACCGATGCCGCTGCCACCGCCCTGTCGAAATGGGTCTCGGACCGTGCCCGGATCAAGGCGACAGGCTAGGCCTTCCAGGTCTTGCGCAGCACGCGCATCCAGTTGCCGGAGGCGAGCTTTTTCATCAGCGCCGCATCGACCCCGTGATCGGTCAGCGCCGCCCGCAAGGCAGGCAATCCCGCGCAATCGCCGATGCCGTCCGGCACCACCGCGCCGTCGAAATCCGACCCGAAGCCAACCCGGTCCTCCCCCAGAATCCCGATCAGGTGGTCGAGATGGCGCAACAGCACCTCCAGCGGGAAATCCCCCGCCATTTGCCCATCGGGGCGCAGGAAGGACGAGGCGAAGTTGATGCCAACCATGCCGTCGCTGTCCGCAATCACCCGCAGCTGCCGGTCCGTCAGGTTGCGCGCGGTGTTGCAGACCTCCCAGGCGTTGGAATGCGTCGCGACCAGCGGCGCATCCGACAGCGCCGCCACGTCGTCAAAGCCCTTTTCGTTCATATGCGACAGGTCCAGCATAATGCCCAGCCGGTTGCATTCCGCCACCAGCGCCCGCCCCGCCGCCGTCAGCCCGCCGCCGATATCCGGCGTCGCGGGAAAGCGGAACGGCACCCCTTCGGCAAAGATCGTCGGGCGACTCCAGACCGGCCCGAGCGAGCGCAGCCCCCGCGCATACAAGCCCTCGAGCGCGCCCAGATCAGCGCTGATCGCCTCGGCGCCCTCGATATGCATCACCGCCGCCATACGATCCCCGGCCAGCGCGGCCTCGATCTGATCGACGCTGGTGCACAGATCGATCACGCCCTCCGCCGCCAGAGCCTCAATCGCCGCGACCCCCTCCAGCGTGATCTTCAGCGCATGACCCTGATCCAGCGGCGCCGGCAGCGGCACGTCGTAGGAGGCGTTGGCGAAATCCTCCATGCGAAAGGCACCGGCGGGGCTGGGCACGAATATGGCGAAGAAACCGCCGCCGAAACCGCCCGCACGCGCCCTCGGAAGGTCGATATGACCGCCCACCAGACCGTCGCGCACCTGCGCGGCTGTCGCCTTGCCGGTGATCAGCTTCAGCACCAGATCGTTGTGGCCGTCAAAGATCTTCGGCTCTGCAAGGTTGCCCGTCATGTCCCGCTCCTGTCGCGCTGATTTGGGCCATCACACCCCCGCAGGCGGCGAAACACCAGTGCTCAGCGGGGAAATTTCGCGCCCTCTATGAAAAAGGCGCCCCAAACGGGACGCCCTGTCAGCACCGTGACGCGGCTTCAGTCGAAACTGACGGTCTTGTCCGGCTCGCCCGCGACCCAGTAGCCCGCAGATTTGGTCCAGACCAGAGGATGCCCGGCCTCGATGAAATAGGCCCGCACCGCCTGCGTGACCGAGGCTTCGGCGGCGATCCAGATGAAGGTGCCTGCGCCGAAGGGCACGTCCCTCACCGCCGCCAGCAGAGCCCCTGCATCGGCGGCCTCGGGGCGATGCACCCAGGTGACATCAAGATCGGCCGCGCTTTCAAACACCTGCTCTTCGGCGGCGTCGCGCACGGCGGCGAACATGCTGACCTTTGCGCCCGCCGCGGCCTCTTCGGCAAAACGACCCATGGCGGGCAGCGCGGTTTCATCGCCGATCAGCACCCAGGCGTCAATGTCGCCCGTGATCTTGCGCGACCCGCGCGGCCCACCGATGTTGAGCGTATCGCCCACCTTTGCCTCGACCGCCCAGGCGGTGGCAGGCCCCGCGTCATGCAGGGCGAAATCCAGCACCAGTTCACGCGCGTCGGTATCATAGCGGCGCGGGGTGTAGTCGCGCATCACCTTCTCCTCCGTCTCGGAGGGGAGGAAGATCTTCACATGGTCATCGAAAGAGCCGCTGACGAAATCGCCCAGATCCTCGCTGGTCAGGGTGATGCGGATCATCTGCGGGGTGACGTGGTTCTTGGCGGTGACGGTCAGCGCGCGGCGCTTCAGCTCAAACCGCAGGCGTTCGATGGTGGGGGGAGTGAGGGTATCGCGCATGCGCTGTCCTGTTCTGCTTGGATGAGTCGGCCCCGGCGCAGCGCGCCCTTGTACCAGACTGTTTCACTCAGGATACGCCCGAGCCGAGCGCGGGTGCAACCCAAACCGATGCCCCGCCGCCAAAAGCAGCAAAAGCCCCGGCATCGAACCGGAGCTTTTGCTTTTGGCGGCGGCTGAGAGGATCGCGCCTCAGCCCATACGCTCAGACGCGTAGCTGCCCGGGCTGGCCGGGAAGACGACCGTCTTGTTGCCGTTCAGGAACACCCGGTGGTGGATATGGGCGTGGATTGCCCGCGCCAGCACCTGGCTTTCCACGTCGCGCCCGAGGCTGACATAGTCCGCCGGGCTCTGCGCATGGGTGACGCGCACGGTGTCCTGCTCGATGATCGGACCCTCATCCAGATCGGCGGTGACATAGTGAGAGGTCGCCCCGATCAGCTTCACGCCGCGCTCATAGGCCTGCTTGTAGGGGTTGGCGCCCTTGAAGCTCGGCAGGAAGGAGTGGTGGATGTTGATGATCCGCCCGGACATCTTCTGGCACATCTCGTCGCTGAGGATCTGCATGTAGCGCGCCAGCACGATAAGCTCGGCACCCGTGTCACGCACCACGTCCATGATGCGGCTTTCGGCCTCGGGCTTGTTCTCTTTCGTGACCTTGATGCAATGGAACGGAATGTCGTGGTTCACCACAACCTTCTGATATTCCATGTGGTTCGAAATCACGGCCACGATATCCACCGGCAGCGCCCCGATCTGCCAGCGATACAGCAGATCGTTCAGGCAATGGCCAAAGCGCGACACCATCAGGATGACCTTCATCTTGTGATCGGGGTCATGGATGTCCCAGATCATGTCGAAATCACCCGCGATTCTGGCGAAGCCTTCGCGCAGCTGCTCCAGCGTCTTGCCGGTCTCGCTGACGAAGGTGGTGCGCGAAAAGAAGCGCCCGGTCTCGGTGTCGTCGAACTGCGCCAGATCACGGATGTTGCAACCCATATCGGCGAGGTAGCCCGAGACCTTGGCCACGATACCGCGCTGCGTCTTGCAGGTGACGGTCAGGATGTATTCGCTCATGTCGGTTTCCTAATTTGCACTTCGGCAATGAAGAGTTCAGGCGGTCAGCCCCTCGGGTTCGGGCAGGCCATTGGCACGGCAGCAGGCGGTCAGCGTATTGGCGAGCAGGCAGGCGATGGTCATCGGGCCGACGCCACCGGGCACCGGCGTGATCGCACCCGCCACCTGCACCGCGCTGTCATACGCGACATCGCCGACCAGACGCGTCTTGCCCTCGCCCTTTTCCGGGGCGGGGATGCGGTTGATGCCGACGTCGATCACCGTGGCACCGGGCTTGATCCAGTCGCCGGGGATCATCTCGGGGCGGCCAACGGCAGCGACGAGGATATCGGCGCGCCGACAGACCTCGGCCAGTTCCTTGGTGCGACTATGCGCAATCGTCACCGTGCAGCTGTCGCCCAGCAGCAGCTGCGCCATCGGCTTGCCGACGATATTGCTGCGCCCCACGACGACCGCGTTCAACCCCGACAGATCCCCGAGGTGATCGCGCAACATCATCAGACAGCCCAGCGGCGTGCAGGGCACCATGGCCTTCTGCCCCGTGCCCAGCAACCCGACGTTGAGCACGTGAAAGCCGTCGACGTCCTTGGCCGGATCAATTGCGGACAAGACCTTGGCCTCATCGATATGTTTGGGCAGCGGCAGCTGCACGAGGATACCGTGCACTGCCGGATCGGCGTTCAGCTTCGCCACCAGCGCCAGCAGATCCGCCTCGGGCGTCTCGGCGTCCAGCTTGTGCTCGAACGAGGCCATGCCTGCCTCGACCGTCTGCAGGCCCTTGTTGCGCACATAGACCTGGCTCGCGGGATCTTCGCCCACCAGCACGACCGCCAGCCCCGGCGTGATGCCATGGGCGGTGTTCAGCGCGGCCACGCCCTTGGCAACCTTGCCCCGTACCGTTGCGGCGAATGCTTTCCCGTCAATCCGTGTCGCTGTCATGATATCCTCGGCGTCCTGTTCCGTTCGGCCTCGCCGTAGCGGAAATTCACCCCAAGGGACAGATGGCCGCGCACTCAACCCCGACCTGTTTCGCATCAAGAACGGCGTCCCCGCTCCAAACGGTTCCGTTAGACGCCAAATCTTTCCGAAACGCGTCAGTCTTCGGTGCGCCGCGACCGGAACGCCCATGTGCCATTGCCCAGCAGCGGCCCCGCCTTGTCCAGCACCAGAGGCGAGCGTGAGAAGGCGATCGGCGTGCGCAGACCGGCCAGCCCCTCGGGGGCGATCTTCATGCCGCGCGCCTCGACCTGCGGTTCGGCCAGCGCCTCGGCCACCGTATTGATCGGCCCGCCGGGCACGCCCGAGGCCTCAAGCGCCGCGATCAGATCCGCCTTCGTGCGCAGGCTGGTCCGCGCCGCGATCATCGGGCAGAGCACATCACGGTGCCGCACGCGCGCCGGGTTGGTCGCATAATCGGGGTCCTGCGCCACGCCCTCCATTCCCAGCATCTGACACAGCGCCGCGAACTGGCCATCGTTGCCACAGGCGATGACGAAATGCCCGTCGCTGGCCGGAAACACCTGATAAGGCACGATACTGGTATGCGCATTGCCGACCCGCGTCGGATTTTTGCCGCCCATCAGATGCGCCATGCCCTGATTGCTCAGCAGCGCGACGCCGGTATCGAGCAGCGACAGATCGACATGCTGGCCCTTGCCCGAGCGCGTCCGCTCGATCAGCGCCGCCTGAATGCCGATGATGCCATAGAGGCCCGTGACGATGTCCGTCACCGCGATGCCGACCTTTTCAGGCTCATGCTCGGGCGAGCCTGTCAGGTCCATCAGCCCGCACATGCCCTGGATCAGAAAGTCATAGCCCGGCTGGCGCGCCCTCGGTCCGGTCTGCCCGAAGCCGGTGACGCTGGCATAGATCAGACCGGGATTGCGCGCCGACAGCGCGTCATAATCCAGCCCGTATTTCTTCAGCCCGCCGAACTTGAAGTTCTCGATGACCACGTCGGCCTCGTCGATCAGCGCCATCAGCCGCTTCAGATCGGCGTTGTCACTGAAATTGCAGACAATGCTGGTCTTACCCCGGTTGGCCGAGTGGAAATAGGTCGCCACCGTCTCGACGCCGCCCTTGCCGTCGTCGCGCTCGATGAACGGCGGGCCCCAGCGGCGCGTGTCATCGCCCGCCGGGCTTTCGACCTTGATGACCTCGGCCCCCAGATCGGCCAGCGTCTGCCCGATCCAGGGTCCTGCCAGCACCCGTGCCAGTTCGACCACCTTCAGGCCCGCCAAAGGGGCGCTTTCGGGTGCGCTTTCGGGGGCGGGGGTCTGATTGGGGGCCGTGTCTTGCATCTGCCTGTCCTTCCGGGGTCTCGGCCCGGCGCGCGGGCATGATCTTGCCTCATACCTACCGGCTCAAAAGCCCCGATTGAAACAAGTAATCATCATGGCTTGATGCACAGACCGCATGAAGCTGACTTACGCGCCGAACCCCGGCACGACTGGCTCCGAGTGATCGACGCTCGGCGCTTGAGTAAAGAACGGCCCCGCCAGCGCGCGCCACTCCTGAAACCCGTCCGAATTGCGGAAGGTTTCAGTATGGGCTTCCAGCGTCTCCCAGAGGACATGCAGGCGGTACATGCCGGGCGTTTCGATCACCCGTTCCAGCGACATGCCATGGCAGCCCTCGGCGGCCTGAAAAATCGGAACGGCCTGGCCCACGGCCTGCAGAAACTCGGCCTCCTTGCTGGGGTAGATCACCAGCTGCGCGATTTCACGGATCATCTGTTTTCCTTCGATTTGAGGCTCATACTGGCGTCACGATTTCAGGTCGCAGCGCCCTTTGCCAGAGAATTCTACCCCGCCAACCACCTGAAAAGACGCGTAAAATTACGGCTCTGCGGCCTAGCCCCCCGCAAGAAAATCGAATCTTGCATTGCCACGCCCCCCTGATCGCCCCACCATAGCCTTGTTCATTTGGCCAAATATGATCAGGCAAGACGGCATCCGCCGCGCCATTATAAGATCAACAAGGGGGACGAAACTTGGGCTTCTTCGACACGATACTGAACGCCATCAACGACCTGACATGGGGCTGGGCGCTGATCCCGTTCCTCGTCATTCTGGGCTGTTTCTTCACCATCTCCAGCGGCTTCGTGCAGTTCCGCTTTTTCAAACGCATGTTCCGCGTTCTGGGCCGCAGCCCGGATAGCGACCCCAACCAGATCAGCGCGCGCGCGGCGCTTCTGGTGTCGGTCGGCGGGCGCGTCGGCGGCGGCAATATCGCCGGTGTCGCAGTCGCCATCACCGCAGGCGGCCCCGGCGCCGTGTTCTGGATGTGGGCGATCGCGCTGATCGGCATGTGCTCGGCGCTGGTCGAAGCGACGCTGGCCCAGGCCTTCAAGCGCTCCGAGGACGGCGGCGCCTATCGTGGTGGCCCGGCGCAGGCCATCGTCTACGGCCTGGGGCAGAACTATCGCTGGCTCGCCGTGGTCTATGCGGTCTGCCTGATCGCCTCTTTTGCCATCGGTTTCAATGCCTTCCAGGGCAATACCGTGGCCGGCGCGGCGCTTGACAGCTTGTCCATCCCGCGCCTCTACACCGGCGCATTCCTCGCCGTCGCCACGGGCCTCATCGTCTACGGCGGCATCCACCGTATCGCCAAGGTCGCTGACGTCATGATCCCGGTCATGGCCATCGGCTATCTCGGTATGGCGGTCGTCGTCATCCTGCTCAACATCACCGGCCTGCCCGGCGTGATCTGGGATATCGTCGCCAACGCCTTCGGCTTCCGCGAAGCTGTCGCCGGCGGTGTCGGTGCGGCCATCGCGCAGGGTCTGCGCCGTGGTCTGTTCTCGAACGAAGCGGGCCTCGGCTCCGCCCCCAACGTCGCGGCGACCGCCTATGTGCGCCACCCCGTCAGCCAGGGCATCACGCAGAGCTTTTCCGTCTTCATCGACACCATCATCGTCTGCTCCAGCACGGCCTTCATCATCCTTCTGGGCGATGTCTACCAGCCGGGCGCCGAAGGCGTGGACGGTGTCGTTCTGACCCAGCAGAGCCTTGTCAGCCATGTCGGCTCCTGGGCGCAGTACTTCCTGACGGCGGCAATCTTCCTCTTCTCGTTCTCCTCGATCATGTACAATTACTACCTCGGGGAAAACGCGCTGAACTTCATGACGAAGAAACCGATCGCCGTGCATATCCTGCGCATCGCGATCATCGGCATCGTCTTCCTCGGCGCCGTGGCACCGGGCGCGACGGCGGTCTTCAACTTCTCCGATCCGATGATGGGCATCCTCGCCGTGGTCAACCTGTTGGCGCTGATGATGATGTTCCCCATCGCGCTGCGGCTGATCAACGACTTCCGGAGTCAGCTCGACTCCGGCATGAAGCGGCCGGTCTTCGATCCGAAGGCCTTCCCCGACCTCGACACCGACCCGACGGCATGGCCCGACGCGCCTAAGTAAGCGCGGCCAGTCACCACGCCTGAAACCACGCAAAAAAGGGCGCCCCCGTGGCGCCCTTTTTCATGGCCCCCTTGCACCGCCCCGCGCCACGGGCGATCCTGCGCCAACACCAAGGGGGCCTCACATGATCCATGATTACTGCGTCATCGGCGGCGGCATTGTCGGCCTTGCCACGGCCCGCGCGCTGCTGTCGCGCACCCCCGGCGCCAGCCTGATCCTGCTGGAGAAAGAGACCGCCCTCGGCCAGCACCAGACCGGCCATAACTCCGGCGTCATCCATTCCGGCATCTACTACGCCCCCGGCTCCTTCAAGGCCAAGCTCTGCCGTGAGGGCGCCGCGCGCACCAAGGAATTCTGCCAGCAGCACGCCATCCCGTATGAGGATCGTGGCAAGATGATCGTCGCGACCCGGCCAGACGAGGTGCCCCGCCTTGACGCCCTGCACGCCCGCGCCGGGGAAAACGGCATCCGGGCCGAGCTGATTTCCGGTGCTGAGGTCACCGCCCGAGAGCCTGAGATCACCGGCCTGAAGGGCATCTTCGTGCCTGAGGCCGCGATCGTGAACTACACCAACCTGCTGCACGCCATGGCGGCCGAGATCATCGCCCAAGGCGCTGAAATCCGCTATGCCACCCACCCCAGCGCCATTGCCGAGGGCGGCAATACCGTCACCGTCACCACCGAGGGCGGTGTGATCGAGGCGCGCAAGCTCATCGCCTGCGCCGGTCTGCAATCGGACCGCATCGCGCGCATGGCGGGGATCGACCTCGACCTGCAGATCGTGCCGTTTCGCGGCGAATACTACCGCCTCACGCCGCGCCGCAACACGGTCGTCAGCGCCATGATCTATCCGGTGCCCGAACCCGGTCTACCCTTCCTCGGCACCCACCTCACCCCGATGATCGACGGCACCGTCAGTGTCGGACCGAACGCCATGCTCGGCTTTGCCCGCGAAGGCTACCCAAAATTCTCGCTCAACCTGCGCGACACGCGCGACATGCTCGCCTTCCCCGGCTTCTGGCGCACCATCCGCCAGTTCATCAAACCGGGCCTGAACGAGCTGGGGAACTCCCTCTTCAAGTCCCGCTACCTCGAAGAGTGCCGCCGCTACTGTCCGGCGCTTGAGCTGTCGGACCTGACCCCGATGACCTGTGGCATCCGTGCCCAGGCGGTGATGAAGGACGGCACGATGCAGAGCGATTTCGTCTTCCGCACGACGCCCCGGATGCTGCACGTCTGCAACGCGCCCTCACCCGCAGCGACTTCGGCCCTGCCCATCGGCGACATGATCGCCGACAAGGTTCTGGCCGCCTGAAACGTGTGCTGAGGGGGCCAAAATCGCACCGTTCAGTTACCGTTCAGATACCGACGCAATACCGACGTTTGAATCTGGCGGTTTTCAGGGCCGTCCCGCCTGCCGCTATCGCCTTGACCTCGCCCCTCCCAATGGGCCAACTCCGCCCCGACCCTCCCCTGATCAGAGCGCCCCGTCATGACCGACCTTCGCCTATCCCTCGCCGATGCCCGCGCGCTGATTATTGAGACGCTGCTGCGCTGCCGCACCTCTCAACCCAATGCCGAGGCCGTCGCCGAGGCCCTCTTAGCCGCTGAACTTGCAGGACAATTTGGCCACGGCCTGCGTCGCGTGCCCGCCTATGCGGATCAGGCACTGATCGGCAAGGTCGACGGTTTCGCCACCCCCACGGCCCAGCAAACCCGCCCCGGCGCGCTCTATATCGACGCCGCCCACGGTTTTGCCTATCCGGCGCTGGATCTGGCGCTCGACTGGCTGCCCGGGGCCGCACGCGCCAACGGCATCGCCATCGCCGGCATCCACCGCTCGCACCATTGCGGCGTCGCCGGGGTGCCGGTAGAAAAGCTTGCAAATCAAGGGATTATCGGCATTCTGATGGCCAATGCCCCGGCCTCCATGGCGCCCTGGGGCGGCGAACGGCCCCTCTTCGGCACCGATCCCATCGCCTTTTCCGCCCCTATCGAGGGGGCCGAGCCGGTGGTCATCGACATCTCCCTCTCCAAGGTCGCGCGCGGCAAAATCATGACCGCCGCGCAAAAGGATGAACCCATCCCCGAGGGCTGGGCGCTGGACGCCGACGGCAACCCCACCACCAACCCGCACGAGGCCCTCAAGGGCAACATGCTGCCCATGGGCGACAGCAAGGGGATTGCACTGGCGATCATGGTAGAGATGCTCTGCGCCGGGCTGACCAACGCGAATTACGCTTATGAAACAACGCCTTTCCTGACGTCCGAGGGTGGCCCGCCCGCCTCCGGCCAGACCCTGATCGCCATCGACGCCGGCGTTTTCGGCCCCCACGCAGGCGCCCGTTTCGCCGCGCTTGCGGGCGAGATCGAGGGGATGGAGGGCGCCCGCCTGCCCGGTCGCCGCCGCCAGGAGATCCGCCGCCAGATCACCGCCGAGGGCATCCCCGTCGACGACGCCCTGCTGCAGGCCATCGACAAGATCGCCCGCTAGAGCAGCGCCGCCACCCCGGTCCAGATCAGCCGCAGTGAAATCAGGATCAGCACCCAGTTCAGCGCCCGCTTGAAGTTGTGGTCGCTGATCTTTTCCAGCAGCAGCCGGCCCGCCACGGTGCCCAGGAATCCGGCAAGGATCATCATCGCGATGAACCCCGCCCATGGCCCGAAGGCAAAGCCAAGCGTGCCAAACGCGATGGTCTTCAGCACATGCTGGAGGGTCATCATAACCGCATGAGTTGCCACGTGTTTCTGGCGTGGCAGCTCAAGCGATTTGGTGAAATTCGCCACGAAAAGTCCGGTTGCTCCGAAGAACATGGACAGAAAGCTCGACAGCCATCCGGTCAACGCGGGCCAGGCCGCCAGCCACTTCGGCGGCTTTGCCAGAACGCTCCAGATCACGAACAGACCGACACCCAATTGCACCACCGCTGGCGGCAGGTTGACCACAACCGACCCACCCATCGCGACGCCGATCCCGGCGCCGATCGCGAAGGCCAGAAACGGCTTCCAGTAGACATGCCGGATCAGGATAACGGCCCGGAAGAAGTTCGATCCGAACTGAATTACCCCATGGATAGGGATCAGCGCCAGAGGCGGCACCAGGCTTGCCATGATCGCCAGCAACAGCGCCCCGCCCCCGATGCCGAGTGCGACGGTGATGAAGGAGCCAAAAAAGCTCACCGCCGCCAGAAACAGCGCGATATGCGGCTCCAGCCCGTTGAAAAGAAACGTGGAAAAGCTGTCCATGGCGCTCAATGTCTCGATTTGCGACACCGTCTCAAGGCATCATTCACGGACCGGATTGATCACATGGATCGGCTCACCCGCCGCAAAGGCGCGGATCTGGTCGTAGATATCGGTGAACTGCAGGTTCAGCTCGTCTTCGGTGACGTAGCCGATATGGGGCGTGCAGATGACATTGGGGTGGTTGATCACCGGATCACGGGTGTCCGTCAGCGGCTCCCTGTCGAACACGTCGAGCGCGAGTGTGCCGGGCCGCCCAGCCGCAAGTGCCTGTTCCAACGCACCTTCTTCGACCAGCCCCGCCCGCGAGGTGTTGATGAAACCGGCCGAGGCCTTCATCCGCATCAGATCCGTGGCGCTGACCAACCCGCGCGTGCTCGCCGTCAGGCGCACGTGCAGGCTGACGAAATCACTCTCGGCGAAGAAGGCAGCGCGGCTGGGGGCCACCTCGGCCCCATCCGCCAGCGCCCGGTCGCGCCCGGCGTCACTGGCCCACCACCAGACCTTCATGCCGAAGGCACTGGCATATTGCGCCACCTGTTTGCCGATCCGCCCATAGCCATAAAGGCCAAGACGCCGCCCCGACAGGGTCTGCCCGACGCCCATCTGCCAGTGTCCGGCGCGCAGGCTCTGCATCTGCTGCGGAAGTTGCCGCGCCGCTGCGAGGAGTAGGGCAAAGGTCAGCTCAGCGGCGGCATTGGGGGGCGTATCGCCACTGGTGCGCGAACACAGCATGACGCCATTAGCGCTGCAGGCGTCCACATCGACATGCGGATAGACGCCGCGCTGGCTGATCAGTTTCAGGTGCGGCAGCCGCTGCAAGAGGGGCGCAGTGATATGGGTCCGTTCACGGAACAGAACCAGCGCCTCGGCGTCCTTCAGCCGCTCCGCGAGGGTATCGAGGTCTTCGCTGTGGTCCGTCCAGACCGTCACCTCATGCTCATCAAGCATCTGAAAGCTGGGCAATTGCCGCAGCGTGTCGAACCAATCGTCGAGTATATGAACCTGCACGCGCGGCCTCTTTCTACGGATCAGCCCCTGTCCTGCACGCCAGTTAGCGCGCGGACCCTGACAGACAACCTAGCGCGGAAAGACCAACCCTTCGAACAATTTTCGAGCGGTGCGCAACGTCCCGGCGGCAATGATCCTGCCTGTGTCATCGGTTTCGATCAAAACCTCAGCGGCTCCTGATGGGTGTTCGATGGAAAAGCGGCCGTCGCCGGGCAACACAGCCAGATCTGCCGCCGCGCTGCCCTTGATCAGGCAGGCGCTGGCCACGGTCACCGCCGCGAAGACGCCGATACTGGCGTGGCAACGGTGCGGGATGAAACTGCGCGTCGACAGGCTGCCCCCTTCGCTTGGCGCGGAGATCAAAGTCATCTTCGGCACCGATTTGTCGGTGACATCGCCGAGGTTCATCAACGGACCGGCCTGCAGACGGATCGCCTCCAACCGCGCTTTAAGCGGGGCATTTGCCTCCATTTCCTCGCGGGTTTCATGCCCCGTCGCCCCAAGATCGGAGGCCCGCAGGATCACGCAAGGCATCCCGTTGTCGATCAGCGTGCACTCCACCCCGTCGATCACATCGACCGCGTTCCCCGTTGGCAGCATCACCCCGCCGCCGGTCATCGAGCCTGCAATATTGGTGAACATCAGCGGAATCGGCGCGTGCCCCCCCGGCACGCCGTCGATCATCGCCTCGCCCTTGTAGGTGACCTTGCCGCCGGGAGTCTGCACCTTGGCCACTGCGACTTCGCCGGTGTTCAGCATGTGAATGCGAACCTCTGTCAGGTCACCGGAGGCCGCGACGAGACCACGTTCGATCGCGGCGGGGCCGACGCCAGCCAGGATATTGCCGCAGGCTTGAGCATCGGTGACAACGGCCTGATCGACGAAAACCTGCAGGAACAGGTAGTCGACATCGGCATCTTTGCGCGACGAGGGCGACAGCACCGCCACCTTAGAGGTCAGCGGACCCGCCCCGCCAATCCCGTCGATCTGTCGTGGATCAGGGCTGCCCATCACGCTGAGCAAGACGGCATCGCGCGCCGCCACATCGCCCGGCAGATCACTGGCAAGAAAGTACGCACCCTTCGAGGTGCCGCCGCGCATCCAGATGCAGGGAATACCGTCGCTCATTGTCCTGCTCCTGTCAGATGTATTTCAGACCCTTGGCCGCGAGCCGTGGCCGCATGTCGTAGATATCGAGGCCAAGTTCACCCGCCGCCAGACGCAGCCTTTTGGCCTCCTCCGCCGCGAGGCGTTTTTCGACAGCCCGAAGCACCTCTTCGGCCTCATCACGCTTGACCACGCAGACGCCGTCATCATCGGCACAGATGATATCGCCAGCCTCGATCGCAGCACCGGCGCAGACGATGGGGATGTTCACCGAGCCAAGGGTCTCCTTGACGGTACCTTGTGCGAAGATGGCCTTGGACCAGACAGGAAAGCCCATCTGGGTCAGGTCCCGCGTGTCACGCACACCGGCGTCGATCACCAGCCCCTTGCAGCCCCGCGCCATGGCCGAGGTCGCCAGCAGATCGCCGAAATAGCCATCCTCGCAGGGCGAGGTCGGGGCGAGGACGAGGATATCCCCCTCCTGCAACTGCTCGATCGCGACGTGCAGCATCCAGTTGTCCCCCGGCGCGGCAGAGATGGTCACGGCGCTGCCAGCAACCATCGCCCCGGCGTAGATCGGACGCATGTAGCTGTGCAGCAGGCCCTTGCGACCTTGCGATTCGTGCACCGTGGCGACACCGGCACGCCCGAGCGCCTCAATAATCGCCGGATCGGCGCGCTGGATATTCTGTACGACAACGGCCATCTGGGCCTCCTTCTGACTAGACATCGCGCCGGATAAGCGGCGCGGCAAAGGTCACGCTTCGACCGGCGGAGTGCCGTGGGTGTGGAACGTCTCGATGGTTTTCAGCCCCCAGGCCTGACCCTTCTTGCGGTCGGCCTCGGTCCAGATCACGGGCTGACAGTCCGGGTCGAGGATCAGCCGCGCCCCCGCATTGGCGATCTCGACACGGTTGCCCGCAGGCTCCCAGACGTAGAGGAAAAAGGTATTCTGGATCGCGTGTTTGTGCGGCCCCGTCTCGATATGCACGCCGTTTTCAAGGAAGATGTCGGCGGCGCGCAGGATATCCTCGCGCTGATCGGCAGCGTAGGTGACATGGTGGAACCGGCCCTGCCCGCCGCCATGCTCCTCGGTGCAGGCGAGGTCATAACCCTTGTTGTTGACGGTGAACCAGCAGCCCCCGATGCGCCCGTTGTCCAGCTGGATCATCTCGGTCACCTTCGCGCCAAGACAGACCTCCATGAAGCGGCGGAACTCGGCCACATCCGAAGACAGCAGGTTCAGGTGATCAAGGCGGCGTGGTGCGGCGCCCGTATGGTGAAAGCGGCTGGCGTTGTTCTTCAGCGCAGGCTTGTCGGCGGTGCCATGGCGGTATTTCACCGTGTCGAAATAGATCTCGAACGTATGGCCAAAGGGATCCTCGAACCGGAAGGCGCGGCCATGGCTCTGGTCACCCTCAACCCAGCCGATCACCTTGAACCCACTCGCCTTGATCGCCGCAACGCGCCGCTCCAGCGCCGCCTGCGATGCTGCGCGATACCCGATGTGGCCCACCCCGGTCGTCTCCGATCGGGTCAGCTTCAGCGTGCAGAATTCATAGTCGTCCCACGCCCGAAGATAGGCCGAGCCTTCGTCCTGCCCGCTGATCGTCAGACCATAGATCCGGGTAAAGAAATCAAGGCTTTCGTCGAACTTGTTGGTCAGCATCTCGACATGGCCGAGATGCGCCAGATCGTCAAAATCGGACATGGGTGACTCCGTTCAGAGCGTATCGACCGTGCGCGGAAACACTGACTGGAAGCCTTCCGCATACTGACAATCCCGCCCACCGGACTGACCACCGGAGTTGCGCTTGAAGTGGTTGGCACGCTGCTGGGCGACGCGGGTATAGTAGTCCCACAGATGCACCTGGCCCTGCATACATTCCATCGCGGCACGCTTCTTGTCCCAGACGGACGTGATGTCGAGGAAGGTATCAGGCTTCCAGCCCATCTGCTCGGTCTGGTGCGGCTCAAACAGGTAGAGCTGCGGCGCGCCCAGCACCTTTTCCCCCGGATTATGACCCCAGGCCTGGGCGATCATCCTCGCCTCAAGCGTCACTTGGGTCATGTACATGTGGTCGGTGTTATAAGGGTCATACTGGCTGTGGCTCATCATGAATTTCGGCTGAACCTTGCGGATCAGATCGACCAGGCGGTACTTGTCCTCCTTCTCCAGATGCAGCGGATAGTCCCCAAGATCGAAGCATTCCAGCGCGTGCACCCCAAGCGCCTCGGCGGCGGTTTCGGCTTCTTTCCGGCGGATATCCTTGACCTCCTGCAGCGACTTGCCCTCTTTCCAGAGGCGCGCGCTTTCGCCACGTTCGCCGAAGGACAGGCAGGCGACAGTCACGTCATATCCCTGCTCGGCGTGCGAGGCGATCGCCCCCCCGCAACGCCAGACGAAATCAGCAGCATGGGCGCTGATCACCAGCACGGTCGGTTTTGAGCTCATCAGAGATCTCCCTACGAATGTCGTCGCAGAGTGCGCCCAAAACAGGCAGATGCCAAATTTGAACGCCGTGCATAGCTATAAGTTAGTGCTATAGTATAGTCTCAGTAAGGTCTGATAAGATACTGCGAACAATCTTGATTGACCCAAAATCCATAAGTTTTGCACAAACCCAAGTACATGAGAGGGCAGCATGGATGAAATGGAACCTGCGTCACCTGAGGGTCTTTCTCGCTGTGGTCCATCATGCCTCGGTGTCTCGCGCCGCTGAAGAGTGCCACCTTTCGCAGCCTGCGGTCACACAGGCGATTGCAAAACTTGAAGCGGGTTTCGCTGCGCCCCTGTTTCAGCACAAGGCCCAGGGCTTGTTCGTCACCGACGCGGGACAGGCTCTTGCACGGCGGGTAAGGCGCGCGCTGGAGCGCATTGACCAGGCTACGGCCCCGATTTCACCCCGTCTTGCGGCCACCGCAACGGCGTCTCAGCTGCAAGCCCTGATCGCGGTGCGGGAGCTTGAGAACTTCACACTGGCGGCTGGCAAACTGGGACTGTCCCAGCCCACGGTTCATCGCGCCGTCACCCGATTGGAGGCTGAGGCGGACAAGCCCCTCTTTGAACGGACGGCTATGGGGATCCGCGGCACACGTGCCTGCCGCTTGCTGGCTGAGGCCGCCCAGCTCGCCTTCGCCGAGCTGGATCAGGCGGAGATGGACCTGGCCGAAATCGCCGGTAGCGAGGTCGGCCAGATCGTCGTCGGGGCGATGCCGCTTTCGCGGTCTTTCATGCTGTCGCAAGCCATCATCGCCTTTCGCGAGAGCCGCCCATCGGTCTTGATACGGGTCGACGAAGGCCCCTACGATGATCTGCTGGCGGGCCTGCGCAGAGGCGAGATCGACGTCCTGATCGGTGCCCTGCGCGACCCCCTGCCGATTGGAGACGTGGTGCAGGAGATGCTGTTTGAGGATGACCTGATCCTCGTCGCGGGCCCCGGTCATCCACTGCTGGCCGAGGCCCAGCCAACACTGGAGCAAACGGCGGATTTCCCTTGGATTTTGGCCCGCAAAGGTACTCCGTCGAGAGGCATCTTCGATCAGCTGTTCGCCAGTCGGCCAATGCCGCAAAGTATCGTGGAAACCGGGTCGATGATCCTGATGCGGCAGCTGCTCCGACAGTCAGATCACATCGGCTTCATTTCACGCCTTCAGGCAGCTGCGGAAATCGAATTGGGTCTTATGGTGCCCCTGCGGATTGATCTGAGCGGAACACAGCGACCGATTGGCATTACAACCCGCCTGGACTGGATTCCAACGATTGCGCAAAAAATTCTGATTGATGAAATCAAGATTTCAGTAAATCTAAAAACGCCCTCCCCAGCGGAAGATTGAACCTTGCGTATTATTCATGACGGGCAATTTAAGGACTTGTCGCATGACTGATTTAAAAGGTATTCAGAAATATTAATGTAAGTTCACTACGAAAGAAATCCTGGTGCCAACAGAAAACCGCTCCGCCTTAGATGCAGATATTTCCAGCGCAATCAAGGACGTCGCTATTCTTGACACTTTGACTCATCTATTGAGGCGGGCGCATTTTAGAAATGAGTTTCTTTTCAGCAGCACTTTCGGGGAAATGGGCTTAACATCCCGCCAAATGGTTCTGCTTGTCGCGATTGCCCAGAACCCCGGGGCCTCTCAGAAAGTGATCGGGGATATCGTCGCGCTGGACGTGAATACCGTGAGCGATACGCTACGCAGAATGGAGCGGAAGCAACTGATCGAGCGCATCGCATCCAAGGCGGATGGTCGTTCGATCGCAGTGCGCCTGACCGCTATCGGTCTGAGCGTTCTGGAAGAAGGGCTATCTAGGAATCCAACCCTGCAAGCGCAGGTGATCGAGCGACTTGATCCCGAAGAAGCCGCCAAGCTCAAGATCCTGCTGCGAAAATTGCTCGGCTTCGAATAGACTGCTGCGCGGACCGCAGGCATAAGCCGCTCTCTTCTGGATGCTCTCAAAATCCAGTGGGCCTGCCAAGACAGCGACAGGCCCCATCCAGCAGCCCGCCCCACGTCGAGCGCACTGCCGCAATCAGTTACATATCGTACTGCAGATCGTAGGAGCGTTTGAAGAAGTTCTCGTTCTTCAGCAACTCGGCAGGACTGCCACGTTCGACGACCTCACCATCCTTCACCACCAGAATTTCATCCGCGCGCATGACCGATGACAGCCGGTGCGCGATGACGATGGTCGTGCGGCCCTTGGACAGATCGTGCAGAGCTTTCTGGATCTCGGCCTCGGATTCCGCGTCCAAAGCGCTGGTGGCTTCGTCCAGCAGCAGGATCGGAGCATCACGCAGGATGGCGCGGGCGATCGACAGCCGCTGACGTTGCCCACCCGACAGGTTGCCGCCATTTTCGCCGACGTCGCAGTCATAGCCACCGGGAAGCTTGCTGATGAACTCATGCGCGTTAGCAGCCTTGGCCGCCGCAATGATCTCGTCATCAGTGGCACCGTCGCGGCCAAGGCCGATGTTATGCTTGACGCTGCCCGCGAACAGGAATGTGTCCTGCCCCACAAAGGCCATGTTTTCGCGCAAAGACGCGAAGGTCACATCGCGGATATTCGCCCCGTCAATTTCCACCTGGCCTTCGGTCGGATCATAGAGGCGCATTGACAGGTTCAGGATCGTGGATTTGCCGCTCCCCGAAGGACCGACAAGTGCCGTGGTCTTGCCCGCAGCGAATTCCAGGTTCAGCGTCTTGAGAACAATCTCGCCCTGGCCTTCGTAGTTGAAGGAGACATCGCGGAAGGCCACTTTCCTAGGCCCTGCCGGCAGGGGTTTTGCCCCCGGCGTTTCCACCATGGTGATCGGGTGATCCAGAAGATCATACATCATCTTGACCCCGACCAGCCCGGTCTCGATCCCGATACGCATCGAGGCAAGCCGGCGCGCAGGGTCATAGGCCATGATCAAAGCTGTCAGGAAAGACAGCAGCTGCCCCTGCGAGGTCACAATGCGCTCGCCGAAAATCGTTGTCGCGCTCAGCGCGAGGATCGCAGCAATGGCCAGTCCCGAGAGAACGTCCATCATGGGCATCGTCGCCGCTTGCAGGCGCGAGATAGAGTTCGACATCCGCTCGACACGGGTGACGGCCTCGTTCATGCGGGCAGCCATGTGATCTTCCAGTGCGAAGGCCTTGATCACCCGGATGCCCACCGACGTCTCGGTTGCGACCTTGATGATCGCCCCCAAGGAGACCATCTCGCGCGTGACGATGGTGCGCACCCTGGAAACAAGGCTTCGGATGCCGAACAGCGCGATCGGAATGGTCACGATGGTCACGGCCGACAGCAGAGGCTGTTGCGCAAACATCACGTACGCGAGGCCGATCAGCGTAAAGAGGTCACGCACAAAGGACAAAAGCACGGTGTCCAGAACCGCACGGGCAGCCTGTGACGCCTGCGTCAGACTGACAAGCGTGTCGGAGGAACTTTTCGCCCCGAAATAGGCCACGCCCTGCTGGATCAGCCGGTCGAACATCTTGATCTGCTGCGAGGCGATGATGCGGTTGCCGGCGATGCTCAGGAAAACCGCCTGAAGATACCCAGCAATCCCCTTGATCGCGAAGATACCCGCAACGGCCATAGCCACAGCGTAGACCCGATACGTCGGCTCGTCCGGAGACAGGGACTGCACGATATCCTTCATGATCCAGGCCGAAGCCGCAGTCGTCCCTGCAACAAAGAACATCGACATGATGGCAAGTGCGTACCACTTTGCCTGAGCCTGATAGTTTTCGCTCAGAAGCCGGTAGAGCAACTTCTCCTGAATGCCGGGAAACAACTTTGCAAGCATGAGCATCTCTCGATCTGATATTTCGCGGCCTAAGTACACGCTGAGCTGGTGAAGTTCCAGCGCAACAGGGCTGCGCCCGCCACCGGACGTCACGGTCCGGGGCGGGTCTGGCGGCCTGATCGCTATCTAATAGCGCGCCGGGCAGATTTTTAGGGCCAGAAGAATGATCCTAGCAGGGCCAACGCTTAGGGTGCGGCGTCAAAGACCACGACGGTTTCTGCGGCCACGGCCACTTCGGTTCTGCCGGGAACCAGAAAAACCGTGGTCTGGCGCGCCGCCGTCGTGTCCATGATGCGCCGCCAGCGGCGCCGACCCGGCGGGTCCGGCAGTTGCACGGTGCAATCACCGCCACCATTGATCACCGCAAACAGCACATCGTCGCTCATCGAATAGCCGGGCGTCGCCGAAGCGGCGCGGATCTCGACACAGAGGCAGCGGAAATTCGGATCATGCCAGTCCTCGGTTGTTGGCGGCTCTCCGTCAGAGCGCCGCCAGGAGAGATCGGGAATGCCATCGCGATGTCGTGGCTTGGAATGCAGGAACAGCCTCTGCCGCAAGACCGGGTGATCGCGCCGCATCCGGGCCAGCCAGGCCACGAAATCTGCAAGGTCATGATCCGGGCGATCCCAGTTGACCCAGGCGGTGGCATTGTCCTGAGCATAGGCATTGTTGTTGCCGCCCTGGCTGTTGCCGATCTCGTCCCCCGCCAGCATCATCGGTGTACCCTGACTAAGGAACAGCGTCGCCAGCATGTTGCGCTTGCGCCGGGCGCGTGCCGCCAGAATATCGGGGTCCAGCGTCGGCCCTTCGGCGCCCAAGCCATCGGAGTGGTTGGGCTCATGCCCGTCGCGATTTTCCTCGCCGTTCCCCCAGTTGCGCTTGGCGGAATAGCTGACGATATCTTCCAGCGTGAACCCGTCGTGCGACGCCAGAAAGTTGACTGAGGCCGTGGCCGCGCGACCGTCGTGATCGAACATGTCGGCAGAGCCCATCAGACGCCCGGCGATACTTGAGGTCACCCCTTCATCACCCTTCCAGAACCGGCGCACATCATCGCGGTAGCGGTCATTCAGCTCCATAAACGGATGCGGCCAGGCCCCCAGCTGATACCCGCCGGGCCCAAGATCCCAGGGTTCGGCTACAAGTTTGACGTTGCGCAACACCGGATCCTGCTTGATCGCCGATATAAATCCGCCTCGCGCATCAAAGCCCGCAGGCCCACGCGCCAGGGACGTCGCCAGATCAAAGCGGAAGCCATCCACATGCATCACCTCGACCCAGTAGCGCAGGCTGTCCATGACCATGCGCAGCACCGCCGGGTGCCCAAGGTTCATGGTGTTGCCGCAGCCGGTGTCGTCGATATAGTAGCGGGGATCCTCGGCCAGCCTGTAGTAAGCGCGGTTGTCCAGCCCTCGGAAGCTCAGCGTCGGGCCAAGCTGGTTGCCCTCGGCAGTATGGTTGTAGACCACGTCGAGGATGACCTCGATCCCGGCGCTGTGGAACCGGCGTACCATGGTCTGGAATTCCCAGATGTCGCCTCCGCTCATGAACCTCGGATCAGGCGCGAAAAAGCCGATGGTCTGATAGCCCCAGAAGTTCGATAGCCCCTTCTCCACCAGAAACCGCTCGGACAGATGCGCCTGTACCGGCATAAGCTGCACAGTGGTAACGCCGATCTTGTCGAGGTGATCCAGCACGGGCGCCGAAGCCATGCCAAGGAAACTGCCGCGTTTGCGCGGATCGACGCCGGGGTGGCCCGCCGTCATCCCCTTCACATGCGTCTCGTAGTGTACCGAGAGCGACCGGCGATGGTTCGGCCGCCTGTCATTGCCCCACGGAAAATTGACGTCCACCACCTCAGCCTTGGGCATCGCGAACGCGCTGTCGCGGGAATCGAACCCCAGATCGGTGCGCGCAGTGCCGGGGCGATAGCCAAGCAGAGCATCCGACCACCGGAACCGCCCCGTGATCTTGCGCGCATAGGGGTCCAGCAGCAGCTTATTGTGGTTAAAGCGCAAGCCTTGCTCAGGCTCATGCGGCCCGCGCGCTCGGTAGCCGTACAGGCTGCCCGGCGACAGCCCTGCCACATAGACATGCCAGATATCCCCGTCGCGTTCGCGCAGCGGAATGCGCGCCAGCTCACGCCGCCCGTCGGTCGAGAACAGGCACAGGTCGATCCCATGCGCCTCCCCCGAGAAGACGGCGAAGTTCACGCCCTGCCCATCCCATGTGGCCCCCATCGGGTCGGGCCGGCCAGCAGACAGGCCATGGTGCGGCAGCTTGTTGGGAATATCCCGGCTGCGGCTTCTGCGTTCGATACTTGGCCCGAACAAACGCGGGTCCCGTCCATTTACGCTCATTCAGTCGCCTCGGAGATGATATCGGAATATAGCGTGGCATAGGCACCAGCAGAGCGTTCCCAGCCGAAATCGGCCTTCATGCCGTTCTTCTGGATCTGTTTGAAGGTTGTCGGGGCGGCATACAGCGTGATCAGCTGCATCAGCGCGTCATACAGCCCCCCCGCGTCAACGCGCGACATCATGATGCCGGTGGCAACACCCGCGCCCAGGGCCGCCGGATTGGCCGCGATCACCGTATCCGCCAACCCTCCGGTCGGCGCTACGAGCGGCACGGCACCGTAGCGCAAGCCATAGAGCTGGGTCAGACCGCAGGGCTCAAACCGCGATGGCACAAGTATCGCATCAGCGCCTGCGTACATCAGGTGTGACAAGGGTTCGTCATAGCCGTGCGCCATGCCAACCTGCGCAGGCCAGCGCTCGGCGGCATCGCGAAACGTCTTTTCGATCGCCTTGTCGCCAGACCCGAGGACAGCCAAGCACCCGCCGGCCGCAACATACCCGGGCAGCACCTCGGCCAGCAGGTCCAGCCCCTTTTGCGTGGTCATCCGACTGACAACGGCAGCGAGCGGCCCGGATCCCGCCTCAAGCCCGAACCGCTCCTGCAATGCCTTGCGGTTCTTGGCACGCGATGCGGGGCGCGCTGCGGAATAAGGTGTGACGGCAGCGTCGGTTTCGGGATCCCAGACCTCGAGGTCGATGCCGTTCAGGATACCGACCACCGGCTGATCCAGCGTAGAAATCACCCCGTCGAGACCCATCCCGAACTCAGGCAGCGAAAGTTCGGCGGCATAGCGTGGTGACACGGTCGACACGCGATCCGCACTCAGCAGCCCCGCTTTGAGAGCGCTGACCTTGCCATAGAACTCCAACGGGCCGTCATCGAAACCCTCACCGTCGATCTTCAGACCCGCCAGCCGGTCCGGCTGGGTCAGGCCCTGAAAGGCGATGTTGTGGATGGTCAGCAGGCTGGGCACGGCCACCCCCTGCTGACGCAGGTACAAAGGCGCCAGTGCCCCCTGCCAGTCATGGGCGTGCACCAGCTCCGGGCGCCAGCCATCGCGCAGACCGTCGCGGGCGATCTCCATCGCGACCCAGGACAAGGCGGCAAAGCGTTCGGGGTTGTCGGGATAATCCTGCCCCAGCGTATCAAGATACGGCCCCCCATCGCGCGCAAAAAGGTGCGGCGCGTCGAGCAGAAGGACCGTCATATGGCCCGTCCTGCCGATCCGCACCGTCGCAGGTTCGCCGAACAGATCAGCCGATTTCCAGACCTCTTCTGTCTTGCCGAGCGCTTTCGCAACACCGGGATACGCCGGCAAAAGAACCCGCATTTCCCAGCCATGACGCTCGAGTGCCCAAGGCAAGGCCCCGCATACATCCGCGAGGCCCCCCGTCTTGATCAGCGGTACACATTCGGATGTTACCGACAGGACCCGCCGGGCACCGCCCGCTCCCGAAATGCTCGTCATCGCCTCATCCTTTGCTTCGCATCAGGCGAATGGATTACCCATTTTCAGCCAGCCAGCGATCCACCATCGGTTGGGTCAGAAGCGTCACACCGCCCTCACTGACCCGGAACCATTTCGCATCTTCCACAGGGTCTTCGCCCACCACGAGCCCGGGCGGCACCCTGACACCGGCATCCACGACGACTCGGCTCAGGCGCGCGCGCCTGCCGACGACGGTATAAGGCATCGCCACCACCTGAAACAGTTCAGCATAGCTATGGGTGCGCACGCCGTTGAAAAGCAGGGATTCACGGACTTCGGTGCCCGAAATGATGCAATTCCCCGCGATCATCGACGACACCGCAGACCCGCGACGCCCGTCCTCATCATGGATGAACTTGGCGGGAGGATTGACCTCGCCATAGGTCCAGATCGGCCAGGCGGTGTCGTAAATGTCCAGCTCAGGCGTGAAATCGGTCAGCGCGATATTGGCGGTGTGATAGGCATCGATCGTGCCGACGTCACGCCAGTAGACGCCCTCGTTCTCGCCTGTGCGCACGCAGCTGTCCTCGAACAGATGCGCCACGGCTTTGCCTTTGCTGACCAGTTGCGGGATCAGGTCATTGCCGAAATCATGGCTGGAGTCCGGATCAGAGGCATCCGCAATCAGCATCTCGCGCAGGAAATCCCAGCGGAAGACGTAAATCCCCATCGAGGCCAGTGCGAGGTCCGGTGCGCCCGGCATGGCGGGTGGATCGGCGGGCTTTTCCAGGAAATCCGTGATGCGCTTGTTGGTGTCGACGGCCAGAACACCAAAAGCGCTGGCCTCGGCGCGCGGCACTGTCAGACAGCCTATGGTCACATCCGCGCCGGTATCTACATGTTCGCGCAGCATCACCTCGTAGTCCATCTTGTAGATGTGATCCCCGGCGAGGATGACGATATAGTCGATCTTGTAGCTGTCGATGATGTCGATGTTCTGGGTCACGGCGTCGGCGGTGCCCAGATACCACTGATTTTCCGACACCCTTTGCGAGGCGGGCAGGATATCGAGGTATTCATTCCGCTCGGCCCGAAGAAACGACCAGCCACGCTGCAGGTGGCGGATCAGCGAATGCGCCTTGTACTGCGTGGCGACGGCAATCTTGCGCATCCCGGAGTTATACGCGTTGGACAGAGCGAAATCGATGATCCGCATCTTGCCGCCGAAATAAACAGCCGGTTTGGCGCGAGTATCCGTCAGCTCTTTCAGCCGGCTTCCGCGCCCACCGGCCAGGATAAAGGCCATCGATCTGGCGCTTAGTTTCTGGGTTGTAATAGGTTTCATTTTACTGACCCTCCCTGCCAGTCAAAGTCCTGATAAGACGTAATCAGGACAAAGCATTCTTGCCATTTGGCGTCGCCTGTCACCGCGCGGCCCGCAAAAAGATCACGGAAAGCGGTGGTACAGTCATAACAGCTATCGCGGGCAACACGTTCCCACTGACAGCCTCGGCAGTCACGGAACCCATGTTCCCACGGTTGCCGCCGCCATAAATTTCAGCATCGGTGTTCAGCACCTCCTCCCAAACGCCCGTTTTGGGCAGAGGGAGTGCGTAATTGCTGCGTTCGACGGGGGTGAAATTGCACACGACCGCAATCTCAGCGTCGCCCTCCTCCGCGCGACGCAGGAACGCGAGTATCGAATGATCGGAGTCATGCTCGACCAGCCACTCGAACACCGCGCCGCCCAGATCATCGCGGTGCAGAGCCGGTTCCGAACGGTAGAGGCGGTTCAAATCGCGCACGAGCGCCTGTACTCCGACATGGGCGGGATCTTCCAGCAGGTGCCAGTCGAGGCTGATGTCGTGATTCCATTCGCGCGCCTGCGCAAACTCGCAGCCCATGAACAGCAGCTTCTTGCCCGGATGCCCCCACATGAAGCCGTAATAGGCCCGCAGGTTGGCAAACTGCTGATCAGGGGGTCCGGGCATTTTGCCCAGCATCGACCCCTTGCCGTGCACCACTTCGTCATGGCTGATCGGCAGGATGAAATTCTCGGAAAAGGCATAGACCAGACCGAAGGTCAGCTTGCGATGGTGATAGGTGCGATGGATCGGATCCTCGCCCATGTAGGCCAGTGTGTCGTTCATCCAGCCCATGTTCCACTTGTAGCCGAAGCCGAGGCCATCCTCGTGCACCGGTCGGCTGACACCGGGAAACGAGGTGCTCTCCTCCGCCACCGTCATGATGCCGGGCGCCGCGCCATAGGTCTCGACGTTCATCTCGCGCAGGAAGGATATCGCCTCAAGATTCTCGCGCCCGCCGTGAATATTGGGCACCCATTCACCTTCAGGGCGGGAATAATCGCGATAGAGCATCGAGGCCACGGCATCGACCCGCAGCCCATCAACGCTATATTCCGTCAGCCAGTAAATCGCGTTGGCGATCAGGAAGTTACGCACTTCACGCTTGGAATAGTCGTAGATCAGCGTGTTCCAGTCGCGGTGAAATCCCTCACGCGGATCAGCATATTGATAGAGCGGCGTGCCATCAAACCAGCCGAGGCCATGCGGATCGGTCGGGAAGTGCCCTGGCACCCAGTCCAGGATCAGCCCCATCCCCGCGGCCTGCGTCGCCGCAACAAAGGCCGCGAACTCGTCCGGCGTCCCGTGGCGGATGGTCGGAGCATAAAGCCCAACCGGCTGATAGCCCCAGGACCCGTCGAAGGGAAACTCCGACACCGGCATCAGCTCGATATGGGTAAAGCCCATGTCGGCGGCATAGGTGACCAGCTCAACCGCCAGCTCATCATAGCTCAGCCGTCTGCGGTCCTCCTCAACCTTGCGCCGCCAGGACCCCAGATGCACCTCGTAAATCGAGATGGGTGAAGATACCGCCTGCCGCTCAGCCCTTGCCGCGCGGGCCTCCGGTGCAGGCGGCTGTGGCAGACTGCGCACGATGGAGGCCTGCGCGGGTGGATGTTCAGACCCAAAGGCGACCGGATCGGCCTTTTGCGGCAGGCTCATCCCATCCGGCCCCAGAATGTCGTACTTGTAAGCGGCCCCGACGCCAACTTCGGGCAGGAAAATCTCCCACACACCCGACACACCGCGCATCCGCATGGGATGGCGCAGCGGCGACCAGCCGTTGAAATCCCCCACCACCGAAACGCGGCGGGCATGAGGCGCCCAGACAGCGAAGACCGTGCCCTCGACCCCCTGATGGGTCACGGGGCGCGCGCCAAGCTTTTCCCACAGGCGCAGATGCCGCCCTTCTGAAATCAGGTATTCGTCCAGTTCGCCCAGCACGGGGGCAAAGCTGTAGGGATCATGCCGGTCGTTGTCGCCTTCCGCGCGCGCAAGGCGCAGACGATAGCCCGCGTCGGCAAGCACCGCTTCAGGCAAACCCGTCAGAGTGAAAATACCCCCGCCCTCTGCCTGCATTTCGAGCACATCTGTCGAGCTGTCCGGCACACAGAACATCCGCTCCACTTCGGGATCAAACGCGATCAGGGTGTCGCCATGCAGCCCCAGAATGTCAAAGGGCGCCCCGTGGCGGCCTTGTCGAATAGCCTCAAACGCGGCGAAATCTGGGGTAAAAGGTACTGTTTCACTGGAATTACTGCTCATTGCCCCCCCATCGCGCCGAAACCGGCTGCGCGGCCATACCTGCAGAACCAACACGTTCGCCCTCCGGCAGTTCCCCACATGCAAAACGGGGACCGGCCTTGTGCAGATCAAATCAGCATAACCTGTGCAGCGCCACCCTTGAAAGACGCGCCACACACGCAACCATTGTATTCACAATCTCTCCGTCCCATCCTTTTGACAAGAGAAGCAGACCCTCTGCGATTCTTGCCAGGCCCCGGAATATAGCTGACCAAGGACACTGCATGTCGAACCGTCCAGCCGACCCGACCCCGAAACGTACAGGACCAGACTGGTGGCGGGGTGCGATCCTCTATCAGATTTATCCCCGCAGTTTTCAGGACGACAATGGCGACGGCATCGGCGATCTGCCCGGTATCACCCGGCGGCTTGATCACGTGGCGAGCCTTGGCTGCGACGGCATCTGGCTGTCGCCGATCTTTCCCTCGCCGATGGCAGACATGGGCTATGACGTTTCGGATTACGTCGATATCGACCCGCTGTTCGGCACCCTTGCGGATTTCGAAGCGCTGATCCTCCGCGCCCATGACCTCGGGCTCAAGGTCGTCGTCGATCAGGTGATGAACCACTCGTCCAGCCTGCACCCCTGGTTTGTCGAAAGCCGCAGCAGCCGCGACAACCCGCGTGCCGACTGGTATGTCTGGAAAGACCCGAAACCCGACGGTTCGCCCCCCAACAACTGGCCCTCGGTGTTCGGCGGCCCGGCCTGGACATGGGATGGTGAGCGGCGGCAGTACTACCTGCATTCCTTCCTGGCCGAGCAGCCCGACCTCAATTACCTCAACCCCGATGTGCAACAGGCAGTGCTGGACGCCATGCGCTTCTGGCTGGAACGCGGCGTCGACGGCTTCCGTCTCGATACCGTGAACTATTTCTTCTACGACCCCGAGCTGCGCGATAACCCCGCCAAGTCCTTTGGCACCGAAAAGCCGCCTGTGAACCATTACGACTGGCAGCTTCACCTCTATTCCAAGAGCCGCCCCGAGAACGTCGACTTCCTGCGCCGGATGCGCGCCCTGACGGACGAGTTTCCCGACCGGATGCTGCTGGGCGAGGTGGGCGATACCGATCAGGCGATCGAGCTGATGGGCGAATACACCTCGGGCAGCGACAAGCTGCACATGGCCTATTCCTTCGACATGCTGTCCGACCACTATACGCCTGCGCATTTTCGCGAAGTCATCGATGGCTTCTGGGAGGGGGCGCCGGACGGCTGGCCGCTCTGGTCGATGTCCAACCATGACGTCGTGCGCCACGCCACCCGCTGGGCCGCCAAGGACAGTGGCGATGATGCGCTGGCGCGCCAGGCGATTTCGCTGCTGCTGGCGTTTGAGGGCTCCATCTGCCTCTATCAGGGAGAAGAGCTGGGGCAGACCGAAACGGACCTTCTCTATTCAGAGCTGACGGATCCCGTCGGGCTGCGCTTCTGGCCCGCCAACAAAGGCCGCGATGGCTGTCGCACGCCGATGGTCTGGGTCGCGCAGGATGCTCAGGGCGGGTTTACCACGGGCACGCCATGGCTGCCGGTCAAGCCGCCGCAAGCCGCCCGGGCGGTGGATCTGCAAGAGGCAAACACCGCCTCGATACTGACGCATTACCGACAGATGATTTCCTACCGTCGCGCCACCCCGGCACTGGACCATGGCAAGATGCACTTTACCGAAGCCCCTGATCCAGTGCTGCGCTTCACCCGTGGCGAGGGTGCGAAAAGGCTCGATTGTGTGTTCAACCTGTCGACATCACCGCAGCAGGTTCCCTGCAAGGGCACCATCGTCGGGCCGTCTCAGGCGGCGAGCCTTGGTGATGATCTGTTGTCTCTCGGCGCGAATGGCTGGGCCTTCGTGACCGATTCAGATGCCGGCTGAGACCACAAAAATGCTGCTAAAACCTTTTAACTGCTGAGGTTTATGATGGATCAGATGGGCCTGCCAAAGACTGCTTCCGCCGACCCATCCATCGCAAAACCTCGTGGCACCTACTGGGGTGTGCATCCGGTCGGACAGGACGACGCAGGCCAGATCCGCTGGCACGCGACGCTCTGGGCGCCTGAGGCATCCGCGGTGACGCTGCTCCTCGACGACCAGCGCATGGCGATGACTTCCGGCGCGAACGGCACCCACATTCTTGAGTTTTCCGCCCCAAAGAATACCACATATGGTTTTGACCTCGGGTCTGGCCTGCGCCCCGACCCAGCCTCTCGCCGTCAGTTGCAGGGCGTGCACGGCCCCTCTGTTCTGGTCGATTCCGCTTACACCTGGCCCCTCTCGGAGGCCGGATGGACTGGTCGCCCCTGGGAAGAGGCTGTTATCCTCGAAATCCAGATCGGGCTGTTCACCCCCGAGGGCACCTTTTGCGCTGCAGAGAAGCGTCTTCAAGGATTGGCCGACATCGGAGTTACGGCGGTCGAAGTGATGCCGGTCGCTCAGTTCTCCGGCCATCAGGGTTGGGGATATGATGGTGTCCTGCCCTTCGCCCCCCATGCCGCCTATGGCACACCGGCTGAGATGAAGTCCTTTATCGCCGCCGCCCATGCCCTTGGGATCGCTGTGATTCTGGACGTCGTCTACAACCACTTTGGCCCTGACGGTGCCTATCTGCACGAAATCGCACCCGCTTTCTTCGACCCGGAACGCAACACCCCCTGGGGCGCCGGGATCGACTATACCCGCCCCGCAGTGCGCGATTTCTTCCTCTCCAACGTCGCAATGTGGATGGGTGAGTTTCACATAGACGGACTTCGCATCGACGCCGCGCATCAGATCAAGGACCCGACAACGCCCGAAATGCTGCGCGAAATCGCGGCAACAGCCCGTGCCGCGGCCGGTTCGCGCACCGTCTGGCTGGTGCTGGAAGATGAGCGGAACCTGACATGGCCCATCGACGCCAGCGCTGACCTGTTCGACGCGCAATGGAACGACGACTACCACCACGCCCTGCATTGCCTGCTGACCGGCGAGAACGAGAGTTACTACGCGCCATTTGCAGTCGCCCCCATGGACGATCTGCTGCTGGCCCTGCGCGAAGGTCAGGTCGATCAGGGACAGGCCCGCCCCGCCGGTGCCGCGCCGCGTGGCACCCCGTCGGCGCATTTGCCGGTCACTGCCTTCGTCAACTCCAACCAGACACATGACCAGGTCGGCAACCGCGCGCGGGGCGAGCGGCTGATCAGCCTCGTCGGCGAGGATGCGGCCTGGATCGCCCACGCTCTGCTGCTGACAACTCCCTTTGTTCCAATGCTATTCATGGGCGAAGAGGTCGGCGAGATGGCACCTTTCTGCTTTTTCGCCGACCTGCCCGAACCCCTCGCCAGCGCCACCCGCAACGGGCGGCAGGCAGAGTTCGCCCGGTTTTCTTCGTTCAGCGGTCAGGTGCCCGACCCCATCGCGCGGGGAACCTTCGACGCCTCTCGCCCCTACCTCGGCCCGGCGGAACGGCAGGCCAGATGGCGCGACTGGACGGCGCGGCTGCTGAGCCTGCGCCAGCGCCAGATCCTGCCGCTGACCCGTTCGGCCCAGCAAAGCCCGACCGAGGCACAGGCCACAGGTCCGCTCAGCCTCGCCGCGCACTGGCACTTTGCCGCGGGCAGTCTGCAAATACAGGCAAACCTCGGCGCACCGCCTGACACCCCCGCAAAGCCGATTTCCGAGCCCGACATTGCGGTCGGCAATATCGCGACAGACGCATTCGCCTTTGCCGTCAAGATCCGGTCCGTCTCGTGATGGCGCAAGGACTTCCCGAGGCCCTCGCCACGGCCACAGCAACCTATCGCATCCAGCTGCGCAACGGCGTCACTTTCGCGGTGGTCGAGGACTGGCTGCCCCATCTCGCACATCTCGGCATCAGCCACCTCTACCTGTCCCCGATATTCACCGCGCAGAGCGGGTCGACCCACGGCTATGACGTGACCCGCCCGGATCAGATCGACCCGTCGCTCGGCGGCGATGATGGGTTCGAGAGGCTGGCACACAGCGCGCATGCGCATGGTCTATCGGTGGTGATCGACATCGTGCCCAACCACACCGCGCTCAGCTTTGAAAACCTCTGGCTGCGGGATGCCTTGCGCTATGGCCCCGATAGCCGGTTCGCCCGGCATTTCGACATCGACTGGGCCGAACGGATGCGCCTGACCATGCTCGGCGCCTCCTTTGAGACGGTGATCTCGCGCGAGGAAGCCAGACTGGCCGACGACCCGGACGGCCCTGTTCTGCACCTCGCCGGGCTGTCTGTCCCGCTGAACCCTGACACCTGTGAGGGATTGACGCGCGGGGTGCTGGATATCGCCACACTGCGCAGCCTGCACGACAAGCAGCACTGGCAGCTGGTCCATTGGGAGATGGAGCGTGATCACCTCTCGCACCGCCGCTTCTTCAACGTGACCTCGCTGATCGGGATGCGGATAGAAGACTCGCAGGTGTTTGAGGACATGCATGCGCTGACTTTCGCGCTGATTGACCGGGGTCTGGTACAGGCCCTGCGCGTCGATCATGTCGATGGGCTGGCCGATCCCGGTGCCTATATCGACCAACTTGCAGCGCGTCTGCCCGGCACGCCGGTCTGGGTGGAAAAGATCCTGACCGGGGACGAGGGGCTCGACACAGACTGGCCCGTCGTGGGCACCACCGGATATGAGGCCGGGCGCGCCATTGCAGCGGTGCTCAGCCAGCCCGAGGGTGTCGCTCGGCTCAAGATGGCCTGGGGTGAAACGACCGGCGGCAGCGGCGATTTCCACAGCGCCCTGCGCACGGCCAAGCAGGAGGTCATCCGTCTGGAGCTGTCGGCAGAACTGGCTCAGCTTATCGCATTGGCGCGGGCTCTGGTGGCCGAACTGCCGCATCTTGAGACCGGCAGCGAAACCCTGCGTGAAGTGCTGATCGCCCTGCTGATCGAGATGCCGCGGTATCGCACCTATTTCACCGACGCCCCTCCTCGGCCTGAGGACTTGGCGCTGTGGCAAGATGTTGTGGATCGTGCCGCCACCCAGCTGCGCAGTGACCGGGTGCTGCGCATTCTGGGGACGGAAATCGCGGGCGGCACATCCAGCCCGGCGCAAAACCTGCGCGTGCGGTTTCAGCAGGTCACCGGCGCTCTGCTGGCCAAGGCGCACGAGGACACCGCTGGCTTTCGCTACATGCCCTACCTCGCCGCGAATGAGGTGGGTGCGGACCCCGATGCCCCAACCATGAGCACGCAAGCCTTTGCCGCCTTCTGTCAGGACCGGCTGCAACACTGGCCCGGCGCGCTGACGCTGACCTCCTCTCATGACACCAAACGATCCGAAGATGCCCGGATGCGCCTTGTGGCAACCAGCCATGATCCGGAGGCGTTTCTGGCTCTTCTCTCGTCGATCACCCTGCGCCCCGATGCGGCCGGTATTGCGCCCGCTACGCTGTGGCTGCTGGCGCAAAGCGCGCTTGCCATCTGGCGGGCTACAGATGATCTTCAGGGCAGCGATCTGGGGCCACGTCTGGCAGAGCACCTCAGGAAGGCGCTGCGCGAGGCCAAGCAGGTCACCTTCTGGCCCTACCCAAATGCCGCGATCGAAGACCCGGTCTGTGCGCTTGCCGAGGCCCTCATGCGAGAGTGGCAGGGCGCGCCGCCCGCCGCCCTGCTGCGGCTTTGCGCTCTGGGCGAGGCACTGTCGCTCTGCCAGTTGGCCCTGAAGTGCACCATGCCCGGACTGCCGGATATTTACCGGGGCACGGAGGGTGCCGCTCTGGATCTGACCGACCCAGACAACCGGCGGCCCATCGACCTGCTCCACCTCTCCACCCTGCCAACCCAAAGCGGGTTCGACGGGCAAAAGGCGAGGCTGTTGACGCAGTTGCTGGCTGCGCGCAAGGCGGCCCCCTCCCTGTTTCTGAGCGGCGATTTCGACATCGACGCCAGCGCTAAGGGCATCACCCTGCGGCGCAATTCAACGGATGGCGCATCCCTCCAGCTGACCCTCAATCCAGAACTTCCCTGCGAAAATGCCGTGACGCTGCACTTTCATATGCCGGACTGAGCGCATTGCCCCACAAGGTTTGTTCCGCATCGTTGCTCTGACAAAGTGGTCCGTGTTATCAGATTCGGTGTGAGTTCGATTAACGTCGCGCAGGTAAAAGCGACCAAGGGTGTGCAAGATGCCGCATTCCAAACAGATCAAGACTGTCGAGATGGCAATGAAGCCAATCGGGGACATGAAAGTACCCGAACCCCTGCGCGCCAGTGTCGACAAGCAGAACCAGATCCTTCTGGATCTCGCTTTGTCGATGGTAAACGCCGGATTGTCGGAACAGCAGGTCCGCTCAACCATCGAAACGGCCTGTGCCTCGTACCGCGATGAATTGATTACGACTGTTCTGGCGATAAGGGCACAAAATGGATGAACGACGCAAACTGAATGACGAGCAGGGTCGTCTTGCCGCCCTGAGGCGCGCAGGCTTGCTCGACACGCCACGCGAAGAACCCTTTGACAGGATTACCGAACTCGTCCGTTCCGTGCTGAATGTGCCTATCGCAACTGTCACTCTTGTCGATGCCGAACGGCTTTGGCTGAAATCGGTTCTCGGGTTGCAGGTTACAGAAGTCCCGCGCGAAGTCTCCTTTTGCACGCATACCATCCAGTCCCACGAGGCCCTGATCGTAGAGGACGCAACGCAGGACGCCCGCTTTCGCGACTATCCCTATGTCTTGGGCGAGCCGGGCGTGCGCAGTTATCTGGGCATCCCGCTTGAAACTCCGGATGGCTATAATCTCGGGGCGCTCTGCGCCATTGATACGGTACCAAGGCAGTTTTCTGCCGCAGACGTCGCGATCATGACGAACTTCTCCCGCCTCGTGATGAACGAACTGGAGCTGCGCCAGATCGCCATGAGCGACTCGCTGACCGGCGCCATGACCCGGCGCGGCTGGATGGAAGCCGTCGAGACTCAGATCGCGCGGTGCCGCCGGAATGGTCAGCCCTCCTCGATCGTGCTGCTGGATGTCGATCATTTCAAACGGATCAACGATACCCATGGCCATCCCGCCGGCGACAGAATTCTGCGCGCCATCTCGCAGGCCTGTTTCGAGACGCTGCGTGAAGCCGATCTTTTTGCCCGCATCGGCGGCGAGGAATTTGCCATTTTCCTGCCCGTGACGGACTCTGTCGAAGCGGCGGCACTGGCAGAGCGGCTGCGCGATCGGATTTCGCAAACCTCGTTTGATCTGGACGGCACACCGGTGCGCGCAACTGCCAGTTTCGGCATCACCGAGGTGCCCCCCTATATCGAAGGCGTCGAGGCCGGTCTGCGATTGGCCGATGCCTTGCTGTACAAAGCCAAGACGGACGGTCGCAACCTCTGCCGCGTCGCTTGAAACACGCCCGGAAACCAGAAGTGCACACTTATTAAGCTATTTGACACTCATTCCCCCACGGACGAAGCGCGGGCATGCGACGCCCAGCTGATCCGTGCGATTTTGCCAAAAGCCTGACCGAACGCTACCAATCTTGCGCATTTTGCGTGAGCGGGCGGCGCAGAAAATCCTTGAAGGGCCCACCTGCCTCGCGACTGATCCGCAGAGCCAAGCACGCTTTGGGCTGTTATTTGCCTCTCCCAAAGGTTGACTTGTCGCCCATCACCCCGCTCAATACAGGCGTTGGCGTCCATTAACCGCGCCTGACGGACCGGGATAAGAAGCACCCAAGTGCCCGCCCCGCATGAATATTGCAGTATGACCCGGTTACAGGAGCGCCACTTTTCCGGCCGGGCCACGCCATTTTCAAATGGCGCTGCCGTAGAACGCAAAGACGATCGGGAGGATCACATGATGTCACTTCGCCCCCGCGGCGCCTACGCGACCGCGCTACTCAGCACCGCTTTGGCGGTATGTCTCGGCCAGGCCGTTGCCGCGCAGGACCTGCGCCTCTGGACGACCGAGGAACAGCCCGAACGGCTGGCCCGTCAGGAACAACTCGCCGCTGATTTCGAGGAGGCCTCGGGCATTTCCGTCGCTGTCATCCCGGTCACCGAAAGCGATCTGGGCACCCGCGCCACCGCCGCCTTTGCTGCTGGCGATTTGCCGGACGTGATCTACCACACGCTGCAGTATGCTCTGCCCTGGGCCGAAGCAGGCCTTCTGGATACCGAAGCCGCGACCGAGGTGGTCGAGGATCTGGGCAAGGACACTTTCGCCCCCGGCGCACTGGAAATGGCTGCCTTTGACGGCGGCGTCGCCTCGGTTCCGGTCGACGGTTGGACTCAGATGATCCTCTATCGCAAGGATCTGTTCGAAGAAAAAGGCCTTGAGCCGCCAACCACTTACGCCGCAGTCACCAAGGCCGTCGAGGCCCTCAGCAACCCGCCGGAGATGTATGGCTTTGTCGCCGCCACCAAGGTTGATGACAATTTCATGAGCCAGGTTCTGGAACATGTCTTCCTCGCCAATGGTGTCAGCCCGGTCGGCCCCGATGGCTTGCAGCCGCTGGACGAAAAGAAAACCGTCGAAGTGCTGAACTTCTACAAGACCATCGCCGATGCCTCGCCCCCCGGTGATCTCTACTGGAAGCAATCCCGCGAGGTCTACTTTGCGGGTGACGCCGCGATGATCATCTGGTCGCCGTTCATTCTGGACGAGCTTGCCGGCCTGCGTGACAGCGCCCCGCCAACAATGACGGATGATCCCACCTCTGCGGAACTCGCGTCGAAAACCGGGATCGTCACCAACTTTGCCGGCCCCTCCAATCCGGACGGTGCCGCATGGGCCGAGATGAACATGTTCGGGATCACGGTCGATGCCGGCATCGACAATGCCATCGATTTCGTCAAGTTTTCGATGAACGAAGGCTACATGAATACCCTGGCGATCGCGCCCGAGGGCAAGTTCCCGATCCGTCGCGGCACCGCAGAAGAGCCGACCAAGTTCTCTGATGGATGGGCCAAGCTGGACGTGGGCGTGGATCGCAAGGCGCCGCTGGGGGATCTCTACTCCGCTGACATGATTGACGAAATCGTCGGTGGCCTTGATGTCGCACAGCGTTGGGGGGTTGAGGATGGTCAGCTCGCCCTCGCGTCCCAGATCGTGAACACCCAGATCATCAACCGCTATGTACGCGAGTTCATCGATGGCCAGCGCTCGGCTGAAGACACCGTCGCAGTGATGAACGAAGAGCTGGCCAAGGTTCAGTAATGCAAACCCGTACCAAGAGGGGCGCGGCATGAGCAGCGCCCCTACCTCCGCACCACAACCGCCGCGCGGCCGGGGCCCACTGGCCCGGCGCGAAGCCCGACTGGCCTGGCAATTGCTGGCGCCAACGCTTGCCGCGGTCTCGCTGGTCGTGATCCTGCCCCTGCTGGCGATCTTCTGGATTTCGTTCAAGCCGGTGACGCTGGCCGATCTGCGCCCACCTGCGCCGGTGGTGCGCGAAAGCCTGCGTGGCTCTGGCGACAAGATGCGGATCGAATACAGCCTGCGCAACTCCTCGCAGGATCAGACCGTTTCCGGCGTCGTGCTAACAGATACCCTGCCCGACAGCCTGTCTTTCAATGGCCAGCCCGAGGCCCCCTGCGTCGCCGATGGCCCCGCGATCACCTGTGATTTCGGCGATATCGAGGGCGGCTTTCGCACCCGTGTCGCGATCCCCGTGACCGGTCAGGGCGACGAGGACGCGCTGGAAGCGGCGGCTGAGGGCTCCGAACCGACGATCACTGGAACCGCCCCCAACATCCTGACAAACCTCAATTTTTCTCTGAAGAACTTCGCTCGTGTGTTTGACGGCAGCGAGTTCTGGCGCGTGCTTGGCGTGACCCTGTTCTACACCTTCTTCGGCACCGCCGGGGCGCTGGTGGTGGGCCTGTTCGCGGCGCTGTTGCTGGACCGTTCTTTCAAGGGCCAAGGCATCCTGCGCGGTCTCTACCTGTTTCCCTACGTCGCCCCCGTGATCGCCGTCGCCTTTACCTGGGTGACGCTGTTTGATCCTTTTTCCGGCTCGGCCAATGCATTGCTGATCCGCATGGGGGTCAGCGAAGGCGCGATCAACTTCTTCGGCGAACGCCCCCTCGCGCTGATCATGGTGACCCTGTTCGAGGTCTGGCGCTATTTCCCGCTGAGCTTTCTGTTCATTCTGGCGCGGATGCAGTCCATCGACACGGACATGTACGAAGCCGCCGATATGGACGGCGCCTCGCCCTTCCAGAAGTTCCGCTACCTGTCGCTGCCGCAGCTTCTGGGCATTCTGTCGGTGCTGTTCCTGCTGCGATTCATATGGACGTTCAACAAGTTCGACGACATCTTCCTGCTGACGGGCGGCAATGCCGGGACGCGGGTGCTGACAGTCAGCGTTTATGAACAGGCCTTCGACCTTGCCAATATCGGCGCGGGCGCGGCGGTGGCGGTGGTGATCTTCCTCTGCCTGACGATCTTCAGCATCTTCTTCTTCCACGTCATGAGCCGGGAGGAAGGTCTGTGACTCAATCGCCCCAAGATCGGAGGCCTGCATGCAGAGCCTGAGAACCGGATATCTGACCGGCGCGGCCCTCGGCGTGCTCTGGTCCTTCACCATGGCGGTGACCGTCGCCGTCGCGATGAGCTTTGCCACCGGCGACGGGTTTCGCCCCGGGATCATCGGGTTCATCCTGGCCGGGCTGATCTGCGGTGCGGGGTCCGTGCTGGTGGGCCGCTGGGGCGCAGTGGCGCTTGGCGTCGCGCTCTACGCCCTGCTGACCTTCGTCGGCCTGCCGCCGGTTCGGGCCGAGGCTGAGCTGTTACATGTTGTTCTGACGGCCCTTTTCGGCGGGGCCGCACTCGGCCTCGGCATGGCAGCGATCACCGGAGGCCTGCCGAGCAGTGCTCTGACCCGGCATGAATTCGAGGCCGCCGTGATCCGTTTCCTGACCGGGTTCGGCTATGTGTTCTTTACTGCCATCGTGGTGATCCCCTTCTACGTCATGGTGATGACCAGCCTGAAAAGCCAGCAGGCGCTGCTGCAGAACCCGCTGGATTTCAGCCTGGACCTGTCGCGCGGCTGGGGTCTGTTCGACAGCTACAGAGAGCTGCTAACCAAGTACAACTTTGGCCGCTACCTGATGACCAGCTTCTTCATCTCGGTGCTTACCGTCTTGATCACGCTAGCCTTTTCGATCCCGGGCGCCTACGCCGTGGCACGGTTGCGGTTTCGCGGACGCACGATGATGTCGCGCTCGGTGCTGCTGATCTACATGGTGCCGATGATCGTGCTGGCGCTGCCGATCTATATCGGTTTCTCGATGGCGGGCCTGCGCAACACGCTGTTTGGCATCGTGATGATCTACCCCGTCACCACCATCCCCGTCGCGCTCTACATGCTGCAGGGGTACTTTCGTGGCCTGCCAGCGGAGGTCGAGGAAGCCGGTCTGATGGACGGGCTGAGCCGCCTTGCGGTGATCTGGAAGATCACCTTGCCGCTGTCCCTGCCCGCTCTGGCGTCGGTGTCGCTGTATGTCTTCATGATCGCCTGGAACGAATTCCTGTTGGCTTTTATGCTGCTGGATGACCCGTCGAAGTTCACTCTGACCCGGGGGATCGCCAGCCTGAACTCCTCGGAAATTCCGCGTCAGCACCTGATGGCCGGGGCCGTGATCGCGACAGTTCCGATCATGGCGCTGTTCCTCGGGTTGGAGCGGTTCATGACACGCGGGCTAACCGCGGGATCTGTGAAAGGATAAGCCGATGAGTGCTATCACATTGAAAGCAGTCGAAAAATGGTACGGCCCGGTGCAGGTCATCAAGGGCATCGACCTTGAGGTCCACGCTGGCGAGTTCGTGGTTTTCGTCGGCCCTTCGGGGTGTGGCAAGTCCACTCTGCTGCGCATGATCGGTGGGCTGGAAGAGATCAGCCGGGGTCAGCTGATGATTGCAGGGCGCGACGCCACCAGCGAAGCGCCGAGCCAGCGTGGCTTGTCGATGGTGTTCCAGAGTTACGCGCTTTACCCGCATATGTCGGTGGCCGAGAACATGGGCTTCAGCCTGAAAACTGCCGGGGCTCCGAAGGCCGAGATCGACGCCAAGGTCGGGGCGGCTGCCGAGGTGCTGAAGCTGGAAGAAATGCTGGAACGCCGCCCCAAGGACCTGTCCGGCGGGCAACGTCAAAGGGTGGCGATCGGCCGTTCGATCGTGCGGGACCCGACGGCATTTTTGTTCGACGAACCGCTGTCCAACCTTGATGCGGCGCTGCGGGTCGAGATGCGCTACGAGATTGCCAAGCTGCACCAACGCCTTGAAAAAGCGATGATTTACGTCACCCACGATCAGGTTGAGGCGATGACTCTGGCGGACCGGATCGTCGTTCTGGACGCCGGGCGGATCGCGCAGGTCGGCACGCCGAGGGAGCTGTACGAGAGGCCTGCGAACCTGTTCGTGGCGCAGTTCATCGGCTCGCCCAAGATGAACGTCATGCCCTGCACGACGACGGGCGGGCGTTGGAGCATCGAGGGCGGACGTGGCGATGAAAACGCGCCCGAAGGCGCTGTCCACCTTGGCATCCGGCCGGAGCATATTGAGGTTTTGCCAGCCGGTCAGGGCGACTGCGATGTGCGTCTGGATGTGGTGGAATACCTTGGCGCAGATACATTTCTTGTCTGTGACGGGGGGCCTCTGGGCCGTCTGACGGTGCGGGTGATCGGCAATACGGTGCTGCGCCCCGGCGCCGTTTGCGGCCTGCGGTTTGAGCGCACCATGATGAGCTTTTTTGACGCCAACGGGCAAACCCTGCGCTAGGCTGAGCGCGGTCCGGAGGGGGCCGCCAGATCACTGAAAACGGCCAGATCGGGGTGTCGGTATCTGGTCGGTATTGCGTCGGTAAATGAACGGTGCGATTTTGAAAGGGAGAAGGCATGGCCGATTTCACTTTGTACTACTGGCCGATCCCGTTTCGCGGCCAGTTCGTGCGCGCCACTCTCGCCCATGTCGGGGCCAGCTGGGACGAGGCCGGGTTCGACGAGACCTTCGCGCAGCGTGCCTCGGATCCTGCCGCGCAAAAGCTGCCGCATATGGGGCCGCCGGTGCTGGTGGATCATCAGCGCGATTGCACCCTGTCGCAGATGCCCGCGATCCTGAGCTATCTGGGCGAGGTCTATCGGCTGACGGGCTGCTGTCCGGACACGCATGCGATCTGCCTGAAGGTGATCTGCGACGCCAATGACGTGCTCTATGAAATGACGCGCTACAACGGTGCGCAGTTCTGGAGCGATGAGGCCTGGGCGGAGTTTTTGCCGCGTCTGGCGCGCTGGATGGGGATCTTTGAAGAGGTCGGCGCGCGGCACGGGCTGAGTGCCGGCGAGGGCTATGTTCTGGGAACCGACGCGCCGGGTCTGGCGGATCTGGTCGTCGCGACGCTCTGGGGCACCATGACGGCGCGGTTCGCGCCGCTGCGCGGGATGCTTGACGCGGAGGCCCCCGGCATCGCGGGCCTGACGGACCGCATCAGGGCGCTGCCGGAACAGGCCGCGCTGATCCGCCAGAGCGATGCCGCCTATGGCGAGGTCTGGTGCGGTGGCCAGATCGAGGAGTCCCTGCGCCGGGTTCTGCGGAGCTGAGACGCTGGACCTGAATCTGCGGCGCTGCGCTTGTGGGTGCCGGACCCTGCCCCTATCGTCGCGAAAACGCACCTGATTGAGGCTGAGATGACCCGCACCCCCGACACGAAACGCCTGCGGATCCTGATCCTGTTCGGCGGCCGCTCTGACGAGCATGAGGTTTCCATTCTATCCGCGACCAACGTGATGGCCGCGATTGATCGCGCGGCATTTGATCCGGTGCCGGTCTATGTCGCGCGCGACGGCGTCTGGCGGCTGAGCGATTTTGTCGACGGCGCGCTGAGCCTGCCGGTGGCGGGCGCGGCGATCTGTCCGGTGCCGGGTGGACGCGGGCAGGTGGTCTGCCTTGATGGGTCGGCGCTGGCGCCGGTCGATGCGATCTTTCCGGTGCTGCATGGCCAGTGGGGCGAGGATGGCGCGGTGCCGGGCGTGGCGGCGGTGGCGCAGATCCCGCTGGTCGGCTGCGGCATCCTCGGCTCGGCCAATGCGCTGGACAAGGAAATGGCCAAGCGGCTGTTGGCCGGGGCGGGCCTGCCGGTGGCGCGCGCGGTGACGCTGCGGGCGGACGCGCCGGTGGCGTTCGAGGTGCTGGCGCAGGAGCTGGGGTTGCCGTTCTTCCTCAAGCCCGCGACCCAAGGGTCGTCGGTCGGGGTCGGCAAGGTCAGCAACGCAGTGGAGTACCACGAGGTATTGGAGCGCGGCTTTGCGCTGGATCGCAAGATGCTGGCCGAGGCTTTCGTGGCCGGACGCGAGGTGGAATGCGCGGTGCTGGAGGAGGCGGACGGCACCCTGATCGTGTCGCGCCCCGGAGAGATCGTGCCGGGGGCGGGCCATGCCTTTTATACCTATGACGCCAAGTATATCGACGCCGATGGCGCGGATCTGCGGGTGCCTGCGGATCTGCCCGAAGCGCAGGAGGCGCATATCCGCGCCAGAGCGGCCGAGGCGTTTCGCGCGGTCGGTTGCGATGGCATGGCGCGGGTCGATTTCTTTTTGCTGCCGGATGGGGCGCTGATCGTGAACGAGCTGAACACCATCCCCGGTTTCACCGATGTCAGCATGTACGCCAAGGTCATGGCGGTCAGCGGCGTCCCTTATGGCGAGGTGATCAGCCGCCTGATCGCACATGGCATTGCGCGGTTTCAGGCGGGGGGCTGAGCGCCCCTGTCAGATCGCGTCGACGGCCATTTGCATCAGGTCGCGCACTTGGCGCGCGACAGTTTTCAGCGGGTCGTTGTCGATGGCCGACATCGAGGCGACGGGGTCGATCGCGCTGACCTCGACGCCGGTGTCGGTCTGGCGCAGGATCACGTTGCAGGGCAGCATGGCGCCGACGCGCGGCTCCATCCCGATCGCCTCAAGCGCCATGCCGGGGTTGCAGGCCCCGAGGATGACATAGGGGGCGAGGTCGGCGTTGAGCTTTTTCTTCATCGTCGCAGCGACGTCGATTTCGGTCAGCACGCCAAAGCCCATGCTGGCGAGGGCGGCGCGGGTGCGGGTTTCAATGTCTTTGAAATCAGCGCCGGTGAACTGACGATCGAGGGTATAGCTCATGTTCCGTGTGTCCTTGAGAGGTACGAGGGGCAGGGGCGTCCTGCAGCGGAGACAGAGGTATTCCATTTCGGGAATGTGACAAGGTCCGTCCTGTCTGCCACCGGTGTAACGGCAGCAGAGCAGGCGGACCTTGCTTTGGATCAGTGCCAAGCTCAGGCGGGGTTGGAGGCGCTCCAGTCCGCGTACCAGGTCTTGAACAGGCGGTACTGGCTTTCGACGTAGTTGCGCTGCGCAGCCGAGAGGGCGTCGTCTTCGTTGAAGTGCAGCGTGTAGGCGGCGTCGCCCTCCAGCACCATCAGGTGTTTGTAGTAGAGCACGAGGTCCGCGCCCTCATCGAAGGACGACAGCACACCGAGGGCGGCGTCAAGCTCCAGCGCCTGAGCGCGGGCTTTCGCGTCGCCGGTCGCGGCTTTCTTGCAGAGCGAGACGAGGTGCAGGACTTCGCGGGGCAGGGCGTTGCCGATGCCGGTGATGGCGCCGGTGGCACCACAGTTGACGAAGCCATGAAAGACGTTGGTGTCGACGCCGACCATCAGGGTGACGTCATCGCTCTCGGACGTGATGTTTTCAGCCGCATAGCGCAGGTCCGCCGCGCCGCCGAATTCCTTGAAGCCGATCAGGTTGGGGTGTTCGGCGCGCAGGGCAAAGAACAGGTCGGCGCGGGTGGCAAAGCCGTAGTAGGGGCTGTTGTAGATCACCGCAGGCAGGTCGGGCGCGGCAGAGAGTACGGCCTTGAAGTGCGCCTTTTGCGCCGACACAGAGGTGCCGCGCGACAGCACGCGGGGGATGACCATCAGGCCCTTGGCACCGGCTTCGGCGGCGTGGGCGGCGTGGGCGACGGCCTCTTTCGTGTTCACGGCGCCGGTGCCGACGACAACGGGGATACCGGCGGCGGCAAGGCGGGCGACGCCTTCGCGGCGCTGGTCATCGGTCAGCAGCGGCCAATCACCCATGGAGCCGCAATAGACCACAGCGGACATGCCCGCCGCGATCAGCGATTTGCCGGTGACGACGAGGGCGTCGTAGTCGGGCTGGCGATCGGGGGTGCAGGGCGTCATCAGGGCGGGGATCGAGCCGGTGAAGATGTTGTCGGTCATGGTGCTTGGTCCTTAGGTTAGGGCAGGGCGCAGGGGGCCTTCGGGCAGTGCAATGCTGCCCGCTGGTCTGGCCGTCAGGTGAGCAGCGCGATCTGCGCCACAGGTTCGGAAAGGCAGGCTGGGGCTAGAAGCCCACGATCTGGGACGGCAACCATGTGGCCAGCGCCGGAAACAGCGCCACAATGGCCAGGGTTGCCAGTTGCAACAGGATGAAGGGAACGACGCCCCGGCACATCTGGCCATAGGTCATGTCGGGCGGGGCAATGGATTTGAGGTAGAAGATCGAGGAGGCCATCGGCGGCGTCAGATAGCTGGTCTGGATGACGATGATCGCCATTGTGCCGAACCAGATCGGGTCGATCCCGGCCTGACGGATGAAGGGCGCGAACAGCGGCACGCAGATCAGTACATTCGCCGTCCAGTCCAGCACGAAGCCCAGCAGCAGCACGATCAGCAGGAAAAAGACGATCATGCCAGCGTTGCCAAAGCCAGCCGCCTCAACCGCGTCACGGATCAGGCGGGAGCCGCCGTTGGCCGCGAAAGTGCCCATGAACATCGTCCCTGCCGCCACGATCAGCAGGATCATGGCTGAGATGCGGACGGTGATCTTGAGGGACTCGCGCAGCATCGTCAGGCTGAAACGTCCGTAGAGAATGCAGAGCAGCAGGGCCCCGACAGCGCCGACCGCCGCCGCCTCGGTCGGAGAGGCGATCCCGGCGAGGAGCGAGCCGAGCACGGCAAAGATCAGCGCGCAGATCGGCAGCATCGAGGTCAGCGTCACCCAGAGCTTTTCACGCAGCGACATGGTGGCGATGTCATCGACGAAATCGACAGGCTCGGGCGGGTCGATCATGCCTTGGATGATCAGGTAGGCGATGAACAGCACGATCATCAGCAGACCGGGCAGCATCATGCCGGCCAGCAGCTCGCCCACGGAAATCTGGGCGAGGGCGGCGTACATCACGGCGATGACCGAGGGCGGGATCATCGTACCGAGCGAGCCACCGGCGCAGATGGTGCCCGCGATCAGGCTGTTCTTGTAGCGATAACGCTGCATGGCGGGGATTGCCATCATGCCGATCATCACCTCGACCGCGCCGACAACCCCGGCGGCGGCGGCAAAGACCGCACCCATGGCGATGGTGGCGACGGCCAGACCACCGGGCAGGCGGCCCAGCCAGATCTGCATGACGCGGAACAGCCGCTCGGCAATGCCGGAGCGTTCCAGGATCGCGCCCATCAGCACGAACATCGGGATCGCGGAGAGAATGAAGTTGGTCGCGGCGGAATAGAACGAGCCATAGAGCTGGCCAAAGACATGCGGCCCGAAGGCCAGCAGACCGGCCCCGGCAGAGACCACGATCAGCGAAAAGGCGATCGGGATGCCGGTCAGCACCAGAACGAACAGCAGCGGAAACATGAAGGCGGCGACGGACATCGGGCTCAGACCTCAAGATCGAAGGAAGAGTGGGTGTGGCCCAGAAAGGCACGCAGGCCCTGAACCGCGACTTGCAGCGTCAGAGCCACGAGGCCAAGCGCCAGCAGCCCGTAGAAGGGCCACATCACCGGCGCCCAGGGGCTGACCATCTCGACCTCGTTCGACGTCCAGGCGCGCAGGGTGCGCTGCAGGGCGAACCACGACAGCCCGGCAAAGATCGGCGTCAGAAGCAGGAAGAAGACCACGCCTTCGATTGTGCGGCGCAGGCGGGGGGGCAGTTTTTCAGCGAGAAAGTCGATGCGCACATGGGCATCTTCGCGCAGGGCATAAGCCGCGCCGAGGATGAACAGCGTGCCGGTGCACATGTAGGAAATGTCGAAAGCCCAGATCGTCGGCGCGCTGAAGAGATAGCGCGCCGCGACCTCGAAGATCATCGCGGTGACCAACACGATCGCGACGCCATCCGCGATGCGCGAGAGCACCAGCGAAAATCCGTCAACGATTGAGAAGAGTCTGGTCATGTTGGTCACCCTGTTGTCACGTCCCATTCGGGATCGGTGGTTTCATCGCCCTTGCGGGATCAGTCCTGATTGCGGATCAGGTACTTGCTTTCGGCGGACCAGGTGGCCTCGAAGGCTTTGTACTTGGTCAGCAGATCGTCCATCGCGGGCTTGCCGGCGTCTTTTTCGGCGGCGGCCTTCTTGGTGATCCAGTCGACACCGGCTTCGGAGAGTTCGGTGACGAAGGTGGGATCGAGGGTGATGATCTCGTTCTTGCCGCTGCGATAGGTTTCCATCGCTTTGACGTCGGCGCTGTAGAAGTGGATCAGGCCTTCCATCGTGGTCATCTCGGCGGCTTTTTCGATCAGCGGCTTGAGATCGTCGTCAACCGCATCCCAGGTTTCCTGCTTCAGAACGACTTCCCAGAGGAAGGTCGGCTGGTGGACGCCGGGAACGATGATGTACTTGGCGGCTTCATGGAAACCCTCGGGCAGGTTGGCAGAGGGGGGGCCCCATTCGATCAGGTCGACGCCCTTGCGTTGCAGCAGGGTATAGATCTCCCCCGGTGGCACGACGGTCGGGACGGCGCCGAAGTATTCGCGCATCACTTCGGCCCAGGGACCGGAGGTGCGGTATTTCAGACCCTTGAGGTCAGCGGCGGTTTTGATCGGCACATTGGAGTGGGCCATGATCTCGGACGAACCGATGCCGACGATGAGGCTCTTGAAGCCTTCGCTGGCGCGCAGGTCGTAGAGGGCTTCCTTGCCGCCGTCCTCGTAGATCCAGGTGATATAGGCTTCCGGGCCCATGCCACCGGGGAAACCGGCGAAGATCGCGTTGATCGGGTCCTGATTGACCAGATAGCTGGGGGTCGAGTGGCCGGCCTTGATGATGCCGTCGCGCACGCCGTCATAGACCTGCAGGGCAGGGACGAGGACACCGGCGCCGAAGGGCTCGATCTCGACCCGGCCGCTGGTCAGCAGATCGACGTTGTCGGCAAAGCGTTCCAGGAAGTTGACATAGAAGGGCGAGCCTTCGGGCACCGAGGTCGGCACCTGCCAGGTGATATCTGCCGCCGACGCGGGGATCGCGGCGACCAGCAGGGGGGCAACCAGTGCCCAGCGTTTGAGAGTCTTGAACATGGTTAGATCGTGGCTCCTGTTGTGCACGGGGGAAAATCGACGCCCCAGTGTCATTGTTGGTCAGTCGCGGGCCGGGGCCCATGCGACCGGAACACCCCGTCGAAGGGAGACTGTGGCAACCATACATATTTGTATTTTTCGTGTCGACATGAAAAATATTGTAAAAATATTTTGGCTAAGCGGTTCTGGAGACACGGAAAAGCGCACACCTTGAGGGCTGCCCCAGCCCCATTCGGGGCGCAGGACAGGTCAGGTCGGGTTCAACAGGGGGTGATTCGACAGGCCGTGGGGCGGGATGCGCCTAGAGCGTCATGTCGCCGTTTTCGCGCCGATCCGAGGTGATATAGGCCTGTATCTGGCGCACGATCTGGTCGGCGTGCTGCTTGGCGATGCGGTCCGAGGCGGCGACGTCACGGGCTTCGATCGCGCGGACCATCTCTTCGTGTTCATCCAGAAACAGCGCCGGCAGGTCGTCGTTGAACGAGGAATAGTAGAAGCGCAGCAGGCGGCGGCCTTCGTCCAGCAGGCGGTCGAACATGTCGCAATAATAGTGATTGCGACCCGCAGCGGCGATGGCCGAATGGAAATCGCGGTTCACCTCGATCATGTCGGAAATATCGCGGGCGGCGACGGCCTCGGCATAACCCTGTTGCAGCTCGCGGATGGTCAACAGGTCTTCGGCGGTGTGGTTGGCGGCGGCCAGACGGGTGGTGACGCGGTACATCAGGGTCAGGGCGTCGAAGAACTGCGGCAGGTCCAGCAGGTCGATCGGGGCCACGATGGTCGAGCGGTTGGGCAGCGCCAGCACCAGCCCTTCGCCCGCCAGCTTGATCAGCGCCTCGCGGATCGGCGTGCGGGACATGCCGAAGCGCTCGGTCAGGTTGGTTTCGTCAATCGGGCTGCCGGGGCGCAGGCGCAGCTCAAGGATCTCGCGCTTGAGGGTGTCATAGACCGTCGCCACACCCGAGCCGCGCCGGCGTTTGGTCTGTTCCAGCGAAGGGATCATCGGTTTTTCCATCGGCACACCCCGGCTGAAAGACACATCATCAAGACACTGCGTCTCAGTAGTCAAAAATATACATGATGTCGACAATCTCTCGGCCTCGGGCTGTAGCGGACGCCAGGGGCGACATTCTTATTTGTGTAACAAATCTTTCTGGACTTCACGCCTCGGCCACCCGAACATGGAGAGGAGCATCCGTACGACACCGGACAGCAGGGATTCTGGTCATGCGACCACATCCCGTCCTGAACGGGGGAGGATTTCGATGGTACGCCGAATGAGTGGTGCCTTGCGCCCTTCGCTGGCGGCGCGTCCCGGATCATCCCGGCGCCGCGAGACACCTGCCGCCGGGGCCACCCGCGGGCAGAGGGCGACAGCATGAACTACAGCCGGCTGCAGACAGACCTGAAATCGCTGTCCGTGCGCCCGCGCAAAGAGGATCTGGAGCATCTGATCCGCTACACGCCCATCAGCTGCGTGTTGTCGATCGTCGTGACGGTGATCGTGATGATCGCGACCTGGTCGCTGGTGGGGGGCACGGTGCTGTGCATCTGGGCGGCCTATACTCTGGCCATCAACGGCTGGGTCCTGATGCGGGCACGGCTGGGCAGTGGCCGGGTGCGCCGGGTGACCGCCAAGGCGCTGATCAAGGTGCGCGTCTTCGCCATCCTGATGGCGCTGCCCTGGGCGACACTGACGCTGCTGGCCTTCAGCCTGTGGGACGAACAGCAGCTGGTGCGCGTGATGTCGTCGTTTGCGGCGGTCGGGATGGCGGCGGGCGGGGCCTTCATGCTCTACCGGGTCATCTGGTCGGCCTTGCTGTTTCTGGTGACCATCCTCGGCGCGGTGATCATCGCGGTGCTGTTCTCGGACGTGCCGGGGGGCTGGTCGATCGCTGCCTTCGCCGCAGTCTACTGCGTTTTCCTGTCCCATTTCGCGATCAACTTTGCCCGGCTGGACTGGAGCCGCAACGAAGCCGTAGATGCCCTGACCTCCACCGTCGGAGAGCTGGAACGCGCCAATGACCGGATATCGGAGCTGGCGTATACCGATATTCTGACCGGGCTGTGCAACCGCGCCGCGTTTCAAATCGCGCTGAACAAGGCGCTGGAGGGCGCGGCGGGCACGCAGGGATTTGCGCTGCTGTTGATGGATCTGGACCGGTTCAAGAACGTCAACGATACGCTGGGGCATCTGACCGGCGATGATCTGCTGGCCGCCGTCGGGCAGCGTCTGGTGGCGATCTGCGCTGAGCCGGATGTCGTCGCGCGCCTGAGCGGCGACGAATTCGCCATCCTGTGCCATACGCCGCGCGCCGAGGCGGGCGCGCTGATGCAACGCATCGTCGCCACAATGGCAGAACCGTTTCAGATCAACGGCATCACCATCCATTCCGCGATCTCGGTCGGGGCGGCGTTTTGCCCGACGGATGCGACCAATTCGGAACGCCTGATGGGGCTGGCCGATCTGGCCCTGCGCGAGGCCAAGACCGAAGGTCAGGCGCAGCTCTGCCTCTACAGTCCCGCTCTGGGGGAGGCCTTCGAGGAGGCGAACCACCTGGCGGAAGAGGTGCGCAGCGCGCTGCGGACCGGGGCGCTGGCGGTGCATTATCAGCCCAAGTTCCGCCTGAGCGACGGCAAGATGTTCGGGGCCGAGGCGCTGGTGCGCTGGAGCCATCCGCAGATGGGCTATGTCTCGCCCGACCGGTTTCTGCCGATTGCGGCTGAGCGCGGACTGATCCCCGAGGTGACGACGGCGATTTTCGATATCGTGCTGCAGGACATGGTGGACTGGCGCGAGGCTGGGATCTGCGTCGGTCCGGTGGCGATCAACCTGCACGCCAACGACCTGAAATCGCCGGATGTTCTGCTGGGACATCTGGAGCGGGCGCTGGCCAGGGGCTTTGGCCCCGAGCATCTGATCCTCGAAATCACCGAGGGTTGCTTTAACGAACGCAACCCCGAGGCCGCGATTGCCCTGCTGAAACAGATCTCGGCCATGGGGTTCGAACTGTCGCTGGACGATTTCGGCACCGGATATGCGGCGCTGTCGCATCTGCGCACCCTGCCGGTGTCGGAGATCAAGATCGACCGGTCCTTCGTGGCCGAGATCAACCACTCCGACCGCGATCACACCATTGTCGCGGCGACGCTGGCCATCGCCCGCAGTGCCAGTCTGCGCACCGTGGTCGAAGGCGTCGAAACGCTGGAGCAGCTGCGCACGCTGCAGGCGCTCGGCGCGGATTTCGGGCAGGGGTATTACTGGACGCGCGCCCTGCCAGCCGCCGAGCTGCTGCGCCGGGTGCAAGGCATGACGCCCGCGCCCGACGAGACGAAAGAGACGCTTTTCTAGGGCGCCGAACATCGGTTTTCCTCAGGAAAATGCGCGTTGGACCCGTCGTGCCCCCCTGAACGGGGGAGAGACTCCGCATGGGCCTGTCCGGTATAGAATCACGGGTATTGCGGAGGAGGACAAGCTCGTGAAAAACCGATTCATTTTTTATTACGTAGTGCCTTTGACCGCGCTGGCGGGCCTGCCGGGATGCGGCGGCATGGCCGGGGCAGCCGGGCAGGCGCTGGCCGGGTCTGCCGCAACAGGAATGGTCACCAGCGGATCGAACAAGGCGCGGTTTTCGCGTCTCAACTGTGAGCAGCTGGCAGCCGAGGTCGCGGGGGCGAAACGCGGCTTGATCAATCCGCTGACGATCCCCTCGACCCAGGCCTATATCAAGGATGCCCAATCCGTCGCCGCCAGCAAAGGCTGCGCCCCCGCAGCCTGACCTGATGTGACCTGACCTGACGTGATCTGACCCGGAGACGACTTTACCCCGAAGAGTGCGGCCCCAAGCGCAGTCTTCCTGCTGCCTATCCCCAGTGCAGCGACCCTCAGGCACCGGCGCAAGCCCTGCCTGAGGGCTTTTTTTGGGCCGCAGGCGGGGTCAGTCGGGCTTGCGCGGTTCGGTTTCCGACAGGCCCATGCTGGCGGCGTGCCAGGCGGCTTCGGCCCGCGATGAGATCCCGAGCTTGCGATAGATCGTCTTGATGTAGCCCGCGACGGTGGTCACGGCGAGGTTCAGCTCGGCCGCGACCTCGGTGTTGCGCATGCCGCGCGCGATCAGTGCCAGCACCTCGAGTTCGCGGCGGGTCAGGCTGGTGTGTTCGTCCATGACGGGGCCGGTGCGGCGGAAATGCTCCATGATGCGGCGGGCGATGGCGGGGGACAGCGGCGGGATGCCTTCGCTGATGCGCGCCAGCTGACCAGCCAGCACGGCGCGGGGGCTTTCCTTCAGCAGATAGCCATCCGCCCCGGCCGAGAGCGCCGCCACAACGGTCGCATCGTCGCCCATCACGGTGGTCACCACGCAGAGCGTTTCGGAGCCGGACTCGCGGATGGCGCGCAGCACGTCGAGGCCAGACCCATCCGGCAACCCGAGGTCGATCAGCGCCAGATCGGGCATCCACCTCAGCGCCCGGCGCGCCTCGCGGACGGTCGCGACGGCGGTGATCTCGGCCCCGGTGAAGGCGTCTTTGGCGAGGTCGATCAGCCAGTTGCGGGTCTCGAAGACATCCTCGACGATCAGGATCCGCTGCATCGTTCAGGCGCTCATGCGCCGGACCGGCCTGTCGGCGGCGGCGGCGGGCAGCGGCAGACGGGCGCTGAGCGTGGTGCCCTGCGCGCCCGAGCGGATGTCGAAGGTGCCGCCACAGGCCGCGATCCGGTCGGTCAGATTGGCGATGCCGTTGCCGGGCACCGCCGTTGCGACATCGAACCCCGCGCCGTCATCGCTGAGCGAGATGTTCAGATGCGCATGATCAAAGCTGATGCGGGCGATGGCATGGGGCGCATGGGCGTGACGCAGGATGTTGTTGGCGCCTTCCCGAAAGAAAGCGCGCAGCACATGGGCCTCGGCCGCGGCAAGCTCGATATTGGGGATCGCTTCGGTCTGCCATGAAAAGCTGACGCCGACGGCCTCCATATGCTCGCTGATCTGGCCGCGCAGATCGGCCAGAAGGCGCGGCAGCGGCGCCCCGATGCTGGAGGGGTTGGAGATGATCTCGCGCAGGTCGAGCAGGGTCTGGCGGATCAGCATGTCCTTGCGGTCCACCTCGGCGCTGTGCAGCGCGCCCAGCAGCTGGACGCCGATGTTGTCGTGCATGTCGCGGTTGATCCGGCTGCGCTCCTCGGCCACGGCACTTTCATAGGCGATGTGCTGGGCCAGCGACCGCCCGAGGATGTCGTTGATGCCGCGCGCGTGGTGCAGATCGCGGCTGGAGAACAGCCGCCGCCCGCCCGCAGCCCATCTGAGGCGCAGGTCCGGCAGGCAGCCCGCGCCCGGCAGATCCAGCGCCTCGCCCCGGTCGACCAGCTGCGGCGCGGCAAGGCCCTTGGGGGAGAGGGTGATCTGCAGCGGCTCAAACCGGTCCTGCCAGAAGGCGCGCAGCTGACGCTCCTGCTCGACCGGGTCATGGGTCAGGGCGATTTCGGTGATCTGGGCAAAAACCTGATCAAAGGGCGTCTCGTCCGTCTTCCTCAGGCGGATCTGCAGGGCGTGGCGCAGCGGCAGGTAGGCAAAGCCGACCACCGCCAGCGACAGCCCCAGTGCCGCATCCTTTTGCAGGGACAGCACCAGCACCAGCGCGGCGTCCAGCCCCAGAAGCAGCAGAACACCCGCGCCGTAGAACACCAGCTGAAACGCCCAGTCCGACAGATCGAAGAGACGGTATCTCGCGATGCCAAGGCCGAGGCCAACATAGATGGCGAGGAAGAAGATGAAGGCGTGCCCCTGCGAGATGCCCGGCTCAACCCCCGACAGGAAGGGCAGGACGATCGTGGCGACAAAGCCGCCCGCGCCAAGGATCACAGACAGGCCGAACCATGTCAGCACCGCGCGGGCCGAGGGGTCGTTGCGGCTGATGAGGTATTGCGCCGCAATGCCGCCCAGCAGCGCCAGCATGGCAGCGGCCACCGGGATCTGGATGTTGTAGCTTTGCAGTGGCGCACCGATCACCAGCGCGACGATCCAGCCCCCCAAAAGCACCGGCGTCAGTAGCAGCGCCCAGCCGTGCACCAGCCGTTTGGGATAAATCAGGAACAGGTTGATCATGCCGACCCCGAACAGCAGCGTGCCCGCACCGTTCATGCGGGTGAAGATGTTCAGCAGTGTCCGGGACAGCGCCAGTTCGCGGGTGCTGTAGATCGCGGCGGCATAGGCGGCCATCGCCAGCCCGATGCCTGCCAGCAGGAAGTACCACGCCGAGGGCTGGCGCGGCTTCAGCGAGACGATCCAGCCGCCAAGGCAAGGACCCGCCAGACCGACGAAAATCTGGATCCAGAACACCGCCGGCAGATCGCGCAGCGGGCGCGCAGGGACCGGGGTGACGCGCTGGCGGATCAGCGCGCCGTCCTTTTCGACCTCAAGCACCACTTCGCCGCCGCGCAGCATCGCGGCCAGCATCTGCTGACGGTCGAGGAAATGGCGCAGCATCCCGGCCTCGGGGATATAGTCCGGCTCCTCCACCAGATCGAGCGTGCCGAGGCGCAGTCCGGCGTCCTGCGGGCCGGAGGCCGGCGCAATCGAGAGCAGATGGGCGGGCGCGGGAAGGGCGGCGGAGGGCCCCGTGCTGGCGCTCAGCACGATGGGGTCGAGGGTATGGGCCGCCGAGGGGTTGGTCCGCTCCAGCGTCAGGCCAAGCCAGGGTTGCGAGATGGCCAGCAAGATGACCAGCGCCGCAGCGGCAAACGCAGCGAACCATGTGGCCAGCAGCACCACAACCGGAGACCTGAAGACAAAGGCATCCATACCCTTCACCCCTTGCGACCGAAGGCAACAGGCCCGCAGGACAGCCCGACCCTCATCCCACCCTACACATATCACCCGCGCTGGACGCCCCCTGAACAGGGGGAAGACGAGACGGCGGGAAAGCAGACTATGGGCGATGCTAGGCGTCATTTATGTAGAATCGGAAGAAAATATGAAAAAATTTATTCAATTGCCCCGACCTGCCGTTAACCTTTTCGTCTCCGGGGTGGCTTTGATCGGGCTCGCGGGGTGTCTCGGCTCCTCCGGGGGGGGCGCTGCCGGTGGCGGTGGCGGGACCGCATCGCCGCAAACCGCCAACGCCTTTCAGGCGCAATTCGACCGGGTCACCGGGCAGGGACCGACCAGCGACCTGCCGACCTCGCTCAGCGGGACGTACACCGGGGCACTACGGGTGGATGTGACGGATGCCAGCCAGACGGTCGGCGAGGTCTTTGGCGATGTGAACCTGCAGGTCAGCTGGGCCGACGGACAAACCACCAACCCCTTCAGCGGCAACGTCGACAATCTGCGCGGCTCGATCAAGGGCGAGCCATCGGGGGCCATCGAGGGCACTCTGACCGTAGACAATGCCATGCCCGCCAGCATCAGCCGAAGCGTCAACACGATCAACGCCCCCATCATCGGCCCGACCACGCTGGCGACCGGCGCGATGAGCGTCATTGTCACCGGCGATCTGACCGCCGCAGGCGAAACGGTTGAGACCAACCTGACGCTGGGGGGCAATTTCTATGGGCCGGGGGGCACGGCAATGGCCGGTCCGGTGGTCGGTGGGTTCCGAACCGGGCAGACCGCCGCGATCTTTGACGGCTCGGCCGCGGGTACGTTCTACGCCGAAAAGCAGTGATCCGGCGCGCGCGGTGACACCTCCCTCCGGCCTCGGATTGCGCCTGTGATCCGGGCCGGGGGGATTTTGCAGAATGCGATCCTCATGACCCTCAAAAAGCTCTCAGCCGGCCTGCTGGTGCTGCTGTGCCTGACGCTGGGCGCGGCGACGACCGCCCGCGCGCAGACCCCGACCGCGCAGCAGCAGGAGGCGCGTTTGTGGGATCTGGCAGTCGAGGCGGGTCGCAAAGGCCAGACGACACAGGCGCTGGCACAGATGGAGCGGCTGGTCTCGCTGCGCCCTGACGCCGCGCGCTATCACTACGAGCTTGGTATCCTGCTGGCGCAGCTGGGGCAGGACGACCGCGCGCGCTATCATCTTGAGCTGGTGCGCGGGGGCGATCTGCCGCCAGAGATCCGTGCCGAGGTGATCCGCAGGGTGCAGGCCATCGACCAGCGCCGCCCCTGGGACGGATACCTGCGCTTCGGCCTGGTGCAGGAGAGCAATCCGGCGCGGCGCACTGCGGCGGAGAGCCTGCAGATCGGCGGGTTGAGTTTCACGATCAATCCCGCAGCGCGGGCACAATCGGCGCGGGGGCTGAACCTGGGCGTCGGGGCCACGGCGCAGAACGCACTGAAGGCGCGGCTGAACTTGCAGGGCGCGGTGCACGCGGATGCCACCTTTTATGACGGCGATGCGCCGGATGACGTGCAGCTGCGGGGCAGCGTCACTTTGCAGTATTTCGGCAACGCCGGGCGGCAGAGCGGGCTGGGTCTGGCGCTGACGCCGCGCTGGCTGGACGGTGAGGCCTATGCGAAAACGCTGCAGATTTTTGCCACGCACAGCCGACCGCTGACGCAATCGGGCACGCTGGACGTGATGCTACGGCGGGGAAGGATCGACTATGCTCAGCCCGGCGTCGCCCCGCTGGATCAGAGCGAAGTGCAACTGACCTATCGCCATGCCGCCTCGCCCCGGCTGGCGTTTCACGGCGGCCTCAGCGCCGAGCGGCGCAGCAGCGCGGCGGCTTGGGAGAGCGGGCGGGTCTTCGGGCTCAGCGCCGGGGCGACCTATGCGTTTGAGGGCGGGGTGGTTGCAGGTCTGGACCTGAACGCGCTGTCACGCCGCCACGACAGCCCGCACCCCCTGTTCGGCAAGATCCGCGAAGATCATCTGGTCGTCGCCGGTCTGCGCCTGCTGAACCGCGACTGGAGCTGGCGCGGCATGACCCCGGTGCTGTCGCTGGCCTGGGAAAAGCAGACCTCAACACTGGCCTATTACAGCTATGACAACCTGCGCATGGGGCTGACCCTGACCAAGCGGTTCTGACGCTGTGATCTGCCGGTGAGACCCTGCTCCGGTCGCGCGTTGGACCGGAGCAGGGGGCGGGGGTTACTTGCGACGGATCATGGTGATCAGATCGCCAAGCGCATCCTCGGGGCCGAAGGATTTGTTCACCGCGTAGACGGTGCCGTCCCCGGTCACGATGACGTCGTTGGGAAAGTTGCCAAGGGCAAGGTTCGCGGCAATGCGGCCCTGCGTGCTGACGGCGGTGAGGGTGCCCGCACCGCGGTTTGCGACCCATGCGAGGCCGCCCGCCGCATCATGACCGACGCTGAGCGCCCCGGCCCCCACCGGCACGTCATGGCGCACTTCGCCTGTCGCGGGATCGACCAGCAGCAGGTCATCGGAGTCCTGACCGGTGACGAAGACCAGCCCGCTTTCGGCATCGAAATCGACGCCGGTGGCATGGATCGCCCCCGGCAGCGCGAAGACCGAGGCGACACTGCCGGTTGTGGTGTCGATCACCGCGAGCTCGCTTGTGGCGCGCGAGGTGACGAACAGGCGGTTGCCGAACGTGTCCAGCGCCAGGTTCATGACATAGAAGTTTTCGCCGCGCAGGGTGCTGTCGATCTCGATGATGCGCACCGGCTCCAGCGTTTCGGCGTCGAAGACATGCACCTTGGCGGTCGCGGAGGAGGTCACGTAAACGCGGTCATGGGCGGGGTCCACCAGCACTTCGCGGCTGTGATAAACTTGGCCTTGCGGGAACTGCTTGATCAGCCTCAGGTCGTCCTGCGCATAGACGGCGACGCTGTTGCTGGCGGTGTTCGTCACCCATAGGGTGCCGCGCGCCTCGTCCAGCGCGATGCCGAAAGCGGCGGCGGGAGCATCGGCGAAACGGCCACCGTCGTCAGTGCGCAGGTCCTGCGGATAGGGCGCGGGTGCGGTCCGGGCGATCACGTCAAGCGTCTCGGGGTCCAGTTTCAGAAGCGCCGCCATCATCGGCCGGAACGAGGAGGCGGTGACGAAGAGTGCGTTGGAGGTCGGGCTATGGGCCAGCTGGTAGAGGCCCGGCGCGGGGGATTTGACCGAGGTGACGGAGTATTCCCCGGCGCCCAAGAGCGGGACATCGGGTGAGATCTTGAGATCTAGCAGCTTGGTGGTGGAGGGGTCGGTGCCCAGCACCACGATGGGGTGCATCCCGACGGCGGCGGTGTCGGGCAGGCTGAATTCGAACGACAGCCGCCCTTCGGCATCGGCGACCAGCGGGGTGTCCCCGGTCAGCCGCTCAAGGCCTCGCTGCAGGGTGATATCCTGTCCCGGTACGAACCCGTCGCCGCGCAGCACCACGGTGCTGCCGGGAAAGATCGGCTGCTGCGGCGCGGCGGCAGAAACGCGGAAACTGCCGGACTGAGGGGTCGGCGTGGGAAAGGCGGATTGCGCCAGCGCGGGCAGGGCGGTGAGGCTGAGCAGCAGCGCGGCGGCACTGGATTTCAGGAAGGGTCTGAGGGTCATCAAGGGGTCCTTTCGGTATGGCGCGGGGTCAGTAGAGATCAGTCAGAACGCGGCCTGCGGCTTGCATCTGGCACAGCTGCCCGGGCGCGAGGGTTGCTTTCAGCGCCGCGAGGATGGCGTCGCCGGGGGAGCGGCTGCCGCTGATCACGAGGGTCGCGCCGTCTTGCGCGGTGAAGTCGCGCAGGGCGGTCGCGTGGTCGACGATCCAGTCGGGCAGGCGCTGTGGCTGGGGTCCGCGGGATAGCACGCAGTCGATGCGCAGGCGCGGCGGGGCCTCGCGCTCAAGCGCCTGCAGCGGTGCGAAAGGGGTCTGCCGCTCGCCGTGGATCAGCCAGAGCGGGGCGGTGCCGGGCCGGTCCATACGGGCGCGCAGCGGGCCAAGCGTTGCGGCAAGGCCGGTGCCGGTGGCGATCAGCAGCAGCGGGTGATCGGCCTCAGCGGCCCTCTCAAACGCGGCGTGGTGGGGGGTGTCGCGCAGGGTCAGGCGCAGGGACCCGCCCACCGTCAGACCCGCCGTCAGCCAGCCGGAGCCGAGGCCGGTTTGCCCGTCCAGCCCACGACGCTGGCGCAGGATCAGGGCGACCTCGCCGCTCTCGGGCAGGGAGGCGACGGAATAGCTGCGGTGTTGCGGCGTGCCGTCGGGGGCCATCAGCGCGACATCGGCAATCGCGCCGGGGGTCCAGTGGGTGGGGCTCTGGGGGCGCAGGCTTAGGTGGAAGACGGGCTCCTGCGGCGCATCCGGGGTCAGCAGGCTGCGATGGGTCAGGTGCCACTGGTCGGCGGGGTCGATGCCCACCTCACGGCGCCAGCGGGCCAGATCGGCTGGGGCCCCGCGATCCACCTCGACACGGGGGAACAGCGGCGCGGCGCCGCGCGCCAGCAGCGCCGCGTCGATCTGGCGACCGAAGCCGCAGAAGGCGGGATAGCTGCGATCGCCAAGGGCGAGCAACCCGTAGCGCAGGCCGGAGAGGTCGCCGGGACGGATCGCGGCCAGCCGGGGGAGGAAGGCGCGGGCGTTGTCCGGTGCCTCGCCATGCCCGGCGGAGGACAGCAGGAACCAAGCCTCGCGGGCGCGCTTGAGGGCCTCGGGGGTGACACTGCCTAGCGCGCGGGCCTCGGCCCCGAGGCGTCGGGCGTGGTCCTGCGCCAGACGTTCGGCCAGCCCCGATTGCGAGGCAAAGAGCACCAGAGGGGTATCGTCGGGCGAGGTGTGCTCTGCCGTGGTGCGACGCCAGAGCAGGAGCAGCAGCCAGGCCAGCCCCAGCGCTGCGGCCACGGCGATGCGCAGGGGCGAGAGGGTCAGCGTCGGGATCACGCGGCATCCTCCCAGTCGCTGAGGCATGCGCTGCGGCGAACGCCGTTGCGAAGGGTGAGCAGGGCGGGCAGGCTTTGCGCGGTGGCCAGCGCCAACGCGTCCTCGGGCGGCAGGACCATCAGCGCAGAGGCCCAGGCATCGGCAAGCGCGGCGCGGGGGTGAAACACATGGGCCGACAGCACCGCCTCGTCGCAGGGCTGGCCGGTCGCGGGATCGAGGGTATGGCTCCACCCCGCGCCCGCGCCAGAGCGGCGTCGCCAGCAGCCCGAGCCGGCCAGCGCCATACCGTGCACAGCAGCGAGGCAGCGGGGCAGGGCTGCGGCGGGTGGGGTTTCGATGTCGATCCACCAGGGCTGGCCCTCGGGCGACAGGCCGCGCGCGGCGATCTCGCCGCCGATCTCGATCAGGTGGATGCTCAGGCCCGAGGTGGAGAGACGCTGCGAGGCGAGGTCCACCGCCCAGCCCTTGGCGATGCCGCCGAAGTCGAGCCAGAGGCCACCGGGCTGGAAGACATGCGCGCCTTGCAGCCGTAGCCTTGCACGACCGCAGGCGCCGCGCGCGGCCTCCAGCGCCTCGGGCTCCGGGGGCGCGGTGACCGGGCCGGAGGGTCCGAAGCCCCAGAGGTCTGCAAGCCGCCCGAGCGTTGGATCAAGCGCGCCGCTGGTGAGGTCGCAAAGGCGCAGGCTGTCGTTGAGAAGGGCGATGACCGGTGCGGGCAGCCGGTGCCAGCCCGGCGCGGCGTGATTGAAGCGGGAGACGGCGCTGTCGCGGCTCCAGAGGCTGAAAAGGGCGATGGTTTCGGCGCAGGCGGCGTGCACGATCGGCACGGGATCGGGCAGACCGGGGGCGCTCCAGCAGGTCAGATGCCAGCCGGTGCCCATCGTCGCGCCCTGCGCCGTGGTGCGCTGCCAGCCGGGTCCAGCCATGTCTTGGGGCGCGCCGGGCTGGATCAGGACGGGGTGGGGCGCGGTCGTCATGCGTGCACGAACAGCAGGAACAGGATGGCGGGCAGGGCCAGCCCGCCTGCGGTGACGGGCCATGTCGCCGGGCGCGCGCGGGCGTGCATCAGCAGGATGCCGAAACCGCTGAGCGCAAAGAGCAGGGTGCCGAGGGCGAGGGCATCGATCACGAAGGGCCAGGCTGCGCCACTGTTGCGGCCCTTGTGCAGGTCGGCAGCCAGCGCCAGCCAGCTGCGGCGGGTGATCCTGACCTCTGCCGTCGCGCTTTGGCGGTCGATGATGACGCGGCCTTCACCGCCGGGACGCGGCAGGTCGATCCAGACCTCGCGGGCGTCGAAATCGGCCTGAATCCCTTGCAGCGGCACGCTGACGCGTGGCGACAACCAGCCCGCAAGCGCCTCGGGCAGAGGCAGGGTGCCAGAAGCCGGGGCGGCGCTGAGGACACCTTGCAAAGGCGCGGGCAGGGTCAGCGTCTGTGTGGTGATCTCGGCCCGCGCGGGGATCAGGCCGGGGTGGTTCAGCAGAAAGCCTGTGGTGGCAAAGAAGATCAGGGTCGACAGGCTCGCCGCGCCGGTGATCCGGTGCCAGAGGGTGAACTGGCGCAGCCAGAAGGCGCGCCCGCCCGGCAGCATCGGTGCGCCAGAGGCCATGTCAGGGCTCCACGGTCAGGGTCACGACGCCAAGCTCCTCGGCGCCGCGGGTGGTTTCGCGGGCGGCGGTGCCGGTCCACGCGAAGGGCAGGCGGACCAGATCGCGGCCGCCATCTTCGCGCGCGACCTCGACCGCGAGGGTGTACACCCCCGGGGCGAGATCGGCGAGCGGCGCGGCGTCGCCCGACAGCCGGATCTGATAGCTGCCGGGGCCGCGCGTCGGGCCGCTGATGCCGTCGGCGGGCAGGGTCATTGCTTCGCCGCTGGCGCGCCACCAGCTGCGCAGGTTCTTCAGAAAGCTGGTGCCGAGGTTGTCGCGCAGGCGGGTGTCATACCAGACCGCCAGCGTCGCCTGTGGCGCGCCCTCCGCGCTCTCGACCCAGGCGGCGAGATAGGGGCGGTAGTAAGCGGGCGCTGTCACCTCAGGCAAGGTCAGGTCGAGGGTGATCTCTGCGCCTTGTGCGGAGGCGGCGGCGAGGCCCCCGGCCAGGACCGGCAGAATGCGGCGCGACAGGGACATAGGATCAGCCCTCGGTTGGGGTGTCGGCGGTGCCATCGTCCTCCGGCGCCGGGATCGGGTCGGAGGCATCGACCACGCCATTCTCGTCGGTGTCGTGGCGGCTGAAGGTCGAGGCGGCGACAAGCTGCTGTTCGGCCCAGGAGAGGGCGCCGTCGCGGCTGCGGTCGACGATGGCGAAACGAACATGCGCCTGCTCAAGGGATTTCTCATACCGGTCGTCCTTGTCCAGCGCCTGATCGGCGTATTGCTGGTCCAGCCGGCCTTGGAACTCGGCGACGTATTCGGCCTCGTTCAGCGCGCCGTCGCCATCGGTATCGGCGGCGTCAAAGCGGGATTTGCGGATGGCGTTGTATTCATCCAGCGCAACGGCGCCGTCGCCGTCGGTGTCATAGGCGGCAATGAAGGCGGCCTTTCTGTGACCACCGGCCACGCCGGGGGCTGGGCGGTCTGCCGTTTCGGTTTCAGAGCCGGTGTCAGCCTGTTGGGCCAGAGCCGGGGCGGCGGTGGACAGGACAAGGGCAAGCGGGATCAGGATTTGGCGCATATCGGTTCTCTTCTGAGCTGGAGTGTGGCGGGCACGCGCCCGCCGAAGGGATGGCGGCGGGTCGGATCAGAACGTCCGGCCAACCGAGACCTTGAGAGTGCGGCCCGGTGCGGCGCGCGTGGCGAGGTGCGGCTGGTAGTATTCGTCCAGCAGGTTTTCGACGCCGACGCGCATCTCGACCCCCTCAAGCACACCGGATTTCGCGGTGTAGCCTGCCGAAACGTTGTGCAGGAAAACGCCCGGCGTCGGGGTGGTGGCGCGATCCATGTCCATCACCCAGACCCCCTCCCACTTGAGGTTGAGGCCGGAGTCATAGCGCTTGCCGAAGCCGACGCGCACCTTGTCCGCAGGCTGCTGGGACCAGAAGTTGGTCGCCGCCCCCGCGGTGCGGTTGTAGCCATTGGCGACACTGGCGTTCAGGTCCGCGTAATAGCCGGCGTCGGTGGCATAGGAGGCCTCGATCTCGACACCCTCCATCTCAAGATCGGTGACATTGCTGTAGCTGGTCACGTCCCAGACATCGGTGTGGTAGGCGTTGAGCTTGAGCGCCAGACGGTCGCCCGAGGCGAACAGGTCGCGCCGGTCGTAGGACGCGCCCAGCTCCCACGTCTCGGCCTTTTGCGACTGGGTCATGTAGGCGGTATTGGTCAGGTCATCGAGGATCGGCATCCCCTCGGTATAGGCCCAGGAGCCGAAGACGGCGAAACCGCTGGCCCACTGATAGCGCAGCGAGGCACCGCCCATCAGCGCGGAGTTATGGTACTTGCCGTAGCCATGTTCGGTGCCGTCGATGTTCTGGTCTTCAAAGCGCAGCGCAGGCGAAAAGGTGAAGCCGCCAAAGGTCATGTCATCGACAAGGAAAACCGCGAAGCGTTCGTCATCGCCGCCGGGCGCCGAGGCGGCATCCTTGCGGTCCTTCAGCATGTATTCCGCCCCCAGACGCAAATTGTGATCGGCTGCGCCGGTGGCGAACTCCATGGTGTTTTTCACGGTCAGCTTGGTCGTGACATAGTCCTGATCCGCGTTCAGCAGCGCCGTCGTGCTGCCGGTCGAAGATTGCTGATCAATGGTCTGCTGCGCCCGGCTGAGGGTCACGTCGATGTTCACCAGATCACTGTCGAGCGAGTCGTAGCTGTAGCTCAGCACACTGGTTTTCGAGTGGATATCGCGGTCGACATTGCCGAAGTTGGTCGACCCGAACTGGTCGTAGGGCACGTCCTTGTCCGAGCTTTGCGTGTCGGAATAGCTGAAGGTCAGCGCATGTTCGCGGTCCTGCCCAAAGTGGAAGGTGCCCTTGGCGAGGTAGGAAGGCGTGGTGAAATCGGTGTTTTCAACCGTGTCACCATGGCCATCCTTGTAGGTGTCCTGCGTCCGCCAGGTGTAGTTGAACAGCAGCTCAACAGCCTCACTGGCCTGCCACGCGAGGGTGGAGGAGGAGACAACACCGCCGCCGTTGGAATTGTACCCGACATATTGGCGGGCGGCGAAACCATCCTGCCCCTTGGTGAAATCCGAGGCGTCTTTCGTCTCGAACCGGACCACGCCACCGATTGCACCGGAGCCATACTCGAACGTCCCGACCGAGCCGCGGATCACCTCGGCCTGCTTGTAGAGCGCGGGATCGGTGTAGAGCTGCGTGCCGATCCGATACAATTCCTCAGCGCCGCTGGTGGCGCCGTCGACAAGGATCTGCACGGTCTGGTCGGTGCCGTATGTGCCCGACCACGCGCCCATGCCGCGGATGTTGATGGCCGATCCACCGGGGGTCGAGCCGTTGACAAGGTTCACGCCGGGCACGGAGTCCAGCAGCTCAGCCGTGGTCGAGGCCTGCCGATCATCCATCTCCTCCTGATCGATGACGGTGATCGGGGTCGCGGTCTGGGTCTGCACGGCGCGGTCGGATTCAACAGTGATCGGGTCCAGAATGATATCGGTGGACTGGGCAAGGGCGCCATGGGGCAAGGCAAAGGCCACGCTGCCCAAAAGCAGTCGACGCAGGGTCGCGGAACGATCCATCTCAAGGTCCTATAGGTTGCGCAGGGGGTGCGGAGAGGCACGCCCATCGTCAATGATTTTCGGGGAAATGCTGGATGCCTTGAGGGGCTCTGGCCTGAGGGCGGTTATAAGCGGTGTCTCGCCGGTGTCAATCCCGACAGATACACTCAGGAATAAATTTTGACCCAAGCGTTTGGCCGAGCGGGCGATGGGATTTTCCCACATGGACAGGCTGCCGCCTTATGCCCCGCTGCTTGCTGTCGTCTGGCGCAAACGGTGCTAAGGATGCCGCGTTTCAGCAAGGGGAAAGACAATGACGATCCGCCCAGCCCACAAGACCGACGTGCGCACTCTGGTCGGCCTCTACGCGGCGTTTTTCCGCGAGGATGCTATAGACACGCCCGTCGAGACCATTGAAGCCAACCTCGCGCTGATGATGGCGGACCCGCGCGCCCGCATCTTCGTGGCTGAGGGCGACGGCGAGATCTTAGGGTTTTCGTCCGGAACACTGACCTTCGGCGTGGAATTCGGCCGCTCTGCCGAGCTTGAGGATCTTTATGTCGTTCCGTCAAAGCGAGGCGCCGGATGGGCGAGGAAGCTGGCAACCTCGGTCTTTGACTGGGCCATCGCGGAGGGGGCGAACGAGACGTTTCTGGTCATCACACCGGAAGCGGAGCGGGATCAGTCGCTCACCGCCTTTTACAGCAAGCTCGGGTTTTACAGCTCGCAAAGGATCACGATGATCCGGGCCAGATAGAACGGCACCGAAGAGCGCCGTGGGGCGGTTTTCGGTGCCCTCCGGGGCAGGATCAGGCGCGTGAAATCAGGCCCGAGAAACATCCGCGCTTGGCATTATGCGCGTGGATATAGGCGATGGCCGGGTTGTCGAACAACCTGTGGATCAACGGCTCGATCCCATCGCCTTCAGCGATCTCGGCCTCAAGCATGAACCCGAGGTCGTCATATCCGCGCAGTGCGATCAGCCGCCGCGTCATGACAGGTGGGACGTGGCCCACCTGATCAAACACCGTCTCCGCCCCCTCCTGCACGAAGATCGCGTGGCAGGACCGATAGGGCGAGCTGACCGGCAGATGCGCGTAGTTGAGAAGCAGGGCGGTGTCGCCGACCGCGATATCCTGCATGGCAACGCGGTCGGGGAAGCCGGGGCAGCTGTCGACGCGGTAGCGCACCACCCCGTGCCCGGCCAGCTCCGCATCGGACAGGCCGTAGAAGGCGTGAAAAGGCGCGGGGTCCAGCCCGGTAATGCGATAGGTCATCTTGGTTTCCTCTGTCTGTTGAGACACCGGATCTGGACCAAAGCGGGCCCCCCCTCAGCCCGTTTCATGCGCATTCTGCACGTCAGAGCCGGACGTGGCCGCAAACTCAGCTGACCAGACCGCGCGCTTTCAGCTTGTCGATCTCGCGCGAGACGACATCGGAGAACGCTTCGCCAATCCCGCTCAGCGGGCGGTCCTGCGGCGTGAACTGCGCAATTTCCCAGGTGATCGGGGGGATCAGGCGATGCGCGGTGGCCTTCGTCGCATCGACCAGCTGCAGCGCGACCGGATCGACGATGGCGACGCCAAGGCCACGCTCCACCAGTTTGACGACGCCGTGCAGGGTGCGCAGTTCGGTCACGATGTCGCGCTGGACGTTGATGGTTTCCATCATGTTGTCGATGCGGTGGCGCAGCGGGCTGCCCTCGGCCAGATCGACAAAGCGTTCACGGCGCAGGCGGGGCAGGGGGATGTCGCCCGCCTCGCCCAAGGGGTGGCCCTTGGGCAGGATGCAGCGCGCCTCGCAATGGGCCAGCGGCAGGGTTGCGCCGCCGAAAGCCTCGGGGTTGAGGGTGATCCCGAAGGCCATATCGCAGCTGCGCGCGCTGATCATATGCAGCATTTCGGCCATGCCAACGTCGATGATCTTGACCGACACATCGGGGTTGGTTTCACGAAACTGGCTGAGCGCGTCGAGCAGAAACGTGTCGCAGAAGATCGGTTGCGCGGCGATTGTCAGGTGCCCGACCTGTCCATTTGCAATCGCGATCGCCTCCTGCTCCAGCATCCTCAGGCCGGAAAGGTGCTGGCTGACCATCTGATGAAAGCGGAACGCCTCGGACGTCGGAACCAGCTTGTTGCGTTTGCGCACAAACAGGGTGAAGCCGATATTTCCCTCTAATGACTGTAACATACGGCTGACCATCGGCTGACCGGCGGCGATTTCATCCGCCGCCAGCTTGACGCTGCCGAGGCGCATGTAGGCATCGAATGCTTGCAACTCACGAACCTTATACACGCCAAAACCTCTCAGTATGCATTTTTGGCAATCTATACGCCAATATTGCGAAAACTGGAATACTGTGAATGTTTCCCCTCATTCAACAGAACCCGATCGCCAGGTCGGAGTGTTCAAGTGAGGTAAAATGAAAAAAATTCTCGGTACCATTGCATCCGTGGCGATGCTTGCAAGCGGCCCCGCCTTTGCGGACGGCTATCCCGATCAGGCCGTGACGCTGGTTGTCCCCTATGGCCCCGGTGGCGCATCGGATCTGGCCGGTCGCGCGCTGGCCGATACCGCGCAGCCCTATCTGGGTCAGCCGGTGACGGTGATGAACAAGCCCGGTGCCGGTGGCATGTCCGGCGCCCGCGCCGTGACCGAAGCCGATGCGGATGGCTATACCCTGCTGCTGGCCCGCGTCGGCATGGCGCTGTCGCCTGCCGTGACGCCGGATTCGGCTGTGGCGTGGGATTCCTACACCTTCCTCGGCGCGCTTGAGGCGACGCCGATGATCCTCGCAGTGCGCGGCGATGCCCCCTACGACACCCCCGCCGACCTGATCGACGCGATCAAGGACAGCAAGGGTCGCATGACCTATGCCGCCTCGGGCGCGACGGCCATCGACGGCTTCACCACGCAGTCGCTGCTGGCGGACAACGATCTTGACCCGCTGACCGCCGCGACGCTGATCCCCTACAAAGGCGGCGGCGCGCTGGCGACGGCTCTGCTGGGCGGGCACGTCGATTTCGTGGCGATGGCCGCGGCCTCGCTGATGCCGCACATCCAGAGCGGCGACATGAAGGCCCTGATGGTCTTCGCACCGGCCCGCATGGATACGCTGCCGGATGTGCCGACCGCTGCCGAGCTCGGCTATGAAAAGGCCGGTCAGGTTGCTGGGTGGAGCGCGCTATATGGTCCCAAGGATCTGCCGGAAGACGTCGTTGCCAAGTGGCATGACGTGCTGGGCAAGGTTGCGACCGACGAGAAGTGGCTGGAGCTGGCCAAGCGTCGCGGCTCGATCTCGACCATCGGCACCGTCGACATGAGCGATTATGCCAAGGCACAGTACGAGCTGTTCAACGGCATGGCGAAAGACTTCGGCTACCTGCCGAACTAAGCCGACACCCCCGGCGTGGCCCCATCTGCGGGCCACGCCAGCCTTTGCCCGTCTGTTCGGGATACCCTTCCCCCACTGCTGGAGCTTCCCCATGGCCAAGCCCGTTTTCCGGGGCCTATTGGTTGCGGCATTCTTTGCCCTCACCCTGTTTGTCCTGATCCCCCCTTTCGTGCCGCGCCCCGCCTTCATCCCCGGCTTTGCACCGCCGCCCGACATGTGGCCGCGCACCGTCTGCATCACCGGCATTGCGCTTGGCCTGATCTCGGCCCTCGCGGGCGTGCTTGGCCCCCGGATCGCGGATGAGCCTGTCGACACCGACGGCAGCAGCCGCGCCCGCATGATCGCGCGCTTCATCGGCGTCGTGGCCTGTTTCGCGATGTTCCTGATCGTGGTGCCCTATGTCGGCTTTCTGGTCGGCACGATTGCCCTGACCCTCGCCGCGATCCTGATGACCGGAGAGCGTGGCCGCTGGCTGTGGACCCTACTGCTGGCCGTCGGCGGGCCGATCCTGATCCTGCTGTTCTTCCATTCGGTACTTGGCACACAGTTCCCCAAGGGCCTTCTATCCAAGCCGTTCGGCTTTTGACCGGAGAGACCGATGCTACATGAAATTCTGAGCGCGCTTGTCGAGGTTGCCACCTTTCAGAACCTGCTGATCATGATCGCGGGCATCTGGGGCGGCGTGATCGTCGGTGCCATTCCGGGCATGACCGGCACCATGGCTGTGACGCTGGCGCTGCCGTTTACCTTTTACATGCAGCCGGTGCCCTCGATCCTGCTGCTGGTCGCCCTCTACAAGGGCTCGACCTATGGCGGGTCGGTGTCGGCCATCCTGATCAAGACGCCGGGCACGGCATCGGCTGCCTGTACCGCGCTCGACGGCTACCCGCTGGCGCAGCAGGGCAAGGCCGGCAAGGCGCTGAACATGGCGCTCTATTCCTCGGTGATCGGGGATTTCGTCTCCAACATCTCGCTGATCTTCTTTGCCGCGCCGCTGGCCCTGCTGGCGCTGAAGGTCGGGCCGCCCGAATACTTCATGCTGATGCTTTTCGCGCTGACCACCGTAGCCGGTGTGTCGGGTGGGTCGCTGCTGCTCGGGCTGATCTCGGGTGGGCTGGGGCTGCTGCTGGCGACGGTGGGCGAGGATATGTATGGCTCGTTCCGCTTTGCCTTTACCAACGACATGCAATCCGGGCTGGCCATCGCGCCGGTGCTGATCGGGCTGTTCGCGCTGCCCGAGCTGATCAAGCTGATCGTGCTGCGCGCCGCCCACAAGGACGAAGCCGCCAAGCTGGGCGACCAGAAAGTCACGCGGGCCGAGTTCATGGGCTCGTTGCGCACGATCCTCAAGGGCAGCGCCATCGGCTCGATCATGGGGGCAATCCCCGGCATCGGTCCGTCGGCGGCAGCGTTCTTTTCCTATGGCGAGGCGCAGCGCAGCTCCAAGAACGGCAAGAACTTCGGCAAGGGCGAGCTTGAGGGCATCGCCGCGTCTGAATCCGCCAACAACGGTGCCTGCGGTGCGACAATGATCCCGCTGCTGGCGCTTGGCGTGCCGGGGGATGTGATCACCGGCGTCATGCTGGGGGCCTTCATGATCCAGGGCCTGACCCCCGGGCCGCTGCTGTTCCAGACCAACATCCACGAGGTTTACATGCTGCTGATCGGCATGCTGGTGTCCTCGGTCCTGCTGTTCTTCGCGGGCAAGATCACCATGCGGATGTTCTCTTACGTGTCGCACATCCCGCAGACGCTGCTGACGCCGCTGGTGCTGCTGCTGTGCCTGTTCGGGATCTACTCGATCTCCTCCAGCATGTTCGACGTGGCGGTGCTGCTGGGCATGGGGCTGGTCGGTTTTGGCATGTTCCTGCTGAATATTCCGGCGGCGCCCTTCCTGATCGCCTTTATTCTCGGCCCGATGCTGGAAGAGAACCTGCGCCGTGCACTTGCCATTTCGCGCGGCGATCCCAGCGTGCTGGTCTCCTCTCCGATCACCTGGATCTTCTCGGTCCTGATCCTCTTCGTGATCACCATCACGGTCCGCCGTGAAATTCAGAAAAGCAAAGACAGAAAGGCTGTTGCGGCATGAGCATGCAAAGTCACCCCTCCTATCTCTCCGATGACATGCTGGCGCGCGCCAAGGCGCAACTGGCGACGTTGATCGGGTTTGATACGGTGTCCAAGCGCAGCAACCGCCCCCTGATCGACCACATGGCCGCCTATCTGGGCGACCTCGGGGCCGACATCACGATCCTGCCTGACGAGAGCGGCGAAAAGGCCAACCTGATCGCCCGCTTCGGCCCTGCGGATGTGCCCGGCCTCGTCTGGTCGGGCCACACCGACGTGGTGCCCGCGGACGAGCCGGAGTGGGAGAGCGACCCCTTCGAGATGATCGAGCGGGACGGCTATCTGTTCGGGCGTGGCACCTGCGACATGAAGGGCTTTGCCGCCTGCGTCATGGCCGTCGCGCCCGAGTTGGCGCGCGCGCCTCTGTCCCGCCCGGTCTACCTGTGCTTTTCCTATGACGAGGAGGTCGGCTGCCTCGGCGCGCCGGCCATCGCGCGCCACCTCGCGGCCCTGCCAGTATCACCGGAGTTCGCGATCATCGGCGAGCCGTCGATGATGCAGCTGATCACCGGCCAGAAGGGCAAGATCGCAATGCGCGCCGAAATCACCGGCACCTCCGGGCATTCGTCCTTCGCGCCGCAGCACGTCAACGCGATCGAGCACGCCGCCGAGGCCATCGGCCGCATCGCCGCCCGTGCCCGCCGCTACCTCTCTGAAGGGCCGTTCGACCCTGATTTCACCGTGCCCCATGCCACGATGCTGACCACGATGATCGACGGCGGTGTCGCGACCAATATCACCCCCGACAGCGCCGGTTTCACCTTTGAGCTGCGCTCGATCAGCGGCATGGACCCGGAGGCTGACATGGACGCTCTGCTGGCCGAGATCGAAGCCGAAGTTTGCGTGCCCATGGCCGCAAAGGCGGCGGGCACCGGCATCCGCTTTGACCGCCTCTTCGCCTATCCGGCGATGGGGGATGCGCGCGACACCGCAGGGTTTGCGCGCTACGCCGATCTGCTGCCCGAATGGGGCGGCAAGGTATCTTTCGGCTCAGAAGGCGGCGTGTTCGAGCAGATCGGCGGGGTTCCGGCGGTCATTGTCGGCCCCGGCTCGATCGATCAGGCGCACAAGCCGAATGAATTCGTTGCCCTTGAGCAGTTGCGCCAGTGCCTCGGCTTCCTCGGATCGCTGATCGAGGCAATTTCCGAGCCGCCCACGGCCGGCTGATCCCCCACCGCACGGGGCGTCTGCATCCCATCCGGGACGCCCCGTGACATTTGCAGCGATGTTCGCCAAAATGGGATCATCGCTGCAAACAGAACTGAGGGATGAATGCCGTTCAAGACATGGCTACGGGACAGGACGCAGGCGGCGGCAGAGGCCGGGTCAGACCACACCGCCCAAAGGGATCTGCCCGCAGGCCGCAAAGGGACCTCGTCTGACATCCGGACCACGACCCGTCTGACAGAGGTGCCGCCCTTTGCGCTCCCCGAAGGCCCGTTCCGGTTTATCGCTCTGGATGTCGAAACCGCCAACTCCGATGCCGCCAGCATTTGCCAGATCGGTCTGGCCTGCGTGCGCCATGACGGCACGGTCCATGTCACCAGCAGCCTCGTCGATCCGGAGCAGCGCTTTTCCGGCTTCAACGTGACCCTGCATGGCATCGGCCCGGATGAGGTCCGTGGTGCCGCGACATTTCCCGTCGTTCTGGCACAGATCGCGCCTCTGCTTGGGCAACAGCTCATCATCCAGCACAGCCCCTTCGACAAGCGCGCCATGTATGCGGCCTGCCGCAGCTATGGCATCGCGGAGCCTGACTGGAGCTGGGCCGACAGCGTGCAGATCGCCCGACGCGCCTGGCCGGAATTTCGCGGCAACGGCGGACATGGGCTTGGCCACCTCAAACAGGCGCTGTCGCTGGATTTCGAGCACCACGATGCGGGCGAAGATGCCAAGGCCGCCGCGCTCGTCGTGTTGCTGGCCGAGGAGCGCACCGGCCTGACCCTCGCCGAGATGATCGCCCCGCCGCGCAAAAAGACCTCGAAAACAGCGCAGTCCGCCTCACCTCTCGCCACACTGCGCAAACTGGACGCGCTTGTGGCGCGACTTCAGCAGACACGGCCCTTGTCGCAGGCCGAGGTCGCGCAACTGCGCCGAGAAAGCGGCCTGCCAACGCCCCCCTCCGCAGAGGGCGTCAGTGCGCAACTCGTCGCCTCCGATCATGACCTCTGCGAACAGGTCGAGCGTCTTTCGCTGGCCTGCCATGCCCATTTCGAGACCGGCGAAATCCCCGCGTCCCATACCGCGTGGCGCGTCGCCATCCTGCTCAGCAAGGGTCGGCACGCAGAGCAGGAGCGTGCCTTCCTGACCGCATGGTGCCGCCATTTCGCAGGGCACAGCGGCGGGCGATTTGAGGCTCTGGCGGTGCGGGCCCGCAAGCGCACCCTCTGAGGGGCCTTCGACGCGCCCGACAACAGCGCCTGCCCCCCCTCGCGTCATGCCCCAGCGCTCCTGCAGCTTGACAAACAGCCCCCCAAGACAGAAATTCCCGCCCGAACGGTTCCCCACGGGATGAAAAGGGAACCCGGTGCCGCAGCTTGCCCTGCGAAATCCGGGACTGCCCCCGCAACTGTAAGCGCGCGTTCCGATCCAATCGCCGCAGACGGCGAGGCCACTGCATCTTTCGATGCGGGAAGGCGGTGTCGGAACCATGCCCGCGAGTCAGGAGACCTGCCGTTCCGGCCCCGTGATCACGCGGGTCTGACACCTCTATGACCACCGGACGGGGCGTCCGGAAAAGGAGCATCAATGTCTCGCATCTCTCGCGGCCCCCGCCGCACAATCGGCATGCTTGCGGGCCCTCTGCTGGCGCTCTCTGCCACTCAGGCCCACGCCCAGCCGACGCAGTATCCCGTCGACATCCGCAATTGTCAGCGCACCGTCAGCGTCGATGCGGCCCCCGAACGGGCGGTGTCCATCGGGCAGGGGACGACGGAAATCCTGCTCTCCCTCGGGCTGGCTGAGCGCATCGTCGGCACCGGGATCTGGCTGGCGCCGCTGCCCGCCGCGCTGGCCGAAGCGGGCAATGCCCTGCCGCGCCTTGCGGACAACTCCCCCAGCTTCGAGGCCGTGCTGAACACCCGGCCCGACTTTGTCGCAGCCCAGTGGGTCAATGACATCGCCCCCGAACAAGCGCGTGTCGCAACCTTCGATCAATTCGCGGATTTCGGCGTCACCACCTATGTCTCGCCCGCCGAATGCGCCAAAAGCGACTTCAGCGCCGGCAGCGGGGACGGTGCTCGCTCGCAGGCCTGGAGCATGGACCTGCTGAACCTCGAAATCGCAGAGCTGGCGCGCATATTTGACGTGCAGGACGCGGGGGACGCGCTGATCGCCGCCAATGCCGCGCGGATCGACAGCGCCGCCTCTCACGCCGCCACCCTGCAGGCCAGAGACGTTTCGGTGCTCTACTGGTTCTCCTCGCCGCAGATCGACGGCGAGGCCTATGTCGCCGGGCGTTTCGGGGCCCCGGCGTGGATTTCCGATGTCGTCGGCGTGCGCAACGTGATCACCTCGGACGAGGAATGGCCCCTCGTAGGCTGGGAAACCATCAGTGGCCTCGACCCCGACGTGATCGTTCTGAGCACCATGGAGCGGCGCAACCTGCCCGGCGATGATGTCGCGGCCAAGCGCGCATTTCTGCAGACCGATCCCGTTGCGAGCCAGCTGAGCGCGGTGCGCAACGGCCACCTGATCGAGATGTCAGCGCAGTCGATGAACCCGACCCTGCGCGCCGTCGACGGCGTCGAGACCCTCGCCGATGGCCTGCGCCTGCAGGGTCTGACCGAGTGATCGCCACCTCCCGCAGCGCGCTGCATCAGCATGCGGTGCTGAGGCTGGGTCCGTTCCTGCTGCTCGCCATCATGGCGCTGCTGGCGGTGACGGCGGCCGCGGTTCTGATCGGGGAAATCGTCGTGACACCGCAGGAGGTGGCCCGCACCCTAGGCAATCGCCTCCTCGGTCTCGACATGGCGGTCGACCCCATCCACGAAGGCATCATCTGGCACTACCGCCTCAGCCGCGCGGCCGTGGCCATCTGCTCCGGTGCGGCGCTGGCGATCTGCGGCACCGTTCTGCAAGCGCTGCTGCGCAACCCGCTGGCCGAGCCCTACCTGCTGGGGATTTCGGCAGGCGCCTCCACCGGGGCGGTCGCGGTCATCGTGCTGACGCTGGGGGCCGGGGCGCTGACGGTCTCCGCAGGGGCCTTCGCCGGGGCCGGTCTGGCCTTCGCTTTCGTCGCCATCCTCGCCTTCGGCTCCGGTGGCGGGACCGAGCGGATCATCCTTGCCGGGATTGCCGGGGCACAGCTGTTCAACGCCGCGACCTCTTTCATCGTCACCTCCTCGGCCAGCGCCGAGCAGACCCGCGGGATCATGTTCTGGCTTCTGGGCAGCCTCGGCGGGGTGCGCTGGCCCGATGCGGCTATCGCCTTTCCGGTCACGGCGCTCGGGCTGGCGGTCTGCCTCTACCGCGCGAGGGCCCTCGATGCCTTCGCCTTTGGGGAGGATGCCGCCGCCTCGCTCGGGGTGGAGGTGTTGCGCGTGCGGGTCGAGCTGTTCGCCCTGACCGCCCTGCTGACGGCGGCAATGGTCAGCATCGTGGGCGCTGTCGGCTTTGTCGGACTGGTGGTCCCCCATGCCACGCGGTTCCTCGTCGGGCCGTCGCATGGCCGCCTGATCCTCGCCTCGGCCCTTGCGGGAGGCGTCTTCATGGTGGCCGCCGATGTGCTGTCGCGCGTCGTGCTGCCCGGGCAGGTCCTGCCCATCGGCGTGATTACGGCGCTGTTCGGCGCACCTGCCTTCGCCTTCATTCTCTGGCGGTCGCGGGGCACGCGATGACCCTGCGCACCGAGGATATTTCCTGGAGACCGTCTGCACCGCCCCCTTTGTGCACGGCGTCACCCTGCGCCTGCCCGACACGGGCGTTCTGGCGCTGGTCGGGCCGAACGGCTCGGGCAAGTCCAGCCTGCTGCGATTGCTGGCCGGGCTGCGCCAGGGCACCGGCGGCGCGGCCTATCTTGATGACCGCCCCATCCAGAGCTTTCGTCGCGCAGACCTGGCCCGGCGCATGGCGCTGATCGAACAGCAGGCCACCACCATGATCGTGAAACGCGTCGAAGGACGGTCAAGAAAACCGGAAATGTGCTGACGCATTTGGGCTCGGGTCCCGATAAATCCGAACGTGTCTAAGATGTGTGGGCGCGACATTCCAGCCCTTGGCCACCAGTCGCACCTTGCACCGGAGGAGGCTGGCGGCAGCCCTTTCGCGCGGTCTTGCGAGGCGCAGCATACCACGGCGCACCAACTTGAAGGGCGGAGAGCTGTCGTTCGCAGCAATCGCAAGTTTGGTAAAAGGCCCCCTTCTTACTACAATGACATTAACCAGAACCACGAGCCTCGCGCTGCCGACCGGACGAGACTGTCCAGCAGAAGCCCGTAGGCCCTCATTGCATCACATATCGACCCCTCGGCGATTGACATTCTGACCTCCAAGGCCGCGACATTTTCGATATCCACCGGGATCCCATAAGGGGTGCGGTGGTATTCGCATTTTGGCGACAGCCCGGATACCGGCAGGTCGGGGTCGCTGTTTTCCGGGCTGGAAGAAAATGTCTGGCTGGCGAGAAAAGCGAGTAGGTCCTGGCGACCTTCAAGGGCCCGTCTGACGACCTGCAATCGGGTGTCGGCGGGATCGGGCGGCGACACGCGCGACGTTCCCAGAGCTAGAAACTGCGGCGCGCTTTCGTTTCGGGTGGTGAGCGTGGTCGCGGGTATTTCGACCGACCTGAAAGCATGTGCGTCCGGCTGCGTGATCGCCGTTTCATCGCGATAGTCTCGCCATATGCGAAGATCGCGGACACCAGCCGCGGGATCCTGGCGCAGGGCAAGCGCGCCCAGAACATCGGTTTCACCGTCCCACGCGAAGGTGGCAGATGGTGCCAAGGGCCGTTCCACGCCGTCCCAAGTGGCGACCCACTGCGTGAGCGCCGGCGTCTGCGGCGCGGGTGCGGCGGGCTTTGGCGCATAGACAGTAAAGCTGCCTTTTCGATAGACCACATTGAGGTGCGGGAAAATCCAGCTTTCCCGACAGCTTGCCCAGGCGATACCGTCCCCGCAGCTTTGCGCAGTCAGATCGTAATCGATGGGCAACCCCAGCGCGGCTTCGCACAGCATCTGCACGCCGGGTGTCCCGGCGGCGTCATCCGATGCAAGGACACAGCGATACTCTTCTGTTGCCAAAGGACCGGCGCGTTTGCGACCTGTCACGGCGTCTTGCAGGGCGTTGAGGGCGGCGGTTGCGGACCAGACGGCAGGCGGGATCCGCAGCGATACCTTGTCCGCAGGGACGGTCAGCTTCTGCTCATAGACAGGAAGCGGCACCCCGAAATCCGGTAGCGCTTGGATGGATGACATCTGACGTGACATCTCTTCGACGTCCTGCAGGCCCCGCTCGATGGCATCACCCGGGCTGCGGGCAGCGAGCCGCGCAGCCCAAGCGTCGAATTTCAGGTCGGCCAATCGTTTCCGGACGGGATCTGGCGGCTCGCTTGCGGCGGTGTCATGAAGGGTGACGTAGTCGTCGAAGGCCTTGTCGGCGTCGGCGCTGGCTTTGCTCGCGACAGTCTGCGCCACGTCTGCCGCGGCCTTCAGGTGGACCGCGATAAAGGCGTCGGCTTTCGCCACTGTCACACGGGTGCCAGCGCTGCTGCCTGTCGAGCGAAACAGCGCATCGAGATCCTTGAAGGCGAGGGTCAAACCTTCTGAGAATACGGCGTAGTTGGCGTCATCTTCAGCGTAGACACCGGCGTACAGCGCCATGCTACTCAGAAACGGCTGGCGTTCGCGGTTTTTCTCCATCTGTGCCGCGGCCAGATCCAGATCACCTTTGATCCGCTGTTCAACCTCTGCCCGGTCGGTCGTGCCGAACGCCCAAGCCCATGGATGCCGGTCGGCAAGGTCATGGAAGGTCAACGCCCCCTCACTCCATCGCAGATCGTCGATGTAGCGGGCGGGCTCGATGCGTGGGGGCGGCGGAAGTCCGGTCCACCGGGTCGAAGGCACCAGGAGTTCTGCCGCGACAATCGTCCCGACCACCGCCACAAAGCCGCCCATTCTGTGCCACTCCGCCCGTGTGAACATGCGCGGTTCGCTTTGGCTGCCCTCGCGGTAGAAGGCATAGGAAAGACCGATCACGACCAAGGCTGAAAACCCGTACCAGAACATATCAGACCGCCAGCCGCCAGATGACCTGCACCACGCGGTAAACGTAGTAGGTGATCATCAGCGTGCGCGGGCGGGCAAAGAACAATTCCAGGATTCCCGGCATACGCGCATCGCGCCGTGGCTCAGATGCATGCGCCTGCGCGTGTTCGCGCGCCCGCGCGCGCTCGCGGTCAGCAGCGGCGGATAGCGCACCGTGGCGATCAAGGACGCGGTGCAGCCAATCGTATTGCTGACGTTCCCACGGATGGTTTCCGAAATGGCGGGTCCATCCAAAGGTGTCATCCAGCAGCGCCAACAGATCCGGGGTCATCCAGTCCGCATAGGTCGGCCATCTGATACCACTGTTGCCGCCCGATGCTTCGGCGATGTGAAAGCGTAACTGGTTGTCGAGGTTCTGAAATTCGTCCAGCGCCTGAATGTCTTCGCGCTGCAGGATCGGTTTGCAGGTTTCCACCATATCGTCGGCGTTCGCGTCAAACGCAGCCTTGAGATCAGCCATGGCCACGCCCACGGGCGACAGGTCGACCCAGGCTTTCTGGTGCCTGTCGAAGTACGAGCCGTGGTCGTCCTTGTATGCCTCGTTCTGTTCGTGCTGAAATTTCTCCAGGACGTCGACGGGCGCCGCTGCCGCGTTCCGATCAAGGACCGACGCGAACAGCGCTTGGACCGTGTTGAAGCTGCGCGCGGTGTAGGCATTCATGGGTCGCACCTGCAACAGGCCGATGTCGTTGGCCAGGGCGCGGATCAGATCGTCAGTCAGCCACGCCGGGCGCGTCCCTTCTATCGGCTCCCATACCGGTTTGGTGTGCCGACGCTCTTCGGGATCGGTGGCGGCAAAAATGAATTCGGTAATCTGGTCGAGGAAAGCATCGGCGTCGTGCTTGTCCAATGCGATGCGGGCTTCGGCGAACGCGGGGACCCTCGTCGCTGCGTCAGGACCACCGGCGACCATCCAGCGGATCACGCTCTCGCTCAGCTTGCCCTTCGGCGAGGTATCAAAGTTCCAGTTCAGCGCGTCGTCGTAGTGCCATTCGATCCGCCGCACCGGCATGAGAAGCTGACTGCCGGTCTCTGTTTCCACCGACGTCTTCGCGGGCGCTTCGGCAATCGGCAGCTGTACAGGAACCGTGCGGCGGGCCTGTTCGAACGCCTCACGTAATTCCATGAAGGCGGCGCGGTCATCTTCGGGACGGGTGACCTTGAGAAGCCGGGCGTAGGCGGATTTGACGTCCGATTGCGTTGCGGTATCGCGGCTCAGGCCAAGAACCTTGAACGGATCAGTCAAAGACACTGCTGCCTTCGATACTCTTGAGCATCCCCTCGATCCTGCTCCTCGTGTGAGCGATCAGGCGTTTGTCATAGGTGCGCAGCGCCTCTTCGAACTCACCCAGCAACATCCCTATCTCTGTCCTTTGACGACCCAGGGCATTGCCGTAGGCCGCAGTGACATGCGAGATCAGCGCCTCGTTGACAGCGTCCTCGCGCGGGTGGATCTTAATCCGCTCCAGTTCCTTGAACCGTTTCGCGATTGCCTCGGCACTCATGGCACCGGGCGCGTTTTCGATGATCAGCGTCTTGGTTTCTTTCGTGGCCAGCGTCGTCGCGATGACCTCCAGCACCCCGGAACTGTCGTAGGTGAACCGCACGTCCACCTTTTCATAATCCGCCGTGTTGTAGGGCAGCGTGATCTTGTAAGACCCAATCCGAATGTTGTCGCGCACATAGGGCGCTTCGCCCTGATAGATGTTCAGATGCAGCTGCGTCTGCCCAAGCTGAACCGTCTCAACCATCTGGTTGCGGCTGGCCGGGATGGTGGTGTTGCGTTCGATCAGCGGCATGAAGAGCCCGTTCTCGAAGTGGCCGTCAGCACCGGTCTTGCGCGACGTCTCGAACCCCAGCGTGAACGGGCACACATCTGTCATCACGACATCGTCGAGCGCCACATCACGCGAGACCAGTCCGGCCTGCACAGCCGCCCCCAAGGCAACCACGGTATCGGGATCGAGGGCGTATTCGGGAAAGCGTTTGAACAGCCGCGTGATCAGATTGCGCACCGAGAGCATCCGCGTGGCGCCCCCGACCATGACGATCCGGTCGATCTGGGATGCGGACAGACCGGCATCGCCGATGGCCCGCTGCAACGGGACTTTCATACGGTTCACAAGGTCTGCGGTCAGGTCCTCGAACGTGTCGCGCGACAGGCTGAGGATGCGCTCCTCCTCCGCGTGTCTATATGACAGAGAGACGCGCGGCTCATCCGACAGAAGGTGCTTCGCGTGATCGGCGACGGCGCGCAGGCGCGACAGTTCGGACGCTTCGATGTCGGACAGTTTGAGCCCCAGCGTTTTCGCGAAATAAGTGACGATCCGGTCGGTGAAGTCCTCCCCCCCAAGAAACGCATCGCCCGCAGAAGCCCTCACCTCCATCACGCCGGAAAACATTTCCAGGATCGACACGTCGAATGTGCCGCCGCCCAGATCGACAATCAGAAAGGTGTTTTCAGCCTCTTTGTCCTGCAGCCCGTAGGCAAGCGCGGCCGCGGTCGGCTCGTTGATCAGACGGCGGACAGTCAGTCCCGCCAACTTGGCCGCCGTGATCGTCGCCTTGCGCTGAATGTCGTTGAAATACGCAGGCACGGATATCACTGCCTCGGAGACTTCCTGGCCCAAAAACACCTCTGCATCGGCCTTGAGGGCGCGCAGGACAAAGCTGGACAGATCTTCGGGGCTATAGGCCTTTTTCTTGAGCAGGGTCGTCTTGCTCGTCCCCATCAGACGCTTGAACCGCGCTGCGGTGGCGCCGGGACTGTTGATCAAATGGTCCTTGGCAGAGGCACCCGTAATAACGCGTTCCTGCCCATCCATATGTACTGCGGAAGGTGTGAGGGTCGCGCCCATCGAATTAGGGATCAGAACTGGACCCTGTTCAGTGAATACCGAAACGAGAGAATTCGTCGTCCCAAGGTCGATGCCGATGATCATTTTGGAGAACTCTGAAGCGACCATACAGAATTGTTGATTCTGACCGGACGACGCGGGGAGAATTCGTTTTTTCAAAGTATCGCCAAGCACGATTCTTCACAATCGAAATTGCAAAATGAACTGCACCAGAGTCGCGTTGTGACATCGCCTTAAGCAACTTTACCTTTTCCTCTTCTTCTCCTGTCGCCCCCCGCATTTTATTCGTTCGATATCAGCCGAAAGCTCATCAGGACCCCAAAATGCGACCCGCACGGGAGGGTCGGAGACGAATGGCCGCTTCTGGCCATTCGGTCCGTAGTCGCTCGGTCAATTGCCCCCTTGCGCCGTCCGGTATCTGCGCTTGACGGTCGTAGGAGCGCTGCACAGCGTCTTGCAAACGGGGCTCTTTCCGGTCCATCGCAGTGGCCGCCACGAACGCTCAGAACTGTTTCCAGATGCAATCTTGCTCTGTATTCTGGCGGCTACGTCAGCGCGGTTCCTAGGGATTACCGGGTGTAATCAATTATTTATTTCGCATCCCAATGAATCGACTATCTGACTTTTTCCGCTTTGGATTTTTGCCGGGCCGAAAGGAACATGGGTGCATCGAAATGGCGCTCCCATGCGCTGCCCTAAGGAAACAGACATGAACGTACATACCAACCCGCTTGCGGGAACGGAGGAGCTTTGCCTCCCGCCCTCTGACGTGTAGGACAGCAATGCCAAAGCCGGGCGCACCTGCGCGTTCGGCTTTGGCCAAACGAACATCCTCAGCGATCAAATCCCTTGTCAGACGCCAGGCAAAACGGAACCGCCTGCCACAGGTCGGACGCCAATCGCGCTTAGGCGGTCTGCTCACCACTGCCTTGGGCGTCTTGGCCGGCCCTGCAGACTCTACTTCAGCGCACCAAAACGGTCTTTGAGGTCAGACATCGCATTGATGTATGGTCCTGGGCCATAGCTGACGCGAGAGACGCCGAGATCAGCGACACTGGCGATGGACGTCAGCTCGCCCATCATCATGACATTCACAGGCAGGCTGACGGCATCCACGATTGTCTGGATCAGCGCATGATCGGTCAGCCCGGGAACAAAGAACCCGTCTGCACCAGCGTTCTTGTAGGCGGCCTCGCGTGCGATGGCTTCGCCGACCCGCATCGCATGGGTTGAAGGATCCGTCCCGAGAAACAGATCCGTCCGCGCATTGATGAACAGGTCAACCCCTTCCTCGTTCGCGGCCTGCCGCACAGCTTTGATCCGCTCGATCTGATCCTCGACGGCATAAAGCCCTTCACCCTGAACGATCTGATCTTCAAAGTTGATGCCGACCGCGCCCGCCTGGATGATCCGGCGCACGTTCTCTGCAACCCGGTCGGGGGCGACGGCATATCCCCCCTCAAAGTCTACGGTGACAGGCAGATCACTGCTCTCCGCAATGCGTTCAACGATCTGAACGACCAGATCCAGCGGAATGTCCTCGCCATCCTCAAAGCCATGCGCCGCAGCCATCGACCAGCTTCCCGTTGCGACTGCCTTGGCACCAGACTCCGCCAGAGCCTTAGCACCGCCAGCGTCCCAGATATTGTAGAGCACGAGCGGTTCGCCCTTGATGTGAAGCGCCCTGAACGGCTGTGCCTGATGCGTCATTCTGCATGTTCCCTGGATGTTGAGCGGTAGTGTCGTTCGATCTCCAGCAGCTTCTGCTTGCGCCACAGGCCACCGCCGTATCCCGTCAGCGATCCATCGGCGCCGATAACCCTATGGCAGGGCACGACAAGCGCGATCTGATTGGCTCCATTGGCGCGTGCCACCGCGCGGCTGGCAGAGGGGCGCCCAAGGCGTCTGGCGATGTCGGAGTAGCTGCGGGTCTGCCCGGGCGGGATCCGCCGCAGCTCCTCCCAGACGCTGCGGGCAAAGGACGATCCGCCATAGGCAAGCGGCGTCAGGAAATTGGCAGAAACCCCGTCAAAAAAGGCAGCAAGCTCGCCTCTGATTTGCTCTCCGGGTGGCGTTTTGCCGACCCCGATCTTGCCTTTGGCAAAGGCATCCAGCTTGCCCAGCTCAGCTTGCAGGGCCTTGCGGTCGATGAATTCCAGCAGATGCAGCTGAGACTGGCTGCAAACCGTGATCATGTTTCCGAGCGGCGTTTCAATCCAGTTGGCAAAGAGGATCGGCGTGCTGTCCAGCCTGCCCGGCGCACGGCCCAGAAGCTTTGCAAACGACACCCTGAACGCGCTGGCGGATTCGAACCCGGCGTCCAGCTGCGCATCGATCACCCGCCCACCGTCCGAGATCGTCGCAAACCCATCGCGCAGCCGGCGCTGTCGGGCCATCTCAAGAAACGTCATCCCGAATTGCCGTTTGAAACTGCGCCTCACCGTCGAGAGGTCAAAGCCCATGCGGTCAATGTCGCTCTCTGACCAGCGATACTCCGGACGCTCATCCAGCGCCGACAGAAGCGCGGCAATCGCCGGGTCGGCGGAGGCCATCGGCTGCAGCGGATGACACCTCTTGCAGGCACGGAAACCGGCCTCGATGCACGCACCAACCGACGCGTAGAAGGTGCAGTTTTCCGTCTTGGGCTTGCGCGCGGGGCAGGTCAGCCGACAGAAAGTGCCGGTCGTCGCGACGCCAACATACGCCTGCCCATCATAGGCCGCGTTGCGGTCCAGCAGCGCTTGATACAGCGTGTCGTGATCTGGGAGGTCAAATAACATGCCGGAACCTTAGCCGCTTGGCCGAAGCTGTGCCGCCGGAAATCAGGCGTCTATTTTTCTTTTTGCCGACATTGGCGCAGTCGCACCAAAATGGTACTTCGACCCGCTCAACCTCCCCTCGCGCAAGGCGCGGAGACGGTTCGAGCCCTCAACCAACGGCGTGTAAACGCGCGAAGCCCAGCGGAATGCCCATCCATGCACGCGATCACCCTCTCCGACGCCACCAACGTTGACCCCTCCGCCCTCGCCGACATCCGCGTCGAGGCGATGCGACCAAGCCTCGAAGCCGTCGGTCGCTTCGATCCGGAGAGGGCGCGCAACCGTTTCTTGGAAACCTACGACTCCCGCGACACGCGCGTTGTCTGGTCCGGCGAGGATCTGATTGGATTCTATGTCGTCCGCGACCGCTCCGACCATCTCTACCTTGATCACATCTACATCCGGCCAGACCATCAGGGCGGCGGCTTGGGCCGGCGCATCGTCCGCTCCGTTCAGGACCGGGCACGGGAGGCTGGCCTGCCGCTGCGCCTCATGGCGCTTCGCGACAGCCCTGCAAATGCGTTCTACATCTCGCTCGGATTCGGTCTGGAGAGCTCAGACGCGCTCGACAACTACTACACCTGGAACCCCGATTGATCTGCCTGCCCGAGAGGCACGCGTGACCCCCGGAGACCAGCCGTTGGTTCCATAGTGGTTCCACGACATCGCAAAAACAAAAGGACGCCCCGGAGGGCGTCCATTTTTTACTTACGTTTCAGTAAGATAGTGGTGCCGCTGAAGGGATTCGAACCCCCGACCCCATCATTACGAATGATGTGCTCTACCAGCTGAGCTACAGCGGCACGTCTTGGACCAGGGCGACAATCACCGGGGTGAAAACCGCCATCGTGCGGCGGGGCTATAACACCCCTCCGCGGCTTGGGAAAGTGCTATTTTCGCCCGAAACGCGGTGCCTCCGCTGGCGCGATGGCGGCCTCTTCCTCAGGCAGCACCTCTGCGTCAGGCACCTCGTTCACGCTGGCCGAGGCGCGGGTCTCGGGTTCCACCGGCTTCGCCGCCTCGGGGGCCGCGTAATCCGGATTCGGATCGGCGGGTGCGGGCACGTTCACCGCGTCGTCGATGCGACCCACGATCAGAGGCAACATGTGCTGCGACATCGGGGTCTGGTATTCCGTCGCGGGCGGCACTTTCCAGGCCAGCGTGTCGAAAGCCTGACAGTTTTCGCAGATCGGCACCCATTCCGCATGCACCTGATTGCAGTTCTCGCAGGTCCATTGCGGGCCACGCGGGGCACTGACAGCGCGGGTCAGCCAGCCCTTGACGATGGCATCGGCACTGCCCTCGCCACGCTCGATCGCGGCCATGATGGTCAGCGCACGGGCATCGGGGGCGACGACCGCCAGATCACCGAGGGCACGGCGCGCCTCGGGGAAATCCTCAGCACCGATGTTCAGCTCGGCCAGCAGCAGCCGTGTCTCGCGGTGCTCGGGCTGGATGCGCGTCAGGGTGCGAAAGCGTTTCAGGCGGGCCTCGGCGCTCTCGTCCGGCTCAAGGGCGGCAAAGGCGGCGGCGAGGTCGGGGTGCGGCAGCGCCTCCCAGGCCTTTTTCAGCACGCGCGTGGCGTATTTGATCTTGCCCTGCTCGGCATAGGCACGGGCGGCAAAGCAAGCGGCGGGGATCAGGTCGGGAGACAGGCGGTTAGCTTCGATCGCGGCTTCGCGGGCCTCGATGGAGCTGTTCTCGTCGATCACCGTCTTGGCCTCGCTCAGCGCCAGCACCGCGTCGCGGCGCTTGTGCACGTCGCGGGGCAGGGCGCCGGTGCGCAGCTTGGCCTTCAGCGTGGCGCGCGCACCCTGCCAGTCCTGGCTGCCGGCCTGCAGGCGCAGCAGGGTATCCTGCACCTCGACATGGCCGGGTTTCAGCGCAAAGGCCTTTTCGGCCAGCTTCATCGCCGTCTCGGTATCGCCCTCTTCCAGACGCTGCTTCATCAGCCCGCGCACCCCGACAAAGCGGGTGCGGTCATCGGCCAGCAGGCGCTTGTAGGCTTCCTCGCGCTTGCGCTTGTCGCCCGTCAGCTCCGCCGCCTGCGCGGTCAGCAGGTTGGTCATCTCGGGGCGGTCGAGGTAGCGTTCCGCCTTGTGCGCCTTGGCAATCGCCAGACGCCCCTCGCCCGAGGCCAGCGCCATCATGCCTTCGCTGAGGGCCTGCAGCCCCTTGCGTTCGCGGTTGCGGTCGAAATAGCGGGTCAGCGCGGTTTCGTCGCCGTTAATGAAGCGCAGCAGCGCCACCAACATGCCCACGACCTTGCTGATCACCCAGACCGCCGCGACCAGCAGCAACAGCGCAATCACCGCCTTGATGGGCGTCAGGTTATATTCATACGCCCCAAACGCGATCCGCACGCCACCTTCGAGGTCCAGCAGATAGCTCGCCCCCAGAGTGAGAGCGGCCACGATGACGACGAAAACGACGATTTTGACAAGCGACCATAGCATAGGGTGAAATCCTTAGTTCGTCTTGAAATCGGCCATCATCGCCTCTTGGGCGGTGACAGCTTCGGCCCGGCCCGACGCGAGGTCGATCCAGGGTTGTATTTCGCTCTTGGCGGTGTCGGGCAGGGCGGAAAGTTCGTCCAGCGCCTCGCTCAGCTGACCGTCGCGCAACTTGCCCTCGGCCCGCGACAGGATCGCGTCCGGGTCGTTGCCTTCGCGCGGGTTCAACGACCGCGCGCCCAGCTGGTTCTTGAGGAACGACACCACCGACGACGTATCGCCATTGTCGCGCGTCACCGCCAGCGCCTTGCGGGCATACTCGGGGAACTCGTCGCGCAGGCGGGCCATCGTGGCGACACCGGCGGCCGCGTGGCTGTCCAGCGGTGCCGGAATCTCGATCCCCAGATCCGCCAGCGTCTGGATCGGCGCCTCATAGGGGTCGCCCGCATCCAGCGACGACCCGATCCGCACGAGCGACGCGCGGATCTGCGTTTCGCGCGCCGTATTCGCCGCGTCGGCCTTCATCTCCTGCGACTGCGCGATCATGTCCTCGATCTCGCTCCGCTGGTCCTGCATCGCCTGTTGCAGCTTGGTCAGCTCGCCCTCATAGGCCTTGATCGCCTGATCCGAGACGCCCGTTTCAACAGGGCGCTTTTCGATCGCGGTCAGACGCGAGGTCAGGTTCGACAGGCTGGCGGCGTTCTGATCGGTGGCAGAGGACACATCCGCAACGCTGGATTTCAGCGCCGCCAGATCGCTGCCAAGGCTCTCAAGCCCCGACAGATCCGGCTCTGCCGTCACGCGCGACTGCAATTCGGCAATGGTGCGGGTGTTCTGGGCAAGGGCCGCAGACTGCTCCTCAACCTTGGTGCGCAGGTCCGCCGTGCCGCCGCCGCTCATGAACGGTGCGCCATCGGGATAGAGCGCCAGCGCCAGACCAAAGCCCAGCCCTGCCGCGATCACACCGCCCAGCAGCGCCGGAAAGAAGCCACCGCGCTTGACGACGACCCGTTCGACAACACGCTCGGCCGCGGGTTCAGCCGCACTCTTGGCCTTATTAGCGGCGGGTTTCGCCTTGCTGGAGGGGATGCTGCTCGCCATCACCGGCGCGGCATCCGCCGCATCTGTCTCACTGTCGCTGTCGCGCTCGGCCCCGAAGGTGGCGGCGTCGCTCTCGTCCATGGTGCGGGGATCATGGGTGGGGGCCGCCAGATCTGTGTCACCGGAGGTGGCCGTGATTGCAGCCTTCGCGGGGGCCCGTTCGATCGGCGCATCGCGCGGATCATGCAGCGGCGCGCGCAGGCTCACCTGTTCGGCCAGCGCTGTCTCGTCCGCCTCGGGAACCGCCTCGACCTCAGAGGCACCCTCGTGCACATCCTCGGCAGGCGCCGCCGTAGGGGCTGCGCTGGTATCGGCCACAGTCGGAGCAATCCCGGCCTTGTCTGTCTTGTCGTCGGTCTTCTTGGCCACGGATCAATCCTCTTCGATTCTCAAATAACGCAGCAAATACACTGGCAGCTTAGCCGCCACCCCCACGCGTCTCAAGTTGATGCGCTGCGGCGATAAGTCCAGTTATCACACCTAGCATTGTTTCGCCGCTGGGGTGGGCGGCAATTTCGACACGCTTGGTTTCCAAACCTTCAATCTCAGGGGAAATCATCGGACTGATCGCCGCGATGAGCAAGGGCGCATCGCCCCGCCAGGCCTGCGCAAACAGTCGCGCCGAACCGGGTGAGTATAATGGCGCCACTATCGGCGCGGCCCCCGCCATCGCTGCCAGAGCCTGCGGCGTCAGGGGGCGGGGCTGCTGGCGATAGGCCTCGACCCCCTGTGCGTTCAGGCCCGCGGCGCGCAAATCTGCCGCCAGATCACCGCGATGCTGCGCGCCACGCAGGTGCAACAGCGGCTGGCGTGGGGTGTCGCGCAGGATCAGCGCCCTGAGGTCATTCGCATCGCCATCAGCGGAAATCGCCTCATGACCAGCGGCTCGGGCGAGGTCTGCCGTCGCATTGCCCACGCAATAGGCACGCCGCGCGCCCCCCCTCCAGGCCCGCACGCCGTTGCGCGAGGTGAAGATCAGCGCGCTGTCGACGTCACGCCGCGCGATCTCCTCCAGCGCGGCCACATCGAACAGCACCTCCTGCAACGGCGAGATCACACAGCGCACATTGCTGGCACGCGCCGCGATATCTTCCGCCAGACGCTGCGCCTCGGCCTCGGGCCGGGTGATCAAGACCACGGGTTGCATGCCGTCCCCCTTTTGCGCCGCCCTGCACAGCAGATCCGCTGGCAGAGTTGTTTGCACGCTGTCGCGGTGTTACCTGCCCCTCAGGATTTTCGCAACGGACCGGCCATGACCCAAGACCTGATCTTCCTCGGCATCGAAAGCAGCTGTGACGATACCGGCGCCGCTGTCCTGCGCGGCCAGCCCGGGACCGCCCACGTGCTGTCGTCGGTCGTTGTCGGCCAGAACGACCTGCACGCGGCCTTCGGTGGCGTCGTGCCGGAAATCGCCGCCCGTGCGCATGCCGAAAAGCTCGACACCTGCGTGATCGAGGCGCTGGCGCAGGCCGGACTCACCCTGGCGCAGGTTGACGCCATTGCTGTCACCGCGGGCCCCGGCCTGATCGGAGGGGTCCTGTCCGGCGTCATGTGCGCCAAGGGGCTGGCCGTCGCGACAGGCAAGCCGCTGATCGGGGTCAACCACCTCGCCGGTCATGCGCTGACGCCGCGCCTGACCGATGGCATCGCCTTTCCCTACCTGATGCTGCTGGTCTCGGGTGGGCACTGCCAGTTCCTTATGGTGCGCGGCCCGCAGGATTTCACCCGCCTCGGCGGCACCATCGACGACGCCCCGGGCGAGGCCTTCGACAAGACCGCCCGCCTGCTGGCGCTGCCCCAGCCCGGCGGCCCCTCGGTCGAGGCCGAAGCGCTGAAGGGCGACCCCAAACGCTTTCCCTTCCCCCGCCCCCTACTGGACCGCGAGGGCTGTGACATGAGCTTTTCCGGCCTGAAAACCGCCCTTCTGCGCACCCGCGACAGCGTCATGGACGGCGATGCCCTGCGCATCGGCGACCGCGCCGACCTCTGCGCCGGGTTTCAGGCCGCCGTCGTCGACGTGCTGCGCGAAAAGACCCGCCGCGCGCTGGCGCTCTACCTCGCCGAGTCGCCAGCCCAGCCGACCCTCGCCGTCGCTGGAGGCGTCGCCGCCAACACCGCGATCCGCACCGCCCTGATGGATCTCTGTGCCGAGACGGGAACCACCTTCACCGCCCCGCCGTTGGCCCTGTGTACCGACAACGCCGCGATGATCGCCTACGCGGGGATTGAGCGGTTTGCCCTGGGAGAGGTGGACGACATGACCCTGATGGCCCGCCCGCGCTGGCCCCTCGACACCGCCAGCCCGTCGATGCTCGGCAGTGGCAAGAAAGGCGCCAAGGCATGATCTCCGTTCTTGGGGCAGGGGCCTTCGGCACCGCGCTCGCCGTCTCGATGCAGCGCGAAAGCGACGCGCGCACCGTCTGGCTCTGGGGCCGCAACGCCGACGTGATGGCCCAGATGCAAGCAAGCCGCGAAACCCCGCGCCTGCCCGGCGTCAGCCTGCCGGACGGGCTGACCTGTGCGTCGGACATGGCCTCGCTGCCAGCGCACGGCCCCATCCTGCTGGCCACCCCGATGCAGACCCTGCGCGCCCTGTTGACCACCCACGCGGCGCAGCTTTCGCACCGCACGCTGGTGATCTGCTGCAAGGGGATCGAGCTGTCGAGCGGCCTGCGCGCCTCTGAAGTGCTGGCCGAGGTGCTGCCCGACGCGACCCCCGCCACTCTGACCGGACCCAGCTTTGCCGCCGATATCGCGCGCGGCCTGCCGACCGCCCTGACGCTGGCCTGCGGCGACGCCAATTGCGCTGAAACCCTGCAAAATCAGCTCTCTACCCACAGCCTGCGGCTCTATAGCTCGACCGATATCATCGGCGCAGAGCTTGGCGGCGCGCTGAAAAACGTCATCGCCATCGCCTGCGGTGCCGCCATCGGCGCGGGTCTGGGTGAGAGCGCCCGCGCCGCCCTGCTGACCCGCGGCTACGCGGAAATGCAGCGTATGGCCGCCGCCCTCGGCGCCCAGCCCGAAACCCTCGCCGGGCTGTCGGGCTTCGGCGATCTGACGCTGACCTGCACGTCAGAGCAATCGCGCAACTACCGCTTCGGCGCCTCCATCGGGCGGGGCGAGGCCTTTGATCCCGCCGTCACGGTTGAGGGCGCGGCCACCGCCCGTGCCACCCATGACGTCGCCAAACGCCTCAACCTCGACATGCCCATCACCGCCGTTGTCACCGGTCTGGTCGAGGCGCGTCTTGACGTCGCCACCGCGATGGACATGCTGCTGTCACGACCGCTGAAAAAGGAATGACCCGATGCCCTTCGTCATGATCGCCCGCGACAAACCCGACTCCCTTTCCCTGCGTATGGCCACCCGCGACGCGCACCTCGCTTATGCCGAGGACACCGGCGTCGTGATGTTCGGCGGCCCGCTGCTGTCGGATGAGGGCGAGATGCGCGGCTCCATGGCCGTGCTCGACGTGGCGGACCGCGCCGCAGCGCTGGAGTGGTCGAAAAACGACCCCTACGCCAAGGCCGGCCTGTTCTCCGACGTCGAAATCTCGGCGTGGAAGCGGGTCATGGGCTGATGCGCTACTGGCTGTTCAAGACCGAACCCGGCACCTGGGGCTGGGACGATCAGCTGGCCAAGGGCGACGCGGGCGAGGAATGGGGCGGCGTGCGCAACTATCAGGCCCGCAATTTCATGCGCGAAATGGCTCTGGGCGACCGGGGCTTTTTCTATCACTCGGTGCACGAAAAGCGCGTCGTCGGCATCGTCGAGGTCTGCGCCACCTCGCACCCCGACAGCACGACCGACGATGCCCGCTGGGACTGCGTCGACATCAAAGCAGTGCGTTCGTTCACGACGCCCGTCACGCTGGACCAGATCAAGGACGACCGGCGCCTTGCCGACATGATCCTCGTGAAAAACTCCCGCCTCTCTGTGCAGCCGGTCACCCCCGAGGAATGGCAGCGCGTCTGCGACATGGGCCAGACCGACCCGGACTGACACAGCCCTTCGGCACAGACAGAGACGTAGATCCCAACGCCAGACCCGTCTCCACCCCAAACCGAAGTTCCGCCTGCAAACGCAACACCCCCACACAAACAGCGGCGGCGACGTGCCCCTCTGGGGGACACGTCGCACGGCGTTTTGCGGACGCACCAAAACGCTCTGCCGAATTTAAACGGAGAGTCGGCCTGACCCGTTACCCTCCGTCACCCCACGTGCTCCCTAAGCACCACACGTGTATCTGATCTGAAAGGTCCGGGCCTACATAGCCGTGAAACCTTGATACCTCGGCCGTCTCCATATAGCAAATTCGGAATACATAGAATGTGACCCATTTCCGAAAGGTTTTGGTAACCTCGACTCCCTCTCAGGCTGTCCCAACATGCGGAACGGTATGGAGTTCGGCGCCGCAATCCTTGCTGCAACGCAGCGAAAATGCGCCATTTTCCCGCTGAAAACCCTCTAAATCCCGAAATGCATGCCATTTCCGGCAAAACTCCATGACAAAGTGCCGCACCTCAAGGCAGTCTGGTGCCATGTAGCGTCACACGCTGCACGCGACCCAACTGAACATAACGGGGGACCGATCCGGCCCTGACCGGAGGGGACCCCCGAAAAAAAGGGGGAAGTCATGTCCAAGGAAATATTCGTCGTGGCCTATGAGGGCGCGGACGACAGCACGCTGCTCAACTACGCCATCGAACGGGCGCGAAAAGAGGATGCGACGCTACATATCGTCCATGTCCTCGAATGGTCGCCCTATACATTCCTCACCCCGCAGGAAGTCGAGGAACGCCACACCCGCCGCAAGCATGAAATGACGCGCGCCCGTGAGGCGATCATCGAGCCCGCCATCGCCATTGCCACCGCCGCCGGTGTCGAGGCGACCGGCGAGATGCGCTATGGTCAGGTGGTTGAGCTGATCGCCGCCACGGCCACCGCCAAGGGGGCCGCGATGATCTTTGTCGGGCGCTCGGGCTCCAATTCGATTTCGGCCCGTGTCTTCGGATCGGTCCCGCTGGGGCTGGCGCAGATTGCGCCCGTGCCCACCGTCATCGTCCCCTGAACAGAAAGGCCGACCCTCATGAAGACTCTTCACGCACTCACCGCGGCCACTGGTGCGGCCCTGATGGCAGCGCCCGCACAGGCCCAGTCCATTGACGCCACCATCAACCAGATGTTTGCCGACTATACCGGCTGGTACGTCAACCTCATCTTCGCCGACCTGCCGGGCACCAACTTTTCCTGGATCGCGCTCTGGCTGGTGGTCGGCGCGCTGGTGTTCACCGTCTACTTCGGCGCCATCCAGATCCGCGGCTTTGCCCACTCCATCGCGCTGGTCAAGGGCGACTACTCCGATCCCGATGACGCGGGCGAGGTCAGCCATTTTCAGGCGCTGGCCACAGCGCTGTCGGGCACCGTCGGCCTTGGCAATATCGCGGGTGTCGCGGTTGCCGTCGGCATCGGCGGACCGGGCGCAACCTTCTGGATGGTGATCGCCGGCCTCTTCGGCATGGCGAGCAAGTTCACCGAGTGTACGCTGGGGGTGAAGTATCGTAACGAATACCCCGATGGCCACGTCTCGGGCGGGCCGATGTACTATATCACCAAGGGCTTCAAGGAACGCGGCCTGCCCGGTGGGCGCGTCATGGCGGTGGTGTTCTGCGTCTTCACCATCCTCGGCGCCCTCGGCGGCGGCAACATGTTCCAGTCGAACCAGGCCCACGCCCAGTTGGCGGGGATCTTCGGCGATTACCCCGGCTGGATCACCGGCATCGTCCTGGCGGTGGTGACCTTTGCCGTCATCGTCGGCGGCATCAAGTCCATCGCTCAGGTGACGGAAAAGATCGTGCCCTTCATGGGGGTTTTCTACGTCGTCGTGTCGCTGATCATTCTGGCGATGAACTATCAGATGATCGGCTGGGCCTTCGGTCAGATCTTCATGGGCGCCTTTACCGGCCTCGGCGTGGTCGGCGGCTTTACCGGCGCGCTGATCCAAGGCTTCCGTCGTGCCGCCTTCTCCAACGAAGCGGGCATCGGTTCGGCCGCCATTGCCCACTCGGCCGTGCGCACGAAAGAGCCTGTGACCGAGGGCTACGTCGCCCTGCTTGAGCCCTTCATCGACACCGTCGTCATCTGCACCATGACCGCGCTGGTCATCGTCATCACCGGCGTGCTGAACGTCGATGCCGACACCGGCCTCTATATCTGGAACGCCGAGGCGGGCCGCATCTCGACCGAGGGCGAGGTCTCCGGCGTCGCCCTGACCTCTGCCGCCTATGCGCGGGCGTTTTCGTGGTTCCCCTACCTGCTGGCCATCGCGGTGGTGCTCTTCGCCTTCTCGACGATGATCTCCTGGAGCTACTATGGCCTGAAAGCCTGGACCTACCTCTTTGGCGAGGGCAAGGTGATCGAGACGGCCTTCAAGGTGATCTTCTGCCTGTTCATCGTCATCGGCGCGGCGGCCAACCTCGGCCCCGTGATCGACTTCTCTGATGCAATGCTCTTCTCGATGGCGATCGTGAACATCATCGCGCTCTACTTCCTGATGCCGATCGTCAAGCGAGAGCTGAACAGCTACATCCGCCGCCTGAAATCCGGCGAGATCAAGCGCTTCAAGCACTGAGGCTTGCGGCAAAAAACGAAAGGCCCCGCATTATCTGCGGGGCCTTTTTTATGTCCAACGGGGCAGGTGGCCCCGAGGATCAGTAGCGGTAGTGTTCCGGCTTGAACGGGCCATCCGGCGTGACACCGATATAGGCCGCCTGCTCCGGGGTCAGCTTGGTCAGCTTGGCACCGACGCGCGCCAGGTGCAGGGCTGCAACCTTCTCGTCCAGATGCTTGGGCAGAACGTAGACTTCGTTCTTGTACTGGTCGCCCTTGGTCCACAGCTCGATCTGCGCCAGCGTCTGGTTGGTGAAGGACGCCGACATCACGAAGGACGGGTGGCCGGTGGCATTGCCGAGGTTCAGCAGACGCCCCTCGGACAGCAGGATGATGCGGGCGCCCGAAGGCATCTCGATCATGTCCACCTGGTCCTTGATGTTGGTCCACTTGTGGTTCTTCAGGCTGGCGACCTGGATCTCGTTGTCGAAGTGACCGATGTTGCCGACAATCGCCATATCCTTCATCGCGCGCATATGCTCGATCCGGATGATGTCCTTGTTGCCGGTGGTGGTGATGAAGATGTCGGCGCTATCGACGACCTCTTCCAGCAGAACCACCTCAAACCCGTCCATCGCGGCCTGAAGCGCACAGATCGGATCGGCCTCGGTCACTTTCACACGCGCGCCAGCCCCCGACAGCGACGCCGCCGAGCCTTTGCCCACATCGCCGTAACCGCAAACGACGGCAACCTTGCCGGCCATCATGGTGTCAGTGGCGCGGCGGATACCGTCGACCAGCGATTCCTTGCAGCCGTACTTGTTGTCGAACTTCGACTTGGTGACGGAGTCGTTCACGTTGATCGCAGGGAAGGGCAGGTGGCCGCTTTTCTGCAGTTCATAGAGACGGTGCACACCCGTGGTGGTTTCTTCCGAAACACCCTGAATGGCCTCGCGCTGCTTGGTGAACCAGCCGGGCATGGCCGCCATACGCTTTTTGATCTGCGCGAAGAGGAAGGTTTCTTCCTCGCTCTGCGGGGTCTCGATCAGATCGGTTTCGCCGGCTTCGACGCGGGCACCGATCAGGATGTACATCGTGGCGTCGCCACCATCATCCAGGATCAGGTTGCAGGTGCCTTCGGGGAAATCAAAGATCTTGTCGGCGTAGTCCCAATATTCTTCCAGCGTCTCGCCCTTGATGGCGAACACCGGCGTGCCGCCTTCGGCAATCGCCGCGGCAGCATGGTCCTGGGTCGAGAAGATGTTGCAGCTCGCCCAGCGAACCTCGGCCCCCAGAGCGACAAGCGTTTCGATCAGTACAGCCGTCTGGATCGTCATGTGAAGCGACCCGGCAATCCGCGCGCCCTTCAGGGGCTGAGCTTCGCCGAACTCCGAACGCAGCGCCATCAGGCCCGGCATTTCGGTCTCCGCGATGTCCAGTTCCTTCCGTCCGTAGGCGGCGAGGTTAATGTCCTTTACGATGTAGTCCTGGGTCATGTAGTCCGTTCTCCTGGTGGGTCGGTCCCTAGCCGGGATATCAGTTGCCCGAAAGCTCGACAATGGCAGGTCCGGATATGTACCGCCACAGCATGACGAAGGTGTAAACATGAAGCAAGCCAGAGCATGGCAACGCATGTTGTCCGGGCGCAGGCTCGATTTGCTGGATCCGACGCCCTTCGACATCGAGATCGAGGATATCGCTCACGGTCTGGCCTTCGTGGCCCGCTGGAACGGTCAGACCCATGGCGACTATGCCTATTCCGTCGCCGAACATTCGCTGCTGGTGGATGCGCTGTTTTGCCGCCTCAACCCCGGTGCCAAAGCCGCAGAACGCCTCACCGCGCTGCTGCACGACGCCCCCGAATATGTGATCGGCGACATGATCTCGCCCGTGAAGGCCGCCATCGGGCCCGAATATGACGTCCTCGACAAGCGCCTCGCCGCCGCGATCCACATCCGCTTCGGTCTGCCCGCGTCCACGCCCAAGACCCTCAAGACCCGCATCAAGAAGGCCGACCGCGTCTCTGCCTGGATGGAGGCCACCCAGATCGCCGGGTTCTCGGAAGCCGAGGCGAGCAAGTTTTTCGGCCGCCCCGACGCCGCCGTGATCGACGGGCTGAGCATCGTTCTGCGCCCCGCCTCCGAGGTACGCGCCGATTTCACCGCCCAGCACGCCCACCTGATGGAGCAGATGACATGACCACAATCCTCACCCGCCGCGCCGGGGTGCTCGACTGCGCCGCCCTCGCTGACCTGCTGAACGAGGTGATCGCGCAGGGTGGCACCACCGCCATGCTCGCCCCCGTGACGCGCGATGATCTGGCTGCCTGGATGGCGCGCAGCGACCGCGCCGTCTGGACCCTGGCCGAGGACGAGGCAGGCACGCTGCTCGGCTTTCAATGGATCGAACCGCACGCCCAGCACGGGGACAAGGTTGGCCAGATCGGCACCTATGCCCGCATCGGCAAGACCGGCCTCGGCATCGGCTCGGCACTGTTCGAGGCGACCAAGACCGGCGCGCGTGCCGAGGGCTATGCTTGGATCAACGCCGAGATCCGCGCCGACAACACCGGCGGGCTGATCTATTACCAGAGCCGTGGGTTTGAGGATTATGGCCGGATCAAGGACTACGCCCTGTCCGATGGCACCCACGTCGACAAGGTGCTCAAGCGCTACGATCTGTGAGAGGCGCGATTTTCGCACCGTTCACTTACCGCCGGAATACCGACCGGATACCGACATCCCGATTTGGGGTATTTAGCGGGGCGAACGCTTGGCCAGAATCCGTTGCAGGGTGCGGCGGTGCATGTTCAGCCGACGCGCCGTTTCGGACACGTTGCGATCACACAGCTCATAGACCCGCTGGATATGTTCCCAGCGCACCCGGTCCGCGCTCATCGGGTTTTCCGGCGGCGGGGGCAGGGCATCGCCAAGCGCCAGCAGGGCATTGGTGATATCCGTCGCATCCGTCGGCTTGGAGAGATAGTCCGTCGCGCCGATCTTGACCGCCGCCACGGCAGTTGCAATCGCACCATAGCCGGTCAGCACAACCACCCGGCAATCGGGCCGCGTCTCGCGCAGAACCTCAACCACGTCGAGGCCGTTGCCATCCTCAAGCCTCAGATCACAAACGGCAAATCGCGGTGGGCGGGCCTTGGCCAGCGCCTTGCCTTCCGCGACCGAGCCTGCGGTCTGCACGTCAAATCCGCGCTTTTCCATGGCCTTGGCGAGGCGTTTCAGGAACGGCTCGTCATCATCGACAAGCAGCAAAGTCTTGTCGTCGCCGATATCCAACTGGTCATCCATATGCGCCACGCCTTCCTAAATCGCGCGCGGTACTCCGACCTGCGGAGCAACGGCGCTTACCCTAAGGTAGTAAGCGCGATGTGCGCTGTCGTCAAACCTCTCGCCCTCAGGACGCAGCGTCGATAAAGCACGCCATTTGCGCCGCCATCTGCTCTGCGGAGAGGTCCCGGCGGTAGAAATCCGCAAGACCGCGCCCCGGGAACATGAGGTAAGAAAATGTCGAATGATCAACAAGATAGTAGTCCTTGTCCGCCGGATCTTCGGGGACGTTGATCTTGTAATAGCTGCGGTAGGCCTGGCTTGCGGCCCGCAGCTCTGCGTCACTTCCACTCAGGCCCAGCAGGCGCGGGTGCAGATAGTCGGTGAACTGCTTCAGGTGCTCGGGCGTGTCGCGGCCCGGGTCGACCGAGATGAAGACCGGCGTCACCTCTTTGCCCTGTTGTTCAAGGATTTCCACGGCTTGCACATTGCGCGAAAGATCCATCGGGCAGACATCCGGGCAGTAGGTATAGCCGAAATAGATCAGCGTCGGCCCGGTGATCACATCCGCGTCAGTGACCGTCTTTCCGGTCTCGTCGACCAGCGTGAACGGCCCACCGATCTGCCCCGCTCCGCCCGCGACCGTCGTGCCCCGGCAAGCGGCAAAGGCATCCTGAGTGCCCTGCCGCGACGCATACCACAAGCCGCCGGTCAGCCCGACAATCGCAGCCACGGCGGCGATAGCGTATAGGCGCAACATATGGGCCTTCCTCACTTGCGATTGCCTGATGGTGGTACAACACCTATCAATCAGGGCACCAAATGCAATGTGACGCGTTGCGCCAAACCGCAAAAGGCCGCCCATGACCGACACCGATTTTCCGATCCAGAAGGGCCAGAACCGCGGCAACTGGATCCGGCTCAGAACCCTTATTCTATTGCGTTGGGGGGCCATCACAGGACAACTATCCGCCCTGCTGGTCGCAGCCGAGGTCTATCACCTGACGCTGCCCTATGGCTTGTGTTTCTTCGTCGTCGGCATCTCGGTCATCGGCAACCTGGTGGCCAGCGTGATCTTCCCCGAAAGCAAGCGCCTGACCGAGGCAGAGAACCTGCTGATGGTGCTGTTCGACCTGCTGCAACTTGGGCTTCTGCTGTACCTCACCGGGGGTCTGCACAATCCGTTTTCCATCCTGATCGTCGGGCCGGTGACCGTGTCCGCCGTGGCGCTGACAGCCCGGTCCTCGCTGTTCGTCGGCTCGACCGCCATCGTCCTTGTGACCCTGCTGTCCGAGTTCCACCTGTCGCTGCGCACCGAGGATGGCAACGTCCTCGAAGTGGCCGAACTGTTCCTGTTCGGAAACTGGTTAGCCATTGTGATCGCTGTTATTTTCCTCGGCATCTATTCTCGCTGGATCGCGACCGAGATGCATTCGATGTCCGACGCCCTGCAAGCTACCCAGATGGCCTTGGCCCGCGAACAGAAGCTGACCGACCTCGGCGGTGTGGTCGCTGCCGCCGCGCATGAATTGGGCACGCCCCTGGCCACCATCAAGCTGACCTCGGCCGAGCTGATAGACGAGCTGGACGATCAGCCTGAGCTGCAGGAAGACGCACGCCTGATCCGCGATCAGGCGGATCGGTGCCGCGATATCCTGCGCTCCATGGGGCGCGCCGGAAAGGACGACTTGCACATGCGTCAGGCGCCCCTGTCGACGGTGATCGAGGAAGCCGCCGAACCACACCGAGAGCGCGGCAAGCTGATCCACTTCACCCATGGCGACGGCAGCGACCTGCCCCCCGCGATCCTGCGTCAACCTGAGCTGATCCACGGCTTGCGCAATCTGGTGCAGAACGCCGTAGACTTCGCCAATGGCAACGTCTGGGTCGACAGCTCCTGGGACGAGACTGAGATTTCAGTGCGCATCATGGACGACGGCCCCGGCTATTCGCCGACGGTTCTGGGGCGGATCGGAGACCCCTTCATGCGTCGTCGTCGCATGGCCTCGGATGGCCACGCCCGCCCTGAATATGAAGGCATGGGTCTGGGCCTGTTCATCGCAAAAACCCTGCTCGAACGCACCGGGGCCGAGCTGACCTTTGCCAATGGCAGCGACGATGCGCTGGATAGCCCGGAGATCGAGACCGAGCGCACCGGCGCCATCGTCGAGGTGACATGGCCCCGCAGAAAGATCGATGTCCCCGCAGGCGAGGCCTCTCAGCCGCTTGGAGAAAATATTCCAATTCGCTGATACTGTCGCAAAATAACCGGAAATGTGCTAAACTCAGACACAATTAAGGATTTATTTACCACTTCAGTGCCACTCCATTGGTAGAATTGTTGGAGCCTGCTGTGATCCTCGACACCGGCACACATCTGGCTGGACTGAGCCTTTACGAGATACTGATGGCGGTCGCGCTGAGCATCGTTCTGTCACTGCTCAGCCTTGGCCTGATCGCCGTTCTCACGCGGCGCGGGTCGCTTGAGCGGGCCGGGACAGGTGATGTTGCGGCCATGACCACCTCGGTTTTTCTGTTCGATGAACAGCGGCTGGTCTCCGCCCCGTCGGAATGGCGCGAGCATCTTGAAACCTTCGGTCACGATGCCTCGGACTGGGAGGTCTTGCGCCAGCTGCTGCTCCCCCGCTTCCCCGGAATGCCCGAACTGCCTGAACTCGCTACGGACGAACTGTTTCGCAGCCTGAACGCTCGCTACTCTGGCGACAGCGGGGTTCTGCGCTTGCGGCAGGTCGGCCACCGGCTGCGTGTGACCCTGCGCGAAACCGAGGCGGGCAGCCTCGTTCATCTGCACACGGCCCAGCTGAACGGCCAGCGGCTGGACCAGATGACCGCGCTGGTCGAATACTTGGCGATCCCGATCTGGACGATGAACACCAATGGTCAGGTGCTGCGCAAGAACGCTGCCTACCGGGCGCTGGAGGAGCAACTGGAGGGGTCGTCCGACGTCAATGTGCCGCTGGTGCGCAATACCGAGGCCGCAACGGATCGCCCGGTTTTCACCTATCGGATCATGCTCGACCCGCGCGGCCGCCTGCCAGAGCGCTGGTTTGATGTCTCCGCCCGCCGCATCGAGGATGGCTGGCAATGCTCAGCGCAGGACGTGACAGCGCTGGTGCGGGCCGAGCTTGCACAGCGCAATTTTGTCCAGACCCTGACAAAGACCTTCGCACAATTGTCGACCGGCCTTGCGATCTTCGACCGGGATCGCCAGCTGATCCTGTTCAATCCGTCTCTGGTCGATCTGACCTCGCTATCGCCGGAGTTCCTGACGTCCCGGCCGGCTCTGTCGCATTTTTTCGACCACCTGCGCGATCAGCGCATCATGCCGGAGCCCAAGAATTATGCCTCCTGGCGCGAGCAGCTGAGCGCGCTGGTCAGTGCCGCCGCCGATGGTCGCTATCAAGAAACCTGGAGCCTGCCCTCCGGCGCCACGTACCGGGTCACGGGCCGGCCACACCCCAATGGCGCTATCGCGTTTCTGTTTGAAGATATCAGCGACGAAATCGCGATGACCCGGCGCTTCCGCCAGCAGCTCTCGTTGTCCCAGTCGGTGCTGGATGCCATCACCGACCCGATCGTCATTTTCGATGCACAGGGGCTGATGAGCTATTGCAACGCTGCCTACCGACGCCTGTTCCAGATTGAACCGCAAGAGGATCTGTCCGGCATCGTGATCCGAGATGCACACCGTATGTGGTGTCGCAAGGCCTCCGACGCAGCAGGTCTTGGGGAGTTGCTGGAGAGATTGCTGACCCGGCCCGATCGACTGGACTGGAAGCACACAATGCACTTTCGCGACGCCGGAGAAGTGTCCTGCAGCGTGGTACCGCTGGTCTCAGGCGCCTGCATGGTCAATTTCGGCCTCATGCGGGTCCCCTCTGTTCCCGTGGATACCGCTGCGGAATAGCCGCGCCGGACTGGCTACTGCCATATCCCGCTTGCGACGGGTCAGGGGCGCGGTAATGTCGCGCCATGAGCAGTCACACATTCCAGATACGGGCCACACTCGCCTCACCAGAGGCGACATGCGCCTTCGCGCAGCGGCTTGGCGCGCGCCTGAAGCCCGGCGACGTGATCCTGCTGTCGGGCGGCATCGGAGCCGGCAAGACGCATTTCGCACGCTGTCTGATCCAGTCGATCCTTGTCGCACCCGAGGACGTTCCCTCGCCCACGTTCACCTTGGTGCAGGAATATGACACGCAGAATGGTCCGCTCTGGCACGCCGATCTCTATCGCCTGTCGGACCCGCTGGACGCCGTCGAACTGGGGCTGGAGGACGCTTTTGAGCAGGCGATCTGCCTGATCGAGTGGCCCGACCGTCTTGGCGATCTGGCGCCGACTGAGGCGCTGCGCATCGACTTTAGCGTCGACGCAGTTCATGACGAGGCGCGAAACCTGCTGATCGACGGCCCTGCTGGCGCACAGACACTCATCAAAAAGGCACTGGCAGATGGATAGAACCGGGCAAAAACTGCACTTCGTCTCGACAACAGACTGGGCCGACGCCCGGATCGTTCCCCTCGCAGGCGACGCCTCGATGCGAAAGTACGACCGCTTGCACAAGGCCGACGGGCGCACAGCCGTGCTGATGGACGCCCCACCCGATAAGGGAGAGGACGTCCGGCCCTTTCTAAGCATTGCGCGCCACTTGCTGAGCGTAGGACTTTCCGCTCCGCAAATCCTTGCGAAAGATGAAGAAAACGGCTTTCTGCTGATCGAAGACCTCGGCGACGCGCTCTATGCCCGTGTCGTAGTGGAGCAACCCGAGCTAGAGACGACGCTTTACGAAGCTGCTGCTGAGGCGCTGGTCGCACTGCATCAAGGACCCTCGCCAGAGGGACTGAAGGCCTACGACCCCGCGACGATGACCCAGCTCAGCTCTCTCGCCTATATCTGGTATCAGGAAGGGGTCACCGGGAAAGATCCTGTGGGTCTTGAGGCTTTCACAGGCATGTTCGACCCCGCTCTGCAGGAGACGACTGGCACCCCAGAGGTTGTGATCCTGCGGGATTATCACGCTGAAAACCTGCTGTGGCTACCAGATCGTCAGGGCATTGCCCGCGTCGGGCAGCTCGACTTTCAGGACGCAATGCTCGGCCACCGGGCCTATGACCTCGTCTCGCTGCTGCAAGACGCCCGCCGCGATGTTCCGCCTGCACTGGAAGAGGCGATGATTGCCCATTTCATCGCGTCATCCGGGGCAGAGCCTGTTGCCTTTCGTCGCGCCTATGACATGCTGAGCGTGCAGCGCAACCTGCGCATTCTGGGCGTCTTTGCACGCCTTTGCATGCGCGACGGTCGTCCGCACTACGTTGATTTCATTCCGCGCGTCTGGGGCTACCTGATGCGCAGTCTTGAGCGTGAGGGAATGGTGGATGTGCGCCAGCGTCTGCTGAACGACCTTCCCACGCCGACACCTCAAGCCCTTCAAGCACTGAAAGAAAAATGCGCCACACGCCCGCTTCCCTGATGCTGTTCGCCGCCGGGTACGGAACCCGGATGCGCCCTCTGACAGACACGCTCCCGAAGCCCCTGATCGAGGTTGCGGGCAAGCCGCTGCTGACCCATGCGATGGAGCAGGTCGCCCACATGCCCGACCTGAAGGTCGTGGCCAATGCGCACTACAAGGCGGATCAGATCGTCGACTATTTCGCTGGCACGGGCGTCATGGTGAACCGCGAGGCGCCCGATCTGCTCGACACTGGGGGAGGATTGCGCAATGCGCTGCCGCTTCTGGGGGATGGTCCGGTTTTCACCATGAACACGGATGCAGTCTGGAACGGGCCGTCTGCTCTGGAGTGCCTGGCACAGGCATGGGACCCAGAGCGTATGGACGCGCTGCTGCTGGGCGTGCCCCCTGAGCATGCACTTGGTCACGCGGGGCAGGGCGATTTCAGCGTCGACGCCGAGGGGCGCGCAGCGCGCGGACCGGGCCTGATCTATTCCGGCGTTCAGATCCTGCAGACGAAAGAGCTGCTGGAGATCGAGGACTCTGTGTTTTCACTCAACGCGCTCTGGGATCGGATGATCGTGCGCGAGCGGCTGTTCATCCTGCCCTATCCCGGTCAGTGGTGCGATGTCGGGCGCCCTGAAAATATCGCCATGGCCGAAGCCATGCTGCGGGGCGAGGATGTTTGAACGCTCCGAGACGCCGCGCCTGTTCGGCATCCCTCCCGGCGCCGATTTCCCGAAAGAACTGCTGCGCGGGCTGAACGCGCGGATGCAGGGCCGTCCTCCGCACGAGGTGGCGCGGGTTCAACTGGTGGTCAACACCCGCCGCATGGCGCGACGCATGCGCAGCATTTTCGATGCCGGTCCGCCTGCGCTGCTGCCCCAGGTCCTGCTGCTGACGGACCTGAAGGGCGCGGAGCCGATCCCACCCTCGATCTCTCCCATACGCAGGCGTCTGGAGCTGATCCGTCTGCTGTCCGCCTTGCTCGATGCCGAACCGGATCTGGCCCCCCGCGCCGCGCTCTATGATCTTGCCGACAGTCTGGCCAAGCTATTGGACGAGATGCAGGGCGAAAACGTGACGCCTGCGGACATCGCCCGGCTTGATGTCACCGACATGTCTGGCCACTGGGCGCGCAGCCTGCGGTTTCTCGACATCGTCAACAGCATTCCCCGCGACGGCGACATGCCCGATCCAGAGCAACGCCAGCGACGTGTCGTGGAATCGCTGGTAGCCGAGTGGCAGGCGCACCCGCCGCAGCATCCGATCATTCTGGCAGGCTCAACAGGGTCGCGCGGTGCGACGCATCTGCTGATGCAGGCCGTCGCCCGCCTGCCGCAGGGCGCGGTCGTCCTGCCCGGCTATGACGAACATGTCCCCGAGGCGATCTGGCAGCGGCTAGATGAGCCTCTGACGGGCGAGGATCACCCGCAGTTCCGCTTTCGCAAACTGATGCTGGGGCTGGGATTGGAACCCTCGGACGTTACCCCCTGGGTCGACGACGTGCCCTGCAACACGGCGCGCAACCGGCTGGTGTCGCTGGCCATGCGCCCCGCCCCCGTGACGCACCAGTGGCTTGAGGAAGGCCCGGCCCTCGGCGATCTCGACACGCCGACGCGCGACATCACATTGGTTAAAGCCACATCCCCGCGCGCCGAGGCGATGGCGATTGCGCTGCGTCTGCGCAAGGCCGCCGAGGATGGCCAGATGGCTGCCCTGATCACGCCTGATCGGATGCTGACACGTCAGGTCAGCTCGGCGCTCGGTCGCTGGGGCATCGTGCCAGACGACTCCGCAGGCACTCCTCTGCAGGTGACACCGCCGGGGCGCCTGCTGCGTCAGGTCGCCCGCCTGTTCATCGCGCCGCCGAACGCGGTCGACCTGCTGGCCCTGCTCAAGCACCCGCTGACCCACTCTGGCGCCAAGCGCGGTCCGCATCTCGATCTGACCCGGAAGCTTGAGATCTACCTGCGCCGTCACGCCCGCCCGATGCCCGACACCGACGATCTGCTGGCCTTCGCGGCCCGTCAAAGCGGGGAGTTCGCGCCGCTTTGGGCCGAGTGGCTGTGCACCCATGTCTTTGACGCCGCCGCGCCCGAGCCGATCCCTCTGGCGAGCCGCGTCATCAACCACATCGCGCTCGCCGAGATAGTTTCGCGTGGCTGTATCGAGGACGCCACCGGCACGATCTGGGACAAGGATGCGGGCATCGAGGCGCAGCGCATCATGGCGACACTGGCCGAGGACGCCGCCTATGGCAGTGACTTTGCCGCGCGCGATTACGGCGATCTGGTTGGCGCGATCATCGCCAATGGTGAGGTTCGCAACCCCGAGGAGCCGCACCCTCATATCCTGATCTGGGGCACGCTGGAGGCGCGCGTTCAGGGCGCCGATCTGGTGATCCTCGGCGGTCTGAACGAGGGCAGCTGGCCCGAGGCGCCGACGCCCGACCCCTGGCTGAACCGCCAGATGCGGAAGGACGCCGCCCTGTTGCTGCCCGAACGCCGCATCGGTCTTTCGGCGCATGACTTTCAGCAGGCGATCGCCGCGCGGGAGGTCTGGCTCAGCCGTTCCATCCGCTCGCAGGACGCAGAAACCGTGCCCTCGCGCTGGCTGAACCGTCTGACCAACCTGCTGAGCGGCCTGCCCGATGCCGGCCCAGAAGCGCTGCGCAGGATGGAGGCGAAGGGCAATGACTGGCTGGCCATGGCCCGCCTCATCGAGACACCCTTCACCGCGCCCCCGGCCACGCGCCCCGCGCCCTGTCCGCCCGTCGACGCCCGCCCGAGGGAGCTTTGGGCCACCGACATCCGCAAGCTGATCCGCGACCCCTACGCGATTTATGCCAAGCGCATCCTGCGCCTGTCGCCGATGAACCCACTGATGCGCGAACCCGATGCGCTGATGCGTGGCATCGTCAGTCACGAGGTAATCGAGGCCTTCGTGAAAGGCGTCTGCGAGGATGGCCTGCCCAACACCCCCGAAGCGCTGCTGCAGATCGCCAGCGAGGTACTGGAGCGCGAGGTGCCCTGGGGCGAGGCGCGGGTTCTCTGGCACGCCCGTCTGGGCCGCATTGCGGGCTGGTTCACCGCGCATGAGGCCGCACGCCAGATGGAGGCAGCGCAGATCCAGTATGAACAGGTCGGCAAGGCGATGATCGCGGGTCTCGGCTTTACCCTCGCCGCCAAGGCGGACCGGATCGATCTTGACCATGCCGGCCGGGTGCATCTGTTCGATTACAAGACCGGCATGCCGCCCTCAAAGGATCAGCAGGCGCTGTTTGACAAGCAGCTGCTGCTGGAATCCGCGATTGCCGAGCGTGAAGGCTTTGGCACCATGGGCCCGCGCACCGTCGCACGAGCGGTCTACATCGGCCTCGGCTCCAACCCGGTGGAGGCACCGGCACCGCTGGACGAAAACTCGCCCGGACAGGTGTGGGAGGAGTTCACCGAGCTGGCCCGCGCCTGGCTGGAGCCGACCCGCGGCTATACCGCCCGGCGCGCCATGTTCGACATGAACGACACCAGCGACTACGACCTGCTGTCGCGCCATGGCGAATGGGACGTGACGCAGGACCCCGACAAGAGGACCGTCGAATGATCGCCCGCGACCCCGCCTCCGCCCGCCAGATCCAGGCCGCGCTGCCCGACCGCTCGACCTGGCTGTCGGCCAACGCAGGCTCGGGCAAGACCCGCGTGCTGACCGACCGTGTGGCGCGGCTGCTGCTGGATGGCGTGTCGCCGCAGAATGTGCTCTGCCTGACTTATACCAAGGCCGCCGCGTCCGAGATGCAGAACCGGCTGTTCCAGCGCTTGGGCGAATGGGCGATGCTGGCGGACGACGCGCTGCGCAAGGCGCTGGCCCGGCTGGGGGTCGAGGATGAGATCGACAGCCGCCGTCTGGCCCGCGCGCGCACGCTGTTCGCCAGCGCAATCGAGACGCCCGGCGGGCTGAAGATCCAGACCATCCACTCGTTCTGTGCCGCGCTGCTGCGTCGCTTTCCGCTGGAGGCCGGAGTCAGCCCGCAGTTTCAGGAAATGGAGGACCGCAACGGCACCATCCTGCGCGACGAGGTGATCCAGAAGATCGCAGAGGGGCCCCATGCCGCCATACTGGAACGCGTCGCCTACCTTCTGACCGACGAGACGTTTCGCGGCCTGACGCAGGAGGTCGCGAAGCATCAGGACCTCTTCGCCCAGCCCCTCGACATCACCGCGGTCGAGGCGGCGCTGAACCTCGCCCCAGGCCTGACGACGCAGGACGTGCTGGACAACGCCTTCACCGAGGCCGATCTGGCGTTCCTTCCCAGCCTGATAGAGATGCTGCGCGCAGGCACGACCAAGGGCGATGCAAGCGCGCTCGAGATGCTGTCGCAGATCGACACCCGCTCACTCTCTGCGCTGGAAGTGCTTGAGGACCGGTTCCTGACCAAGTCCGGCAAGGCGCCCTTCACCCCGACGAAATTTCCCGGCAAGGACGCCAAGGCCGCCCACCCCCACCTTGTGCCCCAGATCGAGGACTGGCAGATCCGCGTGTCAGAATGGCGTGACACCCGCGTCGCCATCGCCGCCCGGGACAAGGCACTGGCTCTGCATGATTTCGCCCGCGTTTTCCTGCCCGCTTATGCGGCGGCGAAAGAGGCGCGCGGCTGGCTGGATTTCGACGACCTGATCCTGCGCACCCGTGACCTGCTGACCAATACCGTGGTCTCGCAATGGGTGCTCTGGCGGCTCGACGGTGGCATCGACCATATCCTTGTTGACGAGGCGCAGGATACCTCGCCCGTGCAATGGCAGGTGGTTTCGGCCTTGGCGCGGGAGTTCACCTCGGGCGCTGGCGCGCGCGACGACGTGATGCGCACGATCTTCGTGGTCGGCGACAAGAAGCAGTCGATCTATTCCTTTCAGGGCGCTGACCCCAGCGAATTTGATCGGATGCGCGACACCTTCGCCGACAGCCTGCGCCACACCGGCGAGCCTCTGCAATCGCTTGAGCTTGAGTATTCCTTCCGCTCCGCCTCGACCGTGCTGAACCTTGTGGACCGGGTGTTCGACGGGCGCGATGCGGCGGGCTTTACCACCGACCAGCGCCACCGTGCCTTCAAGGCGGCGATGCCGGGGCGCGTTGACCTCTGGCCTCTGGTCGAGAAATCCAAGGACAAGGACGAACGCGACTGGTTCGATCCCGTCGATTTGCTGGCCGCCACCGACCATAACGTCATGCTGGCGAAACAGATAGCCGAGTCGATCCGGGATATGCTGAGCTCCGGTCAAACCATCCCCGAAGAGATCGGCCATACGGGAACGTATGCACGCCGCCCGGTGCGGGCCGGCGATATCATGATCCTGGTGCGCCGTCGCTCAACCGTGTTCAACGAGCTGATCCGTGCCTGCAAAAAGGCCGACCTGCCGATCGCTGGGGCAGACCGCCTGAAAGTCGCCGCCGAGCTTGCTGTGCGCGACATTGGGGCGCTGCTGAGCTTTCTCGCGCTTCCAGAGGATGACCTGTCGCTGGCCTCGGTCCTGAAATCGCCGCTGTTTGGTTGGGACGAACAGGCGCTCTACGACCTTGCGCACAAACGCGGCGACCACAAACGCCTGTGGGAAGCGATGAAGCTGCGCGCGACGGAATACCCCGCCACCTTCGCGATGCTGACCGATCTTCAGGAACAGGCCGACTTCCTGCGCCCCTATGACCTGATCGAACGCATCCTGACCCGGTTCGAGGGACGGCGCAAACTGCTGGGCCGTCTGGGCGAGGAGGCCGCCGATGGCATCGACGCTCTACTAGATCAAGCGCTGGTTTATGAGCGGACCGAGGTGCCCAGCCTGACCGGCTTTCTGGTCTGGATGGAGGCCGACGCGCTGGAGATCAAACGCCAGCTCGACAGTGCCGGGGACCAGATCCGCGTGATGACGGTGCACGGCTCCAAGGGGCTGGAGAGCCCCATCGTGATCCTGCCCGAAACACTGATCTCGGCCCCGCGGTTCGACGACAAGATCGTGCCAGCGGGGACCGTGCCGCTATGGTCGGTGTCGCAAACCGAAGCCCCCGCCGCGTATCGCACCCTGCGCGAGGAGAAGATCGAGAGGCTGTCACAGGAACGCGACCGCCTGCTCTACGTCGCCATGACGCGCGCCGAAAAGTGGCTGATCGTCGCCGGGGCGGGGACCGAGGGCAAATCCGGCAACGATTGGTACAGCCGCATCCGCGAGGCGATGATCGAAATGGGGGCAGGCGAGCATGACCACCCCGGCGGCCAGGGTCTGCGGCTGGAAAACGGCGACTGGGACGGGCTGGAGCTGGACGTGCCAGCGCCCATCGTCACGACCCAGCCGGTGCTGGAGGCCTGGGCGACCGACAAAGCGCCGCGCGCCGAGGGCGAGGCGAAAACCCTCAGCCCGTCCAACTTGGGCGGCACCAAGGCGCTACCGGGCGAGGCCGGGCTGGACGAGGACGCCGCCAAGAAGCGTGGCCGTCAGGTCCACCTCTTGCTCGAACATCTGCCTCTGCTGGAGCCTGCGGACTGGGCGGCCGAGACAGATACCCTACTTGAAACCGGCCCGGACGCGGCGGGAGAGGCCGAGCGCACCCTGCTGCTGCAAGAGGCCAGCCGCGTTCTGACCAGCGCCGCGACAAGGCCGTTCTTTGAGGGCACTGCCCTCGCCGAAGTATCGATCACCGCGGCCCTGCCAGAGCTGGGCGGGCAGCGCATTCACGGCACCATCGACCGGCTGATCGTGGCCGACGATCATATCCTTGCCGTCGATTTCAAGACCAATGCGGTTGTTCCCGACACGATAGCTGACGTCCCGACGGGTTTGCTACGGCAGATGGGCGCCTATGCCTCGGCGCTGTCGCAGATCTATCCTGACCTGCCGATCCGCACGGCAATCCTGTGGACGCGCAACGCAACCCTGATGCACCTGCCGCACGATATTGTCATAGCAGCCCTGCAAGAGAGCACCCCCGCTTGACCGCCGACCGGGGGAGACTTAGGTTCAGGCCCAACACGAATTCCCCCGATGGAGAGAAATCATGACGACCGTTGCTGTCACGGACGAAACCTTCGACGCCGAAGTCAAAAACTCCGATATCCCCGTTCTGGTCGATATCTGGGCTGAGTGGTGCGGCCCCTGCAAGCAGATTGCCCCCGCGCTTGAGGAGCTTTCCAATGAGATGGAAGGCAAACTGAAGATCGTCAAACTGGACGCCGACACCAACCCTACGTCGGTCATGGCCATGGGCGTTCGCGGCATCCCCGCGCTGTTCATCTTCAAGAACGGCGAGATCGTCTCTAACCGCACCGGCGCCGCCCCCAAGGCCGCGCTGAAGAACTGGATCGACGAATCCATCTGAGATCATTCGCCTGATATGACATTTGATAAGGGGCGCCACTGTGGCGCCCTTTTTCGTGTCCGGTTGCGGTCAGAGCGGGATGCCACCACGACGCAATGCACCTGCAATCTTTTGAGGCGCATCGTCGCGCCCTGCATTTATGCTCATCTTTTGCCAAAACCACCATATATAGGTGGCGAAATCAGGTCTATGCTCTGCGATCTGGTCAAAGTCCTCTGGACCCAGAGCAATGTGATGAAAGTCGATCCGCCCAAACAGCAGCGCTGGCTTTTCAAAGAAGAACCCCGAAAATGCTGCCGCCGAGTTCTCGGTCACGACATAATCGCAGGCTTGTAGGCATTGCTCCATCGGTGCCTTGCTCAGCTGCAAACGTGGAAAACGCCGCGACAGATCCTTTACGGCACGCAGTTCCGCTTTGGAGTAGGTCACCTTTGGGTGCAGGGTCGCCAGGATCTTGCGATGCGGATCACCCTCCAGGGTTCGCTCAAGCATCTCGATAGGGGCGCAGGTCTGAAACAGACGATGCTCCAGCAGGCGCGATTGCAGCGGCACGTAGACGGCTCCCTCGCGCGTCGCCTTACTGGGCGCGTCTTTGAAAAGTCGCTTCTGCCAGCGCTTGAAGAACGTCTGTGCCTCAGCCCTGTCAATCTCTTCGGGACGGAACGTGCGCCGGGCCACCCGCCAATTCCAACGCTCGGCAAAGGGCTCAATCGCCCAGAAGGGGTAGTGGTAGACCCGACGAAACGTCAGGGCGCGGTCATGGGTCGGGTGTTCCATGTGAAACAACGCGTACCCGGGCTTGTCAGGGGCGTCGGCGCGGGCGCGCGCGCCCGTTTCCTCCAGAGAAATGGCATAGCCCGCGTGCCCCAACACCTCGGTCACCAGAGAGAGGAAGTTATGCTGACCGGCGGCCGCGCTCGCCAGCAGTCCGGGCTCAAGATACAGCCGCATTTCTCTGGGGTGATCCATGGCCGAAACGCTACCCGCGGCACAAAGCTGCGGCAAGCGGGATATGGCCCAAGCCCTTGCCGCCCCGCTCCAAGGCCCTCATATACCCTCCCAGACCAAAGGAGATTTACATGGCAGAGAGCGACTTTCCCGGCTGGCACGGTACGACGATCATCGGCGTGCGCAAGGGGGGCAAAGTGGTCGTCGCAGGTGACGGGCAGGTTTCCCTGGGTCAGACCGTCATCAAGGGCACAGCCTGCAAGGTGCGCCGTCTTTCGCCCGGTGGCTACGACGTTGTGGCGGGTTTCGCGGGCTCCACTGCCGACGCCTTCACCCTTCTGGAACGGCTGGAAGCCAAGCTTGAGGCAACGCCCGGCCAGCTGGCCCGCGCCAGCGTTGAACTGGCCAAGGACTGGCGCACGGACAAGTACCTGCAAAAGCTTGAGGCAATGCTGATCGTCACCGACGGCAAGGATCTGTTCGTCATCACCGGTGCCGGCGACGTTCTGGAGCCTGAGAATGACATCGCAGCGATCGGATCGGGCGGCAACTTCGCCTTGGCCGCGGCGCGCGGAGTCTATGACTATGTCGAAGACCCGGAACAGATTGCCCGCAAGGCGATGGCGATTGCTTCGGATATCTGCGTCTACACAAACGGAAACCTGACCGTGGAGAGCATCGGCTGATCGCCGGTCGCCCTGAAAGGACCCCTTCATGACTGACCTGACACCCCGGGAAATCGTCTCGGAACTCGACCGTTTCATCATTGGCCAGCAGGACGCCAAGCGCGCCGTGGCAGTGGCCCTGCGCAACCGCTGGCGCCGCAAGCGGCTGTCCGATGATATCCGCGACGAGGTGTATCCCAAGAACATCCTGATGATTGGTCCCACCGGCGTCGGTAAGACCGAGATTAGCCGCCGTCTGGCAAAACTGGCCCGCGCGCCCTTCATCAAGGTCGAGGCAACGAAGTTCACCGAAGTCGGCTATGTCGGCCGGGACGTCGAACAAATCATCCGCGACCTCGTCGACAGTGCCATCGCTATGACCCGTGAGCACATGCGCGAAGATGTGAAATCCAAGGCCCATGAAGCCGCCGAGGAACGCGTGATCGACGCCATCGCTGGCACAGATTCACGGGACGGCACGCGCGAGATGTTTCGCAAGAAACTGCGCAGCGGCGATCTGGACGAAACTGAAATCACGCTGGAGGTGGCCGACACCTCGAACCCGCTCGGCGGGATGGAGATCCCTGGTCAGCCCGGCGGGCAGATGGGCATGATGAACCTCGGCGACATCTTCGGCAAAGCCTTTGGCGGCCGCAAGGTCACCAAAAAGCTACGCGTGGCAGACAGTTACGCTCTGCTGATCAGCGAAGAGGCCGACAAGCTGCTGGACGAGGAAACGGTGAACCGCGCCGCTCTCAGCTCGGTCGAGGAAAACGGCATCGTCTTTCTGGATGAGATCGACAAGGTCTGCGCCCGCACCGATGCCCGTGGTGGTGACGTGTCCCGTGAAGGTGTGCAGCGCGACCTGCTGCCGTTGATCGAGGGCACGACGGTATCGACCAAGTATGGCCCGGTGAAGACCGACCATATCCTGTTCATCGCCTCGGGGGCCTTCCACATTGCGAAACCCTCCGACCTGCTGCCCGAACTGCAAGGCCGCCTGCCGATCAGGGTTGAGCTGAAACCCCTGACAGAGGGTGATTTCGTTCGTATTCTGACAGAGACCGACAATGCGTTGACCCTTCAGTACTCGGCCATGCTGGGCACCGAGGACGTCAACGTCACCTTCACCGAAGACGGTATCGCGGCCCTTGCGCGTATCGCGGCCGAGGTAAACCAATCCGTCGAAAACATTGGTGCACGTCGGCTTTATACTGTGATCGAGCGGGTGTTCGAGGAGCTTTCCTTCAACGCCCCTGACCGCGGTGGCGAAACGATCGCAATTGATGCCGCCTTCGTCGACAAGAATGTCGGAGCGCTTGCGGCCTCCTCGGACCTCAGCCGCTACGTGCTGTAAGCGCGGTCTAGCGGTTGCGTCGCAGATATATGTAATAGGCTCCGGCCCCGCCATGTCTGGCGTGGGCCGAGGTCACCTGCAGCACCAGCTGAGACAGGGGCGGTATCGACAGCCAGTGGGGCAACTGGTGGCGCAGGACTCCGTGGCGCACGGGGATGGGGCCGTCCTCGGCCTCCTTGCGGCCCTTTCCGGTGATGACCAGCACCAGACGGCATTCATTCTGAACGGATCGAAAGATAAACGCGCGCAACGACTGGTGCGCCCGTTCTACCGTCATGCCATGCAGATCGATCCGCGCCTCTGGCAAAAGTTTGCCTTTGGTCATGCGAGTGTGGGTCTTCTTGTCCATGCGCACGGGCGCACTGCGCAGCCGTTCCCCAATCGGGGCCAGCAAGTCGTGTGCTCCGGCACTGTGCGACGCTTTCTGGCCCAACTGAAAGGGCATGATGTCATGGTGCGGGGCAGGGGGATCATCTTCCGGAACCTGACGACGTTCCTTCTTGACCACCGGCTGCGCGACAGTCTTGCGCGCAGGGACCAACCGCTCGGTCGAGCTGGCGACCTTCTCCCACAGTTCCAGCTCCTCGGGGCGCAGAGGGCGACGGCGGCGGCTCATTGGATATCCTCAATCAGCATCGCATAAGCCCGCTGGATCGGCATCAGCACGATCAGGCGCCCTGCGTCCTTCATGCGGCCAGCCTCACGTCCCGCGCCTTCACCAGTGCCCATGAAGACATCTGCGCGCTGCGGGCCTTTTATGGCTGATCCTGTGTCCTGAGCTATCATCAGGCGCCGCATACCACGAAAGCCCTTCTTTTCAATCCAAACCGGTGCTCCCAGTGGGATAAAGGCCGGATCAATGGCAAGACTGCGGCCCGGAGTGATCGACCGGTTCATCGCCCCTTTCGGCCCCGCGTCAGGGGGAACGTCCTCAAGCACACGGAAAAACACGTAGTTGGCGTTGTGGCGCAACAATTCTACGCCCTCGACCGGGTTGCGTTTGACCCAATTGCCGATGACCTTGGCAGAAACCTGATGCGGCTCATAAATCTCACGTCGGACCATTTCCTGACCGATCGAGCTGTAATCCTGGCCATTGTTTCCCGCATACCCAAGGCGGATATGATTGCCGTCCGGCAGCCTGATACGGCCCGAACCCTGTATTTGCAGAAACAAAAGTTCAACAGGGTCGTCGACCCAGGCTATCTCAAGCCCGCGTCCGGCCAGGATGCCCGTCTCCTCGATCTCCCGCCGTGTGAGCCACGGTGTGCCGCTCTCCATCTCCGGGGGCATTGCGTAGACGGGATAGCGAAAGCGGCGGCTGGGGGTATTCGATCCGTCGAGTTCAGGCTCGTAGTAGCCCGTGAACACGGCAGGGGTGCCGTCCTGGATCAGAACCGGAGCAAAGAACATCTCGAAAAATGTGCGGGCATGATCGGTGCTGTCTCTGGCGAGATGACAAATCGCCTGCCAGTCCGCATCCTTCATATCGCCGCAGGTGTTCAGAAAAACGTTCAAAGCGGCTTGCTGATCGTCCGCCGACCAACCGCTCAGACCTTCATAGTCCAGAACAGCATAGGTCGGCGTGAAAGGATCAGAGGCAGCAATGGCGGGAAGCTGGGCAAGCGCGGCACTGCAGATCGCCACATATGCCGCAGCCGCCCGATGGATCATTCGCCCGTGGCGACAAGCTGCCAGTTGAGGTTGTCGGAGCCGATTTTGCGCTCGAACGTCCAGATATCCAGCTGTGTCTTGATCTTGCCCGGCTCACCTTCGACGATCTCGCCGTTGGCGTCGCGCACGACCTGGGTCAGTTGGCCGAGGTAGCGCACAGTGAATTCTGCCGTTTGGGTATCGGCGTCGAACTCTGCCTCACTCAAGGTCATTTCCTTGACGCCGACAAACTCGCCCTCGACCGTCAGGCCCTGCTGTTCGCGCATATCCACGACCTGCGCGAAGCTGGAATAGACGTCGGGCGCCAGAAACTCGCGCACATCGTCCAGCTCACCCTTCTCAAAGCCCATCAGGATCATCTCATAAGCAGCACGCGCGCCACCAAGGAATTCGGAAACGCTGAAGTCCGGCTCGATCGACTTGATATTGGTGATGGCTTTGGCGGATGCGCTGTTCTCGGGAACGTGATCGGTGATGTCCGGATCCGGTCCCCCGTCGATCACTTCAAAGTTCGATGTGCGCGCCGCGGGCACGGGATTAGTGGCGACGGGAGGTTTTTCAAAGCCTTCCCTCGTTCCAAGGACATTTTTAAGACGCAGGATCAGGAAAACGGCGATCCCCGCAAGAACCAGTAGCTGGAGAATAGGCGAATTCATGAAAACCTCTTGGACCTCTGGGCATGGTAACAGAATGAACTCGCTCTTATGTAGGTGACGCGCAGGGTTGAGTCCACTCTGCCACCCGAAAGAGGAGTAAGTTCCATGTGGCTACTGTTGGCGTTCATCGCAATCCCGATGATTGAAATCGCCCTATTTATTCAGGTCGGCGGTCTGATCGGCCTCGGCTGGACGCTGGCCATCGTTCTGTTCACCGCTGTGTTGGGGACCTGGCTGGTACGCAAACAGGGCGCTCTGGCTCTGAACAACATCCGCAGGAGCTTTTCCGAGCTGTCTGATCCGTCGGCCCCACTGGCCGATGCCGCGATGATCCTGCTGGCTGGCGCGCTTCTGGTCACTCCCGGTTTTTTCACCGATGCGCTCGGCTTTGCCCTGCTGACCCCGGTGTTTCGCCACGCTGCTTTCAACTTTCTGCGCAAGCGCGTGAAAGTGCAGAGCTTTAGCATGGGTTCGGGGCCCACCCAGAGACCAAGCCCGGATTCTGATATCATTGAGGGCGATTATTCCGAAATTGATCCGCCCAAACGCCCCACTCACAACCCGTCTGGCTGGACCCAGCACTGAGATCCGGAAACCTGATCTTTATGACTTGCCACATATCTCATTGTGGCGTTGAGACGCGTTGGCCAAGCTGGTAGGACATTCGCCAACATCTCAACCTTCCGCAGGAGCAGACAAATGGCCGATGATCTTCCCAATGGTGCCGCACAGCAGGCACCACAGGTAAAAATGAACGTACTGACGCAGTATATCCGCGACATGTCGTTCGAAAACATCCTGGCGCGCAAACCCGCAACTGGCCAGGTGCAACCGGACGTCAAAGTTCAGGTCGCCCTCGACGCGAAAAAGCGCGAAGCTGACAATCAGTTCGAAGTGCTGATGAAGCTGACGATCAATTCTGTCGCCAAGGACACCGGCGACTCCATGTTCCTCATGGAGCTGGAATATGTCGGTATCTTCGCCATCGAAGGTGTTCCAGACGAGCAGATGCATCCCTTCCTGTTGATCGAATGCCCGCGGATGCTGTTCCCCTTCGTGCGCCGTATCGTCAGCGATGTGACCCGTGACGGTGGCTTCCCGCCATTGAACCTCGACACGATCGACTTCGTTCAGCTCTATCGCGCCGAACTTCAGCGTCGTGCGGCGGCTCAGCCGACTGCACCGGCCAACTGATCGGCATCAGCCGAGCTTTTTCCAGATCGCGGCGTCGCCCATCTTGTCGACAAACTTGGCATGGGCGGCGCTCTCCGTCTCGCTCAGCCGCGAGGGCAAAGCGGCGGGCCTAGGACGCGGGCGCCAATCATCATCAATCTCTACGGTCGTTTTGCTTTCCTGTTTCGGGGCCAACACCAGATCGGGCTGACGGCCACCGACCAGCTCAAGATACACTTCGGCCAAAATCTCGGAGTCGAGCAGGGCCCCGTGCAGTGTCCGCGCGGAGTTGTTGATCCCAAAACGACGGCAAAGCGCATCGAGCGACGCAGGCGACCCTGGGAACCGCTTGCGCGCAATCGCCAACGTGTCGAGCGCCTGAGATATCGGTATCTTTGGCTTGCCCAGCCAGCCCAGCTCCGCATTCAAAAACTTCATATCGAAGCTGGCATTGTGGATGACCAAGCGCGAGTCACCGATGAAATCCAGAAAATCTTGCGCAACATCCGCGAAGACCGGCTTGTCGGACAGAAACTCCTCGCTCAACCCGTGCACACGGAACGCATCATCAGGCATGTTGCGTTTGGGATTGATATAGACGTGAAACGTCTCTCCAGTCGGCATGTGGTTCAGCAACTCAACAGCGCCGATCTCGACCAGACGGTCCCCCTGATCAGGTTCAAAACCGGTGGTTTCGGTATCGAGGACGATTTCACGCATTGCTGAGGCCTTGTCTGATTGTCGAAACGATGGCTGCCACCTGCGCTTTCGCATGTTCAACAGTGTCCGTCAAAACAACGTAGGTTGCGCGTTGGCGTTTTTCCGCATCGGGCAGCTGTTTGGACAGTATCATTTCAAACTGTGCCTCGGTCATGGTCCCCCGTGACATGACGCGCGCTCGCTGTATTTCAGCAGGAGCAGTCACAACGACCGTCGCGTCGACTCCTTGCGATCCGCGCCCCTCAAACAGCAGGGGAATGTCGAGCACGACGATGTCAGATATCGCATTTGCCACGAAGGCTTGTCTGTCATCTGCCACCAAGGGGTGCACAATCGCCTCGATACGGGGCAGTGCCGTCGGATCCTCAGCAATGATCTTCTTCAAGACGTCGCGCGAAACTGACCCGTCGCGTGTCGCCTCAGGGAACACCCCAGATAAAGGGACCACGGCAGATCCGCCAATGCCATACATGCGGTGCACAGCTGCATCCGCGTCCCATACATCACAGCCTTCCGCAGCGAACAGCTTGGCCGTGGTTGACTTCCCCATCCCGATCGAGCCGGTCAATCCTATCAAAAAGCTCATTTCAAGGCGGCCGCGCGCAGTTCAGGCGTCACCTCTGGCCGTTGACCAAACCAACGCTCAAACCCCGGCACGGCCTGATGCAGCAGCATGCCAAGCCCATCGACAGTCGTGCATCCAGCCAACCGCGCCGCCTGCAAGATCGGTGTCTCCAAGGGGTTATAAACCAAATCGGTCACGACTTGCCCCTCATGCAGACCATCGAGTGCCACATTCAGACCAGAATTTCCGACCATGCCCAAAGACGTGGTGTTCACCACCAAATTCGCGTCCGCTATCATGGAGCCTGCCTGTGACCATTCGACGACGTGCAAGCGAGGGCCAAACTCCTGTCGCAATGCATGGGCGCGCTCGATCGTTCGGTTTGAAATCAGAATTTCAGGCACCTCTGCCTCAATCAGGGAGCATATCACAGCCCGTGCTGCACCTCCGGCTCCGAGCAAGGCGGCAGCGCCTACTTTAGGATCCCAACCGCGCGCGCGCTGATGAAGGTTCTCAATAAATCCATACCCATCCGTATTGTCGGCGAATATTTCTCCATCTGCACTGAAAAATAGGGTATTTGCGGCGCCAATGGCCTTCGCGCGGTCTGAAATCCGATCTGCAATTTGGAGAACCACTTCCTTATGAGGGATCGTGATATTCACACCCACGAATCCAACATTCGGAAGCGTATGCAAAACTTCTTTCAGCTTTTCTTCTGTCACATGCATGGGGATGTAGTGGCCACGCAAGTTCAGTGACTTAAGCCAGTAGCCATGCACTTGAGGAGACCGCGAATGCGCTATCGGATTGCCGATGACACCGGCGAGCGGGATGCGTTCATGGGTCATGAGTCGATAACTCCTCTTAACGCCAGGTAATCCAGGATCTCAAGCAGAGGCAGCCCCATGACTGCAAAATGGTCTCCATCGATCTTGGAAAAAAGTCGGCTCCCTTCTGCTTCGACTTGGTATGAGCCACAGGCATGGGAAATTTCGGGCCAGTTTCGTGAAATATAAGAGTCCAGGTAGCTGTCAGAGATCGGCCGCATCGTCATTCTGACGTCACTGACCTTGCGCCAGATCGCCCTGCCGTCCTGACAAATCACGGCGGCAGTGAACAGTTCATGCGTTTTGCCCGACAAAGTCCTTAACTGCGCCCCTGCGTCGTCACTGCTCTCAGGCTTCGATAAAATTCTTCCGTCAAATGCCAAGACTTGGTCACAGCCTATGATGAAAGCACTTGGCTCTTTCATGCTGACTTTCTCGGCCTTGGCTTGTGCGAGAGCGTCCGCGATGTTTCGCGGGCTCTCCCCCTCGGCGAGCATAGCACTCTTAATCATTTCTTCATCAACGCGTGGCTTCATGACGCTGAAGGACACGCCGGCGCGCTGTAACAGTTCCGCCCGTATCGATGAACCTGAAGCCAAGATGATGCTGTGTTGCATGGGGATAACCTAGTGAAAAACTCGCTATAAAGTCTGGCTAACTTCTGGAAAAAATTGACGCTGAGCGCAAGGGGCGTGCCCCCCTGTGGGGGACTCACCCGAGTCGGCTGAGTCGTTCGAGAAACGCCCTCTGTGGAGAAGAGTAACCTGATTTGTTCTTTCTCAGGATTCGCCCCAGAAATGATCCACAGTTGGACGTAAATCAATCTGATGGTCTTTTGCTCTCACATCCGACTGAAATCATTGGATGAAAAAAAATACGGTGGAAAACTTTCCTTAGATGACTCCAAGTTTACCCCCAACTTATCCACAGTGTGTAAGACCGTATGGAAAACCAAAGTATCCACAGAAAGAAGCGGTACTACATCAAACAACAATCTTTTCTTTAAATAGTATTGAAGGGTATGAGGGAGACCGATGAACGGAGATCGCGCATGTCTGACTTCCTCGCTCTGGCGTACCCATGGACGAAAAGTCTTCACATCATTGCTGTGATCAGCTGGATGGCAGGGATCTTCTATCTGCCAAGACTTTTTGTGTATCATGCTGAGCAGGGGCAGAACGCACAGGTCGATCAACTATTCCGAACGATGGAGTACAGACTGCTGCGCGCGATCATGAACCCAGCCATGATCGCAACCTGGATCTTCGGCCTCGCACTGGTTTTCACACCCGGCATCGTGGACTGGTCCTTTGTCTGGCCCTGGACCAAAGCCGCAGCGGTGCTCTCAATGACATGTTTTCACCATTGGCTGGGAAAACGACGTAAGGACTTCGAGCGTGGCGAGAATGTTCTTACAGGGCGCCGCTACCGAATGATGAACGAAGTTCCGACGCTTTTGATGATGATCATCGTCTTCTCCGTCGTCGTGAAGTTCTAGAAGAATTGACTCAATCCGTTCCAGCGCCTATGTACCGCGCCAAGTCGCCCGTCCGGGTGAATTGCTTTCCAGACATAGAACTGATCGCGTGCTCCTCAGTTGAGCCGATCAAAGGACATTTATTCGATGAGTGAGAACCGCCTCAATCTGTACGATCTCAAGGCAAAAAGCCCAAAGGATCTTCTGGCCATGGCCGAAGAGCTGGAGATCGAGAACGCCTCGACCATGCGCAAGGGCGAGATGATGTTCCAGATTCTTCGCGAACTCGCGGATGAAGATTGGCAGATCGGCGGCGATGGTGTGCTGGAGGTCCTGCAGGACGGTTTCGGATTCCTTCGGTCGCCAGAAGCGAACTATCTTTCCGGACCGGACGATATTTATGTCTCTCCGGACATGATACGGCAGTTTTCGCTGAGGACTGGGGATACCGTTGAAGGCTTGATGAAGCAGCCTGACGACAACGAACGGTACTTCGCACTGACAACGGTGTCTTCGATCAACTTTGAAGATCCTGAAAAGGCGCGCCACAAAATTGCGTTCGACAACCTGACACCGCTCTATCCGGATGAGCGGCTGAAGATGGAAGTTGAGGATCCCACGATCAAGGATCGTTCTGCCCGAATCATCGACCTTGTTGCGCCGATTGGCAAAGGTCAGCGCTCTCTGATCGTTGCTCCCCCGCGGACTGGTAAAACGGTTCTGCTTCAGAATATTGCAAATTCTATCGAGAAAAATCATCCTGAGTGCTATCTGATCGTTCTGCTGATCGATGAGCGCCCGGAAGAGGTGACTGATATGCAGCGTTCTGTAAAAGGTGAGGTCATTTCCTCAACCTTTGACGAGCCTGCGACGCGCCACGTAGCAGTTTGCGAGATGGTGATCGAGAAAGCTAAGCGCTTGGTAGAACACAAGCGAGATGTTGTTATCTTGCTTGATTCGATAACTAGGCTTGGTAGGGCATTCAACACTGTGGTGCCTTCATCGGGTAAAGTTTTGACGGGCGGCGTCGATGCAAACGCTCTCCAGAGGCCGAAACGGTTCTTTGGCGCAGCTCGGAACATCGAAGAAGGTGGCTCCCTGACCATCATTGCAACGGCGCTGATCGACACTGGCAGCCGTATGGACGAGGTGATTTTTGAAGAATTCAAAGGCACGGGTAACTCGGAAATCGTCTTGGATCGCAAGGTTGCCGATAAGCGCGTCTTCCCTGCTATGGATATTCTGAAGTCCGGGACCAGGAAAGAAGAGCTTTTGGTCGACAAAATCGACCTGCAGAAAACGTTTGTTCTTCGCCGGATACTCAACCCCATGGGTACGACGGACGCGATTGAGTTCCTGATTTCAAAATTGAAGCAGACGAAGACAAATTCTGACTTCTTTGATTCCATGAACACCTGATCTGGGCACTCGCTCGGGGAGGAATGAATATGGATACCATCTTTGCCCTAGCGTCAGCGCCAGGCAGGGCAGGCGTTTCGATTGTTCGGATATCAGGCCCCTTGGCTTTGATGGCTGCTGAAAACTTCGGAATCAAAAAGGCGATACCCCGGCACGCTCTTCTGAGGACTTTAAGAGACGCCGATGGCGAAGTCCTCGACAGTGCTTTGGTACTTTATTTCGAAGGACCTGAAAGCTTCACGGGCGAGGACGTTATTGAACTGCAGCTCCATGGCAGCCCGGCAATTATCACGAGTGTTTTGCGCACATTGGGAGATATGTCAGGGCTCAGGATGGCTGAAGCGGGGGAGTTCACAAGAAGAGCCCTCGAAAACGGCAAGATGGACCTATCGCAGGTGGAGGGTCTTGCCGATTTGATCGACTCTGAAACTGAGGCCCAGAGACGCCAGGCACAAAGGGTTTTTGCCGGAAAACTCGGTGAGATCGTTCAAATTTGGCGCCGCGATCTGATAAGAGCAGCGGCGCTACTGGAAGCCACAATCGATTTTGCTGATGAGGACGTACCTGTTGACGTCCGACCTGAAGTGAATCAGCTCCTTTCCGATGTGCAAACGAGCCTCAAAAGCCAAGCCATTGGTGCAGAAGTTGCTGAACGCGTGCGTAACGGGTTCGAAGTTGCGATTATTGGAGCACCGAATGCGGGTAAATCGACTCTTCTCAACTACTTAGCGGGTCGCGAAGCCGCAATAACTTCATCGATAGCGGGTACAACTCGCGACGTTATTGAAGTGCGCATGGATTTGCGCGGATTGCCAGTTACTCTTCTAGATACGGCTGGTTTGCGCGATACCGATGATGTTGTTGAAGCAATAGGCGTGGAACGTGGTAAAGCTCGCGCTGAGCAAGCAGATCTTCGTATTTATCTCTTAGCTCCTGGCGAGACTCCTCTATTTCCCATGAAAGCGGATGACTTGGTCCTTCGTGCCAAGGTTGATCTTTATGACGACCTCGATGGTGTAAGTGGTGTAAGTGGTGTAACGGGGCATGGTGTCGATTCGCTGATTGATCGGTTGGCGACAGTTTTCACCGAACGCTCGTCTCTGGTTGCTACGGCAACACGCGAGCGCCACCGGCTGGCAATCCTTCGTTCATTAGAGTATCTGACTAATGCAAGAAATATGTTGCGTGATTCCGCTTATGGTGAGGATGTGATTGCCGAAGAGCTTAGGTCAGCTATCCGCTCGCTTGATTCTTTGGTAGGCATCGTCGACGTGGAAACTCTGCTTGGTGAGATTTTCGCTAGTTTCTGCATCGGTAAGTAGGAGTTGTTTCACGTGAAACAATTGGATTTTGACGTAGTGGTAGTCGGTGGCGGTCATGCTGGTTGCGATGCAGCCCATGCTTCTGCGCGCGTTGGAGCGAAGACTGCGCTTATCACGCTGAAAATGGATGGAATCGGCGTGATGTCCTGTAATCCAGCCATTGGAGGGTTGGGTAAAGGTCACCTAGTTCGGGAGATAGATGCTCTCGACGGGCTGATGGGAACGGTTGCTGATAAAGCTGGCATTCAATTTCGGTTGCTAAACAGGCGCAAAGGTCCTGCAGTTCAAGGACCGAGAGCACAAGCAGACAGGTTTGTCTATAGAACAGAAATGTTGAAGCAGATGACCACACTCCCGGGCTTGAGCATATTAGTTGGTGAGGTCGTTGACTTTATTATGCACCTTGGGCGCGTGACAGGTCTCGTGCTGTCTGATGGCTCAGAAATAACCGCGCGATCAGTGGTTCTGACAACTGGGACATTTTTACGCGGTTTGATTCATATAGGCGACAAGAGTTTTTCTGGTGGCCGGATGGGCGACAACGCGGCGAATCGCCTTGGTGATCGAATGGACAGTTTCGGTTTGCAAATGGGACGTTTGAAAACAGGGACTCCACCAAGGCTGGATGGAAAAACAATCAATTGGGACGTCTTGGAAAGCCAGCCGGGCGATGAAACTCCCGTGATGTTTTCTTTTCTTTCTAATAAGCCGAATTTGAAACAGGTTTCATGTGGTATCACACACACTAACATGAAAACTCACGATATTATCAGGGACAACCTGTCCCGATCCGCGATGTATGGTGGTCATATTGAGGGTGTGGGCCCTCGTTATTGCCCCTCAATCGAAGATAAGGTGGTCAGATTTTCAGATAAAGAGTCACATCAGATTTTTCTTGAGCCAGAAGGGCTGGGGGATCACACGATATATCCGAACGGCATTTCTACCTCACTGCCGCAGGATGTTCAGGAGGATTATGTCAGGTCGATTAAGGGTCTTGAAAACGTCCGTATTCTTCAGCCTGGATATGCAATTGAATATGACTACGTAGACCCTCGTGCACTAGATAGCCGGCTGGCGTTGAATGACGTGCCAGGTTTGTTTCTGGCAGGTCAGATTAACGGAACAACTGGATATGAGGAAGCCGCGGCTCAGGGGGTTGTAGCTGGTGTAAATGCTGCGAAAGAAGCGGTTGGCGGGGATCCTGTGTTTTTTAGCCGTTCCAACAGTTACATCGGCGTAATGATCGACGATTTAACTACGCGTGGGGTCTCAGAGCCTTATCGTATGTTCACTTCGCGTGCTGAATTTCGATTGTCGCTGAGGGCTGATAACGCTGATCAACGTTTGACTGACATCGGAATTGAAGCTGGGCTTGTTAAAAAATCGCGCGCTGAGCTCTTCTCCGATAAGATGGAACATTTGGAAAAGGGAAAGTCTCTACTCGAGGGCTGTGTCGTTTCGCCTAAGGTTCTGAATCAAAACTTTGTCAAGATTAGCGAAGATGGCAAACAACGGTCTCTCTATCAGGTTTTGTCGTTCCCTGAAGTTTCGGTATCTGATTTGGAAATGATTGAACCGAAGCTTTCATCTCTGAACGAAGAGACAAAGACGCAGCTAAAAAACGATGCGCTATATGCTACTTACGTGGAAAGACAACGTCATGACGCGGAGATTCTGAAGCGCGATGAATATCGGAATATACCTAGCAATTTCGACTATGGTCTGCTGGAGGGATTATCCAACGAGCTGAAGTTCAAACTTCGGACTGTTCGGCCGTCCAATCTCGCTCAGGCGGGTAGGATTGAGGGGATGACCCCGGCAGCTTTGGCGTTGATATTATCCAAGCTCAATCGGCAAAACCGGGAACGCTCTGCGTGAGTAAAAATGACATTTTCAACGATGTTTCACGTGAAACATTTGAGAGGCTCGAAACATACGTTGATCTTCTGGTTCGGTGGAACAGCAAGATCAACCTTGTGAGCAAGACAACAATCCCACAAGTTTGGGAACGCCATCTTACTGATTCTGCACAACTATTTTCGCTCAGCTCGACTTTCACATCTTGGGTGGACATGGGGAGTGGTGGTGGATTTCCAGGACTTGTAATCGCTATTTATGCTGCAGAGTTCTGTTCTGAAGGCCATGTAACTCTCATTGAGTCAGATCAGAGAAAGTGCGCATTTCTGAGAACAGTCGGTCGCGAAACTGGGGTCGATGTAACCGTCATTTCAGAAAGAATTGAGTCAGTTCCTCCCCAAAACGCAGACGTTATCAGCGCGCGTGCGTTGACGTCCCTTGATGGCCTATTAGAATTCTCCGTGAGGCATATGGATCCAAACGGCACAGCACTCTTTTTAAAGGGCGCGCGGTGGAATCTTGAACTGGAGGAGGCAAAGCGCCTTTGGCGCTTTCGTTACGAGGCCCATCAGAGTAAGACCGATCCAGAGGCTGTCATCCTAGAAGTCGGAGGAATCGAACGTGTCCAATAGTCCTGATTCAAAGGGTCCGAGGATTGTAGCGATTGCAAACCAGAAGGGTGGGGTCGGGAAAACGACTACCGCAATTAATTTGGGTGCTGCGCTTGTAGAGCAAGGGCGCAAGGTGCTTCTTATTGATTTGGATCCCCAAGGAAACGCCTCCACTGGCCTAGGTATTGAACCCGAAAAACGCGAAAATACCGCGTATGAACTACTCCTCGACGATGCGAGCCTCGGAGATGTAATTCAGGCTTCCTCGATCAAAAATTTTGACATTGTACCAGCGACGGTGGACTTGTCGTCGGCCGATATCGACCTGATCTCAAACGAGAAAAGGTCTCACCTTCTGTACGATGCACTTCGCCAGCCAGCGATGGATGCATACGAATATGACTATGTCCTTATAGATTGCCCGCCGTCTCTGAACTTGCTCACAGTGAACGCTATGGTGGCGGCGCATTCTATTCTCGTTCCACTGCAGAGTGAGTTCTTCGCGCTTGAGGGACTTTCGCAGCTTATGTTGACCATTCGTGAAGTCCGTCAGAGCGCAAACCCCAATCTGCGGATTGAGGGAATAGTTCTCACGATGTACGATTCACGAAACAATCTGAGCCAGCAAGTTGAAGAAGACGCGAGAAGTAATCTTGGAGATCTCGTGTTCAAAACTATTATTCCCAGGAACGTTCGTGTCAGCGAAGCTCCTTCGTTTTCCATGCCGGTTCTAGAATTCGACCCGACTTCAAAAGGTGCGATGGCATATCGAGCTTTGGCTGGCGAATTGCTTAAAAAACACGAAAAAGTCGCAGCCTAAAGTTGAGGAAACTGCCATGGAAAAGAAAAGAACGCGTGGACTTGGCCGTGGCCTCTCTGCACTTATGGCGGACGTAACGCATGAGGACGATGTTGCAGCAGTAGGCTCGTCACGGCGTCCTGACATGCTTGTTCCTATCGAGAACGTTGTCCCCAATCCTGACCAACCGCGCCGCACCTTTACGTCTTCGCAACTTGAAGAACTTGCGTCGTCGATCCGTGAAAAGGGTGTAATTCAGCCTCTAATCGTACGTCCCAAGCCAGGAAGTGTCGGCCAGTACGAAATCGTCGCTGGCGAACGTCGTTGGCGTGCGGCGCAAATGGCAAAGTTGCATGAGCTCCCTGTTTTAGTACGTGACTTCAATGACATAGAGGTTCTTGAAGTCGCCATCATTGAAAATATTCAACGCGCGGACCTAAATCCGATCGAGGAAGCTGCTGGATTTAAGCAGTTAATGGAGAAGTTCGGCCATACTCAGGAAAAGCTGGCTCAGGCTCTCGGGAAAAGCCGGAGCCATATCGCTAACCTGATGCGTCTTTTGCAGCTTCCAGATGAAGTCCGTGAGATGCTTCAGGAAGGCCAACTCTCTGCTGGCCATGCCCGTGCACTGATCACATCCGATGATCCCGTAATGTTGGCGCGTCGCGTCGTCGACAATGGATTGTCCGTGCGTGCGACTGAGCAACTGGCTAAGAAACCTGATGCAGCGCCCAGGAACGTGCGTGTAGGCCCAGCTGCGAGTAAAGCTCTCGGAGAAAAGGATGCCGATACGAAGGCGTTGGAGGGTGATTTGTCGGCTGCTCTTGGTATGAAAATCGAAATCGATCACATGTCCGGGCAGGAGTCAGGAAAATTGTCCATTCGATATGAGTCTCTTGAGCAATTGGATGCACTTTGCCAGATCCTAAGTGAAGCCCGTTAGGGCGAGTCCAGATAAAAATCAGGACGTACGCCAGAGATGCGCTCTGGAGCGAAATTAGAACTGGGCGCAATCAGAGTATAACTTGCAAGACGAAGGCACAGGCAATCGAAAGAGAAGGTAATTTCTAACTTTTTACGACATTCCACCACATGTAGTTCAGTTTTCAATCCTTGAACCTAAATATGGGTGTTAAATAGCCAGTTACGGAGGCATTTTGAGCCGTGGCTAAAGCAGAATGCGAGCGGAAATGCGAAGGGTACAGTCGGTAAATGTAGCTATACCGCTCCGACTGGGCCCAATTCGAGGCTAATCAGACTGATGAAAATCCAAATTTAGGGCATTCTTAGTCCGCCAGCAGAACATCCAGCACAGCATTCAACAGCATTCGGCCTTTGTCGGTCACAGATAGCTGTGAATGGTCTCGCTTGACCAAGTTCAGATCCGTCAGTTCAGAGATTTTAGATTCTGGTACGGGCGAGCCATTGAGGTTCTCAAAACGCCCAAGATCTATGCCTTCTCTCAGGCGAAGACCCATCAGAAGGTACTCCTGGGCCTGCTCTGGTCCGCTGAGTTCCTCGCGTAATTTGTCACCGTTCCCAGCCTCGGCGTGCTTTAGCCATTCTCCCGGTGCACGAAACGCCTCAGTTGCGTGCCTGTTTCCATTGAGCGTAACCCGTCCATGGGCCCCTGGACCGATCCCTAGGTAGTCGCCATAGCGCCAGTAGAGCGAGTTGTGCCGGCTACGAGCACCTTCACGTGCATGATTTGACACCTCGTAGCACTCAAAGCCATGTTCTGCGCATAGGGCTTGTGTCAACTCATACATATCTGCAGCAAGATCGGGATCTGGCAGACCGCGAAGCTTTCCACGTTTGTATCTGTCCCCAAAGGCTGTGCCATCCTCGACGGTCAGCTGGTATAGTGACAGGTGGTCTACTGCCAAGCTAAGTGCTTGTCCAAGCTCACTTTCCCATTCAGAAAGTGTTTGATCCTGACGCGCATAAATGAGGTCAAAACTCACGCGGTCAAAGTGAGCACGCGCAATGTCAAATGCCCGCATGGCTTCTTCAACGGTATGCAGGCGCCCGAGTTTTGCGAGATCGCGATCATTCAGCGCCTGGAAGCCCATCGAGATGCGATTGACGCCAGCGCTCGCATATCCCTTGAAGCGATCTGCCTCGACGGATCCAGGGTTAGCTTCAAGGGTGATTTCGACGTCGTTGCCCTGCGGCCACAACCGCCGGATGGTGGATATGACGGCATCGACGGTCTCCGGCTCCATCAGGCTGGGGGTACCACCGCCAAAAAATACGGATTGTACAACCCGGCCGGGCGTCAGCACAGAGTAGCGTTCCAGTTCAGTGACGTAGGATTTAATCCAACGCTTCTGATCTACATGTTGTGCTACGTGGCTGTTGAAGTCACAATATGGGCATTTTGATTGGCAAAACGGCCAGTGAACGTAGATGCCGAAACCGGCGTTTTGCCAATCCTCACTCAAAACAACTAGTCACAAGCTTGGCGAAAGCATCTGCCCTGTGGGACATCGCATTCTTGATGTCCGGATCCATCTCGGCGAAGGTTTCATCGTAGCCTTCAGCTTGGAACATGGGGTCGTAGCCGTGTCCCTGTTCGCCGCGCATAGGCCATGTCAGCTGGCCATTAACCTTGCCGACAAAAATTTCGTCGTGACCGTCTGGCCAGGCAAGACAGAGTGTGCAGTTGAACGCAGCCGTACGGGGGAGGGGCGCGTTCTTTTCTTCCAGAAGCGTCCAGACCTTTTCCATCGCCATCGGAAAGTCCCGGCCGTTGGGAGTTTCTGCCCAATCCGCCGTATAGACACCGGGCGCACCATCCAATGCATCGACCGAGATCCCACTATCATCGGACAACGCGGGTAGGCCGGTTTGCTTGGCTGCAAAATGCGCCTTGATCCGCGCGTTCCCGATGAAATTATCCTCGGTTTCCTCAGGCTCTTCCAGCCCATGGTCTGCAGCGGAGCTTACAGTGATCCCGTAGGGTGCCAACAGATCCCCAATTTCGGCAAGCTTGCCTTTGTTATGCGTCGCAATGACCAATTCTTTGCCGTCAAATTTACGCATTTGTGGCCTCTTTCTGAATCGCAACCAGCTCATCAATGCCCTTCTCGGCCAGATCGAGAAGTTCGTTCATCTGTGCGCGGGAATAGGTGGAGCCTTCCGCCGACATCTGCACTTCGATGAGTTTCTTCGTGCCCGTCATGATGAAATTACCATCAACGCCAGCTTCGCTGTCTTCAGGGTAGTCGAGGTCCAGAATGGGTTGGCCAGCGTAAATACCACAGGAAATCGCCGCGACCGGATCTACCAGCGGGTCAGAGACGACATCGCCTGTCTTCATGAGCTTGTTGACTGCCAGACGCAAGGCGACCCAACCGCCGGTGATCGACGCGCACCGCGTGCCACCATCGGCCTGAATGACGTCACAGTCGATTGTGATCTGGCGTTCGCCCAAGGCGACACGATCGACACCAGCGCGCAAAGAGCGACCTATAAGCCTTTGAATCTCAACGGTTCTTCCGCCCTGTTTGCCCATTGCAGCCTCACGACGCATGCGCGACGTTGTCGAGCGCGGCAGCATCCCATATTCAGCAGTGACCCATCCCAGACCAGAGCCCTTGATGAAGGGCGGCACGCGCGGCTCAATGGTCGCGGTGCACAGCACGTGGGTGTCACCGATCTCGATCATGCAGGAGCCCTCTGCATGTTTCGTGACGCCGGTTTCGATTGAAACTGCGCGCATTTCGCTTAGATCTCTTCCAGATGGTCGCATCGGATACCCCTTTATCTGCGGCCCCTGATATGCAAGCGGGTGGTGCAAAGGCAAGCCCCGTTGACCTTTCGGCACTGTGCACTCTAATGGCGTCTCGGGGAAGGTTGAGGATATGAATACCAACAAGTCGATCCTTAACGAGTTGAACGACCGGACACGTGAGGTGTTTAGACGGGTCGTTGAGGGATATCTGGAGACAGGTGAGCCCGTAGGCTCGCGTACCCTTACACGGCTGATGAACGAAAAGGTCAGCGCGGCCACGGTGCGCAACGTGATGCAGGACCTCGAATATATGGGCCTGCTGGATTCGCCGCACGTGAGTGCAGGGCGGGTGCCGACGCAGCAAGGCTTGCGGATGTTTGTCGACGGTCTGCTGGAGGTCGGAGATCTGGCCAGTGATGACCGCGAAAAGATCGACGCGACGATCGGCAACGGCGGCGATGTCGGTGCTATTCTTGATCGCATAGGCTCCGCGCTGAGTTTCGCGACGCGCGGCGCCTCTCTGGTGCTTGCGCCCAAGCATGAAGCACCGATCAAGCACATCGAATTCGTTGGTCTGGGCCATGATCGCGCGCTGGTCGTTCTGGTTTTTGCAGACGGGCATGTCGAGAACCGCATCTTCAACCCTCCGCCTGGGCAGACGCCAAGCTCGATGAGGGAGGCCGCCAATTTTCTGAACTCCCTTATGGCGGGGCGCACGCTCAGCGATCTCAAAACGGTTGTTTCACGGGAAATCGACGCGAAAAAACAACAGATTGATGGATTGTCTCGGGCGCTTGTCGAAAGTGGATTGGCGGTCTGGGATGGCGAAGGCGAGACCTATGAGCGACTGATCGTACGGGGGCGCTCCAACCTGCTGGACAGTGAAGAGTCCGATCTCGACAGGATCCGTGTGCTGTTTGACGACCTTGAGCGCAAGCGGGATATCGCCGAATTCCTCAACCTGACCGAGGGCGGTGAGGGTGTGAGGATTTTTATCGGTTCTGAGAACAAACTTTTCTCACTTTCGGGTTCCTCTTTGGTGGTCTCTCCTTATATGAACGCTGATCGAAAGATTATCGGTGCGGTAGGGGTCATCGGGCCCACGCGGCTCAACTATGGGCGCATCGTTCCGATCGTGGATTACACGGCGCAGCTGGTGGGGCGGATGATTTCCGACCGCCGCTAGTAGCCCGACGATAGAGGTGAGTTATGGCAGAGCCGAGAGACGAGGATTTTCTGGACGACCCGGAAGCCGTTGAAGACGACGCTTACGAGGACGACATGGAAGCAATCGAGAGCGAGGAAGCCGAGATCGAAGCACTTCGGGCTGAACGCGATGCGTTCAAGGACAAGTTCATGCGGGCTCTGGCCGATGCGGAAAACTCGCGCAAGCGGGCGGACAAGCAGCGGCGCGAGGCCGAGAACTATGGTGGGGCGAAACTGTCGCGTGACATCCTTCCGGTTTATGACAACCTGACCCGCGCTCTGGACGCGGCAGGCGAAAAAACCGAGGAAAATGCGGCACTTCTGGAGGGGATCGAGCTGACCATGCGTGAGCTGGTCAATACCTTCCGCAAGCACGGGATCGAACCGATCACGCCGAAAATCGGTGATAAATTCGACCCGAACCACCACGAAGCGATGTTCGAGGCTCCGGTTCCGGGCACGAAAGCCGGCGAGATCATTCAGGTCTCGGCAGAGGGCTTCATGCTTTATGACCGTCTGCTGCGCCCCGCTCAGGTGGGCGTCAGCTCCAACCCCGGTTGAGGGGCGGCCCCTTTTGGGGGCCACTGAGACACGACTTTTGAGAGGCGTTCCGCGTTAGTTTTCGCGGGACGCCTCTTTCAGTTTGTAGAGCAGATCCAGCGCATCGCGGGGCGAAAGTTCGTCTGGATGGATGCCATTTAGCATGTCGGTAAGCCGTCGGTATTGCGTCGGTAACTGGTCGGACACTTTTGGCGCAGGCGGCGAGGCGGCGAACAGCGGCAGATCGTCGATCATCGCCTTGGGATTCTTGGACGAGCGCGCAGTATCCTCCAGCGAGGCGAGCACGTCGCGGGCGCGCGCGACGACGCTGTCGGGCAACCCGGCCAGTTTCGCCACCTGCACACCATAACTGCGATCGGCGGCACCCATGCGGACCTCGTGCAGGAAGATCACGTCGTTGTCGTATTCGCGCACGGCGACGGTGGCGTTCTCGACCCCGGGGAGACGCTTCGCGAGGTCGGTCATCTCGTGGTAGTGCGTGGCGAAGAGGGCGCGGGAACGGTTGACGCCGTGCAGATGCTCCAGCGTGGCCCAGGCGATCGAGAGGCCGTCATAGGTGGCGGTGCCACGGCCAATCTCGTCCAGGATCACCAGCGCGCGGTCGTCGGCCTGATTGAGGATGGCTGCCGTCTCGACCATCTCGACCATGAAGGTCGAACGGCCGCGTGCGAGGTCATCCGAGGCGCCGACGCGGCTGAAGATCTGGCTGACCAGACCGATATGGGCACGGGTGGCGGGGACGTGGCTGCCCATCTGCGCCAGCAGGGCGATCAGGGTGTTCTGGCGCAGGAAGGTCGACTTACCGGCCATGTTCGGACCGGTCAGCAGCCAGATCGCCGCCGCCTCGGCATCCGCAGACAGCACGCAATCGTTGGCGATGAAGGGGTGACCCTGCCGGCGCAGCGCCTGCTCAACAACCGGGTGCCGGCCACCGATGATTTCCAGCGCGCGGGAGGTGTCGACCAGCGGGCGGGTCCAGTCCTCGGCCCGGGAAAGATCGGCGAGGGCGGTGGTCAGGTCGAACTCGGCCAGCGCACGCGACAGCTGGGTGAGGGCGGGGGCGTCGTTCAGGATTGCCTCGCGCAGGGAGGCGAAGAGCCGCAGCTCGATCCCCTGTACCTGACCGGCGGCGTTGAGGATGCGGGTTTCCAGGTCCGACAGATCAGGCGTGGTAAAGCGCACCTGATTGGCGGTGGTCTGGCGGTGCTTGAAGGCGTCGGAGTGCGGCGGCTTCAGCATCTTTTCGGCGTGGGTCGAGGTGACTTCGATGAAGTAGCCGAGCACGTTGTTGTGCTTGATCTTCAGCCCCGTGATGCCGGTCTGTTCGGCGTATTGCTGCTGCATCTGGGCGATGACGCCGCGCCCCTCATCCCGCAGGGTGCGGATCTCGTCGAGTTCGGCGTCGTAGCCCTTGGCGATAAAGCCGCCGTCGCGCGCCAGCAGGGGCGGTTCGGCGATCAGGGCGCTGTCGAGCAGGGCAAGGAGGTCCTCGTGCCCTGTGAGGTCACTGGCACAGGCGCTCAGCAGCTCTGGCAGCTCGGTCCCCGAGAGGAAGTGCGAGATCGTCTCGGCCTGTTCCAGCGCGTTGCGGATGGCGGCCAGATCACGCGGGCCGCCGCGCTCCAGCGCCAGCCGCGACAGGGCGCGGTCGAGGTCGGGCACCTTGCGCAGGGCGGCGCGCAGATCCTCGGACAGGCGGGTCTGGTCGGCGGCGAAGTCGACCGCGTCGAGGCGGTCGGTGATGGTGGCGAGGTGGCGCGAGGGCGAGGAGATGCGACGCTCCAGCAGGCGGGCACCGACGGCCGTGACGGTGCGGTCGATGGCGGCGAGGAGGGAGCCCGCGCGACCGCCGCCAAGGGCATGGGTGATCTCAAGGTTGCGCCGGGTGGCGGCGTCAATCTGGACGGAACTGTCGGCGGCTTCGCGCAGGGGCGGGCGCAGCAGCGGCAGTTTGCCCTTTTGGGTGATGTCGAGGTAGTCGACCAGCGCGCCCATGGCCGAAACCTCGGCCCGGGTGAACTGCCCGAAGCTGTCGAGGGTGCCGACGCGGAACAGATCGGTCAGGCGCTTGGTCGCATTGGTGCTGTCGTAGGAGCCACGCGAGAGCGGCGTCAGGGCGATGTCGAAATCCTCGACCAGCGGGCGCAGCTCAGCCTCGTCCGCGTCGCTGACCAGCAGTTCGGAGGGGGCGAGGCGGGCGAGTTCGGGGCCGAGCTTGACGGTGGCCAGAGGCATCACGTGAAACGAGCCGGTCGAGATGTCGACCCAGGCCAGCGCGGCTTCGTCCCGGACGTTGGCATAGGCGGCGAGGAAGTTGTGACGGCGCGCCTCGAGCAGCGAGTCCTCGGTCAGGGTGCCGGGGGTGACGAGGCGCACGACATCGCGGTGCACGACGGACTTGCCGCCGCGCTTCTTGGCCTCGGCGGGGTCCTCCATCTGTTCGCAGACGGCGACGCGAAAGCCTTTGCGGATCAGCGTCAGCAGATAGTTTTCCGCCGCATGAACCGGGACACCGCACATCGGGATATCCTCGCCCAGGTGCTTGCCGCGCTTGGTCAGAGCGATGTCGAGCGCGGCCGAGGCAGCGATCGCATCGTCGAAGAACATTTCGTAGAAATCGCCCATCCGGTAAAACAGTAGGGCGTGCGGATATTGTTCCTTTATTTCAAGGAATTGCGCCATCATCGGTGTGACTGCGGCAACGGTGTTCATGAGGCCCCCAAAGTGCTTTGCGCTAGGGTACAAATCATGGAGGGGCTGCGAAAGGCGAAAGCGCGTGACTGTTGAGAAGATCGTGGGCCTTGTGTATGACGCAACGACCTTTGGAGGACCGTTGCGATGACAAAAGCCAAGATCAGCCGTGAAGACGCGCTTGCCTTTCACCTGGAACCCACCCCCGGCAAGTTCGAGATCACGGCGACCGTGCCGATGAACACGCAACGGGATCTGAGCCTGGCCTACAGCCCCGGCGTGGCCGTGCCCTGCGAGGAAATCCACGCCAACCCCGAGACGGCCTATGACTACACCAACAAGGGCAACCTTGTGGCGGTGATCAGCAACGGCACCGCGGTGCTGGGTCTGGGCAACCTCGGCGCGCTGGCCTCCAAACCGGTGATGGAGGGCAAGTCGGTGCTGTTCAAGCGCTTCGCCGATGTGAACTCGATCGACATCGAGCTGGACACTGAAGATCCCGAGAAGATCATCGAGGCGGTCAAGCTGATGGGCCCGACCTTCGGCGGCATCAACCTTGAGGACATCAAAGCGCCCGAGTGTTTCATCATCGAACAGCGCCTCAAGGAAGAGATGGACATTCCCGTCTTTCACGACGACCAGCACGGCACCGCCGTGATCTGTGCCGCCGGCCTGATCAACGCGCTGCACATCAGCGGCAAGAAGATCGAGGATTGCCGCATCGTGCTGAACGGTGCCGGGGCGGCGGGGATCGCCTGTCTTGAGCTGCTGAAGTCGATGGGCGCGACCCATGACAACTGCATCATGTGCGACACCAAGGGCGTGATCTATCAGGGCCGCACCGAGGGCATGAACCAGTGGAAGTCGGCCCATGCCGCGCGTACCGGTCTGCGCACGCTGGCCGAGGCGCTGGAGGGCGCGGATGTCTTCCTCGGCGTGTCGGTCAAGGGCGCGGTGACACAGGCGATGGTCAAGAGCATGGCGCCGAATGCAGTCATCTTCGCCATGGCGAACCCCGACCCGGAGATCACGCCCGAAGAGGTGCACGAGGTGCGCGAGGACGTGATCGTCGCCACGGGCCGGTCGGACTATCCCAATCAGGTGAACAACGTCCTCGGTTTTCCCTACCTGTTCCGGGGCGCGCTGGACATCCACGCCCGCGCCATCAACGACGAGATGAAGATCGCCTGCGCTCAGGCGCTGGCGAAACTGGCGCGTGAGGATGTGCCGGACGAGGTCGCCGTCGCCTATGGCAAGGCGCTGACCTTCGGGCGCGACTACATCATCCCGACGCCGTTCGATCCGCGTCTGATCTACGTGATCCCGCCCGCTGTCGCGCAGGCCGGGATGGAGACGGGCGCCGCACGTCGTCCCATCGTCGACATGGACGCCTATGAGCAGACGCTGAAATCGCGCATGGACCCGACGGCGAACATCCTGCGCGGCATCCATGCCCGTGCTCGCAACGCTCAGGCGCGGATGATCTTTGCCGAAGGCGACGACCCGCGCGTGCTGCGGGCGGCGGTGATGTACCAACGCTCCGGCCTCGGCGAGGCGATTGTTGTTGGCCGTGAGACGGACGTGATGGAGAAACTGGCGGCGGCGGGCCTCGGCGATGCCTTCGAGGAGCTGACGATCGTCAACGCCGCCAAGACCGAGCATCTGACGCGTTACAAAGAGTTCCTTTATGACCGCCTGCAACGCCGCGGCATGGACCAGCAGGACATTCACCGCCTCGCCGCGCGCGACCGGCATGTCTTTGCCGCGCTGATGCTGGCGCATGGCCATGGCGACGCGCTGATCACCGGTGCGACGCGCAAATCGGCGCATGTGATGGAGCTGATCAACCACGTCTTTGACGCCGACGCCGAACATGGCGCGGTCGGCACCACGGCGATCCTGCACAAGGGACGCATCGTGCTGATCGCCGATACGCTGGTGCACGAATGGCCGAACGAGCACGACCTCGCGGATATCGCCGAGCGCAGCGCGGAAGTGGCGCGCGATCTGGGTCTTGAGCCTCGGGTCGCCTTCGTGTCGTTCTCGACCTTCGGCTATCCGGATTCCGAGCGGGCCGAGAAGATGCACCTTGCCCCGACCGTGCTGGAAAAGCGCGGCGTCGATTTCGAGTACGAGGGCGAGATGACGGTCGATGTGGCGCTGAACGCCCGCTCGCGCGAGAATTACCCGTTCTCGCGGCTGACCGGCAATGCCAATATCCTCGTCGTGCCGGCGCGCCATTCGGCCAGTATCAGCGTCAAGCTGATGCAGGAGATGGCGGGCGCTACGGTCATCGGGCCGATCCTGTCGGGCGTCGATAAGCCGATCCAGCTATGCTCAACGGGCGCGACGGTGAGCGATATCCTCAACATGGCCGTTCTGGCCGCCTGCAAGGTCAAGTAAATGGCGATCTGGAACCTCGGCTCGGTCAATGCTGACCTCGTCTACCGGGTGAAGCATATGCCCAAACCCGGCGAGACCCTGTCGGCGCATGGCCATCAGCGGGGCCTCGGCGGCAAGGGTGCGAATATGTCCGTGGCCTGCCATCGCGCGGCGTCACACGTGGAACATATCGGTGCCGTGGGCGATGACGGGCTGTGGATGAAGGCGCGGCTGGCCGAGTATGGCGTCGGCGTGGCGCATCTGGCCGAGGTTGCAGGGCCGACCGGGCAGGCGATCATCCTGCTGGATGACGCTGCCGAGAACGAGATCATCATCCTTGCAGGCTCCAACCACGCTGTGACGGAGGCGATGATCGAGGCGGCTCTGGCGGGGGCGACGGCGGGCGATATCGCGGTGTTCCAGAACGAGACGAACGCGCAGGTGGCTTTTGCGCGCGCCGCCAAGGCTGCGGGACTGCGGTTGGCTTATGCCGCCGCGCCCTTCGAGGCGGAGGCGGTTGCAGCGGTGCTCGAGCATCTGGATATCCTCGTGATGAACGCGGTCGAGGCGGAGCAGCTGGAGTCCGCGCTTGGCCGTGCGCCACAGGATCTGCCGGTGGCGGATGTGGTGATTACCCTCGGCGGTGACGGTTGCCGCTGGATCCATACCGCCAGCGGTGCGGTGCGCGATTTTGCAGCGCCCAAGGTGGTGCCTGTCGATACCACGGGGGCGGGCGATACCTTCACCGGATATCTGCTGGCCGGGTTGGATCAGGGCTTGGCGATGGAAGAGGCGCTGGCGCTGGCGCAGAAGGCCGGGGCGTTGATGGTCACGCGCCTTGGCACGGCGGACGTGATCCCGATGCGGGACGAGCTGTAACGTATCTGTGATGCGATTTTCGCGCCTGACGGGAAACCGTTGCGCGCCCTGTGACGTGTCTGCTGGGGATCGGGGCAATCATCGCCCCGGCTGAACACGTAAAAACCAGGGAGTTCTGACATGAACCGCATTCTGATTGCCGCCACTCTGACCGCTTTTGCCGCCCCCGCGATGGCGGCTGATCACATGATGTCGCCGATGGTCGAGGCGATGGACCAGGACGTCTCGAACGGGATCGTCAGCGCCTCCAAGGTGATGGCGCCGTCGAACGGATGGATGGTCGTGCACCGCACCGACGCCGAGATGAAGCCTGGCCCCGTGGTCGGCTATGCGCCGCTGCGCGAGGGTGAAACCGATGATGTCGCCGTGATCCTGCAGGAACCGGTGATGTCGGGCGACATGCTGATGCTGATGGTCCACGCCGAAGACGGTGGCATGAAGACCGGCGTGTTCGAATACACGCTGGGCGCCAAGGAAGACGGCCCGATCAAGCCCGATGGCAAGCTGGTGATGGCGACCATCACGGCGAAATAAGCGCCGCTTTTTACAGAGTGACGCAGGGGTCGGGGCCACAATGCCCCGGCCCCTTTTTCGTGTCGCTTGGCATTTGGCACACGCGCGCCTAGCCTCGACTTTCGCGGATTGATGCTATGTCACACGTGAAACAGGAGGCGTCATGAAGCTGGCAGTCTGGTCCGGGCCGCGCAATATCTCGACTGCGATGATGTATGCCTTTGGCAATCGCGCGGATTTCGCGGCGGTGGACGAGCCGTTTTATGCGGCCTATCTGGCGCTGACCGGCCTGAGACATCCGATGCGCGACGAGATCCTTGCGGCGCAGAGCCAGGACGTGGCCGAGGTGATTGCTGAGCTGACCGGCCCGGTGCCCGATGCCAAGATGCACGTCTATCACAAGCACATGGCCCAGCACATGCTGCCCGAAGTGCCGCGCGACTGGTTCACGGGGATGCGGCATGTCTTTCTGATCCGCCACCCGGCCCGCGTGCTGCCCAGCTTTGCCGCCAAGTACGACCAGACCACGCTGGCCGATATCGGGATCGTGCAGCAGGGAGAGCTCTATGACCAGCTGGTGTCAGAGGGGCACACGCCGGTTGTCGTCGACAGTGTCGATATCCGTGCTGATCCTGAGGGGATGCTGCGGGCGCTCTGCGAGGAGGTCGGGCTGGAGTGGGACCCGGCGATGCTGACCTGGCCTGCGGGGGCAAAGCCCTTCGATGGCGTCTGGGCGGATGTCTGGTACGGCGCGGTGCACCGCTCAACCGGGTTCGCGGGGCCTGAGGGGCCGGTGCCGGTGCTGGAGGGCGCGCTGGCCGAGATGGCCGAGGCGGCGCTGCCGACTTATGAGAAGCTGGCCGGCCGCCGTCTGAAGGCTTAATCTTGCGCCAGGTTTTCGAATTATACACAAGATGTGGTTAAGATCCCAGCATCTTGCCCAGCTTCATGGCAACGGACATATCACCTGAGACCTTGATCTTGCCCATGGCGAAGGCGGTCACCGGGTTCAGCTTGCCCGCGATCAGCTTTTCCAAGTTCTTGTGCGAGATATGGATGGTGCAGTCGGCGGGGTCATCCGCCAGACGGGCGGTGCCGTCACTGATGGTGATCGCGCCATCGTCGCCACAATCGAACTTCAGGCTGTCGTCGATCGGCTTGCGATCCAGTCCGCGCTGAAACTTGTCCGCGATCTCTTGCAGGGTCATGCCGTGCTCTCCTCCCATGAAAAACGCCGCTCCAATGGGTATTGGAGCGGCGTGATATGTGCAGCAAGTGTGACGTTACATCACTTCAGGCGACGGTTCCGGGCGGCCAGCAGCTTGAGCCGCAGGGCGTTCAGCTGGATGAAACCGGCGGCGTCTTTCTGATCGTAGGCACCGGCGTCTTCTTCGAAGGTGACGTGTGCTTCGGAGTAGAGCGAGTGATCGGACCAGCGGCCAACGGTCGTGGCGAGACCCTTGTAGAGTTTCAGGCGGACGGTGCCGGTGACATGCTCCTGGCTCTTGTCGATCAGGGCCTGCAGCATTTCGCGTTCGGGGCTGAACCAGAAGCCGTTGTAGATCAGCTCGGCGTAGCGGGGCATGATCGAGTCTTTCAGATGGCCTGCGCCGGAATCCAGCGTGATCTGTTCGATGCCACGGTGCGCCTCAAGCAGGACGGTGCCGCCGGGGGTTTCGTAGATGCCGCGGGATTTCATGCCGACGAAGCGGTTTTCGACGAAATCGAGACGACCGATGCCGTGCTTGCCGCCCAGCTCGTTCAGCTTGGTCAGGATCGTGGCGGGGGACATCGCCTCGCCGTTGATCGCGCAGGCGTCGCCTTTTTCAAAGCTGATCTCGACGAACTCGGGTTCGTTCGGGGCCATCTCGGGGGCAACGGTGCGCTGGTAGACGTAATCGGGCGCAGCGACGGCGGGATCTTCCAGCACTTTACCCTCAGAGGATGTGTGCAGAAGGTTCGCATCAACCGAGAAGGGTGCTTCGCCGCGTTTGTCCTTGGCGATCGGGATCTGGTTCGCCTCAGCGAACTCCAGCAGACGGGTGCGGCTGGTCAGGTCCCATTCGCGCCAGGGAGCGATGACCTTGATGTCGGGGTTCAGAGCGTAGGCGGACAGCTCAAAACGGACCTGATCGTTGCCCTTGCCGGTGGCGCCATGGGCCACGGCATCGGCGCCGGTCATGGCGGCAATCTCGACCAGACGTTTGGAGATCAGCGGGCGCGCGATCGAGGTGCCCAGCAGATACAGACCTTCGTAAAGGGCATTGGCGCGGAACATCGGGAAGACGAAATCGCGCACGAATTCTTCGCGGACGTCTTCGATATAGATGTTTTCGGGTTTGATCCCCAGCAGTTCAGCCTTCTTGCGGGCGGGGTCGAGTTCTTCGCCCTGACCGAGGTCAGCGGTGAAGGTGACCACTTCGCAACCGTATTCGGTCTGAAGCCACTTCAGGATGATCGATGTATCGAGGCCGCCGGAATAGGCCAGCACGACTTTCTTGGGCGCGGACATGTCTACTTCCCTCTTTGGGTTTTCCCCGCGCGATAGCGGGTTTTCCGGCTGGGCACAAGGTCAGGCCCCTTGCGTATAAGGCCTAAGAGCGTAAGACATCGCCCATGAGTGAGTTTCAGGATAAAGCCCGTGCAGCCATGCACGCGATGCGAGAGGTGTTCCCCGCGACGCCTCTGATGCGCAATGACCATCTGTCAGTGAAATATGACGCCGATATCTGGCTCAAGCGCGAAGATCTCAGCCCGGTGCGCAGCTACAAATTGCGCGGCGCCTTCAATGCGATGCGCAAGGTTCATGGGGCCAGCGCCTTTGTCTGCGCAAGCGCGGGCAACCACGCGCAGGGCATGGCCTTCATGTGCCGCCATTTTGAGGTTCCCGGCGTGATCTTCATGCCGGTGACAACGCCGCAGCAAAAGATCGACAAGACGCGGATTTTCGGTGGGGCGTATGTCTCGATCAAGCTGGTGGGCGATTATTTCGACGACACGCTGGCCGAGGCACAGCGCCATTGCGCCGAGATCGGCGGCCATTTTCTGGCGCCGTTTGATGATGACGACGTGATCGAGGGGCAGGCCAGTGTCGGTGCCGAGATCGAAGACGAGATGCCGGAGCTCGCCGACATGATCGTGCTGCCGGTGGGTGGCGGCGGTTTGTCGTCTGGCATGCGCAGCTATTTTGGCGACCGGGTTGCCCTGCGCTTTGTCGAGCCGTCGGGCGGCATGTCGCTGCGCGCCGCGGTCGAGGCGGGTGAGCCGGTGACGCTGAAGAAGGTCGACAGTTTTGTCGATGGCGCGGCTGTTGCGCGGATCGGGGCGAAGCCGTTTGCGCGCCTCAAGGGCATCCGGGCCGAGGATGTTCTGGCCGCCCCCGAGGATCGCATCTGCATCACCATGCTGGAGATGCTGAACGTCGAGGGCATCGTACTGGAGCCTGCGGGCGCCCTGTCGGTCAACGCGCTGGAGGATCTGCGCGACGAGATCCGCGGCAAGCGGGTGATCTGCGTCACCTCGGGCGGCAACTTCGATTTTGAACGCCTGCCGGAAGTGAAGGAGCGCGCACAGAGGTTCGCGGGGGTGAAGAAGTACTTCATCCTGCGGCTGCCGCAGCGCCCCGGGGCTTTGCGCGATTTCCTCGACATGCTGGGGCCGGACGACGACATCAGCCGGTTCGAGTACCTCAAGAAATCAGCCCGCAACTTCGGGTCTGTGCTGATCGGGATCGAGACAAAGGATGCCGCCAATCTGGATGCGCTTTATGCGCGGATGGAGGCGGATGGCTTTGCCTATCGTGACATCACGACAGATCCGGTGCTGGCCGAGTTCCTGATCTAGGCGGCCAGTCTGGCGGGCAGCTCTGCCAGAAAAAGTGCTTTGCTTTCGAGATAAGTGGTCTGGATCGCGTTGAGATCGACGCGATCCGCACAGCCTTCGCCCGCCAGCTTTTCGCCCTGTGCGCAAAGCGCGGCGCAGGCCCTGAACCCCAGTGTCATGGCGCTGCCCCTGAGAGCATGCAGATCCTCTTCCAGCTGGCTGGACTGGGGCAGGTGGTTCAGCGTGGTTTCCACCTCCTCAAGGAAGATCGAGATGACCTCGTCAAAGCCGTCCTGCCCGACGTCGTTGCGCAATTCCAGTATCTGGCCCCAGGAAATCATGTCGTGCCCCGTCCTTTGATCCCAAAGGCACCGTAGAGCTGAAATGTTAATTGAACCTGAAACATTAGGGAAAAATAGACATTTAAGAGGGCCTTAAGCCTGCGGCCCTAAGTTGAGGCGAAGCGGGCCCGGGTCGACCCGGGGGCAGGGCAGCCAGGGCGGGCAGATCAGGTGCAATCACATTCGGCAAGGACGCTACCAGATCAGCAGGTCTCGGGGCCCGCGGATCTGGTGGACAGCCAGGCGACGGCGCTGCCACCGCGCCGCGTGCTGGTGGTCGATGACAGCCGTTTGCAGAGGCGCGTTCTGGCCGTCCTGCTGGGCGGCTGGGGTTTTGAGGTCCACGAGGCGACCGGAGGAGAGGAGGCGCTGGAGATGGGCCAAATCCTGCAGCCGGATCTGGTGATCAGTGACTGGATGATGCCCGGCATGGACGGCATCCGTTTTTGCAAGGCCTTCCGCGAGATGGTGCGCGAGGAGTACGGATATTTCATCCTTCTGACCTCGAAAGCCGACAGGATGGACGCGGCAGAGGGGCTCGATGCCGGGGCGGACGACTTTCTGACGAAGCCCGTCAACAAGGCCGAACTGCGGGCCCGGCTGAACGCGGGCGAGCGGATTTTGGACATGCAGCGCCAGCTGACGGAAAAGAATCGCATCATTCGCCAGACGGTGGACAAGCTGCAGGCGGCGCATGACTCCATCGACAGCGACCTGATCGAGGCGAAAAAGCTGCAACAATCGCTGGTGCGCGAACGCCATCGCGATTTCGGATCTGCGCAAGTGTCACTGCTGTTGCGCTCGGCCGGGCGCGTGGGTGGCGATCTGGTGGGGTATTATCCGATCAACGCCACCAGCTTTGGCTGTTTCGCGATCGATGTCTCGGGGCACGGCATCACCTCGGCGCTGATGACGGCGCGGCTGGCTGGCTATCTGTCTTCCGCGGTGCCTGAACAGAACGTCGCGCTGAGGGCGGTTGGGGATGGCAGTTTCGCCGCCCGTCCGCTTGCCGAAGTGGCGCGGCATCTGAATGATCTGGTGCTGAGCGAAGTCACGACAGAACATTATTTTACCATGGTTCTGGCGCATGTGTCGCTGGACAGTGGCGAGGTCAAACTGGTGCAGGCGGGGCATCCGCATCCGGTGGTGCAGCGCGCCGATGGCCGGATCGAAGAGGTCGGGCGGGGCGGAGTGCCGGTCGGGTTGCTGCCCGACGTAGCCTTTGAGGACGTGACGCTGACGCTGTTTCCGGGCGATCGACTGCTGATCCAGTCAGACGGAATCACGGAATGCCCGGACCCCGGGGGAACATTGCTGGGCGAAAATGGCCTGTTCGAATTTCTGAATGATCTCAGAGAAGTGAGGGGCGCGGCCCTGCTGGAGGCAATCCTTTGGAAGCTGGGACTTTACGCAGGCGATGCGGAGTTTCCCGACGATATCTCGGCGGTGCTTGTGGAATATCCGGGGGGCGGATGAGGCTGCGTGTCTGGCCCGTGTCAGAGCAGGGCGCGCAGGAAGTCGCGGTCGCCGGGGTTGGCAATCAGCTCCAGCGCGACTTCGAATTCGAGCCAGACGGCGGTGTGGTCCGGCTCCATCGGGTCAGAGCGGCGCACAGTCGGGCGCGCAAGAAAGATGTGGCACATCTTTTCGGCGTGCAGATCATAGTCGGGCATATAGACAAAGCGGCGATAGGCGCCGAGGTGGCGCGGCGTGCCGATAGCCCAGCCGGTTTCTTCCCAGACCTCGCGGTGCAGCGCCTGAATGGCGGATTCACCGGCATCGATGCCGCCGCCGGGCAGCTGAAATTCGGGATCCGGCTGCGCCTGGAAGGTCATCAGCAGCTTGCCGTCGCGCGGCAAAATCGCATAGGCGCCGGGCCGCAGAGTGTAGTTTTGGCCTGTCACAGGCGGGGTACCGTAGCGGCGCATAGGGGCTTTGTCCTTGAAGGTGGGTCGCTTGCCCCTTACGTCGCACCGCGTTATGCCAAGAGCAAGCGCATAGGATATTCCCCATGACCATCAGCACGAAGATTGCCTGGGACGACACCGTTCTGCCGTTCCAACTCGACAAAGCAGACGTCCGTGGCCGCGTGGCCCGGCTCGACGGGGTGCTCGAAGGCATCCTGAAACAACACGATTACCCACCTGCCGTTGAGGCGCTTGTCGCCGAGATGGCGCTGCTGACCGCCCTGATCGGCCAGACCATCAAGCTGCGCTGGAAGCTGTCGTTGCAGATCCAGACCCGTGGCGCGGTGCGCATGATCGCCACCGATTACTACGGCCCGCAGGAAGATGGCGAGCCGGCGCGCATCCGTGCCTACGCCAGTTTCGACCGCGACCGCATCACCGACAGCAACCCCTTTGATCAGGTGGGCGAGGGCTATTTCGCCATCATGATCGACCAGGGGCATGGCATGGCGCCTTATCAGGGCATCACACCGCTGGCCGGGGGCTCTCTCACCTCCTGTGCGGAGGCGTATTTTGCGCAGTCCGAGCAGATCCCGACGCGCTTCAGCCTGTCTTTCGGCCGCTCGACCGAGGTTGGCGGAGAAGAACACTGGCGCGCCGGTGGCGTGATGGTTCAGACGATGCCGAAAGCCGGGATGCATGTCGAAGAAGGCTCGGGCGAGGACGGGTTGCTGCAGGCGCAGGATCTGGTCAGCGGCGATGCCGAGGAAAACTGGAACCGGGTGAACTTTCACCTCAACACGGTTGAACAGCTTGAGCTGATCGGCCCCAGCGTGGCCCCGACGGACCTGCTGGTGCGTCTGTTCCATGAGGAAGGCCCGCGTGTCTTCGATGCTCAGCCGGTGCGGTTCGGCTGTTCGTGTTCCGAGGAGAAGGTGCGTCAGAGCCTGTCGATCTATTCGGCCAAGGACATCGAGAAGATGACCACCGACGAAGGCAAGGTGACTGCCGATTGCCAGTTCTGCGGTGCCCATTACGTGATGGACCCAGCGACGGTGGGGTTTGAGGCCGGAGACAATGCAGGCTGACGCCGCCACTTTTGACCGCATTACCCAAGCTCTGAAGACGGCGCAGACGCCGTCTTCAGATTTCGACCTGAACAAGGATGCGCATCTGATTGCCGGGCTCAAGACGCGCCCCGCCGGTGTGCTTTGCGCGCTTCAGGAGGTGGAGGGCAGCCTGCAGGTGATCCTGACGGTGCGCTCGTCAGCCCTGAAGCACCACCCGGGCCAGATCTCTTTCCCCGGAGGCAAGCAGGAGGACAGCGACGCCGATGTCGTGGCCGCCGCCCTGCGCGAAGCCCGCGAAGAAATCGGCCTGCCCTCCGATATTGTCGAGGTGCTGGGCTGCCTGCCTGCGCATCAGACCGTGACCTCGTTTCAGGTGACGCCGGTGATTGCCCGCATCCACGGCGACTTTATCGTTCGCCCCGAGCCCGGCGAGGTGGCCGAGGTGTTTCGCGTGCCGCTGGCGCATGTGCTGGATGCCAGCCGCTATTCGGTGCAGTCGCGCGCCTGGCGCGGCGAGATGCGGCATTATTTCACCGTACCCTACGGGCCCTACTACATCTGGGGTGCGACAGCGCGGATGCTGCGCGTACTGGCCGAGGCCGTCGGGCAATGACCCTGATCAGTGGGGAATGGCTGCGCCGTGAGGCGACACAGGCCGTTTGCGCAATGCTGACCGACGCCGGGTTTCAGGCCTATTTCGTTGGCGGCTGTGTGCGCGATGCGCTGATGGGTCTGCCGGTCGGCGATGTCGACATCTGCACCGACGCCCACCCCGAGAAGGTGCAGACCTTGGCGGAGGCCGCCGGGCTCAAGGCCATTCCCACCGGCATCGAGCATGGCACGATCACTGTCGTCTCTGGCGGCATCGCGCATGAGGTCACAACCTTTCGCCGCGATGTCGAGACCGACGGCCGCCATGCCGTCGTGGCGTTTTCGGAGTCGATCACGGAAGATGCGCGGCGGCGCGATTTCACGATGAATGCGCTTTATGCCGACCCAAAGGGGCAGGTTCTGGACCCGCTGGGCGGCATGGCTGATCTGCAGGCGCATCGACTGCGCTTTATCGAGGATGCGGATCTGCGGATCCGCGAGGATTACCTGAGAATCCTGCGGTTTTTCCGCTTTCATGCCCGCTTTGGCGACCCCCAGGCTGGGCTTGACCCCGATGCCCTCAGCGCGATTGCAATGAATGCCGAAGGGCTGGACACACTGTCGGCCGAACGTGTCGGTTCCGAGATGACGCGGCTGCTGGCCGTGCCGGACCCGGCCCCGGCAATGGCGGCGATGCAGAGGACCGGCGCGCTGATGCATGTGCTGCCCGGGGCCGAGTGTGCAGCGCTGGCACAGCTGATCCACGTGGAACGGCTGGCGGGGCTTTCCCCGGATTTTGTCGCGCGACTGGCGGCGATCGGTGGCGAGGACGTGGCAGAGCGGCTGCGTCTGTCGAAAAAAGAGGCAAGCAGGCTGGCGCTTTACCGCGCAGAGGTCGGCTCGGCACGCGGAGCGGGCGAGCTGGGGTATCGCCTTGGCCGTGACCCTGCGCAGCAAATTGTCGCGCTGCGCATCGCCATGCTGGAACTGCCCTTCGACGCCGCTATGTTCAGTCTGGCCGGGCATGGCGCGCAGCAGGTCCTGCCGGTCAGGGCGCAGGATCTGATGCCACAGTTTCAGGGCGCAGCCCTCGGGGCCGAGCTGAAAGCGATCGAGCAGCGTTGGATCGCGTCGGATTTCACGCTGGACCCTGCCGCCCTGCTGGGCAAACACTGACGCCAAGGCACTTTCGGCGCGATCCCGGCGCGGCTGATGCTGTGGCACTCGGCTGCCGTTAGGGCCGCAAGGAACGCGTTGATGATACACCCCGAGAAGATGATTGATCCCTTCCTTGCGACGCAGAAGGCGCCGCCGCAGAGCCTGCTGAAGTTCCTTCGCTGGGCCTTGCAGGGCAGTGGCCATGCGATCCTGCTGGCCACGGTCTTTTCCGTCATTGCCGGCGGGATCGAAGCGGCGACCGCCTGGATCCTGGGCCGGGTGATCGACAGCGCCCAGACGAAGGGCCCGGAGGCATTCTTCAGCCTGACCAACCTGCCGCTGGTGATTTCGGCCGTGGCGTTCTTTCTGCTCGCGCGGCCGCTGTTCAACGGGCTGGCTTCGGGGATCAACGCGATCATCATCCAGCCGAACATCTTTGCGCTGGTGATGCAGCGGCTGAACCGCTGGACCATGGGCCAGTCGATCACCTATTTTGACAATGATTTCGCCGGGCGCATCGCTCAGAAACAGCTGCAGACGGCGCGCGCCTCGACCGAGGTGGTGGTGGAGATGATCAACGTCGTCGCCTTTGCGCTCGCGTCCGTCGTAGGGGCCGCGGCGCTGGTGATGGGGATCAATGGCTGGCTGGGCGTGATCTTGGTGCTGTGGATGATCGGGTATTGCCTGCTGATCCGCCTGTTCATTCCCAAGGTGCGCGGCCGGGCAGGGCGGCGCGCTGCGGCTCGGGCCATGGTCACGGGGCAGATCGTCGATACGGTGACCAACGTCAAAACGGTCAAGCTGTTCGCCCATGCGGATCACGAGGAACGCGCCTCCATGGATGCTCTGTCGGGTTATCGCACGGCCGCGCTGGAGTTCGGCTATGTCTCGGCGTGGTTCAGGTTTTGCCTTCTGCTCATCGGGGGGCTGCTGCCGATCCTATTGGTTGGCGGCGCCCTGATCTTTTGGGCGCAGGGCACGGCTAGCGTGGGCGATATCGTGGCGGCAGGGGCGGTTTCGGTGCGGCTGGCGCAGATGACCGGCTGGGTCAGTTTCTCGCTGATGGGGATCTATGCCAATATCGGAGAGGTCGAGGACGGCATCCGGACGCTGGCCACCCCGATGCGGCTGCTGGATGAGCCGGGCGCGGGCGCCTTGTCGGTGCCGAATGGCGCCATCCGGTTCGAGGGCGTTTCCTTTGCCTATGGCCAGAAAAAAGGCGGCATCCGTGGCGTGGATCTGGAGATCGCGCCGGGCGAAAAAATTGGCATCGTGGGGGCTTCGGGGGCAGGGAAATCGACGCTCGTGTCGTTGCTGCTGCGCCTCTACGACACCGAAGGCGGGCGTGTGCTGATCGACGGTCAGGACGTTGCGAAGGTGACGCAGGATTCGCTGCGCCGTCAGATCGCGCTGGTCACGCAGGATACGGCGATGTTCAACCGCTCCGCCCGGGAGAACATTCTGTACGGCCGTCCGGATGCGAGCGATGCGGATCTGTTTGCGGCGGCGCGGCAGGCCGAGGCGGATCATTTCATTCGCGATCTGACAGATCTGCAGGGCAACGCTGGCTATGATGCGCGGCTCGGCGAGCGGGGCGTCAAGCTGTCGGGCGGGCAACGTCAGCGCATTGCTCTGGCGCGCGCCATCCTGAAGGACGCACCGATCCTGGTTCTGGACGAGGCGACCAGCGCGCTGGACAGTGAGGTCGAGGCGCAGATCCAGCTGGCTCTGGAGCGTGTGATGCAAGGCAAGACGGTGCTGGCGATTGCGCACCGTCTGTCGACGATCGCCCATATGGACCGGATCGCGGTATTGGAGGCAGGACAGATCGTCGAGCTGGGCAGCCACGATGAACTGCTGGCGCGCGACGGCGTTTATGCGCGCTACTGGGCGCGCCAGTCTGGCGGCTTCCTCAACCTCGACCAGGATGATGGCACGGGTGCCGAATAGGGCTTTGCCGGAAAGACGCGCTGCGATAGAGGGGCGGCCATGAACACATATGACATCCAGAGACTGGGCCATCATGGCGATGGCGTTGCCGAGGGGCCGATCTTTGCCCCGATGACCCTGCCGGGCGAGACCGTGAGCGGCGTTCTGTCCGGTCAGCGGCTTGAGAACGTCAAGATCATCACGCCGTCGGTGGAACGCGTTGCCGCCCCATGCCGGCACTTCAAATCCTGCGGTGGCTGCGCGGTGCAGCACGCGGGCGAAGGCTTTGTGGCGACCTGGAAGCGCGGCATTGTCGAGACGGCTCTGCAGGCGCAGGGGATCGACGCGACGTTTCTGGAGGTCATCACGTCGCCCGCGCAGTCGCGGCGGCGTGCGTCCCTGTCGGCGCGGCGCACCAAGGGCGGGGCGATTGCCGGGTTCCATGGCCGTGCTTCGGGTGCGATTGTCGAGGTTGTCGATTGCAAGCTGCTGCATCCCGATCTGATGCGGGCGTTGCCGGTGGCTGAGGCGCTGGCGATTGCCGGGGCCGGCCGCAAGGGCGAGCTTTCGGTGCAGGCGACGCTGTCGGAGGGCGGGCTGGATGTCTCTGTCACCGGCGGCAAGCCGCTGGACGAGGCGCTGCGTCTGAAGCTGAGCGAAGAGGCCCAGCAGCTGGGTTTGGCGCGTCTGGCGTGGGAGGGCGAGGTTGTCGTCACCCGTCAGTCGCCGGTGCAACGTTTCGGCCGGACGCAGGTCGTGCCGCCTCCCGGTGCCTTCCTGCAGGCGACAGCCCATGGCGAGGCGACGCTGCGTGACGCCGTGATGCGAATCACCAAGGGGGCCAAGTCGGTCGCCGATCTGTTTGCCGGCTGCGGCACCTTCGCGCTGCCCCTGTCCGAACATGTGGATGTTCTGGCAGTTGAGGGGGATCGCGCCATGACCGAGGCGATGGAGCAGGGCTGGCGGCGTGCCGGTGGTCTGCACCGGCTGCGGCCCATGGTGCGCGATCTTTTCCGCGATCCACTGGTGCCCGAGGACTTCAAGGGGATCGACGCTGTGGTCATCGACCCGCCGCGTGCGGGTGCCGAGGCCCAGACGCGGCAGCTCGCCGAGGCCCGCGTGCCGGTCATTGCCGCCGTGTCTTGCAACCCCGGCACCTTCGCCCGTGACGCCCGCCTACTGATCGAGGCGGGCTATCGCATGGGCCCGGTTCAGGTCGTCGATCAGTTCCGCTGGTCGTCCCATGTCGAGCTCGTGACCGACTTTTCGCTCAACTAATCGTGAGGGCGACATTGCCTCTTCTGCGAAAAGCCGGGTTTTGATAGGATGCCTCTCAGAGCATCAATCAAAAAAAGATCGAAAAACGATGATACGGGCAGTATTGATCCTGGTCCTGGCGTTTGCCGCGGCTGGGTGTTCTTCTAAGTTTCAAACGTATGACGGGCCGCAAGTCACCCGGATACATGTCTTCAAAGAGGACCGTCGCATGTACCTCATGCACGGGCCGCAGGTGTTGAAGGCCTATGACATCGGGCTGGGGTTCGCCCCGGTCGGAACCAAGCAGTTCAGCGGTGATGGCAAGACGCCCGAGGGCGACTATTACATCGACCGTCGCAACCCAAACTCCGCTTTCCACCTGTCGGTCGGGATTTCCTACCCCAAACCTGATCAGGTGGCCTTTGCCGAGACGATTGGCAAAACTGCGGGGGGCGACATCTTTATCCATGGCGGGCCGCGCAACTATCGCAACGCGCCAAGGGATTGGACGGCCGGCTGCATCGCAGTCACCGACGAAGAGGTCGAAGAGATTTACGCCATGGTCGGGGATGGCACGCCAATCTCGATACACCCCTGACGTTTTGGCATTTGAGGCATTGAAAAAGGGCGGCCCCGCGGGGTCGCCCTTTTTCGTTCATTTCCGATGGGGTGCGCTGGCTCAGTTCGAGGCCAGATAGGCGGGCTGACCTGCCTGACGGCTGCCGAGGATCATCGTCCACCAGATCTTGCCGTTGCCCTCCTGGTACCAGGCAAAGCCCAGATCCGTGGCGCGTTTGTCCAGGATCACGCGGCGGGTGTCGTCTTCGTCCATCCAGGCCGAGAGGGTTTCGATCTCGGTCTCGAAGGTCTCGGAAATGTTCTCGCCAATCAGGTTGCCGCGGTAGCCGACGCGCTGCACCCGATCAAGCGGCGAAGACCCGTCGGACCCGAAATGCCAAGGGCGGTTCTGGTTGGCCATGTCGCGCGAATGGGTCGCAGCGGCTGCGGTCAGTGCCGAATCAAGGACCAGAGGTTGGGCGCCGGAAGCAGAGCGCAGCGTGTTCACGGAATCCAGCATCTCATAGGGAATGCGGTTTTTACCGTCCGAGGGGATGCGGTAAAGTTTGGGCAGGGGTTTCCCGTCCGCAGCAAGCCGCGGCGGCTCAGATCCCGGCATTGTGGCGCAGCCAGAAAGTGCCAGAAGAGCCGATACGAGAAGAATTGTAATGCGCATATTCGTCCTGCCGTTTAGGAGAGCTATCTAACCGCTTATCGCGGCCCTTGATCTGTAGCAAACGCACAACGATGTGAAGTGGTTCACTGACACTTGTTTGATTTGCGACTGAGGCATCTGCGCCATACAATCGTTACAAAATTCCGATGCGACGGACACGGAGACAAAAATGAGCATCCCCACCGACACCAAACAGTCACGCCGCGCGTTCCTCGCGACCGGCGCAGTATTCCTTGCAACCCCCGCGTTGTCGCAGAGCCAGTCTGCAACTTACGCGGCTCCTTTCGCAAATTCCACAGAAGTCGAACGCGACCCGACTGAGTCGACCCGCCGGAACGTCTCGTCGTTCCGCGCGCTCGACTGGGAGCCGTACTTCAACAACACCGTTAACGGTGCGATCCTGGTGGATATTGATTCGCGCGCGCTGCACTACTGGTCTGAAGACCGCAGCATCTACAAACTGTACCCGACGTCGGTTCCGGTCACGGATGACCTGACGCGGCGGGGCAGCACAAGCGTGACGCGCAAGGTCGAGAACCCGTCCTGGGCCCCAACCCCTGCGATGAAAGTGCGCAACCCCGAATGGCCTGAATTTGTCGGCCCCGGCCCGGATAACCCACTGGGAACACGCGCACTTTATCTGAGCTGGACCTACTACCGGATCCACGGCACCCACGACACGCGTAAAATTGGCCGTCGTTCGTCCAATGGCTGCATCGGTTTGTACAACGAACACATCGAAGAGCTGTATGAACTGGCCAAAGTGGGCACCCAAGTGTTGCTTATTTGACGACATTTCCCTGTGGCCGTGAGAGCTTACGCATCTTCCAATTGCAATGGTATGTGCGTCCCGCTTATGACGGAATCACGAGGTAAGTCTTGGGTGCTTGCTGTGGTAACTTTCGTTCACTGCGCAGGCCTTTTCTGGAGGTTAACATGAAAAAATTCGTACTCGCCGCTACTCTGGCAGCTGCTGCTACAACCGCGACTGCTGGCTCCTACGCCGAGCCGGTCATCGAAGCACCGGTCATCGTAGAAGAAACCACCAGCTCGTCGACCGGCATCGTTCTGCCGCTCATCCTGCTGGCAGTGGTTGCTGCTGCTGTCGCCGCCAACTAATCGGCGCACGACATCAAATAGAAAAGGCGGTGAAGCAATTCACCGCCTTTTTTTTGTTCTGAAGGTGGGGAGGCTGGTTACAGCCAGCCCGCCAGGTTCGCCTCGATTCGTCCCATGAGGGCGCCGATGTGGGCATCGTCATCGTTCAGGCACGGGATGTAGGTGAAGCTTTCACCGCCTGCGTGCTCAAAACTTTCGCGAATCTCCTCGTTGATTTCTTCCAGAGTTTCGATGCAATCGGCGGAAAATGCCGGCGCGATGACGGCGATTTTCTTTTTGCCAGCCTCGGCCAGTGCCGCCACATGCTTGACAGTGTAGGGCTGCAGCCATTTCTCGGGGCCGAATTTCGACTGGAAGGTCGTGGTGATCTTGTCATCCGCCCAGCCCAGCCGCTCTTTCAGCAGGCGCGTCGTCTTCACGCACTGGCAGTGGTAAGGATCGCCCTGCGTCAGATAGCGGAACGGCAGCCCGTGGTAGGAGCAGACGAGGATATCCGGCTTGGTTTCCAGCTTGTCATAGGCGCGCTCAACTGACTGGGCGAGGGCGTCGATATAGGCGGTGTCGCTGAAATAGGGGGGCAGGGTCCGGCTGGCGGGTTGCCAGGTTTCGTCCATCAGCGCACGGAAAAACTGGTCGTTGGCCGTGGCGACGGTGGCGCCCGCGTATTGCGGATAAAGCGGGCAGAACAGGATCTTGGTGCACCCCGCCGCGACCATCTCGCGGACCTTGGACTTGGTTGAGGGGTTGCCGTAGCGCATGCAGAAATCGACCATCACATTGGCGCCGTAGCGCTGCGCCAGCGCGGCCTGAAGCTTGACCGTCTGCTGACGTGTGATGGTCAGAAGCGGGCTCTCATCCGCCTCGTTGTTCCAGATCGAGCGGTAGGCCTTGCCGGATTTCGACGGGCGGATCGTCAGGATGATGCCCTGCAGGATCGGCTGCCATTTCCAGGCGGGATAGTCGATGACGCGGCGGTCCGAGAGGAATTCGGACAGATAGCGGCGCATCGACCAGTAGTCGGTGCCATCGGGCGTGCCGAGGTTGGCCAGAAGAATGCCGACCTTTTCGCGCGGGATGGCAGGGTGATCGGCTGCGGCATGGGTCGGTCGGGTCGCGTCGGTCATGGTCGTCTCCTGCTGGGTCTTATCGCTGATAGAGGATGTGCCCCGGGGGTCAACATGGGACGCCATGCCTGTGACGATGGGTCCGCGTCATGGCTTCAATGGGTTTTCATCCGTGCCGAGCGCTGCCGCCAGAGAGGACATGGCCGAGCCGGGGCGCAGTGGTTTTTGCTGCGAGTCGTCCGGCGCCCAGCCCGTCAGGGTGATCAGCTCGAAAGTGGCGGTGACACGGCCATCCGCATCCCCGTAGTTTTGTTGATAAAGCTCCATCGCGCGCAACAGAACGGCCCGGCGGGTGGGCTTGCGCAGTCGGTCATTCAGCGCGTTGGACTCTCCCATAGCGCGAAGATCATGCAGTAACTTCAAGGGAGAGCTGAAGCTGATACTGAGTGCGTCGCTGTCGGCCACCGGCAGGGCAAGGCCCGCACGCTGAAGCAAACCGCCAAGATCGCGGACTTCGCCCATTGGGGCGACGCGGGGCGACAGGCCGCCGGTGATCTCGACCTCGGCCTCGGCCAGGGAAATGCGCAATTCAGTCAGGGTGTTACCGCCGAAGAGCACGCCGAGGAACAGACCGTCGGGGCGCAGAGAGCGGCGGCATTGAATCAGCTGACCGACAAGATCGTTGCTCCAGTGCATATCGAAGACATGCATCACCAGATCGGCGGATCCGGGCGCAATATCGAGCACCTCAGCCGCCTGCACGATGCGGGGCGGCGTGGCAAAGCCTGCTGCCAACTCCTGCCAGTGCTCTGGAAAAGGCGTTACAAGGACGGCGTCCTTAAAGGACCTGTTAACGAAACTTATCCGATCCTGCAGGTCCTCGGCGACGAGCGCATGCAGAAACAACCCGTCCGCAGTGGCGCGGGCGCGGCGGTGGAGCAGGGCAGTGGGGTCAGTCAGGATCGGATGTGTCATGAGCCGGATAGATAGGTCCTTGGGATCGGCAGTTCAAATGACAATGCGGTTGATCTATCCGCCACGCTGTCTGGGCTGCGGCGGGTTGGTCGAGAGTGACTTTGGCCTGTGCGCCGCCTGCTGGAGCGATACGCCCTTCATCGGAGGGGTGGTCTGTGATGGATGCGGGGCGCCATTGCCGGGTGGGCAACGTGGCGAAACAGCCCATTGTGACGACTGCTTGCGGTATCCTCCGGTCTGGGCGCGGGGCCGGGCGGCGATGATGTATGCGGGGCAAGGGCGCAAGTTGGTGATGGCCCTGAAGCATGGTGACCGCCACGATATCGCGGCCCCAGCCGCCGATTGGATGGTCGAGGCCGCAGAGCCACTTATCGAGGCGGGCATGATCGTGGCGGCCATTCCGCTGCATTGGCGGCGGCGCGTGAAGAGGGGCTACAACCAGTCGGCACTGCTGTCGCGGGCCATTGCAAAGCGGCTGAAGCGCTTTGATGTGATCGACCAGCCGGATCTGCTGCAACGCCTCAAGCGCACCGATTCGCTTGAGGGTAAGGGGAGAGAGGAGCGCCATGCGATCTTGTGTGACGCGATTTCGGTGACGCCCCGCCACATTGCAAAACTGCAGGGGCGTCCGGTGCTGATCGTCGATGACGTGATGACCTCAGGCGCGACGTTTTCGGCTGCAAGCATCGCCTGCATCGCGGCGGGCGCGGGATCCGTTTCGGTGCTGGCTCTGGCGCGCGTGGGCAAAGCATCCTAGGTTAAGGGCGAACGCATAATGCGCCTGAACGGAACGGAGCCGACGATGCAGACGATTGATATCTATACCTCTCCCACCTGCGGATTTTGCCACGCGGCCAAGCGGCTGCTGAACGAAAAGGGCGCAGGGTTCAACGAAATCAACGTGTTGGGTGAGCCTGTACTGAAAGAGGCAATGATCCAGCGCGCCAATGGTGGCTATACCGTGCCGCAGATCTTCATCGGCGAAACCCACGTGGGCGGCTGTGACGAGCTTTATGCGCTTGAGCGGGCGGGCAAACTGGACGCCCTACTGGCTGACGCATGAAGGCCGCGCTGCTCCAGATCACCTCGTCCGACGACCCTGCAGCCAACCTTGCGATGGTGCAGGGGATGGTGGCCGAGGCCGCCGCGAACGGCGCAGGCTTCGTGCTGACGCCCGAGGTGACGAACTGCGTCTCGTCGTCGCGCGCCCGTCAGACCGAGGTGCTGCAGATGCAGGACGACGACCAGACGCTGGCTGGGCTGCGTGCACAGGCGGCAGATCTGGGGATCTGGCTGCTGATCGGCTCGCTGGGGCTGAAGACCGGCGACGCCGATGGACGGTTTGCCAACCGGTCGTTCCTGATCAATCCTGAGGGTGAGATCGCGGCCTGGTACGACAAGATCCACATGTTCGATGTCGATGTCGACGCGACCGAAACCTACCGCGAATCCGACGGCTATCGCCCCGGCGACCGTGCGGTTGTGACTGACACGCCCTTCGGCAAGATCGGCATGACGATCTGCTATGACGTGCGATTTCCCTATTTGCACCGCACACTTGCGCAAGCGGGTGCCACGATCCTGACGGGACCAGCCGCCTTTTCGCCCGTCACCGGAGCCGCGCACTGGGAACCCCTGTTGCGTGCCCGGGCCATCGAGACTGGCTGCTACGTTCTGGCCCCCGCACAGACCGGCACCCACCCGCGCAGCACTGGCAAGGAGCGTCGCACCCACGGCCATGCGCTGGCCATCGCGCCCTGGGGCGAGGTGCTGCTGGACATGGGGACCGAGCCGGGCATCGGCTACGTCGAACTGGAGCCCGAAGCGGTGACTTCGGCGCGGGCGCGCGTGCCTGCCCTGCGCCACGACCGGGACTATTCGCTGATCCAATGAGTGAGCCAAAAAATTCGCTCGCCATCGCGCTGTTTTCAGAGGTTCTGGCGGCTGATCAGATGATCCGGAACCGTCTTGCGCGTGTGCTGCCCAAGGGGATGGAGCTGTCGCATTTCTCGGTGCTCAATCACCTCGGGCGCTCCAATGAGGAAAAGAGCCCGGCGCAGCTGGCGCAGACGTTTCACGTGACGCGCGGCGCGATGACCAACACGCTGTCCAAGCTGGAATGGGCCGGATACGTTCATATCCGGCCCGACTGGGATGATGCGCGGCGCAAGATGGTGGCGATCAGCCCTGCGGGTCGCATGGCGCTGGATACGGCTCTCTCGGCCATAGCGCCGATGATCTCCGGCGTGCTTGAGGATCTGGGCGAGGACAAGGTCCGTGCCGCCCTGCCGATCCTGCGAGAGCTGCGCAGCAAGCTGGAGTAACGCCGCGCCCTATTCGGGGCGCAGCGCGGCAGTGACGTAGTTCACGCTCAGATCCCGGTCCGAGATCCGCCACTGCCAGCTCACCGGGTTGAAGACATAGCCCTTGCGATCCACCGGGTTCAGCCCCGCATTGCGCATCAACTCGTAAAGCTCATCCGGAGTGATGAACTTGCGCCAGTCATGGGTGCCCTTCGGCAGCCAGCGCATGATCACCTCGGCCCCGAAGATGGCCATGGCATAGCTCTTGGGATTGCGGTTGATCGTGGAGCAGAGATGCAGCCCACCCGGTTTCAAAAGATCGTGACAGGCGGTCAGATAGGCCTGCGGATCAGCCACGTGCTCGACCACCTCCATGTTGAGGACGACGTCGAACTGTTCGCCCGCCGCGGCCATCGCTTCGGCGGTAGTGTGGCGATAATCGATCTCCAGACCCGACTGTTCGGCGTGCAACTGCGCCACGGGAATGTTGCGCGGCGCGGCATCGGCGCCGACGACCGTGGCGCCAAGACGCGCCATCGGTTCGCACAGCAACCCGCCGCCGCAGCCAATATCGAGCAGGCGCAACCCCTCAAAGGGGCGCTCTTTCTCAAGATCGCGGCCATATTCGGCGGCAATCTGGCGTGTCACAAAGTCCAGACGAACCGGGTTCATCATATGGAGCGGCTTGAATTTGCCCGCCGGGTCCCACCACTCTGCGGCCATCGCCTCGAACTTGGCGACTTCGCCGGGATCAATCGTGTTTATGTCGGTTTGCATTCCGCGCTCCTTGCGGTCATGGTGCCTCTTGCCCCTTACTATACGAGACATTGATGGATAGAAACTCGGGCCAAATGAGCGCAGGGCAAGTGTTGTACCCAGCCATAGATCCGTTCGATCAGCAGATGCTGGATGTCGGGCAGGGCCACAGCGTCTATGTCGAGCAATCTGGCAATCCTGACGGCCAGCCAGTCGTGGTGCTGCACGGCGGGCCCGGCGGCGGCTGCTCTCCGGCGATGCGCCGCTATTTCGACCCCGCTCATTATCGCGTGATCCTGTTCGACCAGCGCGGCTGCGGGCGTTCACGCCCCCACGCCAGCGTCACCGACAACACCACCTGGCACCTCGTCCGTGATATCGAGCTGATCCGTGAAACCCTCGGCATTGACGCGTGGACGGTCTTCGGTGGCAGCTGGGGCGCAACCCTGGCGCTGATTTACGCCGAGGCACACCCGGATCGCGTCAGCCACCTCGCCCTGCGTGGCGTGTTCATGATGACTCAGTCCGAGCTCGACTGGTTCTATGGCGGCGGCGCGGCTGCCTTCTGGCCCGACACCTGGTCCCGCTTCGCCGCGCTCATTCCCGAAGAGGAACGCGGCGACATGATCGGCGCCTATCACCGGCGTCTGTTCAGCGGCAATCAGGTGGAGGAAGTCAAATACGCCAAAGCCTGGTCGGCCTGGGAAAATGCCCTCGCCTCGATGGCCAGCACCGGCAACGGCGGAGAGCCTCCGGGTCAGTATGCCCGTGCCTTCGCGCGGCTGGAGAACCACTACTTCACCCACCTCGGCTGGCTTGAGGAAGGCCAGCTTCTCGCCAATGCCGATCGCATCGCACATATCCCCTGCTACATCGTTCAGGGCCGATACGACATGATTTGCCCGCCCCGCATGGCCTATGCTCTGGCCGCGAAACTGCCCCTTTCCGATCTGCGCATGATCGGCGATGCGGGGCACGCCCTGTCTGAACCGGGCATTTCTGCGGAACTGGTGCGCGTGATGGATCGCATTGCCATGGGCTGACCCGGCCCCCGTTTCCCTGTTTCCAAATATCCCCGCCGGAGGCTTGGCGCCGCGCAGTGGTGCCAATTTCCTTTCCCCCTTGCGATTCGTCAGACCCCGGCGTATATGGCGGTCATCAGCGGCGTGTCGGTGCCTCTCGGAACCAACGCTCCACCGGAAGCAATGACGGGCCGCGCGCCCGTTTTTTTATGCCCGGATGACCCATGACTGACCTGATCGCCAAGACAACCATCGACAACCGCCTGGCCGCGATCGTCACCCCTGTCATTGAGGACATGGGCTTCGAACTCGTCCGTATCCGCCTGATGGGCGGCGAGACCAAGACGCTGCAAATCATGGCCGAACGGCCCGGTGGCGGTATCGAAGTCGACGAATGCGCCAAGATCTCGACCGCCGTTTCCGCTATTCTCGATGTCGAGGACCCGGTGAGCGACAACTACAACCTTGAGGTCTCCAGCCCGGGCATCGACCGGCCACTGACGCGCCTGAAGGATTTCGACACCTTCGAGGGCTATGAAGCCCGGCTTGAGACCGACGAGATGGTCGCGGGGCGCAAACGCTTCAAAGGCGTGCTCGCAGGGATCGAGGGCACCGAGGTGCTGATCAATATCGAAGACCGCGGTGAGGAAATCACCGTCGGTCTGGAGTTTGACTGGCTGGTCGACGCCAAGTTGGTGCTGACCGACGAGTTGATCAAGGAAATGCTGAAGGCTCGCAAGGACGCGGGCGTTCTGAATGAAGACAGTTTTGACGAGATCGAGACCGATCCGGACTCCCAGGAGGACTGAGAACAATGGCCATCACCTCTGCAAACCAGCTTGAGCTGTTGCAAACCGCCGAAGCTGTTGCCCGCGAAAAGATGATCGACCCCGGTCTGGTCGTCGAAGCGATGGAAGAATCCCTCGCCCGTGCCGCGAAAAGCCGTTACGGCAGCGAAATGGACATCCGTGTCAAGATCGACCGGAAGACCGGCCGCGCCACCTTTACCCGTGTGCGCACCGTTGTCGGCGACGAAGAGCTTGAGAACTATCAGGCAGAGCTGACCGTCAAACAGGCCAAGCAATACATGGCCGATCCGCAAATCGGGCAGACCTACGTTGAGGAAGTCCCGCCCGTGGACATGGGCCGCATCGCGGCACAATCCGCGAAACAGGTCATCCTGCAGAAGATCCGCGAAGCTGAGCGCGATCGTCAGTACGAAGAATTCAAGGACCGCGCCGGCACGATCATCAACGGTCAGGTCAAACGCGAAGAATACGGCAACGTCATCGTCGACGTGGGTCGTGGCGAAGCCATCCTGCGCCGGAACGAAAAGATCGGCCGCGAAAGCTATCGCCCGAACGACCGGATCCGTTGCTACATCAAGGACGTGCGTCGCGAAGCGCGTGGCCCGCAGATCTTCCTCAGCCGGACAGATCCGCAGTTCATGGCCGAGCTGTTCAAGATGGAAGTGCCCGAAATCTACGATGGCATCATCGAGATCAAGGCCGTCGCCCGTGACCCGGGCTCGCGCGCCAAGATCGCAGTTATTTCCTTCGACAGCTCGATTGATCCGGTCGGCGCCTGCGTCGGTATGCGCGGCTCCCGTGTTCAGGCCGTCGTGAACGAGCTTCAGGGCGAAAAGATCGACATCATTCCGTGGTCCGAAGACATGCCGACGTTCCTCGTGAACGCGCTGCAACCGGCCGAAGTGACCAAGGTTGTTCTGGACGAGGAAGCCGAGCGTATCGAAGTCGTCGTCCCTGATGAGCAGCTTAGCCTCGCGATTGGCCGCCGTGGTCAGAACGTGCGTCTTGCCTCGCAGCTGACCGGCCTCGACATCGATATCATGACCGAAGCGGATGAATCCGCCCGCCGTCAGAAAGAATTCGAAGTCCGCACCAAGCTGTTCATGGACGCGCTGGACGTGGATGAGTTTTTTGCTCAGCTGCTGGTCTCGGAAGGCTTCACGAACCTCGAAGAGGTTGCCTATGTTGAAGTCGACGAACTGCTGGTGATCGACGGCGTCGATACCGACACCGCTTCGGAACTACAGGCCCGTGCCCGTGACAACCTGGAAGCCCAGGCAAAAGCGGCTCTGGATCACGCCCGTGAACTGGGTGCTGAGGACAGCCTTATTGAATTCGACGGCCTGACGCCCCAAATGGTGGAAGCACTGGCCGAAGATGGCGTGAAGACCCTTGAGGATTTCGCCACCTGCGCTGACTGGGAGCTGGCCGGTGGCTGGACGACCGTCAACGGTGAAAGGGTCAAGGATGAAGGTCTTCTCGAAAAATTCGAGATGTCCCTCGAAGAGGCGCAACACCTCGTGATGTCCGCTCGTGTCCTTCTGGGCTGGGTGGATCCGTCCGAGCTTGAGCCAGATGTTGAAGATGACGCCGCCGATGATGGCGACGCCGAGGAGACCGAGGCTTAAGGCCTCGGTTCGGGGGTGCCGAATATGACGCGTGGCGGCACAGAGAAGGACCATGCAGATGGTCCCGAACGGAAGTGCATCGTAACGGGAGAGGTCCAGCCGGTTGGCGGCCTCGTTCGTTTTGTTGTGAGTCCTGATGGCCTGCTTGTACCGGATGTGCTTGAAAAGCTGCCCGGTCGGGGCATCTGGATTACAGCGAATCGTGATGCGATCGATACGGCGGTGAAGAAAAAGCTTTTCGCACGCGCCGCTAAAACTCAGGTCACTCTGCCCGACGGGTTGGCTGATCTGGTCGAAGAACAGCTCTTGCGGCGGGTGACAGACCTGCTTGCGCTGGCTCGCAAGTCGGGTGATGCCGTGGCGGGATACGAAAAAGTAAAAGACTGGCTGTCCAAGGACGTGGCCGATGTTCTGATCCAATCCTCGGATGGATCAGAGCGCGGCAAGTCTAAGCTATCTACCCCTTACATGGGTAAATTTATTGGATGGCTGACCTCAAACGAGCTGGGCTTGGCCTTTGGCAGGGAAACTGTCATACACGCCGCCTTAGGAACTGGCGGTTTGAGTAAACGTGTTGTAGAGGAAGCCGCAAGGCTTAAGGGCCTGCGGGTCTGACGCAGAGGCGGGAGGGTCCCGCCTGAAAGGATTAAGAGCCATATGAGCGACAACGACGGTAAAAAGACTTTGGGTGTGCGTGGCGGCGGGTCCCGGCCAGGGAACGTGAAGCAGAGCTTCAGCCATGGGCGCACCAAAAACGTCGTGGTGGAAACCAAGCGCAAGCGCGTTGTCGTACCCAAACCGGGTGCAGGCAAAGCGGGCGGTGGTAACCCGTCCTTGGGTGATCCCTCCAAACGTCCCGCCGGCATCACTGATGCCGAGATGGAACGCCGGCTGAAGGCTGTTCAGGCCGCCAAGGCCCGTGAGGTGGATGAAGCCGCACAGCGTGAGCGTGATGAACGTGAGCGTGAAGAAGAACGTGCGCGCCGCCGCGAAGAAATGGAATTGAAAGAGCGCGAACAGCGTGAGGCCGAGGAAAAGGTCAAGGCGAAAGCCGCAGAGGAAGAGCGCAAGCGTTCCGAAGAGGAAGAGGCCGCCAAGCGCGCCGCTGCTCAGGCTGCTGCTGGTCCCGCGGAAGAAGCCCAGCCTGCGCGTAATGCTGGCGGCAAGACGACCGCTGCCCGCATCAACAAGCCCGCCGGTGGAACACCTGAACGCGCTGCTGACCGGGACGATCGTGCCGGCCGTGCGAAAGCGCGTGACGATGGTCGCCGCTCTGGCAAGCTGACGCTGAACCAGGCACTGACTGGTGGCGAAGGTGGACGTCAGAAATCCATGGCCGCGATGAAGCGCAAGCAAGAGCGTGCGCGTCAGAAAGCCATGGGCGGCAACGTCCAGCGTGAGAAAGTTGTGCGCGATGTTCAGGTGCCCGATGCCATCATGGTTTCGGAACTGGCAAACCGTATGGCCGAACGTGTGGCTGACGTGGTCAAATCGCTCATGAAAATGGGCATGATGGTCACGCAGAATCAGACGCTCGATCAAGATACTGCCGAACTGATCGTCGAAGAATTCGGCCACCGTATGGTCCGCGTCTCCGACTCTGACGTTGAGGATGTGATCCACCAGACCGAAGATGATCCGAAGGATCTGAAACCGCGTCCGCCGGTCATCACAATCATGGGTCACGTTGACCACGGCAAGACGTCTCTCTTGGATGCGATCCGCAAGACCAAGGTTGTGGCTGGCGAAGCTGGCGGCATCACGCAGCACATCGGGGCCTATCAGGTCACCACCGATAGTGGCGCGGTTCTGTCCTTCCTCGACACACCCGGTCACGCGGCTTTCACCTCGATGCGCTCTCGCGGTGCACATGTGACGGACATCGTGATCCTGGTTGTGGCAGCCGATGACTCGGTCATGCCGCAGACGATCGAAGCGATCAACCACGCGAAAGCGGCGAAAGTGCCGATGATCGTGGCGATCAACAAGGTCGACAAGCCTGCAGCGAATGCCGACAAGGTGCGCGCTGAGCTGCTTCAGCACGAGATCGTCGTCGAGAAGATGTCGGGCGATGTGCAGGACGTCGAAGTCTCTGCACTGACCGGTCAGGGCCTGGATGAACTGCTTGAATCCATCGCGATTCAGGCCGAGATCCTCGAACTGAAAGCCAACCCTGATCGCGCCGCCGAAGGTGCCGTGATCGAGGCGCAGCTTGATGTGGGTCGTGGTCCTGTTGCGACGGTTCTGATCCAGAATGGTACTCTGAAACAAGGCGATATCTTCGTCGTGGGCGAGCAGTACGGTAAGGTCCGTGCGCTGGTGAACGACAAAGGTGAGCGCGTTGCAGAAGCTGGCCCCTCTGTGCCTGTCGAGGTTCTTGGCCTCAACGGTACGCCCGAAGCCGGTGACGTTCTGAACGTCGTCGCGACTGAAGCGCAGGCTCGTGAGATCGCCGAGTATCGCTCCAACGTCTCGCGTGAGAAGCGCGCAGCGGTTGGTGCGGGTACGACGCTTGAACAGCTGATGGCGAAAGCCAAGGCGGACGAGAGCGTCAACGAGCTGCCGATTATCGTCAAAGCTGACGTTCAGGGCTCTGCCGAAGCGATCGTTCAGGCGATGGAGAAGATCGGCAATGACGAGGTGCGCGTTCGCGTTCTGCACTCCGGCGTTGGTGCCATCACCGAAAGCGATATCGGCCTGGCCGAAGCCTCCGGTGCTCCTGTCTTCGGCTTCAACGTGCGGGCCAATGCGCCTGCCCGTCAGTCGGCGAACCAGAAGGGTGTCGAGATCCGCTACTACAGCGTGATCTATGACCTCGTGGATGATGTCAAAGCAGCGGCCTCTGGCCTGCTGTCCGCAGAAATCCGCGAGCACTTCATCGGCTATGCGAAGATCAAAGAGGTCTTCAAGGTGTCGAACATTGGTAAGGTTGCCGGGTGTCTGGTAACCGAGGGCGTCGCGCGACGCTCCGCTGGTGTACGTCTGCTGCGTGACAACGTTGTGGTACATGAGGGCACGCTGAAAACACTGAAGCGCTTCAAGGACGAAGTGGCCGAGGTTCAGTCTGGTCAGGAATGCGGTATGGCGTTCGATAACTACGACGACATTCGCCCGAATGACGTGATCGAGATCTTTACCCGCGAAGAAGTGACGCGGACGCTCTGATCCGTTTCAAGCACTGAGAATAGCAAAAGGCCGCTCTTTATGAGCGGCCTTTTCGTTTGTGAGTGGCGCAGAGATAGCTGGAGACCGGCTGGCCAATAGTCAGCACGACAAACGAAAAGGGCAGCCTGTGGGCTGCCCTTTCGCCGTCAATTCGTTGTTCGTGTCAGGCCGCTGCGGTCTGCGAAACTGGTGTGCCAGCGAACAGTTTCTGGCCAACACGTACTTCGACTTTTCCGTTCGGGAGCGCACGAACGAACGTGCCTTGAACGGAAACACAGGTGCCCACGGTGATGGTCTTAAGCATTGTCAATCCTAACCCCCATAAAGTTGCTGTCCTATTTGTACCGCAGGGATTGTTAACAAATCATCTAAAAAATACTCACTCTTAACCAAATCATCACAAATTCTGCATAAATCGACGCCGCAATGCAGAAAGCTCGCTGCATGGCAGCAGCAGATGCGTAAAAAATAGCGTTTTGATTTCGGATTGTGCGCGCGAGTTTTAGGCAAGTGCCTAATATTTCTGATTTTTCCAAAATCCGGGAAAACCCGAGCATTTTCAACGCTTGATCTTCACAATAGTGATTCGGCTTCAGAGCCAGTCGCGCAAAATGGGGATCAGGGGAACATCGGCGGGCGGCATCGGGTACTTTGAGAAGTCAGAGACCCTGGCCCACGCAAGTTTCTGACCTTCCTTGCCCTCCGGCACGCCTTCCCATCGCCGACAGGCGAAGAGCGGCATAAGAAGATGGAAGTCATCGTAGGCGTGGCTCGCGAAGGTTAGGGGGGCCAGGCAGGACGACCACGTGTCGATGCCCAGCTCCTCCTTCAGTTCGCGGATCAGTGCGACCTCGGGGCTTTCCCCGGCCTCAACCTTGCCGCCTGGGAATTCCCACAGGCCGGCAAGGCTTTTGCCCTCAGGGCGCTGCGCCAGAAGCACCCGTCCGTCGACGTCGATCAGAGCGACCGCGGATACCAGAACAATCTTGGTCAAGAGCGATAGTCTGCGTTGATCGAGATGTAGCCGTGCGTCAGATCGCAGGTCCAGACAGTGCAGGTACCGCCACCAAGGCCGAGGTCGACCGAAATGCGGATCTCCTGCTGCTTCATGACAGCCGCGCCCTGATCTTCCTTGTAGTTGGGCGAGACCCAGCCATTTTCCGCCACGAGGATATCGTCAAAGCGGATGGTCAACAGGTCGCGATCGGCGAGGGCGCCACTTTTGCCGATCGCCATGACGACACGACCCCAGTTCGGGTCCTCGCCCGCGATGGCGGTCTTGATCAGCGGCGAATTGGCGATGGACATGGCATGGGTCTTGGCATCGGTATCAGAGGCGGCCCCGGAGACGTGGATCTCGACGAACTTCGTCGCCCCTTCGCCGTCTTTGACGACCTGATGCGCCAGATCCATCATGACGCCGCGCAGCGCGTCGAGGAACGCGGTACTGTCGGCTGTCACCTCTACACCCGAGGCGCCGGTTGCGCCCATCAGCAGCGTGTCTGAGGTCGAAGTATCGCTATCGACCGTGATGCAGTTGAAGGTCACATCCGTCAGCGCGCTCAGCATGTCCTGCAGGACGGAGCGTTCGACCTTTGCATCCGTGAAAATGTAGACCAGCATCGTCGCCATATCCGGCGCAATCATGCCAGAGCCCTTGGCAATGCCGGCGATCTTGACCGTACCGCCGGGCAAGCTGACCTCGGTGGTGGAGCCCTTGGCGAAGGTATCGGTCGTCATGATGGCCTGTGCGGCCTCTTCGATCTTGCCCTCGTCGAGAGCTGCGACAAGATCGCTGAGTTTGGCGGTGACGCGCTCATGAGGCAGGGGTTCGCCGATGACTCCGGTGGAGGAGGAGAACACGCGGCTCTCCTCGATCCCGAGGGCGGCAGCCGCGGCCGTGGTCACGGCGCGCGTCGCCTCGATGCCGTTCTTGCCGGTAAAGGCATTGGCATTGCCGGAGTTCACCACGATGGCGGCGCCGGAGGTGCTGTCCAGGCCGATCTTTTCCTGGCAATCGAGCACAGGAGCAGAGCGGGTGGCGGAACGGGTAAAGACCCCGGCCATAGTCGAGCCGGGGGCCAGAGCGGCGAGCATGACATCTTTGCGCCCCTTGTATCGCACGCCAGCCTCGACGGTGGCGAAACGGACACCGTCAATGACCGGAAGGGCCGGAAAAGAAGTCGGTGCGAGGGGAGACGTGGGATATTTGCCCGCCATTGGGGATCACTCCAGAAGACCAGTGTTGTCCAGAACCGAAGGATCGATGCCTTCGGATGCGCTTTTATTCACATCGGCTTTTGCGACGAGTTCGTCAATATAGGCGTTGGTGACCTGCTCTTGCAGTGTGTTGCGGATTTTGCCCTCAACATCAGCCAGTTCGGGGGCTTGCTTGCGGGTTTCGATCAGCTCGATCACGTGCCAGCCGAACTGAGTCTGTACGGGGGCACTGATCTGACCGGGCTCAAGCGTCTTCACGGCGTCCTCGAACTCTTTCACCATCATGCCGTCGCTGAACCAGCCAAGATCGCCACCATTCGGGCCGGAAGGGCCGGTCGAATTGTCGCGGGCAAGTTTGGCAAAATCTGTGCCGTCGTTGAACTGTTTGATCAGCTCTTTCGCTTCATCTTCGGTTTTCACCAGAATGTGCGCGGCGTGATATTCTTCTTTCGGCTCATAGCCGTCGCCGTATTCTTTGTTGTACTCGGCCTTCACCATCTCGTCGGTGACGGCAGTCTTGAGGTAGTCTGCCAGAGACACGGCCGCCATCATCGAACGGCGGGTATTGTCGAGCGACATCTGAACGCCCTCCGGCACGTCGCCGGTGAAGGCCTGTTCCAGCACCGTCTGGTTGATCAACTGGCTCAAAAGACCAGGAAACAGAAGGTTTGCAGGCATTTGCTGGTACTGTTCCGGCAGCGAGGCGCGCGCCGTGATCAGGTGACCAAGGGTGATATCGGTGCCGCCGACAGTAGCGACAACGGTATCGGCGGTAACTGGCTCGCTCGTCGCCTGATCGGCGGTTGCGGCGGGCTCGGTCGTGGTGGTTTCGGGGGCAGCTGCCGGTGCGGCAGTGTCCTGAGCAAATGATGCGATTGGCATCGAAACCGCCAGAACGGCGGCGCATGCGAGACGGTGCAACATGAGTTTTCCTTTGCATTGCCGCACTGGGGCGCGGCGTTGACACTTATGGACCTGCCCACTACATCGCCTTATGGCAAAGGGTCGAGCGGCCGGTTCGGGCCTTTTGTATGGGTCCTGATCGTAACGCACAAGCAGGGCCCGAAACACGATGGCGTCAGAGAGCGGAACATAGATCATGCTGGGTATCGGAACACTCGCCAAGAAGGTCTTCGGGACCCCGAACGAACGGCTCGTGAAGGCGACGCGCCCACTGGTCGCGAAGATCAACGCGCTGGAGGAGGAGTTCAAAGCCCTCTCAGATGCGCAACTTGTCGAAAAGACAAATGAATTCAAGGCACGCGTCGCAGGGGGCGAAAGCCTTGATGACCTGCTGCCGGAGGCCTTTGCGAACTGTCGTGAAGGCGCACGCCGGGCCATCGGCCTGCGCGCTTTTGACGTGCAGCTGCTGGGCGGCATCTTCATGCACCGCGGCAATATCGCCGAAATGAAGACGGGCGAGGGCAAGACCCTTGTCGCAACCTTCCCGGCCTACCTCAATGCCCTCAGCGGCAAGGGCGTGCATGTCGTCACGGTGAACGACTACCTCGCCAAGCGCGACGCGGAATGGATGAGCAACGTCTACGGTTTTCTCGGCCTGACCACAGGTGTGGTGCACCCCGGCCAGACGGATGCCGACAAGAAAGCCGCCTACGCCAGCGATATCACCTATGCGACCAACAACGAGTTGGGCTTCGATTACCTGCGCGACAACATGAAATCGGATCTGAATGATCTGTATCAGCGCGAACATAACTTCGCGATCGTGGATGAGGTCGACTCGATCCTGATAGATGAGGCGCGCACGCCGCTGATCATTTCCGGCCCCTCCCAGGATCGCAGCGACCTCTATGTCGCCATCGACAAGCTGATCCCCGAGCTGAACGAAGCCCACTATACCGTCGATGAAAAGCAACGCTCCGTCAGCTTTTCGGAAGATGGCAACGAACTTCTGGAACAATTGCTGCACCAGCATGGTCTGCTGGAAGAGGGTCAGACGCTCTATGATCCCGAAAGCACCACCATCGTGCACCACGTCAACCAAGGTCTTCGCGCACACAAGCTGTTCCTGAAGGACCAGCATTATATCGTGCGCAACGGCGACGTGGTTCTGGTGGACGAATTCACCGGCCGCATGATGTCCGGTCGTCGTCTCTCCGACGGTCTGCACCAGGCGATCGAGGCCAAGGAAGGCGTCGAGATCCAGCCGGAAAACGTCACACTGGCTCAGGTCACCTTCCAGAACTACTTCCGTCTTTACAACAAGCTGGCGGGTATGACCGGCACCGCGCTGACCGAAGCGGACGAATTCCACGAGATCTATGCGCTCGGTGTCGTCGAAGTGCCGACCAACCGACCCATCGCGCGGATCGACAATGACGATGCGATCTATCGCACCCAGCGTGAGAAATACGAAGCGATCATCGAAGAGATCAAGAAGTCTCACGAAAAGGGCCAGCCGGTTCTGGTCGGGACAACCTCGATCGAAAAGTCCGAATTGCTGTCCGAACTGCTGAAAGCGGCCAAGCTGCCGCATAACGTGCTGAACGCGCGCCATCACGAACAAGAGGCGCAGATCGTTGGGGATGCGGGCAAGCTGGGCGCGGTGACGATCGCGACCAACATGGCTGGCCGCGGCACCGACATCAAACTCGGCGGCAATGTCGAGATGAAGGTGATGGAGGCGCTGGCCGCCAATCCGCATTCCGACCCCGACCCCATCCGCCACCAGATCGAAGCCGAACACTCCGAAGCTGAAGAGCAGGTGAAAGCCGCCGGTGGTCTGTATGTGCTGGCCACGGAACGCCACGAAAGCCGCCGCATCGACAATCAGCTGCGGGGTCGTTCGGGCCGTCAGGGCGATCCGGGGCGCTCCAGCTTCTTCCTGTCGCTGGAAGATGACCTGATGCGCATTTTTGGCTCGGAACGGCTGGAGAAGGTGCTGTCCGGTCTGGGCATGAAGGAAGGCGAGGCGATCATTCACCCTTGGGTGAACAAATCGCTGGAACGCGCGCAGGCCAAGGTTGAGGGCCGCAACTTCGATATGCGCAAGAACGTGCTGAAGTTCGATGACGTGATGAATGACCAGCGTAAACTGGTCTTCAGCCAGCGCCGCGAGATCATGGAAGCCAAGGATGTCTCCGAGATCACGCAGGACATGCGCTATGAGGTGATCCAGGATCTGGTCGCCGAATTCATGCCGCCGAAAACCTACGCGGATCAGTGGAATACCGAAGGCCTCTATGTCGCCTGCATCGAAAAGCTGGGCATCGACGTGCCCGTCATCGACTGGGCCGACGAAGAGGGCGTGGATGACGAGTCGATCATCGAGCGTCTTGAGAAAGCCAGTGACGAATCGATGGCTGCAAAAGCCGCAGCCTTCGGTCCTGACAACATGCGCACCATCGAAAAGCAGGTCCTGCTGCAGACCATCGATGGCAAATGGCGCGATCACCTGCTGACGCTGGAGCATTTGCGTTCGGTCGTGGGCTTCCGTGGATATGCGCAACGTGACCCGCTGAACGAGTACAAGAACGAAGCCTTTGCGCTGTTCGAATCGATGCTGGATGGGTTGCGCGAAGACGTCACCGCGACGTTGGGCCGTGTCCGCCCGCTGACCGAAGAAGAACAGCAGCAGCAGATCCAGATGCTGCAACAGCGTATGGCGACCCAACAAGCCGCGGTGGATGATGCCTTCCACAAGGCCGAGGCCGCCGCTGCAGACGAGCCGATCAATGAGGCCGCGCTGCCTGGGTTTGACGAAAATGATCAGTCCACATGGGGCGAGCCGGGGCGCAATTCCCCCTGTCCCTGTGGTTCGGGCAAGAAGTTCAAACATTGCCACGGCGAGATCGTCTGATCTGATCATTGACCGGGGCCTCTCTGGCCCCGGTCAATGCGTGATCTGCCACGCTGACTTTCGCGCGCTGCCTCCGCCGGTGACACGTTCTCAGCTTGAAAATCCGACCTGATGTTCGGACACTTCGTGCATGCTGTCCCCGAGGTTTCCTGATGCGTTGTTTTCGTGCGGTCTGTTGCTGCGCACTTTTCCTTTTCTGCATTGTTGGCGGGGCTTTGGCGCAGGACGTGACGCTGAAGTCGCGCGATGGCCTGGTTGCACTCAGCGGCAACCTGCTGGGCTATGACGGCGAATTCTATCGCGTCGACAGTGACTATGGCGTGCTGATGCTGGATGGGTCCGGTGTGCTCTGCGAGGGCCCCGGGTGCCCCAATCTGGACGATTTCGTGGCCGAGCTGCGGATTTCGGGTGCGGCGACCATTGGCAATGTGCTGATGCCGGCGCTGGTGGAAGGCTTTGGACTGCGCTTCGGCTACAGTCTGCAGCGCGAAGAGGCCGCTTCCGATACCGTTGTCTATACGCTGACCGAGAACCCGCAGAACCGTGTCGCAGGCCGCTTTACCATTGTCAGCAGCAACACCGACGCCGGATTTGACGCTCTGCTGAACGAGGGCACGGACCTAGTGATGGCGCTGCGTGAAATCCGCCCCGACGAGTTGCGCGCTGCGGGTGCCGCAGGTCTGGGGGATCTGCGCCACAAGGGACGCTCGCGTGTTCTGGCGTTGGATGCCTTGGTGCCGATCGTGGCGCCGGGCAATCCGGTTCGCAGCATTGCCATTCCCGATCTGGCCCGTGTCCTGTCGGGCGAGGTCGACAACTGGACCCAGCTTGGCGGGCCAGATGCGCCAATCGCCGTGCATGTGCGCGCCACGACCTCCGGCCTCGGGCAGGCGGCTGAGGACAGCCTGCTGAGCCCCATTGGCGCGACCCTGTCGCCTCAGGCGGTGCAACACGACAGCGACGCCGCTTTGCTTGAGGCCGTGCTGGCGGATCCCTTCGCGATTGGTCTGTCCTCCTCCAGCGCGGTAGGGACTGCGGTCAGCCTGTCGCTGGGTGGGGCCTGTGGCGTGACGCTGCAGGCGACGCCACGCAATGCCAAAACCGAGGATTATCCGCTGACAGCGCCGGTATTCCTCTATCAACCGGCGCTGCGTTTGCCGAAACTGGCGCGCGAATTCCTCAGCTATACCCGCAGCGCACAGGCGCAGTACGTGATCCGCCGCGCCGGCTTCGTGGATCAGTTGCCCGAAGAAGTGCCAATCGACGCACAGGGGGACCGCTTTGCCAATGCCATCGCCCATGCCGGGTCCGCGGTGCCACTGGAAGAGTTGCAGCGCATGACTGCCAGGCTCTCCGGCATGAAGCGACTGACCACCTCGTTTCGGTTTCAGACGGGATCGGCGGATCTCGATGCGCAGTCTCAGTCCAATGTCGCGCTGATGGCGCGGGCGCTGGAGAGCGGCCAGTATGATGGTCGGGACGTGATCTTTATCGGCTTCTCGGATGGCGAAATCGGTGTTGAACAGAGTGGCGAAAGCGCTGCCGAGCGGGCCGAGACGGTGCGTCGGGCGGTTCTGGCTGCCGCGCAAACCATTGATCTGGATCGGATCGATCTGAAGACGGATGCCTTTGGCGAGGCGATGCCGATAGCCTGCGACGACAGCGCCTGGGGTCGGGACGTCAACCGCCGGGTCGAGGTCTGGGTGCGTTAAAGCGCGCTGCCTCCCATCGCCAGCGACAGCTCTGCGGCGATCCGTTTCACCGTCTCGCCGCATCGCGCGACCTTCTCGGCGCTCATCCGCGCGGCGAGGCCTGAGACGGAGATGGCGCAGGCCGGTTCACCCTCCGGCCCCCAGACCACAGCGGCCACGCAACGCAAGCCGATCACATATTCCTCATCGTCCACGGCAAAGCCTTGCTGGCGGATGCGGGCAATTTCGGCCAGTGCGGCTTCGGGAGTGGTGAGGCTCCGGGCCGTTGCTGCGCGAAACCCGTGCCGACGGATCAGGCGCGTAACCTCCTCATCCGGGCGGGTGGCTAAAATGGCCTTGCCCATGCCAGAACACAGCACAGGCACGCGTCCACCGGGGGGCGAAATGGCGCGCATGATCTCGCGGCTTTCGACCTGGCTGAGGGTGACCACCTCGCCATCCTCGATGACGCCGAGGTTGGCTGTTTCATGGGTGGCGTCGCGCAGGCGTCGCAGAAATGGCGTCGCGGGGGCCACCAGATTGCGCGACAGCACATAAGCCGCGCCAACCGTGTGGGCACGCCGCCCCACATGCCAATGGCCAGAGGCAGCATCGGGCTGCAGAAATCCCCGCTGTTCCAGCGTTGTCAGCAACCTGTGCGCGGTGGATGCGGCAAGGCCTGCGCGCCGCGCGACTTCGGACAGGCGCAGGCCGTCAGGCTCGGCGGCGATCAGCTCCAGCAGGGTCAGGGCACGGTCGACGGATTGCACGATGTGACTTTCACTCATCCCCGAACCTTTCCATTTTACCGGTTCACCTTTCCATATCGTGGAAAGCGGCGCAAATCTGATCGCGCTGCGGCGGATGACGGGTATGGTGGCACAAAGAGCTCAGGAGAGACCGATGACCCAATATGTGACCCGCGCGGGCCTGTCAGTTGCCGCAGAACTGGCCGATCTGGTCGAAACCCGGATGCTGGATGGACTGGAAATCGACGCAGAGACGCTGTGGCAGGGCTATGCCGCGCTGCTGGCCCGTCTTGTCCCCGAAAACCTGCGTCTGCTTGAGGTGCGCGAGACGCTGCAACGTCAGATCGATGACTGGCTGATCCGCCATAAGGATCAGCCTTGGGACGCCAACGCCTACAAGGCCTTCCTGACCGAGATCGGCTATATCGTACCCGAAGGCCCCGCCTTCGAGATCGGGACGACCAACGTCGATGCCGAGATTGCCACGATCCCCGGGCCGCAGCTGGTGGTGCCGGTGATGAACGCCCGCTTTGCGCTGAACGCCGCCAATGCCCGCTGGGGCTCGCTCTATGACGCGCTCTATGGCACCGATGCGCTGCCGGGCGCGCCGACAGGCAAGGGCTATGACGCCGCGCGTGGGCAACAGGCCGTCAGCTGGTCTGCCGAGTTCCTCGACCTTGCCGTGCCGCTGAAAAGCGCCAGCCACGCCTCTGTCACTGCCTATCGTCGTGAGGGCGAGACGCTTGTGGCCGAAGTCGATGGCAAGGCGCATGGTTTCAAGGACCCGTCGATCTTTGTCGGCTACATTGAGGAGGGCGACACCGCGACCTACATGCTGCGCCACAATGCGCTGCACATCGGGCTGGTGATCGACCCTTCGCATCCCGTCGGCAAGGACAGCCCGAGCGGTCTGCGCGATGTGCTGCTGGAGAGCGCCATCACCGCCATTCAGGACTGCGAAGACAGTGTCGCCGCCGTCGATGCCGCCGACAAGACCGCCGTCTACGCCAACTGGCTGGGACTGATGACCGGCGAACTGAGCGAGACTTTCTCCAAGGGTGGCAAGGAGATGACCCGCGCGTTGAACCCCGACATGGCGCTGACCTCGCCCAGCGGAGAGGCGATTTCGCTGCCCGGGCGTGCGCTGATGCTGGTGCGTAACGTCGGCCATCTGATGACCACTGATGCCGTCAAGTTCGAGGGTGAGGAAACCCCCGAGGGTATGCTTGACGCGCTTCTGACGGTGACGGCAGCGATGCACGACCTGAAGAAAACCGACGGTCTGCGCAACTCCCGCTGCGGCTCGGTCTACGTGGTGAAACCCAAGATGCACGGCCCGGAGGAGGTCGCCTTTGCCGATGCGCTCTATGCCGGGGTCGAGGATGTCCTTGGCCTGCCGCGCAACACGGTCAAGCTGGGCGTGATGGACGAAGAGCGCCGCACGTCGGTCAACCTGCGCGAATGTATCCGGGCAGTGAAGGACCGGCTGGTGTTCATCAACACTGGCTTCCTGGATCGCACGGGCGACGAGATCCACACCTCGATGCAGGCCGGAGCCTTTGTTCCCAAAGGGGAAATGAAGGATGCTGCCTGGCTGACGGCCTATGAAAACGGCAATGTCGATGCAGGTCTGGCGACCGGCATGCAAGGCAAGGGGCAGATCGGCAAGGGCATGTGGGCGAAACCCGATGTCATGTCCGAGATGCTGACAGCCAAGCTGGGCCACCCGATGAGCGGTGCGAATACCGCCTGGGTGCCATCGCCCACAGCCGCGACGCTGCACGCGACGCACTATCACCAGGTCGACGTTTTCGCCCGTCAGGACGAGCTGAAATCCCGTGAGCGCGCCAGCCTCGACAACCTTCTGCGCCCGCCTTTGCTGGGGGGCCGCAACCTGACCGAGGACGAGGTCAAAAGCGATCTGGAGAACAACTGCCAGGGGATCCTTGGCTATGTCGTGCGCTGGATTGATCAGGGTGTCGGCTGTTCCAAGGTGCCCGATATCCACGACGTGGGTCTGATGGAGGATCGCGCAACCCTCAGGATTTCCTCGCAATATCTCGCGAACTGGTTGCTGCATGGGCTGATCACCGAGGCTGAGGTCGAGGATGCCTTGCAGCGTATGGCCCTTAAGGTCGACGCACAGAACGCAGGGGATCCGGCCTATACGCCGATGGCGCCCGGCTTTGACGGTGTGGCCATGCAGGCCGCGCGGGACCTTATTTTCAAGGGCGTTTCGCAGCCCTCCGGTTATACGGAGCCGGTTCTGCATGCGCGCCGTCGTCAGGCCAAAGGAGAGACCGCATGATTTCCGTTCAACGACTGGATGCCCGCGACGCGCAGGTGATGATCGCTGGTGCCCGTGCGCGGGCTGAGGAGATCGGGGTGCCGATGTGCATCGCGATCACCGACGAGGGCGGCAACCTTGTCGCGTTTGAGCGCATGGACGGCGGCAAGGTAACCTCGATCACCATTGCCATCGACAAGAGCTTCACCGCTTCTGGCGCGAAGCGGGCGACGCATGAGTATGGCACGGCGAGCCAACCGGGCTCTCCTGCATATGGTATCTCCTCAGCGATTGGGGGGCGACTGATGGTGGTCGGCGGCGGTTTTCCTGTGATGGTCGGGACCGCCTGCGTGGGTGGCATCGGGGTCAGCTCCGGCACGGCGGATCAGGATATGCAGGTCGCTCAGGCGGGTGTTGAGGCCTTCTTGTCCACCTTATAATTGGCTCGGCCCGCCCCGAAGGGCGGGCCGGATCCGCTAGAGATAACCATCGGCGCGAAAGCTGAGTTCGCGGGATTTGCCGATGATGATATGGTCGTGCAGCGTGATGCCAAGCGCCTTCGCCGCGACCTCAATCTGCAGCGTCATCTCGATATCGGCGGGTGAGGGCGTCGGATCCCCTGAGGGATGATTATGCACTAAAATCAACGCACTGGCATTGACTTGGAGGGCGCGTTTGACGACCTCGCGCGGGTAGACCGGAACATGATCTACGGTGCCTTTGCCCTGTTCCTCGTCTTCAATCAGCACATTCTTGCGGTCGAGGTAGAGCACCCGAAACTGCTCTGTCTCGCGGTGCGACATGGTCATGTGGCAGTAGTCGAGCAGGGCATCCCATGAGGTGAGGACCTGTTTCTGCATGATCCGCGCGCGGGCGAGACGTTGCGCGGCGGCCTCGATCAGCTTCAGCTCGCAGATGACGGCCTCGCCAACCCCGCTGACGGCCAGCAGACGTTCCACCGGAGCGGTCAGGACGCCGTTGAAATCTCCGAATGTTTCGAGCAGGTTATGCGCCAGAGGCTTCATATCCTGACGCGCATTGGCACGAAACAGAACCAGCTCCAGCATCTCGTAATCGGGCAGGGCGGCCGCGCCGCCGGTCATGAAGCGGGTGCGCAAACGCTTGCGGTGATCGCGGATATAAGACGGCAAGCGGCCCGGCGGAAGCGGCGTCAGATCGACCTCTTCGGCGTCGAAGAGGGGCAGGGACGCTTCGTGAAAGGCGGGCGGCTGTGACATCGGTTCAGGATGGGTCAGAGCGGTTAGCAAGTGGTTAACGGCCCCCTGAAAGCGCCTGCGTTTGAGGAGCAAAAGGGCCAAATCGGGATGTCGGTATTGCGTCGGTATCTGAACGGTAACGGAACGGTGCAAATTTCCCGGTGCTGAGGGGGCAGGCGTTGACCTCGGAGCCTCGCCACCCGAGTGATTTTCCACTTCGGAAAAATCAGGAGATCAGGGGAATGCGCCGCAGGCGCTCCACCGGGTCACGGCATGCAAAAGGGCGACCCGGCGGGCCGCCCTTTGTGCTTTGTCTGAGGGGGTCGGCCGCGCCTAGCCCTTCATCGAATCCCAGAAGTTCTTCACCGAGCGGAAGAAGCCTTCGCTCTCGGGGTTGTTCTCTTCCGAGAGATCTTCGAACTCGCGCAGCAGTTCCTTTTGGCGGCCCGTCAGGTTGACCGGGGTCTCGACTGCCATCTCGATGAACATGTCGCCATGGCCACCACCGCGCAGGGCGGGCATGCCCTTGGAGCGCAGGCGCATCTGACGGCCAGACTGGCTGCCTTCGGGAATTTTCACGCGGCTGCGGCCACCGTCGATCGTGGGCACCTCGATATCGCCACTGAGGGCGGCTGTCGCCATCGAGACGGGCACGCGGCAGAACAGGTTGTTGCCCTCACGCTCGAAGATATCGTGCTTGGCCACCTCGATGAAGATATAGAGGTCGCCCGAGGGACCACCGCGCATGCCGGCTTCGCCTTCGCCACCCAGACGGATACGGGTGCCGGTTTCGACGCCTGCGGGAATGTTCACCGAGAGCGCACGGTCACGTTCAACACGGCCCTGGCCATGACAGACCGAGCAGGGATTCTTGATGATCTGGCCCATGCCGGAACAGGTCGGGCAGGTCCGCTCAACCGTAAAGAACCCTTGTTGCGCGCGCACCTTGCCCATGCCTGCGCAGGTCGGGCAGGTGGTGGGTTCGCCACCGCCTTCGGCACCGGAGCCTTCGCATTTGGTACAGGTGACGGCGGTCGGCACCTTGATCGACTTTTGCAGGCCCGAATAGGCCTCCTCCAGCGTGATTCGCATGTTGTAGCGCAGGTCGGCACCACGGGTCGCGCGTTGCCGCCCGCCGGGTTGCCGCCCGCCCATGAAATCGCCGAACAGGTCGTCGAACACATCCGAAAAGGCCGAGGCGAAATCGCCCTGACCCCCAGCACCGCCGCCACCGGGGCGCTGGCCCATGCCACCTTCAAAGGCGGCATGGCCGAAACGGTCATAGGCGGCCTTCTTCTCGGCGTCCTTCAGAACCTCATAGGCTTCGTTCACTTCCTTGAACTGATCTTCGGCCTTGGGGTTGTCGGAATTGCGGTCCGGGTGGAGCTCTTTTGCCTTGCTGCGATAGGCTTTCTTGATTTCATCAGCTGCGGCCCCCTTCTGGAGGCCGAGGACGTCGTAATAATCGCGTTTTGCCACTTCAGGTCATCCCTTCCTTGGAACGGAAAAAGGCCGGCCCGCCCGAGGGGAGGACCGGCCTTAGAGGTTCCTCAGCGTTGGTAAGACTTACCCACGCTTGTTGTCATCCAGGTCCTCGAAGTCGGCGTCGACGATACCGTCGTCGTTCGAGGAGCTGCGGCTGTCTGCGGCAGAGGGTTCGTCATCCGGTTCGGCAGATTGTGCCTTGTAGATGGCTTCGCCCAGCTTCATCGCCGCTTCGGTCACGTTCTGGATGCCAGAGCGGATCTTGTCGGGGTTCTTGCTTTCGATCTCGTCCTTGAGCGCGGCCATGGCCAGTTCGATCGCCTCGACGGTGGTCGGGTCGACCTTGTCGCCGTGTTCCTCGAGCGATTTCTCGGTCGAGTGGATGAGGCTTTCGGCCTGGTTGGTCGATTCGACCAGATCCTTGCGCGCCTTGTCGGCATCGGCGTTCTCTTCGGCGTCCTTCACCATCTTCTCGATGTCGGCGTCGGAGAGGCCACCGGAGGCCTGGATCGTGATCTTCTGCTCTTTGTTGGTGCCCTTGTCCTTGGCGCCGACGGAGACAATGCCGTTGGCGTCGATGTCGAAGGTCACCTCAATCTGGGGCATGCCGCGCGGTGCGGGGGGGATATCCTCAAGATTGAACTGGCCGAGCATCTTGTTGTCGGCCGCCATTTCCCGTTCGCCCTGGAAGACGCGAATGGTCACGGCGTTCTGGTGATCCTCGGCGGTCGAGAAGACCTGGGATTTCTTGGTCGGGATCGTCGTGTTGCGGTCGATCAGACGGGTGAAGACACCACCCAGCGTTTCGATGCCCAAGCTCAGCGGGGTCACGTCGAGCAGAACGACGTCTTTCACGTCACCTTGCAGAACGCCGGCCTGAATGGCGGCGCCGAGGGCGACGACTTCGTCCGGGTTCACACCCTTGTGCGGCTCTTTACCGAAGAACTTGGTCACTTCTTCGACCACTTTCGGCATCCGGGTCATACCGCCGACCAGAACGACTTCGTCGATGTCGGAGGTCGACAGACCGGCGTCTTTCAGAGCGGCGGCACAGGGCTTCATAGACGCCTTGATCAGGTCGCCGACCAGTTGTTCCAGTTTGGAACGGGTCAGTTTCATGACCATGTGCAGCGGTTGACCGTTCGAACCCATCGAGATGAAGGGCTGGTTGATTTCGGTCTGGCTGGAGCTGGACAGTTCGATCTTGGCTTTTTCAGCGGCTTCTTTCAGACGCTGCAGGGCCATCTTGTCCTGCGTCAGATCGACGTTGTGCTCCTTCTTGAACTCACCGGCGAGGTAGTTGACGATGCGCATGTCAAAGTCTTCACCCCCCAGGAACGTGTCGCCGTTGGTGGATTTGACTTCGAAAAGGCCGTCGTCGATTTCCAGGATCGTGACGTCGAAAGTACCGCCGCCGAGGTCATAGACCGCGATCGTCTGGGTTTCTTTCTTGTCGAGACCATAGGCCAGAGCAGCCGCTGTCGGTTCGTTGATGATCCGCAGCACTTCGAGGCCAGCAATCTTGCCGGCGTCTTTGGTGGCCTGACGCTGGGCGTCGTTGAAATAGGCAGGCACGGTGATGACGGCTTGCGTCACTTCTTCGCCGAGATAGCTCTCAGCGGTTTCTTTCATCTTGCCGAGGATGAAAGCGGAGATTTGCGAGGGAGAGTATTTCTCGCCCTTGGATTCGACCCACGCATCGCCGTTGCCACCGTTCACGACGTTGAACGGCAGGTTCTTCTTGTCCTTGGCCAGATCGGAATCGTCAAAGCGACGGCCGATCAGACGTTTGACACCGAAGATGGTGTTGGAGGCGTTGGTCACGGCCTGCCGCTTGGCGGACTGGCCGACGAGGCGTTCTTCGTCGGTGAATGCGACGATGGACGGTGTGGTGCGTGCACCTTCGGAATTCTCGATCACCTTGGGTTGCGAACCATCCATGATGGCCACGCAGCTGTTCGTGGTGCCGAGGTCGATACCGATCACTTTGGACATGTTTTCGATCCCTTCTACTTAAGGCGATTTTTCGGGGCGCTGACCCGTTCCGGCATCTGCGTCCCGATCCGGTTGCAGCAGCCAGAAAGACTGTCTGGCGAGCTTCTGGGCGTATATAAGGAGGGGGTCTGGGGCCTGCAAGCCGCTCACGGGGGGGTGAGCAGCAAAAAAGCAGCCTTTTTTACCTGCCGGGGTCGGGTGAGGGCCTTTGAAAGGTCAAGGACACAAGGCTCTGGCACGACGGGAGGCGTGATCATGCCACTGAACATTCGGGGTGTGGAAATCTATCCACAGCAGCTGGACCGGCCTGCTCAGGAGGCGCTGGTCGAGGAATTGCGCGCCGTTCAGGCCGTCGCGCCGCTGTTTTCGCCGCGCACGCGGGGCGGTCAGATGTCGGTACGAATGACCTCGGCGGGGAAATACGGCTGGTATTCGGACGGGCGCGGCTATCGCTATGAAAGCACGCATCCGGGGGGCGGCGACTGGCCTGCGATCCCGGCCAGCGTGCTGGCGCTGTGGCATGAGCTGACGGGGCTGGACCGTGCGCCCGATTGCTGTCTGGTGAATTACTATGGCGACACCGCCCGCATGGGGCTGCATCAGGACCGTGACGAGGCCGACTTCAGCTGGCCGGTGATGTCGGTGTCGCTGGGTGATGACGGGCTGTTTCGCATCGGCAACGAGACGCGGGGTGGCAAGACCGAATCGATCTGGCTGGCTTCGGGGGATGTGGCGCTGCTGACGGGACCGTCGCGGCTGGTGCATCACGGGATCGACCGGATCCGGCCGGGATCCTCGACGCTGCTGGCGAAGGGCGGGCGCATCAACCTGACCTGCCGGGTGGTGGACTGAGGCGGTTAGCGCCGCGCCTCCCACGAGACGGAGGCGTGGCGGGAGGTGTAGAATTCCCCGATCATGCCGATGCAGAACACCGCCAGCGCGACGTACAGCGCGTAGCTGAGCGAGGAGAAATGCGGGTTGTAGTTGATGAAGATGTCGCCGCGCGCCTGATCGATCGTGTGATAAAGCGGATTCCAGTCGAACAGGTTGCGCATTTTCGGGTTGAGCTGGTTGGCGACGAACATCTTGCCCGAGGCGATCATGTTGGCGCGCTGATAGACGGTCGCAAGGATGCCAGTGACCGAGGGCGCCCAGGGCTTCATCGCCAGAAACACCGTGCCCACGGCAATGCCGTAGAGCCAGGCGACAAGGATGCAGGAAAACGCGGCGGCAGGATCCTCGATCACGAAATGGGTCATGCCGACGTAGTAGAGAAATAGGATCAGCGCCATCGTCAGCACTTGGATATAAAGTGTCGAGATGGCGGCGGAGGCGATGGTGATGATCGTGTTCATCGGCGCATGTTTCATCATGGGCGAGGCCGGCCCCTCGGACCCCATGACGGCGCTGACGGCGCGCACATGGGTCATGTAGATGAAGACGCCCGACATCATGAACAGCATGAAGTCGCCGCGAATGGCAGAGCGGCGCAGCCCCAGAACAGCATACATCAGATAGAAGATCGCGATCATGATCACGATTCGCAGCATGTTCGTCATGATCGACATGACGGCATAGCGGTGGCCTTTGCGCACGGTATGGGCCGTGGTGTGAAACACCAGCTCAGCCATGGAGAGAGCGGATTGCAGGCGGGTTCTGTTCACTCTCTGCTGAAACATGTGCACCTGCTGGCCGGGATCTGCGATACAATCCGGGGATGTCTTGCTGTTCACCAATCGGTGCAACATAACTTGCCCCAATGTTCTAATCAATTATGGCCAGGACAGTTGCGGGGCGGTTAATGGGCCTGCCCTGAAAAGACCTTGAAGGAGAGACTTTTGGATTTCGAAAAACTGACCCAAGTGATGCGCAAGCTGGCATTGGATGCCGGTGACAAGATCATGGATATTTACAACGCTGACGATTTTGACGTGAAGACCAAGTCCGACGACAGCCCCGTGACGGCGGCGGACGAGGCAGCAGATGCGTTGATTTCAGCCGGGTTGCGCGCGGAATTTCCCGACGTGCTGCTGGTGACGGAAGAGCAGAGTGAGTCGCACAAGGAGCTGGCGTCGACCTTCCTGATCGTTGATCCGCTGGACGGCACCAAGGAATTCATCAACCGGCGCGGCGACTTCACCGTCAATATCGCGCTGGTCGAAAATGGCGTGCCGACGCGCGGCGTGGTCTATGCGCCCGCCAAGGATCGCATGTTCTATACGCTGGCCGATGGCTCGACCGTCGAAGAGGCGGCGCCGTTTGATCGCGATGTGGTCGGCACGCTGACCCCGATCAAGGTCTCGTCGCCGGACAACGCGGCCCTGATGGTGGTGGCGTCGAAATCGCACCGCGATGCGGCGACGGACGCCTATATCGGCAAATATGCCGTGAAGGACATGAAAAGCGCCGGATCGTCGCTGAAGTTCTGTCTGGTCGCGACGGGCGAGGCGGATCTGTATCCGCGCGTCGGGCGCACGATGGAGTGGGACACGGCGGCCGGTCACGCGGTTCTGGCGGGAGCGGGCGGCGCGGTCGTGCGCTTCGACACGCATGAGCCGCTGGTGTACGGCAAGGAAGGCTATGCCAACCCGTTCTTCATCGCCTACGCCCCCGGCGTGGACCTGAAGGAGGCCTGATCCCTCAGGCAAAAGGCCCATGCAGCCCGGCCCGGCACAGATCCGCTTTAGCGTCATCGTGGTCAGCCGTGGCCGTGGCGATGCTTTGGCGCTCTGCCTGACCGGGCTGAGCCGTCTGGCCTATGGGGCCTATGAGATCATCGTCGTCGCCGATCCTGACGGGTTGGCGGCGGTCGCGGCCTCTGGCTTCGGGGATGAGATCAAGCAGGTGCCCTGTTCGCAGGCCAATATTGCGGCCGCACGCAATCTGGGGTTGCGCGTCGCGGCAGGAGAGGTGGTGGCCTTTCTAGACGACGACTCGGTGCCGGAGCCGGGCTGGCTGGCACATCTGGCGACAGCTTTTGCCGATTGCGATGTTGCGGCGGCGGGGGGCTTTGTGCGGTCGCGCAATGGTATCAGCTATCAGTTCACGACCGCCGCGGTGGATGCCTGTGGCGAGACCAGACCTCTGGCGGTCGACGGCGCGCAGATCACCTGCCTGACGACGCGTCCGGGCGACGCAATCAAGACCGAAGGCACCAATATGGCGTTCCGCCGGTCGGTTCTGGCAGAGGTCGGCGGCTTTGATCCGGCCTATCGGTTCTATCTCGATGATGTCGATCTGAACATGCGGCTGGCCGCGCGCCACTGCCTCAGTGCCGTCGTGCCGCTGGCCGAGGTGCACCACCATCCCGCCGCCAGCGCCACCCGTGAGGGCACAGGGGTGGCGCGCGATCTGCACGAGGTCGGTGCCAGCACGGCGGTTTTCCTGCGCCGTCACTGTCCGGCCGCGCAGCACGGGCCTGCGATTGCACGGCTGCGCGCGGCGCGGCGGCGCACACTGATCGGGCACATGATCTCGGGTCGGCTGGAGCCGGGGCAGGTCGGGCGGTTGCTGGCGGGCTTCGATGCCGGGGTCAGCGCCGGATTTATACGCAAGTGCGGAAATCTTTTGCCGCTGCCCGCCGCCGTGGCAGCATTTCGCCCATTCCGGTCGCGACGCGCCGGTGCACCGCTGGTCATGGCGACAAGGCGGTTCCGCTGGCGCGGGAAACTTGAGCAGGCGGAGCAGTTTGCACGCGAAGGCCGCCCTGTGACACTCTTCGTCTTTTCTCTGTCAACTCTGTATCATAGGGTCGCCATGACCGGATCCGGAGTATGGGTTCAGAGCGGAGGAACCTTCGGGAAGAGCCAGCGTTCTGACAAGGCGGTCAATGTCTGGCGTTTTGCCAGCAGGGTTTCGCACGAGGCGGGCCGTATTGCCCGTCAAAGGGGAAATGCGCCACCCGACTAGGTCTTGGTCGTATTGGAGAAACCGTTAAGGTTTCGTTACTTTTTTAGACGAGAACTCGTGCTTTGATTGCACGGTTCATGTATCAAGGCCCGTGATAGCGGGCACCAAAGAATGAGTTGAGGGCACAGCGTGAAGAACAAAATCACAAAAGCAATCTTTCCGGTCGCCGGGATGGGGACGCGTTTCCTGCCAGCCACCAAATCCGTACCCAAAGAGATCATGACGTTGGTAGATCGTCCTCTGGTCCAATATGCCATCGACGAAGCCCGTGCCGCTGGCATCAAGGAATTCATCTTTGTCACCTCGCGCGGGAAATCCGCGCTGGAGGATTATTTTGATTACGCCCCCCAGCTGGAAGACGAGCTGATCAAGAAGGGCAAGACCGAGCTGCTGGATGTGCTGAAATCCACCTATATGGACAGCGGCGCGATTGCCTATATCCGCCAGCACAAGGCGCTTGGTCTGGGACACGCCGTCTGGTGCGCCCGTCGCCTGATCGGCGATGAGCCGTTTGCCGTTCTGCTGCCCGATGACGTCATCTCTGCCGAAAAGCCCTGCCTGCAGCAGATGGTCGAAGCCTTTGAGGAAGAGCCCGCCTGCATGGTTGCAGCGATGGAAGTGCCCGCCTCCAAGGCCAGCTCCTACGGGATTCTGGACATCAACGAAGACCGTGGCGATGTCGTGTCGGTCAAGGGCATGGTCGAGAAGCCGAAAGAGGGCACTGCGCCGTCGAATCTGGCTGTCATCGGTCGCTACCTGCTGACCCCGCAGATCATGAAGAACCTCGACGATCTGAAAACCGGTGCCGGTGGCGAGATCCAGCTGACCGATGCCATTGCGGACGAGCTGAAGGCCGGTCGCGCGGTCAACGGCTTCCGCTTCAACGGTCAGCGCTTCGACTGCGGTTCCAAAGCCGGGTTCCTGCAGGCGACTGTGTCGTTCGGTCTGGGTCGTGAGGATCTGCGTGACGAACTGCGCGGTTTCCTCGAAGACATCATGCAAGTCGAACACGCGGCACAGTAAAGCCGGGGCCTGAGAATTGGATCATGTTCTGGTAACCGGGGGTGCGGGCTATATCGGCTCGCACGCCTGCAAGGCATTGAAGCGGGCCGGGTTCGTCCCGGTCACATTCGACTCATTGGTGACGGGCTGGGAAGACGCGGTCAAATTCGGCCCGTTTGAAAAGGGTGATCTGCTGGATCGCCAGCGGCTGGACGAGGTTTTTGCCAAGTACCAGCCGATCGCGGTGATGCATTTCGCCGCGCTGAGCCAGGTTGGCGAAAGCATGTCGGAGCCGGGTCTGTACTGGCGCAATAACGTCGCGGGCTCGCTGAACCTGATCGAGGCGGCGGCGGCGGCCAGTTGCATGAACTTCGTCTTCTCCTCGACCTGCGCGACCTACGGCGAGCAGGACAATGTGGTGCTCGACGAAAACAGCGTGCAGCGTCCGATCAATGCCTATGGGGCGTCGAAGAAGGCGGTTGAGGATATCCTGGCCAACTTCGGGGCGGCCTTTGGCATGGACCATGTCATCTTTCGCTATTTCAACGTGGCGGGCGGCGATCCGGAGGGCGAGGTTGGGGAACATCACCGCCCCGAGACTCATCTGATCCCGATCATGCTGGAGGCGATCGACGGCAAGCGCCCTGCGCTGACCGTGTTCGGCACCGATTACGACACGCCGGACGGCACCTGCATCCGCGATTACGTCCATGTCTGCGATCTGGTGGATGCGCATGTCCTCGGCCTGCGCTGGTTGCTGGAGGGCAAGGGCAGTCGGGTGTTCAACCTCGGCACGGGCGACGGGTTTTCGGTGCGCGAGGTGATCGCGCAGTCCAACACCGTGACCAATCGCGAAGTGCCTTATGTCGAGGGGCCGCGTCGTCCCGGCGATTGCACCAAGCTGGTGTCCGGGTCGAGCCGCGCGGAAACCGAGTTGGGATGGACTCCGACACGTTCGACGATGAATACTATGATCGCGGACGCATGGCGGTGGCATCAGACTGGGCATTACGACAAATAACACTCCGCCTGCGCGGCTGCTGGACGTCACACGACTGACCAGTCGCGCAGGTCGTGGCCTGACCGGGGTGGACCGGGTCGAGGCCGCCTATCTCTCAGCATTGCTGGACGACGATGTGCCGCTGTTCGGGCTGGCGCGGGTGGCGCTGGGCTATGTCCTGCTGGACAGGGCCGGGCTGGTCGCTCTGCGCGCGCGGCTGACGGCGCGCGCGCCCTGGGGGCCTGCGCGCGGTGCGTTTCGGCTGGCGCGCCGGCTGAGCGCCGCGCAACAGGGCGCGCAGGCGGATCTGTGGCAACAGGCGCTGCAGAGGTGCGGGCGCTGGCGGTTGCGGGCGATGTTGCGGCGGCTGCCTGCGGGCACGGCCTATCTCAACACCGGGCATTCCAATCTGAGCGGGCGGGTGATCAACGCGGTGCGCGGCATCACAGGTGCGCGGGTCTGCGTGTTTCTGCATGATACGATCCCGCTGGCGTATCCAGAGTTCCAGCGCGCAGGCAGCGTGGCGCGGTTCCGTGCGATGCTGCAGGTGGCGCAGGGCGCTGACCTGATCCTGTGCAATTCCGAGGTGACGCGGCGCGATCTGCGGCAGCATATGGGCGCGGCTGTGGAGATCGTTTCGGTGCCGCTGGGGGTCGAGCGCATGGTCCCCGTCGCCGCCGAGATCCCCGAGTGGCTGGCGTTGACGCGCCCCTATTTCATCGTGACAGGCACGATAGAGCCGCGCAAGAATCACGCCCTGCTGTTGGATGTCTGGGCCGCGCTGGAGGCGGAATTGCCCGATGATCAGATGCCCGTCCTGCTGATCTGTGGCGCGCGCGGCTGGCGCAACGAGGCGCTGTTTGCCCGGCTTGATCAGCTCAAGGACCGCTCGGCCCATGTGGTCGAGCTGCCGGGGCTGAGCGACGGCGCGCTTGCAGCGCTGACCCGCGGCGCGCGGGCCAGTCTGTTTCCCAGTCTGGCTGAAGGCTATGGCCTGCCGCCGGCTGAAGCCGCACTTCTGGGCACGCGCCCGATCTGTTCCGACCTGCCGGTATTGCGCGAAGTGCTGGGGGAAATTGCAGTTTACCTGAACCCAGGCGATACCTATGCATGGAAACAATTGATTAATGATTTGCTGACAAATTGCGTGGTGTCGGACGAGCCCGAAGACAATGCGATACCCGGGCGTCGTTTGCCCGCGTGGGATGACCATTTCAAGATTGTGTTAACGATCACCTGATTGGCCATTTCTGCCGGACGTTCGACGCGAGGTATCGACATGCGGGTGCGGTCGGTGGGCGGAAGAGGGCGGGGTTGGGGTTTTCTCAGAGATACCAGTTGAGGGCAGAGCGCAGGCGCGGGCTGTTCCGGGCGTTTCGCAAACAGCGTGAATTGCGCTGTATTGTTGATCGGAGCGCAAAGATACGTCCGCGCGATATCCTGCTGTTCTCGACACTGCGCAATGAGCAACTGCGGTTGCCCTATTTTCTCGAATATTACCGGGACCTTGGCGTTAACCACTTTTTCTTCGTCGACAACGGCAGCGATGACGGTTCGGGCGAATATCTGACGGCGCAATCCGATTGCAGCGTCTGGCATACGACCGCCAGCTACAAAAAATCCCGCTTTGGCGTCGACTGGCTGAATGGATTGCAGGGGCGGTATGCCCATGGCCATTGGACGTTGGTTGTCGATCCGGATGAATTCTTTATCTATCCGTTCTGCGATACCCGCCCGCTGAACGCGCTGACCGATTGGCTGGACGCCTCCTCGATCCGATCCTTTTCGGCGATGCTGCTGGATATGTACCCCAAGGGGCCTCTGGTCGCGCAGCCGTATCGCCCGGGGCAGAACCCCCTCGATATCGCGTCCTGGTTCGATTCCGGCAACTATACGGTGCAAAGAAACTGGAAATATGGCAATCTGTGGATTCAGGGTGGCCCGCGCACGCGGGTGTTTTTCGCCGACCGGCCTCATATGGCACCGGCATTGAACAAGATCCCGCTGGTGCGTTGGGACCGCTCTTATGCCTACATCAGTTCAACCCACATGCTGTTGCCGCGGGGGCTGAATCTGGTGTTCGACGAATGGGGCGGGGAAAAAGCCAGTGGCATCCTGCTGCATACCAAGTTCCTCAACACCTTCGGCGAGAAGGCGGAGGAGGAGCTGGCGCGTGGTCAGCATTATGGCGGCAGCCGGGAATACAAAGCCTATCACGCACAGATGAAAGCCGACCCGGAGCTTTGGTGCAAATGGTCTGAGAAATATATCAACTGGCGGCAGCTGGAGATCCTTGGGCTGATGTCCAAGGGGAACTGGGCCTAGAGTGGGGACGCGGGTGTGAGCGTTGGCATCGTGATGCTGGTGCATACGGCCCTCGACAGGGCCGAACAGGTCGCGCGACACTGGTCCGCGGCGGGGTGTCCCATCGTCATCCATTGTGACCGGCGGGTGCCGCGCAAGGTCTTCGACGCCTTCAGGGCCTCTCTCGGGGATATCGCGACGATCCACTTTTCCAAGCGGCATCGCTGTGAATGGGGCACATGGGGCATCGTCGCGGCGACTCAGGACGCCTGCGAGGTTATGCTGAGCCGCTATGCGGATGCGCGCCACGTCTATCTTGCCTCCGGGTCCTGCCTGCCGCTGCGCCCGGTGCAGGAGCTGGTCGATTACCTCGCGGCGCGGCCGCAGACGGACTTCATCGAAAGCGCAACGACGGCGGATGTGCCCTGGACGGTGGGCGGGCTGGACGAGGAACGCTTTACCCTCAGGTTTCCGTTTTCGTGGAAAAAGCATCGCAAGGCGTTTGACTGGTATGTCGCCGTGCAACGCCGGACGCGGTTTCGCAGGGCCATCCCGAACGGGCTGGTGCCGCATATGGGCAGCCAGTGGTGGTGCCTGACGCGCGGGACGCTCTCGGCGATCCTGAATGACAGCATGCGGCCGACGTTTGATCGGTATTTCAGCAAGGTCTGGATCCCGGACGAGAGCTATTTTCAATCCCTCGCGCGGATCTATTCCGGCCATATCGAGAGCCGGTCCCTGACTCTTTCGAAGTTCGATTTTCAGGGCAAGCCGCATATTTTCTATGATGATCACCTGCAATTGCTGCGCCGGTCCGACTGTTTTGTCGCGCGCAAGATCTGGCCACAGGCGAGCCGTCTGTACCGCGCCTTTCTGACCGACGCCGAGGCGGCGATGAAGCGGACCGAGCCGAACCCCGGCAAGATCGACCGCATCTTTTCCAAGGCGGTGGAGCGGCGCACGCGCGGGCGACCGGGCCTCTATATGCAGAGCCGCTATCCCAACGAGGGCTGGGAAAACGGGCTGACGGGGGCCAAATATTCGGTGTTTCAGGGCTTTACCGAGCTGTTCGAGGATTTCGAGGGCTGGCTGGCGCGCACCACGGGGTGCCGCGTGCATGGCCATCTGTTCGGCCCCGAGGATGCTCAGTTCGCCGGTGGTCAGGAGGTGATCAATGGCGCGCTGATGGCCTCGGCGCGGCTGCGCGACCACAATGCCCGCGATTTCCTGACCAATGTGATCTGGAACACCCGCGGCGAGCGGCAGTGCTTTCAGTACGGACCGCGGGCCAATCAGTCGGTGGCCTGGGACATGGCGAAGGATTCCAATGCACAGATCGCGGTGATTTCGGGCGCTTGGGCGGTGCCGCTGTTCCAGTCGCAGCGCAATTTCATCGAGATCCGGCGCGAGGCGGCGCGGCTGCAGAAGATCGAGAGCGAATTCATCAATGCCCTGCGCTCGCCCTACTCCAAGGGGCATTTCAGGATCTGGTCGATGGCGGATTTCGTCGAAGCCCCGATGGAGCCGCTGCAGAGCGCGATCGAGGATATCAGCCTGCACGGGAGACGTCTGACCGAGGTGCCGAAAATGGTGGATCTGACCGGCTTCAGCCAGTTCCTGCAGGACCTGAAGAATCAGGGGATGCACCCCTACCTGATGGGCGATTTCCCGGCCTTGGCCGAAGAAGCGCCGGTCTCCGTTGAGCAGGTTCGCAAACCCTATCCCATTCATAAGTAAGGCCTGATGCCCCAGTTTACCTCTTTCGTCGTATTTGCGGAAATGCGCACCGGGTCCAATTTCCTGGAGGCCAACCTGAATGCTCTGGAGGGCGTGAGCTGTCTGGGCGAGGCGTTCAATCCGCATTTCATCGGCTATCCCAACAAGGACAGCTGCCTCGGGCTGGGGCAGGCCGAGCGTGACCGCGACCCGGGTCTCTTGCTGGAGAGGGTGCGAGAGGCGCCGGGGCTGAACGGCTTCCGGTTTTTTCATGACCACGATGCCCGCGCGCTGGAGCTGGTTCTGGCGGACCGGGCCTGCGCCAAGATCATCCTGACGCGCAACCCGGCGGAGAGCTATGTCAGCTGGAAGATCGCGCAGGCCACGGGGCAATGGAAGCTGACCGATGTGCGCCGTCGCCGCGAGGAAACGGTGGCATTCGACGCGGTGGAGTTCGAGGCGCATCTGAGCACGCTTCAGGCCTTTCAGATCCGGCTGCTGAACGCCCTGCAGGTCAGCGGGCAGACGGCCTTCTACCTCGATTACGAGGATCTGCAGGATGTCGCGGTGATGAATGGCCTCGCCGCCTATCTGGGGGTCGAGGGGCGTCTGGAGACGCTGGATCAGAACCTGAAGGTGCAAAACCCCGCTGCTCTGGCTGAAAAGGTTGGGAATTTCGCGCAGATGGAGGAGGGGCTGGCGCGGCTGGATCGCTTCAACCTGACGCGCACGCCGAACTTTGAGCCGCGACGCGGGCCGCAGGTGCCGTCCTTTGTCGCCGGGGGCGGGCTGCTCTTTATGCCGGTGAAGGGCGGGCCGGAGGCGGATGTGACGCAGTGGCTTGCCCAGCTGAACGGTGGCGCGCTGGAGGAGGGTTTTCACCAGAAAAGCCTGCGCCAGTGGAAGCGATCGCGCCCCGGTCATCGCAGCTTTGCCGTGCTGCGCCATCCGGTCGTGCGCGCCCATGCGGTGTTCTGCGACAAGATCCTGTCGACCGGGCCGGGGGCCTTTCTGGAGATCCGCAAGGTGCTGCGTCAGCGCTTCAAGCTGGCCATCCCTGAGGTGGTCGATCCGGGCTATGCGCCGCGCCATCACCGGGCGGGGTTTCTGGCGTTCCTCGATTTTCTGAAGGTCAATCTGGCGGGGCAGTCCGGGCTGCGGGTCGATCCGCACTGGGCCACGCAGGCGGCAGTGCTGGAGGGGATGGCGCAATTCGCCCTGCCGGATCAGCTGGTGCGCGAGGACGAGATGGAGGTGGCGCTGCCGGCCCTGGCGCGCAGCGCCGGAACATCGGGGCCGGTGCCGCCGCTGCTGTGCGACGGGGCGCCGGATCTGCCCTATGGGTTGGCGGTGATCTATGACGACGAGGTCGAGGCCCGCGTCGCCGATCTGTATCAGCGCGATTACATGCTGTTTGGCTTTGGCCCCTGGCAGGGGGAGCGTTGACGCGCCGGGGCCTGAGTGCGACGCTGCTGCAAAGGGCCCGGCAGCGGGCCTGTGGTGCCAGCAGGAGGCCGGATCATTTCCATCACCGTTCATCACCTGAATAACTCGCGGTCGCAGCGTATCCTGTGGCTGCTGGAGGAGCTGGGGCTGCCCTATACGATCACGCGATATCAGCGTGATTCCAAGACGATGCTGGCCCCGGCGTCGCTGAAAAAGGTGCATGCCCTGGGCAAGTCACCCGTGATCGTGGACGAGGAGACCGGCCTGACCGTGGCCGAAACCGCCGTGATCGTGAATTACCTGATAGCCAAGGCGGGCGGGCGGATGGGCGCGCCGGGCGAGGCCGCGGCGGATCTGCGCTATCAATACTGGATGCATTATGCCGAAGGATCGCTGATGCCGCCGCTGGTGCTGAAGCTGGTCATGGGGCGGGTGCCGGTGATGGGGCGGTTCGCCATGAAGAAGGTGCAGCCGATGATCGACAACCACCTCGATTTCGTCGAGGGCGAGCTGGCGGCGCGGCAGTGGTTCTCGGGGGACGACATCGGCGGTGCCGATGTGATGATGAGCTTTCCGCTGGAGGCCGCGCGCAGCAGGGCTGGTCTGAACAGCTCACGCCCCGCGACGATGGCCTGGCTGAAGCGCATCCACGCGCGGCCCGCCTATCAGGCGGCGTTGGCGCAGGGCGGGCCCTACGCCTATGCCTGAGGACTGAAAACGCGAAAGGGTCCCTGCGGGCCCTTTTTCGGTGCTCTGGCACACCTGCGGTCAGGCGGCCTGCATGTTCTGGTCCGAGGTCAGGATCGCATAAAGCGTCGCGGCGTCCTGATTGGCGCGCAGTTTCTTGCACAACGCCACATCGCGCAGACTGCGCGACACCAGGGCCAGAGCCTTGAGGTGTTCGACCCCTGCCTCTTCGGGCGCGAAAAGCGCGAAGATCAGGTCGACCGGAAGCCGGTCGATCGAGTTGAAATCAACAGGTCTTTCCAGCACGATAAACGCGCCCTGAACCTTGTCGATGCCGGACAGGCGCGCATGCGGCAGCGCAACCCCGTGACCGACTCCGGTGGGACCAAGGCTTTCACGCTCCTGCAATGCTTCGACAACGCGGTTCTGGTCCAGTCCGTGTGCGGACTGGGCCAGTTCCCCGATATCATGCAAGAGGCGTTTCTTGCTGGAAGCCGATGCGATCACCTTGATCGCCTCCGGCTTTAGAATCTGTGACAGTTTCATCCTGCCTCTTGTCTGCTTCGAGAGGGCCCGCTTTGGGCGAGCCCTGATGTCTAGCTGCGCGGATCGATCCAGCCGATATTTCCGTCGTCGCGCCGATATACGACGTTGATCCCGTCTTTGCCATCCTTGCGGAAAACCAAAAGCGGAGCACCGGCGAGTTCCATATGCATGACGGCTTCGCCGACTGAGAGCGAGGGAATCTGCGTCTCCATCTCTGCGACGATAACGGGTGTAAGCGTTTCCGGCTCCGAATCCCCGTGATCCTCGTCCGAGGCGAGGATATATGAGGAGGCGCCCAGAAGTTCAACCGGCTCGACACGCGATTTGTGGTGATCCTTCAACCTGCGCTTGTAACGGCGCAGCTGTTTTTCCATTTTCTCGGAACATGCCTCAAATGCAGCATAGATTTCCGGCGCGCGCGCCTTGGCCTGGGCCGTCAGCCCGGTGCTGAGGTGAACAGTGGCCTCACAGATGTATTCGTGGGCGCTTTTGGAAAAAGTGATCTGCGCATCGGTCGGCCGTTCGGCGTATTTGGCAACAGCGGTGCCCAGACCGTCCTTGACGTGGGTCTGCAGGGCGTCGCCGATATCAATCTGTTTGCCTGTGATTTGGTAGCGCATACCGTCTCCTCTTCATGACAATCCGGGCGTGATCCAGCGGCAAAGGCCGCCGGAATTCTCAGGTCCGGATGCTGCGGAAAAATGACAGACCCGGCGCCATGATCCGGGTAATACCGCCAAAGCGGGTGCCGGATGTGACTATGGCGTAACGTGTTACTGTCATGACATCATTTGAGGATAAGAGGCCCATACCTGTCAATGAAATGTGCTGTGATGGGTTGCCGGAACCTTAGCCGTTTCGCGCCGATTTGTCGTGGATTTCGCTGTGGTTCAGCCGCCGCAGCCTTGCAGCGCTGGCCTTTTGCGGGGCCTGCGCAAACCGCGTAAGGCGCGGCAGCATCAGCGGTTTTCAGCTATTCGCCCGACATCGGATGCAAGGTTCAGCCGATCCTGAAGCTGTCGCCCAGATAGACCCGGCGCACGTTGTCGTTCTGCACGACTTCTTCGGGGGTTCCGGACATCAGAACCTTGCCGTCGTGCAGAATGTAGGCGCGGTCCACGATCTCAAGCGTTTCGCGGACGTTGTGGTCGGTGATCAGCACCCCGATTCCCCGTTTCTTGAGGTCGGAGACGAGGTGACGGATATCCTGCACAGAAATCGGGTCGACCCCGGCGAAAGGCTCATCAAGCAGCAGATACTTCGGTTCCGCCGCCAGACAGCGGGCGATCTCGACACGGCGACGCTCGCCCCCCGAGAGGGCCATGGCGGGGGCGCGGCGCAGATGCTCGATGGAAAATTCCGACAGCAGCTCTTCGAGGCGCTCGCGCTTCTTGTGGTTGTCGCTGTAGGTGATGTCGAGAATGGCGGCGATGTTGTCTTCGACGTTCATGCCGCGAAAAATCGACATCTCCTGCGGCAGATAGCCGATGCCAAGCTTGGCGCGGCGATACATCGGCAGGCCGGTCACATCGACGCCGTCCAGCGTGACGCTGCCGCCCTCGGGCACCACAAGACCGGCGATGGCGTAGAAACTGGTGGTCTTGCCCGAGCCGTTCGGCCCCAGCAGCGCAACAACCTCGCCCCGGTCGAGGGACATGGTGACGTCACGGATGACGACGCGCTTCTTGTAGGATTTCTGCAGGCCTTCGATCCTGAGGCCCTGAGTGCCGGTCGCGACAGCAGGCGCGGTGGTCTCCGCGGTTGGGCGAGACGCCATGAATTATTCCTTGCCGCTTTGCAGGATCGTGCGGACGCGTCCTTCCATCCGGGCAGAGCCGGAGTCGAGATCGACGTGCATCACCTCGGACGCGATGGTGCTGTTGCCCTGGAGCAGCAGGACATTGCCACGCATCACGATATTGCCGTTGACGACGTCGTAGTCGGCACGATCCCCTTCGGCGGCGTCTTCGCCGCTGACAAGGGTGACGCCGCCCGTGGCTTCGAGGCGGTCAATCTCGTCGCCCGCCTGATTGTAGACCACCAGCACGCGCGGGGCCGAGAGCTTCATGTCGTTTTGCGCGACTTTGACGTTGCCCTCGAACACGGCGGTGCCATCGGTCTGGCTGACCGAAAGCGTGTCGGAATCGACGTTGATCGGGGCCTTGGTGTCGCCACTGCCGGTGCCGAAACTGACGCTGGTTTCCTGCGCAAGGGCGGGAGGGGCGATCAGCAGCGCTGCGGGAAGCGCCAGCGACAGGGCGGCAAGGCTGGCCATCGCAATGGCGCGGAACGGGCGGCTCACAGCCATGTCAACAGCGGGCAAAGGGGGTTACTCCTGAGGCTTGCCGGGGTCGTATACCAGTTTCACACCTTCGGTGAAAACCAAATACGCATCCCCGGTTGCGGGATCGGATGTCAGTGTCATCCGGCCAGCGGAAAAGTGGCCCGGTGGGCCATCGCCGCTGATCGGACCTTTGGATTCGGCATGGACCTGTCGCATCCCGGAGTCGAGGGCTTCGGTCAGGATCTTGTAGCCGGTGGACGAGGTTATGACGACGCCGCCCAGCAGCGTGGCCGTGTCGATGGGCTGGTCGATGATGCCGTGATCGCCGACGAAGGTGATCGTCTGACCCGAGGTGAGGTCGATCTTGGCGGCGACATTGTCGGCCTCTTGCTGATTTGCGGCATTGGGGCGGGCGGTGTCGGCGGTGAAGGCAATCAGATCGCCGGTTTCATTGGTGCCGGAAAAGCTGGGCATGGTCACACGCTCGTTGCGCGCGGCGTCCCGCAGATCAATCGTGGAATAGGGCAGGGAGGCGTTCGGGTCATGGCTGCGCGACAGCAGGAAAACCGTCGACAGGATGCCGATGGCGCTGAGAGGCAGGATGACCTTGAGCCATGCCACCGCGCGGGAATAGGATCTTGCGGACCGTGCCACCTGCCGGATCCCCTACATATGCGCGAAGATATCGACATCGGCCCAGCCGGCGAGGTCGAGACGCGCGCGGGTGGGCAGAAAGTCGAAACAGGATTGGGCGAGGTCGAGCCGCCCCTCACGCTCCAGCCGCAGATTGAGGGCGTCGCGCAGGCGGTGCAGGTAGAGCACATCCGAGGCCGCGTAATCGAGCTGGGCATTGGTCAGTTTCGCAGCGCCCCAGTCGCTCATCTGCTGTTGCTTGGAGATATCGGTTTGCAGCAGGTCCTGCGTCAGGTTCTTCAGGCCGTGCCGGTCAGTATAGGTGCGCACCAGCTTACTGGCGATCTTGGTGCAATAGACCGGCGCGGCGAGGGCACCGAAGGCGTTGAACATGGCCGCGATATCAAAGCGACCGTAGTGAAAGAGCTTGAGCACCTGCGGGTCGGTCAGCAGGGCGCAGAGATTGGGCGCCTCGGTCTGGCCGATGGCGATCTGCACCAGATGGGCATGGCCGTCGCCACCCGACATCTGCACGACGCAGAGGCGGTCGCGGTGCGGGTTCAGGCCCATGGTCTCGCAATCGATCGCGACGACGGGACCAAGGTCGAGGCCGTCGGGCAGATCATTCTGGTAGAGGTGATTGGTCACGGGCCATGTCCTTGCTGACTGGCACTTGATCTAGTCGCTCGGGCGTGTGGATGCAAACCGTGGATGCACTGCAATCGGGGGAAAGCGCCTGTTTCGAGGGGAGAGGGGGCGCTGCCCCCGCCGCCATGGGCGCCCCCCCCGGAGTATTTCAGCAAGAAGAAGTCCGGGGAGGGTGGTTTGGTGTCAGGCGGTGGCGGCGAGTTCGGGGAGCGGGGGCGTGAGTTCGCCTGCGTAGTGGCAGGCGACGCGGTGGCCTAGGCCGAAATCGCGCAGGGTCGGTTTTTCGGTGCGGCAGCGGTCGGTGGCGAAGGGGCAGCGCCCGGCGAAGCGGCAGGCTTTGGGTGGGTCGATGGGGGAGGGCGGCTCGCCCGTCACCGTGAAGCGGGCGCCGGCGCGGGAGCGGTCATGGGGGGAGAGGGCGGCGGCCATCAGGGACCAGGTGTAGGGGTGTTTGGCGGCGGCGAAGAGTTGGCCGGTCGGGGCCTGTTCAACGAATTCGCCGAGGTACATCACGGCGACATGGGTGCAGATGTGCTGCACCACGGCAAGGTCGTGAGAGATGAAGACATAGGTGAGGCGTTTGTCTTTTTGCAGCCGTTTCAGCAGGTTGAGGATCTGGGCCTGGATCGCCACGTCGAGGGCCGAGACGGGTTCGTCGCAGACGATCAGGCGCGGTTCGGTCACCATGGCACGGGCGATGCACAGGCGCTGGCGCTGGCCGCCGGAGAACTGATGCGGAAACAGGCGCTTGGCATCGGGGTGCAGGCCGACCTGGGTGAACATCTCGTCGACGCGGGTGTCGCGACCCCGGACCGGGCCGAGGCCCATGAGATCGAGCGGTTCGCGCACCGCCTGGCCTGCCCGCAGGCGCGGGTTGAGCGAGGAGTAGGGGTCCTGGAAGACCATCTGCATCTTGTGACGCATGGTGCGCAGGGGGTCGCCGCTGAGGGCCGTGAGGTCCTGAGTGTCGAGATGGATCACGCCCTCGATCGGGTCCACCAGACGCATCAGGGCCTGGGCGGTGGTGGATTTGCCCGAGCCGCTTTCGCCGACGATGCCGAAGCTGTCGCCCTCGTTCACCTGAAAGGTGACGCCGTCGACGGCGTAGACGGTCTGGCCGGAGGCGAGGGGGAAGTGGACCTTGAGGTCTTTCACATCGAGGAGAGGTTTCATGCGACAGCCTTTTCGGGCGAAGTTTTCCAGCAGAGGGCGCTGTGTCCGGGGGCCGTGTCGACCAACGGCGGCTGCTCGGCATGGCATCGCGCGTCAGCCAGTGCGCAGCGGGGGGCGAAGCGGCAGGCCTTGGGGAAGCGACCCAAAGGCGGGACCATACCGGGGATTTCGCCCAAGCCTTCGGCCTGCGGATCGTTGGCGGCGGCACCGAGGCGCAGGCGTGGGGTGCAGGACATCAGGCCGCGCGTGTAGGGGTGGGCGGGGGCGCCGAGGATCGCCTCGACAGTGCCGGATTCGACACATTTGCCAGCGTAGAGCACGGCGACGTCATCGGCCATTTCTGCCACCGCGCCAAGGTCGTGGGTGATCAGCATGATCGCCGTTTCGGTCTGCATCTGCAGGTCGCGCAGCAGGCGGAAGATCTGCGCCTGGACGGTGACGTCGAGGGCGGTTGTGGGCTCGTCCGCGATGATGACCTTGGGGCGGCAGGCGAGGGCGATGGCAATCATGACGCGCTGGCGCATACCGCCGGAGAGTTCGTGCGGGTAGGCGATCAGGCGCTCTTCGGGGCCGGGGATCTGCACGGCGCGCAGCATCTCGAGGGCGATTTCGCGGGCCTCGGCGCTGGATTTCTTCTGGTGCAGCTCGATGACCTCGGTGATCTGGCGTTCGACGGTCAGGACGGGGTTCAGGGCGGTCATCGGCTCCTGAAAGATCATCGACAGGGCGTTGCCGCGCAGCTGGCGCAGGCGGGAGGGTTTCGCCGCCAACAGGTCTTCGCCAGCCAAGATGATCGAACCGCCGGTGACGCTGAAACGGTCGGGCAGCAGGCCCATCGTCGCCAGCGCTGTCATGGATTTGCCGCAGCCGCTCTCGCCCACCACCCCCAGCGTCTTGCCGGGGAAGAGTTGCAGCGAGACGCCGTCCAGCACCGATTGCACGGATTTGCCGGTGTCGACGCCGACCTGCAGGTTCTTGATTTCGAGGATGGGCTGCATGGCTCAGCGCCTTCTCAGTTTGGGGTTGAGGGCGTCGTTGATGCCGTCGCCGACCAGCGAGATCGCGAGGACCGTGATGAAGATCGCAACGCCGGGCAGGGTCACCGTCCACCACGCATCCAGCAGGTAGTTGCGATTCTGGCCGATGATCAGGCCCCAGCTCATCGTGTTGGGATCGCCGAGGCCGAGGAACGACAGCCCCGCCTCGAACAGGATGGCGGCGCCGACGGCGAGGCCCGCAGCGACGATCAGCGGCGGCAGGGCAGCGGGCAGGATAACGCGGAAGATCAGGTAGCCGTTGCGCGCGCCGGAGGTACGGGCGGCGGCGACGTAATCGAGCTTGCGGATGCGCATGAACTCGGCTCGGGCAAGGCGCGCGACCTGGGGCCAGCTGACCGCGCCGATGGCGAGGGTGATGGTGACCAGCGAGGCGCCGAAGATCGTCACCAGCACCATGGCGAGCAGCAGGGTCGGCAGGATCTGGAAGAACTCGGTCACCTTCATCAGCAGGGCGTCGATGGCGCCGCCGAAAAAGCCCGCGAAAGAGCCGACAAGGATGCCGATGACGACCGAGATCACCGCCGCAGCGGCCCCGACGGCGAGGGTGGCGCGGCCGCCCTCGATGATGCCGGCCAGCATGTCACGGCCGAGATAATCAGTGCCGAGGGGGGCGTAGTCGCCGCCCGGTGGGGCGAAGGGCAGGTCGACCATGGAATAGGCGTCGACCGGATAGAGGAATGGCCCGAGGAAGGTGGTGCCCAGCACGATGGCCAGCAGCATAAGGCCGATGATGGCAGACTGGTTGCGGGCAAAGGCGCGCATGAACTCGGTCGCCGGGTGGGCGGGTTTCGGGCCGATGGGATCAGGCAGGGTGGTCATGGGCGGGCTCCTGCGGGGCGGGCTTTCTTGCGACGGCGGCCCCCGATGCGCGGGTCGATCTTGCCATAGGCGAGGTCGGTCAGGATATTGGCGACCATGACGAGGATGGCCGAGAAGAACAGGATGCCGAGCAGGGTCGGGTAGTCGCGGCGCAGGATCGATTCATAGGCGAGGCGGCCAAGGCCGGGCCAGTTGAACACCGTCTCGACAAGGACCGCCCCGGCGAAGAGCTGGCCGAACTGCAGGCCGATCATGGTGACGACGGGGATCAGCCCGTTGCGCAGGGCGTGGCCGAAGACGACGCGGCGTTCGCTCAGCCCCTTGGCGCGGGCGGTGCGGATGTAGTCGGAGCCCAAGACATCCAGCATCGAGGCGCGCGAGAGCCGCGAATAGGTGGCAACGTAGATCGAGGCCAGCGTGACGGCGGGCAGGACGAGATGGTGCAGCACATCGAAAACCGCTCCGTACCACGTCGCATTGCCACGTACGTTCATCATGCCCGAGACCGGAAAGATCGGGAAGATCGAGGCGAAGACGATCAGCAGCATCAGCCCGGTCCAGAACACTGGCGCAGCGTACCCCACCAGCGAGAAGATGGTGACGAAATGGCTGAGGACGCCCTTCGGTTTGCGGGCCGAGAAGATGCCCATCAGGGTGCCGAGGATCACGGCGGTGATCAGGGCCGTGATCACCAGCAGGATCGTGGCAGGCAGGCGTTGCAGGATCAGGTCCAGCACGGGTTGCTTGAAGTAGTAGGAAAAGCCGAAATCTCCGGTGCAGATCTTGCCGATGTAGATCAGCAGTTGCAGCCAGACGGGCTTGTCGAGGCCGTATTCGGCGCGCATCTGGGCAATCAGATCCTCGGAAGCGCCGCCCATTTCCCCCACGATGACCGAGACGGGATCGCCGGGGGCGAGCTGGATCAGCAGGAAGTTCAGAACGACGACGGCCAGAAGCAGGCCGATCGCTGAGGCGAGTTTCTTGACGAGGCGGGGCATGGGCTGGTCCTGTCGCAAAGGCTGGAGAGGCCCGGTCCCTTTCGCGGGACCGGGCGGCAGGTCAGATCACTTGGACCATTCGACCTCATCCCAGGGCGATACGGCACCCCAGATGGTGTCGGGCAGATGCGTCAGACCCTTTTTGTAGGCGGTGTAGAAGGGCACTTCGTTGATGTAGAGGATGGGCGCATCGGCGACGACGATCTGCTGGAACTCCTTGTAGAGTGCCGCACGTTTGGTCTGGTCGGTCTCGATCGCGGCGGCAGCCAGCAGCTCATCCACCTTCGCGTTGGAATATTGCTGGGTGTTGGACCAGATCACGCCCTTGCGGATGTTGGAGGAGATATAGGTGCGGTCGACGCCGATCACCGGATCGCCCCAGTTGTAGACGCTGTCCTCGGTCATGTCGAAATCGTAGTTGGAAATCCGCTGCGCCCAGGTGGGAAAGTCGGGGGCGGTGCGGACTTCAAGCTCGATCCCGACCTGTTTCAGCTGGGTGCGCATGTATTCAACGACATTGCGGCCGATCTCGGCCATGCCGGGGATATAGTCGATGGTGGCGCGCAGGCGGATGCCATCGGCGTCGGGGGTCAGGCCGGCTTCGTCCAGCAGGGCCTTGGCCTTGTCCAGATCGAAGGCATATTTTTCGACGTCCTCCGTGGCCAGCGGCGAGGTGCCGGTGATCGGGCCGGTCGAATCCTTGGCGACGCCGCCCAGCAGGCGCTGCAGGATGAAATCCTTGTTGGTGGCATAGCCGATGGCCTGACGCACCGCTGGATTGTCGAAGGGCGCTTTCTTGGTGTTGAAGGCGATCCAGTTCAGCGCGCCGACGGCGTCATACCCGGCATCGGAGACTTCGACATTCTCGGCCTTTTCAAGGCGCTGCACGTCGCGCACACCGGACAGGAACGGCACCATGTCGATATCGCCACGCTCGGTCGCGAGGACGAGGTTGGCGCTGTCTCCGATGATCTGCACAATCACCTCGTCCATCTTGGGCAGACCATCGAGGAAGAAGTGCTCGTTCTTGGCCAGCTTGTAGTATTCGCCCTGCTTGTATTCGACGAACTTGAACGGACCCGAGCCGACGGGAGCAAGGTTGGCCGGGTTCTGCTGGATGTCGCCCTCACCGTAGATATGTTCGGGGATGATCGGCATCAGGGCGGGCGACATCGCCAGCAACAGGGCGGGGTGGGGCTTGGAGAGCTTGATCACGGCGGTCAGCGGATCGGGGGTTTCCACATCCTCGACCGGGGCCAGCATGGTCTGGAACGGGTGGTTCGCCTTGATCGTCATGATCGAGAATTTCACATCCTCGGACGTGATCGGCACACCGTCATGAAAGGTCGCGCCCTCGACCAGATGCAGGGTGACCGACAGGCCGTCGTCCGCCACCTCCCAGCTTTTGGCGAGGTAGGGCTGCGGGGTCCAGTTGGCGTCATAGCGCAGCGGCGAGGCAAAGATCTGCGCCGAGGCCATGAAGGTGGCGATGCCGGACTGGATCGCACCGTTGAAATGGCGCGGCACCTGCGTCGTGCCGACAACCAGCGTATCAGCCTGCGCCGGGGCGAACAGCCCGCTGAGCGTCAGAGCGACGGCAGCGGCCAGAGTGGAGGAACGAAGGTGTTTCATGCGGTGGTCCTGTTGGTTTATATTTTTACTTATAGGTAGATTTTGGCTTTCTAAAGTAGTCCAGCAACGCCGCGCAGCGCAGTCAGGGCGGCGGTGACGGCCAGCAGCGCGATGGCGGCGGTGCGATAGCCGCCTTCATCCAGCCGATTGAACGCCTGCCCCCCGGCCCAGGTGCCAATCAGCAGCGCAGGCAGGGCAAAGGCGGCCTGTATCAGGCTTTGTCGGTCGATCTGACCCGCCCAGGCAAGGCCGGGCAGCGCCACCAGTGAGGTCAGGAAGAAAAACACCATCAGCGAGGCGCGGGTGTTCTTCGCAGGTGTCGCAGTGCCAAGGAAATACGCGATGGCAGGGGGGCCGGGCATCGCGGCAAGGCCCGAAAACAACCCCGCGAAGAACCCGGCACCAATCGCCGTGCGCCGCCCCGCCCCCAGCCGCACCTTGAGCATCAGCGCGGCCAGACCGATGCCGACCAGCACCGCCAGAACGATGCGCATCGCATCGGGCGACAGCCGTGTCAGGGCGAGGATGCCGAGCGGCGTGCCGATCACGGCCCCGATCGTCATCAGCACCAGTGCGCGACGGTTGACCAGCGCGCGCATCCGCACCGTATCACGCAGCCCGACCATGCATTGCAGCAGGATCGCCACGGTCACGGCGCGGGACGGCGCGATCAACAGGCTCATCGCCGGAACCGCGGCCAGGGCAAAGCCGAAACCCGTCAGCCCGCGCAGCACCGCCGCGATGAAGACCGCCAGGGAAATCAGGGCGATCAGCTCCATCAGTCGAAGTTCAGCACGATGGTCTTCTTGCGGGTGAAATGCTCAAGCATCGCCTCAAGCGAGGCTTCCTTGCCGAGGCCCGAGCGGCCAAACCCGCCGTAGGAGACATTGGGCTGGATCGTCAGGTTTTGGTTCACCTGCACATAGCCCGAGTTCAGCCGCGAGGTCGCGTCCAGCGCGGTCGACAGCGAGGTGGTCCAGATCGTCGCGGCGAGGCCGTAGTGGGTGGCGTTGGCTTTCTCGATGACGTCGTCGTAATCGCTCCACCGTTGGATCACGGCGACGGGGCCGAAGATCTCGTTCTGCACACAAGGGTGATCTTCGGGCAGGTTCAGCAGAAGCGTCGGTTGCATGAAGAGGTCGGGCGAAAGGCTGGCGTCGCTGGGCAGGGCGCTGCAACGGAGGACTTCGGCGCCTTCGGTCTGCTCGGCCAGCGTGACATAATCGCGGATCACCTTGGCCTGTTTGGCCGAGATGATGGTGCCGATATCGGTGCCCTCGTCCATCGGGTCGCCGATGACCAGCTTGTTGAGGGTGTCCTGAAGCGCGCTCATGAAGTCGTCGAAGACGGTGTCGTGGACGTAGATGCGGCTGGCGGCGGTGCAGCTTTGGCCCTGACGGGTGAAGCGCATGCCGTTGACCGCGCCGGTGACGGTTTTCTTCAGATCGGCGTCGGCGCAGATGATCATCGGGCTTTTGCCACCCAGTTCCAGACTGACCGGGATGATGTTCTTGGCCCCCGCCTCATAGACCATTTGGCCGACAGCCTCAGAGCCGGTGAAGGTGACCTTGGCGACATCCTTGTGCGCGGTCAGGACCGAGCCGCAGGCAGCTCCGGTGCCGTTGATGACGTTGAGCACGCCATCGGGCAGGTGCTTCATCAGGATCTCGGCGGCGGCGAAGGTGGCGAAGGGGGCCTCTTCGGAGGCTTTCACGACGACGGTGTTGCCGGCGACCAGGGCCGGGGCGATTTTCAGCATCATCAGCACCAGCGGCACGTTCCACGGCAGGATCGCGGCGACGACGCCCAGCGGTTCGCGGGTCGTCATGGTCAGGATGCGCGGGTTGAAGGGCACCGTCTCGCCCTTCAGCTCGGACGCGAGGCCGCCGTAGAACTCCAGCAGGTCGGCGGCGACAGTCAGCTCGCCCCGGCATTCAGTGCGGATCGCCTTGCCGGTTTCCAGCGCGAGGACGCGGGCGATGGTCTCGGCTTCAGCCGCGATGGCGCGACCTGCGGCGGCGACCATCTTGCCGCGGGCGCGGGCCGGGGTGGCGGCCCATCCGGCACCGGCGGCCTTGGCGGCGCCGATGGCAGCGTTGGTTTCGTCCGCGCCACTGGCGGCGGCCTGGCCCAGCTCGGCGCCGGTCGCAGGGTTCAGCACGGCGATGCCGGTTTGGGTCGCGACATGTGCGCCGCCGACAAGGTTCACGCGCGTATAGGAGGCGATCACGCCAGCGGGGTCGGAGGGGAGGAAGGTTTGTGCGGTCATTGGATCATCATCTTTGCGGCTTGGCGGCATTGCTTGGGCCAGCGGGCGGCAACCAAGTGGGCCAGAGGGAGGGATGGTTTACAGCGCAGCGGTGTCGGCCCCCAGAAGGCGGGACAGCGACAGGTCGGGCGCGGTGCCGATCGCGACCAGCCGGGTGCCGTGGGGCTGATCTTCGGCGGCGGTCATCTGCCAGCGGCCAGAGACATATTGCACAAGCATTACAGAGGTTTCGCCTTCTATCGCTACCCAGCCCTTGAGGCGCAGAAGTGTCGGCGGCAGGGCGTTCAGAGCGGCCTCGAAAGCAGTGCGCTCAAAGGCTATGGCCGCGTCCAGGCGGTCGCGAAAGAACACCTCGTCATGGGCGACGGGTTCGCTTTGAGGTGCCGAAAGAATAGACAGGGTGCTGGCCGAGAGCAGCTCCATCGGCAATTCGGCGCGGCTGGTTTCGGCGATGGCACGCCCCGGCGCGATACGGCGCAGGGCGGCGCGGGCGGTGCTCAGTTGCCCGGGGCTGGCAGCATCGACATGGTTCAGAACGACCAGATCAGCGCCGTCGAACTGGCGCGCCACGGTATCGCCGATCAGCGGGTCATCGAGCTGGCTGGCCAGTGCGACGGCATTGGCCAGCGTGATCACCATGTCCAGCTTCAGGCGCCGGTCGAGCAGGGCAAATTCGGCGACGCGGCGGGGTTCGCCGACGCCGCTGGCCTCGATCAGGATCTCGTCGGGGGCGCTCTCGATGGCGCGAAAGATCGCGGGGCCGATCCCTTCGGCCATGGAGCAGCAGATACAGCCGCCAGACAGCTCCATCGTCAGCCCGTCGTCGGATTTGATCAGGGCGGCGTCGACGTTGATCTCGCCGAAGTCGTTGACCAGCACGGCGGTGCGGCTGCGCGAGGCGGCGAGGATGCGGTTCACCAGCGTCGTCTTGCCCGCGCCGAGGAAGCCGCCGATGACGGTGACGGGGATGGTCATGCCAGCGCCAGCACGTCGGGCAGGGTGATGTCGGGGGCGTAGCCTTGATCGGCGGGCACATTGGAGGGGTGCCAGTCGCCGCCCAGCACGGTGCCGAGCACGCGCACCTTGCGCAGGTCGATCGGCGCAACCTGCATCGGGTCGCTGTCGAGCACGGCGAAGTCGGCGTATTTGCCAACCTCGATGGTGCCGACGAGGTGGTCGAGCTTCAGCTGGTAGGCGGCGCCCGAGGTCACGGCCTTCAGGGCTGCTTCGACCGGGATACACTCCTGTGGGCCGAGGATGCGCCCGGCAGAGGTGATGCGGTTGACGGCGCACCATGCGGTGAACAGCGGGTTCAGCGGCGTCACCGGTACGTCGGAGTGGATCGCCATCTGAACGCCGTGCGCCAGCGCGGTGCCACAGGCGTCCATGCGGCGGGCGCGGTCGGGGCCCATGGTGAGGGCAAAGTGCTGCTCTCCCCAATAAAAGATGTGGTTGGCAAAGAGGTTGGCCGAGACGCCGAGCGCCTTCATCCGGGCGAATTGAGACGCGTCGGCCATCTGGCAATGCTGCAGCGTATGGCGGTGATCGGGGAAGGGGCTTTCCGTCAGGGCTTCGGTCAGCACGTCTAGGATGAACTCCGACGCCTGATCGCCGTTGACGTGCAGGTGCATCTGGATGCCGGCTTTGCTGTAGGCTTTGACCATCTCCTTCAGCGAGGACGGCGGCAGGTTCCAGAGGCCGTTCGGCGCGCCATTGTGATAGCCGGGCCATTTCAGCCGACCCGTAAAGCCCTGGATCGAGCCGTCGGTCATGATCTTGACCAGCCCGAGGTGCAGCTTGTCATTGCCTTGCGATTTCAGCGCCTTGGCGCGCGCGACACCCTCGGCCACGCTCCATTGGATCGCGCCGAGCGCGGGGACCATGCGGACCGGGAAATCGGCCTCGGCTGTGGCGGTGTGATAGGCGGCAAGCACCTCGTCGGTCATCGATTGGTGCAGGTCGGCAGAGGTGGTGACGCCCGCGTTGACCGCCGCCTTGCCGAAGGTGCGCAAGCTGGCGGCATCGACGCCGCGCAGGGCGCCGGTGGCACCAACGGCGCGGGCGGCCATCGACATCGCCGCCATCTCCTGCAGCTCGCCGGTGATCTCGCCTTTTTCGTCGCGCAGGATGCCCTCGACACTGGTCTGACCCAGCATATCGGCACGTTCCAGCACCAGCGTGTTGACGTTGATCAGGTGAAAGCTGGCGTGGGTGATCAGGATCGGCCGGGTGGTCGAGACGCGATCGAGATGCGCACGGCTCATCCGCGCGCCTTTGAAATAGATCGGATCGAAGCCCCAGGCGACCAGCGGCGCGTCGGGGTCGGTCATCTGAGCTTCATAGGCCTGCAGGCGGGCGACGACGGCCTCGATATCCTTCAACCCGCCCTCGATGCTGCCGTCCGGGGCGGTGCGTTTGAAGTAGCCGAGGAACAGGTCGTTCCAGACGTTGCCCTCCATCGCGTGACCATGGGCCTCGACAAAACCGGGCATCAGAACCTTGTCTTCAAAGCGCGTGTCGATGGTGATCTCGCCCCAGGTGGCACAGTCGGCCTCGGTCCCGACTGCGAGGATCTTGCCGTCGCGCACCGCGACATGGGTCGCCTCTGGCGTGTTGTGGGCCATGGTGCGGATCATCTTGGCTTTGAACACTTTGATCGGGTCGGGCATGTCATCTTCCTGCGTCTGCTCTGGTGCTGCGAGGCTAGGGGGCGCGCCGCAGGCACGACAGGGCCAGCCGGCCCCCTCGGGTTGGGCCAGCACAAAACTGCATGATTTCAGAGAGGTGAGGTTAGCCGAGCTCTGCTGCTGCCTGTCCAAGCAGGGCGAGACCGGCATCAATCTTGCGCTCGTCAATGTAGGAGACGCCAAGGCGCAGGAAGCGTCCGGCCTGCGCTTCGGGCACGAAGGGATCGCCGGATTCGGTCAGCACGCCCTTGGCTGCGGCCACCTGAAACAGCTGGCGCGCGTCGATCCCCTCAGGGCATTCCAGCCAGACGCTGGAGCCGCCGTGGGCATCGGAAAACCGAAATCCGGGCAGGTGGCGCGCGCACCCTTCTGAGACCTTGGCAAGGCGGCGCGTCAGTGCCTCGCGCAGGTTGCGCTGCAGCGTCAGATAGTGCCCCTCGGCCAGAAAGATCGCGGCGGTGCGCTGGTTGTTCAGGGGGGCGGAGCGGTGCATCAGGCGACGCAGCCAGCGGGCCTCCTTCACCAGCTCGGGCGCTGCGACCATGAAGCCGAGGCGCACACCCGGCGCCAGCACCTTGGACAGCGTCCCAAGATAGGCGACATGGCCGCTGTTATCGAGGCTTTTCAATGAGGTGGCATCGCTCGCAGCGGCGGTCTCGCCCTCATAGTCATCCTCGATCAGGATGGTGCCATCGCGCTGCGCCTGCTTGAGGATGGCCAGACGACGTTCGGGCGACATGGTGACCATCGTCGGGCAGTGATGCGCGGGCGTCAGCACCGCCACGTCGAGCTTGCCCGCAAGGTCGAGGCGCGCGCCCTCGGCATCGATCGGCAGGTCGATGATATCGGCGCCCTCGGTCTGCAGAATGTTGCGGGCATCGGCATAGCCGGGCATCTCGACCCCGACGCGGGTGCCGGGACGGGCCAGCAGGCGGGCGAGGATATAGAGCCCCTCCTGCGTGCCGAGCGTCACCAGAATATCGTCTGTTTTCGCGTAGATACCGCGCTGTGGCAGGATCTGACTGCGGATCTGCTCGACCAGCATCGGGTCATCCTCGACCGAGCGATCGGCCGTCCACCAGTCAATCGCCGACCGCCCGAGCGCATCGCGCGAACAGGTGCGCCAAGTGTTGATCGGAAACAGGCCCGGATCAACCTGGCCGTAGACGAAGGGATAGGGAAAATCCTGCCAGTTCGAGGGCTTGATGATATGGCGCAGGCGCGAGGGGCGCTGTTTCAGCCGTGCGTCCCAGTCCGGCGCGGCAACCGGGGCGACCTCTGACAGAGTGGTCCCCTCGGGTTGCAGATCCCGCGCCACGAAAAAGCCGCGACGCGGTACGGAGTCAAGATATCCACGCGCCACCAGCTCGTCATAGACGGCGGCGACGGTATTGCGCGCGATCCCCAGTTGACCCGCAAGTTGCCGGCTGGGCGGCATTTTCTGGCCCAGAGTCATCTGGCCGCCGTGGATCGATTCAACGATCCTGCGGCGCAGCTGCGACTGGATCGGTTCGTCGCTCTCTCGGGTGATGGCAGTCAGCATGGGGTTCGTCTTCCTTCGCCCTTTTCCTTTCGGCTCTGCGCCTGCGGGTTTCAATAGCACTGCAGAGATCTGCCGATCGCGAGGGGAATGTTGCTGTTTTTCCGGGCGCATCTGGCCCCGCGTCTGGCCCCATCGGTTGCGCGGGTCTGGCCCTGTCGCGCAATGGCGTCAGATGGCTTTCTGGTGCAAAGTCACCCGCCCGGATTCGGAGAGAACCCATGTATGACAACGACATAAGCAATGTGGTCGAGGCCGACCGCGCCCACGTCTGGCACCACCTGACCCAGCACAAACCCTACGAGACATCCGATCCCAGAATCATGGTTGAGGGCAAGGGCATTCGCATCTGGGATCAGGCCGGGCGCGAATACCTCGACGGCGTGTCGGGCGGCGTGTGGACGGTGAACGTGGGCTATGGCCGCGAAAGCATCGCCGATGCGGTGCGCGATCAGCTGGTCAAGCTGAACTACTTCGCAGGCTCCGCAGGCTCCATCCCCGGGGCGCTGTTCGCCAAGCGCCTGATCGAGAAAATGCCAGGTCTTTCAAGAGTTTACTACAACAACTCCGGCTCCGAGGCGAACGAGAAAGCCTTCAAGATGGTGCGCCAGATCGCGCACAAACGCTACGGCGGCAAGAAGCACAAGATCCTGTTCCGTGAGCGCGACTACCACGGCACCACCATCGCCTGCCTCTCTGCTGGCGGCCAGCCCGAGCGCAACGCCCAGTACGGCCCCTTCACCCCCGGATTCGTCGAGGTGCCGCACTGCCTGCAATACCGCGCCCACGAGCAAGGCCTTGAAAACGCTGCGAACTATGGCGAGCTCGCGGCCAATGCCATCGAAGAGGTGATCCTGCGCGAAGGCCCCGACACCATCGGCGCGCTCTGCCTTGAGCCGGTGACGGCCGGCGGCGGCGTCATCGCCCCGCCCGAGGGCTACTGGCCCCGCGTGCAGGAGATCTGCCGCAAGTACGACATCCTGCTGCATATCGACGAGGTGGTCTGCGGTCTCGGGCGCACCGGCACCTGGTTCGGCTATCAGAACTACGGAATCGAGCCCGACATGGTGACGATGGCCAAGGGCGTCGCCTCGGGTTACGCGGCCATCGCCTGCCTCGTGACGACCGAAAAAGTCTTCGACATGTTCAAGGACGACAGCACCGACCCGCTGAATTACTTCCGCGATATCAGCACCTTCGGCGGCTGCACCGCAGGCCCGGCGGCGGCGCTTGAGAACATCCGCATCATCGAAGACGAAGGCCTTCTGGACAATACGCTGGCCATGGGCGCCCGCCTGATGATGCGGCTGGAGGAGCTGAAGGAGAAGCACAAGGTCGTCGGCGATGTGCGCGGCAAGGGCCTGTTCTGCGGCGCCGAGCTGGTCGCCGACCGGCTCACAAAAGAGCCGGTGGCCGAAAAACTCGCCCAGCAGGTGGTGGCCGAATGCAGCGCGCAAGGGGTGCTGATCGGGGTCACGAACCGCTCACTGCCGGGGCGCAACAACACGCTTTGCCTCTCGCCAGCGCTGATCGCCACCGAAGACAATATCGACGAGATCGCAGCGGCGATGGATGTCGCCCTGACCCGCGTCTTCGGCTGACCTTTGCCCTAAGCCACCGCCCCGCCCTGGTTAACAAGGTGGGGCGGCCCTTTTTGCACGTCGGTATTGCGTCGGTATCAAAGCGGTATCCCGGCGGTGCGCTACCGCCCCCAGGAAAGATGTAAACGTCGCGCGAACCGGATCGCTCCGCGCTGCGCCCAGAGGCTGCTCCGCCTCCGGCGGAAGTATTTAGAGCAAGATGACAGAGGAGCCGTCCCTGCATCGTTTCCCTGGTCCAAATATCCCGGGGGAGGCAGCGCAGCTGACGGGGGCAGAGCCCCCCCTTCTGCAAAACAGGCATTGGCAGCTTGTGATGCTCCTTGCAGGACGTGGCGGGCGATTGCGGCTTGCGGTGGCGGGGCCGACGTTTAGGGTTGGGCGGAATATCGCAGGTATGGAGAGCGCGGATGGATCACAGGGAATTGGAGATGACCGTGCTCATGACACCGGACATGGCCAATTTCAGCGGCAAGGTGCACGGCGGGGCCTTGCTCAATCTGCTGGACCGTGTGGCCTTTTCCTGTGCGTCGCGGTTCTCGAAGCGGTATGCCGTCACGCTTTCCGTGGATCAGGTGACCTTCAAGGAGCCGATCAACGTGGGGGAGCTGGTGACGTTCCGCTCCAGCGTGAACCATGCCGGACGGACCTCGATGGAGATCGGGATCCGCGTTGAGGCGCAGGATATCCGCAGCGGGGTCTCTCGGCATACGAACTCGTGCTATTTCACCATGGTGGCGGTGGATGATGACGGGCGTCCGGCTGAGGTGCCGCGCCTGCTGATCGATACCGATCTGCAGCGGGCGCGCAATCGTGCGGCGGAGGTGCGGCGCAAGCTGCGGCGACAGTTTTCGCAGGAGATGCAGAGGGCCTCGGAAGGGACGCCCTGAGGCGCGGCTCAGGTGCTGGCAGAGAGCTGGTAGCCGGGTGCGCCGATCGTGCGCACCGTGGTGATCGGCTGGGTGTCGATCCATGTCGTCCGCTCGATCGCGAAGAGCGCGGTGTTCGGGCTGGTGTGCAGCGCTTTGGCCAGGTCCGCATCGGCGGCGAGAGCGAAGAAGCGCAGCTCGCATCTCGTATAGGGCATATTCAGCACCAGCCATTCATTGGCGCTGATGGTGCAGAGGTCGACCGAGTCGATCTCGGCTGCGGTCTGGAGGTTGATCCAGCGATCCTCGTAGAGGTAGGGGCGGTCCTGTGCCAGATGCAGGGCGCGGACGTGCAGGCAGGGGACGTGGGCTGACAGCTCCATCCGGGTCGCGATTTCTGCCGGAGGCGGCAGGGCGGCGCGGGACAGCAGCTGGTAGCCATGGCGCTGGCCGAGGTCTTCGACCTCCTTGCGGATGATCGGAATTTCAATCGTGACGCGGGCGACCGGTTCGGGGCGGACATGGGTGCCGCCCTTGCGCCGACGCTCGACAAGGCCGCTTTCGGAGAGATCCTGCATGGCGCGTTGCACGGTGCTGCGCGAACAGCCCAAGGTTTGCGCCATATCCTCGTCATGGGGCAGCTTGTCGCCGGGGCGATAGGTGCGGTCGAGGATGCGGGCATGGATCCGGTCGCGGATGTCTTTCCAGGAATGGCGTTGGGGCGTGGTCATAGGCTCTGGTTCAGCTCGGACAGGGTGGCGCGGAAGGCTGTGGTTATCGCATCGCGGGCGATATGGCGATGGTCTTGCACGACGTGGCGGCCTGCGCTCCAGACATCGGAGATGCACTGCGCGCCCTGGCCGGTGAAGATCAGGGTGTCGAGCAGGGTGTCGCCCTGGCGTTTGCAGAGGCGGTGGTTGTCGGTCTCGATCGCGATCAGATCGGCCCAAGCGCCGGGGCGCAGGGCACCGCTGTCACGCCCTGCGGCTTGAGCGCCGCCTTGCAGGGCGGCCTCGATCAGGGTGCGACCGGTGGAGCGGTCGGGGCTGGCCAGTGCGGCGCGGGTGCGGTCGCGCAGGCGTTGTGAATATTCCAGCGTCCGCAGCTCATCAAACAGCGAGATCTGGATGTTGGAGTCCGAGCCGATGCCGATGCGCCCCTTGGCGGAGAGGTAGTCGGTGGCGTTGAAGATGCCGTCGCCGAGACTGGATTCGGTGATCGGGCAGAGGCCTGCGACAGCGCCGGTCGCGGCGAGCGCCTGTGTCTCGGCGCTGGTCATCTGGGTGCAGTGGATCAGGCACCAGTTCGGGGCAACGTCGTAGTGGGCGAGCAGCCAGTCCGTGGGCCGCGCGCCGAGGTGGGCCTGCACCTCCTCAACCTCGGCCACCTGTTCGGCGAGGTGCATGTGCAGCGGCGCGGGGCCGGCCAGAGCGATGGCGCGGGACAGGCCCTCGCGCGTGACAGCGCGCAGGGAGTGTGGCGCGGCACCGATGTGGTGGTCGGCGGGGCCCTTGGCGATCAGGCGGGCGGCGGCGGCGTGCAGGTCGGCGTAGCTGTCGGGGGTGTTGCCGAAGCGACGCTGGCCGCCTTGCAGGGCGCGCCCGTCGCAACCGCCGGTTTCATAGAGCACGGGCAGCAGGGTCAGCCCGATGCCGGTCCGGGCGGCGGCGGCGGTGATGCGGGACGAAAGCTCTGCCGGGTCGGCGTAGGGCGTGCCGCCGACACCGTGGTGCAGGTAGTGGAATTCGGCGACGCTGGCGAACCCGGCCTCCAGCATCTCCATGAAGACGAGGGCGGTGATGGCTTCGATCTGGTCGGGCGTCAGCTGGTCGAGGAAGCGGTACATCAGCCGCCGCCATGTCCAGAAGCTGTCGGAGGGATCGGGGCCACGGGCTTCGGTCAGGCCCGCCATGGCGCGCTGGAAGGCGTGGCTGTGCAGGTTGGTCGGCGCGGGCAGGAGCAGATCATGCGCGGCGGGGTGGGGGTGGCCGGTTTCAACCTGCGCGATGCGCCCCTCGGGGGTGAGGGTCAGGCGCAGGTCGCGGACCCAGCCTTGCGGGGTGAGGGCCTGTTTGGCGTGGATCCGGGTCAAGGCAGGGACTCCGTTGACAGAGATAATATGTAGCTACATAATAATTTGAAATTCTCCCCTATGGCAAGTGAGTCCGATGGCAGAGGCGATCATTCTGGAAGGTGGCAGGCTGGCGACGATGCGCGCGGGCTATGGGCTGATCGAGGAGGGCGCTGTCGTGCTGCAGGACGGCGTGATCGTCTGGGTCGGGGAAACGTCTGAGGTGCCAGAGGCGTGGCGCGGGGCAGAGCGGCGCGCGCTGGGCGGGCGGCTGGTGACGCCGGGGCTGATCGATTGCCATACCCATATCGTCTATGGCGGCAGCCGGGTGCGCGAGTTCGAGCTGCGCCTGAACGGGGCGAGCTATGCAGAGCTGGCGCGGGCCGGGGGCGGCATCGCCGCGACCGTGGCCGCGACGCGCGAGGCCTCTGAGGGCGCGCTGCTGACGGCCGCCTTGCGCCGCGCCGATGCGCTGATCGCGGGCGGGGTCTGCACGATTGAGATCAAGTCGGGCTATGGGCTGGAGCGCGAGGCCGAGCTGAAGATGCTGCGGGTGGCGCGGGCCATCGGGCAGATGCGGCCCGTGCGCGTCGTGACCAGCTTTCTGGGCGCCCATGCGGTGCCGCAGGGCATGTCGGCGGATGCCTATATCGACGAGGTTTGCCTGCCGACTCTGCATGCCGCCCATGCCGAAGGGCTGGTGGATGCGGTCGATGGATTTTGCGAGGGGATCGCCTTTGATACCGCGCAGATTGGACGGGTCTTCGAGGCGGCACAGGCGCTGGGCCTGCCGGTGAAGCTGCATGCCGAGCAGTTGTCGCAGAGCGGCGGTACGGCTTTGGCGGCGGCGCATGGGGCCTTGTCGGCGGATCATGTGGAATACGCGAGCGACGCGGATGCAGCGGCTCTGGCGGGGGCGGGCAGCGTGGCGGTGCTGCTGCCGGGGGCGTTTTATACGCTGCATGAGGTGCAGAAGCCCCCGGTTGAGGCGTTTCGCGCCCATGGCGTGGCGATGGCGGTGGCGACGGACTGGAACCCCGGCTCCTCGCCGCTGGGGTCGCTGCTGCTGGCGATGAACATGGCCTGCACGCTGTTTCAGCTGACCCCGGAGGAGGCGCTGGCGGGCACGACGCGCCATGCCGCGCGGGCGCTGGGGCTGACGGACTGCGGGATCATTGCGCCGGGGCTGCGCGCCGATCTGGCGGTCTGGGATGTCAGCGACCCGGCAGAGCTGTCCTATGGCATCGGGCAGACCCCGCTGCACAGCCGTTATTTTGGAGGCAAAACATGACCCTGATCCTGACCCCCGGCACGACCTTGCTGGCGCAGCTGGAACAGCTTTGGCGCAGCGATGGCGTGGCGGAACTGAGCCGCGACGCGCGGAGCGGGATTGAGGCTTCGGCGGCGCTGGTGGCGCAGGCGGCAGCGGGGGAGGTCGCGGTTTATGGGGTCAATACCGGCTTCGGCAAGCTCGCCTCGGTCAAGATCCGGGCGCAGGACACGGCGCAGCTGCAGCGCAACCTGATCCTGTCGCATTGCTGCGGCGTGGGCGAGGCGCTGGAGCCTGAGACGGTGCGGCTGATGATGGCGCTGAAGCTGCTGTCGCTGGGGCGCGGCGCGTCGGGTGTGCGCTGGCAGATCTGCACGCTGATCGAGGGGATGCTGGCGGGCGGCGTCGTGCCGGTGGTGCCGGTGCAGGGCTCGGTCGGGGCGTCGGGTGATCTGGCACCGCTGGCGCATATGGCGGCGGTGATGATCGGTGAAGGGGCGGCGCTGTTTCACGGGAAACAGATGCCGGGGGCAGAGGCCTTGCGCGCGGCGGGCCTTGAGCCGGTGGTGCTGGGCGCGAAAGAGGGGTTGGCGCTGATCAACGGCACGCAGTTTTCCACCGCCTGCGCGCTGGCGTCGCTGTTTGAGGCCTGGCGGCTGATGCAGGGCGGGCTGGTGATTTCGTGCCTGTCGACAGATGCGATCATGGGCTCGACCGCGCCGCTGGCACCGCAGATCCACGCCTTGCGCGGGCATCGCGGCCAGATCGAGGTGGCGGCAGAGATGTCGGCGCTGATGGCGGGCAGTGGCATCCGCGACAGTCACCGCGATGGCGATAGCCGCGTGCAGGACCCCTATTGCATCCGCTGCCAACCGCAGGTCAGCGGCGCGGCGCTGGATCTTCTGCGCTTTGCCGCCGGCACGCTGGAGGTCGAGGCCAATGCGGTGACCGACAACCCGCTGGTGCTGGTGGAGACGGGCGAGATCGTCTCGGGCGGGAATTTCCATGCCGAGCCGGTGGCCTTTGCCGCCGATCAGATCGCGCTGGCCCTGTCCGAGCTGGGCGCGATTGCGCAGCGGCGGGTGGCGCTGATGGTCGACCCGACGCTGTCCTTCGATCTGCCGCCGTTTCTGACGCCGGAGCCGGGCCTGAACTCGGGTCTGATGATCGCGGAGGTGACGACGGCGGCGCTGATGAGCGAGAACAAGCATCTGGCGAACCCCTGTTCGACCGACAGCACCCCGACCTCGGCCAATCAGGAGGACCACGTCAGCATGGCGGCGCATGGCGCGCGGCGGCTGCGGCGGATGGTGGCAAACCTGTCGGTGATCCTCGGGGTTGAGGCGATGTGCGCGGCCCAAGGCATCGAGGCGCGGGCACCGCTGGTGACCTCGGACCGGCTGGCGGCGGTGCTGGCGGCGCTGCGGGCCGAGGTGGCGACGCTGGAACAGGACCGCTACCTCGCCGGTGATATCGAGGCCGCATCGGCACTGGTGCAGGGTGGCGCGCTGATCCGCGCCGCCGGGCTTGAGATGGCCATATGACGCACACTCCCCTGACCCCTCCGGAGGCGAAAATGAGCGATCCCCGCAAGAACAGCCGTGACGTCTTTCCCCCCACCGGCCCCGAGATCAGCGCCAAGAGCTGGCAGACCGAGGCGCCGTTGCGGATGCTGATGAACAACCTGCACCCCGACGTCGCCGAAAACCCGCATGAGCTGGTGGTCTATGGCGGTATCGGGCGGGCGGCGCGGACCTGGCGCGATTTCGACCTGATCTGCGAGACGCTGCGGCGGCTGGAGGCGGATGAGACGCTGATCGTGCAGTCGGGCAAGCCGGTGGCGGTGATCCGTACCCACAGGGATGCGCCGCGCGTGCTGATCGCGAACTCAAACCTCGTGCCGCACTGGGCGACGTGGGACCATTTCAACGAGCTCGATAAGAAGGGTCTGGCGATGTACGGCCAGATGACGGCGGGCTCGTGGATCTACATCGGCTCTCAGGGCATTGTGCAGGGGACTTATGAGACCTTCGCCGAGGCGGGGCGTCAGCATTATGGCGGCGATCTGACGGGGCGCTGGATCCTGACCGGCGGCCTTGGTGGCATGGGCGGCGCGCAGCCGCTGGCGGCGGTGATGGCCGGGGCCTGCTGTCTGGCGGTGGAGTGTAATTCCGATAGCATCGATTTCCGCCTGCGCACCCGTTACGTCGATGCGCGCACCGACAGTCTGGACGAGGCGCTGGAGATGATCGCGCGCTGGACCGCGGCGGGCGAGGCGAAATCGGTGGGCCTGCTGGGCAATGCGGCGGATGTGTTCCCCGAGCTTTACCGGCGCGGGGTGCGCCCGGACATGGTGACGGATCAGACCAGCGCGCATGATCCGCTGAACGGCTATCTGCCGCAGGGCTGGAGCATGGCCGAGTGGCGCGCAAAACGCGAAACCGACCCCAAGGCGGTGGAGCGCGCGGCGCGGGCCAGCATGCGGGTGCATGTGCAGGCGATGGTCGATTTCTGGAAAGCGGGCGTGCCGACGCTGGATTACGGCAACAACATCCGTCAGGTCGCGCTGGACGAAGGGCTGGAGGAGGCCTTTGCCTTTCCCGGTTTCGTGCCCGCCTATATCCGGCCGCTGTTCTGCCGGGGCATCGGGCCGTTCCGCTGGGTGGCGCTGTCGGGCGATCCCGAAGATATCTACAAGACCGACCGCAAGATGAAGGAGCTGTTTCCCGACAACACCCATCTGCACACGTGGCTCGACATGGCGCGGGACCGCATCGCCTTTCAGGGGCTGCCGGCGCGGATCTGCTGGATCGGGCTGGGGGATCGGCACCGCGCCGGGCTGGCCTTCAACGAGATGGTGGCGAGCGGCGAGCTGAGCGCGCCGGTGGTGATCGGGCGCGACCATCTGGACAGCGGCTCGGTCGCCAGTCCGAACCGCGAGACGGAGGCGATGCTGGATGGCTCGGATGCGGTCAGCGACTGGCCGCTGCTGAACGCGCTGATCAACACGGCGAGCGGGGCGACCTGGGTCAGCCTGCACCACGGCGGCGGCGTCGGCATGGGCTTTTCGCAACATGCGGGCGTGGTGATCTGCGCCGATGGCACCCCGGAGGCGGCAGCGCGGCTGGAGCGGGTGCTGTGGAACGATCCGGCCTCGGGCGTCTGGCGCCATGCCGATGCGGGCTACGAGAGCGCGCTGGAGTGTGCCCGGCAGAACGATCTGGATCTGCCGGGGATTCTGGGCTGAGCCCTCAGGAGGTGGTCAGGGCGGTGGCGATGCTGGCGCGCAGATCCGGGGGCAGGGCGTCCAGCGCCTCGGACATGCGGGCCAGTTCCTGACGGGTGGCATGCAGCTGGTCGATCAGTGGGATCACGACGTGCAGGGCGTTCTCGTCCAGCTCAAGATCCTGCGACAGGTCGCAGAGCAGCTCTAGCCGGGCGATGTCGACGGTGCGGAAAAGATAGCCACTCTCGGCTCGCTCGGGGCGCACGAAGGCGACCTCGATATAGCGGGTCAACTGGGTCGGGGTCAGCCGGGTGACGGTGGTGATGACCTCGGCCTCGGTGAAACGTGGGCTCATGCTCCTGCTCCTTTCAGCAGATCGGCGCGGGGATCATGGCCGTGGGTCTTGCGCCATTCGGTCATGAAATCGCTCAGGCTGTCGTCGACCTCGGGCGGGGCGACGATGCGCAGCTCGACCCGCTGGTCGCCCTTGGTCGCGGCCCGCGCCACGCCGCGCCCGCGCAGCCGCAGAACGTGGCCCGAGCTGACGCCGCGCGGGATGGTCAGACCGACGGGGCCGTCGATGGTGGGGGTGGTGACCTTGCCGCCCAGGATCGCCTCGTCAATCGTGATCGGCAGGGTGATCAGGATGTCGTCGCCTTCGCGCCGGAACACCGCGTGGGGCTGCACATGCACGGTGATCAGCGCATCGCCCGCCGCGCCGCCGCCAAAGCCGGGCTGGCCCTTGCCGCGCAGGCGCAGGGTCTGACCGTCCTCGGTGCCCTTGGGGATCTTCACCGCAAGGTTCGACCCATCCGGCAGGGTGATGCGGGTTTCGCCGCCCAGCACCGCCTCCAGGAAGGGGATGTTCAGGGAATAGCGCGCATCGGGACCGGGGGCTGAGGAAAAGCCACCGCCGCCACCGCCGCGCGCCCGGTTGCGCAGGATATCGGCAAAGATATCGGCGGGGTCGGCCTGTTGGTCAAAGCCGCCCCGGTTCTGATAGGCGCGGTTCTGATAGGCATTGTCTGAGGCCCCGGCGAAATCGCGGTAATACTGCCGCTTGGGGCGTTCCGCGCCGGTGCTGTCGATTTCGCCCGCGTCGAATCGGGCGCGGGTCTCGGGGTCTTTCAGCAGCTCATGGGCGGCCCCGATGGCCTTGAATCGGGCCTCGGCCTGCGGGTCATCGGGGTGCAGGTCGGGGTGGCTGGTGCGCACCAGCTTGCGATAGGCTTTCTTGATCTCGTCCGCCGTTGCCGACTTGGTCAGGCCCAGTGCTTTGTAGGGATCATCGGGCATCCGTTGTCCTTTCGGTCATCCGCCGTCGTTTGAAGCATCGGCAAACCGGGCCGGAGTCCGGGCCGCCTTGCGCCAGATATACCACCGCGCGCGCAAATGTCGCTGATCCACATCAACGCAGCTGCGGTTCTGCCAGACTGACCCAGATCAATGCTGCGAGACGCGGCATCGCCTATCCTGCCGGGGTGAGTTTTCCCGAAAGGTGCCACGACCATGCCACAGGATGACGCCAGAACGAATACGCCCCAGCCGTCGGAGGGCGTGGTGCATGCGGTGCGCGGCGCGGTCGTGGACGTGGTCTTTGACGGGGGCGATCTGCCGGCGATCAACTCGGCTCTGGTGGTGAACTGGGACCGGCCCGGCCCGCTGATCCTTGAGGTGCACAGCCATCTTGATCTGAGCACCGTGCGTGCGGTGGCGTTTCAGTCGACTGCCGGGCTGTCGCGGGGCGTCGGCGTGAGCGCGACCGGCGGGCCGGTGACGGTGCCGGTGGGCCAGGCGGTGCTGGGGCGTCTGCTGGATGTCGTCGGCACCCCGCAGGACAACGGGCCCGCGCTGCCAGACGACGTGCCGCGCCGGGGCATTCACGCCAAACCGCCGCGCCTGAACGCACAGACCCGCACCACGGAGGTCTTTGAGACCGGGATCAAGGTGATCGACCTGCTGACCCCGATGGCGCAGGGCGGCAAGGCGGCGATGTTCGGCGGCGCCGGTGTCGGCAAGACCGTTCTGGTGATGGAGCTGATCCGCGCCATGGTCGAGAAATACGAGGGGATCTCGGTCTTTGCCGGGGTCGGAGAACGTTCCCGCGAGGGCCATGAGCTGCTGACCGAGATGCAGGACTCCGGTGTCTTGGCGCGCACGGTGCTGGTCTATGGCCAGATGAACGAACCGCCGGGGGCGCGCTGGCGGGCACCGCTGACCGCGCTGACGATTTCCGAGTATTTTCGCGATCAAAAGCACCAGAACGTGCTGCTGCTGATGGATAACATCTTTCGGTTTGTGCAGGCGGGGGCCGAGGTCTCCAGCCTTTTGGGTCGATTGCCGTCGCGCGTGGGCTATCAGCCGACGCTGGCGACCGAGGTGGCGGGCTTGCAGGAACGCATCGCGTCGGTTGCCGGCTCTGCGGTGACGGCCATTCAGGCGGTCTATGTGCCGGCCGATGATTTCACCGACCCGGCGGTGACGACGATTTCCAGCCATATGGACTGTGTTGTCGTGCTCAGCCGGGCGCAGGCGGCGGAGGGGTTCTATCCCGCGATTGATCCGCTCGCCTCATCGTCGATGCTGCTCGATCCGCTGGTGGTGGGCGAGGTGCATTACCGTGTGGCCGAGGATGTGCGCCAGGCGCTGGCGCGGTTCCGGGAGCTGACGGACATCATTTCGCTTCTGGGGGTCGAGGAGCTGGGCGCGGCGGACCGTTTGACGGTCAAGCGGGCGCGCCGTCTGCAGCGTTTCCTGACCCAGCCGTTCATGGTGACGGAGGCCTTTACCGGTACGCCGGGCGCCAGTGTGCCGCTGGCCGAGACACTGGCGGGCTGTCGCGCCATTCTGGATGGTGCGGCGGATGACTGGTCCGAAGGCTCGCTCTATATGGTTGGCACGCTAGAGGATGCGCGCGCCAAAGAGGCCGCCGCGCAGGCGGAGGTCGCGGCATGAAGCTGAGAATCGTGACGCCGCTGGAGGTCGTGGTCGAGGCGGATATCGACAGTCTGCGTGCCGAGGATGCCAGCGGCAGTTTCGGCGTTCTGCCCGGGCATGCGCCGTTTCTGACGGCCCTCGCGATCTCGATCGTCAGCTGGCGCAAGGGTGGGGCCGAGGGGTTCTGCGCCCTGCGCGGTGGCGCGATGACGGTGGCGCAGGGCGGCGCGGTCTCCATCGCCACCCGAGAGGCGGTGGCGGGCGATGACCTTGCCACGCTGGAGGACGAGGTGCTGGGACGGTTTCGCGCGGAGGCGGACGAGGAGCGCGTCGCCCATGTCGACACGGTGCAGCTGCAGCTGAACGCGATCCGCCGCATGGTCACCCGCCTGCGCCCCGATGCGGGAGAGTTCCGGTGAGCCAGGATGAAGACCCGTTGGTCACGCAGGCCCGCCTGCGCCGCGAACGCCGGGCACGCTGGCTGCGCGAGGGCGACATGTCGGTCGGGCGGCGTCTGGCGCAGATCGGCGTGCTGGGCTGGATCTTTGTCGTGCCGACACTGGCGGGGCTGTTTCTGGGGCGCTGGCTGGATGCACGGCTTGAGTCCGGCATCTTCTGGAGCGCGCCCTTCATGTTTGCCGGGGTCTGCCTTGGCGGCTGGACCGCATGGAAATGGATGAACACCAAATGATCGATGTTGCCGCTTTGCCTTTGCCGATTTCACTGACGGCCTGCTTTATCGGCGGGCTGGTGCTGGGCTATGTTTATTTTCGCGCGCTGCGTCAGACGGCGGATCTGATCGTCAGTCGCGGCCATCCTCTGCTGGCTCTGGCGCTGACCTTCGGGCGGCTGGGGCTGCTGCTGCTTGGCTTTTACGTCGCCTTGCTGGCGGGCGGGCTTGCGTTACTCGCGGCGCTTGGTGGCGTGCTGGTGGCCAAGGCGGTGATGGTGCGTCAGGCGCGGGGGGCGGTGCTATGAATTCGCCGCTCGACGCTGTTGCGCTGTTCCAGATCGGGCCGGTGCCGATCACGCAGGCGATCCTGACGACCTGGGGGATCATGGCGGTGCTGCTGCTCGGGGCCTTTGCGCTGACCCGGCGGCTGACGCTGACCCCGGGGCGCCGTCAGGCCGCGCTGGAGCTGATCGTCACCACGATGGACACCCAGATCCGCGAGACGACGGGGGCCGAGCCGGCGCCCTATCGCGGTTTTATCGGCACGCTGTTCCTGTTCATTCTGGTTGCCAACTGGTCGTCGCTGATCCCCGGCCTCGATCCGCCGACAGCGCAGCTTGAGACCGACGCCGCGCTGGCGGTTCTGGTGTTCCTGTCGGTGATCTGGTTCGGCGTGCAGGGCGGCGGGGTGGCGGGATACCTGCGATCCTTCGCGTCGCCCAACGTGGTGATGATCCCGCTGAACATGCTGGAGAGCGTCACCCGCGTCTTCTCGATGTTCGTGCGCCTGTTCGGCAATGTCATGAGCGGGGTTTTTGTGATCGGCATTGTCGCCTCGCTGGCCGGGTTGCTGGTGCCGATCCCGCTGATGGCGCTGGATCTGCTGACCGGACTTGTTCAGGCCTACATCTTTGCCGTCCTCGCCATGGTCTTCATCTCGGCCACGGTCGAGGACGGCACCCCAAAATCGCAAAAGGAAACCTGATGGATTATCTGCCGCTTGCCAGCATCGTCTGTGCCGCTTTCGCTGTCGCCTTTGGCGCCATTGGCCCCGCTCTGGCGGAGGGGCGCGCCGTGGCCGCCGCGATGGACGCGATTGCGCGCCAGCCCGAGGCCGCCAACACCATCTCGCGCACGCTGTTCGTCGGCCTCGCCATGATCGAGACGACGGCGATTTACTGTCTGGTGATCGCGCTGTTGCTGCTGTTCGCCAACCCGTTGCTGGGCTGAGGCCATGACACTCGATTTCTGGGGGCTGGGCCTGCAGGCGGTCAACGTCCTGATCCTTGTCTGGCTGCTGACACGGGTGTTCTGGCGCCCTGTCGCGGCGGCGATTGTGGCGCGGCAGACCGCGGCGCAGGCCCTGCTGAGCGATGCGGAGGGGACGCAGGCCAAGGCCGACGCCGCGCTGGCAGAGGTCACCAAGGCGCGCGAGGAGATCGCGGCGGAGCGCGCGGCGATGTTGGCTTCGGCGGCGCAGGAGGCTGAGGTTGCCGTGCAGGCGAAGATGGCCGAGGCGCGCGCCAAGGCCGAAGCTCTGGTCGAGGCGGCCAAGGTTGCGCAGGGACATGCGGCAGAGGCGGCGCGCAAAGAGCAGACCCGGCAGGCGGCAACTCTGGCAGTCGAAATTGCGGGCAAACTGCTGGCGCGGCTTGATCCGAATGCGGTGCAGGGCGCGTTTCTGGCGCAGCTGGTGGCGGCGGTGGAGGGCTTGCCGGAGCAGGACCGCGCGGCGCTGACGCGCGGCGGGACGCTGGTCAGTGCCGCTGCGCTGGATGACGCGGGCCAAGCGCGGATTGCTGAGGCGCTTGGGAAAATGCCGGGTCTGACGTTCGTGGTCGATCCTGCGCTGATCGCTGGGTTCGTCCTGCGCACACAGCATGTGGTGTTACATGACAGCTGGCAGTCGGATCTGGACCACATCTTGAAGGACCTGCGCCATGCCGCGTGATACGCCAGACTGGCTGAAGGCGGCCCGCGACACGGTGCAGGCCAGCACCCCCGGCCCCCGGGTTGAGCGGCGCGGCAGGGTCGAGGAGATCGGTGACGGGGTTGCGATGATCTCGGGCCTTAGCGATGTGCGGCTGGACGAGGTACTGCGGTTTCAGGGCGGGCAGGTGGGCTTTGCCCGCGTGCTCGACCCCGACAGGATCGGCTGCGTGATGCTGGACGGCGCCACGGCGGTTGAGGCGGGGGATGCGGTGTATGGCACGGGCGAGGTCGTCAACGTGCCCGTGGGCGAGGCCCTGCTGGGGCGCATTGTCGATCCGCTGGGCCGCCCGATGGACGGCAAGGGCGCGATCGAGGCTGAGGATCATCTGCCGATCGAACGCCCGGCCCCTTCGATCATCGAACGCGATCTGGTGACCGAGCCGGTGCAGACCGGGGTGGTGGTGGTCGACACGCTGTTCGCCCTTGGTCGGGGCCAGCGAGAGCTGATCGTCGGCGATCACTCCACCGGCAAGACGACGCTGGCGATTGATGCGCTGATCGCGCAGCGCGACAGTGACATGATCTGCATCTATGTCGCCGTGGGGCAGAAGACCTCCAGCGTGCGGCGGGCGATTGATGCGCTGCAGGCAGAGGGCAACTTTGCCCGCTGTATCGTGCTGGTGGCCGAGGCCGCCTCGGCCCCCGGGTTGCAATGGATCGCGCCCTATGCGGGCATGACCATGGCGGAATATTTCCGCGACAAGGGGCAACATGCGCTGGTGGTGATCGACGATCTGTCCAAACACGCCGCCACCCACCGCGAGATTGCGCTGCTGACCCGACAGTCGCCGGGGCGCGAGGCCTATCCGGGCGATGTCTTCTATATCCATGCCCGCTTGCTGGAGCGCGCGGCGAAACTGTCGCCAGCGCGCGGCGGCGGGTCACTGACCGCCTTGCCGATTGCCGAGACGGACGCGGGCAACCTGTCGGCCTATATCCCGACGAACCTGATCTCGATCACCGACGGGCAGATCGTGCTGGATGCGGCGCTGTTCCACCAGGGGCAGAAACCGGCGGTGGACGTCGGGCTGAGCGTCAGTCGCGTGGGTGGCAAGACGCAGGCCAAGGTGTTGCGCAGTGCCGCGGGTACCCTGCGTCTGGACTATGCACAGTTTCTGGAGCTGGAGGTCTTCACCCGCTTTGGCGGCATGCCCGATGGCCGGGTGCGCCAGCAACTGACGCGGGGCGCGCGGATCCGCGAGGTCCTGCGCCAGCAACAGCACGCGCCCCTGCATCTGGCTGAGGAGGTGGCGCTGCTGCTGGCGGTGCAGTCGGGGCTGCTGGACGCGCTGCCGCTGAAGGCTGTGGCGACGTTTCGCACCGGGCTGGCGACGGTTCTGAACGCTGAGGCGGGCGAGGCGATGCGCGCCCTTGGTGACGGGGCGGAGATGAGCGAGGCGACGCGCGACGCTCTGCTGGATGTGATGCGCCGGTTCGCCGACAGCCTGCCGGAGGCCGCAGCGTGACCGAGCGGCTGGCCGATATCAGTGCCCGGATCGAGGGGGTGCGGCAGCTCGGTGCGGTGGTGAATGCGATGAAGGGGATCGCGGCGGCGCGCGCGCGCACGGCACGCTCTCAGGTGCTGGCGGTCGACAGCTATGCGGCGACGATTGCAGAGGCGGTCTCAACCGCCATCGGGCCTGAGGCGGCGCGGGAAATGGCGCCTGCCGGGGGGGCGACGGGCCTGCTGGTGTTCTGCGCCGAACAGGGCTTTGCCGGCGCCTTTAGTGAGCGGGTTCTGGACGGGATCGGCGCGGATCTGGTGCCCGAGCGGCTGTTCCTGATCGGCACGCGCGGGCTGTCGGTTGCGGCCGCGCGGGGGATCACGCCGATGTGGAGCGGGGCCATGCCTTCGCACAGTCCGGGCATTCCGAAACTGGCGGACCGGATCACCAATGCGCTTTATACCGAGGTCTCGGCCGGGCGGATCGCGCGGCTGGAGGTGGTCTATACCACTTGGGATGCAGGGCGGCCGTCGCTGCTGCGCCATGGGCTGTTTCCGATTGATCTGGCCGATCTGCCGCCCGCGCTTGGCACCCGCCCGCTGATGCAGCTGTCGCCTGCCGATCTGCTCGACCGGCTGGGCATGGACCATGTGCATGCGCTGATCTGCAAGGCCGCGCTGCACGCCTACGCTGCCGAAAACGAGGCCCGGATGGAAGCGATGAGCGCCGCCGCCACCCAGATTGAGCGCGAGCTTGAGGTGTTTCAGGCCACTCTGCGCCGGGTCCGGCAAGAGGCGATCACCGCCGAAATCATTGAGCTTGGCACCGGGGCTGCAGCCGCAGGTTGATCCGGATCAACGTGGGCCCGGGCGAATCGCCATAGGCTTGACTCTGACACGTCACCCCAACCTCCGGAGACTGATATGACCCGCAAGGCAGACACTGCACCGCAGACATCGGACGCCCTCACGCAATTCGCCCTTCCCGCGTTTGGGTCGATGTTCCAGATGGGCACCGCCTGGATGGAAAACATTACTGCGATCAGCGCCGAGATGGCAGAGTTCATGAGCACGCGCCTGCAGCAGGAAATGGCGGCGCAGCAGGCCCTGCTCGGCTGCAAAAACCTGGGCGAGCTGGAAGCACTGCGGGCCGATTTCCTGAAAACCACGATGAGCGACTACATGGCGCAGGCGTCGAAAATCGCCGAGATGACCGGCAAGGTAAGCAGCGAGATGGCCGTGGATCAGCTGCACCACCAGCACGCGACGCCGCTTTAAGCGCACAAGGTCACATGGCGGCGGCGGGGCTGACACAGATCAATGCCGCGCCGCAGCGAGGTCCCTAGGATCAGGCCAAGACTCGACTGAGACTTTGACGCCATCCATCAAGGGAGACGCCGTTTGGATCCGCTCAAGACAGTTAAGACCGCCGCTTTGCCGGTGCCGGAACAGCCCTCGGTCTATGCCGAGATCGACCGGGTGGTGCATGCGGGCGTGGCCAGGGCGACCTCGGGGCTGGCGCCGTCGATGTTCGGCGAAGCCTGGATGGACTGGGCCGTGCATATGGCCGTGTCACCGGGCAAGCAATTGCAACTGATGGAGAAATCTCTGCGCGATACGCAGGCGCTCGCGGCGCAGGCCTTTAGGGGCGCGGCGGGCGACGCCGCCCCGGATGCCCGATTTGCAGGCGAGGGGTGGCAGGCCTATCCCTTCAACATCTGGGCGCAGTCGCATCAGCAGGCTTGGCGCTGGTGGCAGGAGGTCGTGACCGGCGTGCATGGCGTCACCCCGGCCCATGAAAAGCTGATGGCCTTTACCACGGGGCTTGTGGTCGATGCTGCCGCGCCGTCGAATTTTCCGGCGACCAACCCCGAGGTGATCGCAGCGACGCTTGCTGAAAAGGGCCAGAACCTGGTGCGCGGTGTGCAAAACCTGGGCGAGGATATCGGCCGCAAGTCGGGCGCGCAGGCATCGCAGACGCCGCCGCATTTCGCCGTTGGCCAGACTCTCGCCATGACCCCCGGCAAGGTGGTGTTCCGCAACGAGCTGATCGAGCTGATCCAGTACACCCCGCAGAGCGATACGGTGCGACCCGAGCCGATCCTGATCGTGCCGGCCTGGATCATGAAGTATTATATCCTCGACCTGTCGCAGACCAATTCGCTGGTCAAGTATCTGGTAGAGCAGGGATATAGCGTCTTTATCCTGTCGTGGAAAAACCCCGGCGCCGAAGATCGCGGTCTTGGGATGGAGGACTATCGCCAGCTGGGCGTGGTCGAGGCGGTGGACGCGGTTCAGGCGATCACCAAGGCGGAAAAGATCCACGCGGTTGGCTATTGTCTGGGCGGCACCCTGCTGTCGATTGCCGCGGCGGCGATGGCGCGGGATGGCGATGACCGGCTGGCCAGTGTCAGCTTGCTGGCGGCGCAGATCGACTTTACCGACGCGGGAGAGCTGCGGCTGTTCATCAGCGAGTCAGAGGTGACGCTGATCGAGGACATGATGGCGCAGACCGGCTTTCTGACCTCGGATCAGATGTCGGGGGCTTTTGCGCTGCTGCGCGCACGGGATCTGATCTGGGCGCCGATGATCCGCGATTACATGCTGGGGCAGCGAGGTGACGACTTTGACCTGATGGCCTGGAACGGCGATGCGACGCGGATGCCGGCGCGGATGCATTCGGAATATCTGCGCTGGCTCTACCTCAACAACGATCTGACGGAGGGGCGCTATCACGTCGGGAACAAGGCGGTCGCGGTGAGTGACATTCGCGCGCCGATGTTCGTCGTCGGCACCGAACATGATCACGTTGCGCCATGGCGCTCGGTCTACAAGATCCACCTGTTTGTCGACACGGAGGTGACTTTCGTGCTGACCAGCGGCGGGCATAACGCAGGGATTGTGTCGGAGCCGGGGCACGCGGGGCGGCATTTCCGCATCGCGAAGACGCCGCTGGATGCACCGTTCCGCGATCCCGATGAATGGCTGGCGGCGACGGAGCCGCAGGAGGGGTCTTGGTGGCTGGCCTTTGTCGACTGGCTGAACGCGCGCTCGAGCACGCCCGGGGACTTGCCGCCGATGGGGGGCACCAAGTCCGGCAAATATGCGGCGCTCTGTGATGCGCCCGGAACCTATGTGAGGCAGGCATGATGGATCTGGAGAACAAGATCGCGCTGGTGGTCGGGGTGGCGAACCGGCACTCGATCGCGGCGGGCTGTGCGCAGGCCTTTGCCGATGCCGGGGCCGAGGTGGCGCTGACCTACGTCAACGACAAGGCCCACCCCTTTGTGCAGCCGGTGGCCGATGCGATCAACGCGCCGCTGTTGCTGCCGCTGGACGTCGAAGCGCCTGGGGAGATGGAGGCCGTCTTCGAAGCGGTGCGGCAACGCTGGGGGCGGCTGGATATCCTTGTGCATTCGATTGCCTATTGTCCGGCGGAGGATCTGCATGGCCGGGTCACCGACTGCTCTCAGGCCGGGTTTGCGCGGGCGATGGATATCTCGGTGCACTCGCTGATCCGCATGGCGAAGCTGGCCGAGCCGCTGATGCGCGGTGGCGGCTCGATCCTGACGATGACCTATTATGGCGGCGAAAAGGTGGTTGATCACTACAACATCATGGGGCCGGTCAAGGCGGCGCTGGAGGGTACGATGCGCTCGCTCGCCGTGGAACTGGGGCCTCGGCAGATCCGGGTGAATGCGATCTCGCCCGGGCCTTTGCAGACCCGCGCGGGGTCGGGCATCGCGCATTTTGATGAGCTGATCGATGCGGCGCGGGCGCGTGCGCCCGAGCAATCTCTGGTGACGATTGAAGATGTCGGCGCCATGGCGGTGATGCTGGCGAGCGACGGCGCACGGCAGGTTTCGGGCGAGATCGTCCATATTGACGGAGGGCTGCATGTCCGTGCCTGAGCCCCTGCAATACATTGAGAACAAGACCTATGACGAGATCTCGGTGGGCGACAGTGCCAGCCTGACCCGGACGCTGAGGCCGCAGGATATCGAGCTGTTCGCGGTGATGTCGGGGGATGTGAACCCGGCCCATGTCGATGCCGCCTATGCCGAGACGGACATGTTTCATGGGGTGATTGCCCATGGCATGTGGGGCGGGGCGCTGATCTCGGCCGTACTGGGGACCGAGCTGCCGGGGCCGGGGACCATCTTCCTCAACCAGAGCTTACGGTTCGAGGCGCCGGTGGGCTTGGGTGATACAGTGGTCGTGCGCGTCGAGGTGACGGAGAAGCAGGCGAAGGGGCGGCTGACGCTGGCCTGCACCTGTCTCAACCAGAACGGCAAGATGGTGATTGAGGGCGAGGCGCGTGTGATTGCGCCGCGTGACAAGGTGCGCCGCCCGCGCGTGGTGTTGCCGGAAGTGCATCTGCATACGCAGGGCGCGCAATACGCCCGGCTGATCGCGGCGACGGCGGCGCTGCCGCCGTTGCCGACGGCGGTGGTGCATCCCTGCGATGCGCTGTCGCTGAGTGGCGCGCTGGAGGCGGCGCGGCAGGGGATGATCCTGCCGGTGCTGGTCGGCCCGCGTGCCAGGATCGAGGCGGCGGCCAGCGCGGCGGGGCTGGATCTGGGCGGTATCGAGGTAATCGACGCACCCCATAGCCACGCGGCGGCGGCGGCCTCGGTCGCGCTGGTGCGCGCGGGCCGGGTGGGGGCGCTGATGAAGGGGGCGCTGCATACGGATGAGCTGATGGATGCAGTGGTCGACACCGCGCTTGGCCTGCGGACCGAGCGGCGGATGAGCCATATCTATGTCCTCGACGTGCCGACATACCCCAAGCCGCTGCTGGTGACGGATGCGGCGATCAACATCGCGCCCGACCTCGGGGCCAAGCGCGACATTGTGCAGAATGCGATCGATCTGGCGCATTCGCTTGGGATCGCGGTGCCCAAGGTGGCGATCCTGTCGGCGGTCGAGATGGTCAACCCGAGGATGGCCTCGACCCTGGATGCGGCGGCGCTGTGCAAGATGGCGGACCGGGGTCAGATCACCGGCGGGGTGATCGACGGGCCGCTGGCGTTCGACAATGCGATCTCGCCCGCGGCCGCTGCGGCCAAGGGGATCGTGTCGGGCGTGGCGGGGCAGGCCGATATTCTGGTCGCGCCGGATCTGGAGGCGGCCAACATGATGGCGAAACAGCTGATCTACCTCGCCGGGGCGGATGCGGCGGGGATCGTGCTGGGCGCGCGGGTGCCGGTGATCCTGACCAGCCGCGCCGACAGCGCGATGTCGCGACTGGCCTCCTGTGCACTGGCGCAGCTGTTCGCCAGCGCTGGGCGTTCCGCATGAGCGAGGCGATTCTGGTGCTGAACGCCGGGTCGTCGAGCCTGAAGTTCGCCGTTTATGGCGGTGCCTCGGGGGCTCTGGTGCCGGTGCTGCGCGGCAAGGTCGCCGGGATCGGCACGGCGGCGGTGTTTTCGGCGCGCGATGGCGTGGGGGCTGCGGTGCCAGAGGCGGATCTGTTGCAGATTGCGCCAGAGATTGGCCATGACGCGCTGATCCCGCTGCTGCTGGCGTGGATCGCGGGGAATGGGGTGCGCATTACCTCGGCCGGGCACCGGGTGGTGCATGGCGGGCGGGCGCATGCCGGGCCCGCGAAGGTCAGCGCGGATTTGCTCGAGGAGTTGGAGGCGCTGGTGCCGCTGGCGCCGCTGCATCAACCGCATAACCTCGACGCGATCCGCTCGGTTGCCGCGTTTGCGCCGGAACTGCCGCAGGTCGCGTGTTTCGACACCAGCTTTCATCGCACACAGGACAGGCTCGCCCAGCTCTTTGCCCTGCCGCGCGAGATGAGCGAGGCGGGCATCCTGCGCTATGGCTTTCATGGGCTGTCCTATGACTATATCGCCGGGCGTCTGCCCGAGGCGCTGGGCGCGCGGGCCGAGGGGCGCGTGATCGTGGCACACTTGGGCAATGGCGCCAGCATGTGCGCGATGCGGGGGCGGCAGAGCGTCGCCACCAGCATGGGGTTCACGGCGCTCGACGGGCTGATGATGGGGCAGCGGTGCGGAGCGCTCGATCCCGGAGTGGTGCTGTACCTGATGCAGCAAAAGGGGATGAGCGCCGAAGCGGTGGGCCATGTCCTGTATGAGAAATCGGGTCTGGCCGGGGTCTCGGGGATGACCAACGATATGACCGTCCTGCAGGCCAGTGACTCTGCAGAGGCGCGTGAGGCGATTGCGCTGTTTTGCTACCGTGCCGCCGGAGAGCTGGCGCAGCTGGTGGCGGCGATCGACGGCCTCGATGCGATTGTCTTTACCGCCGGGATTGGTGAGAACTCGGCTGAGGTGCGGGCGATGATCTGTGACCGGCTCGGCTGGCTGGGTGTCACGCTCGATATGCAGGCCAATGCAGCAAATGCGACGCGGATCAGCGCGGCGGGGTCGGCTGTTGCGGTGCTGGTGATCCCGACGGATGAGGAGGCGGTGATCGCCGCCGCCACCCATCGCCTCGGCACTGATCTGGGTTAGTACGCAGGCGGGCGCTGAAAGGTAAGTTAGCGGAACCCGCCGTCTCTCCAAGGCGCTGAAGTTGGAAAAGGTGCCTCACATGACGACCGACGCCACCCTCTGGGGGCTGGAAGAACGCTTTTGGACCGACGGAGCCGAAAGCGCCCGCAGCATGACCGCCAAGAACGCCGTTTTCGTCTTTCCCTATCCGGCCGGCATCCTCAGCGGTGATACGATCTGGCGCGAAAAGGACGTCGCGCAGCGCTGGCAGTCCATCGTGATCAGTGAGCGCTTCGTCTCGCGCAAGGGTGATATCGCCGTGCTGGCCTATCGCGTCTCCGCCGAGCGCGGCGGCGAACCGATCTACGAGGCGCTCTGCACCTCGACCTACCTCAGGGATGACGAAACCTGGCTGCGTCTGTCGCACCAGCAGACCCCGTTGGTCTGAACGCGCCCGAGCCCGACTTTTACATTCTGCGCCTGACACCGCCCCGCCCTTTGGCGGCGCGGGGCTTGCGTGTGGCCACCGGCATCGCTTGCCAGAACAGGAAGCTGAAATGCCGAAACGCCCTATGTCTGAATGCCACTTTGAATGCCGCGCCCGCGCGGGCGAGCCGTTTGCGTCGCGCCGGTGGCTATCGTGAACGCAGGATTGCATCGGTTTTTCACCGGCTCCGAGGGCACGACACCCTGGTCCGATATTGCCCCTGTCCGCGCCGAGCTGTTCGGCTTTGAGCGTCTTGAGCAGCACGCCATCAGCCTGGCCGCAGCACAAAGCATCACGGCCCGGCCCCTGCGCGTCCCCTCGCTGCACCGCAGGCTGGATCACAACGCCGCCGCACTGCTGGCGGCCTGGCGCGCCAGTGGCCGCGAGGTGGCCGAGGGCCGTCCCGTGGTGCCCGCCGCTGAGTGGTTGCTGGACAATTACCACCTTGTCGAGGCGCAGATCCGCGAGATCCGCACTGACCTGCCGCCGGGCTATTACCGGCTGCTGCCAAAGCTCGCCGCCGGGCCGTTTGCCGGGTATCCGCGTGTTTTCGGGCTGGTCTGGGCCTTTGTCGCCCATACCGACAGCCACTTTACCGCCGTCGCGCTGCGCCGCTTTCTGCAGGCCTATCAGAGCGTGCAACCCCTGACGATTGGCGAGCTTTGGGCCGTGGCGATCACCTTGCGGATTGTCATGGTGGAAAACCTCTGCCGGTTGTCGAACCAGATCATCGTCGGGCGCACCATGCGTCAGGAGGCCGACGCCTTGGCAGATCTGGTGTTGATGCCGGGGCGCAGCCACAATGGGTTGTCTGCGGCGCTGGCCTGCTATCCCGATGTGGCGCTGCCCGAGGGCTTTGCCTCGCAGCTGGCGAAACGGTTGCGCGACAGTGATCCGGTGACAACGCCGACGCTCGGCTGGCTGGAGGAGCGGCTGGAGGGGCAGGGCAGTTCGATCGATCTGGTGGTGCAGCACGCGCAGGAACGGCAGGGCGCGTCGAACGTCAGTGTGCGCAATGTCATCACCTCGATGCGCACGATCTCTGAGCTGGACTGGGCCGATCTGTTTGAAAGCGTCAGCCCGGTGGATGCGGTGCTGCGTCTGCATCCGGGCTACGGCGCGATGGATTTCGCCAGCCGCAATCAGTACCGCACGGCCGTCGAGGGGTTTGCCCGTCGCGGCACCCTGTCGGAGACCGAAGTTGCCGCCGATGCGATTGAGGCGGCCCGCGCCGTGCAGGCGGGGATATCTGACGCGGAGCCGGACCGGCGTGCCTGCGATCCCGGCTGGCATCTGCTGGCCGAGGGACGCCCGGCGCTGGCCGCGCGCGTTGGTCTGCGCCCCGGGCGCTGGCGGCGGTTTGGCTATCGTCCGGGGCTGCGGCTTTATGCGGGCGCGATCTTTGCGCTGACGCTGGCGCTCGTGGCCGTTTCGGGGCTGGCGCTGTCGGCCAGTGGCGCGCCTGTTGGTCTGCTGGTGCTCTGGGCGCTGGCGGCGCTGATCCCGGCGAGCACGGTGGCGCAGGCCTTTGTCGACCGCGCTGTCGGCTGGATGGTGCATGCCGTGCCGCTGCCCGGTCTGGCGCTGGAGGGCGGCGTGCCGAGCGCGCTGCGCACCATGGTCGTCGTGCCGACTCTGCTGAGCGATGCGGCCGACCTCACCGCCCAGATCGAGGCGCTGGAGGTGCATCACCTGTCCGGCGCGGGTGGCGACATGAGCTTTGCGCTGCTGACCGATGGCAAGGACGCGCCCGAGCAGGAGATGCCGCAGGACGCGGCGCTGCTGGCGCTGGCGCGCGATGGCATTGCCGCGCTGAACCGGACCTATGCGCCGGGGCCGGGGGGCCCGCTGTTCCTGCATCTGCACCGCCGCCGTCTGTTCAACCCCGCCGAGGGCGTCTGGATGGGCTGGGAGCGCAAGCGCGGCAAGCTGCATGAGCTGAACCGCCTGCTGCGCGGTGCGGTGGATACCGGGTATATCGACGAAGATGGCCTCAGCCCCTCAGTGCCGGAGGATGTCCGCTATGTGATCACGCTGGATTCCGACACGCGGATGCCGCGCGACGCGGCGATCCGGCTGATCGGCAAGATCGCCCATCCGCTGAACCGGGCAGTGTTTGATCCCCTCTGCCAGCGCGTCATTGCCGGTCATGCGATCCTGCAACCGCGCGTCACACCCGAGATCGCGGTGGGGCGCAGGGCCTCGGCCTACCTCGCGGCGACCTCCGGCCCCGGCGGGATGGACCCTTACGCGGCGGCCTCCTCCGACATCTATCAGGATCTGTTCGGCGAGGGGTCTTTCACCGGCAAGGGCATCTACGAGATCGACACTTTCGAGGCGGCGATGGCGGGCCGTGTGCCCGAGAACGCCCTGCTGAGCCATGACCTGCTGGAGGGGATCTTTGCCCGCGCCGGTCTTGCCTCGGATATCGAGGTGGTCGAGGCGTTTCCCGATCGTTACGACATCGCCGCGCGCCGCACCCATCGCTGGAGCCGGGGTGACTGGCAGTTGTTGCCGTGGCTTGGCGCGCTGCCCGCGCTTGGGCGGATCAAGGTGCTGGACACGTTGCGACGCTCGGCTCTGGCGCCGATGGCGCTGGCGACGCTGGTGCTGGGGTGGATGCTGCCCTGGCCTGCAGCGGTGGTGGCGACGCTGATGGTGATGGTGGCGCTGGCGCTGCCCGCGTCGGTTCAGGCGGTCATGGGCGTCATGCCGCGCCTGTCGGCGGGGCTGCATCTGCGCAATCACATGCGCCGCTCGGCCCGCGATATCGCGCTGGCGGCCTTGCAGGTCGCGCTGACCTTTGCCTTTCTTGCCGATACGGCGGACCGCATGGCGGATGCGATTGTGCGCACCCTCTGGCGGATGGGTGTGTCGCGGCGGCACCTGCTGGAGTGGACGACGGCGGCGCAGGCCTCGGCCTCGGCCCGGCTGGGCTTCGCGGGCTTTGTGCGCTGGATGATGCCGGGGATGCTGCTGGGTCTGGTCGCGGCTGCGCTGGCCTTTGCGGTTTCACCGACCTCCTGGGCCTTGATCCTGCCGTTTGCAGTGCTCTGGCTGGCCGCGCCTGTGATTGCGCTCAGGGTCAGCCGGGCGCCGAAGCCTGCCGCTGACGCCGCGCTGAGGGGCGAGGACGCCGATGTCCTGCGCCTGATCGCGCGCCGCACATGGCGCTATTTCGAGACCTACGTGACCGCAGAACAACACCACCTGCCGCCCGACAACGTGCAGGAGGTGCCGCGTCAGGCCGTGGCGCACCGGACCTCGCCCACCAATATCGGGCTGTATCTGTTGTCGGCCATTGTTGCGCGGGATTTCGGCTGGGCCGGGACGCGCCAGACCGCCGAGAGGCTGCAGGCGACGCTGGACACAATGCGCACCTTGCCGCGCTTCCGGGGGCATTTCTACAACTGGTACGACACCGATGATCTGCGCGTACTGGACCCGCCCTATGTCTCTTCTGTCGACAGTGGCAACCTCGCCGGGCACCTGATCGCCTTGGCCAATGCGGTGGAGGAGTGGGCCGAGGATACCACGCCGGGGCCGATGGTTGCGGGGCTCACCGATGCCATCACTCTGGCGCGCGGCGATCTGACGGCGGCCTCTGATCCGGCGATTGCCGAGCTGCTGGATTCGCTGGCGGCGGGCCTTGCCACGCCGGTGCTGTCCTGGGCGCAGATGCAGCGACTGGCCGCCAAGGCCGAGGCGCTGGACACAGCGTCGCCATCCTGGCTGACGGCCCTGCGGCAGGGGATCGAGGCGCATGCCGCCGATGACGCGATGGACAGCGGTGTGCGCGCAGGGCAGAGCGATCAGCTGCGTGCGATAGGCCATACCGCGCGCGCGATGGCGATGGAGATGGACTTTGCCTTCCTGCTGGATCCTGAGCGCAAGCTGCTGTCGATCGGCTATTCCGGCCATGAAAACGCGCTTGATCCGGGGTGTTTCGATTTGCTGGCGTCCGAGGCGCGGCTGGCCAGCCTGTTTGCCGTCGCCAAGGGCGATGCGCCGCTGCGCCACTGGTTCCGGCTGGGACGGGCGGCGACGCCATTGCCGGGGGGCGCGGGGCTGATGTCGTGGTCCGGCTCGATGTTCGAATATCTGATGCCGGCGCTGGTGATGCACGAGGCCGAGGGCAGCCTGCTGGGGCGCACCAACCGCCTTGTCGTGGCGCGCCAGCAGGCCTACGGAGCGGCGCATAACGTGCCTTGGGGGATTTCGGAATCCGGCTTCAATGCCCGCGATATCGAGCTGACGTATCAGTATTCCAACTTCGGCGTGCCGGGGCTGGGGCTGAAGCGGGGGCTGGCCAGCAATCTGGTGATCGCGCCCTATGCGACCGGCCTTGCCGCGATGATCGACCCCGGCGCGGCGCGGCGCAATTACGATCTGCTGGAGAGTTTCGGCGCTCTGGGGCGTTACGGCTTTCACGAGGCGCTGGATTTCACACCCTCGCGCGTGTTGCCGGGCGATAACGTCGCCGTGGTGAAAAGCTATATGGCGCACCATCAGGGCATGACCATCGTCGCCATCGCCAATGCGCTGCAGGACGGGCGGATGCGTGACCGCTTCCACGCCGAGCCGATCATCGCCGCCAGCGAGTTGCTGCTGCAGGAGCGGATCCCGCGCGATGTCACCCGCCTCGTGCCACGCGCTGATGAGGCCGTGACGCGCGCAGCGCCGATGGCCGATGACGTGCCGAGGGTGCGCCGGATCGAGGGGATGCCGGAAGGCCCGCCGGTCACGCATCTGATGTCGAACGGGCGCTATGCGGTGATGCTGACGGCCTCCGGGGCCGGGTACAGCCGTTGGGGCGAGATTGCGGTGACCCGCTGGCAATCCGATGCGACGCGCGACGACCAGGGCGCGATCCTGCAGATGCGCGACCTTGGCGACGACCGGCACTGGGCCTTTGGCGCTGTGGCCGCCGATCACGCGCCCGACGCCTGCGACGTGCAGTTTCACGAGGATCATACGACTTTTGCGCGCCGTGACGGTGGCATCGCCTCGATGCTCGACGTCGTTGTCTCGGGCGAGGATGACGCCGAGGTGCGCCGCCTGTCGCTGACCAACATGACCCGCCGGGATCGCGAGATCGAGGTGACCTCCTATTGCGAGCTGGCGTTGACCACCCCAGCCAGCGACGCCGCGCACCCGGCCTTCGCGCGTATGTTCGTGCAGACGGATTACCTGCCCGAGTTCGGTGCGCTGATCGCCTGGCGCAGACCCCGCACACCGGACGAGCCCACTGTCTGGGCCGCGCATTTCGTCGTCGTCGATGGCGAGGCGACCGAGCTGCTGCAATACGACACGGACCGCGCCGCCTGCCTTGGGCGCGATCAGCGGGCCAGTCACGCGTGCCCGTGTAGCAGTGCGCCGCTGAGCGGTCGCCTCGGCACCGTGCTGGACCCGGTGTTTGCGCTGCGCCAGAGGGTGCGGATCGCGCCGGGCAAGACCGCGCAGCTGATGTTCTGGACGCTGGTTGCGGCGACCCGGGACGAGCTGATCGACCTGATCGACCGCCACCACGATCGCAACAGCCATGACCGTGCCCGCACCCTGGCCTGGACACAGGCGCAGGTGCAGCAGCGCCACCTTGGCATCACCTCGGGCGAGGCCGCGGATTTTCAGCGCCTTGCCGCGCCGCTGCTCTACCCCGATGCTCGGTTCCGCGCGCCTGCCAACGTGCTGGTGCAGGGGGCGGGGCCGCAGTCCGGCCTCTGGCCGATGGCGATTTCGGGCGACCTGCCGATCGTGCTGCTAAGGATCGACGATATTGCGGATGTCGCGCAGGTGCGCGCCCTGCTGCAGGCCCATGAATACTGGCGGATGAAGCAGCTGGCTGTCGATCTGGTGATCCTCAACGAACACCCGGCCTCTTATGCGCAGGAGCTGCAGTCGGCCATCGAGACGCAGTTGCGCAGCAGCCATTCCCGCCCGCGCCCCGATCAGGAGCTGGCGAAGGGCACCGTCACCATGCTGCGCGCCGATCTGATCCCGTCGGAGGCTCGGGCCCTGTTGCTCTCGGTTGCGCGTGTCGTGCTGATGGCGCGGCGTGGCGCGATTGGCGATCAGCTGGCGGTGCTGCTGGCCGCGCCTCAGGCTTTGGCCCCGCGTCTCAACCCTCCGAGCCATCCCAAGCGGCCCGCAGTCGCCCTCGCCGATCCTGGCGAGGGGCTGGAGTTCTTCAACGGACTGGGCGGCTTTGCCCGCGACGGGCGCGAATATGTCGTGACGCTGGACGAGGGCGACAGCACACCTGCGCCCTGGATCAATGTCATTGCCAATGCGGGCTTCGGCTTTCAGGTCTCGGCCACGGGCAGCGGATTTGTCTGGGCCGAAAACAGCCGCGACAACCAGCTGACACCCTGGTCCAACGATGCCGTCGCCGATCCGGCGGGCGAGGCTTTCTACATCCGCGACGAGGACACGGGCGAGGTTTTCTCGCCCACTGCCAGTCCGTTGCGCGATGCCGGGCGCTATACGGCGCGGCACGGGTTCGGCTACAGCCGGTTTCAGCACACGGTCGCAGGACTCGCCTGTGATCTGGTGCAGTTCGTACCGCTGGAAGATCCGGTAAAGATCTCTCGTCTGCGCCTGACCAACCTTGGCGGGCGGGCGCGCACGCTGAGCGTTGCGACCTATGCTGAGCCCGTGATGGGCACGTCGCGCGCAGCATCTGCGCCGTTCATCGTCACGGCGCGGCTGGGTGCGGCGCTGCTGGCGCGCAATCCGTGGAACACGTCGTTTCCGGGGCGGGTGCTGTTTTCCGATCTGAACGGCGCGGCCACCGGCTGGACCGGCGACCGGACCGAGTTTCTGGGGCAGGGCTGTTGCCGGGGTGCGCCGCTTGCCATGACCTCTGGCGCGACCCTGTCGGGGCGCACGGGGGCTGGCCTCGATCCCTGTCTCGCGCTGACGCGACTCGTGACGCTGGCACCGGGCGAAAGCGTCGAAGTCACGCATTTCCTTGGCCAATCCGCGACGGAAGAGGCGGCAGCGGCGCTGCTGTTGCGATTGCATGCCGCCGACCTCGATCAGCTTTTTGCTGAAGTCGAGACGCATTGGGCAGAGGCGCTCGGCGCGGTGCAAGTGCAGACACCGGACCGGGCCATGGATATCATGGTGAACGGCTGGCTGCTCTATCAGACCATCGCCTGCCGCATTCTGGCCCGCAGCGCGTTTTATCAGGCCAGCGGGGCCTATGGCTTTCGTGATCAGCTGCAGGACGGCATGGCGCTGACCTTCAGCCAGCCCGAGCGGACCCGCGCCCACCTGCTGCGCGCCGCTGGACGACAGTTCCGTGAAGGCGATGTGCAGCACTGGTGGTTGCCGCATTCAGGGCAGGGCGTGCGCACCCGGATTTCGGATGACGTGGTCTGGCTGGGCCATGCCGTTGCGGCCTATGTCGCCACGACCGGCGACGCGGCTGTACTGGACGAACCGGTCGCCTTCCTCGACGGTCCGGCGCTGGCTGCGGGAGAGCACGACGCCTTCTTCCTGCCCGATCGCAGTGCCGAAGAGGCGACGCTGTTTGACCACTGCGTTCTGGCCCTCGACCGCTGTCTGGATATGGCGGGCCCGCTGGGGCTGCCGCTGATCGGCGCCGGCGACTGGAACGACGGGATGAACCGCGTCGGTGCCGAAGGGCGCGGCGAAAGCGTCTGGCTCGGCTGGTTCCTGCTGCGCACGCTGGCGGATTTCGCGCCTCTGGTCGAAGCGCGTGCGCCCGAGGTGGCCGCGCGCTGGAAGATCGACGCCGAAGCCCTGCGCATGGCAATCGAGACCGAGGCCTGGGACGGCGCGTGGTATCGCCGCGCCACTTTCGACGATGGCACATGGCTGGGCACGGCAACCGGCACGGCCTGCCATATCGATTCGATTGCGCAAAGCTGGGCGGTTCTGTCAGGGGCGGCGGACCCTGAGCGTGCGGCCCGCGCGATGGAGTCCTTTGACAGCTATCTGATGCGGCGCGACGAGGGCCTCGCCCTGCTGTTCACGCCGCCCTTTGATGGCGGCACGCCCGACCCCGGTTATATCGCGGCCTATCCACCGGGCCTGCGCGAGAACGGCGGGCAATACACCCACGCCGCCCTCTGGGCGATTCTGGCCTGGACGGAGCTGGGGCAGGGCGACAAGGCGGCTGAGCTGTTTGCCACGCTCAACCCGATCAACCACGCGCTGACCCCGGCGCAGACCGGGCGCTATAAGGTCGAACCCTATGTGATCGCGGCGGACGTCTATTCTGTCGCGCCGAACGTCGGGCGCGGTGGCTGGACCTGGTACACCGGCTCGGGCGCCTGGATGCAGCGCGCGGGTGTGGAGGGGATTCTCGGGCTCAACCGGCGCGGCGATCATCTGAGCGTGCGTCCCTGCCTGCCAACAGATTGGCCGGGGTACAGCGCGCGGATCACCGTCGCGGGCACGCAGATAGAGATTCGCGTGACCCAGGGCGACTCGGCGCCCCATACGGTGCTGGATGGCAAGGATCTGCCCTTTGGAGCCGCAGCGCAGGTCCCGCTTGATGGGCAGCCGCACAGCCTGGTGCTGCATTTGCAGCTGGCCAGCCGGTAGCGCCACGTCGGGATTGGGAAACGGGGTAGCGCGCTCAGACAAAGGGCGCGCGATCGCAAAGGCGAAAGCTTGCAAACAAGGCCTTCGGCCGTTGCAAAGCTTCGATTACATTTCAAATTTATAAGTGTTTTCGGTACTTTGAGTGTGACGTGGTATCGTCACACTTTGGCCAAAACCCTTGAGAGGGTAGTGGTGCCCAGGAGAGGACTCGAACCTCCACGTCCTTGCGAACACTAGCACCTGAAGCTAGCGCGTCTACCATTCCGCCACCTGGGCAGGTGTCGTGAGGGGCCGTATAGGGGTCACGCAAAACACTGTCAACGACGTTTTTTAGCATTTTCGTAAACAGCTTCACACAATGCGCCATATCACCTTGCCCGGAGGGGTTCAGAGGTCTAGGAAAAGGAAAACCATGGCTAGCCGGAGGTTCTTCCCTATGTCCAAGCTCGTCACAATTTTCGGCGGTTCGGGATTTGTTGGTCGTTATGTTGCCCTGCGCATGGCGCAGCAGGGCTGGCGTGTGCGTGTCGTCGGGCGCAGGCCGGATGAGGCCGGATTCGTCAGGACATACGGTGTTGTCGGTCAGGTCGAGCCGGTCTTCGGCAATATCCGCAATGATGACTCTGTGCGCGCCGTGACGCGCGGTGCCGATGTCGTGGTGAATTGCGTCGGCACGTTCGACGCCAAGGGCCGCAACAACTTCGATGCCGTTCAGGTCGAAGGCGCGGGCCGAATCGCCCGTATCGCCGCCGAAGAAGGTGTGGCGCGCATGGTCCATATCTCGGCCATCGGCGCAGATACCGAATCTGAGAGCGCCTATTCCCGCTCCAAGGCCGAAGGCGAAGCGGCTGTGCTGGCGCATATGCCCGGCGCGATGATCCTGCGGCCTTCGGTGATCTTCGGGTCCGAGGACAAGTTCTACAATCGCTTTGCCGACATGACAAAGTTCACGCCGATCCTCGGGATCTTCGGCGGGGCGACGCAGTTCCAGCCGGTCTGGGTCGATGACGTTGCCGCCGCCGCTGAAAAAGGCGTGCTCGGCACCGTTCCCGGCGGGATCTATGAGCTTGGCGGGCCGGACAAAGGCAGCTTTGCAGAGCTGCTGCGCGAAATGCTGGTGGTTATCCAGCGTCGCCGCGCGGTTGTGAACATGCCCTTCTTTGTCGGGCAGCTGATGGCCTTTGTGCTTGACGGTGTGCAGGCGGTCTCGCTCGGTCTGCTGCACAACAGCATGCTGACGCGTGATCAGGTGCGTTCGCTGCGCGTCGACAATGTTGTCAGCGGCACTGAAAAGACCTTTGCCGATCTGGGGATCGAGCCTGTCGCGGTGGAAGCCGTGCTGCCCGACTACCTCTGGCCGTTCCGCCCTTCCGGGCAGTACGCGGCGATCAAGGCTTCGGCCAAGAACCTCAAGGCCTGAGGGCCGGCGGGCCACAGGCTCCGCTGACGGATACAGAAAACCCGGCGCTGTGAGGCGCCGGGTTTTCTCGTTTCAGATCATGTGCTTGTGTCAGGCTGTTTCGGGGATCGAGGCGCCATAGATGTAGGCGTACCACAGCAGGAACAGCCCCAGAATGACGCGGTAGATCACGTAGGGCGTGAAGCTGACCGATTTCAGCAGCCGCATCATCAGCGTCAGGGCGATCAGGGCCGACAGGAAGGCAAAGACTGCGGCAATCGCCCCATCACGCGCGGCGGCAGCATCGGCCGTGGCGATCACTTCGCCCGCCAGAAAAATCGCCGAGGCGATGATCGTCGGTATCGACATCAACATAGAGATCTTGGCGGCAGACTGGCGTTCATAGCCGGCAAACAGGGCCCCGGTGATGGTGATGCCGGACCGCGACGTGCCGGGGATAAGCGCAACCGCCTGCCAAAGACCCAGGATCCAGGCGTGCTTCATGCTCCATTCCGCGGTGGTCTTGCCGGTGTCGCCGCGACGGTCCGCGATATAGAGGACGACGCCGAAAATCAGCATGGTCCAGCCGATCACCGCGACCGAGCGCAGCATGTCGTCAAGCCCGGTCAGCGCCAGGAACAGGCCGAAGATGATCACCGGAATGGTCGACACGATCAGCAGCAGCGCCAGTCGCGATCCCGGCGTGTCAGCCTTGCCCCGGGCCAGACGCGGCAGGCCGAGCAGGGCTTCTTTCACGTCGCTCCAGAAATAGACGATGACCGCGCAGAGAGTGCCGACGTGCACCGCGATGTCGATCATCTGCCCCTGGTCCTGCATCCCGGTCAGTCCCGGCAAGAGAATCAGGTGTCCCGACGACGAGATCGGTAAAAATTCGGTAATGCCCTGGATAATTGCCAGAAGCAGAAGTTGGAACAAAGGCATGTGGGGCAGTGTCTCCTCTAGGGGCGTCTGTGTAACGTGTTGTTATAATTGTATAGATACAATATAGGTCCGCTTTGCGACATAAAAATCAACACATCATCAGGGGTGCGTTCGATTTCTTGCATAAAAGTGGCATTATAGGTCAGTCTTTATGACTTTTATTCTTTTTCGCGATCGCTTAAAACTCCTCGGGACAGACGCGTAAAGGAGCTAGGCCGTGGCGAAGCAACCGATGCTGAAATTCGTGACCGTTGACCGGGATATGCCGGAAAAACGTGACGCGGGTATTCGCGCACACGATTTCAATGAGATCTATTCTGAGTTTGCCGCCGCGAAAGCCGAAGAGCAAGCCAGCCGGTGCAGTCAGTGCGGTGTTCCGTATTGCCAAAGTCACTGTCCGTTGCACAACAATATCCCCGACTGGCTGCAACTGACCGCGACCAACCGTCTGGAGGAAGCATACGCGATCTCTCAGGCGACCAACACCTTTCCCGAGATCTGCGGCCGCATCTGCCCGCAAGATCGCCTGTGTGAGGGCAATTGCGTCATCGAACAGTCCGGCCACGGCACTGTGACCATCGGCGCTGTCGAGAAATACATCACCGATACCGCCTGGGAGAAGGGCTGGGTCAAACCCGTCCGCCCGGAGATCGAGCGCGAGGAAAGCGTTGGAATCATTGGCGCAGGCCCCGGTGGTCTGGCCGCTGCCGACATGCTGCGTCAGGCCGGGATTCAGGTGACGGTCTATGACCGCTATGACCGCGCCGGCGGGCTGATGACCTATGGCATCCCCAGCTTCAAGCTGGAGAAAGACATCGTCATGCGTCGCATCGACCAGCTGGAACAGGGCGGCGTCGAGTTCGTGCTGAACTGCAATGTCGGCGAAGACCTCAGCTTTGACGCCATTCGTGGCAAGCATGACGCGGTGCTGATCGCGACGGGCGTCTACAAGACGCGCGAACTGTCGGGCGAGAACGCAGGTGCCGAAGGCATCGTGCGCGCGATTGATTACCTGACCGCCTCGAACAAGGTCAGCTTTGGCGATTATGTCGAAGAATTCGCAACCGGAGAGCTGAACGCGGCGGGCAAGAAAGTCGTCGTCATCGGTGGTGGCGATACGGCCATGGACTGCGTGCGCACCGCCATCCGTCAGGGTGCCGAGAGCGTCAAATGCCTCTATCGTCGTGACCGGGCCAACATGCCGGGCTCGCAGCGCGAAGTTGCCAATGCCGAAGAAGAAGGCGTTGAATTCGTTTGGCTTTCCGCCCCCGTCGGATTCACCACCGGGGTCATCGAACCCGAGGGTGCAGGCGCGGCCTCCGGCATCGTCCGGGGCGCCACGGTCCAGCGGATGCGCCTCGGCGCGCCCGACACCAGCGGCCGCCAGAGCCCCGAAGTGATCGACGGCAGCGACTATACCGAGGACGCGGATCTGGTGATCAAGGCGCTTGGCTTTGAACCCGAAGATCTTCCGAAACTGTGGAACACCGAAGGTCTGGACGTGACCCGCTGGGGCACCGTGCGGGCCGAGTTCGGCTCGGGTCGGACCAGCCTCGACGGGGTTTATGCGGTGGGCGATATCGTGCGCGGCGCAAGCCTTGTCGTCTGGGCCATTCGTGACGGGCGCGACTGCGCTGCGGCGATCCTGGAAGACCTGCAAACCGCCGATGCGATTGCGGCTGAGTGACACTGCGGCTGAGGGATGGGGCAACCCGTTTCTTAACACACTGAAATGACAGATTTCCGATGTCGGTATCCTGTCGGTATCCCATCAGTATCGGGGCGGTGCACATCACCGGCCCGGTCGACGCGGGAAAAGGTTAAAAGTAAGCATTGCTGACCTGAAATTGGGGCGTGAGATGACACAAGCAGAGGCGAACAGGATCGACGGGCAGTGCCTGTGCGGTGCTGTGCATCTGCAGCTGTCCGATCACCGCCCCGAGATCGGCATCTGCCATTGCATGATGTGCCGGCGCTGGTCCGGTGGCGCTTACGTCTTTTTTACGGCCCCCGCCGATTCGGTTCGGATCAGCGGCGCGGTCACGACCTATCGCTCGTCGCCATTTTCGCAGCGGGCGTTTTGCCCGACCTGCGGCAGCGGCATCTACCTGCGCGATGACGAGTCGGATGAATACGAGCTTTGCGCGGGATTGTTTGACCACGCGCGGAAATTTGCGGCGATCAGCGAAGCCTATGTTGATCAACGTCTGGAGGCCCTGACGCTTCAGGGTGACCACAAGCGGGTGACCGCAGCAGAATATGAAGAGAAATTTCCTTTCGTCCCTTCGGCAGACCTGCCGGACGGACGCGCCTGATGCAGGGAGACAGCCATGACGACCTATGATGATAACTGGGCCGCAGCCGAGCAAGCCAAACGCACCTTCATGGAGGAGAATTCTCTGTTCCGCGAAGAGCACGAGCATGCCTCCTGTGGTGTCGGCCTTGTGGTGTCCATCGACGGCAAGCCATCGCGCAAGGTGGTCGAATCGGGGATCATGGCGCTGAAGGCGATCTGGCACCGTGGTGCGGTCGATGCCGATGGCAAGACGGGCGACGGCGCGGGCATTCACGTCCAGATCCCGGTGCCCTTCTTCTACGACCAGATCCGCCGCACTGGCCACGAGCCGCGCACGGATGAGCTGATGGCTGTTGGTCAGGTGTTTCTGCCGCGCACCGATTTCAACGCGCAGGAAACCTGCCGGACCATCGTTGAATCCGAAGTGCTGCGGATGGGTTATTACATCTACGGCTGGCGCCATGTGCCGGTGGATATCGAATGCCTTGGCGAAAAGGCCAACTCGACCCGCCCCGAGATCGAACAGATCCTGATCTCCAACACCAAGGGTGTGGACGAGGAGACGTTCGAGCGTGAGCTCTACGTCATCCGCCGCCGGATCGAGAAAGCCTCGCAGGCGCGCGGCATCAACGGGCTGTATATCGCGTCGCTGTCCTGCCGGTCGATCATCTACAAGGGCATGATGCTGGCCGAACAGGTCGCAGTCTTCTACCCCGACCTGATGGATTCGCGGTTTGAAAGCGCCTTTGCGCTTTATCACCAGCGCTATTCCACCAACACTTTCCCGCAGTGGTGGCTGGCGCAGCCGTTCCGCATGTTGGCCCACAACGGCGAGATCAACACGCTCAAGGGCAACGTCAACTGGATGAAAAGCCACGAGATCCGCATGGCCTCGGGGACGTTTGGCGATCTGGCTGAGGATATCAAGCCGATCATCCCGCAGGGCGCGTCCGACTCGGCCGCTCTGGATGCGGTGTTCGAGGTGCTGGTGCGCGCGGGTCGTTCGGCCCCGATGGCCAAGACGATGCTGGTGCCCGAGAGCTGGTCCAAGCAGGCGATCGAGCTGCCGCAGGCCTGGCGCGACATGTATTCCTATTGCAACGGTGTGATGGAGCCCTGGGATGGCCCTGCCGCGCTGGCGATGACCGATGGCCGCTGGGCCTGCGTCGGCACCGACCGCAACGGGCTGCGTCCGATGCGCTATGTGGTGACGGGCGATGGTCTGCTGATCGCGGGCTCCGAGGCCGGTATGGTGCCGACGGACGAAGCGACGGTGCGCGAAAAAGGCGCGCTTGGGCCGGGGCAGTTGCTGGCCGTCGATACCAAGGAAGGCAAGCTCTACCACGACGTTGAGATCAAGGACCGTCTGGCCGCCAGCCAGCCCTTCGGTGAATGGGTCGGCAAGATCAACGAGCTGGACGAATCGCTGGAAGCGGTGATCGAAGAGCCGATGTTCGAGGGCGCCGAGCTGCGCAAACGCCAGATCGCCGCGGGCTATACCATCGAGGAGCTGGAAAGCGTTCTGGCGCCGATGGCCGAGGATTCGAAAGAGAACATCGTCTCGATGGGCGATGACACGCCCTCTGCCGTGCTGTCGAACAAGTACCGTCCGCTGAGCCACTTCTTCCGCCAGAACTTCAGCCAGGTGACCAACCCGCCGATCGACAGCTTGCGCGAATTCCGCGTGATGAGCCTGAAGACGCGGTTCGGGAACCTCAAGAATGTGCTGGACGAGTCGAGCGCGCAGACCGAAATCCTCGTGCTCGACAGCCCCTTCGTGGCCAACGCGCAGTTCGAGGAGCTCAAGACCCACTTCAATGCCGAGATGGTCGAGATCGACTGTACCTTCCCGGTGGGCGGTGATCACGACGCGCTGCTGCACGGGCTGGCGCGGATCCGTGCCGAGGCCGAAGAGGCCGTGCGCTCGGGTGGTGGGCACATCGTGCTGACAGACCACATGCAGAACGCGGATCGCGTCGCGATGCCGATGATTCTGGCGACCAGCGCGGTGCACAGCTGGCTGACGCGCAAGGGTCTGCGGACGTTCTGCAGCCTCGGTGTGCGCTCGGCTGAGTGTATCGATCCGCATTACTTTGCGGTGCTGATCGGCTGCGGCGCGACCATCGTCAACGCCTACCTCGCCGAGGATTCGCTGGCCGACCGCATCAAGCGCGGGCTGCTGGACGGCACCCTGACCGAGAACATGCGCAACTACCGCGAAGCCATCGACCAGGGTCTGCTGAAGATCATGGCGAAGATGGGGATTTCGGTCGTGTCCTCCTATCGCGGCGGTCTGAATTTTGAAGCCGTGGGTCTGAGCCGCGCCATGGTCGCGGAATATTTCCCCGGCATGCTGAGCCGTATTTCCGGCATCGGCGTCAGCGGTGTGCAGAAAAAGGTCGAGGAAGTTCATGCGCTTGGCTGGCTGAAAGGCCAGGACGTGCTGCCCATCGGCGGTTTTTACAAATCCCGCAAGTCGGGCGAGACGCACGCCTGGGAAGCGCAGACGATGCATATGCTGCAGGCGGCGTGCAACCGGGGCTCCTATGAGATCTGGAAGCAGTTCAGCGCCCGGATGCAGGCAAACCCGCCGATCCACCTGCGCGACCTGCTGGCGATCAAGCCCATCGGCAACGCGATCCCGATCGAGGAAGTCGAGAGCATCACCTCGATCCGCAAACGCTTTGTGACGCCTGGCATGTCGCTTGGCGCGCTCGGGCCGGAGGCGCACAAGACGCTGAACGTCGCGATGAACCGCATCGGCGCGAAATCGGACAGCGGCGAGGGCGGCGAGGATCCGGCACACTTCGTGCCGGAGGCCAACGGCGACAACCCGTCCGCGAAGATCAAGCAGGTGGCCTCGGGGCGTTTCGGCGTTACGGCGGAATATCTGAACCAGTGCGAAGAGCTTGAGATCAAGGTTGCGCAGGGTGCCAAACCCGGCGAGGGCGGCCAGCTGCCGGGGATGAAAGTCACCGAGCTGATCGCGCGTCTGCGTCACTCGACCAAGGGCGTCACGCTGATTTCGCCGCCGCCGCACCACGATATCTATTCGATCGAGGATCTGGCGCAGCTGATCTATGACCTCAAGCAGATCAACCCGACGGTGAAGGTGACGGTCAAGCTCGTCAGCTCCTCCGGTGTCGGCACGATTGCGGCGGGTGTGGCCAAGGCCAAGGCGGACATCATCCTGATCTCGGGCCACAACGGCGGCACGGGCGCTTCGCCTGCGACCAGCATCAAGTTCGCTGGCCTGCCGTGGGAAATGGGTCTGACCGAGGCGCATCAGGTTCTGGCGATGAACAAGCTGCGCGACCGCGTGACGCTGCGCACCGATGGTGGGCTGCGCACGGGGCGTGACATCGTCATGGCCGCGATGATGGGCGCCGAGGAATACGGTATCGGCACCGCCGCGCTGATCGCCATGGGCTGCATCATGGTGCGTCAGTGCCAGTCCAACACCTGCCCCGTGGGCGTGTGTACGCAGGACGAATCCCTGCGTGCCAAGTTCACCGGGACGGCGGACAAGGTCGTGAACCTGATCACCTTCTATGCGCAGGAAGTGCGGGAAATCCTCGCCTCCATCGGTGCGCGGAGCCTTGATGACGTGATCGGCCGCGCCGATCTGCTGCATCAGGTCAGCCGTGGCGCCGAGCATCTGGATGACCTCGATCTCAACCCGCTGCTGATCACGGTCGATGGCGCGAAAGACATCGTCTACAACCGCCTGAAGCCGCGCAACCCGGTGCCCGACACGCTGGACGTGGAAATCGTGCGCGACGCCGCACGCTTCCTGAAGGACGGCGAGAAGATGCAGCTGTCCTACGCGGTGCAGAACACGCACCGCTCGGTCGGCACCCGCACGTCGAGCCATATCGTGCAGAAGTTCGGGATGCGGAACGCGCTGCAGCCCGACCACCTGACGGTGAAGCTGACAGGTTCTGCCGGTCAGTCGCTGGGGGCGTTCGGCGCGCCGGGCCTCAAGATCGAGGTCTCGGGCGAGGCGAACGACTATGTTGGCAAGGGGCTGTCCGGGGCAACCATCGTGGTGCGTCCCGCCATGGCCAGCCCGCTGGTCGCCAGCCAGAACACCATCATCGGCAATACGGTGCTGTATGGTGCGACGGATGGGTTCCTGTTCGCCTCGGGTCGTGCGGGCGAACGCTTTGCCGTGCGCAACTCCGGCGCCCGCGTGGTGATCGAGGGCTGTGGCTCCAACGGCTGTGAGTACATGACCGGCGGTGTTGCGGTGATCCTCGGCTCGATCGGGCCGAACTTCGGCGCGGGCATGACCGGCGGGATGGCGTACCTCTATGATCCCGAAGGCCGTGCGGCGGACATGATGAACATGGAGACGCTGGTGACCTGCCCGGTCACGGTGCCGCATTGGGTCGGCCAGCTGGAAGACCTGATCAAGCGCCACCTGGCCGAGACCGGCAGCCGCAAGGCGCAGGAGATCCTGCAGCATTGGGACATGGAGCTGGGCAATTTCGTTCAGGTCTGCCCGAAAGAGATGCTGAAGGTCATCCCCTATCCGCTGGTCGAAGAAGAACAGGCGATGCCCGCAGAGTGATCTGACGGCACAGCAAAGCACAGAGGGCGGCCCCAATGGGGTCGCCCTTTTCGTTTGCCGGATCCACTAGGTATAGATCGCCGTTTGGATATTTATCCACAGTTAGTCGTGACCCCGAGATATGCCGTCAATTACCCCTCGGACGCCGGCATAAACATGTGGATAAAGGTGAGGGTCATTTTGAACCTCATTATGGGGGGCAAAGGCTCTACCTCCCAATATATAGGGGTTTTGCATAGTTTTTGCCCCGTGATGGGCAGCGAAAGGCGCACCTTCAGCCTGTGAATGTCTTTTCTTTCCTGCTTTGCTGTCGGTCCTCTCTGGCCTATAGGTGTGCCGTGGCAAAACAGGCAAAACCCAAGAGAAAATCGCGCGCGAAAGCGTCTCGGCCTTCGGTCCGCAAGCTGGCGCTGCGGTGGGGGGTGCGGGGCGTGCTTGGCCTTGCGGCGGTGATGGTCGTGGTGATCGCGCTGCATTCCATCGTGCGGCCCTGGGCGGGCAGCTATATGGCCAGCGAACGCCACCGGCTCGGCAAGATCGACCGGACCTGGGTCCCCATGCGCGAGATTGCCCCTGTGATGGCGCGCTCGGCCGTCGCGGCGGAGGACAGCAATTTCTGCCTGCACTGGGGGTTCGACATGAATGCGATCCGTCATGCCATCGACGGCGGGGCGCGGCGCGGCGGCTCGACCATCAGTCAGCAGGTGGTCAAGAACGTCTATCTCTGGCACGGTCGCAACTATGTGCGCAAAGCGCTGGAGACGATGATCACGCCGGTGGTCGAACTGCTGTGGAGCAAGCGGCGCATCCTTGAGGTCTACCTGAACGTCGCCGAGTTCGACGAGGGCGTCTTTGGCATCGAGGCCGCGGCCTGGCATTACTTTGGTGTCGCGCCGAAGGATCTGAGCCCGGATCAGTCGGCCCGCCTCGCGGCGATCCTGCCGGCGCCGCAGGACCGGTCGGCCTCCAGACCCAGCGATTTTGTGCTGAGGCGGGCGGCGGCAATCCGCGACGGGGCGGCCACGATCCGCAAGGATGGCCGCGCCGCCTGTTTCGAGGATTGAAGTCTGCGCCCCTTGGGCGCATTCATCTGACAGTTTACGGAAGGTGATGATGATTACAGCTGAGCTCTACCATGTCCCCCTCTCGCCCTTCTGCCGCAAGGTGCGGTTGTCGCTCGCCGAAAAGAAGATCGAGTGCAAACTGATCGAAGAGCGCTATTGGGAGAAGGACACCGACTTTCTGCGCCGCAATCCGGCTGGCAAGGTGCCGGTGCTGAAGCTGAACGGCAAGGTTCTGGCAGAAAGTGCGGCGATCTGTGAATACCTCGAAGAGATCTATCCCGAGCCGTCGCTGATGCCCTCTGATCCGATGGAGCGCCACGAGGTGCGCCGTCTGGTGTTCTGGTTCGATGACAAGTTCCAGCACGAGGTGACCTCGAAACTGCTCTATGAGCGGGTCAACAAGAAGGTCACGGGGCAGGGTTTTCCCGACAGCAAGAACGTGCGCGCGGGGCTGAGTGCGATCAAGTTCCACCTCGATTACATGGCCTGGCTGCTGGAGCATCGCCGCTGGCTGGCCGGCGATCGCATGACGCTGGCGGATTTCGCCGCTGCCGCGCATCTGAGCTCGCTCGATTATATCAGTGACGTGGACTGGAACCGCTCGGGTGCCGTCAAGGACTGGTATGCCAAGGTGAAATCGCGCCCGGCCTTCCGCAATATCCTGATGGATCAGGTGCCGGGCTTTCTGCCGCCCGAGCATTATGCCGATCTGGATTTCTGAGGCGGCGCGCGTGAGGGGGCTGTCTGCCCCCTCTTGAGCCTGCGGCTCAATTCACCCCCGAGAGTATTCAGGCAAGAAGAAGGCGGCGGGATGGATCTGAAGCAGAAACTGGTGGCGCAGGCCGGGGCCGAGGGGTTTTCCGCGGCGCGGGTCTGTGGGCCTGGCGATGTGCCCGAGGTGGCCGGTCGGCTGGCGGCGTTTCTGGCGGCTGGGTATCACGGGCAGATGGGTTGGATGGAGGAGCGCAGTCATTGGCGGGGCGATCCGTCGGTGCTCTGGCCTGAGGCGCGGTCCGTGCTGATGCTGGCGGAGAATTATGGGCCTGAGAATGATCCGCGCGATGTGCTGGCGCTGCGCGACCGGGCCGCGATCTCGGTTTATGCGCAGAACCGCGATTATCATGATGTGGTGAAAAAGCGGCTGAAGCGGGTGGCGCGCTGGCTGGTGGCCGAGGCGCCGGGGGCCGAGGTGAAGGTTTTTGTCGATACCGCGCCGGTGCCGGAGAAGGCGCTGGGGCAGGCGGCGGGTCTGGGCTGGCAGGGCAAGCATACCAATCTGGTGTCGCGGGGCCTTGGCAGCTGGTTCTTCCTCGGGGCGATTTTCACCACGCTGGAGTTGGAGCGGGATGCGCCTGAGGTCGATCATTGTGGGGGGTGTCGGCGGTGTCTGGATGCCTGTCCAACCGCGGCGTTTCCCGCGCCTTATCAACTGGATGCGCGGCGCTGCATTTCCTACCTGACGATCGAGCACAAGGGCCCGGTGGCGGAGGATCTGCGCGCGCTGATGGGCAATCGGATCTATGGCTGCGATGATTGTCTGGCCGTCTGCCCTTGGAACAAGTTCGCGCAGCGCGCATCGGAGGTGAAGTATCACGCCCGGGACGATCTGCGCGCGCCTGCGCTGGCCGAGCTGGCTGTGCTGGACGATGCCGGGTTTCGGGCGCGCTTCAGCGGCTCGCCGATCAAGCGGATCGGGCGGGATCGCTTTGTGCGCAACGTCCTCTACGCCATCGGCAACAGTGCGCGGCCGGATTTGCAGGAGGTGGCGCAGGGGCTGGTCGAGGATGCGGATGCCACTGTCGCCGATGCGGCCCGCTGGGCGGTGATGCGGCTGCGCGCGGCGCCGGTGTAACGATCAGCGCTGCGGCCCCCCGAACGGATCGGAGGGCTTGTTGGTGATTTGGGGCAGAGGCCTCAGCGGCGGTCGTCGACCAGAAGCCAGTTGTCGCCATTGTTTTCGGAATAGACGCCGACCACGTCATTGGCTCTGTAGCCATCCCGGGCCAGGCGACGGATCAGCGGATCAACCTCGGCGATCTTGTCCTGAAGGGCGTTGATTTCGGCGCGGGCCTCGATCAGGCGACGATCCAGCGTGCCGGAGCGCAGTTTCCCCGAGCGTTGAAGCTGGCTGACGGTGATGTAGTCATAGGAGCTGAGCGTCACATAGCGCAGGTCAAAGGGCGTCGCCGCACTGGGGCGCATGTCCCTGCCGGTTGCGGCATTGGCGGTGCCGCTATTGCCGCTGGAGCTACCACCTGTGCCGCCACCGGAGCTACCACCTGTACTGCCGCCGGAACTGCCACCTGTGCCGCCGCCGGAACTGCCACCTGTACCGCCGCCGGAACTACCACCTGTACCGCCGCCGGAACTACCACCTGTACTGCCGCCGGAGCCGCCACCTGTACTGCCGCCCGTGCCGCCGCCGGAGCTGCCACCTGTGCCTCCGGAACTGCCGCCCGCGCTGCCGGAACTGCCGCCGATGCCGACATCTGCACTTGCGGAAATACCGCCTCCGCCGCCGCTGGAGCCGCCGCCGATCCCGACATCCGCGCCGACATTGGCGCCCGAACTGCCGCCCAGACTGACGTCGGCAGATACGCCGAGGCCTCTGTCACCGCCCAAGCCCACGTCGGCGGAAATGCCGAGCTGTGCCTGTGACGCCGATGGCACGAGAATGGCGAGGACAGCCAGCACGCTGAGAGTCTTGCGGGGGTGAGCTGGAGTCTGAGGTGTGTGAATGTGTTTCATTTTGGTTTCCTCCTCTTTCAATGCCACTCTTCCACGTCGTGCGGGTCGATCGGCCAGGTCCACGGACCTGCTGCAACGCCTTGGGCTGGGCACATGGTTTAGACACGTATGGGTTGATGAAAATGATCCATATCTTTTGAAAAAACATTTAATTATTTTGTCGGGAGACTGCTTAAGTTGGCGCAGTTATTTGTAAATGATATGAATCAAAGGAGAATATCTGCGCGAAACCGCGTGCCACGCCACCGGCAAAATCCGCCATTCTCGTTTCGACGCATACAATCTTTGCGGTATTAACCCAGCTAAATTCTCAGACGGATGAATCTCTGCTGGCGGTCCGTTGCCTCACCATTGCGCGACAGCTCTTTGCAAATGCGCGCACAAGGCCCACATTAAGCTCAAAGACACAGGAGGCGTTCATGTCCCAATATACCAAGAGTGAAGAGGCCATTGCCCGGCTGACTCCGGAGCAATTCCGCGTCACCCAGCAGAATGGCACCGAACGGCCCGGCACCGGGCCGCTGAACGGCAACAAGGCCAGCGGCATCTATGTTGATATCGTCTCGGGCGAGCCGCTGTTTGCCAGTGCCGCCAAATACGAGAGCGGCTGCGGCTGGCCCAGCTTCGTCAAGCCGATCGAGCCGGACAACGTGGTCGAGCTGCGCGATGACAGCCTCGGGATGACCCGGATCGAGGTCCGCTCCAAGCACGGCGACAGCCACCTTGGCCACGTCTTCCCGGATGGGCCGCGCGACAAGGGGGGCCTGCGCTATTGCATCAACTCGGCCTCGCTGCGCTTTGTTGCCAAAGAGGATATGGAGGCGGAAGGCTACGCTTCCTACATTGATCAGGTGGAGGAACTGGCATGACCGTTGCACAGGGCAATATCGAGCGCGCCGTCCTTGCGGGCGGCTGTTTCTGGGGCATGCAGGATCTGATCCGGCGCATGCCCGGCGTGCAGAGCACCCGCGTCGGCTATTCTGGCGGTGACGTGCCGAACGCGACCTATCGCAACCACGGCACCCATGCCGAGGCGATCGAGATCATGTTCGACCCCGAAACGCTCAGCTATCGCAAGATCCTGGAGTTCTTCTTTCAGATCCACGATCCCAGCACGCTGAACCGTCAGGGCAATGACCGTGGCATGTCCTACCGCTCGGCGATCTACTACGTCGACGAGGCGCAAAAGGCCGTGGCGGAGGAGACGATTGCCGATGTGAACGCCAGTGGCATCTGGCCCGGTCCCGTCGTGACCGAGGTCGAGCCGGTGGGTGATTTCTGGGAAGCCGAGCCTGAGCATCAGGATTATCTGGAGCGGATTCCGAACGGCTACACCTGCCACTTCGCCCGCCCCGACTGGGTTCTGCCCCGTCGCGCCGCCGCTGAGTGAGCACGGTCGAATGAGCAAGGTCGAGTGACCCTCAGACGGGTCGCAGACTGAAGGCGATGACCAGCACAAGGATCGCGGTGAGCCAGCTTGCCGCGATCCTGACCGAAAGGGGCCGCCACGCCGCGCCGCCCCGCAGCAGCGCTCCGGCCAGCGCCGATGGTGCGACCACGGCCAGCAGCGCCGCCCCCATCACCCCCGCGACAAACCCGACCGGCAGGCTGTCAAAGCCCTGACCGTGCAGCAGGCTTGATATGGCGAAGGTGATTGTCAGCGCGGCAACAGGTTGCGCGCTTTGCGTGGGCAATCGGGGCCCGGCCAGCGCCACCCCCGCCGCGACCAGCGTGCCGCACATCAGCGACAGCATGGCCAGCGCTTCGGGGGCGAAGGGCGCCAGCAGCACACCCGCGCCGAGACCCGCGAGGATGGCCAAAGCGCTGCGCCTGACCCCGCCGCAAAACCCCAGCCAGAGGCCGAGCGCGAGCAGCGGCAGCAGCGTCTCCGGGTAGACCCCCAGCGCCAAGGCCCCGGAGGTCAGCGCCTGCACCGGCGTCTCCATCGCGCCAAAGCCATGCGCCTGTGCGGCCATCGGCGCACAGGCCAGCAGCAGCGTCAGGCGCAGCGCGCGGATCAGGCGATCCCGGCGAGGTAGGCCCCGCCCATGGCCGCGATCAGCGCGCCGATGGTGCGCACCGCGATGCGCCCGCCCCGGCTGGAGGTCAGGAAACCGAAGCCGATGCCGATCAGGTGCAGCATCCCCGTCGCCAGCACGAAGCCGATGCCATAGGCCAGCGGATTGGCAGCCGAGGGCAGCTCGGTGCCATGGGCATGGCCGTGGAACACCGCGAAGATCCCGACGATCAGCCCCGCCACCCAGAGCGGCGCGCGCACCGCGAAGGCCACCAACAGGCCCAGCACGACGCCCGACAGCGCGATGCCCGTCTCAACGGCGGGCAGTGGCACCCCGAGGATGCCGAGCGCGCCGCCAAAGGCCATGACCATCGGAAAGACGATGGGCAGCGCCCAGATCGCAGGTGCACCAAGGAACGCCCCCCAGAGGCCGACCGCCACCATGGCAATGACGTGATCCCAGCCAAGGATCGGATGGGTGAAGCCACTGACGAACCCGCCCTCCGCCAGCCCGGTATGGGCCTGAGCTGCAACAGCACTCAGCGCGAAGGTCAGGGACAAAAGCAGGGTCGGCAGGGTGCGGCGCATCATGGATCCTCAGGTTTGAATTTCGCGCCAAACTGCCGTCCCGCCGCAGCGAGGTCAATGCGATTATGCGCCTTGAAATCCCATATGTTGTGTGTCGTTACGAAAACATCCCATCATGTGTGTCTCTGAGCGCCTTTTTCTGCACCTTCCCCATGGTGTTTCTGGGCAGTTCCGGCGCGAAGATGATCTCCTTGGGCTGCTTGAACTTGGCGAGGTTTTTCTCCAGCGCCGCGCGGATCGCGGTTTCAGTGGCGACTGGATTTGCCGCGCCCTCGGGCACGACAACGGCGACCACGGCCTCACCAAAGTCGGGATGCGGCACGCCGATCACGGCGCTTTCCACGACGCCGGGCAGGTCGTCGATCAGGCCCTCGATCTCTTTCGGATAGACGTTGAAGCCGCCGGTGATGATCAGATCCTTGGCCCGCCCGACGATGGTGACATAGCCCTCGGCGTCGCGGGTGGCGAGGTCGCCTGTCAGGAACCAGCCATCGGCGCTCAGCTCCTCCGCGGTCTTCTCGGGCATCTGCCAGTAGCCCTGAAACACGTTGGCGCCGCGCACCTGAATGGTGCCGATCTCTCCGTCCGGCACCTCCGCGCCGGCGTCGTCGATGATGCGCAGCTCAACCCCGGGCAGGGGCAAGCCGACGGTGCCGGGGCGGCGTTCTCGCACGTAAGGGTTCGAGGTCGACATGTTGGTTTCGGTCATGCCGTAGCGTTCCAGCACGGTATGGCCGGTGCGTTCCTGCCACTGGCGGTGGGTCTCGACCAGCATCGGCGCGGAGCCTGAGATGAACAGGCGCATGTTGGCGGCAAGCTCGCGCGTCAGGTCGGCCTCTTGCAGCAGACGGGTGTAGAAGGTCGGCACGCCCATCAGCGCCGTGGCGCGTGGCATCGCCCGCAGGATCGCGCGCGGATCAAAGCGCGGCAAAAAGACGGTCGAGGCCCCGGCCAGCAGCGCCACGTTGGTCGCCACGAACAGCCCGTGGGTGTGAAAGATCGGCAGGGCGTGAATCAGCACATCGTCGCGGGTGAAGCGCCAGTAATCACGCAGCATTTCCGAGTTCGAGGCGAGGTTACCATGGCTCAGCATCGCCCCTTTCGAGCGGCCCGTGGTGCCAGAGGTATAAAGGATCGCGGCCAGATCATCCTCGCCCCGCGCCACGGCGTCAAAGCTGGCGGTCCCGGGCAGGGACTGCATCAGGCTGCCGGAGCCATCCTCGGCCAGCGTCAGGGTTTGCGCGGGCGACAGGGGCGCGATCTCGGCCTCGCGCGCTGGATCGCAGACCACGATGCGCGGGGTGGCGTCGCTCAGGAAATAGGCGACCTCGGGGGCGGTGTAGGCGGTGTTGAGCGGTAAAAAGATGCCCCCCGCCATGACGGTGCCGAGGTAGAGGGCAATGGCCTCGGTGCTCTTGTCGACCTGCACCGCGACTCGGTCGCCGGGGGTCAGGCCCGCGTCGGTCAGGGCCGCGGCGATGCGCTCGGCCAGCTGGAACAGGCCGCCATAGGTGACACCGGCGCGGCCGGGGCGTTCGGCGAACAGGTGGTCGGGGGTCAGGGCGGCGTGGCGCGCCAATCGGGTCAGCAGGTGGTTCTGGTCGTACATGAATCCTCCGGTCGCAGGGCGTGGCCGCACAAGGCCCCGGCAGGGGCGGGCTTTCCGGGGTGATGTTTGTGCGCCTGCGCCGCGATTGCAAGCACGCCTGTGCAATTGACCTTCACCTGTGCGCGCGGGACTGTTACCCGAACGCGCGCAGCGGGCCCGCTGCGCGTTTGCCCGAAAGAAGAAAGACTGCCCATGCAACCCGTCAAAGGTATCGCCATCAAGATGGTCGCTGTGGTCTGTTTCATCCTGATGAATGCGCTGATCAAGGCCGTCTCGCCGCATATTCCGCCGGGGCAGGCGGTGTTCTTTCGTGGCTTGTTTGCGCTGCCGATCATCATCGGCTGGCTGGCGATGCGCGGAGACCTTGCGACCGGGCTGAAGGTGAAGGCACCGATGGCGCATGTCTGGCGCGGCTTCATCGGGACGACCGCGATGGGCTGCATGTTCGCCGGGCTGGCATTCCTGCCGCTGCCGGAGGTGACGGTTCTGGGCTATGCACAGCCGCTGCTGGTGGTGGTCTTTGCCGCGATGTTTCTGGACGAGAAGGTCGGCGTGTTCCGGCTGGCGGCGGTGGCGCTGGGGATGCTGGGCGTGATGATCGTGCTGGCCCCAAGGGTGACGGCGCTGAATGGCGGCACGGTGCAGGTGAGCGAGGCTGTCGGGGCGATGATCGTGCTGTTCGGAGCGACCTGTGGGGCGCTGGCGCAGGTGCATATCCGCAACATGGTGCGGGTCGAGCAGACCTCGGCCATCGTGTTCTGGTTTTCGGTCACCTCGACCGTGCTGGCGCTGGCGACGATCCCCTTCGGCTGGGTGATGCCGAGCGGTCGCGAGGTGGTCTACCTTGTGGCGGCGGGGCTGCTGGGGGGGACGGGACAGATCTTTCTGACCTCGTGCTACCGGTTTGCCGATGCCAGCGTGGTGGCACCGTTCGATTATGCCTCGATCCTGTTCGCGCTGGTGATCGGGTATTTCATCTTTGCCGAGGTGCCGAGCGGGCAGATGCTGCTCGGGGCGCTGATCATCGTCACCGCCGGGGTGATCATCATCCTGCGTGAGCGGCATCTGGGGCTGGAGCGCGCCAAGGCGCGGGCGTCGTGGACGCCTGAGGGGTAGGGGGCGCTTATAGGCGGCGCTGCCGCAAAAACAGGAAGAGGGGGCTCTGCCCCCGCCGCTCCTGTGGAGCGTCTCCCCCGAAGTATTTCGGGCAAGATGACAGGGAGGCGGTGGCGCTTAACGCTCCAGCAGGCGGGCCATCGTGTATTCGCTGGCGAGGATGGTGCGGCGGAAACGGCCCAGCGGGAAGCGGGGCGGTGGGGCGGCAAAGGCCTTTGGCAGCTCGTATCTTGGGGCTTGGTCCTGGGCGAGGTCGGCGAGGATCGTGCCGGTGTAGCTGGCCATGGCGACGCCGTTGCCGTGGTAGCCGAAGCCGGCAAAGGCGCCCTCCAGCCCCGGGATCGGGCCGCAGTAGGGGGTGAGCGAGGCCGTCAGGCAGACCATTCCGGACCAGTGGAACGGGGTTTCGACGTGTTTCCAGGCGGGGAAGGCGGCGTCGAAATCAGCGCGGACCTTGGCGGAGACGCGGGCTTCGTTCTGGGGCGAGGAGAGCAGGCCGCCACGCTGGCCGAAGACCATGCGGCCCTCGGGTGTCAGGTGGAAATAGTGCAGCAGGCGGCGGTCCTCATAGCTCATCTGGCGGGAGGTGAAGCCCTGGGCGGCCAGTTCATCCTCGCTCATCGGTCTGGTGGCGAGGACGGAGCTTTGGGCGGGCAGCACGCGGCCCTTGAGCCAGGGGATCAGGTTCTCCGCAGTGTAGCCATTGGTGGCGAAGATGACGCGATCCGCCTCGATCGTGGCGGTTGGCGTGGTGAGCGTGAAGGTCTGCCCGGACTTTTCGACCGAGAGCACCGGGCTTTGGCCGTGGATGCGTGCGCCTGCCGCTGTGGCGGCGCGCACGAGGCCAGCGAGGTATTTGCGCGGGTGCAGGGCGAAGCCGAGCGGGGTTTGCAGCGCGCCGTGCCATGTCGGGCCAGAGAGGCCATGGGTGGCGAGGTCGGCCTTTTCGATCAGGGTCGCGTCGGCGCCATAGTCTCGGGCGAAATCGGGGGCCTTTTTACGCAGGGCCTCCATCGCGCGCCGGGAATGGGCGAGGATCACCTCGCCTGAAGAGTGGCGGTCGACGTCGATGGCGTGGCGGGTCAGCAGGGCGTCGACATGGGCAATCGCGGCGGCCTCGGCGCGGCGGACCTGCGCCGGGCTGTCCGCGCCGAAGCGGCGCAGCATCAGATCCGTGGCGCGGTGCGAGCCGAGGCAGCAGAAGCCGCCGTTGCGCCCCGAAGCGCCGAAGCCCGGGAATTCAGCGTCGAGAAGGGTGACATCGACGCCCGCCTCGGCCAGCGCCAGCGTGGCGTTGAGGCCGGTGTAGCCCGCGCCGATCACCGCGACGCGGGTGCGCGAGGCACCGGAGGCGGGGGCATGTTCCAGCGCTTCGGCGGGGACGGCATCGGCCCAGTAGCAGGCCGCGATCACGTCGCGGGAATAGGTGTAGTCGGGGTAGAGGCGGCGGAGCTTGGGGGTATTCACGTCACAGGACTTTCGTCAGAATGCAGCGGCGCGCCCGGGATAGGGCGCGCCGCAGGACCTTAAGGAGGGCGTCTTTCAGGTGCGCCCGTCGACCGCGTCGCGTTCCTCTTGCAGTTTGAGGGCGGTGTTGCGCTTCGACATGATCGAAAAGATCACCACGCCGAAGGCGACGATGCCGATCATCAGCGTCGAGAGGGCGTTGATCTCAGGGCTGACGCCGAGGCGCACGGCCGAGAAGATCTTCATCGGCAGCGTGGTCGAGGAGGGGCCAGCGGTGAACGACGCGATCACCAGATCATCCAGCGACAGAGTGAAGGCCAGCAGCCAGCCCGAGATCACCGCAGGGGCGATGATCGGCAGGGTGACGAGGCGAAACGCGCTCCACGGGGTGCAGCCGAGGTCGAGGGCGGCTTCCTCCAGCGAGGTGTCGAAGCTGGAGAGCCGCGAGGACACGACGACCGAGACGTAGCACATCGCGAAGGTGGTATGGGCCAGCACGATGGTGGTGATGCCGCGGTCCATGTTGATGCCGATGAACAGCAGCAGCAGCGACAGGCCGGTGATCACGTCGGGCATCACCAGCGGTGCGTAGATCATGCCCGAAAACAGCGTGCGCCCGGAGAACCGCCCCAGCCGCACCAGCAGAAAGGCGGCCATGGTGCCAAGCACCGTCGCCAGCGTCGAGGAGATGGCCCCGACCTTCAGCGTGACAAGGGCGGCATCGAGGAAGGCCTCGTTGTGCAGCAGCTCGCCGTACCATTTGGTCGAGAAACCCGCCCAGACCGTCACCAGTTTCGACGAGTTGAACGAATAGATCACCAGGATCAGCATCGGCAGGTAGAGGAAGGCCAGACCGAAGGTCAGCGAAACGACATTGAAGCCGGACATGCGTCTCATTGGCTGGCCTCGCGGTTTTTCTGCTCGTTACGCTGGAACAGGATGATCGGGATAATGAGGATCACCAGCAGCACCACGGCCACGGCCGAGGCGACGGGCCAGTCGCGGTTGGAGAAGAACTCCTCATAGAGCACCTTGCCGATCATCAGGGTTTGCGAGCCCCCGAGCAGCGAGGGGATGACGAATTCGCCGATTGCCGGGATGAAGACCAGAAAGCAGCCCGCGATGATGCCGGATTTCGACAGCGGGACCGTGACCAGCCAGAAGGCGGAGGTGCGCGAGCAGCCGAGGTCTTCGGCGGCTTCGAGCAGCGAGCCGTCAAGCTTTTCGAGGTTGGCGTAGATCGGCAGGATCATGAAGGGCAGGTAGGTGTAGACGATGCCGATATAGACCGCGATTTCCGTGTTCAGGATCGTCAGCGGTTCGTTGATCACCCCGAGCCAGAGCAGGAAGGTGTTGAGCAGCCCCCCCTGACTGAGGATGCCGATCCAAGAATAGACCCGGATCAGGAAGGAGGTCCAGAACGGCAGGATCACCAGCATCATCAGCGTGGCGCGCCATTCGGGGCGGGCCGAGGCCATGCCATAGGCGATGGGGTAGCCGATCAGCAGCGTCAGGATGGTCGAGATGCCGGCGATTTTCAGCGAGGAGAGATAGGCCTTCCAGTAGAGATCATCAGTGGTGAGGAAGGTGAAATTCTCGAAGTCGAGCTCAGAGAAGAACGCCTTGATGCCGGTGAAACCTTCGGTGAGGTCGAGCTGGGGAAAATAGGGCGGGCGCGCCAGAGCGACATCGGACAGCGAGATCTTGATAACGATCACGAAGGGGATGAGGAAGAGGGCGATCAGCCAGAGATAGGGAATGAGGATCAGGGCGAGGCGACGCATTCAGTGGCCCTTCCTGTTGCGGGCGGGGAGCAGTGAAGAGGGAGAGGGGGGCGAAGAGGGGGCGCTGCCCCCATCGGCTGCGCCGATTCCCCCGAAGTATTTCGGGCAAGATGACAGGGCGCGGGAGGAGGGGATGCGGGGCAGGCGTGTGCGGGGGGACTGCATCCTAACGCTCCAGCAGGATGGCGGCGGTGTCGGACCAGCTGAGCCAGACCTTGTCCTCCCAAGTGAAGGAGCGGCGGGCGATGCGGCGGGTGTTGGCGCTCTGGGCCTTGATGATATGGCCGCTGGGGAGTTTGACGTGGTAGGTCGAGATATTGCCCAGATAGCCGATGTCGAGGATTTCGCCTTCGATGACATTGGCGGCCTCGGGGCGCTCGGCGGAGATGGCGATCTTTTCCGGGCGGATCGCGAGGTAGCAGGTCTGGTCCTTTTGCAGCATGGCGGTGGTGGTGGCGATCAGGGGCGACTGGCCCTCTGCCCAGTTCACCAGCACCTTGTCGCCGGTCTGGTTCGCCTTGCCTTCGATGATGTTCACTGCACCGATGAAGTCGGCGACATAGACCGAGGTCGGGGCCTCGTAGATCTGGTCGGGGGTGGAGACCTGCACCAGCTTGCCCTCGTCCATCACGGCGACACGGGAGGCGACGGTCATCGCCTCTTCCTGGTCGTGGGTGACGATGACGAAGGTGGTGCCGGTCTTTTCCTGGATGTCCATCAGCTCGAACTGGGTCTCTTCGCGCAGCTTGCGGTCGAGCGCGCCCAAGGGTTCGTCGAGCAGCAGCAGTTTCGGCGCCTTGGCGAGGGAGCGGGCGAGGGCGACGCGCTGACGCTGTCCGCCGGAGAGCTGGTGCGGCTTGCGGCGGGCGAATTTCTCCAGCCGGGTCAGGCGGATCATGTCGGCGACGCGGGTCTCGATCTCGCCCTTGTCGCGCCCTTCGCGGCGCAGGCCGAAGGCGACGTTTTCCCAGACCGAAAGGTGCGGGAACAGAGCATAGCTCTGGAACATCATGTTGACGGGGCGTTTGTTGGGCGGCACGGCGGCAATGTCTTCGCCGCCCAGCAGGATCTTGCCCGAGGTCGGCATCTCAAACCCTGCGAGCATCCGCATCAGCGTGGTCTTGCCGCAGCCCGAGGGGCCAAGCAGGGCAAAGAATTCGCGCGCGTAGATGTCGAGGTCGAGATTGGCGATCGCGGTGAAGTCGCCGAATTTCTTGGTCACATTCCTGAACTGGATCAGGGGTTTTTCGTCGGGGTCTTGCCACGGCGCGAAAACGGTTTGTTGCATCCGGCATTATCCGCAAATTCTGAGGGATATTCCCCGCGCCACGGATGAGGCGCGGGGTGTCTGTCTGGCCGCGCGAGGCGGGTCAGGCGGTCAGGGGCGGGCTCAGGTGCCCGATTTGATCTTGGTCCAGAGGCGCGTCAGGGTGCGCTGGTCCTTCGGGCCCCAGGGCGTGACGGTATAGAGCTTTTCAAGCGTCTCGGCGCTGGGGTAGATCGCCGGATCGCCGATCACGTCCTCGTTCAGGTATGCCTGCGAGGCCTTGTTGCCGTTGGCGTAATAGACATAGTTCGACGCCGCCGCCATGTTTTCGGGGTCCATGATGAAGTTCAGGAACTTGTGCGCAGCATCGGGGTTGGGCGCATCCACCGGGATCGCCATCATGTCGAACCACATCAGCGCGCCTTCCTTGGGCGCATTGTAGGCGATCTCGACGCCGTTGTCGGCCTCGGCGGCACGGTCGCGCGATTGCAGGATGTCACCGGACCAGCCGAAGGCGACGCAGATGTCACCATTCGCCAGCGCGTTGATGTATTCCGAGCTGTGGAACTTCTGGATATAGGGGCGCACGGCCAGCAGGACTTCCTCAGCCTTGGCGAGGGATTCTTCGTCCTTGCTGTCGGGATCAAGGCCGGCATAGGTCAGTGCCGCCGGGATCATCTCGGTCGGAGCGTCGAGGAAATGCACGCCGCAGGACGACAGCTTTTCCATGATCGCGGGATCGAACACCATCGACAGGCTGTCGATCGGGGCGTCGTCGCCCAGCACTTCCTTGATCTTGGGCAGGTTCACCCCGATGCCGGTGGTGCCCCACATGTAGTTGATCGAATACTCGCCGCCCGGATCATAGGCATCGGTGCGCTTTTCGATCACGTCCCACATGTTGGCGAGGTTCGGCAGCTTGGACTTGTCCAGCTTCTGGAAGGCCCCGGCCTGGATCTGGCGCTGCAGGAAGGTGCCCGTCGGCACCACCACATCATAGCCCGACCCACCGGCCAGCATCTTGGTTTCCAGCAATTCGTTGGAATCGAACACGTCGTAGACCAGATCGATGCCGGTCTCTTCCTTGAATTTGCTCAGCAGCGATTCATCGATGTAGTCGGACCAGTTGTAGACGTGGACCTCTTCGGCCTGCACCGCGGCGGCGGTCAGGGCGAGGGTGGCAGTCAGCGTAAGCAGAGGAATCTTCATCGTTATCTCCCGTTGAATGGCAGGGTCTCACGTGCCCCTTGATCCGGAATTTGATCAAACGTCGCGCAGAAAAGCAACAAGCAGATGTTTTCATGTGCTGCCCTGCCGTGCAAGATAAAGGCCAGAGCCGGATATCGGAGGTCGATGATGAATTTGCAGGCAGCCCATGAGGGCACCGGCGGGGCGCGGCCTACCGCCATGCCGGACGCCGCCACTCCCGCCGGTCTGCCAGCCGGTCTGCCCGCGCATGAGCTGGTCTACCGCGAGCTGCGCGCCCGTGTGCTGCATGGCGTGTTCGAGCCGGGGCAGGCCGTCACCATTCAGGGCCTGACCCGCGACCTTGCCGTCGGCATGACCCCCGTGCGTGAGGCGCTGCGCCGTCTGATGGCCGAAGGCGCGCTGGAATTTCGTGGAAACCGGCGTATTTCGGTGCCCGTTCTGGCCGAGTCTGACGTTGAACAGCTGCGTCACGCCCGGATTGCGCTGGAACCGGATCTGGCCCGGCGCGCCTGCCGCACCGCCACGGCGCACGATATCGCGGAGCTGCAGGCGATCGATTCCAAGCTCGACGAGGCGATCCGGCGGGGCAATGTGCATGGCTATCTGGTCGAGAACCACCGCTTTCACGCCCGCCTCAACGCCGTTGCCGAGGCGCCTATTCTCACCGGTCTGGTGGAAGGTCTCTGGCTGCGGTTCGGCCCCTCTCTGCGGGTTGTCTGCGGTCAATTCGGCACGCGTAACCTGCCGGACATGCACAAGGATCTCGTGAGTGCCTTAAAATTAGGCGATTGCGAGGCCGCCGCGGTGGCCATGGCAGGCGATGTCGAACAGGGCATGGAGATGATCGCGCAGGCGCTGTGACGCCCCCGGCCGTGGGGCGTGATTCGATTGACAGTGAATAATTTGATCATATTCTTAGGCTATCCGGTTCATACCGCCCATTCCTGCCGCCCGTCAGAAAGGTCCTCCTCATGTCCACGATCTCCAACCACATGCCCACCGCCGAACTTCAGGCGCTCGACGTGGCGCACCACATCCACCCGTTCTCGACTCAGGAAGACCTGCAGAAGAAAGGCGCCCGCGTCATCACCAGCGCCAAGGGCGTCTGGCTGAAGGACAGCGAAGGCGAAGATGTGCTGGATGCGATGGCAGGCCTCTGGTGCGTCAACATCGGCTATGGCCGCGAGGAACTGGCCGAAGCCGCCTTCCGTCAGATGAAGGAGCTGCCCTACTACAACACCTTCTTCATGACGACCCACGTGCCGGTCATCGCGCTGGCCGCGAAACTGGCCGAGATGGCGCCCGGTGACCTCAACCACGTCTTCTTCGCCTCTTCAGGCTCCGAGGCGAACGACACCAACATCCGCCTCGTGCGCACCTACTGGCAGGAAAAGGGCAAGCCTGAGAAGAAGGTGATCATCTCGCGCTGGAACGCCTATCACGGCTCCTCCGTCGCCTCCTCCTCGCTCGGCGGCATGAAGGGTATGCACGCCCAGAGCGGCTATATCCCCGACATGCACCACATAGACCAGCCGAACTGGTGGTCCGAGGGTGGTGAATCCACCCCCGAAGACTTCGGGCTGGAGCGCGCACAGCAGCTCGAACAGGCGATCCTCGAGATCGGCGAAGACAAGGTCGCGGCCTTCATCGCTGAACCGGTGCAGGGTGCCGGCGGCGTCATCATCCCGCCCAGCACCTACTGGCCGGAAATCCAGCGCATCTGCGACAAATACGAAATCCTGCTGATCGCGGACGAAGTGATCTGTGGCTTCGGGCGCACCGGCAACTGGTTCGGCTCCCAGACCATGGGCATCAAGCCCGACATCATGACCATCGCCAAGGGCCTGTCCTCGGGCTACCAGCCCATCGGCGGCTCGATCGTCAGTGACGAGGTGGCGGCGGTGATCGGCGCGACCGAATTCAACCACGGCTACACCTACTCCGGCCACCCGGTCGCCTGCGCCGTGGCGCTGGAAAATCTGCGCATCCTGGAGGAGGAAAAGATCGTCGACACCCTGCGCGACGACACTGGCCCCTACCTGCAGGAGAAATTCCGCAGCCTGGCAGAGCACCCGATGGTCGGTGAAGCCCAGATCATCGGCGCCATGGGCTCGCTCGCCCTGACCCCGAACAAGGCCACCCGCGCGCCCTTCAAGGCCGAAACAGGCACCGTCGGCTACATGGTCCGCGAACGCTGCTTCGCCAACAATCTGGTGATGCGCCACGTCGGCGACCGCATGATCATCTCGCCGCCGCTGGTGATCACGAAAGCCGAGATCGACATCCTGATCGAGCGCGCCTGGAAATCCCTCGATGAGGGCATGGCCAACGTCAAAGCCGCCGGCCTTTTCGAATAACGGCCCTTTTCGAATAACCGGCCCGAAAACCCCCGGCATGTTTCCCTGTTGAAAATATCCCGGGGGAGTCCGCCAGCGGCGGACGGGGGCAGCGCCCCCTCCTGACCCTTGCCAACCGCCCGGCCTCCCCCGCCGGGCGGCGCCAGTTCACTCCGCCCGCTCCAGCGGCAACCCGGTCGCGCGCATCTCGCTTTGCTGAGACCGGCTCACCGGCAGGCGCGTGCCATCCTCCAGCTCGACCATCATCGCGCGTTCCTGCCGCAGCAGCCGCCGGATCGCCCCCGCCGCCACCCAGTGCGAGCGGTGGATGCGATGCCCCGGACAGCCCTCCAGTTCCTCCAGCGCATCGGCGAAACGCATCAGCAGCAGCGTCGTGCCTGCGCTGGTCTGCACCTCGACATAATGATCCAACGCCGAGACCCGGATCAGCGCGCGCCCCAGATCCACCGGCAGACGCTTCAGAAACGTGACACCGGGCTGCGGCGCCTCCGTCTCAACCACAGCCACAGCCACAGGACGCCGCGCCACGAACACCCCGATGACCAGCGCAATGCCCGTCACCGTCAGAACCACGTTCAGCGCCACCGCCATCAGATCGCCCGATTGCCACAGCACCTCGCTGCTGACCGCCTCGATCCCCAGCACCACCGCGAACACCGGCACCGAGGCGACGAGCCCCGACAGGCAATGTCGCAGCACCACCGGCACCCGGCTGTCGCGCATCGCCCGCACCCCAAACAGGATCACCAGACTCGCCACGGCCGAGGATAACGCCGACGTCGCGACCTGCTTGGCCAGGATCCGCAGCATCACCGGCAGGCCTGCACCCTGCGGCACCAGGTAGAAGGTGCCCAGCAGACTGACCACCGCGACAATGGTCACGAAAGGCGCCGAGGTCAGCACCCCGTACCATTTGCGAAGCGCCAGCTGTACCTCTGTCCCACTCACGATTGGCCCGGGTCCTTCCACGAAATCAGCATTCTCCTGCCCTTTTGCCTGCGCCAGACAAAGGTCAGCGCCCCACCGGGGTCTGCCCAAGTGTTGCCAAAAAAGGAGCCCTCCGCAATGCCTACCCCCTCCCTGTTGTCCCTTCCCGTCGCCATTCTTCAACACACCCCGCTCTGGGTCTGGCCCCTGCTGATCTATCTGGTGGTGATGGGGCTGCGCGCGGCTCAGGATCGCTCCGTCGCCGTGATGCGGCCACTGATCCTGCCCGCCGTCTTCCTGATGATCAGCCTCTCGTCCGGCGCAATGCTGACGCACACCGCGACGGCGCTGTTCTGGCTGGTCGGTCTGGTCTGTGGCGGAGGTATCGGCGTGGCCGTCGCCCGTCGCACCGATCTGCAGGTGCTGCCCGACGGCAGGCTGCACCTGCCCGGCGAATGGCTGACGCTCTGCCTGACGCTGACGATCTTCACCGCCCGCTTTGCCTCTGGCGTGATCGGATCAATGGCCCCCGCGGCCATGGCATCGGTGGCTGTCGGCGGCACCCTGTCGCTGATCGTCGGGATCTGCAGCGGCCTGTTCCTCGGGCGCGGCATCGGCCTCGTCCTGCGCGCCCTGCGCCAGAGCGCCCAACCCGCCTGAGGCCCCGCGTTAACCCTCCCCCCGAGGCTGTCACAGGCACCGTTCGGATACCGTTCAGATACCGACGCAATACCGACATGCCAAATCGCCGGTTTTCTCCGTTAACCAATCCCTCAAAACGCAAAAGAGGGGGAGCGGCCTTGCAGCCCCTCCCCCCCGGTTTCGCACCTTGGCTGACGTCAGATCGACGCGCCCTTGGGGTCCAGCGTGATCGACCACAGCTCGGTATTGCCGCGATCCATCAGACGCACTTTCATCTGCTGGGTCGCGCCGTCGATATCGACCAGACCGAAGAACTGCATCCCATCCGAGGGCGGCAGGTTGACCTGACCCGGTGCCGGCGCCTTGACGAAACGCTCCTCCGGACCGAACGTCGGGTCGAGGTCGTTGGGCCCGAAAGCACCGGCGTGCAGCGGCCCCGAGACGAACTCCCAGAACGGCTCAAACTCTTGAAACTGCGCCTTTTCCGGGCTGTAGTGGTGGGCGGCGGTATAGTGCACATCGGCGGTCAGCCAGACGGTGTTCTTGACCTGAGCGTCGCGGATAAAGCGCAGCAGATCCGCGATCTCCAGCTCGCGCCCTTTCGGGGCACCGCCATCGGCGTTGGCAACCGCTTCGAACTTTTCGCCGTCCTTGACCACCAGCCCCAGCGGCATATCCGAGGCGATGACCTTCCACGTCGCCTTGGAGGCAGCCAGCTCAGCCTGCAGCCATTCGATCTGGTCCCGGCCCAGATAGGTCGAGTTGCCGTTGATTTCGCTCTCTAAATTGTCGCCATTCGGCCCCCGGTAGGAGCGCATGTCGAGGAAAAAGATGTCCAGCATCGGCCCGTAGGCGATCTTGCGATAGACCCGGCCCGGCTCGGCAGGGGTATAGCTGATCGGGGTCATCTCATGGAATGCCCGCGCCGCCCGCGCCGCCAGCACATGGATCGATTTTTCCGAATAGCGGTCATCCGCGCTCAGATCTTTCGAGGCCGACCAGTTGTTGATGACCTCGTGGTCGTCCCACTGGAAGAAGGTCGGCACCTGCGCATTCAGCGCCAGCAGGTGTTCGTCCATCAGGTTGTATTTCCACTGACCGCGATATTCGTCCAGCGTTTCCGCGACCTTGGACTTTTCGGGCGTGACGATCAGGTTCTTCCACTGGGTGCCGTCGCCCGCCGTGATTTCGTCCTGCAGCGCGCCATCGGCATAGATGGTGTCGCCGGAATGCAGGAAGAAATCGGGCTCGTGCTGGGCCATCGTCGCATAGGTGCGCATACCAGCTTCATCAATGCCATAGCCCTGACCGGCGGTATCGCCCGACCAGGCAAACCGCACCGAACGGCGCGAGGCAGGGGCGGTGCGGAAATGCCCTGTGATCGGCTCGGACACGGCGTTGATGTCGCTCAGATCGGCGGCAGTGAAGCGGTAGAAGATGTCCTGATCGGCGGGCAGCCCTTCGATCATCCGCTTGACCGTCAGATCGCTGGCCGGGTTGGTGTCGAGCGGCGCGAGGCGGCGCGCATCGTTAAAGCTATCTGAAGTCGCGATCTCCATCATCACCTTCGCGGGACGGTCGGTGCGCGTCCAGATCATGCCGGAGGAGGTCGACACATCACCCGACTGCACGCCATGGGTGAACATCGGGCGCGACGCGGCGCGCGAAATCGACGGCATGGCGAGGGTTGCAGTGGCAGCGGCAGTGCCGATCAACATGCTGCGGCGGGTCAGCCGGGACTGGAAAAGCTTGGCCATGAGGCTTCCTTCAATGTCAGGAGTGAGACGATGCGCCGGACATGAAGGGTGAATGCAACAGAGCGCTGACGCTTGGGCGACAGCACGGCGAAAGATTTGTAACCGGGGCGTAACGGGCTGAGATAAAACGAAAAACGGCGCACCGGATAGGCGCGCCGTTTTGTGTCTGTGCGAAAGAGGTGGGCGGCTTACGCGCGCACCATCTTCTCATAGCTCTCCGCGATATCCCGGGTCAGGGCGCCAACCTCAAAGGTATAGTCGCCGATCTGGCCAACGGGTGTCACTTCGGCGGCGGTGCCGGTCAGCCAGCATTGCTCAAAGCCTTCCAGCTCTTCCGGCATGATGTGGCGCTCATGCACGGCGATGCCTTTTTCCTTCAGCATCTCGATCACCGTGCGGCGCGTGATGCCGTTCAGGAACGAATCCGCGAGCGGCGTATGCACTTCGCCGTCCTTGACGAAGAAGATATTGGCGCCGGTGCATTCGGCCACGTAGCCGCGGTAGTCCATGAACAGCGCGTCCGAGCACCCCTTGGCTTCGGCCGCATGTTTCGACATCGTGCAGATCATGTAGAGGCCCGCGGCCTTGGCATGTACCGGGATCGTCTCGGGGCTGGGACGCTTCCACTTGGAGATGTCCAGCTTGGCGCCCTTGAGCTTGGCGTCGCCGTAGTAGTTGCCCCACTCCCAGCCGGCAATCGCCAGACGGACGGGGTTGCGCGCCGCCGAGACACCCATGTCTTCGCCAGCACCGCGCCAGGCGATCGCCCGCACATAGGCGTCGGTCCAGCCGTTCGCCTCAAGCATGGCGTATTTCGCCGCTTCGATCTCTTCGACCGAATAGGGGATCTCGAAGTCGAGCATATTGGCCGAGGCGCGCAGGCGCTTGGAATGCTCGACACCCTTGAAGATCTTGCCGTTATAGCAGCGCTCGCCCTCAAATACCGAGGAGGCATAGTGAAGCGCGTGGGTCAGCAGGTGTACGTTGGCATCACGCCATTCCACCAGTTTGCCATCCATCCAGATCTTGCCGTCGCGGTCATCGTATGCGCTCATCGCGAACCTCCTGAAGTACCGTGATTATTCCATAAGTTGCGCTTTAACCCTGTCCGAGTAACATAAAGTTTCGTCGCAATGGGGTCTAGCTAGCGTTTGATTCTTGGAAAGTCAACAAGCCTGACGTATTCTTGGCCAAAGCAGAAGGACTTTGCTAAGGTCTCTGCAACGCGTATCGTGACAGGCGCAGATCAGCCAGGAGGGCCAATGTCGGACATTCAACTCGGTGATAATCTTCTCTTCCTGACGGACGAACAATTGCGTCAGGGCATCGAGGCGATGTTCTTCGCCTATCGCGGCTTTACCGCGGCCCCGGACCAGATTCTGGAAGGCATGGCCTATGGCCGCGCCCATCACCGCGCGCTGCATTTTATCTCGCGCGGGCAGGGGATGAAGGTGAACCGGCTGCTGACCATTCTCGGTGTTACCAAGCAGAGCCTCAACCGCGTGTTGCGCGCGCTGATCGCCGACGGTCTGGTGGAAAGCCGCATCGGGCGCACCGACAAGCGTGAACGCCACCTCTACCTGACGGAAAAGGGCGCAGCGCTTGAGGCACGCCTGTCCGAGGGGCAGCGCAAATGGGTGCGCGACGCCTATCGCAAGGCCGGCCCTGACGCGGTTGCCGGCTTCCGTCTTGTGCTGGAATCGATGATGGACGGCGAGATGCGCAAAAGCTACGCCTCTCTCAGGGATGGTGGCCAATGAGCGATCCTGACCCGCATCTGCTGATCGTCGATGATGATGAGCGTATCCGCGAACTGCTGGCCAAGTTCCTGAAACGCCACGGTTTCCTGATCTCCATGGCGCGCGACGCCGCCCACGCTCGCCGCCTGCTGACGGGGCTGGAGTTCGACCTGATCGTCCTCGACGTGATGATGCCCGGCGAAGACGGCATCTCGCTGACGGAAAGCCTGCGCGGCCAGCTGCTGACGCCGATCCTACTGCTGACGGCCCGGGGCGAGATCGAGGATCGAATTCGCGGGCTGGAAGCGGGCGCTGACGACTACCTCGTCAAACCCTTCGAGCCGCGCGAATTGTTGTTGCGCATCAACGCCATCCTGCGCCGCGTGCCCGAAGCTCCGGTGGCCAGCACGATCCCCAAAGTGCTGCACCTTGGCGCCGTGCGCTACGATATCGACCGCGCCGAGCTCTGGCACGGCGACGCTCCGGTGCGCCTGACAGCCACTGAGGTTCAGCTGATGCGGGTCTTCTCGGCCCATCCCGGCGAACCCCTGTCGCGCCTTCAGCTGGTCGAGGAGCTGGGCCGCGCCGGATCGCACGAACAACCCGGGGCGCAGGAACGCGCCGTTGACGTGCAGATCACCCGCCTGCGCCGCAAGATCGAAACCGACCCCAAGCAACCCCGCTATCTGCAGACGGTGCGGGGCGCGGGCTATATGCTCGCCCCTGACTGAGCGATGTGCGCGGCGTCCCCTGTCATCTTGCCCGAAATACTTCCGCCGGAGGCTCCCACCCGCACAAAGACCACTGCCGCCGCCACATTGGCACCGCCATGGCGGCAGTCCGGCTCAGCTGCCCGGGATACCAAGACGCCCGATTGAACCCTGCCCCAGCCGGGGATAAGGTGCGCTGAACCTGCCCCCAGACCCACGCCGAGGAAGTCCCGATGAGCGATACCCCCCTTTCCGAGATGTCCTTCGAGGCCGCCATGAAAGAGCTGGAGGCCGTCGTGACTCAGCTTGAACGCGGCGATGTCGAACTCGAAGCGTCGATTAAACTCTATGAGCGCGGTGCCGAGCTGAAGAAACATTGCGAAAAGAAACTGGCCGAGGCCGAGGAAAAAGTCGCGGCCATCACGCTGGACGGCGATGGCAACCCGACTGGGGTGAAGCCGGTCGAGGGCCTCTGACAGTGTTCGACGCAGTGCTGAGCGATGCGGCCAAGGCCGTGTCGATGCATCTCGCGCAGACACTGGCCCCCTATGAGGGCTCTCTTGGGGATGCGATGCGCTATGCCTGCCATGGCGGCAAGCGGCTGCGGGCCTTTCTGGTGCTGGAGGGCGCGCGGTTGCACGCGGTTCCGACCGCCCCCGCACTGGATGCAGCTGCGGCGATCGAGGCGATTCATGCCTACAGCCTGGTACACGATGACCTGCCGAGCATGGATGACGACGACCTGCGCCGTGGCCTGCCGACCGTGCATGTGAAATGGGACGAGGCCACCGGCATTCTGGTGGGTGACGCGCTGCAGAGCCACGCCTTCGCCCTTCTGGCGGGCATGGAACTGAGCGAGGCCCGCAGGCTGTCGCTGATTTCAGGCATGGCACAGGCTGCGGGCGGGGATGGCATGGTGCTGGGCCAGGCGTTGGACATCGCCGCCGAAACCGCCGAGGCGCCTCTGACGCTGGATCAGATCAAACGCCTTCAGGCCAAGAAAACCGGTGCTCTGTTTGAGTGGTCTGCCACCGCCGGTGCGGTGATGGCGGGCGCTGATCCTGCGCCTCTGGCCAGCTACGCCCACGCCCTCGGCCTTGCTTTTCAGATCGCCGACGACATTTTGGATGTCGAGGGTGACGAGGCGCAGACCGGCAAACGCGTGCAGAAGGACGTTGAGGCGGGCAAGGCGACCTTCGTGTCCCTCATGGGCCTTGAGGCTGCGCGGAGTGCTGCGCAAAGCCTCGTCAAGGAGGCCTGTGACGCTTTGCGCCCCTACGGCGCGGACGCGGAGAACTTGCGGCAGGCCGCGCGCTTCGTTATCTCGCGGCAAGGCTGAGCCGGGCCCGCCCGTCGGGGTGGCACGGCAGCAGTGGATTTGGAGGCGGATATGACCCAGACAACGCAGACCCCGCTTCTTGATAAAGTGGTGACGCCGGCCGACATGAAGGGCCTGTCGGATCCTGAGCTGCGCCAGCTGGCCAATGAATTGCGCACCGAAACGATTGCCGCCGTCTCTGAGACCGGTGGCCACCTTGGTGCCGGGCTGGGTGTGGTAGAGCTGACCGTCGCCCTGCATGCCGTGTTCGAGGCCCCGCGCGACAAGATCATCTGGGACGTCAGCCACCAGAGCTATCCGCACAAGATCCTGACCGGGCGGCGGGACCGCATCCGCACCCTGCGCCAGAAAGACGGGTTGTCCGGTTTCACCAAGCGCAGTGAAAGCCCGTTCGATCCTTTTGGCGCGGCGCATAGCTCTACCTCGATCTCCGCCGCGCTCGGCTTTTCCGTGGCGCGGGATCTGGGCGGTTCGGTGCCCGAAGGCCTCGGTGACGCGATTGCCGTGATCGGTGACGGCGCGATGAGCGCGGGCATGGCGTTTGAGGCGATGAACAACGCCGGCCACCTTAAAAAGCGCATGATCGTCATCCTGAACGATAACGAGATGTCGATTGCCCCCCCTGTCGGTGCGCTGTCCACCTATCTGACGCGGCTCTACACCGGTGATCCTTTCCACCAGTTCAAGGCTGCGGCCAAGGGCGCCGCCAGCTTTCTGCCGCCGCCTTTCAAGGAAGGCGCCAAGCGCGCGAAAGAGATCCTCAAGGGTATGGCCGTCGGTGGCACGCTGTTCGAGGAGCTGGGCTTTTCCTACATCGGGCCGCTGGATGGGCACGACATGGGCCAGCTTTTGCCGGTCCTGCGCACGGTCAAAGCCCGTGCGACGGGCCCCGTACTGATCCATATCGTCACCAAGAAGGGCAAGGGCTATGCCCCTGCCGAGCGCGCCTCCGACAAAGGCCATGCGACTGCGAAATTCGACGTGCCCTCGGGCAAGCAGGTCAAGGCGCCCTCCAACGCGCCGAGCTACACCAATGTTTTCGGGCAGGAACTGGTGCGTCTGGCGGCGGAAGACAGCCGCATATGCGCCGTCACGGCCGCGATGCCCGATGGCACCGGGCTGAACCTCATGGCCGAGCGTTACCCCTCGCGTCTGTTCGACGTCGGGATTGCCGAACAGCATGGTGTGACCTTTGCAGCAGCGCTGGCGGCAGGGGGGATGCGTCCCTTCTGCGCGATGTATTCGACCTTTCTGCAGCGCGGTTATGATCAGGTGGTGCATGATGTGGCGATCCAGCGCCTTCCGGTGCGCTTTGCCATCGACCGTGCCGGTCTGGTCGGCGCCGATGGTGCCACCCACGCCGGCAGCTACGACATCGCCTTCATGGCAAACCTGCCGGGCATGGTCGTCATGGCCGCCGCGGATGAGGCCGAGCTGAAGCACATGGTCGCCACCGCCGCCGCCCATGACGAGGGCCCCATCGCCTTCCGCTATCCGCGCGGCGAGGGTTCGGGCGTCGAGATGCCCGAGGTCGGAAAACCGTTGGAAATCGGCAAGGGTCGGATGATCCGCGAGGGTGGCCAGGTCGCTCTGCTCAGCTTCGGGACCCGTCTGTCGGAGGTTCTCAAGGCCTGCGAGGCGCTCGGCGCGCGTGGCATCCATCCGACCGTGGCCGACGCGCGTTTCGCCAAGCCGCTCGACCGCGAAATGATCCTGAAACTGGCCCGCGACCACGAAGCGCTGATCACGCTGGAAGAGGGCGCCGTGGGCGGTTTCGGCAGCCATGTCGCGCAATTGCTGGCCGAAGAAGGCGTCTTCGACACCGGCCTCAAGTACCGCTCGATGGTGCTGCCGGATATCTTCATCGATCAGGCCAGTCCGGCAGACATGTATGCCGTGGCCGGGCTGAGCGCTGCGGATATCGAGGCGAAAGTGCTGGATGTTCTGGGGGTTGAGCCGTTGGGCCAGCGCGCCTGATCAGCTGCCGAAGCCCCCGATTCCGGCGGAGATCATCCACCAGATCACAGCACAGCTGGCTACCGCCTGAATGTAGCCCAACAGGGTGAACAGCCCGTCGCGCGCCAGCAGCCCAATCGCCAGAAAAGAGATCGCCGCCGCGAAGATCGAGGTCACCATCGGCAGGATCTCCAGTACCGGAATGATCAGGCAGATCCCCATGATCAGCAGCAAGGTGAACATGTTCGCCGGGCGGCTGACCAGCACGGTCAGTCGCTTGTGGGTGTGGCGATCAACCCATCCTGTCGGTTTGCGCAGCCAGCCAATGGCCTTTTTCAGCCGCTCTTCCTTAACGCGACGGCGCTTGAGGATGGCAGGCATCCAGACCTGTGGACGTCCGAACAGCTTCTGAATGGTGATCAGAAAGATGAAGGTCGCGCCGATGGTGGGCAGGCCGATGATCCCCGAAAGCGGCGAAAACAGGATCAGAGCCGGAATCAGGATGATCGGAGCAAAACTGCGCACGCCGACCTCGTCCAGCACATCGCCTATGGAAATGCTGCCATCGCGAGTGGTTTTTTCCAGCACATCGAGGATGTCGCCGAGGCTGCGCAGCGCGTCAGGGTCGTCTTCTTGGGGGCGGGTTGCTGTTTGCATGAAGGCCAAACGCCTCAGTCGGGGCTTTGTTCACTGGCCGCGTGCGTTTTCCTCGGCCGTCTCAACGGCCAGCAGTGCGGCCAAACCTTCGCGATAGGTTGGGTAGATCAGCCTGATGCCCAGGTCCTGCTTGATGCGAACATTCCGCACGCGCTTGCTCTCGGCGTAAAAACTGCGGGCCATGGGGGTCATTTCGGCCTCGGCAAAGTCCTCTTCGGGGGGAATTGGCAGGCCCAGCAGTTCGGCCGCATGGCAGATGACGTCCTGGGGCGGGGCCGGATCGTCATCGCACAGGTTGTAGATCGCGCCGGGGTTCGGGCGGGCGATCGAGGCGGCAATGACCTGCGCGATGTCGTCGACGTGAATCCGGCTGAACACCTGACCGGGCTTGATGATACGCCGGGCCGTACCCGCGCGCACCTTGGCAAAGGGACCGCGACCGGGGCCGTAAATGCCAGCCAGCCGGAAGATATGCAGCGGAAGGTCGGGGATGGCGCGCCATGCCGCCTCAGCCTCGGCACGCCATATGCCGCGCCGGGTCGATGGGGTCAGAGGTGTGTCCTCATCCACCCAATTGCCCGCGTGATCCCCGTAAACCCCCGTTGTGGAGAGATATCCGACCCATTCCAGACGCGGCGCATGGGCCTTTATGACGTCGCCAAGCGCGCGCAGAACCGGATCGCCCTCTGCGTCGGGGCCAGCTGAAATCAGCAGGTGCGTCGCCTGAGCCATCAGAGGGGAGAGATCTTCGCCGGGAAACAGATGCGGGGTCACGCCACTGGCGCGGATCTGGTCCAGCCGCCCATCGCTCCGCGTCGTGCCGTGCATGGCCATCCCCGCAGGGATCAGCAATTTGGCGGCCGCGCGGGCGGAATAACCGTGCCCGAAGGAGATCATAAGTGTGTTCATGTCGCCAGTCTTGGTCGCAACCGTGCTGGCTTTCAAGAGGTGGAAGGGCCGAAGCGGGCAGAGATGGCCTTGCGTCAGATGCAACCCGGAAAGGCACATGTGCGCTTGCACCGGCAGCATCATCGCGACAGAAAGGGCAGAAAGGAGTCTTCAATGACTGAAAGCATCCTGAGCCCGGACGTTCCCGCCGCGGAATCCTTCGCCGATGCGACCGCCGCCGTTGATCGGCTGTGCGCGCTGTATGAACAGGCGACCAGCTTTCTGCGCGATCATTTCATCGCCGCGATGATGCAGGGTCAGCCGGAATGCCGTGTCCGCGCCTTTTATCCCGAAGTGCGCATCACCACGACCAGTTTCGCCAAGATCGACAGCCGTCTGAGCTTTGGCCACGTCTCTGCGCCGGGTACGCATGCCGCAACGATCACGCGGCCATCGCTGTTTCGCTACTATCTGGAGCAGCAGATCGGCCAGCTGATCAAGAATTATGGCGTCGAAGTGGTTGTCGGCGCATCCGACACCCCGATGCCGGTCCACTTTGCCGTTGCCGCCGATGACAGCGTGACCGTGCCGCACGAAGGCGCGGCCTCCTTCACGCTGCGCGATGTCTTCGATGTGCCCGACCTGACGACCACCAACGACGATATCGTCAACGGCACCAATGTCGTGGGTCCTGACGGGGTCGAGCCGCTTGCCCCCTTTACCGCACAGCGCGTAGACTATTCGCTGGCGCGACTCACCCACTACACCGCGACGGACCCGGCGCATTTCCAGAACCACGTCCTGTTCACCAACTACCAGTTCTACGTCAGTGAGTTTGAGGCCTATGCCCGGCGGATGCTGGGGGATCCCGAGAGCGGTTACACCAGCTTTGTCAGCACCGGGAACGTGGAAATCACCGATGCCGATGGCATTATCCCTGACACGACCAAGACTCCGCAGATGCCAGCCTATCACCTCAAGCGTCCGGGTGGGGCAGGGATCACCCTGGTGAATATCGGCGTTGGCCCATCGAACGCGAAAACCGCGACCGACCACATCGCAGTGCTGCGCCCGCATGCCTGGATCATGGTTGGCCATTGCGCCGGTCTGCGCAACAGCCAGACCCTTGGGGATTTTGTCCTCGCCCATGCCTATCTGCGCGAAGACAAGGTGCTGGATGACGACCTGCCGGTCTGGGTGCCGATCCCCGCGCTGGCTGAAATTCAGGTCGCTCTGGAAGAAGCCGTTGAAAACGTTACGGAACTTGAGGGGTATGACCTGAAGCGTATCATGCGCACCGGCACTGTCGCCAGCCTCGATAACCGGAACTGGGAGTTGCGCGATCAGCGTGGGCCCGTGCAGCGTCTGTCGCAATCGCGCGCGGTCGCGCTCGATATGGAAAGTGCAACGATCGCGGCGAACGGCTTTCGGTTTCGTGTTCCCTACGGCACCCTGCTCTGCATCTCCGACAAACCCCTGCATGGCGAGCTGAAACTGCCCGGAATGGCGAGCGATTTTTACAAAACGCAGGTTGCACGTCACCTGATGATCGGTATCCGTGCCATGGAGAGTCTGCGCGACATGCCGCTTGAACGCTTGCACAGCCGCAAGTTGAGAAGTTTCGACGAAACTGCCTTTTTATGACCTGCGGCGGAGCCTTGCCGGAATGACTGGCGAGGCCCAAAAAAGCCAAGAAAACATACGCTATTTGTTGTGTCTGTCCTCTACATCCGGTTATATGCCGCCCACGAGGCCCAAGACATCGGGCAGTAAAAGGAGACCATCAAATGGCAAAGCCGATGACCAAAACCCAGCTTGTCGCCGCACTGGCCGACGAAATGGGTGAAGATAAGAAAACCGCTTCTGCCGCTTTGGATGCCGTAGTCGCAATCATCACCAAAGAAGTGTCCGAAGGCGGCGCAGTGACCCTGCCCGGCGTTGGCAAAATCTACTGCCGTGAGCGCCCCGAGCGCATGGTCCGCAACCCCGCCACGGGCGAGCAGATCAAGAAAGAGGCCGACAAGGTGGTCAAGATGACTATCGCGAAAGCTCTCAAAGACAGCGTGAACGGCTAAGCTCTGCCTGTTCCGCAAATCCAATTTGCTATTTTGACATAAGAAAAGGCTGCTCTCGGGCGGCCTTTTCTATTTTTGATGGCGAGCGATAACTTCCTGATATTTGGGCCCGTGGTTCCTCCGGTGGCGCGCAGTATCGCACAATGCAGCGGGCGACCCTTCCTTCCATTGCGCAATTCTGGTTACCTCGCGACCGGAAAGCCCGGGCGCCTGCTCCCGGCCCAGACAGGAGTGCGCATGGACATCAAAGCCATCTTCATGGGCCTCGCCTTTGCTTTCATGTGGTCCAGCGCTTTCAGCTCGGCGCGGATCATTGTCGCCCATGCGCCGCCCATGACCTCGCTGGCGCTGCGGTTTCTGATTTCGGGGATGATTGCCATCGCGCTTGCCAGATCGATGGGCCAGAGCCTGACGCTCACTCGGTCACAATGGCGCGCGACGATCCTCTTCGGGGTCTGTCAGAATGCGCTCTACCTCGGGCTTTTCTTCATCGCGATGCAGTGGATCGAGGCGTCTCTGGCGTCCATTCTCGCATCGACCATGCCGCTGATGGTGGGCCTTTTTGGCTGGCTTGTGCTGGGAGACAGGCTCAAGCCTCTGGCAATATTGGGACTTTTACTTGGGGTTTTGGGGGCCGGTTTGATCATGGGCACGCGCATAAGCGCGGGCGCCGATCTGTTCGGTCTGGCGCTCTGCGTGATCGGTACTGCCGCGCTGAGCGTCGCAACGCTGAGTGCTCGTGGTGCTTCGGGCGGTGGCAACGTGATGATGGTTGTTGGCCTGCAGATGCTGGTCGGGTCTGTTTGCCTTGGCGTTGCAGCCATTGTCTTCGAAGATTGGCAGGTCAATTGGAGCCCCAGCCTGATTGCGGCCTTCGCGTATACGGTATTCGTGCCCGGGATTGCGGCCACTTGGGTCTGGTTCACGCTGGTGAACCGGATTGGCGCAGTCAAAGCGGCGACCTTCCACTTTCTGAACCCGTTTTTCGGGGTGCTTGTCGCGGCCCTTGTGCTGGGTGAAGCCATTGGTCCGCTGGATCTGGTGGGGGTGGCTATTGTCGCGGCAGGCATCCTGGCGGTGCAGCTTTCCAAACAACAGCCGATCACCTGAGGTCGGGCGCGCTACACGCATTCGTAAGATGACAGGGCGCAGCCGCTCGGGCACGGTTCCGGCATGGAGCTTGTCTTTGCCTATGTCGCGGGACTTTTGACGCTGATCAATCCCTGCGTTTTGCCGGTGCTGCCGGTCGTGATCGGGTCCGCCCTTCAGACCAGTCCGCGCGGACCACTCGCCCTCGCTGCGGGGTTGAGCCTGTCTTTCGTCGTCTTGGGTGTTTTCGTCACCAGTTTTGGCTTCCTTCTTGGTGTGACAGAGGAAAACATCTCGAAAATCGGCGCTGTGGTGATGATCGGGTTTGGTTTTATCATGCTGAGTCCGCAGTTGAGTTCGGCTTTTTCCACGGCGAGCGCAGGTGTTGCGATGCGGGCCGACGCGCATTTTGGTCGGTTGAAGCCAGAGGGGCTGTCAGGTCTGTTCCTTGGCGGCCTGCTTCTCGGCGCGGTCTGGAGCCCTTGCATCGGTCCGACACTCGGCGCGGCGATTTCCCTTGCCGCAATGGGGCAGGCGCTTGGGCGGGCCGCGGTCATCATGACGGCGTTTGCCTTTGGGGTGTCTACGTTGATCCTTGTGCTTGGGTTTGGCGCGCGGCGCGTCCTTCTGCGGTATCGCGGTTTGGCATATCGCGCGCGGCCTGTGCTGGGCGGGGTGTTCATTCTTGTCGGTCTGGCGATCCTGCTTCGGCTGCATCATAGTGTCGAAGCATGGGCCATTGATGTCCTGCCGCCCTGGCTGCTGGATCTTTCTGTGCGATTTTAAGTGGGAGCTAACATGATGATTCGCCGCACGTTCCTGTCCCTCTGTGCCAGTTTCGGAGCTATTGCCCCCTTCGGCTTGCTGGCCCAGACCAGCTCCGAGCCCTTGCTCTACAAGCCCGGAATTCTGGGGGATTACCTCGGGCGCGGCGCAACCGTTTTTCTGGATTTCAAGGCGAGCTGGTGCACGACCTGCGCGGCCCAGACCCGTGTGATGGACAAGCTGAAAGCAGAACGGCCAGCCTATGCGCAGAATATCATCTTTATCGACGTCGATTGGGACACGTACGGCCGTTCGCAATTTGCGACCCGCATGCGCATCCCGCGCCGATCAACCCTCGTCGTGCTGAAGGGCGATGATGAATTGGGCCGCATCGTTGCGGACACGCGTGAGGAAAAGATCCGCGATCTGATGGATGCGGCGCTTACGGCTGCAACTGCGCGCTGACAGCCTGCAAAGCTATGGAGAACGTGCGACCCGCTGTACCTCGGCCACGACATCTTTGCCGATCAGGCCCGCTTTTGATGTGGATATCGGCACGCCGAGGTCGATCTGGCTGCTCAGGCGATGAGGTGGGGCGCCGAACCATCCGGATGACAGGCCGAAACCGCCAGAAATGACCGCCACGACAAGCAGACTGATTCCCAGAAGCGCGCCCTGCGTGTCGGAGTGGGTCAGGCTCCGAGGCTGGATGGGCATGAGGCGGCTCATAGTGGGACGCTGATCATGCCTCGCGCCTGAAGTGAGCCGAAAAGGGTCCGATTTCGCTGGATATGCCAAATGATAACCTCCTGTGTGGGACCCGTCGGTGAGAAACAACCGGCGCGGCCTGCCGCCACCCAACCCAAGAGTTGGCGCAGGGAAGTTAACAAATGACGAACATGGGCAGTCTTAGACACGCGGCGCAGCCCGCTCAGACAAGAAAGGCCATGAGGAGGGTCAGGGTGAAAAACGCAGCCACGGTAGAGATCATAACGGCCAGAGCCGCCGCTCCCGAATGTTCGGTGTTCTGTGTCAGCAGGGGGAAAACTCCGAAAATCGGCATCGCTGTTGACAGGATCAGCGCGGTGGCCATGTCTCCGGTCGGCGCTGGCAGCGCGAATGCGGCCAGAACAGCGACCACGGCGAAGGCGACCATAGGGTGAATCACCAGCTTGAAGCCTGCGATGACGGCGGCGAGCCTGAGATTGCCCTGCATCGGCAGACCAACAAGCGATCCGCCGATGAAAAACAGTGCAATCGGAGAGGCCGCATAGCCGAGAAGTTCAAGTGGGCGATCAATGACATGGGGCAGTGGAATGCCCAGCAGAGACACGATCGCGCCAAGGATCAGGCCGGAGATCATCGGGCGCCGCAGAACGGACCAGGCGATGGCTGCGATGGTATGCACGGGGTGCCGGCGCTCGCGCGGGTTTGCGGCTTCGATCAGGGTCAACCCGATGGGATTAAGAAAGAAATTCTCGGCCAGCAGGCACATGGCAAGGATGGAGGGCGCGTATTCTGGATAGACCGTCTGCAGGATTGGAAACGACAGAAAGGCAGAGTTCGGTGTCGCGGTTCCCAGCACGCCGATTGCGCGGCGCACAGGGCCGAGCCCGCGCAGACGCAGGGTGATCCACATCAGCAGCTGGGTGCCAAGCCCGGCGCAGACCAGCGCCAGAAAGAAGCCGGGGTCGATCAGCTCGCGGAAGGGCTGGGTCGCCGTGGCGCGAAACAGCAGCGAGGGCAGGGCCAGAAACATCACGAACTTGCCAAGAGCAGCCATGTCGCGCAGGTCAAAGACCCTGAGCCTGGTCAGAACATATCCAAGGCCGACGATGGCAAAGACCGGAAATGTAATGGCAAGGATCGACAGCATTTAGCCGATTTTCCCGCCCGCATCCCCGATCTGGCCGCGATTCAGCAGCAGGTGGTCCAGAATCACGCAGGCCATCATCGCCTCGCCCACCGGCACGGCGCGAATGCCGACGCAGGGGTCGTGGCGGCCCTTGGTGATGATCTCGGTCGCCTCGCCGGACTTGGTGATGGTCTGGCGGGTCTTCAGGATCGACGACGTCGGCTTGACCGCGAAACGCACGACGATGTCCTGACCCGAGGAGATACCGCCCAGGATACCTCCGGCGTGGTTAGACGAAAACATCGGCTTGCCGTCGTTGCCGAGAAAGATCTCGTCCGCGTTGTCTTCGCCGGTCAGGCAGGCAGCGTTCATGCCCTCGCCGATCTCGACGCCTTTAACGGCGTTGATCGACATCATCGCCGCGGCGAGGTCAGTGTCGAGCTTGCCGTAGATCGGCGCGCCGAGGCCCGCAGGCACACCCTTGGCCACGACCTCGATCACCGCGCCGACTGAGTTGCCGGATTTACGCAGGTCGTCGAGGTAGGTCGCCCAGTTGCCAGCGGCGGTGGCATCGGGGCAGAAGAAGGGGTTTTCGCTGATCTGGGCGTCGTCGAACTGTTCTCGATCGATGCGATGCGGGCCGATCTGGGTCATGTAGCCGCGGATCTGCACGTCGGGCGCCAGGGCGGCCAAGGCCGCACGGGCCAGCCCGCCTGCCGCCACACGCGCGGCGGTTTCACGGGCCGAGGAGCGCCCGCCGCCGCGATAATCGCGGATGCCGTATTTCAGCCAATAGGTGATGTCGGCGTGACCGGGGCGGAATTTCTCGGCGATGTCGCCATAGTCCTTGGAGCGCTGGTCGGTGTTGCGGATCATCAGCTGAACGGGGGTGCCAGTGGTCTTGCCCTCGAACACGCCCGACAGGATCTCGACCTCGTCGGCCTCGCGTCGCTGTGTGGTGTATTTCGACTGGCCCGGTTTGCGCTGATCCATCCAGTGCTGCAGTAGCTCGGCATCGACGTCGATGCCGGGGGGGCAGCCGTCGACCGTTGCGCCAAGGGCAGGCCCGTGGCTCTCGCCCCAGGTCGTGACGCGGAACAGGTGACCGAAACTGTTGATCGACATGAGGCTCTCCGGGCGGCTTTGGTGCCCGGTTACCCCAATGCGCAAAGACACGCAATTCCGCGCGACGCCTGTGGGGGCGTCATTTCACCCGGCCCGCCGCAAAAGCACAGGCTTTGGCCGGGTTTGCCCCTCTTGCGCCCGATGCACCGTCCCCCTAGTCTCTGCCCCACCTCGGGGTGCCTGACAGGGCTGAGATGCAATGATGCGAACCCGTAGAACCTGATCCGGTTAAAACCGGCGGAGGGAAGGTCGGGCGGATGCGCTTCGCCAATCTTTCTCCGCCCGCAACTGTAAGGATGGATGCCATGAAGCATCTTGGATTTGTTGCGGGTTGTCTGATGGCCACACAAGCGGCGGCCCAGACTCCCGTGCTCAACGTCTATACATACGACAGCTTTGTGCCCGAGTGGGGCCCCGGCCCGGCGATTGAAAAAGCGTTTGAGATGGAGTGCGGCTGTGACGTTGTCTTCACAGCGGCCGGCGATGGTGCGGCGCTGTTGTCGCGACTGCGGCTGGAGGGCGCGCGCAGCGAGGCGGATGTGGTCGTCGGTCTCGACACCAGCCTGATGGCGCAGGCCAAGGCCACGGGGCTGTTCGCCGAAACGGACGTAAGTGCGAAATACGATCTGCCGGTTGACTGGATCGACACCACCTTCGTGCCCTATGACTGGGGCTATTTCGCCTTTGTCGGCAATGTCGGGGCCAAGCATCCGACGTCGTTCAAGGCGCTGGCCGAGAGCGACACCACCATCGTGATCGAGGATCCGCGCAGTTCGACCCCCGGTCTGGGGCTGCTGCTCTGGGTCAAGGAGGTCTACGGCGAAGAGGCCAGCGAGATCTGGAAAGGTCTGGCCAACAATATCGTCACCGTGACGCCCGGCTGGTCCGAAGCCTATGGCATGTTCCTGGATGGCGAGGCCGACATGGTGCTGAGCTATACCACCTCGCCCGCCTATCACATCATCGCCGAGGATGATTCCTCCAAGGAGGCCGTCGCTTTTGACGAGGGCAACTACATGCAGGTCGAAGTTGCCGCCAAGATGGCCAATACCGATCAGCCTGAGCTTGCGGACCGGTTCCTCGCGTTCCTGGTCAGCGATGCCGCGCAGGCGGTGCTGCCGACGACGAACTGGATGTACCCGGCTGTCATGCCCGTAGGCGGGCTGGCCGAAGGCTTCAAGCAGATCGTCGAGCCGGAAAAGGCGCTGCTGATGACCCCTGATCAGGCCGAGGCCGTACGGAGCGAGGCGCTCGAGGAATGGCGCAGCGCCCTGTCGCAATAGGCCGCAGATCCGGATATGTCGCGGCGGCGCTGATCCTGGCCTTGCTGGGGGTGCCGCTGCTGGCGATCTTTCTTCGGGCCGGGGGCGGCGTGCTGCCCGGCCCGTCCGATTGGGCTGCGCTACGCTTCACCCTGACGCAGGCGTCGCTGTCGGCGGTATTCTCCGTGGTTTTGGCGTTGCCGGTGGCACGGGCGTTGGCACGGAGGCGCTTTCCCGGGCGGCGGCTGATGGTGGCGCTGACTGGCGCGCCGTTCATCCTGCCGGTGGTGGTGGCTGTGATGGGCCTGCTGGCGATCTTCGGGGCACGCGGGCTGCTGAACGGAGTGGCCGCGCACTTTGGGCTCGGGCCGTGGCGGATCTACGGGCTGCATGGCGTCGTTCTGGCGCATGTCTTTTTCAACATGCCGCTGGCGGTGCGGATGATCCTGCAGGGCTGGCAGGCAATCCCGTCCGAGCGTTTTCGCCTTGCCGCGCAGCTGGATTTGCCGCCCCGACAGGTGTTTCGGCTGCTGGAGTGGCCCATGCTGCGGCAGGTGCTGCCGGGCGCCATGGCGGCGATCTTTGCCATTTGCCTTGCCAGTTTCGCAGTGGCGCTGATCCTTGGTGGTGGGCCGCGCGCGACGACGGTGGAGCTCGCTATTTATCAGGCCTTCCTGTTCGACTTCGATCTGGGGCGCGCCGCCGTGCTGGCGCTGATGCAGACCAGCCTTGTTGCCGTCGCCGCCATTCTGGCGCTGCTGGTGACGCGGATGGATGGCAGCGGCACCGGGCTGGACCGCGCCCTGCCGCGATGGGACAGCCCCGGCGGCTGGCGGCGGCTGGCGGACGGTGCTGGGCTGGCTCTGGCCGGGGTGTTCCTGATCGGGCCGCTGCTGGCTGTGGCTGTCGCGGGGCTGTCGGGCCTTGGCGATCTGCCCTCGGGGCTTTGGCCTGCGATCGGCAATTCGGTTGTCGTCTCGCTGCTCTCGGCGCTTAGCACGGTTGTGGTCGCGCTGGCGTTGTCCGCCGCGATGAGCCGGGTTGTGCAGGGCATCGGCTTGCTGCCTCTGGCGCTGTCGCCGCTGGTGCTGGGCACGGGCTATTTCCTGATCCTGAACCCGGTGATCGCGCCGGGCAGGCTGGCGCTGCCGGTGACAGTGCTGGTCAACACACTGATGGCGCTGCCGTTTTCCCTGCGTGTCCTCGCCCCGGCCTATCTGCGGGTCGAGGCGGACTTTGGGCGTCTTGCCGATACGCTGGCCCTGCGCGGGCTGTCGCGTCTGCGTTGGCTGCTGCTGCCGCGCCTGCGCGCGCCGCTCGGCTTTGCAGCCGGCTTGGCGGGGGCGTTGTCGATGGGGGATCTGGGTGTGATCACCCTGTTCGGCAGTGAGGACCGCCAGACCCTGCCGTTGTTGATGTATCGCCTGATGGGCGCCTATCGAAGCGAAGCGGCGGCCAGCTGCGGGCTGATCCTGATGGGCCTCAGTTTCGGCATTTTCTGGCTGTTTGATCGGGGGGGAGGCAAATCGCATGCTTGAACTGAAAAGGCTTGAGATCCGTCAGCAGAGCTTTCGCCTCAGTGCGGACTTTGCCGTCTCCGCCGGGCGCAGGGTCGCCGTGATCGGTCCCTCCGGGGCGGGCAAGTCGACGTTGCTGTCGGTGATTGCGGGGTTCTTTGCGCAGACCTCGGGGGAAGTGCTCTGGGACGGTCAGCTGCTGGATGGGGTCGGCCCCGGCAAGCGGCCGATTGCGATGTTGTTTCAGGATGGTAACCTGTTTCCGCACCTCGATATCGCGCGCAATGTGGGGCTCGGGATCTCGCCTGCGCTGCGACTGTCGGCGCAGGACCGGGCTAGGGTCGAGGACGCGCTGGCCCGCGTTGGCCTTGGCGGGATGGGGGCACGCCTGCCCTCTGCGCTGTCGGGGGGGCAGCAAAGCCGTGCGGCGCTGGCGCGCATCCTCGTACAGAACCGCCCTCTGCTGCTGCTGGACGAGCCCTTCGCCGCGCTCGGGCCTGCTCTGCGGGTGGAGATGCTGGACCTCGTTTCGGCTTTGGTGCGGGAAACCGGTGCCACCCTGCTGATGGTCAGTCATGATCCCGAAGATGCCCGGCGCATCGCCGAAGAGATCATTCTGGTTGATGACGGTGTCGCGCATCCGCCTGAGGATGCGGCCGCGATGCTGGCCAATCCGCCGGAGGCGCTGCGCCGCTACCTCGGCTAGGGATTGATTGACCGCAGCGCCCCGCGCGCCTATCCCGGACACATGGATTGGCTAGGCATAGACCGCATCGAAAATCGCTTCTGGAGCGCGGAGGGTGAAATCCCGCCGCAAGTCATTGCGACGGATCACAGGCTGATCGTCGGTGCGCCGGATCTGCCCATGCAGAGCATTCCCGGCAAACTCTGCCCGGAGGAGCTGCCACGGGGCGCTGAGGGGCTGTGTCTGCCCGGCCTTGGGCAGATGACCTCCGGCGACCGGCTGCGTCTTTTGGGATTTCAAACGCTTAACCCGCATTGGGATGGGCTGGCGCTGGTGGTTCAACCGGCGCGGACGCTCTGGGTGACGCTCAGCGCCGGTGAAGCGATCCACTTGCAGGCCAGTGCCACGGGACAGCTTGCAAGCGCGCTCGGCTGCGTGGGCGCTGTGCCGGAGGGGTTTGACGAAGCGATGTCGCGTGCCGAACGCCTGCCGTTTCAACTGGCGGAGGCGGAAACGCCGGGACAACAGCTTGCGGCGCTGCTGGGGGCCGAGATGGCAGCGGCCAAGCGCCTTTGGTTGGGCCAGCAGGCGGTGCTGATCGGGCGCGGGCCGCTGGCCAACGCCTACCTCGCGGCGCTGCGGGGCCTCTATGTGCCGGTGACCGAGACGAGCGAGGCCGCACTGGTGCGTGAAGGGTTCCGGGCGCTGGCCAAGGCGTTTCTGACAGCGGAGTGACGCGGCGCCAGTCGCTGTCCCGCTGACTTGCGCGATCCTGCGCGTCATGGGAAGGTCAGGTCCGACAGAGCCGCGCAGGGCGCGTGCGCTCAGACACTCAGGCCGAACGACGTGGAGGATTTCATGCAGACCGAACAGGCAAACCGCACAGCGGTGCCCTCGCAGCTTCCACAGGCGATCGAGCCGCGTAACCCCGGGATGCCGCTGGATATGGATTGGGTGCGTGGCGCGCAGGCGAACCGCTCGGCAATTGAGCGGCGCACGGCCAGCCTGCCCGGTCGGCGCAGCGTCAAGAAGGAGTTTCAGGCGGCATGGCTGTGCCGGGCGATCTCCTGCATCGATCTGACGACGCTGGCCGGCGATGACACCGAGGGCCGCGTGCGCCGTCTCTGCGCCAAGGCGAAACAGCCGGTGCGGCCCGATCTGCTGGAGGCGCTGGGGATGCAGGGCCTGACGACGGGGGCGATCTGTGTTTATCACGACATGGTGCCTGCGGCTGTAACTGCATTGAAAGGCTCGGGAATTCCGGTGGCTGCCGTATCGACGGGTTTTCCCGCCGGGCTGTCGCCGTTCCATCTGCGGCTGGCCGAGATTGGCGAGAGCGTGGCGGCGGGCGCGGCTGAGATCGACATCGTGATCTCGCGCCGGCATGTGCTGACGGGCAACTGGCAGGCACTTTATGACGAGATGAAGGCCTTTCGTGCCGCCTGTGGCGAAGCCCATGTGAAGGCGATTCTGGCGACCGGTGAGCTCGGCTCGCTGCGCAATGTCGCGCGGGCCAGTCTGGTGTGCATGATGGCGGGGGCGGATTTCATCAAGACCTCGACCGGCAAAGAGAGTGTCAATGCGACGCTGCCGGTGTCGCTGGTGATGATCCGTGCAATCCGTGACTACTATGAGCGGACGGGCATTCGGGTGGGCTATAAACCTGCCGGTGGGATTTCCAAGGCCAAGGATTCATTGGTGTATCTCAGCCTGATCAAGGAGGAACTGGGGGATCGCTGGTTGCGCCCTGATCTTTTCCGCTTTGGCGCGTCCTCGCTTCTGGGCGATATCGAGCGGCAGTTGGAGCACTATGTGACCGGCGCCTATTCGGCCAGCTGGCGGCACGCCGCCGGATAGGGCGGGATTTGGATATTTATAACAGGGAAACCTGGGTTGGGCGGAGCTAAGGGCATGGGCGTGAAAGAGATTTTCGAGACGATGGAGTATGGTCCTGCGCTGGAAACGGCCAGCGAAGCGATGGCTTGGATCGCGGCGCATGAGGGGCGGTTCGGACATTTCATCGATGGTCGGTTTACCAAGCCGGGGGCTGTTTTCGCGACGCGCAATCCGGCGACGGGGGAGGCTTTGGCCGAGATCTCGCAAGGGAGCCAGGCGGATGTGGATGCGGCTGTGGCGGCGGCGCGCAGTGCGCAGGGCAAGTGGGCGGGACTGGGGGGGCATGGCCGGGCTCGGGTGATCTATGCGCTGGCGCGGCTGGTGCAGAAGAACGCGCGTTTGTTTGCCGTGCTGGAAACGCTGGACAATGGCAAGCCGATCCGGGAGAGCCGGGACATCGATATCCCCTTGGTACATCGGCATTTTTACTATCACGCCGGGATGGCTCAGCTGATGGCGGCCGAGCTTCCGGGGCGTGAGGCGGTCGGTGTTTGCGGACAGGTGTTTCCGTGGAATTTCCCGCTGTTGATGCTGGCGTGGAAGGTCGCGCCGGCGCTGGCGATGGGGAATGCGGTGGTGCTGAAGCCGGCCGAGTATACCTCGCTGACCGCTTTGCTGTTTGCCGAGATCTGCGTGCAGGCCGGGGTGCCGAAGGGGGTCGTGAACATCGTCACCGGCGATGGCGCGGTGGGCGAGATGGTGGTGTCCCACGCCGGTGTGGACAAGGTGGCCTTTACCGGCTCGACCGAAGTGGGGCGGAAAATCCGTGTTGCAACAGCGGGTTCGGGGAAATCTCTGACGCTGGAGCTGGGCGGAAAGAGCCCCTACATCGTGTTTGAGGACGCCGACCTCGACAGCGCCGTCGAGGGGCTGGTCGATGCCATCTGGTTCAACGGCGGGCAGGTTTGTTGTGCCGGGTCACGCCTGTTGGTGCAGGAGGGGATTGCTGAGGCATTCTATGCCAAGCTGCGGGCGCGGATGGATAAATTGCGCGTGGGCAATCCGATGGACAAGGGCGTCGACGTCGGTGCGATTGTCGATCCGGTCCAGCTGGAGCGGATTCGCGGGATGGTCGCCGGCAGTGAGGGCGAGGTATATCAGCCCGAGTGTGATCTGCCGGAGGGATGCTATTACCCGCCGACGCTGATCACCGGGTTGGAGAGCGCCAACCCATTGATGCAGGAAGAGATTTTCGGGCCTGTTCTGGTCTCGACCACCTTCCGGACGCCGGAGGAGGCCGTCGCTGTCGCCAATGATACGCGCTATGGGCTGGCCGCGACGCTGTGGAGCGAGAACGTCAATCTGGCTCTGGATGTCGCGCCAAAGCTGGTTGCGGGGGTCGTCTGGATCAACGGCACCAATATGTTCGACGCCGCTGTCGGCTTTGGCGGTGTGCGTGAGAGCGGCTTTGGCCGTGAGGGCGGATGGGAGGGGCTGAGCGCCTATACCAAGCCCTCTGGCAAGCAGAAGGCCCTGAAACCGCAGGAGAAATTCAGTGGAGAGGCGGGCGTCGTCGAGGGGCTGGACCGCACTGCAAAGTTCTATGTCGGGGGCAAGCAGGCACGGCCTGATGGGGGCTATGTACGCCCGGTCTTTGGCAAGGGCGGCAAGGTGTTGGGGCAGGTCGGCATCGCCGGGCGCAAGGATTTGCGCAATGCAGTTGAGGCCGCGCGTGGGGCCAAGGGCTGGGCCGGGGCGAGCGGGCATCTGCGGGCACAGATCCTCTATTACATCGCTGAGAATCTTGAGGCGCGAAGCGCCGAATTTGCAAGCCGTATCAATGATTTGAATGGGGGTAAGGCGGGCGCTGACGAGGTCGCGGCGGCGGTGTCGCGGCTGTTCACCTATGCGGCCTGGGCTGACAAGTTCGGCGGCGATGTACGCTCGGTTCCGATCCGCGGCGTGGCGCTGGCGATGCGCGAACCCGTGGGCGTGATCGGCGCGCTTTGCCCGGACGAGGCGCCTCTGCTTGGCCTGATCTCGGTCATGGCGCCGGCGATCGCCATGGGCAACCGGGTGGTACTTGTGGCCAGTGAGCATGGCCCGCTGAGCGCGACGGATTTCTACCAAGTGCTTGATACATCTGATCTTCCGGGTGGTGTCGTCAATATCCTGACGGGCAGTCACGCTGAGCTGGCGCCGGTCATGGCGTCGCATATGGACATCGATGCGGTCTGGTCGTTCTCCTCCTCCGACGTCAGTGGCGTGATCGAGGCGCAGAGTGCGACGGACCTGAAACGGACCTGGGTCAATGATGGGCGGGCGCGGGACTGGTTTGCCGCCGAGGGCGAGGGGCGCGCCTTTCTGGAGGCCGCCACGGAGGTGAAATCGATCTGGGTGCCCTACGGCGAATAGGCCTCTGAAATCGTCGATTTCCGACGTCGGTATTGCGTCGGTATCTGAACGGTATCCGGGCGGTGCGTTTTCAGCCGCCGCCAAAAGAAAAAGCCCCGGCTCGATGCCGGGGCTTTTTCTGATCTGGCCGCAGGGAAAGGACCTCAGGCGGATTTCGGATCGTCGAGGACATCGCGCCAGGAATGCTTGGGCTGAAAGCCGACGAGGCTCTTGGCGCGGGCGTTGGAATAGAAGGTCTCGGTCTCGCCAATCTCGCCCTTGATCGGCACGTTGTCGTAGAACCGGGCGATCAGTTCGGACGAGGTGTCGGCGACGGAGTGATCGTCATTGGAGACGTTGAAGACCTGATAGCCGAGGCCATCCGTCTTGAGGCAGCAATCGACCATCTGACCCAGATCGCGCGCGTCGATATAGGCGAAGATGTTGCGCCGACGCTGCGCCGGGTTTGCGAAATAGGCGGGGAAATTTTTCTTGTACTCGTCCGGCTCGATCACGTTGTTGATGCGCAGCCCGTAGATGTCGAAGCCGCTGCGCTGCTGAAAGCCGAGCGCCGTCGCCTCGTTCACCACCTTGGACATGGCATAGCTGTCCTCGGGCTCGGTCGGGTGATCTTCGTCGATGGGCAGGTAGACGGGGCGACGCTCGCCATCAGCAAAGCAGATGCCATAGGTCGTCTCGGAGGAGGCGAAGATCACCTTGCGGATGCCGAACTTCACCGCCGCGTCGAGGATGTTGTAGGTGCCCAGCGTATTGACGCGGAAACATTCGTTGTCGGAGGTGATCATGACCCGCGGGACGGCGGCGAAATGCACCACCGCGTCGAAGGTCGGCATGCCTTCGCCCGACTCAAGCTCGTCCGGGGCGGCGTAGCTCATCATCACGTCATAGACCTGACCCGCGTCGGTGACGTCGATGATGCGGTTGTCGACGCCCTCCATGTGCAGAGGCGTCTTGTCGACGTTGAGCACCCGGTGCCCCTGCGCCACAAGATATGCGACGGCGTGGTGGCCCGCCTTGCCTGCGCCGCCAGTAAACAGGATCCGCATTATTCGTCCTCTCCGATCAATCAGTGCTTAAAAAGGGACGCGACGCCTCGGGGCTCAGGCCGAGACGGGAGGCGTCGCGTCATTCTCAACTCATTTAGATCTATAGTCAGAAGGGTCTAGGGCAAGGGCCCTGCGTGAGCGGGCTCAGACCACCCGCAGGCTGTATCCGAAGGTCGCAGTTGCGTGAGGATTGAGCAGCAGGCTGTCCGGGCGGTCGGCGATTTCGGGGCCTGCGCCGGCGCGGGCGGCCATGCCGTGCCAGGGTTCGATGCACAGGAAGGGCGCGCCGGGTTTCGTCCAGATCCCGAGGTTGGGGGTGTTGTGGAAGGCGAAGTGCAGCGCGGGGGCGGCGCTGCCAGGGGCCGAATAGATCAGCGCCTCCCCGGCGCCATCGGGGAAGATCAGCGCATCCCTGTCAAACAGGCCATGGTGCAGGGGCAGGATGCCGCCCGCGAAGGGCGAGGGCGCACGCTCGGGCATCAGATAGCCGTCCTGCAGGTGGGCGAGTGCGGGCTCTGCGCCATTGGCGAGGCGGATCTGGTGGCGGGCATCCCCCGCGCCGGGCAGTGGCCAGGCGAAGGCGGGGTGAAATCCGAGGCCGAAGGGCAGGACGCTGTCGCCGGTGTTCGTCACCTCGGCGCTGACGCTGAGGGTCGGGCCGCTGAGGCGATAGTGCAGCGTCAGGCGGAAGGCGCAGGGATAGGCGGCGCGGCTGTCGGCGCTGTCGCGGAGCACGTAGCTGCAGCTGTCCGGGGTGACCTCGGCGCGCTCAAACATGGCGTGCCGGGCAAAGCCATGCTGGCGCATCGGGGCCTCTTGCCCGTTGACGGCGATACGGTCATCGGGGCCGCGCCCGACGATGGGAAACAGGATCGGCGCCCGCCCGCCCCAGAAGGCCGTGTCGCCGTGCCAGAGCAGCTCGTCCCCGGTCGCGGTGGTGATGCTCTGCAGTTCGGCCCCGAGATCGGAGAGGGTGACGGTGAGCTCAGGGCTGGAGATCGTGGTGGCGACGGGCATGGCGCGGTCCTTGCTGCGAGGGGGTGTGCGCAGCGTTACGCAGGGCGCCGGGCAGGTGCAATGTGGCGCGGGCGCGCCTGGGGGGATTTCGGGCAGTTGGCGCTGCCCGAAGCCTCCGGCGGGGATATTTTCAACAGGGAAACGGGTCGGGCGTGCTCAGGCGGCGAAGTCGGCTTTGGCGTAGCCTTGCAGGTAGAGCAGGGCGGTGAGGTCGCCGAAGTTGATGCGCAGCTCGCACTCTGCCGCGACGGAGGGTTTGGCGTGCAGGGCGACGCCGGAGCCTGCGCGCGTCAGCATGCCGAGGTCGTTGGCGCCGTCGCCGACGGCGAGCACGTCTGCGTCGCTCAGGCCCAGTCTGGCGGTGATGTGCTCAAGCGCCTCGACCTTGGCCTGGCGGCCCAGGATCGGGAGAGCGACCTCGCCCGAGAGGGTATCGCCGCTTGTGAGCAGGGTATTGGCGCGGTTTTCGTCAAAGCCGAGGATCGCGGCGATCCGGGCGGTGAAGGCGGTGAAGCCGCCCGAGACCAGAGCGCAATAGGCACCGTTGGCCTTCATCGTGGCCAGCAGGGCGGGGCCGCCGGGCATCAGGGTGATCCGCGTGTCGAGAACGTGGTCAATGACAGAGACGGGCAGGCCCTTGAGCAGCCCGACGCGTTCGGTCAGGGCGCCGTTGAAGTCGAGCTCTCCGTTCATGGCGCGGGCGGTGATGTCCTTGACGCGGGGGCCGACGCCGGCCTCGTCTGCCAGCTCATCGATGCATTCCTGCTGGATCATGGTGCTGTCCATGTCCGCGAGGAGCATCTTCTTGCGGCGGCCCTCGGTCGGCTGGATGCAGAGGTCGATCTGCTGGGCTTGCAGGTCAGCCCAGACGTCGCGGAAGGTGTCCGGGAGGCTGGCGAGGGGGAATTCCGCAGCCTCGCCATCCGCGAGGACCCTGATCTCTCCACCGCCCCAGGCGTTGCGCAGGGCTGTGACCAGAGCTGTGTCGAGCGTTGGAGCAGTGGGGCTGGTGAACAGGGTGGCAGTGAACATCTCGATCTCTCCTTTGCGGGCCTTGGCTGCTTTTCTCATGCGGTGGGGCGAAGGGCCAGAGTCGAAAGTAGCGGGCTACCGGAGGTAGGGCACGGTGATTTCCCGGCTGGTCATGCAGGGCGCGTGCAGTTTAGGTTCGCGCAAATAATTTGAGCGGGACATCACCATGCTAAGATCTGACATCAACGAATTTATCCGCGAGGGCGATGCCTTCTTCCGCCAGCACGGCTTTATCCTGCCGCCCTTTGCCTATTGGACGCCGCAGGAGATGCGCGAGCGCAAGGCCGAGGCGGGCCTTATCCTTGAAGGCGGGCTAGGCTGGGACGTCACGGATTATGGTGATGGCCATTATGACACTCTGGGGCTGTTTCTGTTCACGCTGCGCAACGGCAACGCGGGCGATCTGGGCAAAGCCAGGGGCGGGCGGGTCTATGCGGAAAAGCTGCTGATTTCAGCGCAGGATCAGATTTCGCCCATGCACCGGCATATCGTGAAGACCGAGGATATCATCAACCGGGGGGGTGCTGTTCTGGTGCTGGAGCTGTTCAAGGCCGCGCCGGATGGCAGTATCGACCGTGAGGCGGGTTTCGAGGTGATGACCGACGGCATCTGGCGCAAGATGACAGCGGGCGGTTTGCTGGCGCTGCACCCGGGCGAAAGTGTGACGCTCACTCCGGATATCTGGCACGCCTTCTGGGGTGACGGCGGACGGGTCTGCATCGGTGAGGTTTCGACCGTGAATGACGATCGCACGGACAATATCTTTGAAGTCCAGATCGGGCGGTTTTCCAGCGTCGAGGAAGATGAAGCGCCGCTGCACCTGCTGGTGTCGGACTACGACACGAAACTCTAAGCCTCAGGGGGCTCTGCCCCCGCCGCGCGTGCCGCGCGCCTCCCCCGAAGTATTTCGGGCAAGATGACGGGGCGCCAAGGCTTCGCGTCTTTGCCCGCCCTGGCTCTTTCATCTTGCTGGAAATACTTCGGGGGAGCCGAAGGCGGGGGCAGAGCCCCCTTTCTAGAGCGGCAGCCTGGCAGGGCGGGAGTTTCCGATAGGCGTCGCGGGCCGATGAGATTGAGTAAAATGCGACATCGAGTGGTCTGTTTGCGTCTTTTGCTCGCTTGCGTGGGGGGCGAATCGTCCGTATATGCGTCGGCGGGACACCCTTCCCCAACGAAGGGCGCTTATCTGGAAGGATAGCTAGCAATGGCTACTAAACACCCGACGACAACGCCGGCAAACCCGCGTTTCTCCTCTGGCCCCTGTGCCAAAATCCCTACATTCACGCTCGACAAATTGTCTGATGCCGCACTGGGCCGCAGCCACCGTGCGGCTGTCGGCAAGGACAAACTGAAAGCCGCGATCGAAGAGACGCGCGCTATTCTGGGCGTGCCCGCTGATTACAAGATCGGGATTGTTCCGGCCTCCGATACCGGTGCCGTCGAGATGGCCATGTGGTCGATGCTGGGCGCACGTCCGGCGACGATGATTGCCTGGGAAAGCTTTGGGGCGGGCTGGGTGACGGATGTCGTCAAGCAGCTGAAGATCGATGCCGTGGTCAAGACCGCTGACTATGGTCAGATCGTCGATTTCGCTGAAGTCGATTTCAACACCGACGTCGTCTTCACCTGGAACGGCACCACATCTGGTGTGCGTCTGCCGAATGGCGACAAGATCCCGGCCGACCGCGAAGGTCTGACGATCTGTGACGCGACCAGCGCTGCCTTCGCGCAGGACCTGCCCTGGGACAAGCTGGATGTGACGACCTTCTCCTGGCAGAAGGTCATGGGCGGCGAAGCGGCGCATGGCATGCTGATCCTTAGCCCTCGCGCTGTCGAGCGGCTGGAAAGCTACACCCCCGCATGGCCGATGCCGAAGATCTTCCGCATGACCAAGGGCGGCAAGCTGATCGACGGTATCTTCAAGGGCGAGACGATCAACACGCCGTCGATGCTGGCGGTTGAGGATTATCTCGTTGCGCTGGAGTGGGGCAAATCCATCGGGGGTCTGCCCAAGCTGATGGCGCGCGCCGATACCAACGCCAAGGTGCTCTGGGACTTCTGTGATCGCAACGACTGGCTGAGCAACCTTGCGGAAGATCCAGCGACCCGCTCGAACACCAGCGTCTGTCTGAAGTTCACCGATGACCGCATCAAGGACGGCGCGGCCTTTGCCAAGGCTGTGGCCAAGAAACTTGAGACCTACCACGCGGCCTATGACATCGGTGCCTATCGCGATGCCCCTGCCGGTCTGCGCATCTGGTGTGGTGCGACGGTGGAATCCTCGGACATCGAAAAGCTGACGCTCTGGCTCAAGTGGGCCTTTGAGGTCTGCCTCGAAGAGCAGACCGCAGCGGCGTAACGGTCGACGTAGCGTGGCGGGGAGACCCCCGCCCTACGGACAGGCCCAAGGGTAGGGCGGGGGTTTCCCCGCCTGCCATCCCCCCGACAGATATATTCAAGGAGCCCCATGATGGCCCCCCGCGTACTCATTTCCGACCAACTCTCCGACGCTGCCGTTCAGATCTTCAAGGATCGCGGTATTGAGGTCGACTTTCAGCCGGACCTCGGCAAGGACAAGGACAAGCTGGCCGAAGTCATTGGCCAGTATGATGGCCTCGCCATCCGCTCTGCCACCAAGGTGACCGAGAAGATCCTCGAAAACGCCACCAACCTGAAGGTCATCGGCCGCGCCGGGATCGGTACGGACAACATCGACAAGGACGCCGCCTCCAAGAAGGGCGTGATCGTCATGAACACCCCCTTCGGCAACATGATCACGACGGCGGAACACGCCATCGCGCTGATGTTCGCCGTGGCGCGTCAGATCCCTGAGGCCTCTGCCTCGACCCACGCGGGCAAATGGGAAAAGAACGCCTTCATGGGTGTCGAGCTGACCGGCAAGACGCTGGGCGTGATCGGTGCCGGCAACATCGGTGGCATCGTCTGCAACCGTGCGCTTGGCCTGAAGATGAAGGTCGTGGCCTATGACCCCTTCCTTGGCGCGGAAAAAGCCAAGCAGATGGGTGTCGAGAAGGTCGAGCTGGAAGACCTGCTCAAGCGCGCCGACTTCATCACGCTGCACGTGCCGCTGACCGACACCACCAAGAACATTCTGGGCCGCGAGAATCTGGCCAAGACCAAGAAGGGCGTGCGGATCATCAACTGCGCCCGTGGCGGTCTGGTGGACGAAGAGGCTCTGGCCGAGCTGCTGAAATCGGGTCACGTTGCGGGCGCCGCCTTTGACGTCTTCGCGGTTGAGCCTGCCAAGGAAAACCCGCTGTTCGGTCTGCCGAACGTCGTCTGCACGCCGCACCTGGGTGCCGCGACCACCGAAGCGCAGGAAAACGTTGCCCTGCAGGTCGCCGAGCAGATGTCGAACTACCTGCTGGACGGCGCTGTCGAAAACGCGCTGAACATGCCGTCGATGACCGCCGAAGAAGCCAAGGTCATGGGCCCCTGGGTTGCCCTGTCGGGTCACCTCGGCAGCTTCATCGGCCAGCTGACGGACGAGCCGATCACCGCGATCAACATCCTCTATGATGGTGTCGTTGCCGAGATGAACCTGCCGGCGCTGAACTGCTCGGTCGTGGCCGGGATCATGAAGAAGGCCAACCCTGACGTGAACCTGGTGTCCGCGCCTGTTGTTGCCAAGGAACGTGGGATCAAGATCAGCACCACGAACCAGGCGAAATCGGGCACGTTTGACGGCTACGTCAAGGTCACCATCAAGACCCCGACGCGCGAACGGTCGATCGCGGGCACGGTGTTCAGCGATGGCAAGCCGCGCTTCATCCAGATCAAGGGCATCAACATCGATGCCGAGGTCGGGCCGCACATGCTCTACACCACCAACATCGACACCCCCGGCACCATCGGGACGCTCGGGTCGGTTCTGGGGGAAAAAGGCCAGAACATCGCCAACTTCACGCTGGGGCGCGCCTCGGCCAATGGTCAGGCGATTGCCGTTCTCTACCTCGACGAGAAGGCCAAGCCGGAAGCCGTTGACGCGCTGAAAGCCACCGGTCTGTTCGAGCAGGTCCGCCCGCTGGAATTCACCATGGCCTGATCTGTTGATCAGCTGACGCTAGAGAGAGGGCCGTCCCGGTGGGGCGGCCCTTTTCGCATTCAGGCGTGGGTGTCGCGGCCCTTGGTCAGCACGATGATCAGGAAGAGGATCATTGACAGGATCGACAGGACCGAGCCGATCTTGGCCAGTGCCTCTCCGGTCGCATTGATCGCCATGACGATGCCCGGAACGATGGTGACGACGCCGAGCAGCGCGAGGCCAAGGTGCACCTTCGGCAGCAGCCCGTAAGAGGCCTTTGGGTTGACGTGGTAGTAGATGCCGAAGATCGCCATGCTGACCCAGCCGATCAGGTTGAGGTGCGCATGGGCGGGGCTGAGCGTGTGGTCGCCACTGGCCGACATGTGAATGCCCCAGGCCATGCCGACGACGGCGCAGATCGTGGCCGCAACAAAAAAGAGGTAGGAAATGCCTTTCATGGGTGTCCCTCCCGGTGGGGCCTTTGTGGCCCGTTTGCACGCAACTGCCAGCTTTTGCCGCGATGCGTGCGGCGTTTCTACTGCCGGGACAGGGCCGTCACAAAGCACGAAATTTTGCGGGCTTTGTGCGGTGATGTTTACGCTGACTTTCGCGGGCCGGGCTCTGGCCATTGGCGGCGAAAGCTGCTTCCTTCGCGGCGAAGCAGCAGGAGCGGTGTCATGAGCATCTATGCCATTGGAGATATTCACGGACAGCTGGAAATGCTGGAAGGCGCATTGGCCAAAATTGAGGCTGACGGCGGCCAGACCGGGCCGGGTGGCGCGGACGAGGTGATGTTTCTCGGCGATCTGGTGGACCGGGGGCCGCACAGCCGCGAAGTGATCGAACGGGTGCGGTCTGGCATCGCAGAGGGGCGCAACTGGACAGCGATTCGCGGCAATCACGACGACATGTTCCGCAAGTTCCTGACCGGCGGCGTCGTCTGGCACGAAGAGATCAAGAGCGATCTGGCCTGGACGCATCGCCGTCTTGGCGGGCTGGCGACGATGCAGAGCTATGGCGTCGACGTCGCTGAAGGGCGGCCTCTGTCCGAGATCTGGGCCGAGGCGCGGGCATTGGTGCCCGCCGCGCACCGGGAGTTTTTGAACGAGACGCCCTTCTGGGCCGAGCGCGGCAAGGTGCTGTTCGTGCATGCGGGCATCCGCCCGGATGTGCCGCTGGAGGAGCAGACGATTTCCGATCTGACATGGATCCGCGGGCCGGGGTTTGAGGATTATACGCGGCCGCACCCCTGGCTGGTGGTTCATGGGCACACGATCATGGAGCGGCCGATGCACTTTGGAAACCGCATCAACCTCGACACCGGAGCGGGGGCCAACGCGGGGCCGCGGTTCCTGACGGTGGCGGCGTTCGAGGGCGAGGAGTGCTTTGTGCTGACGGACGCGGGCCGGATGCCTTTGCGCCCTGCCACGTAACGTCATTTGGTGGATCTGTTGCGCGGCCCCGGTGGGGCGGGCAAGACAGGGAGACGGATTGAGGGAGGAAAGACCATGGACGATATCGTTATTCTGAGCGGCGTACGCACCGCCATCGGCACCTTTGGCGGCAGCCTGTCGAGCGTGCCCCCGATCGAGCTGGGCACCATTGCCGCCCGCGCCGCGCTGGAGCGTGCCGGGGTCGAGGGCGGCCAGATCGGCCATGTCGCCTTTGGGCAGGTGATCAACACCGAACCGCGCGACATGTATCTGGGCCGGGTGGCGGCGATGCAGGCGGGCATTCCCGACACGACGCCAGCGATGAACGTCAACCGGCTGTGTGGGTCGGGCGCGCAGGCGATTGTCTCGATGGTGCAGGCTCTGGCGCTTGGCGATGCCGATTTCGCGCTGGCGGGCGGTGCTGAGAGCATGAGCCGCGCGCCCTATATCGTGCCGGATCAGCGCTGGGGCGCCAAGATGGGCGATGTGCGCACGCTCGACATGCTGCTGGGCACGCTGAACTGTCCGTTCGGTACCGGGCATATGGGCATCACGGCCGAGAACGTCGCCGCCGAGCATGGCGTCAGCCGCGAGGCGCAGGACGCCTTTGCGCTGGAGAGCCAGCGGCGCGCGGCGGCGGCCATTGAGGCGGGCTATTTCGCCGAGCAGATCGTGCCGGTCGAGATCACTGGCAAACGCCAGAGCGTGCGCTTTGAGGTCGATGAGCATGTGAAGCCGAAGACGACTCTGGAGGCGCTGGCCGGGCTGCGGCCTGCGTTCCAGAAAGACGGCTCGGTCACGGCGGGCAATGCCTCGGGCCTGAACGACGGGGCGGCGGCGCTGGTGCTGGCGCGGGGCGATGCGGCAGAGCGTGCGGGGCTTAAGCCGCGCGCGCGGGTGCTGGGGTATGCCCATGCCGGGGTGCGCCCGGAGGTCATGGGCGTCGGGCCGATCCCGGCGGTGCAGGCCTTGCTGAAACGCACCGGGCTGAGCGTGGCAGATTTCGACGTCATCGAGTCCAATGAGGCCTTTGCGGCGCAGGCGCTGGCGGTGACGGCGGGGCTTGGCTTGGACGCGGCCCGTGTGAACCCGAACGGCGGCGCGATTGCGCTGGGGCATCCGGTGGGCGCGACGGGGGCGATCCTGACCGTGAAGGCGCTCTATGAATTGGAGCGGGTCGGGGGCAAGCGCGCGCTGATCACCATGTGTATTGGTGGTGGTCAGGGGATTGCGCTGGCGATCGAACGGATCTGATCTTTGCGCTTTGAGAGGTGAAAAAGGGCGCGCCTTACGGCGCGCCCTTTGCCTTCGGCGAAAGTATTTTTGGCAAGATGAGAGAGCGCCGGGGCGCCTCAGTCCATGTGGTCGGGCAGGACCAGGTTGAGGATGACCGAGAGGGCGGCGGCGGGCAGCAGGCCTGAGGTTAGCAGGATCTGCAGGGTGCGCGGCAGGTGCTGCAGGGCGGTGGGTTCGAGTTGCAGGCCGAAGCCGACCGAGAGCGAGATGGCAAAGATCACCATGTTGCGGCGGTTCCAGGCGACCTCGGACAGCATGTTGATGCCGGCGGCGGCGACCATGCCGAACATCACCACGACTCCGCCACCGAGCACGTTGATCGGGACGGTGGAGACGATGGCGCCGAATTTCGGGATCACGCCGCAGAGGATCAGGAAGATCGCGCCGATGGTGACGACGTGGCGGCTCATCACGCCGGTCATCGAGATCAGGCCGACGTTCTGACTGAAGGAGGTGTTGGGCAGGCCGCCGAAGACACCGGCGATGGCCGTGCCGAGGCCGTCGGCGTAGGTGGCGCCCGAAATCTCGGTGTCCGTTGCCTCGCGCCCTGCGCCGCCCTTGGTGATGCCGGAGACGTCGCCGACGGTTTCGATCGCGGAGATCACGGCCATGAAGCACATGCCGACGATGATCGCCGGGTCAAAGCCGAAGCCCCACATCAGCGGATTGGGCAGGTCGAAGACCGGGGCGCGTCCGACGCCGGCAAAGCTGACCTGGCCCATCAGCAGCGCCACGACATAGCCCGTCAGCAGGCCGACCAGCACTGCCGAGACCGACAGCAGGCCGCGTGCAAAGAAGCTGAGGGCGAGGGAGACGATGATCACCACGAGGGCCGGGATCCACATGGCGGCGGAGCCGAACTCGGGCTTGCCGAGCAGCGGCACGCCTCCGGCGGCGTATTGGATGCCGGTTTTCAGCAGGGCGAGGCCGATCATCAGCACGATCAGGCCGGTCACAAGCGGCGGCAGGGCGAAGCGCATCTTGCCGATCACCGAGCCGAGGCAGAAGTGGAACAGTCCGCCGATCATGATGCCGGTCATAAGCGCGCCCATGCCAGCGGTGCCTTGTCCCGCGACCGCCGGGATCATCACCGGCAGGAAGGCGAAGGAGGTGCCCTGCACGATGGGCAGGCGCGCGCCGACGGGGCCGAAGCCGATGGTCTGGAACAGCGTCGCCACCCCGGCAAACAGCATCGACATCTGGATCATGTAGGTCATGTCGGGAAAACCGAGCGCGCCCTGATCCGAGCCGAAGCCGAAGCCTGCCGCGCCGGCAATGATGATCGCGGGCGTCACGTTGGAGGCGAACATCGCCAGCACGTGCTGGATGCCCAGCGGAATGGCCTTGGAAAGCGGCGGTGTGAAGTTCGGGTCACGCCGCTGTTCCGGCGTGCCCATGGAGGTGTTGACCATGTTTCTGTCCCCTGACTTTTGTCACTGCGCCCCTGTTGCCGGGGCACTGGGTCAGGAGGTTACAGTAAATGGCTGGTCGAGGAAGTGCTCTTCTAGGTTCGGTGTGGTGCCGATGCGGTCCACAACCGCAAATAGTCCCGGTGCTGCCAAAGGGGTGAGCACGCCGTGCCATGTGTCGCGCAGGAAGTTCACCCCCTGACCCGGCGCGCAGAGGAAAGCGCGCGGCATGCCGGGGGTGCCGTGGTCGTCCGGGGCGACGATGACCATCCAGGGCGACTCGGACATCGGGATGAAGGCCTGCGAGCCTTCGGGGTGACGCTCCAGCAGGTCGCAGGTGTAGGGCAGGCTGCGGGCCTGCGCCTTGAAGATCGAGATGCCCGCCCGGCCTGCCTCGCCGAAATCGAGGCGGGCGCGGTCGTGGTGGCGGTTGCACATCCCGGCGTTGATCACCTTGTCGACCGCGCCGCTGGCGTCGAGGATATCGCCAAAGGGGGCGAAGGCCTCGGGCGTCAGGGGCTCGGCTTTGACGGTGATCACAGGGTCAGCTCCGGATGGCGGTTGACGTCCTTGTAGAGCAGGTAGCGGAAGGGTTCGTCGCCGATCTGTTCGCAGGCCTGTGGGCAGAAGGCGCGCAGCCACATGAAATCGCCGGGGCCGACCTCAACCCAGTCGGTGTTGAGCAGGTAGCGCGCGCGCCCCTCCAGCACGTAGAGGCCGTGTTCCATGATGTGGGTTTCAGCAAAGGGGATGCGGCCGCCGGGCTGGAAGGTCACGATATTGACGTGCATGTCGTGGCGCAGGTCGGTCGGTTCGACAAAGCGGGTCGTGGCCCAGGCGCCATTGGTGCCGGGCATGGCGACCGGGGTTTTGTCGTCGTCGTGGCTGGTGAAGGCAGTCGGTGCCTCGATCCCCGGCGCGGGGGTGTAGCGCTTGCGCACCCAGTGGAAGCTGGTCGTGGCGTCCGTGTCGTTGCTGAGCTGCCAGTCGGCGGCGGGGGGCAGATAGGCATAGCCGCCGGGGGTCAGCTGGTGCACCGCGCCGTCCAGTGTCAGCGTCAGGGTGCCGTCGGTGACGAACAGCACGCCCTCGGCGCCTGCGTCGGGTTCGGGGGTGGTGCTGCCGCCGCCCGGGGTCAGCTCAACGATCAGCTGCGCGAAGGTTTCCGAAAAGCCCGACAGGGGCCGGGCGATGATCCAGGCGCGGCAGCCGGTCCAGCCGGGCAGGAACGAGGTGACGATATCGCTCATGCAGGCCGCCGGGATGATGGCGTAGGCGGTGGTAAAGCGCGCCGGGTCGTAGTGGCGTTCGTCCTGCGCGGGCAGGCCGCCACGGGGGGTGTAATAGCTGCGGGTCAAAGCAGATCCTTCAGTCGGTGATAGGCGATACGCTCAACCTGAGCGCAGGCGGTCTTGAATTCGGTGGCGGCGTCGTTTTGCAGACGCGCGGTGAAGGCGGCGATGATGCCCGCCTTGTCGGTATCCTTGACGGCGATGATGAAGGGAAAGCCGAACTTCGTCTGATAGGCGGTGTTCTGGGCCTCGAAGAAAGCGCGTTCGTCGTCGGTCAGCGCATCAAGTCCGGCGCTGGCCTGCTCGGAGGTGCTCTCTGCCGTCAGGCGTTTCGCGGCGGCGAGTTTGCCGGCGAGGTCGGGGTGGGCCTGCAGCACGCCCAGTTTCTCGGCGTCACTGGCCGAGCGGAAGGGGCGGACGAGCGCGCTCCACATGCCGATGGGGGTGTCATGGGCGGGGCCAAGCTCCAGCTCGAACGCGCGCTCGGCGATCCAGGAGGAGTGTTCGTAGATGCTGCCGAAGGTGGCCACGAAACTGTCGCGGTCCATCTGGCTGGGGATCAGCGCGGGCGTGACGTTGGGGTGCACGGCGGCCCAGTGATCGGCGATGTCGATACGGCGGGGGAACCAGACGTCGCCCTTGGACTGCGCATATTCGATGAATTTCTTCAGCGCGGCGATGCGACCGGGGCGGCCCAGCAGGCGGCAATGCATGCCGATGGACATCATCTTGGGGCTGCCTGCCTCACCTTCCTCATACAGGATGTCGAAGGAATTCTTCAGGTGCTCGTAGAACTGATCCGGGCCGCCAAAACCGGCGGGCACGGCAAAGCGCATGTCGTTGGCGTCCATCGTGTAGGGGATGACCAGTGTCTCGTGCCCCTCAACCGTCAGCCAATAGGGCAGGTCGTCATCGATGGTGTCGGAAACCCACTTCATGCCAAGCTCGGCGGCCAGCTTGACGGTGTTCATCGAGCAACGCCCGGTGTACCAGCCCTGCGGCGCTTCGCCCGTCAGCTCGGTATGCAGGCGGATCGCCTCCACCATATCGGCGCGCTCGACCTCTTCGGGGGCGTCCTTGTACTCGACCCACTTGAGACCGTGGGAGGCGACCTCCCACCCGGCCTCCTGCATCGCCCAGAGCTGTTCGGGGCTGCGGGCCAGCGCCGTGGTGACGCCGTAAACGGTCAGGGGGATACCCGCGCCGGTGAACAGGCGGTGCAGGCGCCAGAAGCCCGCGCGCGCGCCGTATTCATAGACCGATTCCATATTCCAGTGGCGCTTGCCCTCCCATGGCGTCGCGCCGATGACTTCGGACAGGAAGGCCTCGGAGGCCGCGTCACCGTGCAGGATGTTGTTTTCGCCGCCTTCTTCGTAGTTCAGCACGAAAGACACGGCGACCTTGGCGCCACCGGGCCACTGCGCATCAGGCGGTGTGGGGCCATGGCCGATCAGGTTGCGCGGATAGCGGTTCATGTGCTTTGTCTCCGTCTGTACTTTGGGGCTGCCACGGGGGCCGGAGCATAGTCTCCACGGCTGCCGGGGGGTTTCAAGCAAATTTACGGGAAAGGGACAGGAATGGCGACAGGCTACCTGACAACGCATGTTCTTGATACGGCGCGGGGTGTTCCGGCAGCGGGGATGGAGATCGTTCTTTATCGTCTGGCGCATGGCGCGCGCGACGAGCTGGCGCGGATGACGACCAATGCGGACGGGCGCACCGACAGCCCGATCCTGCCGGCGGCGCATTTCCTGCAAGGGCAGTATGAGCTGGAGTTCCACGCGGGTGCTTACCTCGACGCCTGTGGCGTGCCGGCTGAGGCGCCGCGGTTCCTCGACGTGGTGCCGATCCGGTTCGGTATCTCGGACGAGGAGAGCCATTATCACGTGCCGCTGCTGCTCTCTCCCTTCGGGTTTTCGACCTACCGGGGCAGCTGAGGGCCACATAGCAAAACGCCCCGTCCTTTCGGGCGGGGCGTTTCAAATGTCGGATCGTTGCGTCGGATCAGCTGTTCGGCAGGATCACGATATCGACGCGACGGTTCTGCTGGCGGCCTTCCGGGGTCAGGTTCGACGCGCGCGGCTGATCTTCGCCACGGCCGTACGCCTGAACGCGGTTGCCCGAGACGCCGTAGTTGATCAGCGTGCCTGCAACCGAGCTGGCGCGACGTTGCGACAGATCTTGGTTGTACGCGGCGGTGCCGGTGTTGTCGGTGTGGCCGATCACCTGCACGGTGGTGCCCTGGTACTGGTTGATCGACTGCGCAACGGCGCGCAGATCCGACGTCAGGTCGGGGCGCAGGTTGGCGCTGTCGGTGGCGAACAGGATGTCCTGCGGCATGGTCACGACAAGGCGGTCGCCGGTGTTGACGATCTGCACGTTGTTGCCCAGCTGGTTGCGCAGTTCCGCTTCCTGCTTGTCGAGGACGGAGCCATAGGCACCACCGGCCAGACCACCGGCGACGGCACCGATTGCAGCGCCTTTGCCTGCGTCCTTGCTGACAACAGCCCCGAGAGCGGCACCGAGCAGAGCGCCCGTTCCGGCACCGGCGCGGGTGTTCTGGTAGCCATCATTCGGATCTGTACAGGCCGAAAGCAGGATCATCGCAGAGCCGGCAAGGGCAAAGGTGGCGGTTTTCATAAGGTGCATAGCTGCCTCTTTAAAATTCTTCGACCGCGCTGAGCGGCCCAAACACGCTTCAGCACAACGCATGTCGCTAAAGCTCCTAATCTATAACGCACGACTCTCCGGCAGGTTTCCGCTTTTGTAAAATGAATTCCGAGACCGGCGCTTACCCGCCGGTTTGGGCCTTGCCTGAAGGGTCAGGATGGCTGGGTCGCATCGCTCTGCGCGCTTTCCCAGGCCAGCATGGCGCGTTTCACCGGCAGACCCCAGTGATAGCCGCCCAGACCGCCGGATTTGCGGATGGCGCGGTGACAGGGGATCAGAAAGCTGACCGGGTTGCGCCCGACAGCCGTGCCGACGGCGCGCACGGCGCGGGGGCTGCCGATGGCCTGCGCCAGATCGGAATAGGTGCTGACATGGCCGCTGGGAATCGCCAGCAAGGCCTCCCACACCTTGATCTGGAAGGGCGCGCCCAGCATGTGCAGCCGGGTTTCGCCGCGCTGCGCAAAGGCCGGATCGGCGAGGGGGGCGATATGGGCGGCATCCTCGGTATAGGTCGCGCGGGGCCAGCGGGCGGTCATGTCGGCCCAGGCGGCGGCGCGCCCGGTCTCGGCGGTGAAGGCGATCCCGCAGAGGCCCTTGTCCGTCGCCATCACCAGCGCCTCGCCAAAGGGGCTGTCCCTATGGGCCCAGCGGATCGTCAGGCCCGCGCCGCCCAGAGCATAGTCGCCGGGGCTCATCGCCTCCCAGCGCAGAAACAGATCGTGCAGGCGGCCAGAGCCGGAGAGGCCGGTTTCCAGCGCGGTGTGCAGGGTGGAATGACGGGTCGCCAGCAGATCGCGGGCATGGCCGAGCGCGAGGTACTGCTGATAGCGTTTTGGCGACACGCCGACCCAGGCCGAGAAGAGGCGCTGAAAATGCGCCGTGCTCATCCCCATTTGCGCGGCGAGGTCCGAGAGGGCGATCGGCGTCTCGGCCGCGTCGATGGCCTGCATGGCGCGTCGCATCAGGGCGTAGTGATAGCGCGCCTCGACCCCGGTCTGGGCAGGCTCGGTCGCGGGAAGGGTGCGGGCAGGGTCGGACATGGCGGGCCTCATGGCGGGGCGGTTTTGACGACGATAGGCGCGTCTGCCACCCGGCGCGACCCGGTTCTTGCGCGAAATGACGGGGCGGGCGCGCCGCTGTTCAGGCCGCCAGAAGCTCCAGCAGGGAAAGATCTGCGGGGCAGTTCTTCCGGATTAGCTTTGCCTCCTCGCGCGACAGGCAGTGACGGGCAAGGTCCGCGTCGCTGTCCAGCAGCCCGGTGTTGCGGCGCACGGCGGGCGGCAGATCAAGCCGCGCGGCCATGGCAGGATCGGTGGTTTCGACCCAGAGTGCGCCGGCGCTGATGATCTCATGTCGCTCCATCAGGATCAGGTGATAGGTCAGGCCGCCCATCCGGGGGTCGTGGTGGATACGATCACGGCGCGACACCTCGCCAAAGCGGGCCAGCACCTCGTCACAGCCGAAGGTCGCGGCGACCTCGGGGTGCCGGATCAGGCCGCGATGGCCAGGGGCCACGCGGGTCTGTTCGTGCAACACGCCCTGCGGGCCAATCTCGCCGCGCAGGAAGGCCATCGGCGCGGGCAGCGGCAGCCCTTCCGGTGTACGATGCAGCCGGGTGATATGCACGATTGGCCGCGAGCCGTTGTCGCGTGTCAGCAGCCGGTCGCCCGGCGCCAGCCATTCCACAGGCATCTCGCCCTCGATCGTCAGGACCATCGTGCCCGGTCCGAGCCCTGAGATGGGGGATTGCTGGCCGGGGCCGCCGCGGGCCCTTTTGGGGAAAAACAGCGGTGAAACCGGGTGTGAAACGTGCATGTCGCGACCTCCGCACCCAGAATGCGGCTCAGCCCTTGATGCGGGGTTAAATGCCCTTGTTGTAATCGCGCTTTCAGGGCAGAAACCGCGCATGGCCCGCCAATTACCCTATCAGACCCTGCGCGAGATCTTTTCCCGGTTCCAGGCGGCGGACGCCGAGCCGAAGGGCGAGCTGGATCACGTCAACGCCTATACCCTGCTGGTGGCGGTTGCGCTGTCGGCGCAGGCGACGGACAGCGGCGTCAACAAGGCGACGCGGGCGCTGTTTCCCATCGCTGATACCCCAGAAAAGATGCTGGAGCTGGGCGAAGACGGGCTGATCGCGCATATCAAGACCATCGGCCTGTTCCGCAACAAGGCCAGGAACGTCATCAAGATGGCGCGTATTCTGGTGGATGAGTACGGTGGTGAAGTGCCCAATTCCCGCGCTGCGCTCGAGGGGCTGCCCGGTGTCGGGCGCAAGACTGCCAATGTGGTGCTGAACATGTGGTGGCACTATCCCGCACAGGCGGTCGACACGCATATCTTTCGCCTCGGCAACCGCTCTGGTATCGCGCCGGGCAAGGATGTGGTGGCGGTAGAGCGTGCAATTGAAGACAATATTCCGGCAGACTTTCAACTCCATGCCCACCACTGGATGATATTGCACGGGCGCTATACCTGCGTCGCCCGCAAACCCAAATGCGCGGCCTGCCTGATCCGCGATCTCTGCGAATATGAGGACAAGAACCTATGACCAAATATGACGTGATCGGGATCGGCAATGCCGTGATGGATATCATCAGCCAGACAGACGAGGTGTTTCTGTCCGAGATGGCGATCCAGAAGGGCATCATGCAGCTGATCGATCAGGATCGGGCTGAGGTGCTTTATGCCGCGATGCCGACGCGGCGGCAGATCCCCGGCGGCTCGGTCGCCAATTCCATCGCCGGTGTGGCCAATCTGGGGCTGAAGACCGCCTTTATCGGCAAGGTCAGCGACGATGATGTCGGGGCGAGCTATGCCGAACAGACCCGCGCGGGTGGCACCGATTTCCCGAATGATCCGGTGGCGGGGGGCGATCTGCCCAGCTCGCGCTCGATGATCTTCGTCAGCCCGGATGGGGAGCGTTCGATGAACACCTACCTCGGGATTTCGTCCGAGGTCGGTCCCGATGATGTGCCCGAAGAGGTCTGCAACGGCGCGCGGATCCTGTTTCTGGAGGGCTACCTCTATGACAAGGACAAGGGCAAGCAGGCGTTCGAGACGGCTGCCAAGCTGGTGCGTTCGGCGGGCGGGATGGCGGGGATCGCGCTGTCGGACCCGTTCTGCGTTGACCGGCATCGCGCCGATTTCCGTCGGCTGGTGAAGGAGCTGGATTACGTCATCGGCAATGAGCACGAGTGGAAAGCGCTGTATCAGACCGAGGAACTGGATGTGGCGCTGGACACCGCCGCGAGCGAGAGCGGGCTGGTGGTCTGCACGCGCTCTGGTCATGACGTGGTGATCGTCAAGGGGCATGAGCGCGTCACGGTGCCGGTGCATGAGATCACGCCGGTGGATGCCACAGGCGCGGGCGATCTGTTTGCGGCTGGGTTCCTCTATGGGCTGGCGACTGGTGCGGATCTGGAGACGTCGGGGCGGATGGGCTGTATCGCAGCGGCCGAGGTGATCAGCCATTACGGCGCGCGCCCCGAGGCGGATCTGAAGGCGCTGTTTGCCGAGCAGGGGCTGATGTAGCGCCGCCTGCCAGGGGGGGCCGTTGGATATTTATAACAGGGAAACATCAGGGGCGTTCGCGCCCCTTTTTCTATGCGCGGCGCGTGTCGCGGAAGAGGCGGTCGAGGGCCGTGTCGAGGGGGGTGGCGTTGGCGATGGCGAGGCGGACGGGCAGGGTCAGCACCTTCTGGCGGTAGCTTTGCGGCAGGCGCACGGCGTCTTTTTCGGTGGTCACCAGCTGCGCGCCGAGGGCGGCGGCGTCACGCTCCAGCCGGGTGAGGAGGGCGGTTGTCAGGGGCTGATGATCGGCCAGAGGCTCGGCATGGCGGAGGTTGGCGCCGAGGGCGCGCAGGGTGGCGAAGACCTTTTCCGGGTGGGCGATGCCAGCGAAGGCGAGGACGTCGAGGCCCTGCCAGTCCATCCCCGTCTGCAGCGGCGCGAGGTGGCCGGTGAGGTGGGGCAAGGTGATGTGCGGCCCCCAGGTGTTGGCGAAGCTGGACTGGGCCTGCGGGTCACCGATCGAGAGCAGAAGATCTGCCCGGTTGAGCCCGGGTCCAACGGGTTCGCGCAGGGGGCCGGCGGGCAGGCAGTAGCCGTTGCCGAAGCCCTTTGCTGCGTCGACCACGACGATGGAGAGCGCCTTGGTGAGCGAGGGGTCCTGAAAGCCGTCGTCCATCACGATGACATCCGCACCTGCGGCCACGGCGGCGCGGGCGCCTGCGACGCGGTCGCGCGCGACCCAGCCGGGGGCGAAGGCGGCGAGAAGAAGTGGCTCGTCGCCGGTTTCGGCGGCGCTGTGGCGGGTCGGGTCGACGCGGGTCGGGCCGGTCAGGCTGCCGCCATAGCCGCGTGACAGGAAGTGCGGGGTCAGGCCGCGCGCGCTGAGGCGCATCAGCAGGTCGATGGCGGTCGGCGTCTTGCCGGTGCCGCCTGCGTTGAGGTTGCCGATGCAGATCACCGGCACGCCGGGGTCGGTTGGCGTGCCCTGTGCCAGACGCCTTGCGGTCGCGCGGCCATAGAGCCAACCCAGCGGCGAGAGCAGGCGGGCGCGCAGCGTGGGTCGGTCGGGCGGGGTGAACCAGAAGCCGGGCGTCTGCATCAGCGCTTGCCTGCCATGTCGAGCTCGGCGCGAATCCAGTCGACCACACGGTCCGTGGCTTCGGCGCCGTCGGTGGCGACCTGCCAGGCGGCGGCGGCCATGGTGGCGGCCTGATCGGGGGCGATCAGACGCGAGAGCGCCTTTTGCAAGCCGTCGGAATCGCGCACGATGCGGGCGGCTCCGGCCTGGGCGAGGCGGGTGTAGGCGGCGATATGGCGCGACACGAAAGGCCCGTAGACGATGGCCGACCCGAGGGCGGCAGGCGCATAGGGGTCGTGCCCCTTCATGCCGCGCTTCAGCGATCCGGCCATGAAGGTGATGGGCGAGAGGCGATACCACAGGCCCATCTCTTCGGGACTGTCGGTCAGCAGGATCTGCGTTTCCTCACGCGGGGCTTCGTCTTCGGACCAGCGCAGGGCGCGCCAGCCTTCGCGCGACAGGGTTTCGGCCATGACTTCGGCATCCTCGGCGCGGGCGGGCACCAGCACCAGCAGCAGGCGGTGCGCAAGGCGCGAGGCGCGGCGGTGGGCATCCAGCACCGTCTCAAGCTCATCCAGCTGCACCATGGCGGCCAGCCAGATCGGGCGACCAGCCAGACCCGCGGCGAGGTCATCGCGCAGGGCGTCATCGCAGGGCAGGGCGCAGCCGCCTTCCTGCAGGGGGCCGGTGATTTCGATCAGCGCCTGCTCGACACCATGGCGCTGCAGTTTGCGCGCGGTATTGGCCGAACTGGCAAGCACGGTATGAAAGCCCACTAGCAGACGGCGGCTCTGGCCGACGCGCAGGCCCCAGCGGGGTTCGTCAAAGGCGTCTTCCTCGGCCTCGGCCAGCAGCATGGCCAGATTTTGACGGCGCGCCTGATGGAGCAGCACCGGGCGCAGATAGCCGGTCAGCCAGATCAGCAGATCCGGGCGCCAGTGATCGAGAAAGGCGGTGACGGCGGCGCTGTCATCCTCGGGCAGGTCGCCATAGATCAGGCCGGGTTCGTCGAGCGGCGGCTGGGTGCCGCCCTCGGTGAAGGTCAGCAGGATGGTATAGCCTTCGTCCTGCGCAATAAGGCGGCTGGCCAGTTGCTCGGCCGCTTTCTGGCGGGCGGCCAGCGGGCAGTGGATCCAGATCAGCACGCCGCGCGGGCGTGCAGGGACTGCACCCGCCGTCTGCGGGCGCGCAGCACGGCGGGTCAGTGCCTTATAGGCCGCAAAACCGGCAGCGCGCCCCATGTCGGATCAGTGACCCAGTTCCTCGGTGGTGGAGACTTCGACCTCTTCATCGCGCAGGCGGTGAATATGGGCGATGAAATAGCGCATATGGGCGTTGTCCACGGTCTTTTGCGCGGCAGCTTTCCAGGCGTCGAAGGCGCTGGCGTAATTGGGGAACATCCCGACGATATCGATGTCATCGACATCGCGGAACACGTTTTTCGCCGGATCGACCAGCTCTCCGCCGAAGACGAGGTGAAGGCGTTGCGCCATGGGCAGGCTCCTGTTGACGAGGGGCGGTGAGGCCCGAAATTGATGGGGGCAACCTGCGCAGATTGGCCCGCAGGGTCAAGGGGAAGGGGCAAATGCAAGCGGCTTTGCGCGTCTCAGGGGCCGCTTCAGTCGCGCTGTGGCGGCAGTCCGGGGTCGTCTGGCGCAGAACCGGGCTTGTGCGGGCCACGCGGCGCTAGCCGGGCCATCATCTTTTCGTGCAGGCTGGGCCCGGCAGCGATGACCCCGTTCAGCAGGGGACGCGGGTTGTTGAAGCGCAGCGGCGCGCCGATCCGATCCGAGGCGATGGCCCCGGATTCCGAGACGATCAGCGACCCGGCGGCGATGTCCCATTCCCAGCTCGGGCGCAGGGTCAGCATGGCATCGAAACGCCCCTGCCCGACCAGCGACAGCCGGTAGGCCAGCGAGGGCCGGTAGACGCGGGTGAAATCGGGCACGCTATCACGCCAGTTGGCGGCGTCGAAGTTGGGCCGCGCCGCCAGCACCGTCGCACCAGAGAGCGCGTCCTTTCCGGTGCACAGGATCGGCACGCCGTTCAGCGTGGCGCCGCCGCTGCGCGTGGCGGCATAGAGGCGGTCCTTCATCGGCAGATAGACCACGGCGGCGGTGATCTGCCCGGCTTCGGCCACGGCCAGCGAATGCGCCCAGGTCTCGCGTCCGTTGACGAAGGCGCGGGTGCCGTCGATCGGGTCGATGATGAAGACGCGGTTCTGGGTCAGGCGCGCGTCGTCATCGGGGCTTTCCTCGGACAGCCAGCCATAGCCGGGGCGGGCGCTGCCAAGCTCGCGGTGCAGCATGGTATTGACGGCGAGGTCCGCCTCGGTCACCGGGCCCTGATCGTCGGGCTTTTCCCAGGTCTGATAGCCGCGCTCAGCAAAGCCGCGCGCGATCTCGCCCGAGGCAAGGGCGGCGTCGATCAGCAGATCAAGGTCATTGGTGGCGGTCTCAGGACCCTGCAATCGTCATCCCTTCGACCAGCAGAGAAGGCACCACTGTCGCGCGCCATGTCTTGCCGTCGTTCGCCGGGATCAGCCGCTGCAGCATGTCACGCAGGTTGCCCGCAATGGTGCATTCGTTGACCGGCTTGACGATCTCGCCGTTCTCGACCCAGAAGCCAGCAGCCCCCCGGGAATAGTCGCCCGTGTTGGGGTTGATGGTGGACCCGATCATCGAAGTGACCAGCAGCCCGGTGCCCATCTGCGCCATCAGGTCGGCGCGGCTGGCCTCGCCCATGCTCAGCGACAAGTTCCAGTTCGACGGCGAGGGCGGCGAGGACAGACCCCGCGCCGCATTCCCGGTCGAGGCCATGCCGAGCTTGCGCGCGGTGGCAAGGTCCAGCGTCCAGCCGGTGAGGATGCCGTCCGAGACGATTTCGCGCCGCCTTGTGGTCAGGCCTTCGGCGTCAAAGGGGCGGGAGTTGCCGACGCGCACGCGCAGCGGGTCCTCGACCAGCGACATGCCCTCGGGCAGCACCTGTTCGCCAAGGCGATCGCTGAGGAAGGACGAGCCGCGCGCAATCGCCGCGCCATTGACCGCGCCGAGCAAATGGCCGATCAGGCTGACCGCGACACGCTCATCAAACAGCACGGGATAGGAGCCGGTTTTCGGCGCCGTCGCCCCGACGCGCTGCAACGCACGCTCGGCGGCCAGTGCGCCGATTTCATCCGGGCTGCGCAGATCGGCCTGAAAAATCCGGCCATCGCCGTCATAATCGCGCTCCATCCCGGCGCCGGTACCGGCAATCGCCACGCAGGAGGTCGAGCGGGACGAGCGTTTGTAGCTGCCTGAAAAGCCGTTGGTCGCGGCCATGTAGACCTCGCTCGCGCCATATCCGGCAGAGGCTTCGACCTGGCTGATGCCGTCCTGGGCCAGCGCTGCGGCCTCGGCACGCATGGCGTCGTCCTGCAAGGCGGCGGGGTCGGGTTCGGGCGCGGGGTCGTACATCTCAAGGCCTTCGGCGTCGCGTCGCGCCGACAGCTGGTCGGGGTCGGCAAGGCCGATATGGGCGTCCTCGGGGGCCTCGCGGGCCATGGCGACGGCGCGTTCGGCCATCATGGCGAAGGTCTCGGAGCGGCTGTCGGAGCCGGAGACGCAGGCCTGACGCTTGCCGACGAACACGCGCAGACCGGCCTCAAAGCCTTCGGCGCGTTCGGCGTGTTCCAGTTTGCCGCCGCGCACGTCGATCGACAGCGAACTGCCTTGGCGCGAGAGAGCATCTGCCGCGTCCGCCCCGGCCGCGCGCGCGGCCTCCAGCAGCTTATGGGTGAGATCGGCCAGTGATTGCGACATGGGAACCCCTCAAGGAAAACTGTTCCTGACCTAGCCGCTGGGGGGGCGCGGATCAAGGCGGCTGAGGGGCGCAGGGCCCGTCAGCCGCCCCGGCAGCCCTATTCCGAGATGACCTGACCGTTGATCATGACCTTTTCCTCGGGTGTGATGATCACCGTGGTGGCCAGATCGTCAGGCCCCGAGACCTGACGCGCCAGCATCCCGGCATAAAGCGCCGCGCCATAAACAAACTGCGGCGGCAGGATGCCACTGTCGCTCAGCGTCTCAAGCACGCCCATGACGCCCTTGGCAGTCAGGTCGATCTGGCCGCTGAACTTGGGGTAATTGCCAAGGCGGCTGCGCTGCGAGAGGTCCGTGTCAAAGGCCCCTTGCGCCGTGATTTCCGCGCCGATCCCGGTCAGGGCAAAGCGGTCGATGGCCAGCCGGTCAAGCTCGGGCTCTTCGCTTTGCGCGTTGAAACGCCCGGCGCCGGACAGGGCGAGGTCCAGCGACATCGGGTCATGCGGCAACTTGTTGGCGGCATCGAACATCGCCCAGATCGCGTCGGGCACGTTCATGCTCTGCAAGCTCAGAGCCAGGCTGAAGGGCGCGGTCTCGTCCTGCGCCATGGTCGGCCCCGTGGCCTGAAACGTCACCTGATCGACCGAGGTTTCCAGTGGAAAGCCAAGATCCGCATCCGCAAGGGCCAGCGTCACGTTGCGGGCCGAGGCGTCGTAGCTGAAAGCATCCGCATCGATTCGGGCGGTGCCTCTGCCCTCCTGACTGTGCGACTGCAGGTTCACGGAGTCGGTCTCGTCCTTGAAGCTGAACGCCAGGCTGGCAGAGGCAAAGCTCTGCTCGGTGGTCACCTGACGCGCGGATTGCAGGCCGTCCTGACGGACCAGCGCCGTGTCGATCTGACTTTGCGAGGACGAGCTGATGTCGTTCACGGCAAAGCTGAAGGCGACATCTCCGACGGTCGGCTCGCTCATCTGCAGATCAAAGGCGAGGCCAGCAATATCCGAGGTCTGCAGAATACGGATGGTGTCGCCAAGGCTCAGGTCGGCCTGCCCCTTCGGCTCGGTTGCGCGCAGGGTGATGGGGGGCGTCAGCTGCTCCGGCGATGCGGTGGCACTGCGATTCGTGATGCTTTCGAGGCTGACGTTGAAGGCCCGCGCATCGTAGGTGTACCGGGTTTGCCCCGGCACGCCGCTGGCGATCATGCGAAACCCCTGCTGGCCATAGCTGCCGGCAAGGTCGGACGTCGGCGAACTGATCCGGAAGGGCGCGGAATTCGGCAACGAGATCAACACGCTGTCATCGGCAGCAGGGGCCAGTGTGATCTCACCCAGCGTCACCTGCGCGGGCGCTTCGCCACTCTCTCCCGGCAGGGTCAGGGCGATGTTGGTCAGGCTCAGCGTCCCGGCGCTGCGCAGGACATCGGCCTCAATCCCCAGACCGGAGTCGCTGAAGGCGCTTTGCCAATCGCTCCACACGTCATCAGGGGTCAGGGAAAATGCAGGGTTTGCAAATGCTTGGCTAAGAGCAAGACAGCTGACGGCGACGTGAATACGAACGGACAAATCGGTAACTCCTCATGGCACTCCGTGTTGTCGCCGCTCTGCTTGTGCGGGTCAAGCAATCGCACTGCGGCCAGTGGGGCATCGGCGGACTTCGGGGGGCGGGGGTGGACCGCCGCCAGCGGCTTCGATACCTCTGGGGCAAAGGCGCGCCGGTTGCGGTGCGCCGCCTCATAAGGAGACAGCAGATGACGGATCTGACGGGAAAGACAGTGATGATCACCGGGGCCAGCCGCGGGATCGGTGCCGCAGCGGCGCGGACCTTTGCAGACGCGGGGGCGACGGTGGTTCTGCTGGCGCGCAGCGACGAGGAAATCGCGACACTGGCGGGAGAGATCGGCCCCTCGGCGGTGGCGATTCCCTGCGATGTCTCGCGCTACTGGGAGGTCGAGGCCGCTGTGAACAAGGTGGTCGAGACCTTCGGCCGTCTGGATGTGCTGATCAACAACGCCGGGATACTGAAGCCGATCGTCAGCCTCGCCGAGGCCGACCCCGACGAATGGGGCCATGTGATCGACGTCAATATCAAGGGCGTTTTCAATGGGATGCGCGCGGCCATGCCGGTGATGATGGCGGCTGGCGGCGGCACCATCCTGACCGTTTCCTCAGGGGCGGCGCATAACGCTCTGGAGGGTTGGAGCGCCTATTGCGCTTCAAAAGCCGGGGCGGCGATGCTGACGAAATCCGCCCATCTTGAAGGGGTCGAGCATGGCTTGCGCGTCATGGGCCTCAGCCCCGGCACGGTGGCGACGCAGATGCAGCGCGACATCAAGGCCAGCGGCGTCAATGCGGTCAGCACGCTTGACTGGGAGGCCCATGTGCCCGCCGAATGGCCTGCAATGGCGCTGTTGTGGATGTGCGATGCGGCCTCGGACGCGCATTTGGGCGAGGAGCTTTCGCTGCGCGATGAGGCGCTGCGTGCGCGTCTGGGCCTGGGCGCGTGATCCAGCAGGAGGAACTGGCCTCGGGGCAGTGGCTGGTCACCATCGACCGCCCCGACAAGGCCAATTCGCTGACGCCCGAGATGCTTGAGGCGCTCTGCGTTGTCTTCGAGAACCTTGAGGAGGCTCACCTGGTTATCCTGACCGGGGCAGGCCGCGTCTTTAGCGCCGGGGCCGATCTGGAGGCCGCGCGGGACGGTCTTGGCGTCTCGCCCCTGTGGGAGCGGCTGTCGACGGCGGTGGCCGTGGTGCAGGGCCTGACCATTGCGGCGCTGAACGGCACGCTGGCCGGTGGCGCGATGGGGATGGCACTGGCCTGCGATCTGAGGATCGCGGTGCCGGGTGCGCGGGTGTTCTATCCCGTGATGCGGCTGGGCTTTTTGCCGCAGCCCTCGGACCCGGCGCGGCTGGTGGCGCTGGTCGGTCCGGCGCGGGCCAAGCTGATCCTGATGTGCGGCGCGCGGATCGAGGCTGCGGAGGCGTTGGGTTTTGGTCTGATCGACCGGGTGGTCGAGGGCGATGTGGTGGACGCGGCGCGTACGCTGGCGGCGGATGTCATGGCCGCCGACCCGGCCCATGTGGCGGCGATCAAGCGGATGATCTGAGGCTGTCGGGGCGGCGTTTGGACAAGGCGGATGTCTGCGCCAGTATCTGAAGGGTGTTGAAAAGGGGGCTCTGCCCCCGTCGGCAGAGCCGACTCCCCCGGAGTATGAGAGCAAGAAGAAGGTGTGCGGGAATGCGGCAGGCGCTGGTGATCGGGGGCGGCCCGGCGGGGTTGATGGCGGCCGAGGCCTTGGCGGCGGCGGGTTTGGCTGTGACCGTGGCCGAGAAGATGCCGACCATGGGGCGCAAGTTTCTAATGGCCGGCAAGAGCGGGCTGAACCTGACCAAGGACGAGGCGCGCGAGGATTTCATTGCCGCCTTTCGGGCTGAGTGGCTGCGCCCGGCGTTGCAGGCTTTTGGGCCTGGCGAGGTGCGCGGCTGGGCCGAGGCGCTGGGGGTGGAGATGTTCACCGGCTCGACCGGGCGGGTGTTTCCCGTGGGGATGAAGGCCTCGCCGCTGTTGCGGGCCTGGCTGGCGCGGCTGGGGGGCGCGGGCGTGTCCTTGCGCACCCGCTGGGACTGGCAGGGCTGGGACGGGGGCGCGGCGGTCTTTGCCACACCGGAGGGCAGGGTGCAGGTGGGTGCCGACGTGACGGTGCTGGCGATGGGCGGGGCGAGCTGGCCTCGGCTGGGCTCTGACGGCGCATGGGCGCGGCACGTCGGGCCGGTGGCGCCGTTTCAGCCGGCGAACTGCGGCTTTCGGGTCAACTGGTCGGATCATATGGCGGCGCATTTTGGCGCGCCGATCAAGGCGGTGGTGTTGCGGGCGGGGGCTGAGGAAAGCCGCGGTGAGATCGTGCTGAGCCGGGAGGGTCTCGAGGGCGGTGGCATCTATGCGCTGGCGCATCTGCTGCGCGAGGGGGCGGAGTTGCGGGTCGATCTGCTGCCCGACCATACGCTGGCGGATATCGCGGCGCGGCTGGCGCAGGGCAAGGCGGGCGACAGCCTTTCGAACCGGCTGCGCAAGGGGCTGAAGCTGGACGGGGCCAAGCGCGCGCTGTTGCAGGAATGCGCGCGGCCTTTGCCGCAGGACCCCATGGCGCTGGCGGCCGTGCTGAAGGATCTCAGGGTGCCGCTGCAGGGGCCGCAGGACATGGCGCGGGCGATCTCGACCGCCGGAGGGCTGCGGGCCGGGGCGTTGGATGCGGGGCTGATGCTGCGGGACCGGCCCGGGGTTTTCGCAGCCGGAGAAATGCTGGACTGGGAGGCCCCGACGGGGGGCTATCTGCTGACGGGCTGCATGGCGACGGGCCTTTGGGCGGGCCGCCACGCAGCGGCGTTTGCCGGGGTCTAGGCGGCCATCGCCTTTTCCGAAGCGCGGGTGGCGCGGTAGGCGTCGCGCGCCCGCACCCGTGTGGCGTAATCGAGCAGGACCGGGTTTTCGACCGGGAATTTCGCCGAAGTGGCCCAGTCGAGGCAATGCACGGCCAGCAGATCAGGCACGCTGAAGGCATTGCCCATCAGGAACTCGCCCTGCATCCGCACCGCAAGCTTTTCACAACTGCGCGCGAACTCCCACCGCAGGGACTCCTTGATGGCGGGCACGCGGTGCTGTTCGGGCAGGATGAAGCTGTGACGTGTCGCCGTCCAGAGCGGGCCTTCGATCTCGTCCAGGATCTGGTGGGTGACGCCGTCCTGCCGGGCGCGGGCGATGGTGCCCGCAGAGGCGGTGAGGCCGCCGTGCTTGTCGGCGAGATAGGTCAGGATCGCCGCGCTGTCGGTCAGGGGCTGGCCGTCCACCAGCAGCACCGGCAGCTTGCCGAGGGGGGTGTGCGGCGCAAGACTCGCGTCATGTGGGTGGGCGTGGGTGCGCTGATAGGGCTGGCCCAGCTCCTCCAGCATCCAGATGACGCGAAAGGTCCGATTGTTGGCGCTGCCGATGACGTTGTACATGATTTTCTCCTCCCAGAGTTTGGCGGAAGAACAGCGCACCTTGGCCAGAAAAGCCAGCGAAACGTGGCGGCGCTTAGCGGCTGCGCCCCATCATCGCGAGACGGATCAGCATGCGTTCGACCAGCGCCATATCCGGCGCGCTGCGCCCGGCCGAGCGCAGGGTCAGGTCGGTGTCGGTGATCAGGCTCAGCGCCTGTTCCAGCCGGTTGGCGCCCCAGCCCTGCGCCTGATTGAGCATACGGTCGCGTCTGGGGCCAAACATCGGCGGGCGCAGCTTGCCGATGCCCGCGCCGGGGCCGTCGGGGTGGGCGGCGATGGTGTAGAGCGTGCGAAAATGGCGCATCGCGGCGATGCAGAGGCCGGTGGCGCTGGCGCCCTGCCCCTGCAAACGGGCCATCATCGGGCCGATCTCGGCACTGCGGGCCTCGGCCACGATATGCAGGATATCGTCCATGTCCGCCTCGGTGCTGGCGGGCGCGCAGAGGGTGATTTCGGTGGCCGTCAGGGGTGTGTCATCGCCGAATTTATACAGCGCGATCTTGTCGACGGTCTGGCGGAAATCGCCCGGGTCCAGCGCCAGCGCCAGCGCCGAGAGGTCGCGCAGCGCGTCGGGGGGCAGCTTGGTCAGACCCGCCTTGTTCAGCGTCGCCTCGATCTCTTCGCGGCTGGGGGGATCGTCGTAGATGGCGCAGGCATAGGCGTTCTTGTGGCCCTCGAAGGCCTTGCGCAGTTTCGACGTCGGCTTGAGCTGGCCGGCAGTGATGATCAGCTGGGCGTCACCCTTTTGCCAGTCCTCGATGGCGGGCAGGATGTTGGGCGACTGCAGTTCGGTCGCGCCCTCAAGGTAGACGACGCGGGGGCCGGGGAAAAAGCTCTGGGCCTTGATGGCGTCGATCAGGGCGGCGGGGTCGCGGCGCAGCTCTGAGGCATTCATCCGCGTCAGGCGCATTTCCTCTTCGCCCATCGGGCCGACAAGGGCGGCGACCATCTCCTGTCGGCGCAGGGAAATCCGCATCGCGTCAGGCCCATAGAGCAGCACGCCGAGGCGGTCTGCCTCAGGGCGGGCGGCGTAGCGGGCGATGTCGCGCGAGGCGAGCTTCATGGCGTCAGGGGCGCAGGGGGCACGGCTGCGGGGGCCGGGATTTGCGGCGCGCGCGCGGCATCGGTGATCAGGCGCGGCACCAGCATGTTGATCAGCATCGACATCAGCCGCTTGTGCGCATCGCGCTGTGCGGCCTGCGTGGCGACGGTGGTGCCCGTGGCCGAATAGCCCGAGAAGTTGCTGACCTTGCCCGCGCCCAGCTGGGTGCCGGTGGCGATGTCGCGCAGGGTGTAACTGAGGTCGCCCAGCACGTTAAAGCGCGCGGTATTGCCGTTGGAGGTGATCGCCAGAGCGGACTCGGTCACGTTCAGTTTCATCGCCAGATCGTAGACCGGGTTTTCCGCCCGGCCCAGCCGCTGTTCCAGATCGCGCACCAGCTGGTAGCTGTCGCCTGAGTCGGGATCGGGCAGGCGGGTCGCGTTCAGCAGGCGGTTGCCGCCGCCGTCTGGGGCGAAGGCAGGGGTGAAACCGCAGGCCGACAGCGCCGCCAGAGCGGGCGCTGCGACCAGCAGTTTCAACAGGTTACGTCGGTCAGATGACCACATTCACGATCCGCCCCGGAACAACGATGACTTTCTTCGGCGTGGCTCCATCCAGCGCCTTGATCACAGCGTGATGGGCCAGCGCCAGTTTTTCAACCTCTGCCTTGTCCATATCCGCCGGTACGTCGATTTCCGCCCGGCGTTTGCCGTTGATCTGGATCGGCAGGGTCACGACATCATCGACCAGCATCGCCTCGTCCGCGACGGGCCAGGGGGCATGCGCCACGAGGCCTTCGCCGCCAAGGATCTGCCACATCTCTTCGGCGAGGTGCGGCGTCATCGGCGACATCAGCTGGGCAAGCGCGCGGGTCGCGGTGCGCTTCGCCTCGGCGCCCGCTTTCGATTTCTGCACCGCGTTGGTGAAGGCATAGAGCCGCGCGATCGAGGCGTTGAAGCCAAAGCTTTCGACCCCCAGCGTCACGTCGTGGATCGCCTTGTGCATCTCGCGCAGCAGGGCGGTGTCTTCGGTGGCATCAGCAGGCGCATCGGCGTCGAGCTCCGCCGCCAGACGCCAGACCCGGGCGAGGTGCTTGGACGCGGCCTCGGCCCCCGAAGCGGTCCATTCGACGTCTCGCTCCGGAGGGCTGTCAGACAGCACGAACCAGCGCGCGGTATCGGCGCCGTATTGCTGGATGATCTGCACCGGGTCGACGACATTGTTCTTGGATTTCGACATCTTGGCGGAGGGAATGATCTCCACCTCGCGGCCATCTTCCAGGTAGCCCTTGCCGTCGCGCAGGGTCACTTCCTCGGGGTAGTGATACACCGGACGACCTTCCGCGTTGCGGGTCTGGTAGATCGCGTGGGTCACCATGCCTTGGGTGAACAGCGCATCGAAGGGCTCTTTCGCGGACTCCGGCAGGTGGCCGGTGATCTGCATCGCGCGCGAGAAGAAGCGCGAGTAGAGCAGGTGGAGAATCGCATGCTCGATGCCGCCGATGTACTGATCGACGTTCATCCAGTAGGCGGCCTCAGCCATATCGGTCGGCGTCGTCGCATGGGGCGCGGTGAAGCGGGTGTAGTACCACGAGCTGTCGACGAAGGTGTCCATCGTGTCGGTTTCACGCTTGGCCGGCTGGCCGCACTCGGGGCAGGCGCAATCGCGCCAGCTCGGGTGCCGGTCGAGCGGGTTGCCGGGGATCGAAAAGTCGATCGGCGTGCCGTCTTCGTCGTAGGGCAGCTGGATCGGCAGGTTCTCTTTCTTCTCGGGCACGACGCCGCAGTCAGGGCAATGCACGACCGGAATCGGGCAACCCCAATAACGCTGACGGCTCAGACCCCAGTCACGCAGACGGAATTTCGTCACGCCATGGCCGACACCGTTGGATTCGCAGAAATCGACGGCGGCGTTGACGGCCTCTTCACCGGTCTGCTCCTCTTCACCCGCGATCAGGCGGGTATAGCGGACCTTTTCGGTTTTCGCGGGTACGAAGGGGGCGGCCTGAATGTCGATCTCGCCCTCAAGGGGGGCGAAGGTTTCGACGATAGGCAGGTCGTATTTCTTGGCGAAGTCGTGGTCGCGCTGGTCATGCCCCGGGCAGCCGAAGATCGCGCCGGTGCCGTAATCCATCAGGATGAAGTTGGCGATATAGACCGGCAACTCCCAAGCGGTATCAAAGGGATGACGCACGCGGATGCCGGTGTCGAAGCCCATCTTTTCGGCCTTCTCGATGGCTTCCTCGGTGGTGCCGCCACGGCGCGCTTCGGCACAGAAGGCCGCGACCTCGGCTGATCCGGCCTCAAGCTCTTTCGCGAGGGGGTGATCGGGCGAGATGCCGACAAAGGACGCCCCGGCCAGCGTATCGGGCCGGGTGGTGTAGACGTCGATGCGGTCGAAATGCTCGGGCGCGTTGACGGTGGAGAAGGCGAATTGCAGACCGCGCGACCGACCGATCCAGTTGGCCTGCATCAGCTTGACCTTGGCGGGCCAGTTGTCGAGGGTATCCAGCGCCTCAAGCAGCTCTTCCGAGTAGTCGGAGATCTTGAAGAACCACTGCGTCAGCTCGCGCCGCTCCACCTCGGCACCCGAACGCCAGCCGCGCCCGTTCTCGACCTGCTCATTGGCAAGGACGGTCATGTCGACGGGGTCCCAGTTGACCACGGCGTTCTTGCGATAGACCAGATCCTTGGCAAGGAAATCAAGGAACAGCGCCTGCTGCTGGCCGTAGTATTCCGGATCGCAGGTGGCGAACATGCGCGACCAGTCGAGGCCGAAACCCAGCGGTTTCATCTGCGCGACCATCGTGTCGATGTTGGAATAGGTCCAGTCCTTGGGGTGGCCGCCATTCGCCATCGCGGCGTTTTCGGCCGGCATCCCGAAGGCGTCAAAGCCCATCGGATGCAGCACGTTATGCCCCGTCGACAGCTTGTAGCGCGCGATCACGTCGCCCATGGTGTAGTTGCGCACGTGGCCGATGTGGATGCGCCCTGACGGATAGGGGAACATCTCCAGCACATAATATTTGGGCTTGTCGCTGTCGCGCAAGTCCTGTGCCAGCGGCGCCTTGAAGACATTGGCGTCTTCCCAGGCTTTCTGCCACTTCGGTTCGATCTCGGCTGCGGAATAGCGCGACATGGACGCTCCCTCTCGGCTCGTGCGGATGGTGTTCATTTGACGTTAGTTTCGGTGCGGGTTGATAGGGCCGCGCGCGCCAAGGGTCCAGCGATTTAGCGAAACTTCGCAGATCTGGCTGCTTTGCAAGCGGGGATGGGCCTGTGTAAATGGGTGTGAGAGTGAAGGGACGGCACGTGAAGATCCTCTTTATACATCAGAACTTTCCCGGCCAGTTCAAGCACCTTGCGGGCGCTCTGGCGGCGCGTGGCCACAACGTCAAGGCGCTGACCCTGCGCGTGAACGAGGTGGTGGCCTGGAACGGCGTGCAGGTGCTGCCCTATGCGGTGGCGCGCAAGGGCCGCCAGGCGCTGCATCTATGGATGACGGACATGGACAGCAAGGTGACCCGCGCCGAGGCCTGCTTTCATGCCGCCTGCAAGCTGCGCGACGCTGGCTTCAGCCCTGATGTCATCATTGCGCACCCCGGCTGGGGCGAATCGCTGTTTCTGCGCGATGTCTGGCCTGAGGCGCGGATGGGCATCTATTGCGAGCTCTATCATCTGCCCGGCTACCCCCACCTCGGCTTTGATCCCGAATTCCGCCGCGCCAATGAGGCGACCGAGCCGCTGCGTATTCGCATGAAAAACATCAACAACCATTTGCACTTTGATATCGCGACTGCAGGCCTCAGCCCGACCGCCTTTCAGGCCGATACCTTTCCGCCCGGCTTTCGTGACCGCATCAGCGTGGTGCATGACGGTATCGATACCGAACAACTGCGTCCCGATCCGAACGCCGGTTTCACCTTGCCGACGGGCCGCCGCCTGACCCGCGCGGACGAGGTGATCACCTTCGTCAATCGCAACCTCGAACCCTATCGCGGCTACCATGTCTTCATGCGCGCCCTGCCTGCGCTGCTGGCCGCGCGGCCGCAGGCGCAGGTGCTGATCGTCGGGGGCGACGGTGTCTCCTACGGGGCGCAGGCGCCGCAGGGGCAGACCTGGAAGCAGATCTATATCGACGAGGTGCGCGGCCAGATCCCCGACGCCGACTGGGCGCGGGTGCATTTTCTGGGCCGCATTCCCTATGATGACTTTCGCGCCATGCTGCAGGTCGCGCGGGTGCATGTCTATCTGACCTACCCCTTCGTGCTCAGCTGGTCGCTGCTAGAGGCGATGGCAAGCGGCGCGGCCATCGTCGCCTCAGACACCGGTCCGGTGCGCGAGGTGCTGCGCCATGGCGAGACGGGGCAGCTGGTCGACTTCTTTGATGGGGCAGGGCTGGTGCGCGAAGTCGCGGCGCTGGCGGATGATCCTGCGGCGCGGGCGCGGCTTGGCGCGGCGGCACGGGCGCATGTCATCGCACACTATGACCTGAAGACGCACTGCCTGCCTGCGCAGATCGCTTGGGTCGAATCCCTCAGCCTTCCCGCCCGGTCGTGAAAAAGGCGCCGCCCCGCAGGGCCGCGCCTTCGCATCAGATCAGCTGTTATGCCTTAGAACTTGCGGTCACCGACCCGCAGCTGACGCGCCCGTGTCAGGATCGCATCTTCGACCGCGCGCTGTGTGCCTGCGTCGACCGCACGGCCGCCCGAGGTTTCCAGCGCCACGTTCAGCGAGCGGGCCTCAAGAGCCGGGTCCGAGATATAGACCGTCGCACGGTAGGAGCGACCACCGCCCGGAGGCGTGCCGTACCCGGTCGAGATGACGCCAGTGAACGGATCGATCGACTGGATCGGCAGGAAATCCAGAACTTCCAGCGAGGCGTTCCAGAGATAGCGGTTCACGGCGACCTTGGTGCCATCATCGTTCTGCTTGAAGGCGTCCCAGATCTTGCCGCCCTTGCCGAAATCCCGCTCGTTCTGAATGTTGACCTTCTGGCCACCGGAATTTCCGCCGTCCTCGACGTTGCCCTCAGGCCCCGTTGCCCCGCAGGCGGCGAGCGCGAAAAGACCTGCGATGGCCGACAACCTGAATGCGCGAGTAGACGTCATGCTTTAGCCCCGTTCCAAACTTCCCCTCCGATCTATCGAAGCGGGCGATAGGGGGCAAGGTTCTTTGCTCAAACAGGGGGGCGGCCTGCACCGCTCCGCCGAAGCGCGGCGTAAATGACCGCGCAAAGCCGCAAAAAGCCCGCCCCTATAAGACGTGCCGGCCCCTATCAGGAGGGTTTGCCGCAAAACCGACGCTTTCAGGTGAGTCTCTCTGCGCCTTTAAGGTGTGAGTCTCTTTGCCCGATTGCGGCGATGCCCGGCCCGCGTCTTGCGGTGGTGAGCAGGTATAAGGATGAATTCCCGCAGCTTTCCGGGGGATTTCTACCGACCGGACAGGATGACTGTGGCAGCTTTGCACCATTTCGGACGGCGCGTGCACGGGGGGGGAGCGGTAAGCTTGCAATGCAAAGGTGAAAAGAGCGAAAGACTTCTCATACCCAAATCGGATGCTCCGTTTTGGGGCAGACTGATAAATCGAGGGAAAAACAATGAAAAAGATTCTCATCGCGTCGACCGCGCTGGTAATGGTTGCAGGCGCAGCTTCCGCTGACGTCGCATGGTCCGGCTTCGGCCGTTTCGGCGTCGTCTATGACGACGCAGCCGGCACCGACATCACCTACCTGGAACAGCGTTTCCAGCTTGACGTCGTCGGCACCACTGAAACCGACAACGGCCTGACCGTTGGTGGCCGTTACCGTCTGCGTTCGGAAGAGGACAAAGCCGGCAACGACGCAGGCGCACCTGGCTACGTCCGTCAGACTAAAGCTGGCACCGTAAACGCCGCACAGATGTTCATCCAGTCCGGTGGCCTGGAACTGTCCGTCGGTAACGTTCAGTACGCACTCGACTCGATGGCGAACCTGGCAGTCGGCAACATCGGCCTGCAGAACTTCACCTCGTTCCTGGACGGCCCGGGCTACGCTTCGCGCGGCGCTTCGCCGACCGGCCTCGCACTGACCTACGCAATGGGCGGCCTGAACGCTCACCTGTCCTATGACACCGAAGCTCAAGCGACCGACGCATACGTGTCCTACGATTTCGCTGGCTACACCTTCGGCGTCGGCGGCCAGGACAGCGACGCTTACACGACTGATTGGGTTGTCGCAGTTGGCGGCACCGTTGGCACCGCGACCTTCAACGCTTCGTACGTCAACGATGGCACGAACGGCACTGGCGGCGTTGGTGGTGGTTACGCAGTTGCAGCACACTTCGACGTTGCTTCGGGCCTGACCGTTGGCGGCTACCTGACCTACTTCGACTCCGACACTGCTGGTGTTGACTCGGCAACTGGCCTGGGTGTCGACGCTTCCTACGCACTCGGCGGCGGCGTTAACCTGGTTGGCGGCATCTACGGCACCGACGACGACAAAACCGAAGCAGATTTCGGCATCAACTTCCGCTTCTGATTTCAGAAGTGTGAATGTGATTGGAAGGGGCAGGTCGTTTGACCTGCCCTTTTCTTTTGTCCCGGTTTGATGTTCCTTGGCGCCACCTGATCCCTTTGTTCAACAAGGCTGCCCATGTCCCTGACCGAGATCCGCACCCGTATTCAAACCGCCTGTGACGAGGCTGGCCGCGACCCGGCCACCGTCACGCTGATCGCTGTCTCCAAGATGCAGGCGGACGAACGTGTCCGCGAGGTGCTGCAAGAGGGCCAGCGCGTCTTTGGCGAGAACCGCGTGCAGGAAGCCGCCGGCAAATGGCCCGGTTTGCGCGAGGAATTTGAAGCGATTTCCTTGCATATCATCGGCCCGTTGCAGAGCAACAAGGTGCGTCAGGCGATGGATCTGGCCGAGGCGATCCATTCCGTCGACCGCCCCAAGATTGCCCAGACCATCGCCCGTATCTCCGATGAGATCGGCCGCTGCCCGGCGCTGTTCCTGCAGATCAACACCGGCGAAGAGCCGCAGAAAGCCGGGGTGCTTCCGGGCGAGGCCGATGCCTTTGTTGCGGAGTGCCGGGCCTTGTCTCTGCCGGTCGCCGGGCTGATGTGCATTCCTCCGGTCGAGGAAGAGGCGGCATTGCATTTCGCGCTGCTGGCCAAGATCGCTGCGCGCAACGGTCTCGACGGCTTGTCGATGGGCATGTCGGGGGATTTCGAGAAGGCGATCCGCTTTGGCGCGACGCATGTGCGGGTCGGCTCGGCGATTTTCGGGGCGCGCGACTGAGAGCGGGGAGGGGGCGCTGCCCCCCTCGCCTGGCGGCGAGTCCCCCGAAGTATTTCGGGCAAGATGACAGGGAGGCGTCAGCTGATCCGGATCCGGGTGCCGGGTTTGAGGTGACGGGCGAGCGCATGCAGGTGATCGCGGCGCAGGGCCAGGCAGCCTTCGGTTGGAAAGCGCGGGCGGCGCCATTGGTGGAGGAAGATGGCCGAGCCTTTGTGGGGCGTCGCGTCGGGCCAGTTCCAGTTCAGTGTCAGGATGAGGTCGTAGAGCGGGTCGGCCCGGCGCAGGCGTTCGTGGCTGGCCGGGAAGGGCGCTGTGACGTGGTGGTTGTAGTCGGGGTGATCCGGGGCGTCGCACCACAGATCTGCGGGGCCGATGGCGCGGGCCCAGGGGCTTGGTTTTGCGATGCGGTCGGCGCGGTACCAGAGTTCGGCGATGCGATGCGTGCCGGTGGGGGTGGCGCCGTCGCCTTCGGCCTTGTCTGTGCGGATGCCGCCGCGACCGATGCTGCAGGGGTAGGTCGTGGTGCCGAGGCGCAGGCCCCTCGGGGTCAGGCGCAGAATCACAGCAGATGCCCCGATTTTGCCGCCTTTGTGGCGAGATAGGCGCGGTTGAAGGCGTTTTCGCCGACTTTCAGGGGCACACGTTCGGTCACCTCGACGCCGTTCTTCTGCAGCATGTCGATCTTTTTCGGGTTGTTGGTCAGCAGGCGGGCCTGCTTGAATCCCATGCGCTGCAGCAGCTCGGCACCGAGGCGGAAGTCGCGCTCGTCATCCTCAAAGCCGAGGCGGTGGTTGGCTTCGACCGTATCAAAGCCTTGATCCTGCAGGGAATAGGCGCGCATCTTGTTGGCGAGGCCGATGCCGCGCCCCTCCTGATTGAGGTAGAGCAGGACGCCTGCGCCTTCGGACCCCATCTGGGCCAGGGCACCACGCAGTTGCGGGCCACAATCGCATTTCAGCGAGCCGAGCACATCGCCGGTGAAGCAGGCCGAGTGCAGGCGGGCCAGCACCGGCTTGTCGCGCGAGGGGCGGCCGATCTCGATCGCGTAGTGCTCCTCGCCGCCGTCTTCGGGGCGGAAAATATGCACCCGGCCCGCGTCCGAGGCGATCATCGGCAGGCGGGCCGAGACGACGGGATGCATCGGGCTGGCGGTGTCGAGCAGGCTGTTGGTGGCGCCGGCGGGCAGGGTGGTCAGGTGATGTTCAGCGGCAAAATCGCGGGCGTTTTCAAGCTCAAGCAGCAGGGCGGCGGGCAGAAGACGGGCGGACTTGGTGAGCTTCAGGGCGATACGGTGCAGGTCTGCCGGGCCATCGCGCAGCGCGATCAGCGGGCCTTTCATGGGATGGCGCAGGTCGTCTGCCGGGTCGGCCAGCGCCTTGACCCAGGCCGGGCTGGCGTCGGCGGGCAGCGGCAGGCGCGCGAGGTCGCCGTCATAGGGGCGGGCTTTCAGCGTTTCGGCGCGCCGGGCGGTGATCGCCAGCACCGGGGTGCCGGGCAGGGCCAGCAGATCGGCGAGGCGTTCCGGGCTGAGGGTTTCGGCCGCCAGCACCAGCGCCGCGCGCGTCCCGTCCAGCAGCACGACAGGCAGACCCATGCGCAAATCGGTGCGCGCGCGGGCGATGCGTTCGGTGATCTCAGGGGCAAGGGACATGGCAGGATCCATCGGGCAGGGCGGTGTCACAGGCGTTCATACTTAGCCCCTGCGTGTCGGGTTTGAAACATATCCCGCGCAGGCAACACGAGAGCGTGAGGCTTTTGTCGCAAATCTTGTCGAAGACGTGAACGCCCTCCATGTCAGACGGGAGCCGGATGGAGGGCTGTTCAATGCCACAAATGAAAAAGATACTGCTGGTCGATGATGATGATGACCTGCGCGAGGCGCTGAGCGAGCAATTGGTGATGACCGAAGATTTCGATGTCTTCGAGGCGTCAACCGGTGCCGGTGCCATGCAGAAGGTCAAGGAAGGCTTGTTCGATCTGGTGATTCTGGACGTTGGCCTGCCGGATACCGATGGCCGCGAGCTGTGCCGTTTGATGCGCAAGCAGGGCGTGAAGAGCCCGGTGCTGATGCTGACGGGGCACGATTCGGATGCCGATACCATCCTGGGTCTGGACTCCGGGGCGAACGATTATGTCACCAAGCCGTTCAAGTTTCCTGTGCTGCTGGCCCGTATCCGCGCCCAGCTGCGTCAGCATGAACAGAGCGAAGACGCCGTCTTTCAGCTCGGGCCGTACAGCTTTCGCCCGTCCATGAAGGTGCTGGTGACCGAAGACGAGAAGAAGATTCGTCTGACGGAGAAGGAAACCAACATCCTGAAATATCTCTATCGCTCAACTGACGGTGTGGTGGCACGCGACGTGCTGCTGCATGAGGTCTGGGGCTATAATGCAGGCGTGACGACACATACTTTGGAGACGCACATCTATAGGTTGCGCCAAAAAATTGAGCCTGATCCCTCGAATGCACGGCTTTTGGTCACTGAAAGTGGCGGATATCGGCTGGTCGCGTAAGGTTTTCCTTACTTCCCAGTGGACTACGGGGAATGTATGTTTGTAGCATGTTCCTGTGGAACCACCCCGCACATATCCGGGTTTGATATGTACCTCCCTGTTGGACTTGCCCGGACCTTTGGTCCGGGTTTTTTTTGATCAATAGCCTTTATAGGCACATCCGGTGGCCTAGACGCGCGCCGCCACCAAGGCAGGCGGTCTCAAAATCCCGATGACCTGCGCCTCAGCCGCCGCGTCACCCAGCCGGCCGTCCTGTGTCGCGCTGAGGGTGACCCCGGCGGGCGCGTTCAGACCGCGTGCGGCGTATGGCCTGCGGGCAGCGCGATCAGCCGTGCGAGGCTCAGCATGGGGCCTGTCATGAAACGGGTCGCTTTCCTTGCCTGGTGGCGGATGATACCCCGAAGACCAAGCGCCACGACCCGAATAAGGCAAGTAAAACACCATGTCATTTACCCTCGCCACCTGGAACATCAACTCGATCCGCCTGCGCGAAGCGCTGGTCTGTCAAATGCTGGAAAGCGCCGGGCCGGACGTTCTGTGCCTGCAGGAATGCAAAAGCCCGGTCGACCTGATCCCGATCGAACGCTTCCGCGAGCTGGGGTATGCCCATATGATCGCCCGTGGCCAGAAGGGCTATAACGGCGTCGCCATCCTGTCGAAACTGCCGATCGAGGAGACGGGCGCTCAGGATTTCGCCGCGCTCGGCCATGCCCGCCATATCGCGGGGCGGCTGGAAAATGGCGTCACCATCCACAATTTCTACGTCCCCGCAGGCGGCGACAAGCCCGACCGCACGATCAACGACAAGTTCGGCCAAAAGCTCGATTACCTGACCGAGATGCGCGACTGGTTCCACGCAGAGCGCCCGGAAAAGGCGATCCTCGTCGGTGATCTGAACATCGCACCACGGCCCGATGACGTCTGGGATCACAAGAAACTGCTCAAGATCGTCAGCCATACCCCTGTCGAGGTCGAGCATCTCGCGCAGGTGCAGGACGCAGGCGCCTGGGTCGACATCACCCGCCAAGACATCCCCGAGGGCAACCTGTTCAGCTGGTGGTCCTATCGCTCGCCCGACTGGGACGCTGCCGACAAGGGCCGCCGTCTCGATCACATCTGGGCGACGCCGGATATCTCAGGCGCGGCGCATTCCAGCCGCGTGCTGCGCGATGTCCGCGGGTGGGAGCAGCCCTCCGACCACGCCCCGGTCCTGGCGACCTTCGATCTGTAATGCGCAGGGGCGGGGGTCACCCCGCCTTCACACCCAGAGCAACACCCAAACCGACAGCACCACCGCGCAGATCACCGAGAAAAGCCCGTTCCAGCGCAGGCTGACATCGGCGGGCGTCACATCCCCCAGCCGCGCGATCAGCATGACCGAGGCCGTGAAGGGCGAGGTCACCCCCGCCAGCGCCCAGCCCGCCGTCAGCGCCAGTACCATGGGCGTCGGAGAAATCCCCAGAACTTCGGGCGCGGGCAGCAGCGGGCCAAACAGCGACACGAACAGGATCGGGTTCATCCCCACCTGACCGCCCAGCGGGATCAGCCAGACCGGCAGCAGCAACAGCACCCAGACCGGCACCGCAGACAGGTCCAGCCCGCTGGCCGCCACCATCGGCGCCAGCAGAGCCCCCGCGCCACTGCCCAGAAACCCGGCCATGCTCAGCAGCACGATCTCACCGCGAAACGCCGGCAGCTCTCGGAACACAAACGCCCCGACATGGCCGCCGAGGTGGCGCGTGCGGGCCCCCACCGGCACGCCGATCAGCAGCCACAGCCCCGCCACCACCGGCACCACGCTCAGCACCGAAAGCGAGGCCGACTGCCCCGTCGTCACATGCAGCACCATCACCGGCACGGCGATCAGCAGCAGCAGCCACAGCACCGGCAACAGCACCCGCGCGTGATCGTCATGCGAGCGGTCGCGCACCGGAACACGCCCCGGCGCCAGCTTGCTCTTGTAGGCCTTGTCCAGCGCCCAGCCGATCCCCGTCAGCAGCGCCGCCGACCCCAGCGAGGGCACCAGAATCGCGCCCCAGCTCGCCCCCGGTACCACGCTGGTCGAAATCACGATGGCAAAGCTCAGCGGCGACCACATCAGGCTGGCGGCAAAGCCCCGGTGCACCGCCTGCAGCATCCGCCGCGTGCGGATCGCGCGCACCTCGGCGTCCGGCTCGCGCGCCGCGCTTGAGCGCGCCATGCTCCCCAGCAGCGAAATCGAGCCGTAGTTCAGCACCAGCGCAAAGGTTTGCCCGCCAAGCGCCAGCGCCGAATAGCGTCGCCCCGGAGGCTGTTGCGCCAGAAACACCGCCGCCCGCGTGATCGCCTCCGAAATCTCGGCCGTATGGCGCAGCGTCGCCAGCGCACAGAAGAACGCGAGGATGAAGCTCGCCCGTTCCAATGCGTGTCCCAGCACCGCCGCCGCCTCTCCCGGGTCCGCGATCCAGGCGTAGGCTGCCAGCGCCAGCGCCAGCACGACGAAGATCTGGCGCGACCAGCGCACCTGAGGCGTCAGCAGGGCGATCGCCAGAACGGTGCCGCAATTGGCGATGGCGTCAAACCCCCACCAGCTGAACCAGCTGCGCAGAATGACAAAGACCACCACCGTGGCGAGCAACCCTCCCACCAGCTTTTGCGCCGTGGAAACAAGCTCTTGGTCGCTGGGGTCGTCGCGCATGGAGTCCCTTTCCGAGGCGTTTGAGCCCCAGATAGCCGCGGGCTTGGCGCAAACACAAGGTATGGCGGCCTTGCACGGCGCGCACCCCGCCGCGCGCGTCTAAATTCCCCGCACCGCCCTTGTGGGCACAGGCAAAGCGTTCCAACGTAGGGCCGGGGCAGGGAGGAGTGCAGCATGAGCGACGCAGACAAAGCCTGCTCATGGAGGAAGCCGGAGGCGATCTGAGTGCCTTTGCTGCGATGATCCCTATCATGTTGCGGCGCTTCCCCGCATGGACGGCTTATCTGGACGAGGTCAGTATAGCGGCGCCCGCAGGACCTCCGATCTCCCAAAACATCCGGGATCTGGAGGCCGTCAGTGACCAGCTGCATCAAACCGACTTTGTAGCCGACGCGCTGCTTGCGCTTGCCGCTCACTTCCCGAAGTGGCTCGGATGGCTGGGACCAGTTATCGCGGCCCTCGGGACATAAACAAACCCTCACCGCCCGCCCCGTTAACCTCCGCACCGGCTCCGAAAACGACACCGACCGGATACCGACGCGATACCGTTCAGATACCGACCTCGCTTTTCGCCGTTAACTCAGTCACTTGCTCAAATCCTGCGGGCACGGCGGGGGCAGGTTAATCGAAGCGCAGTCTCGACCGCTCTGGCATCTTGGAAAACCGTCCCTCAAGGTGCATATAGAGGCCAAGCATTTGAAGGGAGTTCCGCCATGATCGAGCTTGGAACCGGCACCAAGACCACCGCCCCCGCGGGCAACTATGTCAAAGACGTCAACGAGGCCAACTTCATGCAGGAGGTTGTCGAAGCCTCTCAGCAAGTGCCTGTGATCGTTGACTTTTGGGCCCCGTGGTGTGGCCCCTGCAAGACCCTTGGTCCGCAGCTGGAAGAGGCCGTCAACGCACAGGGCGGCAAGGTCCTGATGGCCAAGATCAACGTCGATGAAAATCAGGGCATCGCGGGTCAGATGCAGATCCAGTCGATCCCCACCGTCTATGCCTTTTTTGAAGGCAAACCGGTCGATGGATTTCAGGGTGCGATCTCTGGCTCCGAGGTGAAAGCCTTCGTTGAAAAGCTGGCGAAGATGGCCCCCGAAGAAGACGACGGTCTTGGTCAAGCAATTGAAGCGGCTGAGGAAATGCTGACTGAGGGCGCGGCCGAAGACGCCGCCCAGACCTTTGAGGCAATCCTGCAGGAAGATCCCAACAGCGTCGCCGCCTACTCTGGTCTGGTGCGGTCGCACCTTGCCCTCGGCGATGTCGATCAGGCCGAAGCCGTGCTGAACGGCGCCCCTGCCGAGATCTCGACCGCGCCGGAACTTGAGGCCGCCCACGCCCAGATCGAGCTCGCCAAACAGGCTGCCAACGCCGGCCCGGTGGCCGAGCTTGCCGCGCAGGTCGAAGCCGACCCGACCGACCACCAGGCGCGCTTCGACCTCGCCCTCGCGCTGCATGCCGCAGGGCAGGTGCAGGAGGCCGTGGATCAGCTGCTGGAACTGTTCCGCCGTGACCGCGAGTGGAACGAAGGTGCTGCAAAGGCTCAGCTTTTCACGATTTTTGAAGCGCTGAAGCCGCAGGACCCGATTGCTCTGAACGGACGTCGCAAGCTCAGCTCGTTGATTTTCGCTTGATCGGGTCTTTCCCGGCGCGGCTTGTGGCCTAGAGTCCTTGGCATGATACAGCCCGCAGATCTGCCCGACGTCATCCCGATTTTTCCCTTGCCCGGCGCGCTCTTGCTGCCCCGGGCAAGGCTGCCGCTGCACCTGTTTGAGCCGCGCTACCTCGCCATGTTCGAGGAATGTCTGAAAACGCCGCACCGTCTGATCGGCATGGTGCAGCCCAACGAGGTGCCCGGTCGCCCCGGCACCGGCCTGCAACAGATCGGTTGCGCCGGCCGCCTGACGCAGTTCTCGGAAACCGAGGACGGGCGCTACATGATCACCCTGACCGGCATCTCGCGCTTTCGCGTGGGCGAGGATGTCACCGGCTTTACCCCCTATCGCCGCTTCCGGATCGACTGGAACGGCTTCGATATCGACATGGGCGAGAGCGAGCTGGATCCCGGCTTTGCTCGCCGCAGCTTCATGGATCTTCTGTCGCGCTATTTCGAACATCAGGGCCTGTCGACGGACTGGGATACGCTGAAGGATGCGGATGATGAGCTTCTCATCAACTCCTTGTCTATGCTGCTGAATTTCGACCCCGAAGAGAAACAGGCGCTGCTTGAGGCGCCGTCCTTGCAAACCCGTCGCGAAACGCTGGTGACCCTGCTGGAATACGCTCTGCGCGGCGGCGACGGACAGGAGATGATCCAATGACCGACCTCGAAGAGACCCAAGCCCAGCTGTTCGACCGCCGTATGCTCGAGGCGCTGGTCTGCCCGCAGACCCACGCCACCCTGCGCTATGATGCCGAGCGTCAGGAGCTGATTTCGGAAGCTGCGCATCTGGCGTTCCCGATCCGCAACGGCATCCCGATCATGCTGGTGGACGAGGCCCGCGACCTGCGGGCCGCGGACTAAGTCAGCGCATCAGCTCTGGCAGGTCGCCGGTCAGCCCGGCGGCCTCACGTATAAAGCCACGCCGCAGTTTCGGCAGTGCGCCAACCGCGCCGAGGCCAAGGTCTCGACCCAACCGCAAAATCGGATTATCGTTTGAAAACAGTCGGTTGGTTAGGTCCGTCGCCATGGCGAGCGTGGCCGTATCGAAACGCCGCCACTCCTGATACCGCTCCAGCACATCCAGCGCGCCGATGTCTTCGCCGCGCATATGTGCCTCGCTCAGCACCTGCGCCAGAGCTGCGACATCGCGCAGACCGGCGTTCAGCCCCTGACCGGCAATCGGGTGCATCCCATGCGCCGCATCGCCGACCAGCGCCAGCCGCAGGCCCGAAAACCGCTCGCAGACCGACAGGCCGAGGGGGTAGGTAAAGCGTTTGCCCGCAAGGGAAATCTTGCCCAGAAAATCACCGAACTGGGGCCGCAGGGCCTCAAGATATTCGTCATCCGACAAGGCGTGGATGGCGGCGGCATTGGCGCTCGTCTCGCTCCACACGATCGAGGAGACATTGCCCTTGAGAGGCAGGATCGCCAGCGGCCCGGCAGGCATGAAGAACTGATGCGCGACGCCGTGGTGCGGTTTTTCATGGGCAATCGCACAGACCAGTGCCGTTTGCCCATAACCCCAGCCGCGCCGCTTGATGCGGGCGCGCAGGGCGGTGCCACTGGCGCGCCCGTCGCTGCCGATCAGCACGCGGCCCCGCAGGGCGCGCCCCGAGGCCAGCGTGACTTCGGCGTGTTGTGCGGTGATCTCTTGCGCGGTGACTGTCTCGCCACTCACCTGTGTAATCAACGGGTTGGCAGCGACGGCGTCGAGCAGGGCGCGGCGCAGGTGGCGGTCCTCGACCATGTGGCCCATCGGGCCTTCCTCGATCTCGGCGTGATCGAAGTGCAGGAAAAAAGGCGCGCCGCCTTGCCCTGCGTGACCGTCGGACACCTTGATGTCGAGCATCGGTTGCGCGTGCTCGGCAACGGCGTCCCAGACCCCGAGCGCGCGCAGCAGCCGCACGGAGGCGAGCGCCAGCGAATAGGAGCGACCGTCAAAATCGCTCTGGCTGCGGGCACTTAGGGGCAGGGCGTCGATCACGGTTGCGCTCAGCCCGGCACGGGCAGCGGCAAGCGCAAGCGCCGGGCCATTCAGCCCGCCACCGACGATGAGAAGATCGCTATCATGTTCCATGGCCCTCAATATGAGGGGGCGGGCGGGATTGTCCATGTGCCTTTCCGACGCTAGCCTCGCCACAAATGGAAACTCAGCGCGGAGCGGCTCTTCGCGCGACAAGGGCAGGTGCTTGAGCATGGGCAATCGGGATTGGCTGAACTGGCGGGCGTCGGATTTGGGGGCGGCAATCGGGCAGGGGGCGATCGACCCCGTTGCGCTGACGCAGGTCTACCTTGATGCCATCGACGGTCATGAGTACCGCGACCGCATCTATGCCCGCGTGACCCATGACCGCGCACTGGCCGAGGCGGGGGCGGCCGCAAAACGCGCGCAGAACGGCACGCGCCGGCATGCTTTGGACGGTGTGCCGGTCAGCTGGAAGGACCTGTTCGATTCGGCAGGCGTTGCGACGGAGGCAGGCTCGGCTTTGCTGAAGGGGCACACGCCTCAGGCTGATGCGCGCGTTTTGGCCAATGCGACCCAGGCGGGCCTCGTCTGTCTGGGCAAGACGCACATGTCAGAGCTGGCGTTTTCCGGCATCGGCATCAACCCGGTGACGGCAACTCCGCCGAACGTCAACGATCCGGCGTTGGCGCCGGGGGGGTCGTCTTCGGGGGCAGCCACGTCGGTCGCTTTCGGTCTGGCGGCGGCGGCCATTGGCTCTGACACCGGCGGCTCGGTGCGTATCCCTGCGGCCTGGAACGATATTGTCGGCTTCAAGACGACCTCGGGGCGGATCAGCCTCGATGGGGTTCAGCCGCTGTGCAAGCGGTTCGACACCATCGGCCCGCTCTGCCGGTCCGTCGCGGACGCAGTGCTGCTGCTGTCGGCGCTGGAGGGCAAACCCGCCGCAGATCTGGCGGGCGCCAGCCTGCGTGGCCTGCGCATCGGGGTGCTGGAGACGGAGGTGCTGACCGACATCCGCCCCGAGCCTCTCGCCGCGTTCGAGGAGGCCAAGGCGCGTCTGGCCGACGCCGGGGCGGAGCTGGTGCCGGTACGCTCGGCCGCACTGGAGCGCGCCTCGCCTCTCGCGGCGTACCTCTATGCGTCTGAGGCCTACGGGCTGTGGGCGGATGTCATCGAGGCCAACCCCGACGTCATGTTCCCTCAGATCCTTGAGCGCTTCCGCGCCGGGGCCAAGGTCTCGGCCCCCACATATGTCGCCTCGTGGGAGAAACTGTTCGCCGCGCGCAAGGAATGGAATGACCAGATGGGCGGCTTTGACGCGGTGATCTGCCCGACCGCGCCGATCCTGCCGCCGAATGTTGAGCGGATGTTGACGGATGACGCCTATTACGTCTCCGAAAACCTGCTGGCGCTGCGCAATACCCGGGTTGGCAACATGATGGATCTGCCTGCCGTGAGCTTGCCGACAGGGCACAAAAGCTGCGGCATCACACTGATGGGCAAGCCGATGCAGGAGGAGGCGCTGGCCCGTGTCGCCGTCGCCGCCGAGGCCGCATTGTCCTGAGGCCACAGGGCTGTGTCTTTCCGGCCATGACACAGCCATGCCACTGGACGGCTTGGGCATTTCTGCGCTAGTCTGCTGTCAAACGGGGCGAAACGATCCCGTATTCAGAGGCAGTTTCCATATGTTTCCAGAGCGGTTTTCGAACCTTCCGGAATATGCGTTCCCACGTTTGCGCGCCTTGCTCGATCATCACGAGCCGGGTGGAGACGTGGTGCATATGACCATCGGCGAACCCAAGCACCCGTTTCCGGACTGGGTGCCCGAGGTGCTGTCCGCCTCTGCTGCTGAATTTGCGAAATACCCCCCGAATGAGGGCAGCCCCGAGCTGCGCGGTGCGATCTCTGACTGGATTGCGCGCCGCTATGGCGTCCGCGTCGATCCGGAACGTCAGATCATGCCGCTGAATGGCACGCGTGAGGGGCTCTACAACGTCGGCATGGCGCTGTGTCCGGAGCAGAAGAACGGCAAGCGGCCGGTCATTCTGATCCCGAATCCCTTCTACCAAGTCTATATGATCTCAGCGATTTCTGTCGGGGCCGAGCCTGTGTTCGTGCCCGCGACGAAGGAAACCGGGTTTCTGCCCGACTACGCCGGTCTGCCCGAAGATATCCTGAACCGTACCGTCGCGGCCTATATCTGTTCGCCGACCAACCCGCAGGGTGCCGTCGCGCCCGAGGGGTACCTGCGCGACCTTCTGGCGCTGGCGGAAAAGTACGATTTTCAGGTCTTCTCGGACGAATGCTACTCCGAGGTTTACCGCGACACGCCGCCGGTCGGTGCGCTTCAGGTCGCACAGGACATGGGCGTCGATCCTGAGCGGGTTCTGATCTTTCAGTCGCTCTCGAAACGCTCCAACCTGCCGGGTTTGCGCTCGGGCTTCGTGGCGGGCGGGCCGGAAAGCCTGCGCCGTCTGAAGCAGCTGCGCGCCTATTCCGGGGCCCCGCTGCCATTGCCGCTGCAGCGCGTGTCCGAACGGGTCTGGGCGGACGAGGATCACGTGATCGAATCCCGTCGTCTCTACAACGAGAAATACGCTGCCGCCGACGCCGTGCTGAATGGCGTGCCGGGGTATCAGGGGCCCGAGGCGGGGTTCTTCCTCTGGCTGCCCGTGGCGGACGGAGAGGCGGCGGCGCTGAAGCTTTGGCAACAGACGGGGGTCAGGGTTTTGCCGGGCGCCTATCTCAGCCGCGACGTTGGGGGCCATAACCCCGGCGCAGGATATGTCCGGGTCGCCATGGTGGCCCCAAAAGACGCGATGGTGGCCGGGCTGATCAGCCTGCGCGACTGTCTGTACAGGTAACGAGGAGGCGACATGGCATTTCAGACCAAGGGACGCGACCCGCTTTTTGACAGCACCATGCAAGAGGCACTGGAAAAGCGCGGCAAGGAACTGATCGGGCTGATGCTGTTGGTCTTCGGGCTGATGGTTGCCGCTCTGCTCTACAGCTACACGCCGGCGGACCCGTCGTGGATGTCGGCCAGCGATGCGCCGGTGCAGAACTGGCTGGGCCGGTTCGGCGCCTCGATCGCTGCGCCGATGATCATGGTGATCGGTGCCGGGGGCTGGGCGATTGCCGCGCTCTCTATCGTCTGGGGCCTGCGCTTCGGTCTGCATTTCGCGGACGAAGGCCCTGTCGGCCGCCTTGTCTTTGCACCGGTGTTCGTCGCGGCTGTGGCGGTCTATGCCGGGACGCTGAACACCGGGGCCGAGTGGCCGCATGCCTTTGGTCTTGGCGGGTTGTTCGGGGATACCGCGCTTGGTGCCCTGATGGGCCTGCTGCCGCTGCCCATCGACACGGCCATCCGTCTGCTGGCGGTTGGTCTGGGCCTTGGCTCTGCCGTGCTGGGTCTGTGGGTCATGGGCTTCACCGTGTATGAGCTTCGCCGCATGTTCCGCCTGATGGTGCTGGGCCTTGTCCTGCTTTACGCCATGGTGCTGAAGGTGCTGGGTCGTGGTGCCGCTGGTACGATGCGCGCCGCTGGCAGTGCCGCCACCCATGCCGCAGGTCGCGGGCGCGATCATCTGGAACGCCGCCGGGCCGTGCGCGCGGAACGCACTCAGGGCGCCTTCTACGACGATCCCACCGTCCAGCAGGACTGGGAGGAAGACCCCTGGGCCTCGCCCGATATGCCGCTGTATGATGAGGAGGACGAACAGGACTACGCCCTGTCGCAAGCCTACGAACAACAGCTGCCCGAACCGAAGCCCGAGCCACGCTCGCGTTTGCTGGGGCGTCTGTCGAACGGTCTGAAGCGGCGCGCGGACCCCGCCGATATGCCCCCGGATGAGCTGGTTGTGAGCAAGCCCGTTGCGCATATGCCCTATGGTCATGATCCCAGCGTGCCCGAAAATCAGCGCATCCAGGCCAAGATCGCCGATGTCGTCCGCTCGCGCGCGCGCTCTGTACCCGTCATCCGCTCGGTTCAGCCGGCAGAGCAGGCACAGCCGCAGGGCAACCGTCCGCGTCGTCCCGCCCCGCTGATCGTCAGCCCGACGCGCACCGAGCCGCCGCTGACCTCGGCGTCGCAGCCCGCGCGCCCCTTTGCGCCGCCACCGCCCGTCGCCGCGCTTCGCAGTGCCCCGCGCGCTGTGGGAGCTGCTGACCCGCGCCACGCGGCCTACCCCTATCCCGACGAAGTGTCTGCCTATGCGGCAGAGCCCGAGATCGAAGCGGACTACGAGACGGACGAGCCTTTCGTCGATCTCGATGCGGAGTATGAGGCCGACTACAGCACAGAGACCTACGCCGATGAGGCATTGGTCGCTCCGCCACCTCAGCCCGTCGACACCCGCGAAACATCTGGCCCCCGCGTGCTGCGCGGCGCCTATCGAAACGATGACGAGGACCCGGCCTGGCTGGACGAGGAGGCCTCGGCCTTTGGCGATGACTATGGCGCGCCCGAGCCCGGGATTGCGGACGATCATACCCACACCAAGGCCTTTGCCCCCGAAAGCGTCCCCCCCTCCCCTGCCGTGCCGCGCCCCCCCGTGGCCGCGCCGCAGGTGGCCGCGCGTGCGCCCGAACCCGCCCCTCGGACCTATCAGGAGCCGGAGAAGGTCCATTATGACCTGCCGCCGCTCAGCCTGCTGACCAACCCGGAAAACATCCAGCGCCTGCACCTGTCGGACGAGGCTTTGGAAGACAACGCCCGGATGCTGGAAAACGTGCTGGATGATTACGGCGTCAAGGGCGAGATCGTCTCGGTCCGTCCCGGTCCCGTGGTGACGATGTACGAGCTTGAGCCTGCGCCGGGCCTGAAGGCCAGCCGCGTGATCGGTCTGGCGGATGATATCGCGCGCTCGATGTCGGCGCTGTCGGCGCGTGTTTCGACCGTGCCGGGCCGCTCGGTCATCGGGATCGAACTGCCGAACGAGACCCGCGAAAAGGTCGTGCTGCGCGAGATCCTTGCGGCGCGCGACTTTGGCGATACGCACATGAAACTGCCCCTCGCGCTCGGCAAGGATATCGGCGGCGAGCCGATGATTGCGAACCTTGCCAAGATGCCCCACCTGCTGATCGCAGGGACCACCGGCTCGGGTAAATCCGTGGCGATCAACACGATGATCCTGTCGCTGCTCTATCGGCTGACGCCGGAGGAATGCCGCCTGATCATGATCGACCCGAAGATGCTGGAGCTGTCGGTCTATGACGGCATCCCGCACCTGCTGTCCCCCGTTGTGACCGATCCGAAGAAGGCCGTCGTGGCCCTGAAATGGACCGTCGCCGAAATGGAGGACCGCTATCGCAAGATGTCCAAGATGGGCGTGCGCAACATCGACGGCTACAATGGCCGGGTGCAGGACGCGATCGACAAGGGCGAGATGTTCAGCCGCACCGTGCAGACCGGCTTTGACGACGGCACCGGCGATCCGGTGTTCGAGACCGAAGAGATCAAGCCCGAGAAGATGCCCTATATCGTCGTCATCGTCGACGAAATGGCGGACCTGATGATGGTCGCGGGCAAAGAGATCGAGGCCTGCATCCAGCGTCTGGCGCAGATGGCGCGGGCCTCGGGTATCCACCTGATCATGGCAACGCAGCGTCCTTCGGTCGACGTCATCACCGGCACCATCAAGGCGAACTTCCCGACCCGGATTTCCTTCCAGGTGACCTCCAAAATCGACAGCCGTACGATCCTGGGCGAAATGGGGGCCGAACAGCTGCTGGGCATGGGCGACATGCTCTACATGGCCGGTGGCGCCAAGATCACCCGCTGCCACGGCCCGTTCGTGTCCGATGAGGAGGTCGAAGAGATCGTCAACCACCTCAAGGGCTACGGTCCGCCGTCCTATATCGGTGGCGTGGTCGAGGGCCCCGAGGACGACAAGGCCGATGACATCGACGCGGTGCTGGGCCTGTCCACCGGCGGCAATACCAACGGCGAAGATGCGCTGTATGATCAGGCGGTTGGCATCGTGATCAAGGATCGCAAGTGCTCCACCTCCTACATCCAGCGCAAGCTGGCCATCGGCTACAACAAGGCGGCGCGTCTGGTTGAACAGATGGAGGACGAGGGCGTCGTGTCCTCCGCCAACCATGTTGGCAAGCGCGAAGTGCTGATCCCGGAACAGTGAGACGTGTGAGGGGGCTTTAGGGCCCCCTCGCGCTGCACTTTCGGCGAGGCTTTGCCGGTTAAAGTGGAACTGTGACGGCTCTGTGATCGTTCGGTGCTGGAATGGACCGCTGCCGGAGACTACATCCCTGTTATGAACAGACTGACCCGCCTTCTAGCGCCCGCCGCCACAATGACCGCCGCTGTAACCGCGACGGTTGTCGCCATGGCGCTGCCTGCCATGGCTGATCCGATCTCGCTCAACGCGATTTCAAAGTACCTCAACGGCATGACGACCGCCGAGGCAAAGTTCACCCAGATTGCCAGCGACAATTCGGTTTCGACCGGAACGCTGTACATCAAGCGGCCCGGGCGGATGCGGTTTGAGTATGACCCGCCGCAAGCAGCGCTGGTTCTGGCCGGTGCCGGCGCGGTCAAGATCTACGACCCGAAGACAAAAAGCACCGAAACCTATCCGCTGAGCCGCACTCCGCTGTCCATCATCCTGGACAAGAATGTTGATCTAGGGCGTGCCAATATGGTGACCTCTCACCGGGAGCAGGGGCCCTCGACAGTGGTACGGGCGCAGGATCCGGCGCATCCGGAATATGGCTTTATCGAAATGGTGTTCACCGACAATCCGGTCGAACTGCGCCAGTGGGTCGTGCATGACGACTCCGGTGGCCAGACGACGATCGCGCTTGGTGAGCTGCGCACTGGCATGAACCTGCCGGGAACGCTGTTCACGGGGACCGGTTCGGTTGGTGACTCAGGCCGCTGAGGACGCGGCTAACCCAATAAAAAGGCCCGATCATCACGCCTGATGATCGGGCCTTTTGCGTTAGCGGCAGTAGGGCAGCTGTTTCGCGTAGAGATCCGAGCGGACAGCGACGCGTTGCGACACCGACAGCAACCAGGATTTGTTGTTGTGGCTGCCGCGCAGATAGCCCGTGCGCCCTTCGTGATAGGCGAGGTACTGGTTGCGCGCATCCGTCAGCGGAATGCCGATGCGCTTGGTCGTGCCGGACATGTACCAGCCCATGAAATCAGCGGCATCGTCGATATCTGTGCGCCGTGCGCGACGGCTGCTGGTCTGTTCGCGATAGTCATCCCAGGTGGAATCCAGCGCCTGGCTATAGCCATAGGCCGAACTCTGCCGGCCCATCGGGATGATCCCCAGCATGTAGCGATGCGGTGTGCGCGCATTGCCGATGAACTTACTTTCCTGATGCATGACGGCCATCATGACGTTCGTCGGAACCCCCCAGCGACGCTCAACCTTCTTGAAGGCACGGCGATAGTGGGGACGTTCGGATAGGATGGAACACGCATCATCCAGATTGCGCGGCGCCGTTGTATCGCGACTGCCGCAAGAAGCGACAAGCATCACGATCAGCAGCGCGAATAGCTTTCTGCCCATATGTCTCTCGTTTTTTTATCTGCTCGGTTTTTCAATTAGCGTACACGAAGCCGTGTAATAGCGAAACCGACAAAGCTGTGATGCTAAAGCAGAATTGCCAGCAATACGGGGATTGCCGCCACCGACATAAGGGTCGAGGCGACGACAAGGCCCGCAACGGCCTGCGCATCGGCGCCATATTTCTCGGCCAGCAGGTAGGAGGTCACGGCGACCGGGGTCGAAATCTGCAGGATCAGGACGGCGAGGGCGACCGGTTCAAGCTTAAAGAACGTCCCCACGCCCCAGGCAATCCCGACGCAGAGCACCAGCTTCAGCGCCGACAGCCCGACTGCGAGGACCATGCGCCCCGGTGTCAGGCGGGCTACGGCGACGCCAAGGGTGATCAGCATGATCGGAATGGCAATCTGGCCGACAAGCTCCAGCGTATTGGTCAGGAAACGCGGCGTTTCCCAGCCCTGCCACAGAAAAATCCCTCCGAGGATGGTGCCCCACAGCAGCGGTTCGCGCAGCGCACGCAGGACTGACCCGCCGCCCGACACCACCCAGATCCCGAAGGTAAAGTTCCACAGTGCCATGATGGCAAAGACGATCACCGCGTAGCCCAGCCCGGCCTCACCAAAGGCGAACATAGCCAGCGGCAGACCGAGATTGCCGGTATTGCCATAGATCAGTGGAGCGAGGTATGTCCGCATGTCGAGTCGAAAGACCCAAAGTGCGATGGCGGTCACAGCGGTCAGAACACCGTAGCCGACGGCCGCAGCCAGAGACAGGGTGGTCAGCGCGACAGGGTCAATCTCGGTCCGCATCAGGGCGGTGAAGATCAGACAGGGCACAGACAGGGTCATCGCCAGACGGGTGACGAATTCGACCTTGTATTCGACCCCCATACGGACCCAGATATATCCGATGGTGGCCAGCAGGAAAACAGGCGCGACAATCTCGAGAACTGTAAGGACGAGGTTCACACTCTGTTTCCTGAATATTATAGTAGGGCGTTGGACAAGCTGCGGTGTTTGACGTTAGTAGTGGGGGCCATGGGCTGCAAGACGATGCTGACAACGAAAGCTAAATATCATCTGGGCCAGATCGTGCGACACAAGAAGCACCCCTTTCGTGGGGTGATTTTTGACGTCGATCCGGAATTCAGCAACACCGAGGAATGGTATGACGCCATTCCCGAAGACAGTCGTCCTGCGCGCGAACAGCCGTTTTATCACCTGTTGGCCGAGAACGATCAGAGCTATTATGTGGCCTATGTCTCGGAACAGAACCTGGTCGAGGACAGCTCGGGTGAGCCTGTAGATCACCCTGATATCCCTGATCTTTTTGGCCCATTTGAGGATGGCGCCTATCCTCTGCACTTCCAGTTGAACTGACGTGGGAAGGCCGCGCGGGGCGGCCTTCGCCAGCGTGGTCAATAGCCGATCGCGCAGCCGTCCTTGCGCGGGTCTGACCCTGCCTCCAGAAATCCGTTCGCATCAATCCGGATCGCCTGCGCGCCGCCAATCGGGCCGGCTGGGGTGACGACCGCGTGCCCGCGTGCGGCGAGCTCCGCGTGCACCCCAGCAGCATAGCCACGTTCCAACTGAAGCGAGCCAGCCTCGGGGAAAGACCGTGGCGCATCGATCGCTTCCTGCGGGCTGAGGCCGTAATCACGCAAATTTGTGACGAAACGGGCATGTCCCGCCGCCTGATATTGGCCACCCATCACACCGAACGGCATGTTGGGTACGCCGTTTTCAGCCAGCATGCCCGGAATGATCGTATGCATGGGCCTCTTACCGGGGGCGAGCGTGTTCGCGTGGTCCGGCGTCAGGGTGAAGCCGCACCCGCGATTGTGCAGCAGCAATCCGAACTTCGACGTCCCGATACCGGAACCGAAGGGCATGAACACCGAATAGATCAGCGAAACGGCCATGCGATCCTTGTCGACCACGGTGATATAGACCGTGTCGCGATGCGGCTGGCCCTCGGGCTTGGTCGTCGCGCTGCGGGCGCGTTTGGGATCGATGCGGGCCGCAAGTTGCGCCGCGAACGCCGGATCAAGCATCTGCGCGCCGCTGGCATGGGCCGGGTCGGCGATCAGATCGTTGCGCGCGTCATAGGCAAGCTTGGCCGCTTCGGCCTCAAGATGCGCGCGGTCAGCCCCAAAGGGGTCGAGGCTCGCCAGATCGAAATGCGACAGGATGTTCAGGATCAAAATTGCTGTGGCACCCTGGCCGTTTGGCGGATGCTCAAACAGGGTTGCGCCCTTGTAGTCGCCCTTGATCGGTGTGGTTTGCAGGCCTTTCACAGTGGCGAAATCCTCGGCCGTGTGACTGCCGCCGGCGGCGTGCAGGGCTGAGAGCATGTCTTCGGCGACCTCCCCCTCGTAAAACGCCGAGGCACCGTGGCGGGCGATGCGACGCAGCACCTCTGCCTGACCCGGCAGGTCGAAGCGGGTACCCGGTTTGGGTGGCGCGCCCCATGGCAGGAAATGCCCGCGGGCGGTGTGGTTGAGCGTGGGAAAGGACTGCGCCCAGTCAAAAGCGACGCGGGAATGCACGGGCACCCCGGTTTCAAAATAGCTGATGGCAGGGGCGAGGCTGTCGGCGAGGCCCAGCTTGCCCCAGGCGGCGGACATTGCATCAAAGGCCTGCACCGCGCCGGGCAGAGTGACGGCCTGCGCGCTGTCGGTCGGGATCTTGGTGTGACCCTCATCGCGCAAAGCCTGAGCGTCGGCGCCAGCGGGCGCGGCACCTGAGCCGTTGAACCCCAGAACCTGATCCGAGCCGGCGGGCTTGACCAGCACAAAGCAATCGCCCGCAAGGCCACACATCGCGGGTTCGCATACGCCGAGGGTCACGGCCCCGGCGATGGCTGCGTCCATCGCATTGCCGCCACGTTTCATGATGTCGATGGCCACCTGCGCCGCAATCGGGTGCGAGGTCGCGCAGATGCCATTCTCGGCCCAGATGGGCGATCGGCCCGGCAGTTGAAAATCGCGCATGTTGCCTCCTCTTTCAGCGAGCAGAGGCTGCGCGGAGGCGCGGGCAAGGTCAAGAGATCATTGCAGGATGTCTTGGTCTGATCTTTGGCGCGATGCGGCGGAGGCGTATGGCGCACTGACAAGGCAGTGGTTTTCGGTTTTCTGAGGGATGATGGCCGAACCATGAAGCGATTGCCGAGAGCATGAGCGCAAGGCCACGCACGACTTGATCCAGAGAACTCCCTCGCCATCCGCTAGTTGCCAGCGGTCCGGGGGCTGTCAGTTGGGCAGGAGCGTGACGCCGATATTGATGCGGAAGCTGAGCCTGTTGATGTCACCAGTCCGGAAATATTGCACGTCATGCGAAAGATCCTGAATCAGGAACCAGCCAAATCCGCCTTCTGGCAGGGCGTCCAACTCCTCCGGCAGAGGGATGCGCAGACCTATGGGGGCGATGCCGTCGGGCATGGGTTTGCCCTCGTCAAGGATGGTGAAGTGCAGCCCGTCAGGCCTATGCGCGCATTCCAGACTGATCCAGCCACGCTCGCCCTCTCCGTAAGCATGCTCAACGACGTTGTTCAGGGCCTCTGCCAGAACCAGCTCGACCGTTCCAAGTTCCTCAGGCTCAAGGGACAGCGCGGCAAGGCTGCCGATCACAGTCTCAAGCGCGCGACGCACCGAGAGGGACGTGCTGGGAAAGCTGATGCGAATGTCACGCTGCAACTGAAAAACGGGGCGTTTCGTTGGCGCGGAGATAGCCTCACGAGGCATGGGGGTGCACCGCGGCTTCTGCAGCTAGGTGGATGGGAAAGACCGTATCCATGCGCGTCAGTCGAAATACCTTGTCGACATTGGGGCGGAGAGCGGCAAGCTCCAGCTTGGCCCCGCCGTGCATCTGCTTCATCGCGGCGACAATTGCGCCGAGCCCTGAAGAATCGACGAATTCCACCTGTGCGAGATCCAGCACCACGCGGCCCTTTGCCTCATCCAGAGCGGCACGCATCTGGTCCTTGAACTGGATGGCGACAGCGGCGTCGATGCGCAGGGCGTTGACGGTGACGATCATGACATCGTCCTGAAGGCGCGAAGTAAGATCCATTCTGCGTGTATTCCCCAAGTCTGGCATCAGCGCGTTGTTGATTGGCACAGAGACTAGACGGCAATCCTTACCATTCGGTATGCATGTTCAGCACATGCAGGAGGATGCGATGCAGGAGGTTGTCATCGCGGGCGCGGCCCGCACGGCGATGGGGGGATTTCAGGGGGTCTTTGCAGGGGTTCCTGCGGCCAACCTGGGTGGCGCGGCGATTGCGGCTGCGCTGCGTGGTGCCGGAATTACCACGGTGGATGAAGTGCTTATGGGCTGTGTGCTGCCCGCCGGGCAGGGACAGGCCCCGGCGCGGCAGGCAGGCTTTGCAGCCGGTCTGGGCGAGGAGGTTCCGGCCACCACGCTGAACAAGATGTGCGGCTCCGGCATGAAGGCGGCGATGATGGCGCATGACCAGATCGCTCTCGGTCACGCCGCGACCATGATTGCGGGCGGGATGGAGAGCATGACCAACGCCCCCTATCTGCTGCCTGCGATGCGCAGCGGGGCGCGGCTGGGCCATGCGCAAACGGTGGATCACATGTTCCTCGACGGGCTTGAGGACGCCTATGACAAGGGTCGTCTGATGGGCACCTTTGCCGAAGATTGCGCCGAGGCCTTTCAGTTCACCCGCGAGGCTCAGGACGATTACGCGTTGAAATCGCTGTCAAATGCGCTGGAAGCTCAGGCTTCGGGCGCCTTCGAGGCCGAGATTACAGCGGTTGTCGTGCCCTCGCACAGGGGCGACAGCACTGTGGTCGAGGATGAGCAGCCCGGCACGGCGCGGCCCGAAAAGATCCCCCAGCTCAAGCCCGCGTTTCGCAAGGACGGGACGGTGACGGCGGCCAATTCCTCGTCGATTTCCGATGGGGCTGCGGCTCTGGTGCTGACCTCGCGGGCCACGGCGCGGGCGCGCGATCTGCCGATCCGGGCGCGCATCATGGGCCATGCGAGCCACGCTCAGGCGCCGAAGGATTTCCCCACGGCCCCCGTACCGGCGGCGCGCAAGCTGTTGAAAAGGCTCGGTTGGTCCGTGGCGGATGTCGACCTGTGGGAGGTGAACGAGGCCTTTGCCGTCGTCCCCATGGCCTTCATGCACGAGATGGGTCTGGGGCGCGATGTGGTAAATATCCACGGCGGCGCCTGCGCCCTGGGTCATCCGATCGGCGCCTCTGGCGCGCGGATCATCGTGACGCTGTTGCATGCGCTGGAACGCCATGATCTGAAACGGGGTATTGCGGCGATCTGCATCGGTGGCGGCGAAGGTACTGCCATCGCGATTGAGCGCCCCTGACGCGCCTCGGAAAGGACTGATATGCCTGATTATTCTAGCCTCGCGGCGACCGTCGCCTCACTGACCGAAGGCGAGAGCGACGAGGTTGCGCTGATGGCCACGCTGGCGTGCGAGCTGCACCATAGCGACGACCGTTTCGACTGGACCGGGTTCTACCGGGTGACTGAGCCGGGCCTGCTGAAGATCGGGCCCTATCAGGGGGGCCACGGCTGCCTGAAAATCCCTTTCGACAGAGGGGTTTGCGGGGCGGCCGCGCGCAGTGGCGAAACCCAGCTGGTGCCCGATGTCGACGCCTTTCCGGGCCATATCGCCTGCGCCAGCAGCACCCGGTCTGAACTGGTGATCCCGGTGCGCAACGGCTCCGGTGCCGTGATTGGCGTGCTGGATATCGACAGCAATCAGCCCGATGCCTTCACGCCCGAGGATGCCCGCCAGCTGGAAGAAATTCTGCACAGCGTCTTTTGTGGACGACCATGACGACGGGCGAAAAAACCATGCAAACCAACGGGAAGGCCTGAAAATATGCTGAAAGGATCATGCCTCTGCGGCGGGATCTCCTGGCAGACCGAGGCCGCGCCGCGTGCCTCTGTCGCCTGCCATTGCACGCAATGCCGCAAGACCTCTGGGCACTACTGGTCGGCGACGCAGGTGCCGACCGAGGCGCTTGAGATGATCCGCGCTGACACGCTGGCCTGGTACCAGAGCTCGCCCCAGGCGCGGCGCGGGTTCTGCAACGCCTGCGGGTCGTCGATCTTCTGGCAGATGGAGGGCGAGGGGATGACCTCCATTGGGTCGGGGACCATCGACGGCGACAGCGGACTCACCACTTCCAAGCATATATATTGTGGTGACAAGGGCGACTACTACGACATAGAGCCCGGCCCCGACAAATCTGCCTGAGCCATTTACGCGGGACGGGGCAAGGTCTATCACCCGCATATGTCGAGCGAATATAGCCCCCCGGACGTGCCCCTGACCGTGATCCACGAGGACCACGAACTGCTGATCGTGGACAAGCCTGCCGGGCTGCTCTCGGTCCCCGGCAAGGGCGATCATCTGGCGGATTGCCTGCTGAGCCGCATTCAGTCGGCCTTTCCCAACGCCCTGCTGGTGCACCGTCTGGACCGCGACACCAGCGGCGTGATGGTCTTTGCCCTGTCGCGCCATGCGCAGCGTCACCTGGGGTTGCAGTTTGAGCATCGCCGGATCAAAAAGACTTACTATGCAAGGCTTTATGGCAAGTTGGAGCCTAAGGCCGGCACCGTCGATCTGCCGATTATCGTTGATTGGGAGAACCGGCCGCTGCAAAAGATCGACCATGAAAACGGTCGCGCGGCGGTCACCGACTGGAAGGTCAAAAGCTATGGCGCGGCGGGGCCTGAGGGCGAAACCCGCGTGCGGCTGTTCCCCCATACCGGGCGCTCGCACCAGCTGCGGGTGCATATGCTGGCGATGGGCCATCCGATCCTGGGCGACCCGTTCTATGCCAGCGGCGCGGCGCGCGACCACCCTCGTCTGATGCTGCACTCCGAAGAGATCCGGCTGCTGCATCCCGACGGCGGCGCGGGGCAAAAATTCCGCTCCAAATCGCCGTTCTGAAGGGCTGCGCCGGAGGGCGCTGCGATACCCTCGACAGGGCCGAAGTGCGATGTCGGTATCCGGTCGGTATCTGAACGGTAACTGAACGGTGCGAAATCGGCTCAGTCGTCGATCAGACGGGTCGCGCCGCTGACCTGAACCGGCGCGTGCGGAAGGCCGGATACGGCGACCTCAAGCAGGGAGGGCTGGTCCATATCCTCGCCCTGACGGATGGTGAAGCGGCCTCCGCCCACCAGCGCAGGCCAGCCGAGATCGACCAGCGCGCCGCCAAGCGCGGCGGCGGCGGCCCCTGTCGCGGGATCCTCGACCACGCCGCCGATCGCAAAGGCGTTGCGGGCGGCAAAGGCAAGGTCAGACGTGATGTGCAGCAGCGATACAGTGGTCAGCCCCTCGGCCTGCATGAGATCGCGCAGGGCCTCGAACGGATAGGCCATGGCGGAGAGCTGGCTGCGCTCTTGCAGGGTCAGAATGGCGTGCTGCACCCCGGCATGGGCCAGCAGGGGCGGCAGGGTGGGGTCGAGGTCCGCAGTCGTCAGACCAAAGAGATCGGTCAGCCTGCTCAGAAGATCCCTCGCCAGCGGGCGCGACCAGGTTGGTGGAGAGCGCAGACTGGCCTGCCAGTGACCCTCGGCCAGGTGCGCGTCGACGGTGATGCTGCCCTGCGCCAGAGTGAGACGGAAATGCCCGGCGCCGCGGTGCTGGCCAAGGGCGGCCCCAAGCGCGATGGTGGCATGGCCACAAAAGGCGACCTCGGCCTCGGGTGAGAAATAGCGCACCTGCCAGGCGTCGCCGTCGGGCGCGGCAAAAGCGGTCTCGGAATAGCCGACCTCGCGGGCGATGGACTGCATCTGCTGCGGGCTCGGCAGAGTGTCCGCGATGACGACGCCGGCAGGATTGCCGCCGGTCTGGCCCAGACAGAAGGCTGAAATGCGTTGCAGGGTCATGGGGGGCTCCGTCGTCTGCGATCAGGGATGACAGGACGCTAGAGGGTCTACGGCATAACGGGTAATGAATTTATAAAGCCAAATCATCACAATTGGCGATGTGTCGGTGTCACTTGCGCAGGATACGGTCCGTCAGGTTTTGCCGTCCGGGCAGGATCTGGCCCAGCTCGACCGACAGGGCCGCATCGGCGCGGCGCATCTCTTCCAGCTCGTCCAGACGGTTTGCAGCGACCAGCGACAGCACATCCAGCCGCACCGAGCCACTGGCGCTGCGCGGCAGACAGACGACCGGCTGCACCTTTTCCGACAGGGACTCGGGCACAAGCGCGCGCAGCTCCTCCTGGGAAAGATCGGTTTCGGCAAAGGTGTAAAGGCCGACGCCCTTGCCGGGCAGAGCGAAATTGGTCAGCACATGCGTGGTGATACGGGGGTGCGCGCTGAGGATCCGGGTGATCTCGGCACCGTCGCTCTCGATCCGGTCCTCTGTGCCCTCACCGTCGGACCAGTCGAGCAGCCGCCGGGTGATGAAGTTATAGAGCAACTTGCCGGTGGCCATCCAGATGCGGGTCGGGACGGCCTTGTGATTGAGCATGGTGCGCTCGGCAGGGGTAAGCAGATCCGGCGCATAGGCCCGCTTCTGCTTCAGCAGATGGCGCAGATCCTCGCGCGCCATGGTGCGGAACAGGGCGCCGCGCCGTCGATGCACCGAGGCAAGCTGAAAATCGATGACAGCAGCGCCACCGTCTGGCCGGCAAAGCCAGTTCTGCGGCTTGGCAATGTCGTTGTGTGTGACGCCGCGCCGGCGCATCTCGCGCAGCAGCCGCTTGGCATCGCGATAGAAGAGGGCTTCGGAGGGGCGTGCCAGATGCAGTGGCGTGCCCTCTGACCATTCGCGCAAAATCCCGGTGCGGTCATAGCGTAACAATTCCGGACAGCCTTCGATGCCCCGCACAGCGCGCAGACCCCGCACTTCGCGCCGGGCCAGGAACCAGGCGATCGGGCGCGACCAAAGCGGCAAGGCATCGAGCTTGCGCAGCGCCAGTCGCCGTTCGGGCGAACGTGCGAGATGCCCCGAGATGGTCTCGGAAAAGGCGTCGCGCTTGAGCACCGTGACGGGGATGAAGTCATTTTCTGACAAGGGCAGGCCCGGGATTTGTGATCATTGGCGCATCTAGCAGGGCGGAGCGGGTTTCGGCAAGCCTCGCAGGGGGGCTCTGCCCCCGCCGCGCGTGCCGCGCGCCTCCCCCGAAGTATTTCAGGCAAGATGACAGGGGAGCCGCGCGCTTTATCATCTTGCCAAAAATACTTCCGCCGGAGGCATCCGAAAGCTGGCCATGCGCGAAGGCGGAATGAAAACAGCCCCGCCGTTGAGGGCGGGGCTGACTGTCAGGCCGGATCCTTGATCTTGCCGGGGGCCGGAGACGAGGCCAACTCGGGATCGAGGAACAGGGTCCGCTTTCAGGCCATTTCGGCATCCCAGCCTGAGACCGCCTTGACCTCCATGAAGTCCTCAAGGCCCCAGACGCCGCCTTCGCGGCCGTTGCCCGAGGCTTTCATGCCACCAAAGGGCGAACCGGCGCCGCGTGAGGTGCCGTTCATCTCGACCATGCCGGAGCGCAGAGCGAGGGCCATGCGGTTGGCTCGCTTGGCGTCGCGGGTCTGGACGTAGTTCGTCAGGCCGTAGGGCGTGTCGTTGGCGATGGCGATGGCCTCTTCTTCGGTGTCGAAGGGGATCATCGTCAGGACCGGGCCAAAGATTTCCTCGCGCGCGATGGTCATCTGGTTGGTGGCGTCGGCAAAGACCGTTGGGCGCACGAAGTAGCCACGGTTGAAGCCCTCGGGGCGGCCGGTGCCGCCGGCGACGAGGCGGGCGCCTTCATCAATGCCCTTCTGGATCAGGTCCTGGATCTTGTTGAACTGCGATTCGTTGACGACGGGGCCGATGTGGCGGCCTGCGTCATGCGCCGAACCGACGGCAACCGAGCTTGCGACAGAGGCGGCGGTCTCAACCGCGGCATCGTAGATCTCGCGCTGGACAAGCATCCGGGAGGGCGCGTTGCAGCTCTGGCCGGAGTTGCTCATCATGTGCAGCACGCCGCGTTTGACGGCTTTGTCGTCGGCATCGGCGAAGATCACGTTGGCGCCCTTGCCGCCGAGTTCGAGGTGCACCTTCTTCAGCGTTTTCGCGGCGTTTTGCGAAATCGCCACGCCGGCGCGGGTCGAGCCGGTGAAGGAGACCATGGCGACATCCTCGTGACCCGACAGCGCCGTGCCGACGCCGGGGCCGTCGCCGTTGACGAGGTTGAAGACACCGGCGGGGATCCCCGCCTCGTGCATCATCTCGGCAAAGAGCATGGCGTTGAGGGGGCTTTCCTCGGAGGGTTTCAGCACCATCGTGCAGCCTGCGATCAGGGCCGCGATGACCTTGAGCGTGATCTGGTTCATCGGCCAGTTCCAGGGCGTGATCAGCGCGCAGACACCGACGCCTTCATAGACGATGCGGTCGTTGGGGGCGTGATCGCCGAGCGGGCGGATGAACTGGAAATTTTTCGCCGCCGTCAGGAAGTTCTTGGTGTGGCTGTAGCCCGCGCCCCATTGCGAGGCGGTGGCCATGTCGATGGGCGCGCCCATCTCGGTCGAGATCGCCTCGGCCATGTCACCCTGGCGGGCCTTGTAGATCTCAAGAAACTTTTCGACCAGCGCGATACGCTCGGCCGGGTCACGGCGCATCCAGGTGGGGAAGGCGGCCTTGGCGGCGGCGACGGCGGCATCGACATCGGCAGCAGAGCCGAGCGAGATCACACCGCAGGGTTCCTCGGTCGAAGGGTCGATGACGGCGCGGTCATTGGCGTGCACCGGGTCAACCCAGGTGCCGTTGATGTAGAACTGGCGTTTCTCGATCATGGTCATACTCCGATCATAATGCGGCACAAATTCCGCCATGCGGGCGTCAATTTCGTGCGATCGCAGTTAATGTGGCACCGCCGGGGAAAAAGGGCAAGCTGTGCCGCAGGTCTTTGAGGCCTGCGTCGATGCACAGCCGCCCCGGCGCAGGCGACGTAGGGGCACGCTTGGCCATCGGGGTGCGGGCCGGGCCTCAGGACAGGGGGTGCAAAGGGGCACCGGAGGGCCTAGGTATGGATCAACCGCATTTAAACCGGAGGATATCATGGCTCTGCGTATCAATGACATTGTACCTGACTTTACCGCTGAAACCGATCAGGGGACGATCCATTTCCACGACTGGATCGGCGACAGCTGGGCGATCCTGTTTTCCCACCCGAAGGACTTCACGCCCGTCTGCACCACCGAATTCGGGGCCGTGGCGCAGCTGGCGCCGGAGTGGGAAAAGCGCGGCACCAAGGTGATCGGCATCTCCGTCGACAGCGCCGAGCAGCACAAGAAATGGAAGCGCGACATCGAGGCCTTTGCCAGTGTCCCGGCCAATTTCCCGATCATCGCGGATGAGGGGCTGGAGGTCAGCAAGGCCTTCGACATGCTGCCCGCCGATGCCTATCTGCCCGATGGGCGGACCCCGGCGCATTCGGCCACGGTGCGCAGCGTCTTCATCATCAGCCCGGACAAGAAGCTGCAGCTGAGCATGACCTATCCGATGTCGGTCGGGCGCAATTTTGCCGAAGTTCTGCGCGCGCTCGATGGCCTGCAAAAGACCTATGGCGCGCCGGTGGCGACGCCTGCTAACTGGCAGGTCGGTCAGGACGTGATCGTGGCGCTGTCGCTGGATGACGCTGCGGCGACCGAGAAATACGGTACCCTCGACAAGAAACTGCCCTATCTGCGGTTTGCCAAGGACAAGAGCTGATCACACGCGCCAGACGTTCCGCTCAGGGGTGTCAGCCATAAGGGGGGCGGGCCAGGATTGGCCCGCCGGGGACTTGAATGTTCGTAAAACTCGACACTGGCGTCGTGCGCCATTTCGACACGGCCCTTGCGGGCGAGGTGGACAGCATTGCGACCTCCAGCCGCGAGGTCTATCGCCGCCTTGCCGCGCTGAAGGGGGCTGCGTTTGCCCGCCGCGCGTTGTGGCAGGCGCTGACGGCTGACAAGTCCGATATCCGTCCGCTGATCGAAGGCAATCTGACGCGCAAGCGAATCCGCTTGCCAAAGGTGTTCGGCAATCCGGTGATCGGGGGCATTTACGGGGCCATCAAGCGGGTGCAGGCGCATCTGCTGCGCAGCTTGCTGCGGGCCGAGTTCGAGACGGTGCGGCAGGATCGCGTGGCGATTGTCTATAACGGTTCGAACTACCCCGAGTCGGTGCTGGCAGAGGTGACGGCGGGCCATCCGCGGGTTTTTGTCGAGGCGGGGTTCTTTCCCGGCACGCTGCAGATTGATCCCCGCGGCCTGAACGGTGCCAATTCGGTTCCGCGCGACGCGGCCTTCTACCTTGAGAGCGATCAGGATTTTGCGGCGGGTGGTCTGCCGGAGGCGGTGAACAACCGCCCCTCCAAGGGCAAGTTCGCGCCGGTCGACTTGCAGCCCGGGTTTGTGTTCGTGCCATTTCAGGTGCCCTCGGACATGCAGGTGACGCTGCATTCGCCGATGGTGCGCGATATGGAACAGTTTCTGGATGTGGTGATCGCCGCCGCCGAGGCGAACCCGGATGAGACCTTTGTCATCAAGGAACACCCGAGCTTCAAGCGCTCGGTCATCGGGGCGCGGCCCGAACATCCTCGGGTGATCTTCGCCAATGGCAATGTCACCTCAGAGATGATCGCGCAGGCGCGGGCGGTGCTGACGCTGAACTCTACCGTGGGGATCGAGGCGCTGCTGCTGGACAAGCCGGTGATTACGCTGGGCGCGGCCTGCTACAACATCGACGGGCTGGTGCTGCATGCCGAGGGGGCTGAGGCGCTGAACGCGGCGCTGGCGCGGCGCGACTGGCGGCCCGATGGGCGGCTGCGGCGGCAGTTCATCGGTTACCTGTGGAACCACTACCTTGTGCATGGGCGCTACGATGATCTGCCGGTCGATCTGGCGGCGCAGCTGGAAAGAATCGCCCGTGGCTGAGCCTGTGCAGATCGCGCTGGCGTCGGATCGCAACATGATCGACGCGGCGCTCGTGGTGATCGGAACGGCGGCGCGCCATGCTTCGGTGCCGCTACGGGTACACTTCATGGGGCGCGGGCTGAGCCCGCAGGACTGGGCGCGCATCGCCCGCATCTGCGAGGTTGGCGGCGCCGAGCTGGTGCGCCATGAGCTGAGCGATGCGATGCTGACGGGCGCGGTCCAGCGCAAGGCCGAGATTTCGCTGGTCGCCATGGCGCGGCTGTTTCTGCCGGGGCTGGTGCGTGGCCGTGTGCTCTACCTCGATTGCGATGTGCGGGTCGCGGCGGATATCGCGACGCTGGTCGTGCAGCCGTTGAACGGCGCACTGATGGGGGTGGTGCGGGACTTTCTGGTGCTCGACCGGGTGCGCCAGCAGGGCGCGGAGAGCCCCAGACTGCGCGACCATTTCAAGGTCATGGGCGAGGTGCCGGTGACCGAGTACTTCAATTCGGGCGTGCTGGTGATGGACTGCGATGCGATCAACGCGCAACCGGGGCTGGCCGGGGAGATGACGGATGTGGCGCGCGCCAGTACGTTTCCGCTGTCCGATCAGGATTATCTGAACCTGCTGTTCGCCGGACGGACGCAGTTCCTGCCGCTGGGCTGGAACGCGATCTGGGGGCGCAATGCCTATCACGCGAAGGCCGTGCGCCAGATGGACTGGCTGCCCGAGGCCGAGCGTGACACGCGCGCCCGCATCATCCACTACACGGGGCCGAAAAAGCCGTGGAAGCCGGTGACGCTTTCGGCGGTTCTGCGGGGCCGGGGGCTCGAGACGCTGCGCTACCGGCAGGCGGCGCGACAGGTTTTGCGCCAGCTCTAGGCTTTGTCCCAGCCCAGCACTTCGCGCTGAATGACGGGGTCAAGCTCGGCCAGGATCTCGGGGCTTTCGCGCAGGATGGCGCGCTGGCGAATGAATTCCGGCTCTCGGATCTTCTTGAGGATCGGCATCCGCATGGTCTGGATGCAGAGCAGCGGATGGTCATCGACCAGCCGGGTGACGAAGGACTGCGATTTCAGCACCTCGCGGGCGTGATCGCGAAAGGCCGCGTCTTCCATGTCGCCGCCGAGCAGCGCGTTCAGGCTGTCACTGCCACGGCTGGGCTTTTCCAGATGCAGGCGCAGAACGGTGCGGAAGTCGGCGGTGGGCAGGGCGAGCAGCGCCTCGATCACGCTGGCGGGGCGATAGGCGGCATTGATCGCCGCGCCATGCGCCACGAAATATTCGCTGAGGCCGATTTCAAAACGGCGCACCACGAGGCGCTTGTTCTGATAGAGCGGCAGCTTTTCCCAAAAGCCGCGGAAATCGGCGGAATTCAGCAGGCTGCCGGAAAAGCGATAGAAATAGGACTGAATGTGGGTCCGGTGTTTCTTGAACTGGTTCTGATACATGAACAGGCCAAAGATTTCTTCGGGCGCGCTGCGGGCATCTTCAATAAGCGTGCAATCGGGCAGGGTGGGAAACCAGATGGAATCGTTCAGCACGAATAGCGTATTGACCGGTGCGACATTATTCAGAACCCAAAGAACACCTTCGCGATAACCGCCAAAATCATAACCCAGATTGGGGCGTTCGATCAGGGTCATGCAGAGCGGCTTGAGCCGCGCAAAATCGCTTGGGTCAAAGCAGTGGTTGGCCACGAGAACGGTGGAAATGCCACGGCTTTTCAGATGCTCAAGCGTCAGGAACAGCGAGTCGAGCAAACCGTCGGGCTGATAGATCAGGACAACGGCGCATTCGTCGGTCGCGACAACCTCACCGGCAAAGACGTGAACATTCCCGGCCCGGCGCAGATCGTGATAGCGCCGCCGCCACGGGGCAATTGCGTGTTGCAGATAGTTGCGGATCGACAGCGGAATGCGCCTGATTTCGCGCTTAATTTTCCAGCCCGGTACCATATTGAGTTTTCGCTCCGCCAAAGTCGTATCGTGCAAAAGAACTTTATGCTTTTAATACCGCGGTTCGAAAAAAGTAAGGGGCCTTGCGGCCCCCTACAAAATCACAGGAGAAGTGTTGCCGATTACTCGGTAACTTCTTCCGCAGATTCTTCGCCGGTGGTCTGATCGACCATTTTCATCGACAGGCGCACCTTGCCGCGATCGTCAAAGCCAACCAGCTTGACCCAGACGTCCTGACCTTCTTTGAGGACATCGGACGGGTGGTTCAGGCGACGGTTCTCGATTTGCGAGACGTGCACGAGGCCGTCACGCTTGCCGAAGAAGTTCACGAAAACGCCGAAGTCGACGATCTTCACGACCTTGCCTTTGTAGATCTTGCCTTCTTCCGGCTCGGCCACGATCGAATAGATCATGTCGTAGGCCTTCTGGATGGCTTCACCGTTGGCGGAGGCGATCTTGATCACGCCATCGTCGTTGATGTCGACCTTGGCACCCGACAGCTCGACGATTTCGCGGATGACCTTGCCGCCGGACCCGATGACTTCACGGATCTTGTCGGTCGGGATCTGCATGGTTTCGATCCGCGGTGCGTGCACCGAGAATTCGCCCACGCCGGACAGCGCCTTGTTCATCTCGCCCAGGATATGCAGACGGCCGGCTTTGGCTTGCGCCAGGGCTTTCTGCATGATCGCGGGGGTGATGCCCTGCACTTTGATGTCCATCTGCAGCGACGTGATACCGTCTTCGGTACCGGCCACTTTGAAGTCCATGTCGCCGAGGTGATCTTCGTCGCCCAGGATGTCGGTCAGGATGGCGTAGGAGCCGTCGTCTTCCATGACCAGACCCATGGCCACACCGGCAACCGGTGCTTTCAGGGGAACGCCTGCATCCATCATCGACAGCGAACCGCCGCAGACCGACGCCATCGAGGAGGAGCCGTTGGATTCAGTGATCTCTGACACGATGCGGATCGTGTAGGGGAAATCGGTCGAGGCGGGCAGAACGGCCTGAAGGGCGCGCCATGCCAGTTTGCCGTGGCCGATTTCACGACGACCGGGCGAACCCACGCGGCCAACTTCGCCAACCGAATACGGCGGGAAGTTGTAGTGCAGCATGAAGTTGGATTTGAAGTTGCCGTGCAGCGCGTCGATGAACTGCTCGTCATCGCCGGTGCCCAGAGTGGTCACGACGAGGCCCTGGGTTTCCCCACGGGTGAACAGAGCCGAACCGTGCGTGCGCGGCAGGATGCCGGTTTCGGCAACGATATCGCGGACCTGATCGGTGGCGCGGCCATCGATACGGCGGCCGTGCTTGACGACATCCCCGCGCAGAACGCCGGATTCCAGCTTCTTCAGAGCGGAGGGCAGGTTGCCATCCGCCAGCTGCTCTTCCGAGAGCGTCGCCTTGATCGCGTCCTTGGCAGCGGCAACAGCGGTTGTGCGCTCCTGCTTGTCGAGGATCGCATAGGCCGAGCGCATCTTGTCTTCGCCAGCGGCTTTCACGGCGTTGTAGAGCGCCGAGTAATCCGGGGGGGTGAAGTCGAAGGGCTCTTTCGCGCAGTCTTCGGCCAGGTCGATGATCATGTCGATCACGGGCTGGATCTGTTCATGCGCGAAGGTCACGGCGCCGAGCATCTCTTCTTCGCTCAGCTCGTAGGCTTCGGATTCGACCATCATGACGGCGTCTTTGGTGCCGGCGACAACCAGATCGAGACGCTGCTCGGGGTTGTTGCGCAGGCCCTGCATGTCGTCGACACTCGGGTTCAGCTTGTATTCGCCGTTGGAGAAACCAACGCGGCAGCCAGCGATCGGGCCCATGAAGGGGGCGCCAGAGATCGTCAGCGCGGCCGAGGCAGCGATCATGGCAACGACGTCGGGGTCATTTTCCAGGTCGTGGCTCAGGACGGTGCACATCACCAGGACTTCGTTCTTGAAGCCGGGGACGAACAGGGGGCGGATCGGACGGTCGATCAGACGCGCAGTCAGCGTCTCTTTCTCGGTGGGACGGGCTTCGCGTTTGAAGAAGCCGCCCGGCACTTTACCGGCCGCATAATATTTCTCTTGGTAGTGCACAGTGAGGGGGAAGAAATCCTGGCCCTCTTTCTGTTTCTTGGCGAAAGTCACGTTGGCCATGACCGACGTTTCGCCCAGGGTGGCGATGACCGAGCCATCCGCCTGACGAGCAACCTTGCCCGTTTCCAGTGTCAGCGTCTCGTCGCCCCACTGAATTGATTTCGTCGTAACGTTGAACATCAGCGTATCCTAACTGGAAGCACTCCCGGGCCCTCCCGGGTCTTCCGTTTTGCATGGCGGCCCCATTGCCGCCGACCCCAATCATCCTTCGCTTCACGGCGCGGGGGTCTTCGCACCACGTCTCAGATGTTGCGCGCATACACGGGATTGCAGCTTTTGGGAACCAAAATTCTCGTGCCCCACAGTCCTCAGCGCCTTATTTCTTATGGCCCGAAGCCGGATCGGGCGCCCGCGCGGCAGGGACGCCCCACAGGCCCTCAGGCGTGTGGCGCGGTTTCGCAGCACTCGCTCAGGGGTGTCCGGGGTGCGCCGCCCCCGCCCGCAAACGAAAACGCCCGCCTCCTGAGAGACGGGCGTCGGGTCGTTCAGCCCGCACGGGATCCCCGAAGGTACCCCGGCGCGGCCCTGTCCGCTTAGCGGCGCAGGCCCAAGCGTTGGATGAGGTCGGTATAGCGCGCCTCGTCCTTGCCTTTCAGGTAATCCAGCAGTTTGCGGCGCAGAGCGACCATTTTCAGAAGGCCACGGCGACCGTGGTTATCTTTCTTGTGGATCTTGAAGTGCTCTGTCAGCGTGGCAATGCGCGACGACAGGATGGCAACCTGGACTTCGGGCGAACCGGTGTCGCCTTCCTTGGTTGCGTATTCCTTCATCAGGCGGTTCTTGTCTTCGACGGTGATCGACATCGGGATCTCCTTGATTAAGGGTGGGGGCTCAAGCCGGGATGTCGTCCAGCAGGGTCCATGGAGGCATCACCCGACCCCCGGCAGAAACCGGACCTCGGGCGATTGCGCGCAGATAAAGGATTCGCCCCCCGATAGGAAGCCTTTTCTGCGCCGCGCCCCAGCCTGCAAGCGCGCCCTGCATGTTTCCCTGTCGGAAATATCCCCGCCGGAGGCATCACCGCCAGTCCAGCAGCGCCTGCGCATAAGCGACGTAAAGCGGATGCCGCGGGTGCCCGTCTTTCGTCAGCCCGAGGTGGCGCAACGCCACTCCGCTGCCGCGCAGCATCCCGGCCACCTCCGCGCCGCGCCCCAGATGCGCGCCGTGCACACCCCAACCACACAGGATCACGCCGCTCTCGCCCACCCACGCCGCGCCTTCCAGCAGAGCGGCGTCATTGGCCGGCCCCACCGGGGCCGTGGCGCGTTTCAGCAGGGCGGGCGAGGTCTCGCGCCAGCCGAACAGGTTGCAGACCCGAAACCCGCCGAAGCCGAGCGCGCGGGCGCGCCGTTCGCAGCGCTCGACGGTGGGATCGTTCTGCGCCTCGGTGGCTTTCGACGGATTGAGCATCACGTAGAGGATACGCGGCCCCGCCGCCCATTGCCGCGTCAGCGCGTAGCGGTAGCCCTCGCAGGGCGAATAGAGCGCTGCGCTCAGGGTCTCACCTGCCTGCGCGCGGCGCTCGATCAGCCCGTCAGCTCTCATCCCTGCGTCAGATTGAAGACGCGGGTCGGGTGCAGCTCTCCGGCGCGATAGGTGCCGACGGCGACGGGGGTGCCCTCGAAGCTCGCCCAGCATTCATCGCCGAACTCGACGGAGGAGGTCAGCACCATGCCGGGATTGCCGTGGCGCAGACGGGCCGCGCCCTCGGCTGTGGCGCGAACCTCGGGCAGATCGGTCAGGCCCAGCTGCAGCGGCAGCAGATGCGCGTCCAGTTCGGGCGTGCGGGCATTGGCCTCGATATGGGCAAAGGTCACACTGTCGTCGACATCGAAGGGCCCGGACCAGGTGCGGCGCAATTCGCGCACATGGCCATAACAGCCGAGCGCTTCGCCGAGGTCACGGGCGATGGCGCGCACGTAACCGCCCTTGCCGCAGACCATCTCAAGCGTGACGTGATCTGCGTCGGGGCGCTCAAGGAAAACGAGGCTGTCGACGAACAGGGGACGGGCCGCAATCTCCATCTCCTCGCCCTCGCGGGCCAGCTTATAGGCGCGCTGGCCGTCGATCTTGACGGCCGAGAACTGCGGCGGCACCTGCATGATGTCGCCGATGAAGGGCGCCAGCGCGGCCTCGATTTCAGCGTCCGTCGGGCGCAGGTCGCTGGTGGCGGTGATCTCGCCTTCGGTGTCGTCGGTGTTGGTGGCCTGGCCGAGGCGCACGGTAAAGACATAGGCCTTCAGCGCGTCGGTGATATAGGGCACGGTCTTTGTCGCCTCGCCCAGAGCCACGGCGAGAACGCCGGTTGCTTCGGGGTCGAGGGTGCCGGCGTGCCCGGCCTTGTTGGCGTCAAAGGCCCAGCGGACCTTGTTGACGACGGCGTTGGAAGTGATCCCGGCGGGTTTGTCGATCACCAGCCAGCCGGAGATATCGCGACCTTTGCGTTTGCGTGCCATGTCGCCCGTCCTTGTGCCTGCTGCGAATGCTGTCGAAGGCCGGTCAGGTAAAGGGCGCGGCGCAGGACGTCAAGATTTCTGAGCGTCTGCGCGGCGGAGGGGAGGGAAGAGCCGCGCTCTGCCGCGCTTCAGCGGATGCGCAGGTCAGCCGTGTCGCCCTTGCCCTGATCCGCGGTGAAGCGCAGCGTGTTGGCCATCAGGCCGACGGTCTGGCAGTTCAGTTTGAACTCGGTCGAGCCCCAGGACATGGAGCGGCAGAAATAGCCGTCCTTCCAGGTCCAGGCGCCGGTGACGCTGCGGCCAAAGGCGTTGCCGCGGATCGAGCCGTTGGGCCGCACCTGCAGTGTGACGCCAAGGTTCTTGAGATCGGACTTCCCGACAAGAGAAAGAAACTCCGCCTGCGTCTTGATCCGCTGGAAGCCATCGGCGCGGGCGTCGCCAAACGACATGCCTGCGCTGAACACCAGCAGGAAGCCCAGCAACAGGGCGGCGGAAAATTTGCGTGTCAGGACTCTCATTTCGAAGATACGCATGAAGTGGGTCATTGGTTCATTCTGTCTGGCTGATTTTCAATCCGCTTGCCGGACCGCACCCATGAGGGGCGCGGGCGACAGGGGGAGCGGGGGGCCACCTTTCCCATAGAGATAGGCCGAATTCACGCAAGTCGCGCCATATTCAGCATTCAGACATCAACGTATCGTTAACAGCAGGTGACGTAAAGGCAGCGGCCCGTGAATGGCTCCTGCCGCTCAGTCGTTCAGGCCCAGCACGTCGAGCATGTTGTAGGCCCCCGGTGCCTTGTCCTGCCCCCAGATCGCGGCCTTGAGCGCGCCCGTGGCAAAGACGCTGCGATCCTCGGCGACGTGGCGCAGGATCAGCCGTTCGCTCTGCGAGGCAAACATCACGTCATGCTCACCGATGATCGCCCCGGCGCGGATCGCGGAAAAGCCGATATGCCCGGATCCGCGCGCGCCGGTGATGCCGTCACGGCCCCGGTCGGCGACGTCCTCAAGGGTGACGCCGCGGCCTTCGGCGGCGGCCTCGCCCAGCATCAGCGCGGTGCCGGAGGGGGCGTCGACCTTGCGGTTGTGGTGGTATTCGATGACTTCGATGTCGAAATCGGCGTCCAGCGCGGCGGCGACCTTTTTCGTCAGCAGGGTCAGCAGGTTGACGCCAAGGCTCATGTTGCCGGCGCGCACGATCACGGCGTGATGGGCGGCGCGGTTGATCGCGGCGATATCGTCAGCGCTGAGGCCGGTGGTGCCGATGACATGCACGGCGCGGGCCTGCGCGGCGAGGCCGGCAAATTCGACGGTGGCGGAGGGCGCGGTGAAGTCGATCACGGCCTGCGCCTTGGCGAAGGCTTCAAGCGGGTCGTCGGTGACGGTGACGCCGACGGCGCTGCCCCCCATCGCCTCGCCCACGTCGCGGCCGATCCAGTCGTGTCCGCTGCGGTCAAGGGCGCCGACAAGGCGCACGCGGTCGCTGGCCAGAACGGTGCGGATCAGCATCTGGCCCATGCGCCCCGATGCCCCGGTGATGACGATTCCGGGTGTGGTGGTGTTGGCCTCAGCGCTCATGTCCTGCGTCCCTGTCTGTACTGGTGTCTGTGCTGTGCAATTGCGGCCTTCCTACCCTGTGGCCCTGCGGGCGGTAAAGCCATTCACGTCTATGCGGGCGGGGGTCAATATGAGTTGACTTGGCAAACGCCGCGCAAGGCTCTAGATGCAGGCCATGAGCAAGAACAGTTTTCAAGATGGCTCCGGCCATTCACAGCGGCAGCTTCGCATCGGCGAGACTGTGCGCCGGGCGTTGTCCGAGGTGCTGCAGCGTGGCGATATCCACGAGCCGGACCTGAACCGCCTGTCGATCACGGTCGGCGAGGTGCGCATCAGCAACGACCTCAAGATCGCGACGGCCTATGTCATGCCGCTGGGCGGGGGCAACGTCGACGAGGCGATTGCCCTGCTGGCCAAGAACAAGGGCGAGATGCGGCGCATCATCGGCAAGAAGCTGAACCTGAAGTTCACGCCGGATCTGCGGTTTCGCCCCGATGACACCTTTGATCGGCTGGATGAGTCGCGCCGCCTGTTCTCGGATGAGACGGTGCGCCGTGATGTCGCAGCCGGTGACGAGGCTTCGGAGGGGGACGAGTAGCGCCCGTGCTGCTGCGTGTCCTGCCTCTCGCCCTTGCGGCCATTCTGGCGCTGCTGGCGCCGCCCGCCGCGCGGGCGCTTGAGTGCAGCAATCAGAGCTACGCCGGAAATCGCTATACCCTGTGTTCCGTCGCGCCTGAGCGTGACGAGCTGCGGCTGTTTCTCTATGACCCAGGCGGCAAGCCTTATGGTGATTTCGACGCGGTGAACGCGCGGCTTGCGGGCGAGGGCAAGCAACTGTCCTTTGCCATGAACGCCGGCATGTATCACGAGGATCGTGCACCGGTCGGCCACTACGTCGAGGACGGCACCGAGCTGATGCGCGTCGTGCCGAACGAGGGGCCGGGCAATTTCGGGCTGCTGCCGAACGGGGTGCTCTGCCTGAGCGCGCACCGTGCCCGCGTCTACGAGACGCTAAGGTTCGAGAAAGAGCATCCGAAGTGCCGCTATGCCACGCAATCCGGCCCGATGCTGGTGATTGACGGCGAATTGCACCCACGTTTCCTGCCCGACGGCACCTCGCGCTATATCCGCAACGGGGTGGGCACCAGCGCCGACGGCAAGCGCGCGGTCTTCGTCATCTCGCGCAATGCCGTCAGCTTTCACGAATTCGCCAGCTATTTCCGCGACGGGCTGAAGCTGCCGCAGGCGCTGTTTCTGGATGGCAATATTTCGCGCCTGTACGCGCCCTCGCTGGGGCGCAACGACTGGGGCCGTCAGATGGGCCCGATTGTCGGTGTGGTCGAGGACAAGCTCGCCGCTGAGTAGGGCGGGGCAGGCGGGCGCTGAGGCGCCCTGACCTGATTTCAGACGTCTTTTCAGAAGTCGATGGCGAGGCCCTTGCTCTCCCAATCGCCATAGCGCACCGGCTCGGGGCCGTTGCGGCCACCGTATTCCTTGGCGCGGGCTTTTTCCTCGGCGTCCATTGCGGCGCGACGCTCGGCGGCTTCGGCCAATGCGCGCTGGGCGGCAGGGGGCAGGTCGGTTTTCGGCTCTGCAATCTCGGCCTGTGGTGTCTGGTCCTGTGACATGGATGTTCCTTTCGGCTGAAGCCATGTTATACGCGCGCCCTGATCCGTCGCAAGGAGGCTGCCATGCCCTCTCATCGCTCGACCCCGCCGCGCAAGGGCAATCCACGCGGCAACCGCCCGAATTCCGACGCGGCCGCCGCGCCCCGGCGCGAAACGCCACAACGCATCCCCTCGGCGCGCGAAGCCGCCGTGCGGATGCTGAACGAGGTGCTGGGAGACGAGCCGCGCCTGCTGTCGGACCTGCGCGAGGCCCCCTGGCTGTCGCGCCTTGACCCGCCCGAACGTGCCCGCGCCCTGCGGCTGGCGACAGAGACCCTGCGCTGGCTGGAGCGCTGCGACCGGATGCTGGCGAAACCGCTGCAAAAACAACCGCCTCTGCCGGTTCTGAACATCCTGCGCCTCGGCACATATGAGCTGGGCACGGGGGGGGCTGCGCATGGCGTGGTCAACGATCTGGTGCAGATGACCAACAATCTGCCGCAGCTGGGCCACCTGAAGGGGCTGGTCAACGCCGTGCTGCGCAAGATCTCGGACGCCGGGGAAGAGCAGTGGAACAAGCTGCGCAATCCGCGTCTGCCGGACTGGCTGCGCGGCCCGCTGGTCGAGGCTTACGGCGCTGAGCGTCTGCTGGCTTTCGAGGCCGCTCATGCCGCCGGTGCCGCGCTGGACCTGACGCCGCGTGACCCTGCGAGCGCGCCCGAGTGGGCGGAAAAGCTGAACGGGACGCTGTTGCCGACGGGGTCGATTCGCCTTGAGGCGGGTGTGCAGGTTTCGGCTCTGCCGGGCTATGACGAGGGCGCGTGGTGGGTGCAGGATGCCGCCGCCGCGCTGCCTGCGGTGCTGCTGAACGCCCGGCCGGGCGAGCGGGTGATCGACCTTTGCGCCGCGCCGGGGGGCAAGACGCTGCAACTGGCAGCGACGGGGGCCACGGTCACCGCGCTGGATATTTCGGCGCACCGGCTGAAGCGGCTGGAGCAGAACCTGACCCGCACCGGCCTTGCCGCCGAAGTGCTGGCGGGCGACGCGCTGGAGGTCGAGGGCGCATATGACGCGGTTCTGCTGGATGCGCCCTGTTCGGCCACCGGCACCATTCGTCGCCACCCCGATCTGCCGGTCGCCCGCGATGGCGACGAGATCGGAGAGCTGATCGGCCTGCAGGAGGCGATGCTGGAACATGCGCTTGGCCTGCTGGCCCCGGGCGGGCGGCTGGTGTTCTGCACCTGCTCGCTGATCCCGGACGAGGGCGAATGCCATATCGAGGAGGCGCTGCTGCGCCACCCCGGCCTCAGCGTTGATCGCAGTGCGCTGGATCATCCCGGCATCGACCCCGCCTGGATCACCGAAGAGGGCGGCCTGCGCCTGACGCCTGATAACTGGGCAGAGCTTGGCGGGATGGACGGCTTCTATATGGCTGTGCTGCGCAAAGACTGATCTGGTGCTGCCTCTGCGGCCCGTGTTCCGATTGTCGCATGACAGGGGCAGGGCCGCAGGCTAGGCTGTTGCAGGACGCCGCCAGAGCGTCCGTGGTTGAGCGACAGAGGCCAAGCAGATGGCAGTATCCAACGCCCATGCAACCCGCGCGGAACGGGTCCTGAACCGGCTGCATGCCTGGCGGGCGGTGCGTGCGAAACCCGCCACGGCCTTCACCTCGCAACCCGAGCCGCGCACGGTGGGCAGTTTTGCCCGTGGCCGACAGCTGATGGCGGGGAATTTCCTGTTCGCGGGCAGTCTGGTTGAGGCGGCAGGCACCTCGATCTGGGATATCGAGGCGCCCGATTACAGCTTTCTTGAGGAACTGCACGGTTTCGGCTGGCTGGATGATCTGGCCGCTGTGCCTGACCCTGCCACGCGGGAGCGCGCGCAGGCATGGACCTGGGACTGGATCGCGCGGTTTGGCCGTGGGCGTGGCCCCGGCTGGGTGCCCGACCTTGCGGGGCGGCGGCTGATCCGCTGGATCAACCACGCGCTGTTCTTGCTGCGCAATCAGCCCTCGGAGGCCTCAAAAGTCTATTTCCTCAGCCTCGGGCAGCAGACGATCTTCCTCGCGCGGCGCTGGCAGGCGGCGCGCCCCGGTCTGCCCCGGTTCGAGGCGCTGACCGGGCTGATCTACGCTGGCCTCGCCCTGCGCGGGATGGAGGGGCACGTCGGCGCGGCGCAAAAGGCGCTGGAGCGTGAGGCCGCTGATCAGATTGATGCGCAGGGCGGGCTGCCGACGCGCAATCCCGAGGAATTGCTGGAGGTTTTCACGCTGCTGAGCTGGGCCGCCGCTGCGCTGGAGGAGGCCGAGATTGCCGTGGGGCGCGAACATCTGGCGGCGATCCAGCGCATTGCCCCGACGCTGCGCACCCTGCGCCATGCCGATGGCAGCCTCGCGCGGTTTCATGGTGGTGGGCGCGGACCGGAGGGGCGGCTGGATCAGGCGCTCGCGGCCAGCGGGATCAGCCATGCCCGACCAGAGGGGCTGTCGATGGGCTATGCGCGGCTGTCGGCGGGGCGCACCAGCGTCATCGTCGATGCCAGCGCGCCGCCGAAGGGACGCGCCAGCCTGAACGCCCATGCCTCGACCCTCGCGTTCGAGCTGACCTCGGGGCGGCGGGCGCTGGTGGTCAACTGCGGCTCGGGCGAGAGTTTCGGGGCCGAGTGGCGCAGCGCCGGGCGTGCCACGCCCAGCCATTCGACGCTGGTGCTGGATGCCACCTCCTCGGCGAAACTGGCGACGCGGCGCGCGCCTGAGCTGGAGGACGGCCCGAAGCAGGTGCCGATGGAGATGAGCCATACGCCCGAGGGCGTGCAGTTCGAGGGCGGGCATGACGGCTATCTGCGCGCGACGGGCCTGACCCATGCGCGGCGGCTGGAGCTGTCGTTCGACGGGCGCGACCTGAGCGGGCAGGACATGCTGCTGTGTCTGGAGGAGGCGGACCGCAAGCGCTTTGACAAGCTGATGGACGCGCGTGGGCTGCAGGGCGTGCCGTTCGCCATGCGCTTTCACCTGCATCCGGAGGTCGAGGCGCAGCTGGACATGGGCGGGTCCGCCGTGTCGCTGATCCTGAAAAGCGGCGAGATCTGGGTGTTTCGCCACGACGGGGCGCAGGAATTGACGCTGGAGACGTCGGTTTTTCTGGAAAAGGACCGAATCACACCGCGTGCGAGCAAACAGATAGTTCTCTCTGGCCGCGCTTTGGAGTATGCGACCCGCATTCGCTGGTCTTTCGCCAAGGCTCAGGATACTCCCGTCAGCGTGCGGGATCTGAACCGGGAAGGCGAAGACCCGGCGTTGCTGAGCCACCTGACCTGACCAAGCTGCTGGATTTGATGTACCGATGACCGACACAAACGCACTCCACCCCGTGCGCCGCGCGCTTATTTCCGTTTCCGACAAGTCCGGGCTGATTGACCTGGCCAAGGCGCTGACTGGGCGCGGGATCGAACTGCTCTCGACCGGGGGCAGCGCGAAGATGCTGCGCGAGGCCGGGCTTGAAGTGCGCGACGTCGCCGAGATCACCGGCTTTCCCGAGATGATGGATGGCCGCGTCAAGACGCTGCACCCTGCCGTGCACGGTGGCCTGCTGGCGCTGCGCGACGATGCCGCTCACGTTGAGGCGATGAACACCCACAATATCGGGGCGATCGACCTGCTGATCGTCAACCTCTACCCGTTTGAGGAAACCGTCGCCAAGGGCGGCGATTATGACGACTGCATCGAGAATATCGACATCGGCGGCCCGGCGATGATCCGCGCCGGTGCCAAGAACCACAAGTTCGTCAACGTCGTGGTCGACACCGCAGACTACCAGCCGCTGCTGGACGAGCTTGAGGCGAACGATGGTGCGACCTCCTACGCCTTCCGTCAGAAACTGGCGCTGACTGCCTATGCGCGCACCGGTGCCTATGACGCGGCGGTTTCGGCATGGATGACCGGCGCTCTGGCCGAGGTCGCTCCGCGTCGCCGCGCCTTTGCCGGCACGCTGGCCCAGACGCTGCGCTATGGCGAGAACCCGCACCAGACGGCGGCCTTTTATACCGACGGCTCGAACCGCCCCGGTCTGGCCAATGCCGTGCAGGTGCAGGGCAAAGAGCTGAGCTATAACAACATCAACGACACCGATGCCGCGTTTGAGCTGGTCTCGGAGTTCCTGCCCGCGAACGGCCCGGCCTGCGCGATCATCAAGCACGCCAACCCTTGCGGCGTGGCGCGCGGCCAGACCCTGCGCGAAGCCTATATGCGCGCCTTTGACTGCGACCGCACCAGCGCCTTCGGCGGCATCATCGCCCTGAACGAAACGCTCGACGAAGAGACCGCCGCCGAAATCAGCGAGATCTTCACCGAAGTCATCATCGCGCCCGGTGCTTCGGATGCGGCGAAGGCTTTGCTGGCCAGCAAGAAGAACCTGCGCCTGCTGCTGACGCCCGGTCTGGCCGATCCGACGACCGCTGGCCTGATGTTCAAGCAGGTGTCGGGTGGGTTCCTCGTGCAGGACCGCGACAACGGCCATATCGACATGGACGATCTGCGGGTGGTGACGAAACGCCAGCCCTCGGAAAAGGAAATGGCCGATATGCTGTTTGCCTGGAAGGTCGCCAAGCACGTCAAGTCCAACGCCATCGTCTACGTCAAGGACGGCGCGACTGTTGGCGTCGGCGCAGGCCAGATGAGCCGTGTCGACAGCTGCCGCATTGCCGCGCAGAAAAGCCGCGACATGGCCGAGGCGATGGGCCTGGCCGAGCCGCTGACCATTGGTTCGGTCGTGGCGTCGGATGCGTTCTTTCCCTTCGCCGATGGTCTGCTGACTGCGGCTGAGGCGGGCGCGACGGCGGTGATCCAGCCCGGTGGCTCGATGCGCGATCAGGCGGTGATCGATGCGGCGGACGAGGCGGGTCTGGCGATGGTTCTGACCGGCATGCGTCACTTCCGGCACTGAGGATCATGATGCGCACTGTCTTCTGGGCCGGTTTCTGGGTGTTTCTGCTCGATCAGCTGACGAAATATCTGGTCGTGCATGTGATGAACCTGGCGCTGGTGCAGGAGGTCGTGGTGATCCCCGGCCTGCTGCATTTCCGCATGGCCTGGAATTACGGCATCAACTTCGGTCTCTTCGCCAGCGACGGGGCCGATGCGACGCGCTGGATTCTGATCGGGGTCGCGGCGCTGATCAGTGGCGGTGTGCTGTTCTGGGTGCAGCGTGAAAGCCCGCGCTGGATCGGCCGCGTTGCCGCAGGTCTGGTGATCGGCGGGGCGCTTGGCAATGTGGTGGACCGGTTCCTTTACGGGGCCGTGGCCGATTTCGTTAACGTCAGCTGCTGCGGGTTCAACAACCCCTATGCGTTCAACGTCGCCGATGTGGCGATCTTTCTGGGCGCTGCCATGCTGGTCTTTCTGCCTGCGGATAAAGAGGCGTGACCTCGGTCGCGCGATGCGATAATCCTGCGCCAGATACAAAGGGGGTTGCCGGTATGATGGCACGGGGTCTGATCCTGACGACAGTATGCGTTCTGCTTGCAGGCTGCAGCGACGGAACGACTCTGCGCGGTATGCGCAATACCAGCGCCGGGCCGGAAGAATTCAACGTCGCACCAACGCGCGAGCTGGAAACGCCGGACAACCTTGCCGCGCTGCCTGTGCCGACGCCGGGCGGGGCGAATCTGGTCGACCAGACGCCGAAAGCTGATGCCGTTGCGGCCCTTGGGGGCAACCCGGCAGCGCTGAACGGCACGGCGGTGGCTGCGGCCGATGGTGCGCTCGTGTCCTACGCGGGGCGCGCCGGCATCGACGCCAGGATCCGCCCGACGCTGGCCGCCGAAGATCAGGCGTTCCGCGAGCGTGAGGCGCGGTTCTCGCGGCTGCGGCTGTTCGGCTCTGACCGCTACTACATGGCCTACCAGAAGCAGACTCTGGATGCGCAGGCCACGGCGCGCAAGTTCCGCCGTGCCGGTGTACCGACGCCAAGCGCGCCTCCGGGCAGATGACCCGCTGAGGCGGTGAGACAGGCAATGATCCGCGCAGGGGGCCCGCCAGCCCGCTGCGCGTTTTTCGTTGTTTCCCCTGTCGCGCGCGTTAACCGGGCGTTAGCCATGTTGGTGGCAGGCTCTGCCGGGCTCTCACAACGCAGTGAGAAGCCTGTCATGCGCTTGAAGCGGCGGGTCTGCGCCGTATGTTCGCCCTATGACCGATCAGTCGAGAGGAAAGCCGATGCTTCGAAGGTTTGCCGTCGGGGCATTGACCCTGACAGCCCTGACCACGCCCGCGATCGCCCAGCAGACAGTCTCTGACCTTGTCACCGACTTCACGCTGGATAATGGCATGCAGGTCGTCGTGATCGAGGATCACCGCGCCCCCGTCGTTGTCCAGATGGTCTGGTATCGCGCCGGCTCTGCCGATGAAAAGCCCGGTGTCTCGGGCATTGCGCACTTTCTGGAACACCTGATGTTCAAGGGCACAGACAGTTTCGGGCCGGGCAAGTTCTCGGCCACCGTGGCGGCCAATGGCGGCACGGACAACGCCTTCACCAATTACGATTTCACCGCCTATCACCAGCGCGTCGCGGCGGACCGCCTGCCGCTGATGATGGAGATGGAAGCTGACCGCATGACGCATCTCAACCTCGACGAGGACGCGATCAAGACGGAACGGCAGGTGATTCTGGAGGAGCGCAGCATGCGCACCGACTCCAATCCGCAGGCCCTGTTCGGCGAGCAGACGCGCGCGGCGCAATACCTCAACCATCACTACGGCATCCCGGTCATCGGCTGGCGTCATGAGATGGAGCAGCTGAATCTGCAGGAGGCGGAGGACTTCTACAAGATGTACTACGCCCCCAACAATGCCACGCTGGTCGTCGCTGGCGATGTCACCCCGGACGAGGTGCACAAGCTCGCCGATCAGTACTATGGCGTGATCCCCGCCAACCCCGACCTGCCCGACCGCGTCCGCCCGCAGGAACCCGAACAGCGGGCCGAGCGGCGGGTGATCTTCAAGGATGCACGGGTGGCGCAGCCCTATGTCAGCCGCACCTATCTTGCGCCCGAGCGTGACCACGACGATCAGAAACCGGCGGCGGCGCTGGTGATGCTGGCGCAGCTGCTGGGCGGGGGCCAGTCTGGCTATCTGACCGACAAGCTGGTGTTCGAGAAGAAGATCGCCACCTACACTTCGGCCTTCTACAACGACACCTCGCTGGACGACACGAACTTTGGTGTCTACGCGGTGCCCGCACCCGGTGTCTCGCTTGAAGATGCCGAGGCTGCGCTGGACGATGCCCTTGCCAGCTTCATCAAGGATGGAGTCGACCCGGCTGCGTTGGAGCGGATCAAGATGCAGGTCCGCGCAAGTCAGGTCTATGACCGGGATGACGTGGCGGGACTGGCGCAGATGTATGGCGCGGCGCTGAGCCAGGGTCTGACCGTCTCTGATATCCAGGCCTGGCCCGAGATCCTGCAGGAGGTGCAGCCCGATGACATCATCGCGGCGGCCAAGCAGGTGCTGAACAAGGATCACGCCGTCACCGGCTATCTGATGTCCGACAAGGAGGTGACCCAATGATCCGCTTCGTTCTGCCCGTCGTTCTGGCGCTGAGCGCGTTTCAGGCCCATGCCGAGATCAAGATCCAGCAGGTCACCAGCCCCGGCGGTATCTCGGCCTGGCTGGTCGAGGAGCACTCGATCCCCTTCACCGCGCTCGACATGCGTTTCGCCGGGGGCGCGGCGCTGGACGAGGCTGGCAAGCGCGGTGCGACCTATCTGATGTCGGGCCTGCTTGAGGAAGGCACGGGCGACATGGACGCCCGCGATTTCGCCAAGGCCGAGGATGCGCTGGCCGCCAGCTATGGCTATTCCGCCAACTCTGACAGCATGTCGATCTCGGCCCGCTTCCTGAGCGAAAACCGTGACGAGGCCGTCGACCTGCTGCGCCGCAGCATTGTCGAGCCGACCTTCTCTGAGGATGCCATCGCCCGCGTCAAGGATCAGGTGCTGTCGGGGATTCGCGCCGATGCCGAGGATCCCTCCAGCATCGCCTCCAGTAAATTCGATGCGCTGGCGTATGGAGATCACCCCTATGCCACGGCCATCGAGGGCACCGAGGACAGCGTTGCGGCCCTGACCCGCGACGATCTGATGACCGCCAAGAACAATGTGCTGGTCAAGGACCGCGTCAGCATTGCCGCCGTTGGGGACATCACCCCCGAACAGCTGGGGACGCTGCTTGATTCGCTGCTGGGCGCTCTGCCGACTGGCGGCGCGCCATTGCCCCAGACGGTAGACCTGTCGCTGACACCGGGCGTCACCATCGTGCCTTACGACACGCCGCAGGCTCAGGTGGTCTGGGGGCAGAAGGGCCTCGGGATGGAAGATCCCGATTTCTTCGCCGCCTATCTGCTGAACACGATCCTCGGCGGCGGGGGCTTTGAAAGCCGCCTGATGCATGAGGTGCGTGAAAAGCGTGGGCTGACCTATGGCGTCTATTCCTATCTCGCCGACCGTGATTTCGCCGATCTCTGGGGCGGGTCCGTCGCCTCGGCGAATGACCGCGTGGCCGAGTCGATCAGCGTCATTCGCGACGAATGGGCCCGCATCGCCAAGGACGGCGTCACGGAGGAGGAGCTGGACAGCGCCAAGAAATACCTGACCGGCGCCTATCCGCTGCGCTTTGACGGCAATGGCACCATCGCCAGCATCCTCGTCGGCATGCAGCACGACAACATGCCGATCGATTATCCCGCGACGCGCAACGACAAGGTCAACGCGGTCACGCTGGAGGAAATCAACCGTGTCGCGCGCGAACGCCTGCACCCCGACCAGCTGCGCTTTGTCGTCGTCGGCAAGCCGGTGGGTCTCGACCCTGTCAACTGATCCGCACCAAACGAAAAAAGGGGGGCCGCGTGCCCCCCTTTTGCTGTCCGAAGCCCTGTTTTACGCCGGAAAACCGGGCGCGGGCCGGATCACGCCGGTGTCCACGCCGCGCCGGTTCAGCATCGGCACGTTCATCCGTTTGCGCGCCGCCGGATGGTTCGGATCCAGCACGCCCAGATTCGCCAGAATCGCGGTGATGGCGCATTCGCTGGCACGCGTCCCGCCATCGAGAATTTTCAGCGCCACGCCCAGACCCAGCTCAGGGATGATGGCGACGAACACCGCTTCGGCCCCGGTCTTGATCGCGACGCGGCCATTCATGGCGCGCATCAGCTCGGTGCAGGCGCGGGTCTCGCCCGCCACCATCTCGGGGAAGGCGGCCATGGCGCGGGTCAGCCGCGCGGCGGCCTTTTCGCGCACCGAGCTGCCGTTATGCGCATTGGCAAAGAACGCCATGGCGCGCGCCAGACCGGTCACCGTGGTGGCAAAGTTCGGCGCCGAACAGCCGTCGATGCCATAGCCGGGGCTGTCCATGCCGGTGACGCTCTCAAACGCCTCGCGCACAGCCTTTTGCACCGGGTGATCCGGCTCGACATATTCCGAGCCGCCGCCGAGATGCCGGTTCAGCGTCAGAAAGCCCGAATGCTTGCCCGAGCAGTTGTTGTGATACTGGCATGGGCTCGAGTCGGTCTTGATCAGCGCATGCAGCGCCGGGATATCGTCGGGCATCTGCGGGCCACAGCGGAAATCCTCGTCCGTCATCCCCATATCGGCCAGCCAGCTTTGCACCGCGTCGGTATGGATCGCCGCGCCATTGTGCGAGGCGCAGGACAGTGCCAGTTGCTTTTCGCTGAGACCTGCGGCGTCGGCGGCCCCTGATTCCACCAGTGGCAGCGCCTGCAGCATCTTGCACGACGAGCGCGGCAGGATCAGCGCATCCGGGTCGCCCCAGGCGCGAATGACCGCTCCGTGCGTGTCAACGATGGCTGCGTGACCGTAGTGAACGGACTCGCAGAACGGCCCGCGCCAGACCTCAACCAGTTTCTCTGCGCCGGTCATGATAACTTCCCTTTGATTTGTGCGGTTTCTTGCCAATCAGCCTTTCGCATGTGGCAGATTCCGCGCTAATAATGCAATGTCGAGATCGCGAGACAGCCCCGAGAGATGGCGACTAGGCCACGGGGGCACGGCAGAGGCAAGGACGGCTTGGAGGCTGGACAGATGACATTTGGGAAGTTGGGTGCGGCAGTCGCCGTGATGGCGTTTGCGGCAGCCGGTGCCACGACAGGTGCCATGGCACAAACGGTCAGCGAAAATCAGGTCGCCGCCAAGACGGACTGGAGCGTTTTCGAAGAACCCGATCCCAAGGAATGCTGGGCGGTGTCTGAACCGAAGAAAACGGTCAATTCGAAAGACGGCAAACCGATCGAGGTGCGCCGCAGCGAAATCCAGTTGATGGCGTTCTTCCGCCCCGGCGCGGATCTCACGGGGCAGATCGCCTTTACCGGCGGCTATCCCTTCGCGGATGGCTCGACCGTCAACATGGCGATCGGCGACAACAAGTTTGAGCTCTACACCCAAGGCGAATGGGCCTGGCCGGGTCCGGGCGACGATGCCAAGATCCTGGCGGCCCTGCGCGGCGGCACCGATGCCGTGCTCAGCGCACGTTCGGGTCGTGGCACGCAGACCAAGGACACCTTCTCGCTGATGGGCTTCACCGCCGCAGTCGAGGATGCGGCCAAGCGCTGCAAATAAGCGGTCAGGCGCGGGTTTTAGCGTCAGCCGCAGACCAGATATGTAGGGCAGGGGGTGTGACAGTGTCACGCGCCCTGTTTTCATGTGGATAAGAATCCCCTATATGGGCAGACTTCCAGCAGGAGCCCGATCATGACCGCCACGACCGACAGCACCCCGACCAGCCAAGCGCCCGACCTCCAGACGACCCGCAGCACCCCTGCGGCGCCGATCACGCAGGATGTCATGACGATCCCGCGCAAGCTGCCCGAGGGACCGGTGAACCTTGTCGGCCTGACGCGCCCGGCCCTGCTCGAGGCGCTGATCGCCGCTGGCACGCCCGAAAAACAGGGCAAGATGCGGGTCAATCAGGTCTGGCAATGGCTCTATCACTGGGGCGTGCGCGACTTTGCGAAGATGACCAACCTGTCGAAGGACTACCGCGCCCTGCTGGCCGACAACTTCGTCATCGACCTGCCCGAGATCGTGTCCAAGCAGGTCTCCTCCGACGGCACCCGCAAGTACCTCGTGCGCATCGCCGGCGGTCACGAGGTCGAGGTGGTCTATATCCCCGAAACCGACCGCGGCACGCTGTGCATTTCCTCTCAGGTCGGCTGCACGCTGACCTGCTCGTTCTGCCATACGGGCACGCAGAAACTGGTGCGCAACCTGACGCCGGGCGAAATCGTCGGCCAGGTCATGCTGGCGCGCGACGACCTTGGTGAATGGCCCGTCCCCGGTGCGCCTCGGGACGAAACCCGCCTGCTCTCCAACGTCGTGTTGATGGGCATGGGCGAACCGCTTTACAACTTCGACAACGTGCGCGACGCGATGAAGATCGCGATGGACCCCGAGGGCATCTCGCTCTCGCGCCGCCGCATCACCCTCTCCACCTCCGGCGTCGTCCCCGAAATCGCCCGCGCGGCCGAGGAAATCGGCTGCCTCCTCGCGGTCTCCTTCCACGCTACCACGGACGAGGTCCGCGACAAGCTGGTGCCGATCAACAAGCGCTGGAACATCGAAACCCTGCTGAACACCCTGCGCGACTACCCGCGCCTGTCCAACTCCGAACGCATCACGTTTGAATATGTGATGCTGAAAGACGTCAACGACAGCGACGCCGACGCCCGCCGTCTGGTCAAGCTGATCAGCGGCATCCCCGCCAAGATCAACCTGATCCCCTTCAACGAATGGCCCGGCGCCCCCTACCAGCGCAGCGATCAGGACCGCATCAAGGCCTTCGCCGATGTCGTCTACAAAGCCGGCTACGCCAGCCCGATCCGCACCCCGCGCGGCGAAGACATCATGGCCGCCTGTGGCCAGCTGAAATCGGCGACAGAGCGCGCCCGCAAATCCCGCAAGGACATCGCGCAAGAGGCGGGGCTCTAAAGACCCCCGCCGCCACCGGCCTCCCCGTCATCTTGCCTGTAAATACTTCCGCCGGAGGCTGGCGCGCAGCGCCAATCAGGCCTTGCGCACAGCCTTCGGTTTCGGTTTTGCCCGTGCCCGCTTCGGCTTGGGGAATCTTGCTTGCGTCCGGTTGGCGAACCAGACCAGCGACAGCATCACCGGCACCTCGACCAGCACACCGACCACGGTGGCCAGCGCCGCTCCCGAGTTCAAGCCGAACAGGCTGATCGCCACCGCCACCGCCAGCTCAAAGAAATTCGACGTCCCGATCAGCGCACAGGGCGCCGCGATCTTGTGCGGCACCTTCATGGCAAAAGCCGCGCCATAGGCGATGGCGAAGATCCCATAGCTCTGGATCAGGATCGGCACTGCGATCAGCGCGATGATCAGCGGATCATAGAGGATCACATCCCCCTGCAACCCGAACAGGATCGCCACCGTTACGATCAGCCCCCCAATCGACACCGGCTTCATCTTGGCTGTGAAGGCGGCAATCGCCTTCGCGCTCCCCAACCGCCGCCGTGTCAGGATGCCCGCTACCAAGGGCGCGGCGACAAACAGCAGCACCGACAGGATCAGCGTGCTCCAGGGCACGACGATATCCGTGACCCCCAGCAGGAAGGCCACCAGCGGCGCAAAGGCCACCACCATGATCAGATCGTTCACCGTCACCTGCACCAGCGTATAGGCCGGATCGCCCTTGGTCAGGTTCGACCAGATGAACACCATCGCCGTGCAGGGCGCCGCCCCCAGCAGGATCAGCCCGGCGATATACTCTGGCGCCAGCTCTGCCGACACGATCGGCGCATAGATGTGGTTGAAGAACAGCACCGCCAGCGCCGCCATGGTGAAGGGCTTGATCAGCCAGTTCACCACCAGTGTGATCACCAGCCCCTTCGGCTGCTTCATCACGCCCGAGATCGCCCCCGGATCGACCCCGATCATCATCGGATAGACCATCGCCCAGATCAGCACCGCCACGACAAGGTTCACATGCGCCACCTCGGCGCCCGCGATCAGGTCGAACAGCCCAGGCATCACGCTGCCGAGGCCAACGCCGATGGCAATCGCCAGCACGACCCACAGGGTCAGGTATCTCTCAAACAGGCTCATCTGCGGGTGTCCTTCTCTTCAAGCCGCCCCGCGCCATAGCGACTGAGCAGCAGCATCACCGCCGCGGTGGCCAGACAGGCAGGCAGCCCGCCCAGCTGATAGCTGAGGCCCGACAGCAGCGTGCCCAGCAATCGCCCCGCAGCATTGGCCATGTAGTAGAAACCCACGTCCATTGTCACCCGCTCGCCCGAGGTAAAGGCGAGGATCAGGTAGGAATGCAGCGACGAATTCACCGCAAAGACCGCTCCGAACACCAGCAGCCCCGCGACGATCACCCCCGTCAGCCATGGCGCAGGCTCGCCCGCCGCGCAGACCAGCACCGCCAACAGCGCCGGCACCGCCACCAGCGCGGACACCCAATGACGGGCCGAGGCGACGAGGTCGCCTTCGGACCGGCTTTTCGCCCTGAGCAACCTCGGCGCCCAAGCCTGCACCGCGCCATACAGGATCGTCCAGACGGCCATGAAGCTGCCAATGGCAAAGAAGGCCGCGCGGTTGCCCGCCTCGGTCCCGTCAGACAGTACCGCGTAGAAATAGATCGGGATGCCGACGACGAACCAGACATCGCGCGCGCCGAACAGGAACACCCGCGCAAAGCTCAGCCAGTTGACGTTTGTGTCCTTGGAGAAAACCTCGGAAAACTTCGCCCCCTTGCGCCCCTTCGGCAGCCCCTCCGGCATCCAGAGCGCCACGGCGGCGAGGATCAGCGCCAGCACCAGCGCCATCCCCAGCACCGAGCCGGTGAAGCCCACGACCCCCAGCAGCACCGCGCCGAGCAGAAAGCCCGCGCCCTTTACCGCGTTCTTCGACCCCGTCAGCACCGCGACCCAGGCGAACAGCCCACCCTGACCCGCAGGCGCCAGCAGCTTGACCGCGGATTTCGACGACATCTTCGCCAGATCCTTGGCCACGCCGGACGCGCCCTGCACCGCCATGACATAGGCGACCGATCCCCAAAGGCTCCACGCGGGGTCGAGCGCCGCCAGCGCGACCAGCGCCAGCACCTGCAAAGCAAGCCCGGCATAAAGCGTCCGCGTCAGCCCGAACCGCGCCGCGATCCACCCCGCCGACAGGTTCGTCACGACCCCCGCCACCTCATAGAGCACAAACAGATAGGCCAGCTGCACCGGCGAAAAGCCAAGGCCATGGAAATGCAGCAGCACCAGCATCCGCAGCGCCCCGTCGCTGAGCATAAAGGCCCAGTAGGCGGCGGTGACGGCGATATAGGCGGACAGGCCAGCCGGTCTCACAACGCGTCGCCGACCATGCGGGCGACGTCGATCAGGCGATGCGCATAGCCCCACTCGTTGTCATACCAGGCATAGATCTTCACCTGCGTGCCGTTGATCACCATGGTCGAGGGCGCGTCGATGATCGAACTGCGCGGGTCATTGACGTAATCCGCCGAAACGAGCGGCCGCGTCTCGTACCCCAGAATCCCGCGCAATGGCCCCTCGGCAGCGGCCTTGAGCAGCGCGTTGACCTCCTCGACACTGGTGGCGCGCTCCACCTCGAAGACGCAATCGGTGAGGGAGGCATTCAGCAGCGGCACCCGCACCGCATGGCCGTTCAGCTTGCCGGTCAGTTCGGGATAGATCAGCGTGATCGCCGTGGCGCTGCCGGTCGTCGTCGGGATCAGCGAATTCAACGCCGAACGCGCCCGCCGCAGATCCTTCGCGGGGCGGTCCACCATGGTCTGCGTATTGGTCACATCGTGGATCGTGGTGATCGAGCCGTGCCGGATGCCCAGCCCCTCATGGATCACCTTCACCACGGGGGCGAGGCAGTTTGTCGTGCAGCTCGCCGCCGTGACGATCCTGTGCTGATCCGCGTCGTAATCGTGGTTGTTCACGCCATAGACGATATTGGCGGTCGGCCCGTCCTTGACGGGGGCCGAGACGATGACCTTCTTCACCCCGGCCGCGAAATAGGGCGCCAGCGCGGCCTCGGTCTTGAATTTGCCGGTGCAGTCGATAACCACGTCGACACCCTCCAGCGGCAGGGCGGCCAGTTCCTTGGTGCCGATAAAGGGCAGGCGGGTGCCGTCGATGGTGACGCTGGTGTCATCCGCCGAAATCTCGGCCCGCCAGCGGCCATGCACCGTGTCGAACTCCAGCAGATGCGCATGCATCGCGGCGTCGCCGGTGGCATCGTTGATCCAGGCGATCTTCGCGCCGCTTTCCAGCAGCGGGCGCAGCGCCAGCTTGCCGATGCGGCCAAGTCCGTTCAGGGCGTAGGTGGTCATGCGGGTACTCCGGTATGGGCTATCGCGTCGAGGCCGCGCTGCAGGGCAGCCCGGTCGTGCGTGTCAACGGCCAAGGAAAGGAAAGCTGTGAGGCGCTGGTGCAGCGCGGCATAGGTCTGTTGAAAATCGCCCAGAGTCACCGGGTCGGGCAGACCCCAGTGGCTGGTCAGGGGCTGGCCGGGAAAGGCCGGGCAGTCCTCGTTCGCGGCGCGGTCGCAGAGGGTCAGCACGACGTCGACCTGTTCAGGCACCGCGTCAAAGCCCTTGCTGTGCAGGCCGTCCGTGTCGTGCCCCTGTGCGCGCAGCACCTCAAGCGCGAGCGGATGCGGCGCCCCGGCGGGCTGCTTGCCCGCGGAATGGACCGCAAAGCGCCCTGCGCCGAGGTCGCGCAACAGTGCCTCGGCCATCAGTGAACGGGCGGAATTTCCGGTGCACAGGAACAGCACGCTGCGCGGCGCGGCCAGAGGCGCAAAGCACAGCTCCGGTCGGCTGCGGCAGCAATCGGCAAAGAGGTGGTTCAACATCATCGCGGCCGAGCCTACCTCGGCTCTGTAACGCAGCGATGTGCCCAGGCGGTCCTGCGTGATCAGCGCCGCCTTGCGCAGCGCCGAGAGGTAGACCGAGAGGGTAGAGTTCTTCAGCCCCGTTGCCTCCGCGATCTCGCCAGCAGGCAGAGCATCGGGGTAGCGGCGCATCAGCAGCCGCCAGATGCGCAGGCGTTGCGGGTGTCCAAGGGTGGCAAGTTGCGCGGCGAGTTCTATTTCCATATTTCATGAAATAGGGGAGGGGCCGCCGCCGCGCAAATGAAGCTTTTGTAACGCCTCAGATGCGCAGGAAGGGCTGCGCCAGCCTCGGCAGGATCGAGTTGAAGCGCAGCCGCGCATCCGTCGCCGCAAGGCAGATGCAGGGCGCGCCTGCGTCGGCGGTCGGCGTATGCTCCAGATCCTCGTTCGCGACCTCGACGTCACCGACGCGGAACTGCCCGGTCTCATCGCTGAACGCCCCCGACAGCACCATCGTCAACTCGATCCCGCGGTGGCCGTGATCCGGCACCGCCATACCGCCGGGGATATAGAGCAGGCGGACCGAGCCCTTGCCATCCTCAAACAGGATCTGCTGGCGCACGCCGCCGCCGGCCGAGCGCCAGCGCGGTGGCTGGTTGCCAAGGGCTGCGGCGATGGGGCCGGGGTAGATGTCCATCCGCGGCACAGGCGCGGCCTGCACGGGCGCTTCGTCGAGACGGTCCATGACGCGGGCCAGCAGGTCGCCCTCGATCGGCAGCTCTGCACTCGTCGCCTCAAGCGCGGCACCGGCCAGCGTCTCATGCGCCTCAAGCGCCGCACGGCAGTCGTCACACATCGAGACATGCGCCGCGACGACCATCTCGAAGGCCGGCGGCAGGGTACCGGCGACATAGCCGGCAATCATTTCTTCGGGGATATGATGTGCAATCGCGCTCATCAGTTTCGCAAGTCCTTCAATTCATGCCTCAGACGGTCCAGCCCAAGGCGGATACGCGATTTGATCGTGCCCATCGGCAGGCCGGTTTCGGTCTGTATTTCCCGGTGCGTCAGGTCGCCGACATAGGCGCGCACGATCAGGTCGCGTTGTTCGGGGCTGAGGCGGCTCAGTGCCTCTTTCAGCTGGCCGGCCTCCTGCTCAAACGCGAGCAGATGGCCGGGATCTTCTTCGGGGCGCGTCTGCGTCTCGATCTCTTCGGGCAGCGGGCGCTGCGCCTTGCGGGCAATGTCGATCTGACGGTTGCGCGCAATCTTGTAGATCCAGCCAGAAACCTGCGAGCGCGCAGGATCAAACTGCGCCGCCTTGTGCCAGACCGCCAGCATGACGTCCTGCACGATATCCTCGGCCGCCGCCGCGGGCACCCCCGAACGCATCAGCATCCCCTTAATCCTCGGGGCATAAAACCCGAAGAGCCTGGCAAAACTGGCGCGGTCGCGCTGGTCGCGCACGGCAAGCATCCACTCGATCTGTTCTGTCCGGTCCGTGTTCTGAACTTCGGCCAAATTCGCTCTGCCTTTCCGCGTCGCGGCACACGTCCCCCGAAAGCGGGGGCGCATCTGGAATAGTGTCGCAGGCATTGGGTCAGGGTTCAACATATGCCAGTTACGCAGGCCATCTCAGACCGGATCACAAATTTTTATTTGTGATAGGAGTGAACTGTTCGGTGCCCAGCGCCGTACCTTTAACCAACACGTCATACAGGGAGCGACCATGTCATTCGACGCGCTATCGATGCGACCCCAGCGTATTGCCATCATCGGCGGTGGTATTTCCGGGCTGGCTGCGGCCTATATGTTGTCGCCGCACCACCGGGTCACGCTGTATGAGGCCGAGGCGCGTCTGGGCGGCCATGCCCGCACCGTGATGGCAGGTCTGCACGGTGATCAGCCGGTGGATACCGGCTTCATCGTCTTCAACTACGCCAACTATCCGCATCTGACGGCGATGTTCCGCGACCTCGACGTGCCGGTCGAGAAAAGCGATATGAGCTTTGGCGCCACCATCAACAACGGCCAGGTCGAATACGGCCTGCGCGACATTGCCGCCGTCTTCGGGCAAAAGCGCAACCTGCTGCGCCCCGGCTTTGCCCGTATGGTGCGCGACATCCTGCGCTTTAATGCCCGGGCTGAGGCGACGGCGCGCGACGACACCATGACCGTCGGCGATCTGATGGCCGAGCTGCGCCTCGGGTCGTGGTTCCGCGATTATTACCTCAAGCCGATCTGTGGCGCGATCTGGTCGACCCCGCCCGAGGGCATCACCGCCTTTCCGGCCCGCTCGCTGGTGCAGTTCTTCCGCAATCACGCGCTGCTCTCGGCGCAGGGGCAGCACCAGTGGTGGACGGTCAGCGGCGGCTCGATCGAATACGTCCGCCGGATCGAGGCCTTCCTGCGCGCCAGTGGCACCGAGATCCGCACCGACGCCGCCATCCGCGCCGTCACCCGCGACGGTCTGCGCCCCGAGGTGCATATCGAAGGGGCCGAGCCTGAGGCCTATGATCAGGTCATCCTCGCCTGCCACTCCGATCAGGCGCTGCGCCTGCTGGCCCAGCCGACGGCTGTCGAACACAGCGCCCTTTCCAGCGTCGGCTATCAGGACAACCACATGATCCTGCACCGCGACGTCAGCCAGATGCCGCGCCGCAAGGCCTGCTGGTCGTCCTGGGTCTACAAGGCCGACACCACTGCGCAACAGAGCCAGATTGGCGTCACCTACTGGATGAACCGCCTGCAAAACATCGACGAAAGCGATCCGCTGTTTGTCTCGCTCAACCCCTGCCAGTCGATCCCGGACGACCTGATCTACGATCAGAAGACCTTCCGCCACCCGGTCTTTGACGGCCCCGCCGTTCGGGCTCAAAAGCAGATCCAAGCGATGCAGGGCGAGAACAACACCTGGTTCGCCGGGGCATGGCTGCGCCACGGGTTTCACGAGGACGGCTTTGCCAGCGCGGTGCGCGTCGCCCGTCAGCTGGACCCGGCCCTTGCGATGCTGCGGACATGACCTTCGCCCCGCAACAGATTTCCGGCCAGACGGTGCACGCCCGGCGCGGCGCGATTGCCCACAGTTTTCGCTACTCCGTCGACTATGTGCTGATCGACCCCGACAGCGACCAGACCCCGCTGCTGTTCTCGCGCAATGGCTTCAACCTCGCCTCCGTGCAGGACCGCAACCATGGCGGCCTGCGCGGCCACGGGCGCGGCGTTGTCTGGGCGCGTGAGGTGCTGGCCGAACGTGGGCTTGCCGCCGTGCGCATCAGCCAGATCCTGTTGCTGACCCAGCCCGGTTTCCTCGGGGCGCTGTTCAACCCCGTCTCCTTCTGGCTGGTCTATGAAAAGGCCGCCCTGATCGCTGTAATTGCAGAGGTCAACAACACCTTCGGCGACCGTCACAGCTATGTCTGCGCCCACCCTGGCTTCGCGCCGATCAGCGCCGAGGATCACCTCGGCGCGCGCAAGATGATGCATGTCTCGCCGTTTCAGGACGTCGCGGGGGACTATGACTTCCGCTTCGATATCCGTGACGACCGCGTCGCCATCTTCATCAACCACGGCAACGGACCAGAGGGGCTCTATGCCACGCTCACCGGCCCACGCCGCCCGCTGACCAGCGCCGGCCTGCTGCACTCCGCCCTATGGCGCCGCCCCCTCGGGGCGCTGCGCACCGTCGCGCTGATCTATTGGCAGGCGATCCGCCTGAAACTGAAACGCGCCCCCTATCGCACCCGTCCGGCCCCCCCGGCTGAGGAGATCTCCTGATGCCCATCCTGACCAACCGCCTGAAGTCCGAGTTCCTGAAAAGCTGCGAGGTGATCGAGACCGGCCGCCTGCGCCTGATCACCCCCGAAGGCGACGTGCACACCTTCGGGCACAGCGGCATCGAGGCCGAGATGAAGATCAACGACTGGTCCGCGATTTCTGCCGCCCTCGCGCGCGGCGACGTCGGTCTGGGCGAGGCCTATATCGAGGGTCTCTGGGATACCCCGTCGATCGAGGCGCTGACCATTCTGGCGCTGAAGAACCTCGACCAGTTCCGCAAATATGCCTACGCCAGCCCCTGGCAAAGCTTCAAGTTCCGCACCATCGACCGCCTGCTGCGGGCCAATTCGCGCACCGGCGCGTCCAAGAATATCCGCGCCCACTACGATGTCGGGAACGAGTTCTTTCAGCTTTGGCTCGACCCCTCGATGACTTATTCGTCGGCGTTGTTCAGCCCCGGCGACATGGACCTGGGTCGCGCCCAGATGCGCAAGTACGATCGTATCCTCGACCGCGTCGAGGGCGAGCGTCTGCTCGAGATCGGCTGCGGCTGGGGCGGTTTTGCCGAACGCGCCGCAGGGCAGGGGCGGCATGTCACCGGCCTGACCATCTCACCCGCGCAGAAGGGCTACGCCGACGCGCGCCTTGACGGGCAGGCCGAGATCCAGCTGCGCGATTACCGCGACAGCGACGGCAAGTTCGACGGCATCGTCTCGATCGAGATGATCGAGGCGGTGGGCGAACGCTACTGGCCGACCTTCTTTGCCACGCTGAAGGACCGCCTTGCCGATGGCGGCCGCGCCGTGGTGCAGGCGATCACCGTGCCCGACCGCTATTTCCCGACTTACCGCAACAGCTCGGATTTCATCCGCCAGCACTCTTTTCCCGGTGGCATGTTGCTCTCGGATGGGCAGATCGCGCGGGCGGCGAAGAATGCGGGCCTGACCGTCACCGACAGCTTCGCCTTTGGCCACGACTACGCCCAGACCTGCCGCACATGGCTGGCCCGGATGGAGGACGAGGCCCGCCGTATCGAAAAGCTCGGCTATGGCGAGGCGTTTCTGCGCAGCTGGCACTACTACCTCGGCATCTGCGCCGCGTCTTTTGCTGTCGGGCAAACCGACGTCGTTCAGGTGGAGCTGCGCCATGCGTAAGACCCTCGCCCTTCTCCTCGCCCTGCTGGCAGGCCCCGCCTTCGCCCAGCAGGTGCCGCCCGATGCCGCCCGCATCGTCTCGCCCGCCCAGCTGCTCGGGCAGGCGCGGTTCACATGGCTCGGCATCCACATCTATGACGCGAACTTGTGGAGCAACGCGGCCCCCTTCGCATGGTCGTCGCCGCTGGCGCTGCAGCTGACCTACGCCATGGGCATCGACGGCGACGACCTGCTCGACACCACGATGAAAGAGATCACCCGGATCGAGGGCGCCAGCGCCGACCTGCCCCAGCTGAAACAGGTGCTGGCCAAATGTATGGGCACCGTGGCCGAGGGCGACAGCTACACCGCCGCCTCGGCCAGCGCCGACCGCCTGACGATGTGGCTGAACGGCACTCAGACCTGCGATGTCACCTATCCCGGCGTCAAACAGCGCTTCCTTGGGATCTGGCTGGCCGACAACAGCCGCAGCCCGGACCTGTCGCGCCAGTTGCGCGGCAGCTAGGCCCCGATGCAACCGCTCAGACGTTGGCGGATTCTGCCTTTCGCCGCCATGCTCTCGGTGGCGGGGTTGCCGCTCTATATCCATCTGCCCCGGTTCGCGGGGGCTGAGCTCGGCCTCAGCCTGTCGACCGTCGGCGTCATCCTGATCGCCATACGCGTGCTGGATTTCGGCCAGGACCCGGCGCTCGGCTGGATGGTCGACCGCTGGCCGCGCGCCCGCCCCCTGTTCGCCGCGCTCGCCTGCGCGGCACTGGGCCTCGGCTTTTTGCTGCTGTTTTCCGTGCCGCCGCCCATCGCGCCGGTGCTCTGGGTGACGCTGCTGCTGGTGGTGATCTTCACCGCCTACAGCCTCGCCACCATCCTGCTCTATGGCCAGACCGAGGCAATAGCGGCACAGGAAGGCCCCGGCGGCACTGGCCACCTCGGAGTCGCCGCATGGCGTGAAACCGGGCTGGTCCTCGGCGTGCTGGTCGCTGCCGCTGCCCCCAGCCTGCTGGCGCTGCTGGCGGGTGATGATCTGACCTATCCGCTGTTCGGCCTGCTGATTGCGGCGCTGGCGCTGGCGGGGGGCTGGTGCGCGCGCCCGCTCTGGCGGCTCCGCGCGCCCAAGTCCGCGCCCCTGACGCTCAGCGCGCTGGTCGCCTCGGGCGGGGTGTCGCTGTTGCTGCTGGCCTGCCTGAACGCCTTGCCGACCGCGCTGACCTCGACCCTGTTCCTGTTCTTTGTCGAGGACCGCCTGCGCCTGCCCGATCTGGCGGGGCCGTTCCTGATCCTGTTCTTCCTGTCGGCGGGGGTGGCAGCCCCGCTCTGGGCGCGGGCGGCGGCGCGCTTTGGCAACTGGCCGGTGCTGGTCAGTGGCATGACGCTGACGATCCTCGCCTTTGCCGGCGCGGGGCTGCTGCCCGTGGGCGCCGCCCTTGGTTTTGCCGTGATCTGTGTCGCCTCGGGTGCGGCGCTCGGCGCGGATCTGGTGATTCTGCCGGTGCTGTTTTCCACCGCTCTGGCGCGGGCGGGTCTGTCCAGCGGTCAGGCCTTTGGCCTCTGGTCGATGGCCACCAAGCTCTCGCTCGCCCTCGCAGCCGTCGCCACCCTGCCGTTGCTGCAATCTTATGGATATGTCCCGGGCGGCGAGAACACGCCGAAAGCCCTGCAGGTTTTAAATATTTCTTACGCGATTTTACCATGCGGTATGAAACTGATTGCGCTACTCGCCGTTCTTACTAGACGGGTGCCGGTGATCTGAGACCGTGTTGTTTCGCTCAGGCCACATTTTAGTGTTTTTGGAAGGATAGCGGCCATGGCCCCACGTAGTCTGCAGGGCAAGACGTACTGGATCATCGGCGCAAGCGAAGGTCTGGGCCGCACGATCGCGCGGGAAATGTCGCGGCTTGGGGCGCAGGTCATCCTGTCTGCCCGCACCGAAGACCGTCTGAAGGATCTCGCCGCAGATATCCCGGGCGCACAGGTGTTGCCGATGGATGTCAGCGATCTCGACTCGGTCAAGGCGGCGGTGGAGGTCGGCTCCAAGGCGGATGGTCTGATTTACTGCGTCGGCCAGTATGACCCGATGACCGCGCAGGAGTGGAACCCCGACAAGGCGGAACAGATCTGCGAGGCCAACTTCATGGGGGCCATGCGGGTGCTCGGGCGCACCGTGCCCGGCTGGGCGGCGCGCGATTATGGTCATATCGTGCTGATCGGATCGCTGGCGGGGTTCAAAGGCCTGCCCGGTGCCATCGGCTATGGTGCCAGCAAGGCCGCGCTGCGCCACCTTGCCGAAGATATGTATATCGATCTGCAGGGCACCGGCGTCCAGGTGCAGGTGGCCAACCCCGGGTTCATCCGCACCCGCCTGACCTCGAAGAACGAATTCTCGATGCCGCAGCTGATGGACCCGCAGGAGGCCGCCTATTACGTCATGGGCCTGATCCGCGATCCCGGAACGCGGCAGATCAGCTTTCCTCGGCCCTTCGCCTGGGTGTTCACCGTACTGGGCCGGATTTTGCCCTTCCGTCTTTACGCCAGGATCGTCTCTGACTGAGGCACGCACTCAGGCACCCGCGGCGCTGACACCAGTCCCGCCGCACCAGATCAGGCCCGCACCAAATTGCGGGCCTTTTTCATGCGCTCCACGTTCAGCTCCTCTGGCGGGCAACGGCCCTAAGCCGCAAATCGGCGTTGAGATCCCTGCGCGCTCCGGTCTAGGTAAGGCGCTGAGATCCCCCGTGACTTTCCTTGATCCAAAAGGGTGCGCCATGACAAAGCTGCTGACCCCGCGCCGCTCGGTCTGTGCGGCCTTTGCACTGAACGGTTTGCTGCTGGGCGCATGGGCGTCGCGCGTGCCCGCCGTCGTCGAAAAACATGGGCTGAGCGAATCCGGCTTTGGCATCCTGCTGCTGGCGATGGGGGTCGGCGCGCTGGTCTCCTTTCCGCTGGCGGGGCGGCTGGCGGATGGCTTTGGCGCGGTGCGTCTGACGCGCTGGATCATGCTCGCCTATCTGACCACGCTGATCCTGATCGGCCTTGCGCCCACGGTGCCGCTGCTCGGCGTGGCGCTGTTCTTCTTCGGGATGAGCCACGGCGCGATGGATGTCACGATGAACAGCTGGGCCAGCGAGGTCGAGAAGCATCTGCGCCGCTCAATCATGTCGTCCTTTCACGCGATGTGGAGCCTCGGGGCCGGTCTGGGCGCGGCGACGGGCTTTGCCGCGACCAGCTGGGATCTGTCGATCGCGGCGCATTTCCCGCTGGTGGCGCTGCTTGGGGCGGGGCTGCTTGCACCGCTGACGCGGGCGCACTGGACCTCGACAACCCGGCCCCACGACCGCAGCGCCCCGGTCTTTGCCCTGCCGCGCGGCCCGCTGGTGCTGGTCGGCGTGATCGCCCTGTCCGCCGGGCTGGGCGAGGGGGCCCTCGCGGACTGGAGCGCGATCTTTCTGGCCGATGTCACCGGCGCCGGGCCGTCGCAGGCGACCCTTGGCTATGCGGCCTTCTCCGTCACCATGGTGGCGATGCGGCTGTCGGTGGACCCCCTGATCACCCGTCTGGGGCCTGCGGTGGTGGCACGCGCGGGGGGGCTGGCGGCCGCGCTCGGCATCGCCATTGCGACCGGGTTCGCCACGCTTCCCGCCGCGCTGCTGGGCTTCGTGCTGATGGGGGTGGGCTATGCTGCGCTGGTGCCTCTGGCCTTCAGCCGCGCCGCCGCCGATCCCGTCGTGCCGCCGGGGCAGGGCATCGCCTCGGTCGCGACGCTGGGCTATGGCGCGATGCTGCTCGGCCCGCCGGTCATCGGCTTCGTGGCCGAGGTCAGCTCCCTGCGTCTGGGCTTCGTGCTGCTGGGCGGTTTTGCCCTGTTGGTCGCGCTGGTCGCACCGGTGCTGCGGCGCGCCCCCGCCTGAGCGGCTCAGGCGGGCGGATACATCAGCTTCAGCCGGTCTTGCCAGCGCGCTCCGCTCAGCCAGTCGGGCAGATCGGTCGCGCCCAGCGATTGCCAGTCGCGCGCCTGTACGGCCGCCCAGACCAGCGCGACATTGCACGAGATCGCCGGGATCAGCCCCTCCGCATGGCCCGCCAGCATCGGATAGAGCGTCGCCATCCCGGTGCCCAGCATCAGCACCGCATCCGCGCCACTGGCCGAAAGCTCGCGGTAGGCCGCCAGAACGCCATTGCCGGTCATGGCATAGATCGGGTGAAAGGCGTCTGTCTCCAGCGCCGGGCCGGTCTTGGCCACCACCTCGAACCCGAAACTCTCCCAGTAGGGGGTCGAGTGCCTGTTCAGGCTCTCGGGGTAGGGCGTCAGCAGGGCGATCTTTTTCGCCCCCATCAGCCGCAGCGCCGCGACCGAGGCCAGCGCCGCCGTCAGGAACGGCTTGCCGTGGCTGCTCTGCACCTCGTCGACCAGCCGGGCCTCGGCCTCTGCCCCGATCAGGTAGGATGCCCCGGTGCAGGCCGCCGCGATCACGTCGATCGGCGCATTGGCGAACTGGCCCGAGGTGGCGTTGAACTTGCCGGTGTAATCGACCAGCCGCGCCTCGATACTGTCCAGCGAGGAGGTCAGCCGCGCGTTCAGCATCGACCAATGCGGCGGCAGCAGCGCCCAAAGCTCGGGCTCAACCGTGGTATTGGCCTGAGGGGTCAGCACGCCGATGGTGCCGGCGTTGCCGTATTCCTTCACAGCCATCCCAAGACTCCCGGTAGCCAGAGGCTGAGCGCCGGGAACAGGATCAGGACGACCAGCCGGGCGATGTCAGCAAAGATGAAGGGCACGACGCCCCGGAAAATCGTGCGCAGCGGCAGGTCATGGGCCATGCCGTGCAGCACGAAGACGTTGATGCCGATGGGCGGGGTGATCATCCCCAGCTCGATCACCACGATATTGACCACGCCCCACCAGATCGGATCGTAGCCGAGGCCGATGATCAGCGGATAGACGAAGGGCAGGGTCAGCACCATCGCAGCAATGGTGTCGAAGATTGCGCCGAGGATCAGGTAGAAGACCATCAGCAGGCACAGCACCAGCAGCGGCGGCAAACCAAGGCTCTGGATCCATTCGACCGTGGCCGAGGGCAGGCCCGACAGCGTCGCAAAGTAGGAAAACACCGAAGCCCCGATGATCATCACGAAGATCATGCCCGTGTTGGCGGCTGTATCGCCAAGCGCGGCGAGGAACTTGCGCACCGTCAGGCGACGCCGGAAGATCGCCAGCAGCAGCGACACGGTGGCCCCGACAGAGGCGGCCTCGCTGACCGTGAAGATGCCGGAATAGATCCCGCCGGAGACGATCACGGCCAGCAGCACCACTGCCCAGCTCTGCGCCGTGACGCGCTTTCGCTCGGGCCAGCTGGTCCGCGCGCCCACCGGGGCGGCGTCGGGGTTGCGGCGCACCACGATGTAGACGGCGGCGAAATAGAACACGACCGCCAGAATGCCCGGCACCATCGCCGCCAGAAACAGCGCGATGATCGAGTTTTCGGTCAGGATGGCATAGAGGATCATCACCACCGAGGGCGGGATGATCATCCCCAGCGTGCCCCCCGCCGCGATGGAGCCTGCGGCCAGCGACTTGGCATAGCCGCGCGCCAGCATCTCGGGCAGGGCGATGCGCGCCATGGTGGCGGCGGTTGCGACCGACGACCCGCAGATCGCGCCGAACCCGGCGCAGGCGCCGATGGTGGCAAAGACCAGCCCGCCGCGCTTGTGCCCAAGATAGACATAGGCCAGCTTGTAGAGCTCGCGCGACAGCCCGCCGATATGGGCCAGGTTGCCCATCAGCAGGAACATCGCGATCACCGCAAAGCCCTCGGACGCCATGGAGGAGGACGGCTCGGTCGCCAGCAGCGTCAGCGCCGGGCCGAAGCCGATGATCAGGCCGCAGCCGACCACGCCGATCACGCCCATGGCGATGCCGACGGGCACCTGCAGCAGGATCAGCACGAACATCGCCGCAAGGCCCAGCAGGCCTGTGGTATAGGGGTCGGACATCATGATCTCACTTTGCCTCCAGGTCGGACATCACGTCCTCGTCGTCGCGCAGGGTGGCAAGCGCGGGCAGCTCGCCGCAGCGCAGCGTGGCGCGGATCCACTCCAGCGCGACATAGGCCTGCACCGGCACGCAGACGGCCATCACGGCGGTGGTCACATACCACCAGGGTGCCAGCGCCAGCCCGATGGTGCGGGTGGTGCGCCCGCCGTGTTCGAACTGGCCGGTCAGCCGGATGAACTGCCAGGTCAGCAGCGCAAAGAACACCAGCGTCACCACCGCGCCAAGCGCCTCAAGCGCGGCATGCACCCGCGGCCCGCCAAAGGTGCCGAAGACGCGCACCGTCACATTGGTCTGGCGCAGCAGCCCTGCCGGAAAGCAGCTGGCAATGACGAGGGGAAAGACCACCTCGCCATAATCCGAAAAGCCCGAAATCCGGGGCAGCCAGAGATAGCGCGCCGCCCCGTCGTAGGTGATCAGCAGCGCCATGATCACAAGGCCCGAAAACCCGATGAAGGCCGCGGTTTGCGTGATCCGGTCAAGTTTTTGGGCCGTGGTCATGGCGCGCTCCATCAGTTCTGGGTCCGCATCTCGGCCAGCAGGTCGAGGGCGGCGTCATAGACGGCCTGACCATTCGGCGTCGCCGCGATCCAGGCGTCGTGGATCGGCTTCACCGCTTCGCCGTAAGCCGCCATCTGGTCCTCGGTTGGCACCACGATGGCGATGCGTCCCTCGGCTTCGACCTCCTTGCGGATCTCCTCACCAGCGCCGGCATAGGCGTCGCCCCCGGCCTGGGCAAAGGCCGCCCCGCCGTGCTTCATCACGATCTCCTGCAGCGCGGGTGGCAGGCTGTCCCATTTGCGCGCGTTCATCAGCAGCAGGAAGGGGATCGCCCCGGCGGGCACCTCGATGGCCTCGCTGACCAGCGGCAGCGACTTGAAGGTCTTCATGCCGGTCCAGCCCTGAATGGCGCCGTCAACCGTGCCCCGGCTCAGCCCTTCGTTGAACTCGGCCGAGCTCAGCGTCTGCGGCGCCGCGCCAAGGCTTTCCAGCCATTTCGCCTGAATCGCCCCGGCCGAGCGGATCTTGAGGTTCGACAGCCCCTCCAGCCCGCCAACCGCGTCCTTCATGAACAGCGCATTCGGCTCAGCCGCGAAAAAGCCGACGACATGCACGCCGTCAAAGCCCGTCAGCAGCCCCATCTCGTTCAGCTTCCAACCGACGAGAGAGGCCTCCTGCGCCGTGCGGAACAGGAACGGCAGCTCGAACAGCCCCATCTCGGGGAACTGCCCCGAGGTGTAGCCGGGCAGAACCCAGGTCACATCCGCGACGCCGTTCTGGACCAGCTCGAACTGCTTGAACGGGTCCTTGCCCAGCGTGCCGCCCCAGAAGGGCTGCATGCGCACGCTGTCCCCGGCTTCGGCCTGCACGGCCTCCAGCCAGGGCTTGATCACCTTGGCGACCCCGGTGCTCTGTTCCGGCACGAACGAGCCGACCTTGATGCTGTCCTGTGCCAGCGCCGGGCTGGCAAGGGACGACGCGAGCGCAACAGCCAGCGTGCTGGCGAGTGTTCTGAAGTGCAACATGACGTGAAACTTCCTTTTCCCTGTTGGTGTGATGGATCTTAATCCGCGCCCGCCCCGAACCTTCTGAGGGTCGGTGGCGTGGTCGGAAGGGTCGTGGTCTTTTCTTCGGTGTAGAACGCCTCGCAGGCGGCCCCACCCTCGCGGCCCACGCCGGAGGTCTTGTAGCCCCCGAAGGGCGCGCGCAATTCGCGCATCATCGGCGTGTTCACCCAGACCACGCCCGAGCGCAGGCGCGGCGTTGTCGCCATCACCGTCGGCAGGTCATCGGACCAGACATAGCTGACCAGCCCGAAGGCCGTGTCGTTGGCAATGGCCACGGCCTCGTCGGCGGTGTCGAAGGGCAGGAAAGTGGCGAAGGGGCCAAAGATCTCGTCCTGCGCACAGCGATCCGCGTTGGAACTGGCACAGACCGCCGTCGGCGCGATGAAATAGCCCTCGCCCAGATCGTGGCGGCGCGCGCCCCCAGTCAGCAGCCGCCCGCCATCGCCGCGCGCCGCATCGACAAAGCTCAGCACCCGGTTCATATGCGCCAGCGAGGCCAGAGGCCCCACCTCGGTCGCATCGTCCAGCGGATCACCGACCCGGACCTGTTCGGCCCGGGCGCGGAACTTCTCGGTGAAATCGTCAAAGATCGACCGCTCCAGCAGAATCCGCGACCCCGCCAGACATTGCTGCCCGTTGTTCGAAAAGATGCCCTGCAGCGCGCCATCCAGCGCGCGCTCCTGATCGGCGCTGGCAAAGATGATATTGGCGGATTTGCCGCCCAGCTCCATCGTGCAGGGCACAAGGTTGCGCCCCGCCGCCGACATGATCGAACGCCCGGTTTCGGTGCCGCCGGTAAAGCTGATCAGATCGACGCCGGGATGCGCCACCAGTGCCGCCCCGGTCACCGAACCCCGCCCGTTCACCAGATTGAGCACGCCCTCGGGCAGCACCTCCTGCAGCAACGCGACCAGCCGCGCCAGCGCCAGCGGCGTCTGCTCTGAGGGTTTCAGCACGCAGGTATTGCCGAAGGCCAGCGCCGCCGCGATCTTCATCGTCGCCAGCGCCACCGGCGCATTCCACGGTGCGATCAGGGCCGCAACGCCCACCGGCTCGCGCGTCACCGTGGTCAGATAGCCCTCGGTCTGGGTATAGCTCTGCCCGGCGGACTGGCTGATGTATTCGGCAAAGAAGCGAAAGTTGTAGGCCGCGCGCACCATGTGCCGGGCGCGCAATTCCCGCAGCACTAGCCCGGTCGCGGCGCATTCCAGACGCGCCAGCTCATCGACATTGGCCAGGATCGTGGCGCGGCAGGCCTCCAGCACCTCGATGCGCTTGGCGACGCTCAGCGTCGGCCAGGGGCCCGTGTCAAAGGCCCGGCGCGCGGCGGCAACAGCGTGATCCACCGCTGCGCCGTCATCCTCGGTCAGCGTCGAAATCTGTGCCCCCGTCGCCGGATAGAAGACGGGAATGTCGATGCCGCCGCCGCTGCTGGCGGTGCCGTTGATCAGGCCGCCGACGCGGGCGGGCGGCTGGATTGGCAACTCAAAGCTCATCGCTCATCTCTCCTCTTGCGGTACAGCGGCGCGCTCATGTCAGCGCCTCGGCGCGGCGCAACCCGGTGATCATGGAGGAGCGCATCAGAAAGGCCTTGGCGCGCTCGGCGTCCCCGGCAATGGCGCGCAGGTTCTCCAGCTGGGCCAGACGCTCCTGCGTGTCGGTGGTGTTCATGCGGCGGCGGTTCTCATCGGCCTGCGCCAGAATGTCGTCGCGCGCGATGGGGCGGCGCTGCGCCTCGTAGGCGTCCAGCAGCGCCGCATCCGCGCCCTGCGCGACCGCGATCAGCTTGTCGGCCAGATTGAAGACGTCGTGAATACCGCCGTTCATGCCCATCCCGCCCTTGGGGCTGTTCAGATGCGCCGCATCCCCGGCGAGGAACATCATGCCCTGCCGATAGGTCGAGGCGACGCGCCGGTGCACCCGGTAGACCCGCTTTTCGACGATATCGATATCGCCCGCATCGGGGATGACACTGCGCGTCTGCGCCCGGATCGAGGCGTCGCTAATCGCGTCTTCGACGTCCTGATCTGTCTCGGGGTGCAGCGACACGCGCCACAGATCAGGCAGGCGCAGCAGCGAATAGGTGCCGCCCGGCTTCCAGATGTAGTTGACGCCCGACAGCCCCTCCAGGTGATCCTCGAAGGCAAAGGTCGTGGTCACCAGAATCGTGTTCTCGGGATAGGTCGCCCCCTCGAACCCCGCGCCGATGGCCTTGCGCACGACACTGCGCGCGCCGTCACAACCGACCAGCGCCCAGCCCTCATGCGCCTCGCCATTGACGCTGAGCGTCACGCCGTCGCTGTCCTGAGTGACCTCTCCGACCTCGGCGTCAAACACCACCGTGCCCTCGGGCAGCAGCGCGTACAGTGCCCGGCTCAGCTCGGCCTGACGGCATTGCAGGCGATAGGGGTGGTCGGTCTCGCCCGCCAGCACACCCAGATCGAACTCGGCCTTCTCGCCCGTCGCGTGCATCCGGATCTGCCACGTCGGCGTGATCCGTCCCTTGGCGATCAGCGTCTCGGTGATGCCCGACTCCGCGAACATGTCCAGCGTCGGGGGATGAAAGGTCGAGGCGCGCAGCTGATCGGAAATCTCGCTCTCTGCCTCGAAAACCTTCACCGGCAGTCCCGCAGACACCAGTCGCCACGCCAATGTCAGCCCGACCGGCCCCGCACCCACGATGAGTATTGTCTTCTTCGCCACGTCTCATGTCCCCTCAGGAAGCAGGCCTGCTTCCATGTCTTGAATTGATATAATGATATACCAATAGGTCATTTAAATTGGTATATAGATATATCATTGAGTCAATGATTAGAGTGCAGCTGCCTGACAGAATTTATGGAAGCGACGTGACAGCCCAAAAAAGCCCCACTCTCGATCCCAGCTCGCCCGTGCCGCTGTATCAGCAGCTCTATGTGCTTTTGCGCAGCCAGATCCACGCCGGCCCGCTGGCCCCCGGCGACAAGATCATGGGCGAGGCAGAGCTTTGCGCCGCCTTCGATGTCTCGCGCATCACGGCCAAGCGGGCGCTGAACGAACTGGCCGACAGCGGGCTGGTGGTGCGTCAGCGTGGCCGGGGCACCCGCGTCTCGGATCGCATTCCGCCGCGCCCGATCAAGTCCAGCATCGACGGGCTGCTGGAAACCGTTGGGCAGATGGGGCGCACCACTTCCGTCAAGGTGCTCTCCTCCGGCCTCACCCTCGCCCCGCCCGAGGTGCTGTCGCGCCTTGCTCTGGCACCGGGCGCGCGCGCCATGCAGGCCCTGCGCGTGCGTTCGCTCGGCGATCAGACGCTGTCCTATGTCGAGACATGGGTCCCCGAGGATATCGCCGCGCTGGTCGAGGGGCAGGATGCCTCGCGCACGCCGCTGCTGTTGCTGCTGGAGCAGGCCGGTGTGCCTGTCAGTGCCGCGACCCAGACGATCACCGCGACGCTGGCCGATGCCACCTCGGCCGCCGCGCTGAACATTCCTGCCGGTGCGCCGCTGATCGACACCCGCCGCGTCGTCTATGATTCCTCGGACCGCCCGGTCGAGTTCATCAAGGTGCTCTACCGCCCCGAACTCTATCAGTTCGAAATGTCGATGCGCCGGGTCCAGAGCGACACCGGGCGCGCCTGGATTTCCGACCAGCCCGACGCGCGTGGCACCCCCAAAGATCCCCCTCCCGAAAGCCCCTGACCCCGAAAGCCCTTCAAGATGCCCCATGATTTCGACCTCAGCCGCACCGCCCTGCTGACCATCGACCTGCAGAACGACTTTCTGCACCCCGAGGGCGCCTATGGCCGCGCCGGGCAGGCCAGTGACGAGATCGCCGCGCTGCCCGCCCGTGTCCTGCCCGTGATCGAGGCGATGCGCGCCCGGGGTGGCAGCTATGTCTCGGCGCAGTTCACGCTGGTGCCGCGTCATGACGGCGACCCACTGATCGCGCCACACCTCAAGACCCTGAGGCCGTTTCTGGGGCGCGGTGACTTTGCCCCCGGCAGCTTTGGTCACGATCTGGTCGACAGCCTGCAACCGGCGGATTTCACGGTGGAAAAGGTCAACTACTCGGCCTTTTACCAGACCCGGCTGGAATATATCCTCAAGGCCATCGGGGTCGATACGCTGATCGTTGGCGGCATTGTCACCAACGGCGGCGTCGCCAGCACCCTGCGCGATGCGCATCTGCGCGGCATCCATACGATCCTGCTGTCGGACGGCTGCGCCACCTTCTCGCCCAAGGTCCACGAGGCAACGCTGATTTCGCTCGGCTCGGTGACCGAAATCATGACCTGCGCCGAGGCAGCGGCGATGATCACCGCTGCCTGACACCCCTTAAGGCCGCCGCATCATTCGTAGGTCGCGGCGGTCTCCAGCATCTCGGGCAGGCCGATCACCTCGTTGAGCTCGTCAAACAGCGCCATGCGGTCCTGAAACGGTGCGTTGCTGCCATTGGCCTTCAAGCTGGCGTAATAGGCCTGCCCCTGCCGCAGCATGGCGCGGGCGATTCCGCCGGGAAAGATCACCAGCCGGAAGCCGCGCGCATGCAGCGCCTCGGCCGAGCCCATGGGCGTCTGCCCGCCCTCGACCATATTGGCCAGCAACGGCAGCCGCCCGGCAAAGCGTTCGGCAATCTGCGCCATATGCTCAAGCGAGCGCGGCGCCTCGATGAACAGCACATCCGCTCCGGCGTCCGCATACATCCCGGCCCGCTCCAGCGCGGCTTCAAAGCCCTCGACCGCAATGGCATCGGTGCGCGCGATGATCTGAAAGCGGTCGGACTGGCGGGCATCGACGGCGGCGCGGATCTTGCCGACCATCTCCTGCGCCGGGATCAGCTTCTTGCCCGCAAGGTGGCCGCAGCGCTTGGGAAAGCTCTGGTCTTCCAGCTGGATCGCCTGCGCGCCCGCGCGCTCGAACCCGCGCACCGTGCGCTGCACGTTCATCGCATTGCCGAACCCTGTGTCGCCATCCACGATCAGCGGCAACCCGACGCGATCCGTGATCAGCTCGATCGTGGCAATCACCTCTGAGACGGAGACGAGGCCGATATCGGGCCGCCCCAGCCGGGTATAGGCAATCGAGGCGCCCGACAGGTACAGGCAGTCGAACCCGGCCTGTTCGGCCAGCAGCGCGGTAAAGGGGTCATACACCCCGGGCGCCACGATGCCGCGTGCGGGGTCGGCCAGAAGGGTTTTCAGATCAGTCATGTGTCGGCTCCGCTCGTGCTGTCTTTGGAGGTCCAGAAATCCGCCGCCTTGGTGTGGCTGCGGTCATATTCCATCTCGTGTTCATAGGTGTCGGGGCGGTAGAGGCCGTTGATATATTCGACCACCTCGCCCGCATCGTCGTAGACCAGCCGGCGCACCGACAGCAGCGCCTCGCCCACCTCGATGCGCAGCAGCTGCGCGACTTCGGGGGCGGCCAGCTTGGCGGTGATCGCCTGACGGGCGCTGGCGATGCGATGGCCCGCGCGCTCGATCAGGCGCAACAGCGGCGTGCGCTGCATTTCCTCGGGTGTGAAGCTGCGCCCGATCGCCTCGGGCAGCCAGGTGGTGAGGTGGCTGAACGGCACCCCGTCCAGGCTGCGCACCCGTACAGCGCGCTGCATCACCGTGCCGACGGGCTGCCCCATGGCGGCGCAGATATGCGGCGGCACGACGTCATAGCTCAGCGAGACAAGCGCCACATCCGTCTGCAGGCCAAGCGCCAGCAGGTTCTCGATATTGCCCGACAGGCTGGCCGTGACGGGCGAGGGGCGGCCTACGTCGCGCGCAAAGGTGCCACGCCCGCGCTGCCGCTCGACCCGGCCTTCCTGCGACAGCCGGTCCATCGCCTTGCGGATGGTGATGCGCGAGACGTCAAAGCGCGCCGCCAGCGCCAGTTCGCCCTGCATCGGGGCATCGCCGGAATAGACGCCCTCCTCGATCTCCTGGCGCAGGATCAGATAGACGCGGTGATGCTTCGGCCAGGGGCTGTCCTCGCTCGTATGGCCTGCGGCGGCGCGCGCATCTGTCATGGCTTTTCCTTCAGGACATACCCGTTTCAGGCGATTGTTACCCAATCATTCCCCCGAACCCAAGTCCAAATGTTATATTGACATGACATTAAGACTTGATAGCTTCAGCGGCGACCGGGCCCCAAGCCCGTGCACGTCTAGGGAGGACATCATGCAGAGATTTTCAGGCGCCGCGCGCCGCCGTTTCATCACCTTCGCCGCTTCGGCCTTTGGCGCTGTGGCGCTGGGCGCGACCAGCCTCGCCGTCATGCCCGGTGCCGCCCGCGCCGCAGACGACTGGCCGCAGGACCCGATCACCATCGTCGTGCCCTTCAAGGCCGGTGGCTCGGCGGACCGCATGGCGCGCACGCTGGCCGAACCGATGGGGGCCGAGCTTGGCGTGCCGGTCGTGGTGGAAAACCGTCCCGGTGGGGCAGGCGGCCTCGGCGCGACCTACGTCAGCCGTCAGGACCCCGACGGCAACACCCTGCTGCTGATGCAGGCGACGCCCTACCTCGCCAATGCGATCCTGGTCGGCGGCGCCCCGGTGAAGTGGGAGGATTTCGCCTTCCTCAACGCCCAGTGGAACGACTACGCCATCGTCGCCGTGCACAAGGACAGCCCCTACCAGACCTTCGCCGATCTGGTCGAGGCGATGAAGGAGCCGGGCAAGGTCTCCTCCGGCATCATCTACGCCAATGGCGGCCACCTGCAGACCCTCGTCGCGATGGAGGCGCTGGGCATCCCCGACGCCAACGTCCGTTTCGTCACCTATGACGGCGGCGCACCGCTGCGCACGGCCCTCGCCGGCAATCAGGTCGATTTCGAGGTCCTCGCCGCCAATGGGGCGGATGCGGTCATGGACAGCCTGCGTGTGCTCGCCGTGGTCAATGACACCAACCCCGACAACATGGACGCGCCCCTGCTCAACGACGCCCTGACCGCGCTGGGGGCCGAGCCGACCGCGATCATCGGTGGCAATATCACCGGCCTGCTGGTGCCCGCCGCCTTCGAGACGGACTACCCGGAGCGCTATTCCAAGCTGGTCGCGGCCTACAAGACCGTCGTCGAATCGGCTGAATACAAGGACATCGCTGCGCAGTCCGGCCTCGGCTCCGATTGGGTCGGACCAGAGGCCAGCCAGAAGCTGATCGACGATGCCTATCAGGCGCTGTCCAAGCTCAGCGACGTGGTGAACTGATCCCACGCCGCGCCCCATGACCGCTGCGCCGGGCCCACCCCGGCGCAGCACACCACCCGAGCAGGACCAGACAGATGGCACACCCGACAGACCCCGACACCTCCGCCCCCCGCCGCCGCTGGGGGCCTCTGGTCTTTGCCGCGCTGCTGGCGCTGGCCATGCTTGTCTACGCATGGTCGGTGATGGGGATCGCCCGCGGGCTGACCGACTGGCTGCTGATCCTGCCCGTGGCGCTGATCGGCGCGGTGGCCGCCCTCTGGGCCGGTGTCGCCGACATGAAGCCCCTCACCGGCCTCGCCAAAACGGTCGAGCGGACCTGGGGCGAGGACACGAAGCCGATCCTGCTGCTGGTGCTGACCGGCGCCTACGCCTGCGCCGCGCCCTTCGCCGGATTTGATGTCGGCACGGCGGTATTCATCCTGCTGGCGCTGCTGCTGCAGGGCGAACGCAGCTGGTGGAAACTGGCGCTCGCCTCTCTCGCCGGGGCCGCACTGATGACCTGGATCTTCACCGATCTGCTCAGCGTGCGCCTGCCGACCCTGCTTTTCTGACGACCCCCCGGGAGTCCCCACATGCTCGACCTCACCGCGCTTTCCGATGCTTTCACGCTGCTGGGCAGTGATCCTCTGGCCTGGCTGGTGGTGATCCCCGGCCTGCTGATCGGCCTGATCTTCGGCGCGATTCCGGGCCTGTCGATCTCCATCGCCATGGCGGTGTTCCTGCCCGCCACGCTATACATGGATTTCCTGCCCGCCATCCTGTTTCTGACGGCGATTTTCACGGGCGGCGGCTTTGGCGGCGCGGTGCCCGCCATCCTGATGAACATCCCCGGCACCTCCAGCGCCGTCGCCACAGCCTTTGACGGCTACCCCATGTCCCAGCAGGGCCGTCACGGAGAGGCGCTTGGCGCCGGGCTGGTCGCCTCGGCCATCGGCACGCTGTTCGGCTACATCATCCTGCTGTTCCTCGTCAGCCCCGTCGCCTCCTGGGTGCTGCAACTCGGCCCGACCGAGATGCTGGTGGTGGCGATCTGGGGCCTGCTGCTGATCGCGGTGCTGAACGATTCCTCGGTGGCCAAGGGGCTGGCGGCGGGGATGCTTGGCATCCTGATCAGCACCATCGGCTATTCCGACACCGGGCTGATGCGCGGCACCATGGGCTCGATGTACCTGCTCGACGGCATCCCCGCGATCCCGGCGCTGATCGGCCTGTTCGCCGCGTCCGAGCTGATCAACATGACCGGCCGCGACTACCTCGTTGCCGACCGCGAGATGCGCAAGATGCGGCTGCGTCCGATCCTCAGCGGCGCGGCCGACACGCTGCGCAACTGGCCGAGCGTGCTGCGCGGCTCGGCCCTCGGCACGCTGATCGGCATCATTCCCGGCGTCGGGGCCAGTGTCGCAAACCTTGCCTCCTACGCCGCCGCCAAGCGGCTGTCGGATGACCCCGCCAGCTTCGGACGCGGCAACATGGACGGCGTCGTCGCCTCCGAATCGGCCAATTCCTCGTCCGAGGGCGGCGGCATGGTGACGCTGCTGGCGCTCGGACTGCCCGGCGGCGCGGGCACGGCGATCCTGCTTGGCGCCTTCGCGATGCACAATGTCACCGGCGGGCCACGCTTCATCTCGCAGAACACCGATGTGGTCTATGCGCTGATCCTCGGCAATATCGTCCAGGCGATCCTGCTGCTTGGCGTCGGGCTGGTCTTCGTCTTCCTCGCCAGCTCGATCGTCAAGATCCGCCTCAGCTACCTGATCCCCTTCGTGCTGTCGGTGTCGATGATGGGGGCCTATGCGATCACCGGCTCGATGGTCGGCCCGTTCACCGTGGCGGGGGCAGGGGCGCTCGGCTGGGTGATGCGGCGCTACGGCTTTCCCGTCACCGCCACCGTCGTCGGCCTGCTGATCGGCCCCATGGCCGAGGGAGAGCTGACGCGCTCCTGGCAGATCTCGGGTGGCGATCCGGCGTTTCTGCTGACCCGCCCGATCACGCTGGTGATGCTGGCGATCCTCGCAGTGATCCTGAGCGTGCTGCTGCTCAGCCGCCGCCGTGGCCGCGCCCTCAGCGCCTGAGAAGGACACCCCAATGACCCATCCCCGCACCACCGTCGCCAAGATCTGGGACGCCCATCGCATCCTGTCGGACGCGGGCTCTGACCTGCTCTGGATCGACCGGCATTACCTGCACGAAGGCAGCCACCACGCCTTCGCCCGCCTGCGGACGGGCAACCGCCCCCTGCGCCATCCAGAGCTGACGTTCGGCGTGGCAGATCACTACGCCCCCTCGGCGCAGGCCCGCGCGACCGAGGTCACCGGCACCATGATCGCCCGCCTGCAGCGCAACACGTCCGATTTCGGCGTCGACAGCTTTGGCATGGGCGATCCGCGCCGGGGCATTGTCCATGTCGCCATGCCCGAACAGGGGCTGACGCTGCCCGGCCTCAGCATCGTCTGTGGTGACAGCCATACGGCAACGCATGGCGCTTTCGGAGCCTTCGCCTTTGGCATCGGCGCCTCCGAGGTGGCGCATGTGCTGGCGACCCAGACCCTCTGGCAAAAGCCGCCGCCCGTCATGCGCATCCGCGTCACCGGCACCCTGCCGCAGGGCACCACGGCCAAGGACCTCGCGCTGGCGATCATCGGCCAGATCGGCACCGGCGGCGCGACCGGGCACGCAGTGGAATACGCCGGCCCCGCCATCGCCGCCCTCAGCATGGAAGAGCGTATGACGCTCTGCAACATGACGATAGAGATGGGCGCGCGCTCCGGCCTCGTGCCCGCAGATCAGACCACCTTCGACTGGCTCAAGGGCCGGCCCATGGCCCCCACTGGCGCAGATTGGGACGCCGCCGTGGCCGAATGGCGCACCCTCGCGCCGGACGAAGGGGCCACCTATGACCGCGATGTCGCGCTGGACGCGGGCACGGTCGCGCCGATGGTCACATGGGGCACCAGCCCCGAACAGGTCGCTCCGGTCACCGGGCGCATCCCCGCCGATGCCACGCCCGACTCGCTGTCCTACATGGGCCTCACGGCGGGCGCTCAGATCGACAGCATCGCCATCGACCGCGCCTTCATCGGCTCCTGCACGAATGGCCGTCTGGCCGATCTGCAGGCCGCGGCACGCATCCTCAAGGGCCAGCGCGTCGCCGTCCCCCTGCTGGTCTCGCCAGGGTCCGAGGCGGTCGCGCGGCAGGCCGAAGCCTCCGGCCTTGCCGATATCTTCCGCGCGGCCGGGGCCGAGTGGGGCGCCAGTGGCTGCTCGCTCTGCGTCGGCATGAACGGCGATCAGGTGGCGGCGGGCGAACGCTGCGCCTCGACCTCCAACCGTAACTTCCGTGGCCGTCAGGGCCCCGGCGCGCGCACCCACCTGATGAGCCCCGAAATGGTCGCCGCCGCCGCCCTGACCGGGCGCATCACCGACGCCCGCGCCCTGTCCGCAAAGGCCACACCATGACCCCGATCACCACCCTCACCGGCACCGCCGCCGCCCTGCCGCGCGCCAATGTCGACACCGACCAGATCATCCCGGCCCGCTTCATGAGCCGGTCGCGCACCGATGGTTATGGCGATCAGTGCTTTCACGACCTGCGCTTTGACGAAGCCGGCGCGCCGCGCGCCGACTTCCCGCTCAACGACCTCGCTCAGGCGCCGGGGATCCTCGTTGCGGGCGACAACTTTGGCTGTGGGTCCTCAAGAGAGGCCGCAGTCTATGCCCTGCTCGACTACGGCGTCGCCGCCGTCATCGCGCCCAGTTTCGCCGATATCTTCCGTTCCAACGCGGGCAAGAATGGCCTGCTGACCATCGCGCTGGACGCGGAGACGGTGCAGAGCCTGACCGACATGCTGACCGATCAGCCTGCCATGCCCGCCGACATCGACCTGCCCGCGCAGCGCCTGACCATTGGCCCCCGTCAGCTGGACTTCGACATCGACGCCCGCCTCAAGCACCGCCTGATCAACGGCCTCGACGACCTTGCTGCGACCCTGCAGGACCTGCCCCGGATCGAGGATTTCGAGGGCCGCTATTACGCCGCCCGCCCCTGGGCGATCCCGCAAAAGCAAACCGCCGCGCAGGGTTAGCCCCCACGCGGCGGTGTCGCAAAGCCCGAAAGTTCAGGCCAGCCGCATCCCATCCGCGCCGAACAGATGCAGCGCCTCCGGCGGCGCCATCAGCGCCATCTCGTCCGACAGCGCCTGACCCGAGGGGAAGGCCGCGATCAGCCGCTCTCCCGCGCAGTCGAAATGCCCCAGACGCTGCGATCCCAGCTCCTCGACGTAGCGCAGATGCACCGGCAGCCCGCCCGTGGTGCCCGCTGGCGCCGCGCGCAGGTCCTCCGCGCGCACACCCACCCGGACCGGGCCCTGGTGGCTGTGCGGCAGCGTCAGCGACGCCCCGGCAATGCTCAGCGCGTGGCCCTGCATCACTCCGTCCAGCAGGTTCATCGCAGGCGAGCCGATGAACTCTGCCACAAAAGTCGAGGCCGGGCGCTGGTAGACCTCCAGCGGCGTGCCGATCTGTTCCACCTTGCCCGCGCGCAGCACCACCAGCCGGTCGGCCAGCGTCATCGCCTCAAGCTGGTCGTGCGTGACGTAAACCGAGGTCGTGCCGAGTCGCTTTTGCAGGCTGCGGATCTCGCCGCGCATGCTGACGCGCAGCTTGGCGTCGAGGTTGGACAGCGGCTCGTCGAACAGGAACACCGAAGGTTCGCGCACGATGGCGCGCCCCATGGCAACCCGCTGACGCTGACCGCCCGACAGGGCGCGCGGCTTGCGCTCCAGGAAATCCCCGATCTCAAGGATCTTGGCCGCCTCATCAACACGGCGGTTGATCTCGGCCTTGGCCATGCGGCGGTTGCGCAAGCCATAGGACAGGTTCTCGCGCACCGACATATGCGGATAAAGCGCGTAGTTCTGGAACACCATCGCGATGTCACGCTCAGCCGGTTCCAGCTTGTTGACGACCCGGTCGCCGATGCGGATGGTGCCATCCGTGACCGTCTCCAGCCCCGCGATCATGCGCAGCAGCGTGGACTTGCCGCAGCCTGACGGGCCGACCAGCACGAGGAACTCCCCATCCGCCACGTTGATGTTGACGTCACGCACCGCGCTCGCGCCGCTGTCGTAGGTCTTGCCGAGGCTCTCTAGCGTCAGAGTGGCCATGGTTATTTCTCCGTCTCGATCAGGCCCTTCACGAAGAGCCTTTGCATGAACACCACGACAGCCACGGGCGGCAGCATTGCCAGCACCGAAACGGCCATGATGTAATTCCACATTGGGGTGCCGTCTTGCACGTCGGTCATCCGCTTGATGCCCGAAACGATGGTCGTATAGCTGGGGTCCGTGGTGATCAGCAGCGGCCAGAGGTACTGATTCCAGCCGTAGATGAACAGGATCACGAACAGCGCTGCGATGTTGGTCTTGCTCAGCGGCAGCAGGATGTCGCGAAAGAACTTCATCGGCCCCGCACCATCAATCCGCGCCGCCTCCACCAGCTCGTCCGGCATCGTCAGAAAGACCTGACGGAACAGGAAGGTCGCCGTGGCCGAAGCGATCAGCGGGATCGACAGACCGGCATAGCTGTTCAGCATCCCGAGGTCCGCAATCACCTTGTAGGTCGGCAGAATGCGCACCTCGACCGGCAGCATCAGGGTGATGAAGATCATCCAGAACGCCAGACCCCGGCACGGAAAGCGAAAGTACACGATCGCAAACGCCGAGGTGATCGAGATCACGATCTTGCCCACCGCGATCATCAGCGCCATGATCATCGAGTTGCCCAGCATCAGCCAGATCGGCTGCGAGATCTGCGACGACACGCCCCCCCGCAGCACCGCCGAATAGGTCTCGACCATGTTGTGGCCGGGCAGCATCGGAATGACCCCGGACATGAACGCCCCGCTCTCGTGGGTCGAGGCGACGAAGGCGATATAGACCGGCAGCGCCACGACGATGACGCCGAGGATCAGCACCGCATGGGCCAGCACATTCAGCCAGCGTTGATTTTCAACCATTGCTCTGGCCCTCTCAGTAATTCACGCGCCGCTCGACAAAGCGGAACTGGATGACGGTCAACAGGATGACGATGCCCATCAGCACCACCGATTGCGCAGCAGAGGAGCCGAGGTTCAGACCCACGAACCCGTCCTGATAAACCTTGTAGACAAGGATGTTGGTCGATTGCGCCGGTCCGCCCTCGGTGATCGCGTCGATCACGCCGAAGGTGTCGAACATCGTGTAGACGATGGTGACCACCAGCAGGAAGAACGTCGTCGGCGACAGCAGCGGCAGGGTGATCGTCCAGAACCGGCGCACCGGCCCCGCGCCATCAATCGCCGCAGCTTCGCGCAGACTGCCCGGAATCGCCTGCAGCCCGGCCACGAAAAACAGGAAGTTGTAGCTGATCTGCTTCCACGCCGAAGCGATGACGACCAGCGTCATGGCATTGCCCCGGTCCAGCGCATGGTTCCACTTATAGCCCACGGCCTCCAGCAGATAGGGCAGGATGCCGATGGTGGGGTTGAACATGAACCACCACAGCACGCCCGCAATCGCCGGCGCCACGGCATAGGGCCAGATCAGCAGCGTCGAATACAGCCGCGCACTGCGCAGCATCCGGTCGACCGCCAGCGCCAGGATCAGCGCGGCCCCCATCGACAGCGCTGCGGTCGACAGGGCAAACACCACCGTCACCTTCAGCGAATTCAGATAGCTCGGGTCGTGGAACAGATAGCGATAATTCTCCAGCGCCACGAAGGTCGTCTTGATGCCAAAGGCATCCTCGCGCAGGAAACTCTGCCAGATGGCCTGCCCGGCCGGCCAGAGAAAGAAGATCGCCGTGATGATCAGCTGCGGGGCCAGCAGCAAATAGGGCAGCCCCTTCGCCCCAAAGATCGCGCGTTTGTTCTGCATGTCGGATATCACTTGTTGCGCCGCTTGCCTGAAACGGCCCTGAAACGGCAATGACCCGCGCCGGAACTGGCGCGGGTCGGGAATGCTCAGGTCAGGACCTGATCAGTCGTTGGCGGCTTCGAACTGACGCAGCAGCTCATTGCCACGGGCGTCAACCTGGTCCAGCGCGGTTTTCGCATCGACGTCACCGGCCAGCAGGGCCTGGAACTCTTCGTCGATGATGCCACGGATCTGGACGTAGTTGCCAAAGCGCAGACCTTTGGAGTTCGCTGTCGGTGCGTTCAGCGTGATCTGCTTGATCGCCACGTCGGAGCCGGGGTTGGCCTCGTAATAGCCCTGTTCCTTGCCCAGCTCATAAGCGGCGCTGGTGATCGGCAGGTAGCCCGAGAACTGGTGCCAGTCGGCCTGAACCTCAGCCGAAGACAGGTAGCTGAAGAAGTTCGCAGCCGCCTTGTACTCGTCGCTGTCGTGGCCTTGCAGAACCCACAGGGTCGCGCCGCCGATGATCGAGTTCTGCGGTGCGCCGTCAACGTCTGCGTAATAGGGCAGCATGCCGAAGCCGACGTCGAACTCTTTCGCGTTGGCCATGACACCGGCGCGGCTTGCGGAGGAGTTCATGTACATCGCGCATTCCTGCGCATAGAACTTCGGCGCCGCATCGTCACCGCCGCCCGGGCCACCGTATTGGAAGACACCGTTCTTCTGCCATTTGGCCAGGTTTTCCCAATGCTTGACCTGCGCGGGGCCGTTGACCGTCAGCTCGGCGTCCAGACCGCCAAAGCCGTTTTCCTTGGTACCGATCGGCTGGTTGTGCCAGGCCGAGAAGTTCTCAAGCTGCACCCAGCTGATCCAGCCAGTGGTAAAGCCGCAGTTGGCCGCGCCGCTGTCCATGATCTTGGTCGAGAAGGCTTCGACATCTTCCCAGGTCTTGGGGGCAGTGTTCGGGTCCAGACCGGCTTTCTCGAACACGTCCTTGTTGTAGTACAGGATCGGGGTGGAGGAGTTGAACGGCATCGACAGCATGTTGCCGTTGGTGTCGGTGTAATAGCCGACGACGGCGGGCAGGAAGGCTTTCGGGTCGAACGCCTGACCGGTGTCCTTCATCATCTGGTAGACGGGATAGACAGCGCCCTCAGCCGCCATCATCGTGCCGGTGCCGACTTCAAAGACCTGAACGATGGTCGGCTGCTCTTTCGCACGGAAGGCGGCGATGGCCGAGGTCATGGTCTCGGAGTAGCTGCCCTTGTAGGTCGGGACAACTTTGTAATCGGACTGGCTGGCGTTGTAGCTCGCGACAATCTCTTCCAGCTTCTGGCCCAGCTCGCCACCCATGGCGTGCCACCACTGGATTTCGGTCTGTGCCTGAGCGGCGGTCAGCGAGGCGACAAGCGCCAGTGCGGAAACGGAAAACGTGCGGATCATAGGAAGCCCCATTGGTTCTGATGGGGCGCTTGTGCTGACCCCGCGTAACAGAACGGTTACAGTTTCTTGAAGCTTTGTGACAGCATGTCGGAATGCGTGAATAATCATCCGCCTGTCATCGAACCGTCACCCAAATGTCATCTTCGCGGCGCCGACTGTCCTTTTCGGGCAGGCGCGCACCGTCTGGTTAACGCGCCGCTGCGTGCGCCGCCTTAACCCGGCCTGTCGCGCGATATCGCACCGCCCGGATACCGTTCAGATACCGACCCGATACCGACAGCCGGATTCGCCGCTTTTCAGAGATTAACCATGATTCGGAGGGGGGCAGGGGCCGCACCCGGTCCAACACCGCCAAACCCCGTTAACCAGCCCCCGCACAAAGGGCCGCCCAGAGGTCGCAGCAAAGGCCTGAACGCCGCGCGCCCACAAAAGGGCATGCGCCCCAAGGGGAGGAAGCCCCTCAGCGCAAGCCGCCGAAATATATAGGGATTTAATGGTAGCGGAGGAGGGACTTGAACCCCCGACACGCGGATTATGATTCCGCTGCTCTAACCAACTGAGCTACTCCGCCAAACCGTGGCGCTACCTAGGGCAGAGATTTTCTGAGGTCAAGGCAAAATCATCGACGAAATTCGCAATTGCTCTCTTGGCGGGGTGTCGTGGCCGGTCCTCCCTTGCTCCCGCCCCTCAGCCAACGCATGATAACCCCGTAATACAAAGGGAAATTCCATGCTCGACCAGCTCCGCTCATGTCTCGGCCCGGCCCATGTCCTGACAGGAAAGGACGCCGAGCCCTACGGGTGGGATTGGGGGCATGAGTCGTTCGAGGCCCCTCTGGCCGTGGTCCGCCCCGGCTCCACCGCCGAGGTCGCCGAAGTTGTGAAATGGGCCAATGCCACCGGCACCCCCCTCATCCCGCTCGGTGGCCGCACCGGCATGGCCGGCGGCGGGCAGGGCGAGGGTGCTCTCGTGGTCTCGCTTGAGCGGATGAACCGCATCCGCGACATCCGCCCCGACGCACGCAGTATTGTCGTCGAAGCCGGTGTGATCATTGCGAAAATTCACGATGCAGTTGAACCGCATGGCCTGATCTTTCCGCTGTTTTTCGGGGCGCGCGGCTCGGCGATGATCGGCGGAGCCCTGGCGACAAATGCGGGCGGCTCCAACGTGCTGCGCTACGGCAATACCCGGGATCTGGTGCTGGGAATCGAAGCGGTGCTGCCCACGGGTGAGGTGGTCGAGCTGATGCACGACCTGCACAAGAACAACTCCGGCTACGATCTGCGGCACCTGCTGATCGGCTCCGAAGGCACGCTGGGCATCATCACCGGCGCCGTGCTGCGGCTTCGTCCCAAACCCGGTGCCTATGCGACGGCGCTGGTGGGGATGAAAAGCCTCGCCCCGGCGCTGGATCTGCTCAATCGGATCCAGCTGGCGACAGGCGGCGCGGTCGAGGCTTTTGAATATATGCCAGATACTTACATCACCGACTTCCTGCGCCTGCGCCCCGAGGCACGCGCGCCCTTTGCGGAAAACCACAAGGCCAATATCCTGATCGAAATCGGTGCCCTGGCGCCGCGCGATTGTGTCCCGCTCGCGGATGGCTCGGTGCCGATCGTGTCCTACCTCGAAGAGGTTCTGGCCGAACTGCATGACGCTGGCGTGATCCAGGATGCGCTGATCGCCACCTCTGAGGCGCAGCGGTCCGAGATCTGGTCCATGCGCGAAGCCGCGAGCGAGGTGGCCGCGATGAAAAAGCCCCTGATGATCATGGATGTCGCCGTGCCGGTGGACCGTATGGAAGCCTTTATTTTTAAAGCAAATATCGCATTGGCCGACCTGGATCCCTCGGCGACCACCTCCATCGTGGCGCATCTCGGGGACGGTAATATTCACTACACGATTTTCCCGACCAGCACCGATCTTTCCCACAAGGACAGGCTGGTGGAGGCCATCGAGGATGTGGTCGTCGAGATGAAAGGATCGTTTTCAGCTGAGCACGGGATCGGAACCCACAAACTCTCGACGATGGCACGGCGAAAGGACCCGGTGGCCCTGGCAGCGATGCGTGCCATCAAGGGGGCTCTGGATCCCAGAGGCATCATGAATCCGGGAAAACTCCTGCCTGGTGAATGAGGAAGGTAAATACTGCACAGCCTATGCCGCCAATGCCCACAAGATATTCGATGGCCCCACCCAATGAGAAACAAAGAGCAGCACTCATTTTATCGGCGTTCGTTTACCGTAAGTGTGCGCACTGCGTCTCGTTAACGGGCCAGAGCAATTGCGCAAAAAGTGGAAGGCTTGCCCAATCTATTCCTCGCAGTGCGCGCTGAAAGCTCGGATGCCTCCGGCGGAAGTATTTTCGGCAAGATGACACCGAGCCCCGCACCACATTATTTCCCTGTTGGAAATATCCCGGGGGAGGCAGCGCAGCTGGCGGGGGCAGAGCCCCCTGTCCCGACCGCAATCAACTGGCGTTGCGCAGCTCGGGTGCGACCTTTGTGCCGAGCACTTCGATGGCTTTGAGCATTTCCTTCTGCTCGATCACGCCAATGGCCATCTGCATGGTCACGCGGTCGAATCCGAGATCCTCTTTCAGGCCGAGGATCTTGTCGACCAGTTGCGCGGGGGAGCCGACGAACATCGCGCCTTCAGGGCTCATCGATGCGTCGAACTGGGCGCGGCTTTGCGGGCCCCAGCCGCGCTCGCGGCCGATCTGGTCCATCACCTGCTTCTGCGCCGGGAAGAAAAGGTCTGCAGCGGCCTTGCCATCTTCACCCACGAAGCCGTGGACGTTGAGGGAGACGCGGGCGGTATCGGCATGTCCGGCTTGTTCCGCGGCGCGGCGGTAGAGGTCGGCGAGGGGGGCGAAGCGACGCGGCTCGCCGCCGATGATGGCCAGAGCGAGGGGCGCGCCATAGGCGCCGGCGCGCACCATGCTTTGCGGTGTACCGCCGGCCGCGATCCAGATCGGCAGCTTGCCGTTCACGGGGCGCGGATAAACTCCCACGCCCTTGACACCTTGGGTATGCGCTGTCGCCTTCCAGTTCAGCTTTTCATCTTCATTGATGGCCATCAACATGGCCAGCTTTTCCTCGAACAATGCGTCGTAATCGTTCAGGTCATAGCCGAACAGCGGGAAGCTTTCGATGAAGCTGCCGCGCCCGACCATCAGTTCGGCACGCCCGTTTGTCAGGTTGTCGAGCGTAGCGAACTGCTGGTAGGCGCGCACCGGGTCCTCGGAGCTGAGGACGGTCACGGCGGAGCTGAGCTTGATGTTTTTCGTCGTGCGCGCGGCGGCGGCCAGCACGGTCGAGGGCGCGGTCACGGCGTAGTTCGGGCGGTGGTGTTCGCCCAGGCCGAAGACGTCGAGGCCAACCTGATCGGCCAGCTCGATCTCTTCCATCAGGTTGTTCAGGCGTTTCTGCGCATCGACCTTTTCGCCCGTGACCGGGTTGGTGCCGACGTCGCCAAATGTGTACAGACCGATTTCCATGAGTGCCTCCGAATTGCTTTGGCATCACCCTATGCGCGCGGCGCCGGGCGGGTTAGCCCCGCCGGGCGCACAGGGTCTGTGCGTATGGGAAGGGGCGTTACTTCGCTCGCCGCTCCTCCCGCCAGCGCGCAAAGCGGCTGCGGTCGTAGCTGTCTTCGACGTTTTCCAGCATCGGGTCGATACGGCGGCGGCGAAACCGCAGCCAGCGCACGCGGATCGCCCAGAACAGCGCGAAGACCAGGGCCAGGATGATGATGTTCAGCCAGGGGATCGACGTGACATCGGGGCCAGAGACACCCTTGAGGCCGACGGCATTCGGGAAGGTCGACAGAAACTCGTTGCGCCAGCCGTAATGTGTCACCTGAACCCATTGCGGATTGGCCGAGGTGGATTTCAGATCCGACGCCCTGGCCTGCAGGTTGTTGGTGTCGAACTTGAAATAGGGCGGCCAACCCCAGCCGGTATCTTCGTTGCGATAGACCATCGGCTTGCCGTTTTCACGGATCGACTGGATGAAGAAGACATCGCGGTTGGTGGTTCCGGTGGCGTTGCCGGTATTGGCATCGGCCCAGAAGATCGAATTGCTGCCGTAATCGACGCGTTTCTCGAACGTGTCGGTGATCCGCACGATGTCTTGCTGTGGCAGGGTATAGTGAAAGAAGGCTGCGACCACGGCCGCGATGATGCCCCAGAAAGCCCACTTAACATAGCGCATGCGCCGGTTCTCCTTACATGAAATTCACGGCGTAGATGATGAAGGCAACAATGACCACTGGCACGATATAGATCAGCAGGATCAGCTTGCGCGCCATGCTGTCGTCATAGTCGGCCAGCCCTTGCGCGACGTGCTCGTCACGGCTGCCGGGCAGGGCGTCTTCTTCCCATTCCTGCTCCAGCCGCGCGCGACGGGCGTGGCGCGCATAGAGCGAGACCACCACGTAAAGCAGCGTCAGAACGATGAAGGAGACGAAGGCGAGGCGAAACATGGCCCTATGATAACCGCTCTTGCGCGGGAGTGCATCCCGCAGGTGTATCGTTGCCGTGCAGGGGGCCTGCAGGCGTATCTGTTCATCAGATGGGGCGCGGGGGCGAGGCTGGAAACCCCGGCAGGCGAATAAACTTTACCGGCGCGACCGGACCCATCGCTGAGGCGAGTGCGGGCCGGAGGTGGCGCTCCGGCCCGCATGGTCAGGCGATGATGTTGTGTTCGGGGCCATAGGGAAAGCCGGTGATGTCTTCGGCGCCGTCCTCGGTCATCACGAGGATGTCGTGCTCGCGGTAGCCGCCGGCACCGGGCGTGCCCTGCGGCAGGGTCAGCATCGGCTCCATCGAGATCACCATGTCGGCGTGCAGCACGGTGTCGATATCCTCGCGCAGTTCCAGACCGGCTTCGCGGCCATAGTAATGCGACAGGACCCCGAAGGAGTGGCCATAGCCGAAGGTGCGGTATTGCAGCAGGTCGCGCTCCTCAAGGAAGGCATTGATCTGCTGGGTGACTTCGGCGCAGCTGACGCCGGGTTTCAGCAGCGACATGCCATACTCATGCGTGTCGACATTGGCCTGCCAGATCTTCAGCGAGGCGGCGTCAGGCTCGCCCAGAAACAGCGTCCGCTCCAGCGCGGTGTAGTAGCCCGAGATCATCGGGAAGGTGTTCAGCGACAGGATGTCGCCCTGCTTCAACTTGCGCGAGGTGACGGGGTTATGCGCGCCGTCCGTGTTCAGGCCGGACTGGAACCAGACCCAGGTGTCGCGGTATTCGGCGTCGGGAAAGGCGCGGGCAATCTCAAGCTCCATCGCGTTGCGGCCTGCCATGGCGACGTCGATCTCGCGCGTGCCTTCGCGGATGGCGTCGCGGATCGCTTGGCCGCCGATGTCGGCAACGCGCGCTCCGGCGCGGATCAGGGCGATCTCGGCCTCGCTCTTGAACAGGCGCTGACGCATGGTGGCGGGGGCGATGTCGACCATGACGATCGGGTCGAGGAACTCCTCCAGCTTGTCGCGCATGCTCAGGGTCAGGTGATCGCCCTCATAGCCCACAAGCTTGCCCTTGCCGGTGACATGGGCGACGGCGCGCCAGAAGTTGTCGCGCCCCCAGTCGGTATAGGTCAGGCTGTCGCCATGGCAGCGCCGCCAGGGCTGGCCCGCGTCAATCCCGGCTGAGATGGTAACGCAGGTCTCCTCGGTCACGACCAGCGCGTAGGGCCGCCCAAAGCTGCAATAAAGAAAGCCCGAATAATAGGCGATGTTGTGCATCGATGTCAGGACAACGACGCCAGCACCGGTGAACTCCATCGCTTCGCGCAGACCGGCGAGGCGGGCGTCATATTCGGCCGGGGAAAAGGGCAGAGCGACCTTGTCGCCGTTGTGGACAGGGTGAAAGGCGGGGCGTTTGGTCAAGGTGACCTCCTGAGACAGAGGTCCCGGCGTGCAGGACGTGGTAAGGCCCGCCCGGAGAGCTCCCGGGTTGCGACGCCATCGCTTGGGCCGGGGCCATCTTGCCCATCCCGCGCCATCTGGCAAGATGCGCCGCGATGACAGAGGCACTCTCAGCCCCGAATGAAGGACAACGTGATGACCATTTCAGCTTCGCAAGCCTGGCGGCCCGGCCCGCGCAATGCGATTTCCGATATCAAGGGGCTGCTGGTCGGTCAGTCACAGGATCTGGCGGTGAAGACGGGTGTGACGGTGCTGAGCGCGGATCGCCCCTTCACCGCCGGGGTCAGCGTCATGGGTGGCGCGCCGGGCAGCCGGGAGACGGATCTGCTGGCCCCCGACAAGACGGTGCAACAGGTGGATGCGCTGGTGCTGTCGGGCGGCTCGGCCTTCGGGCTGGATGCGGCGGGCGGTGTCACGGATGCGCTGCGCGAGGCCGGGCGCGGCTATCAGGCGGGGCCGGTGCGTGTGCCCATCGTGCCCTCGGCGATCCTGTTCGACCTGATCAATGGCGGCAACAAGGACTGGGTGGATAACCCCTACAAGGCGCTTGGGCGTCAGGCCTACGGTGCGCTGAGCGATCAGATCCAGCTGGGCAGCCATGGCGCGGGCACTGGTGCTGTGACGGCGGGGCTGAAGGGCGGGCTCGGCACCGCCTCTGTCGTGCTGCCCTCGGGGCATATCGTGGCGGCGATCGTGGCGGTGAATGCGCTCGGCACGGCGACGGTCAATGCGGGCGAACACTTCTGGGCCGCCCCATGGGAGATGGACGACGAGTTCGGCGGTCGTGGTATGGCGCAGACCTTTCCCAACCCGCATGAGCCCCTGACCAAGCTGACCATGCTGGAGCGGATGGGCCTGCCCTCACCCGGGACGCGCGGCAACACCACCATCGGCATCGTCGCGACCGACGCCGATCTCAATCAGGCGCAATGCACCCGCCTTGCCACCACGGCCCACGACGGCTTTGCCCGCGCATTGGTGCCCAGCCATACGCCCGCCGACGGAGACCTGATCTTTGGTGCCGCCACCGGAGAGAAACCGTTGGACCAGCCTGAGGTCGATATGCTGACGCTGTGTCATGCCGCCGCCATCGTCATGGCGCGCGCCATTGCGCGGGGGGTGCATGCCGCGACCCCGGCAGCGGGCGATCCGTTCCCCTGCTGGCAGGCTCAATTTGGCTGAGTCGCGTCGAAAACGGGTGGCGTCGCGGCGCTTCGGCGCTAGGTTGCGACGCATACCCAAACCTCGGCCCGCGTCAGGGGATGCGGCGCCACTCTGATAAAGGGATACCCCATGCTCGATTCCAAGACGGACCTGCGGTCCTTGCTGAAAGACCCCTCGCTGCTGGTCGAAGCGGCCTATCTGGCCGGCGACTGGGTCGAGGGCGACGAGGGCACCTTTGACGTGCTCAACCCTGCGCGCGGCGATGTCATCGCCCGCGTCGCCGACCTCAGCCGCGACCAGATGGCTCTGGCCATCGACAAGGCCTACGTCGCGCAAAAGGAATGGGCGGCGATGACCGGCAAGGAACGCGCCAACATCATGCGCAAATGGTACGATCTGATGATGGAGAACCAGGACGATCTGGGCACCATCCTGACCGCCGAACAGGGCAAGCCGCTGGCCGAAGCCAAGGGCGAGATCGCCTATGGCGCGTCCTTCATCGAGTTCTTCGCCGAAGAGGCCAAGCGCATCTACGGTGAAACCATCCCCGGCCACCAGCGCGACAAGCGCATCACCGTGATCAAGCAGCCCATCGGTGTGGCCGCCTCGATCACGCCGTGGAACTTCCCCAACGCGATGATCACCCGCAAGGCCGCCCCCGCGTTGGCCGCAGGCTGTGCCTTCGTCGGTCGCCCTGCCAAGGAAACGCCGCTGTCGGCGCTTGTCATGGGCGTGCTGGCGGAACGCGCGGGCATCCCGAAGGGCGTCTTCTCGATCCTGACCTCCTCCAGGGCCTCCGATGCCGGCAAGGAGTTCTGCGAGAACCCGAAAGTGCGCAAGATCACCTTTACCGGTTCGACAGAGGTGGGGCGCATCCTGCTGAAGCAATCCGCCGAGCAGATCAAGAAATGCTCGATGGAGCTGGGCGGCAACGCACCCTTCATCGTCTTTGATGACGCCGATCTGGATGCGGCAGTCGAAGGCGCGATCATGTGCAAGTTCCGCAACAACGGCCAGACCTGCGTCTGCGCCAACCGGATCTATGTGCAGGACGGTGTCTATGACGCCTTCGCCGAAAAGCTGCGCGTCCGTGTCAGCCAGATGAAGGTGGGCGACGGGCTGGAAGAGGGCACGGACCTCGGTCCTCTCATCAACGCCGACGCCATCACCAAGGTGCAGGAACATATCGCCGACGCCAAAGCCAAGGGCGGCAAGGTGATCCTCGGCGGCGAGGCGCATGAGATGGAGGGCACGTTCTTCGGCCCGACCATCGTCACCGGTGCCACGAAAGAGATGCTGTTCTCGACCGAGGAAACCTTCGGCCCCCTCGCGCCGCTGTTCCGCTTCGACACCGTGGACGATGTGATCGAGCTGGCCAACGACACGATCTTCGGTCTGGCGAGCTATTTCTATGCCAAGGATCTCAGCCGTGTCTACAAGGTGGCCGAGGCGCTGGAATATGGCATCGTCGGCGTCAACACCGGCATCATCTCGACCGAGGTGGCCCCGTTCGGCGGCGTCAAGCAATCCGGTCTGGGCCGCGAAGGCAGCCACCACGGGATCGAGGATTATCTTGAGATGAAATACATCTGCATGTCGGTCTGATCTGACCGCTTGCAGGGATCTGGACCGGCGCCGAGCAGATCGGCGCCGGTCTTTTTTTATGCGAGCGCCGTGCGGGCGCGCATCCGGGCAGCGCTCAGGTGCACAGCGGCACCACCGCAATAGGCCACGACGCCGAAGATCACGAGGCCGGTCAGCCCCATGGCGCCGGTCATCGCCAGCAGGATCGGCGTGCCGATGAAGTTGCCAAGGTTGCCCATCTGCGCCAGCGCGCCATTCGCCAGCGCCCGGTCGGCAGGGTCGTGGTTGATCTGTGGGATGCTGGCAAAGCTGCTGCCCTGCACGAAGCCAAGCGCGCAGAACAACAGCACCGGCGGCCACGACGCGCCCGGCAGCACGCCCATCAGCAGCGCACATGTCGCCGCCGCCAGAAAGCCGCAGATCGCCACCGGCACCGCAGGCACCAGCCGCAGACAGAGCGCGCCAAGCGTCAGACCCGTCACGATCCCCGCCACCGGCAGCACCGTCACCAGCCCGTCTCGTGTGGCGTCGGGCAGGAACGGCGGCAGCACCGTCAGGATCGCCACGAAGGTCGCCGTGTAGCACACAAAGCCAAGGGCCGGCGCCGCGACATGAGGCGAGGTGTAAGCTTGGACATGACGCCTCAGGATCATCCCAAGGCCCAGCCGCTGCGCCGGGTGCGCGACCGCTCCGTCGCGTGGCAGCCGGTCATCGGGCAGCGTCATGAACAGCACGCCCGCCAGCACGACCATGTAGGCCGCGTGGCTCATCAGCACGACCGGCAGCCCGCCGAACGACAGCAGCGCCGGTCCGATCAGCGCGTACAGGGCGAAGGCGACGCCGAAGTACGTCCCCCACAGCGACATGGCGAGGGGGCGCGACTTGTCGTCGGTGATCTCGGCCATCAGGGTCGGGGCGGCGACGACAATGGCCAGATGCGACAGGCCTTCGATACCGCGCAGCACCAGCATCACCGGCAGCGGCAGCATCAGCGATTCAACCGCCGACAGGGCCGCACCCAGCAGCAGCGCCGCGATCATCATGCGCCGGAAGCCGACGCGCGCCACGACCATGCCAGCGACCAGCCCCAGCACCACCCCGATCAGCGAAATCATCGACAGCAGAAACCCAAGGCCCGCCCCGGAGTCCGGATAGGCGGCGGCCCAAGCGGGAAACAGCACCGAGATCTTGCCGAACTGCGCCGCCGCTCCCAGACCGGCAGCAAACAGAGCAAAAACGCGCAGCAGGATCATGCTTCGCGCCCCGGAATGTTGTTGCGGGTCTCGCCTGCGCCATCCCAGTTCTCGATCGCCTCAAACGCCTCGGCGGCGGTTTCGACGAACTTGAACAGCTTGAGGTCCTCGGGCGAGATCGTGCCTGCCTCGCAGAGGGCCTCGAAGTTGATGACCTTTTCCCAGAAGGCGCGGCCGAACAGCAGGAAGGGGATCTTCTGCATCCGTCCGGTCTGGATCAGGGTCAGCGCCTCAAAGGTCTCGTCCATGGTGCCGAAACCGCCGGGAAACACGCAGACGGCCCGCGCCCGCATCAGGAAGTGCATCTTGCGGATCGCGAAGTAATGGAAGTTGAAGCACAGATCCGGCGTGACGTATTCGTTCGGCGTCTGCTCATGCGGCAGCACGATGTTGAGGCCGATGGAGCTGCCACCGGCATCCTGTGCGCCACGGTTGCCCGCCTCCATCACGCCGGGGCCACCGCCGGTGCAGATGACGTTCTGCTTGCCGTAGGATTCCAGCGACTTCATCGTCATCAGCCGGGCAAACTCGCGCGCTTCGCTGTAAAAATGCGACAGATCGGCCATGCCTTTGGAGCGCGCCGTCTTGCCCGGCTCGGGGATGCGCGCGCCACCGAACAGCACCACGGTGCTCTCGATCCCGCGTTCGTCCATCACCATCTGCGGCTTGAGCAGCTCCAGCTGCAGGCGGACCGCGCGCAATTCGTCGCGGCACAGGAAATCGTTGTCGGCAAAGGCCAGGCGATAGGCGGGGGCGCGGCTTTGCGGGGTGTCGGGCAGGCTATGCGTGCTCTCGACGTCCTTCTGGGCTTCGCGGAGGGGGGATTGGCGGCTGTCGTCAGTCATGAGGCGTCCTTTGTGTTGCGCCTTTGCTAGCGCAGGGCGCAGGGCGGCGCCAGCGCAAGGCAGCCCGCAAAACGCGGGCAAGGGCGGGCACCAGCAAGATTGCGGCGCGGCGCACAAGTGATTATAGGGCCAAAGACCCGTATTTCAGGAGACGCCCCATGTCGAACGCTGCATTGGAAACCGCCATCGAAGCCGCCTGGGAGGCGCGCGATACGATTACCCCCGCCACCACCGGCGAAACCCGCGACGCCATCGAGACGACGCTGGCCGCGCTCGACGGCGGCACTCTGCGCGTCGCTGAAAAGCAGGACGACGGCAGCTGGTTCGTCAATCAGTGGGCCAAGAAAGCGGTTCTGCTCGGCTTTCGTCTCAAGGACATGGAAGAACAGTCCGGCGGCCCGCAAGGCGGCACCTGGTGGGACAAGGTCGACAGCAAGTTCAAGGGCTGGACCCCGGCCGAGTGGAAAGCTGCAGGCTTTCGCGCCGTGCCGAACTGCGTTGTCCGCAAATCCGCCTATATCGCGCCGGGCGTGGTGCTGATGCCGTCCTTCGTGAACCTCGGCGCTTATGTCGACACCGGCACGATGGTCGATGCCTGGGCGACCGTCGGCAGCTGCGCGCAGATCGGCAAGAACGTGCACCTGTCGGGCGGCGTGGGGATCGGCGGCGTGCTGGAGCCTATGCAGGCCGGCCCCACGATCATCGAGGACAACTGCTTCATCGGGGCGCGCTCCGAAGTGGTTGAGGGCGTGATCATCCGCGAAGGCTCGGTTCTGGGGATGGGCGTCTACATCGGCCAGTCGACCAAGATCGTCGATCGTGAAACCGGCGAAGTCACCTATGGCGAAGTGCCGCCCTATTCCGTCGTCGTCTCCGGCACGATGCCCTCGAAGAACGGCGTGAACCTCTATTGCGCCGTCATCGTCAAGCGCGTCGACGAACGGACCCGTTCGAAAACCGGCGTCAACGAGCTGTTGCGCGACTGATCCAGCCTCCCGGGCTAAGGATTATTTTGGGCGTCTGCGGTCTGTTACGGAACCGCAGGCGCCTTTTTCCGTTGTATCCTCGAAGCCGCGGATAGCTGCGGCACAGATATTTATTTGGATATTGAGGAAGGACCGTCTGATGGAAGGTTTGGGTTGGATTGCGGCGATCATCGTGGGTGCGCTCGCGGGGTGGATCGCCGAAAAGATCATGAAATCCGATATGGGGCTGATCCTGAACATCATCCTCGGCATCGTCGGTGCGATCGTGATGAACTTCCTGCTGATGGCCATCCTCGGCTCGACCCTGGGCGGCTGGATCGGTCAGCTGATCGTCGGCGTCATCGGTGCCTGTCTTCTGATCTTCCTCGCGCGGGCCTTCCGTCGCGGGTAAGCGTTAACGATTAGTCTTTTTCAGCGCCCGGAGCCTGCACAGGCCCCGGGCGTTTTGCGTTTTGCAGGGCGGATTTCAGGGGTCCTGCGGCAGGTTGTGCGGGCGATAATCGGGGTCCGCGTCCATGCGCGCGGTGACTGACAGGGCAATGCTGGCGCTCTGGGGGATGGTGCGCGCCGCGCCAAGCGGAAACGTCAGCCCGCAGAACTGCCTGCCCTGCGGAAACGCGCCTTTCGGGGTGCGGCCGGGGATGCACTCCAGCAGCCACCAGCCGCTTTTCAGCGACACATGCATCGGGGCCAGCGGGTCAGGGCGGGAGTATTTGCTCTGGCCTTCGCCCAGCACGATAGAGTTGATGGTGCGCGTCGAATAGGCCAGCCCCATGGCGCGGGTCTCCTCGATCATCCACTCCAGCGTCAGTTTGCCGAGGCCCGACTCCGGCTCCGGGTAGCCGCCGCCGATGTCACCGTGGACCCCGGCAAACCAACGCTCCTTCACGTCCTGCGGCTGGCTGTCTTCGGGGCGAAAGGGGTTGAGCAGGAACGCGCGGTCCTCGCCCCAGAGCTTGGGTCGGAACATCGCGCGGCGCTCGTCTATAGCCAGCGCCTGACGCACCGCCATGACACTGGGGTTGTTGCTGGTGAAGGCATGCGAGCGGACGCGCGGCCAGAACCGCCCCGGCTCGATCACAGAAGCGACGGTATCGAACAGCCCGAGGCAGCGGATCTTGGGTTTGGTCGGGTTGAGGATCCGTTCGTGCATGCGGATCTCGGCAAAGACCTCCGCGCTTTCTGCGGCGTCCGAGGCACCCTCGCCGATGCTCTTGTAGGCGCGATAGGCGTAGTGCAGCAGGTTGAACTGTTCCGGCGCGATCAGCCCGAAGGCATGCAGGAAACCCGCCAGCACCCGCGCCGAATAGGCCCCCCGGCTGAACCCGAACAGCCAGATCCGGTCGCTGTCGCGTGTGCCGTCCGCGCCTTTTTCACCATGCTGGTAATGGGTGCAGAGAAAGCGATAGGCCTCCATCACGTTTTCATCCAGACCATAGCCGGTGGCCTGGCCGAACAGCTCGACCAGCCAGCGACGGCTGGTGGACCAGGCATTGTCAGCCCCAAACGTGCCGACGCCCGGGTCGTAATAGACCACCTGCTCCGGTGTTTTCTTCAACGTGCCATAGAGGCGCAACACATTGCTGCGCTTGCGCGAAATCTGGTTCGATGTCCCGTCCAGCAGGATCACGATATCCTTGGCCATGGCGCTCTGCCCCTTCCGCGCCCGATGCCTGACGCCGCTGCACCAGGAGGAGCAGTTGAAATGTCTCGCTCAATCTGCAGGAGAGGTTAGCAGCTTTCGCACCCCAACGGAATATGGCCGCCCGTGCTGCGGGGCCTTTACTCAACGGGGTGTTTCTGACAGGCAGCGCGGATTGAGGTCCGGAGGCCCATGTGATGAACGACGAAGACGACAAGAGCATCCCGGCAGAGTCCTCTGCCGAAGCGCCCACACAGGCGCCTGCAGAGGTCAGTGCTGACAAGCCTGCCGAAAAGCCGGCCAAGAAAGCGCCCAAGCGGCAGCAGGTCTTTACCCTGCTGGTCGAAGTGGGCCGCAAGGCGGATGATGGTCTGCCCGAGGGCTGCACCGGTGCCGCGCTGATGTGCTACGCTTCTGGTATCGACGAGGCCGAGGCGGTGCGCGAAACCGTGGCTGTGCTCAAGCTGGCCGACCTCGCCCCGCTTGACGTGTCGGGCTATGGCACGCTTGAGGAACGGCTCGAGGAAGGCCACGACATTCCTGAGGAAGAGCGTGAGCTGATGGACCGCGCGCTGGCGGAAAACGCCGTGATCGTCGCCCAGATGACCCCGTTTTACGAGACGCCAGAGGGCGGCAAGCAACGCCCGAACTGACCGCAGCGGGCGCTTAGACGCGCCGGTGCAGGGCCAGGGTGATCGCCTCGAAGGGACGCAGCACGGGGATGTCCTCGGCCTGCGTCCGCGCAGCGGCACGCGGAAGTTTTTCGCGCGGATAGCTGGACAGCAGACTGGCGCGGTGCATCTCGGGCGATCTCAGCAAGGCATCGACGGGCAGGCTCTCCACGCGCACACCGGCGATGCCCAAGGGCTGCTGATCCTGCAGCAACAGCTGATACCAGGTGATCAGCGGCGGGCTCTGGGTGAACTGCGCCATGCGGTCACTGACAAGATAGGCCGCGGGAACCCGCACCGTTTCACAGCCAAACAGGTAATCGACGTCCGTGCCACTGACCAGCAGCCGCTGTTCGGCGGCCAGCGTGACGTCCTTGCGCAGCCCGAACCAGGGGGCCAGCAGACGCACGGGGCGGAACATGCCGCGCGCGGGCATCTGGCGGCGCAGCACGGCCAGCACGATGCGGGGCCCGGCGTCCGGGGTCAGCACCTGCGCGCCGGGGCGCAGCGTCTCGATCGGCGCGGGGCCTGCGGGTGTGTCGATTTCGGTGCCCGGGGCCAGACCGGGAATGGGGCCGACCGGCGCAATGCCCTCGGACAGCGAGATCGCTTCGACATGCGGGCCAAGATGCGCCCCGGCACGCGGGGTGCGGCTGGTGTCGAGGTCATGATCCGCCTCGACGACGGCCTGACACAGGGCGCGGCGGGGCAGCGCCGGCGGCGCGGGCAGGCGGGTGAAGCGGGCCGAGTTGGCATGGCAGGGCTGTTCGGCCACCAGCAGCGCCGCGCGGGCGCGCGCATCCCAGCAATAGCTGACCCTCAGCCGACCGGGAAAGGCCTCGGGCGGCAGCAGCAGACTGGCCTCGCGCTCGGTCCCGTTTTGCAGCAGGCGCAACGTCAGACGGCCCCCGGCGGCGGTGTCGGGGTGCGCGTCGCGGTCTTTTTCGATGTTCAGCGTGATGCGGCCGCGAAAGGGGGTCTCGTGCACCAGATCCAGCAAGGGGGCGTCGCTGTCAGGGGCGCTCAGCTCGGCCTCCAGCATCAAGGTGCCACGCACCAGCAGATCGTCTGCATCCTCCTGCCCGTCGGCCTGCCAGCCAGCGGCCCCGAAACCGGGGGAAATCGCAATCCAGCCCATCTGTCAGGCAGAACGCAATCTGCAAGGCTGAGGCCATCCATCACAGGATCGCCCGGCCGTAAACGCCATTTTTCAGGTGCCTCAATACACTCGACCCTGTCCCCCAGGGCCGTCCTTGCCAGAGGGTAGTCAGTGGTTGTGCAATTGTTAAGCAATATTTGACGCTGAGGCGCGTCATTCTCCTCCCGCTGTCGTCGCCGGGCTGGCCGCGGCCCCTTGCCTGCGGGCGCAGGGATGGCTTTCGCCTTTGCAGCGCTGATCAAAACCCGCTAGCCATGCCCCCGAGCAAGGAGACGACAATGACTGACACCCCCGCTGCCGCGCCTGCCGGCGTTGATCCCGTCGCGCTGACGGCCCGTTTGATCCAATGCCCCTCGGTCACGCCCGAAGACGGTGGCGCCCTGACGCTGCTGTCGGATCTGCTGAGCGAGGCCGGTTTCGAGTGCACGCATATCGAGCGCGGCGGCATCGCCAACCTCTTTGCCCGCTGGGGTGAAAAGGGCCATGCGCGCAGCTTCGGCTTCAACGGCCATACCGATGTCGTGCCGGTCGGCGATGCCGCTGCCTGGACCCACGCGCCCTTCAGCGGTGAGGTCCACGAGGGCGAGCTTTGGGGCCGGGGTGCGCAGGACATGAAGTCCGGTGTGGCTGCCTTCGCCGCTGCCGCTGTCGATTTTGTCCGCGACACGCCGCCCGACGGCGCGGTGGTGCTGGCGATCACGGGTGATGAGGAGGGCGATGCCACCGATGGCACCGTCGCTCTGCTCGACTGGATGCGCGAAAACGGCGAAACCCTCAGCCATTGCATCGTGGGCGAGCCGACCTCGCCCGACAGCATGGGTCAGATGATGAAGATCGGGCGGCGCGGCAGCATGACCGCCTGGTTCACGGCGACCGGCGTGCAGGGGCATTCCGCCTATCCGCACCGCGCGAAAAACCCGCTGCCCGCGATGGCGCGCCTGATCGACCGGCTGGCCAGCGCGACACTGGACGAAGGCACCGATCACTTCGATGCCTCGACCCTGGCCGTGGTGCAGTTCGACACCGGCAATACCGCCACCAACGTGATCCCCGCGCAGTGCCGCGCCGCCGTCAACATCCGCTTCAACGACACCCACACCGGGGCAGAGCTGAGCCAGTGGCTGCGGCGCGAGGCGCAGGATGTCAGCCGGATGTTCGACATCACCATCGACACAGAGGTGAAGATCAGCGGCGAAAGCTTCCTGACGCCTCCGGGCGAGCTGAGCGATCTGATCGGCAAGGCCGTCGCGGCGGAAACCGGCGTCACGCCGGACCTGTCGACAACGGGGGGCACGTCGGACGCACGCTTCGTCAAGGATCTCTGCCCGGTGGTCGAGTTCGGTCTGGTCGGCAACCGCATGCATCAGGTCGACGAACGCGTCCCGGTCGAGCAGATCACCCAGCTCAAGGCAATCTATGCCCGCATCCTGCGCGATTACTTCGCATGAGCTGGCATTTCGAGGAGGTCTCCGACCTCGCGCCCTGCTTTGCGCTGCGCCGTGCCGTTTTCATCGAAGAACAGGGCTTTGCCGAGGCGGATGAGTGGGATGCGCTGGACGCCGACGCCGTGCACCTGCTGGCCTCGGATGCCACAGGCCCCCTCGGCACCGCGCGGCTGCTGCGCGAAGGCGCGGAGTTCGCGGGCAACACTGGCAGGATCGGGCGGATCTGCGTCGCGAAATCGGCGCGTGGCACAGGCCTCGGCGCGGCCATCGTGCGCGACGCGATCGAGCGACTGCGCGCAAGGGGCTGCACCCGTGTGATCCTCGGCGGTCAGATGCGCGCGGCGGGGTTCTACGAAAAGCTCGGCTTTCGTCCCATCGGCCCGGTCTATGACGACGGCGGCGTGCCACATCAGGAGATGGAGCAGGCCCTGTAATCGCTGCTGCTTTCCCGGATGACCTGCCCTTCGGGGCGTGTTAATCAGGGGCATGTCACAACTCCCCTCCAAGCAGCAGATCCTTGACTGGATCGCCGCGAACCCCACCCAGACCGCCAAACGCGACATCGCCAAGGCGTTCAGCATCAAGGGCGCCGCCCGGATTGACCTCAAGCGTATCCTGAAGGAGCTTGAGGACGAAGGTCATCTTGAAAAACGCAAGAAGACCTATCGCGATCCCGACAGCCTGCCCCCCGTCAGCGTGCTGATGGTCAACGAACCTGACGCCGATGGCGACCTCACCGCCCGCCCGCTGGAATGGCAGGGCGAGGGGCCAGAGCCGCTGATCCGCATGATCACGCGCGCCGGCGAACCCGCGCTTGGCGCTGGCGACCGGATCCTCGCCAAGATGGCCCGTATCGGTAATGAAAACGCCTATGAGGCGCGGCTGATCCGCAAGATCGGCAGCAACCCTCTGCGCATCCTCGGCGTGTTCCGCGCCAACTCGGAAGGCGGGCGCATCCTGCCCGTCGACAAGGGCAGCGACCGCGAATGGATGGTGCCGATGGGCGCGACCCACGGCGCGCAGGACGGCGAGCTGGTCGAGGGCGAACAGAGCGGCCCCAAGGCCCGCATGGGTCTGCCGCGCGCCCGCATCGTCGCCCGTCTGGGCGACCCTTCGGCCCCCCGCGCCGTCAGCCTGATCGCGATCCACCAGCACGGCATCCCCGACGCCTTTCCCGATGAGGTCGTGGCCGAGGCCGATGCCCAGAAACCCGCAGGCCTGTCTGGCCGCGAGGATCTGCGCGAACTGCCCCTCGTCACCATCGACCCCTCGGACGCGCGCGACCACGATGACGCCTGCTTTGCCGAAGCCGATGACGATCCCAAGAACCCCGGTGGCCACCTGCTCTGGGTGGCAATTGCCGATGTCGCACACTACGTCCGCTCCGGCTCTGAGCTGGACCGCGAGGCGAAGAAACGCGGCAACTCGACCTATTTCCCCGACCGCGTCGTGCCGATGCTGCCCGACCGCCTGTCTGGCGACCTGTGCAGCCTGCACGAAGGCGTGCCGCGCGCCTGTATCGTGGTGCGCATGCAGATCGATGCGCAGGGCAACAAGCTGGCCCATACCTTCTACCGTGGCCTGATGCGCTCGGCCGCGTCGCTGCACTACGGCGAGGTGCAGGATGCCATCGAGGGGCGCACCAACGACAAGACCGGCCCCCTGATGGAGGACGTGATCGAGCCGCTGTATGCCGCCTATTACGCCCTGCGCGAGGCCCGCAAGGTGCGCCAGCCGCTCGACCTCGACCTGCCGGAACGCCGGATCGAGCTGTCCGAGGATGGCAAGGTCGCCTCGGTCAAGTTCCGCGATCGTCTCGATGCGCACCGTATGATCGAAGAGTTCATGGTGCTGGCCAACGTCGCCGCCGCCGAAACTCTGGTCGCCAAGGGGCAGCCGCTGCTGTTCAGGGTGCACGAAGAGCCGACGCCGGAAAAGATGGAATCGCTGCGCGAAACCGCTCAGGCCTCGGGCTACAACCTGCCCAAAGGGCAGGTGCTGAAGACCGCGCACCTGAACCGTCTGCTGAACGACGCCGCCGGTTCCGAGCAGGCCGAGCTGATCAACATGTCGACGCTGCGCGCCATGATGCAGGCCTATTACGCGCCGCACAACTTCGGCCACTTCGGGCTGGCGCTGCGCAACTATGCCCACTTCACCTCGCCCATCCGCCGCTACGCCGACCTGATCGTGCACCGCGCCCTGATCCGCGCCCACAGCTGGGGCAAGGACGGGCTGAACGAGCATGACATCGAGGCGCTGGATGTCACTGCCGGCCATATCTCGGAAACCGAGCGGCGCTCGATGACCGCCGAACGCGACACCACCGACCGCTATCTTGCCGCCTATCTGGCGGACCGGGTCGGGTCGGAATTTACCGGCCGGATCAGTGGTGTGGCGCGTTTTGGTGCCTTCGTGCGGCTGGATGAAACCGGCGCAGACGGGCTGATTCCGATCCGCTCTCTGGGGCGCGAATTCTTCCATCACGACCGTGAGGCGAATACCCTCATGGGCTCCGAGACCGGCATCATGATCCGGCCCGGTCAGCGCGTCACCGTCAAGCTGGCCGAAGCGACGCCCGTTACGGGCGGCATCGCGCTGGAGCTGCTGACGCTGGAGGGGGCAGAGGTCGCGCGCGGCCCCTCGCTGGATCGTGGGCGCGGGCGCAGGCCCGGTGGCAAACCCAAAAGCAGCGCCGGTGCGTCCAAACGCAAACTGGTGCGCGCCAAGGTCAAAAAAGACAAGACGGCCCGCAAACTCAAGCGGACCCGTTGATCCAATGGTGCTGCGCCGGTCGGCGCGGCACCGCCTGTTCCCCGCTGCAGACCACCCGAAAGCGAAAGCCCGCTGTAAATTGTCGCGCAAGCGACGGCTTTGCTTTGGTTTTGCGCCGGATCAGGCTATGCTTGGTTAACAATAAAAAATCGAGCAGCCGGAAAATATCAGATATGCGCGCACCATTTCGGGCGATCGCCCATACTCTTCTGGTCCTGCCGCTGACGGGCGCGGCACTGACCCCTTTCGCTTTCACCGTGGCGGCTCTGGCCAATCCGGTGGACCAGTCGTTGCGCCCCAAGGCGCGGCCGGCTGGCGCTTTGCTGGCGGCCAAAAGCGCAAAGGTCAACGTGCCACAGGTCAGCACACAGGACGCGATTGCGCTCGCCTCGGCGACGCTCGCGATCCTTGGCGCGCATCCCTTGCCCACGCCCGCCAAGGCCAGCCCCGTCACTTCGGTCGAGCCGAAAGCACCGCCTGCCGTCCTGCTTGCCTCCGCCGTCACCCCGCTGGAGAGCAGCCCCGTCGTGCAGCGCAGCCTGCGCCCGCGCATCCGCCCCGACGGGATCGCCTCAACCGCCGTCGCGCCCGCGCCCGCAGAGCCCGAGATCGCTCAGACCGTCTCCGACCCCGGTTTCACCCGCTGGGTGCAGGGCTTTCGTGGTCGCGCCATGGCGCAGGGCATCTCTGCGGCGACCTTTGACCGGGCGTTCCGCAATGTGAACTTCATGCCCGACGTGATCCGTAAGGACGGCAATCAGGCCGAATTCACCAAGGGCATCGGCGATTATATGGAGGGCGCGATCTCGGACACGCGCATCCGCAATGGCCGGACCGAGTTCGCCAAGAACGCCAGCATCTTCAACAAGATCCAGGGTCACTACGGTGTGCAGTCGCAATATATCGCGGCGATCTGGGGGATGGAGACCGCCTATGGCAGCTACCGGGGCAACACGCCGCTGATCTCCTCCATGGCGACGCTGGCCTATGAGGGGCGGCGCGGCGCGTTTTACGAGGAGCAGCTGATCTCGCTTCTGCGCACTGTCCAGCATGGCGACACCACGCCCGAACGCATGGTCGGCAGCTGGGCCGGGGCGATGGGTCACACCCAGTTCATGCCCACCTCGTACGAGACTTATGCCGTCGATTTCACCGGCGACGGGCGGCGCGACATATGGGCGGATGATCCGACCGATGCGCTGGCCTCCTCTGCCGCCTATCTCAAACGCTTCGGCTGGGTGGCCGGTCAGCCCTGGGGGATGGAAGTCAGCCTGCCTGCCAATTTCGACTACAACCTGATCAACGGGCCTGAGAAAATGCCCTCGCAATGGGCGCGCCTGGGTCTTCGTGCGACGCAGGGCGAGATGCGCGATTACGGCTCGGCGCGGGTCCTGATGTTGACCGGCGCCAAGGGACCGGCGTTTCTGGTGTTCAAGAACTTCGACGTCATCAAGCGCTACAACAACGCAGACACCTATGCGCTGGCGGTGGGTCTGCTGGGCGACCGGATCGCCGGGGCAGGGCCGCTGCAGGCCAGCTGGCCGCACGGCGAGCGCGCTCTGAAAAAGGCCGAGCGGATCGAGCTGCAGACCCTGCTGACCCGACGTGGCTTTGATACGGGTGGCGTCGACGGCATCCTCGGGTCGGGCAGCGCCAAGGCGATCCGCGCCTATCAGCGCAGCATCGGTGCAGTGCCGGACGGCTATGCCACGGTCGGGCTGCTGACCCGGTTGCGCTAAGCGCGTCTGACCGGGGCACATGGCTTTGCCCCCGTCCGCGCTGAGCGGCGGGGGGTGCCGGTGTGGCTTAATCAACCATCCGCTGCGGTTGCCATTTGAAGCCGGGCGTGCGCAGGCTATGTTCAGTTCAATGCCTGTTTTCAACCGCTTTTGCGGATCGGACCCCGCCTGAGATGACCAGCGATGTGACCCTGAGCGATCTGAGCCAGCCCGCCACGCGGGCAGGGGCATCGGCGCATGCGTCACCAACGCGCTCGGCGGCGGATCTCGCGGCGCTGATCGCCTGTCCGCGCTGTGATGCGGTGTTCCGCATGGTAGAGCCTGCAAACAACCAGCGCGCCATCTGCAACCGCTGCCATCACGTTCTGGTCGCGCCACGTCTGAGGGCGGGCAAGCGCATCATCGCGGTTCAGCTGGCCATCCTGATCCTGCTGGTCGCGGCCTCGGCCTATCCGTTTCTCAGCATCTCGACCAAGGGGCTGAAGCACTCCAGCTCGATCCTCGACGCGGCGCTGGCCTTCACCTCGGACGGGGCGCTGGCGGCACTGTCGTTCGTGCTGGCCGGGCTGATCGTTTTCATCCCGGCGGCGCGGGCCATCCTGTCGATCTATGTGCTGGCCCCGCTGACATTGGACCGGGGGCCGTTCCGCGGCGCCGCCTTCGCCTTCCGCCTCTCCGAGCACCTGCGCCCCTGGTCGATGGCCGAGATCTTTGCCATCGGTTGCGCCGTGGCGCTGATCAAGGTCGCGGACCTCGCCACCGTCAGCTTCGGCCCGGCGTTCTGGATGTTTTCGCTGCTGGTGCTGCTGGTGGTCGTGCAGGAAAATCTGGCCTGCCGCTATTCCATCTGGAAGGCGCTCGGCGCATGAAGTCTGCCCGCCAGATGGGCCTTGTGGCCTGCCAGTATTGCACCCGGGTCTGGCCCGGCGGCACCCGGGTCTGCGGGCATTGCGGCCACCACATCGCATCGCGCGATCCGATGTCGCTGCAAAAGGTCTGGGGACTCTGGACCGTCGGCATGATGTGCTACATCCCGGCCAATATCTATCCCATGCTCGACACCCACACTCTGGTGTCGGACCAGAAGAACACCATCGTCGGCGGCGCGCTGGAGCTGGGGCAGCACGGCTCCTGGGGGATCGCCATCGTGATCCTTGTCGCCTCGGTGCTGATCCCGGTGGGCAAGTTCATCGTCATCGCCGCGCTGGCCTTCGGTGTCACCTCTGGCAGCCGCCTGAAGCCGCACACCCGGCAGGTCCTGCACGAGGTCGTGGAATACGTCGGGCGCTGGTCGATGATCGACGTCTTCGTCGTGGCGATCCTGTCGTCTCTGGTGCAGCTCGGCACGATCGCATCGATCCAGCCGGGGCGGGCGGCGCTGTTCTTTGCGCTGTCGGTCTTCTTCACCATGCTCTCGGCGCAGGCCTTCGACAGCCGGCTGATCTGGGACGCTGAAGTCCCGCCGCCCGAAGACCTCAGGGCGTCCGATGACTTTGGCCCGGTCTCGCAGATCACCCCTGACACCACGTTCGACTTTCCCTTCAGCGCAGGGGCGGAGACACTGACCGTTGCCGGACCCGACGACCGGCGCGCCGATCCGCCTTTTACCGACCCCCAGACCCGCAAGGATTCCCCGACGTGAGCGATGATGTAAGAAAAAGCGATGCGCCCGAGGATGTCACCGTCACTGGCGCGCGGTCAGGCTTCTGGGAGCGGATTTCCCTGATCTGGATCGTGCCGGTCATGGCGCTGGTCATCGCCCTTGGCGTGGCCTTCGACAACTACATCAAGCGGGGGCCGCTTATTCAGATCACCTTCGACAACGCCGAGGGGATCGCCGCCAACCAGACCGAACTGCGCTATCGTGACCTTGCCGTCGGGGTGGTCGAGAAAGTCGGCTTTTCAAATGGTCTGGAAAAGGTGCAGGTCTTTGTGCGGCTGGATCGGAATGTCGCAGATTACGTCGACACGGATGCCGCCTTCTGGGTCGTGCGCCCCGAGGTCACGGCGCGCGGTGTCACCGGCCTCGGCACCGTGCTGTCGGGCGTCTACATTCAGGGCATCTGGAACAGCACCCCCGGCGGGCTGAAAACCGAATTTGAAGGCGCCTCGCAGCCGCCGCTCAATCCCGAAGGGCGTCCGGGCCTCAAGATCCGGCTGCGCGCCTCTCCCGATGGCAGCCTGACGGGCAATACGCCCATCGAATATCGCGGCATCGACGTCGGCCAGATGGGCCAGGCCGAGATTTCGCAGGACGGCACCACGATCGAGGCTGACGCCATCATCTACGAACCCCACAACCGGCTGATCTCCTCCGCGACACGGTTCTGGGATGCCTCGGGTTTCAAGTTCAGCTTCGGCGCCAACGGGGCCTCGCTCGATTTCTCGTCGCTGGCGACGGTCCTGTCGGGGGGCACCTCCTTCTCGACGCAGATCTCCGGCGGCACGGCGGTGCCTCCGGGCACCATCTTCACCGTTTATTCAGATGAAAGCGCTGCGCGCTCCAGCATGTTCAGCGAAGAGAACGGCGTGCTGCTGACCTATTCCGCCATATTTGACGAAAACGTGCCGGGTCTGGCCCCGGATGCTCAGGTCACCTACGGCGGGCTGCGCATCGGTCAGGTCAGCTCGGTCAACGGCTTCATCGACCGCGACCGCTTCGGCGATGACAAGGTCCGTCTGGCCGTCACCATGCAGCTGCGCCCGGCGCGGCTGGGTCTGGATGATGCGACGGGCAAGTCGGCTGCGCTGAAGTTCTTTGCCGACCACGTCGCCGACAACGACCTGCGCGCACGCCTTGTGACTGCCTCGATCCTGACCGGCGGGCTGAAGGTTGAACTTGTCGAGGTGCCGGGGGCCGCGCCCGCGACCATCGATGCCAACGCCGATCCCTTCCCGGTGTTTCCCACCGCGCCCAGCCGGATCACCGATGTGTCGGCTTCTGCGGACGGGATCTTCAAGCGCGTCAGTGCCCTGCCGATCGAACAGCTGATGAACAGCGCGGTCGGGATGCTGGACAATATTTCACGTCTGACCGGCAGCGACGATATTCAGGCCGTCCCGGGAGAGGTGCGCGCCCTGCTTGGCGACGCGCGTGATTTCGTCGAATCGGATTCTCTGCAAAGCCTGCCGGAGCAGATCGGCTCCATCGCGGCCGAGGTCGAAAAGGTGGTGCAGGCGATCAACACCCGCGACGCCGTGGGCCGCATCGTGGCCGCCGTCGACAACGTCTCCGAGGCAGCTGGCTCCGTCTCCGGTGCCGTGGCGGGCATTCCGCAGCTGGTGGAGCGGATCGACAGCGTCGCCGCACGCGCCGAAACGGTGCCGCTGGATGATCTGGCCAAATCGCTGGACGGTCTGCTGCAAAGCGCCGACGCCCTCATCGGCACACCCGAGGCCCGCGCCCTTCCCGGCGATGTCTCGGCCTCGCTGGACGAACTGCGCAAGCTTCTGGCTGATCTGCGCACCGGCGGTCTGATCGAAAACGCCAATACCACGATGCTCTCGGCCCGCGACGCGGCGGACAATATCGCCCGTGCCGCGGACGACCTGCCGGCGCTGATGGCGCGGGTCCAGGCCACGCTGGATCAGGCAGGCACGACGCTGAAAGGCTATGACGCCCAGAGCGGCCTTGGCCGCGAAGCGACGGATACCCTGCGCCAGCTGCAAAGCGCCGCCGCCGCCATCTCGGCCCTGGCGAGAGAGCTGCAACGCAATCCCAATTCCCTGCTGTTCGGAAGGTGACATCATGATGACCCCTCGCGCCCTCGTGCTTCGCGCCCCGCTGCTGTCGATCCTCGCCGCCCTGGCGCTGAGCGGCTGTAGCGCGGAAAAGCTCTATACCGTCCCCAACCCGACGCCCGCTCAGGCCACGGCAAACCGCATCGCCATCGCCTACGGCACGGTCGAGGTGCAGGACGTCTCTCTGCCCGACTATGCCTCCAGCCAGTCGATCGCGATGCGCGGCCCGGACGGCAGCGTCACCGCTGCCAAAAAGCTGCTCTGGGCTGACCTGCCGACCCGCGCCGTGACGCTGGAGCTGTCACGCTATCTGCGCCAGATCACGGGCGCCGAGGTCGCGCCCTCGCCCTGGCCGTTCCTTGACCGCGCGCAGGTCCGCGTCGATGTCCGAGTCGAGCAGATGCTGGCCGAGGCAGATGGCACCTTCCGCCTGTCCGGGCAGTACTTCATTGCCCCCGAAACCGGCGCGCGCGGGCGCTCGGCGCTGTTCGACGTCGTGGTGCCGATCGGCGGCGACGGCGACGCCACCGCCATCGCTGCAGCGCGCGGTCAGGCCATGCTGCAGCTGGCAGAGAAGATGGCACGTGACGGGCTGCGCTAGGCGCGCGCCCTTCAGCGGGAGGCTGGCATGACACCGGCTCTGAGAGCAAAAGCCCTTGCCGTCTGCGACGGTAAAATCGCCCGCAAGGGCGAGGGTGTTGGCCTGTCCTTCTACGCCTTCTTTGCCAACCGGAATGATGACCCCGAGACGCTGATGGACGCCGCAGAATGGTGGATCAGAACGCACCGCCTCGACCACTTCGAGAAGGCTGTGAAGATCCGCGATATGCTCCGCGCCGGCATCTGAGCCGGGACGCTTCCTCCCGCTCTCTCGCCAAGAGCCCTCCACGCTACTGCTGGACACAACGTCGCGCCATGTCCGCAAGATCTGTGCCAGGACATAGACCGCCAGCCGGGGCCGTTCCCCGATGTTCCTTATCTGAGAAGGCATCGCCCAGATCGCTGGATCAACCTTCCGCACGCTGGAAAGATATAACCGCAGCCATCTCAGAGGGTATGTCGAGCAAAAGAGAAGTCGAAGCGATGATGCCCGGACATGAAAGCCATTGGCGTGGTGCCGCAGAACACCAGCAATCGAGGTGTAGGCATCCGGGCTAACCACGAAGGGCACGAGGGTGGCAAAGCCTTCTTGGTCTATTAGGGACAGGCGAGCCATCTGTAGTATTGAATATATCGCGATGAAATCAGTGGCGGGCAATCTTTCGCCCAGCGAAACGAGCGAGAATAGCTCCAGCCGAAGATCATAAAACGGTGAACTATAGTGCCCAACCTCACCTCGGGAGCCGCCACATACCCTCGATACATTTATGAGTTCTGGGCGCAAATGAGGGAGCTTAAACAAGCGGTCAGGCACGAATCAAACCACATTATGATCGGGTGCTGCTGGCATATGTTATTTCCATGGCCTGTTTTGCAGCAGGGGGCTCTGCCCCCGTCAGCTGCGCTGCCTCCCCCGGGATATTTGGACCAGGGAAACGATGCAGGGACGGCTCCTCTGTCATCTTGCTCTAAATACTTCCGCCGGAGGCGGAGCAGCCTCTGGGTGCGGCGCGGAGCGATCCGGTTCGCGCGACATTTACTTCTTTCCGGGGGGGGGGGAGCGCACCGCCGGGATACCGCTTTGATACCGACGTAATACCGACGTGCAAAAAGGGCCGCCCCACCCTGTTAACCAGGGCAGGGCGGTGGCTTAGGGCAAAGGTCAGCCGAAGACGCGGGTCAGGGCGACATCCATCGCCGCTGCGATCTCGTCGATATTGTCCTCGGTAGCGATCAGCGCTGGTGAGAGGCAGAGCGTGTTGTTGCGCCCCGGCAATGAGCGGTTGGTGACTCCGATCAGCACGCCCTGGGCGCTGCATTCCGCGACGACCTGCTGGGCGAGTTTTTCGGCCACCGGCTCTTTCGTGAGCCGGTCGGCGACCAGCTCGGCGCCGCAGAACAGGCCCTTGCCGCGTACGTCGCCAACGACCTTGTGCTTCTCCTTCAGCTCCTCGAGCCGCATCATCAGGCGGGTGCCCATGGCCAGCGTATTGTCCAGCAGGCCTTCGTCCTCGATGATGCGGATGTTTTCCAGAGCTGCCGCCGGGCCTGCGGTGCAGCCGCCGAAGGTGCTGATATCGCGGAAGTAATTCAGCGGGTCGGTGCTGTCGTCCTTGAACATGTCGAAGACTTTTTCGGTCGTCACGAGGCAGGCGATGGCCGCGTAACCCGAGGCGACGCCCTTGGCCATCGTCACCATGTCGGGCTCGATCCCGTAGTTCTGATAGCCGAACCAGGTGCCGGTGCGCCCGAGGCCACAGACCACCTCGTCGATGTGCAGCAGGATGTCGTACTTGCGGCAGATCTCCTGCACGCGGGGCCAGTAGCCCTCGGGCGGGGCGATGACGCCGCCGCCCGCCGTCACCGGCTCAAGGCAGAGCGCGCCGATGGTGTCGGGGCCTTCGCGCAGGATCACCTCTTCGATGGCATTGGCCGCGAGCTCGCCATAGTTCGCAGCGTTTTCAAGGCCTTGCTCGTGGGCGCGGTATGCCAAGCAGTGCGGCACCTCGACGAAACCGGGGGTGAAGGGCCCGTATTGCGCGTTGCGCTCGGGCTGGCCGCCGGCGGAGAGGCAGGCGATGGTGGTGCCGTGGTAGTCGCGCTCACGGAACAGGATCTTGTGCTTCTTGCCGCCGTAGCGTTTGTGCGCGATCTGGCGCACCATCTTGAAGGCTTTCTCGTTCGCCTCGGAGCCGGAGTTGTTGTAGTAAACTCTTGAAAGACCTGGCATTTTCTCGATCAGGCGCTTGGCGAAGAGGGCTCCGGGGATGGAGCCTGCGGAGCCTGCGAAGTAGTTCAGCTTGACCAGCTGATCGCGCACCGCGTCGGCGATGCTTTCGCGCCCGTAGCCCACGTTGACCGTCCACACGCCGCCCGACACGCCGTCGAGGTAGCGGGTGCCTTTGGCGTCCCAGACGTGGATGCCCTTGCCCTCGACCATGACCCTAGGATCTGTGGTCTCGTAAGGCTTATGCTGCGACATGTGGTGCCAGACATGGGCGCGATCGGCTTCGATGATGCCCGAGATGTCGTTTTCGTTGAGTGCGCCGTCCATGATGGCTCCCCTGTTTTCAGCGAAATTTGCGCGAGCCTAGGCGGCGTTTGCGGCTTTGGCAATCGGGGGTGGCGCCGCGGCGCGGCGCTGCCTAGTCTGGGGGCTAAATTCCCGCAAATGCCGGTTCGGTATCCCGTCTGTATCGCGTCGGTAACCCGTCGGTTTTGCACCGCAGCATTTTCACGGAGCCCTTCGCCATGGACACTGCCACCCGCGCCTTTCTGACCGATCTGTTCGAGGCCGCCGTCGCCGCCGCCGACCCTGCCGAGGCGCTGCGCGGCCAGTTGCCGCAAAAGCCCAAGGGGCGCACCATCGTCATCGGGGCCGGCAAGGGCGCGGCGCAATTGGCCGCGGCCTTTGAGACCGCTTGGGGGGCGCCGGTCGAGGGGATCGTGGTGACACGCTATGGCTACGCGGTGCCCTGTCAGCATCTTGAGGTGATCGAGGCCTCACATCCGGTGCCCGATCAGGCCGGCGCTCACGCAACGCAGAAGGTGCTGACTTTGCTGCAGGGGCTGAGCGAGGACGATCTTGTGGTGTCGTTGATCACGGGGGGCGGGTCGGCTTTGCTGGCAGCCCCGCCAGAGGGACTGACGCTGGAGGATGAGCAGGCGCTGAATCGCGCATTGCTGGCCAGCGGTGCCCCGATCGGGGCGATGAACGCCGTGCGCAAGCAGGTCAGCCGAATCAAGGGCGGTCGTCTGGCGGCTGTTGCCGCCCCGGCGCGGGTCGTCAGCCTGATCGTGTCGGACGTGCCGGGCGATGCACCTTCCGAGGTCGCCTCGGGGCCGACAGTGCCCAGCAGGTCGGGCCGGGCCGAGGCGATGGCGGCGATTCGCACCTATGGCATCGTGCTGCCGGAGTGCATTCAGGCCTTTCTCGACAGCGCACCGGAAGATGCGCCCTCGCCCGATGACGAGCGTTTCGCGCGCAACGAGGTGCGGGTCATCGCCTCGGCGGCGCGATCGCTTGAGGCGGCGGCGCGGCTGTCGGAGGTCAGGGGTATTCCGGCGGTGATCCTGTCGGATGCAATGGAGGGCGAGGCGCGCGAAGTTGCGCGCGTGCAGGCAGCCATTGCACGAGAGGTCCTGCGGCACGGCAGGCCCTTCCCCAAGCCGGTGCTGATCCTGTCGGGGGGCGAGACGACGGTGACTCTGCGCGGCACCGGCCGCGGCGGGCGCAACAGTGAGTTCCTGCTGAGTTTCGCGCTGGAAATGGAGGGCTGGGACGGTGTTGCGGCGCTTGCCGCGGACACCGACGGGATTGATGGGTCCGAGGACAACGCCGGGGCCTTTGCCGACGGCGCAACCGCTGGCGAGATGCGCGCGGTGGGCTGTGATCCGGCCGAGGCGCTGTCGCGCAACGATGCCTATACGGCGTTTGACGCGGTAGAGCTGATCTTTGCGCCGGGTCCGACGGGCACCAATGTGAACGATTTCCGGGCGATCCTGCTGCGCTAGGCCCCGGCGTTTGGCGGATAAAACGCGGGCGGACTTTACCCGGTTTCAGACGTAGTCGAGACGCGGCGCAGTGGTGGAAGCCCCTCACGGGGCACGAAAAGGCAGACGACGGCATGGACGGCAAGACGGATGCGGGCGCTGAGGCTGCGGCGCCCGAAACAGAGGACCTTGGCAGTGGCATTGCCCTGCCTCTGCTGGTGGCGGCGACACTGTTCATGCAGAACCTCGACGCCTCGGTGAACACCCCGGCGATCCCGGATATGGCGGCGGGCTTCGGCGTGGCTCCGGTGGATCTGAACATCGGCGTCAGCACCTATATGATGACGGTGGGGATCTTTATCCCCGCGACGGGCTGGCTGGCGCAGCGGTTCGGGGCGCGGCCTGTGTTCCTGCTGTCGATCCTGATCTTCACCCTCGCCTCGGCGCTATGCGGTATGAGCCAGAGCCTGCCGCAGTTCGTCGCCGCGCGCATCCTGCAGGGTCTTGGCGGGGCGATGATGGTGCCGGTGGGGCGGCTGGTGGTGCTGCAGATGACCCCCAAAGACCGGCTGATGAACGCGATTGCGCTGCTGACATGGCCGGGGCTGGTGGCGCCGGTGCTGGGGCCACCGGTCGGGGGGCTGATCATCGACAATGTCAGTTGGCACTGGATCTTCTGGCTCAACCTGCCGCTGGGGGCGCTGGCGCTGCTGGTGGCGCTGCGCATTGTGCCTCGGGTCGAGCGGGAGCCGGGCAAGTCCTTTGATTTGCTGGGTTTTATACTGCTGGGCGCCGCGGTTTTCTGTCTGCTGTTTGCCGCAGACATGCTGAGCGGAGATGAGGTGAACTGGCTGCTGGAGGGCGCTCTGGCGCTGTCGGGTGTCGCGCTGCTGGGCCTGGGGCTGCGCCATATCCGCCGGGTCGAGCAGCCTGTGCTGCGGCTGGATGCGCTGCAGATTCCGACGTTTCGGGTGACGGTGATCGGGGGCACTCTGTTCCGCCTTGGCATCAACGCGGTGCCGTTCCTGATCCCGCTGCTGTTCCAGCTGGCATTCGGGTGGAGCGCGTTTCGCGCCGGTCTGATGCTGATGGCGGTGTTTCTGGGCAATATCCTGCTGAAACCCTTCACCTCTTGGATCCTGCGGACCTGGGGGTTCCGACGGGTGCTGGTGGTCAATGGTGTGCTGAATGCGGGGACCATTCTGGCCATGGTGCTGATCGGGCCGACCTCGCCGTTTCCGGTGCTGATTGCTCTGCTCGTGGTGGCGGGGATGGCGCGCTCGATGCAGTTCACGGCGCTGAACACGATTGCCTTTGCCGATGTGGAGCGGCCGGGGATGAGCGATGCCAACACGCTGTTCTACACGGTGGTGCAGCTGTCGCGCGGCGTCGGGATTGCGCTTGGCGCGATTGGCTGGCGGCTGGGCGGCGTGCTGTTCCCCGAGGCGGGAGAGGTCGCGGCCTTCCGTTTCGCCTTTGCCGTGGTCGGGCTGATTTCGCTGCTGTCGGTGGTTGAATGCTGGCGGCTGGCACCGAATGCCGGCGATGTCGTGGCGCGGGGGCGGCGTTAGGTCGTCAGCATCCGGAGGCCCTGTGTCACGTCCGAGCGCACGGCAAGGCGCAGGCCCGGTTCGTCGCCAGCCTTGAGGGCGGCGATGATGTGGCGGTGGAAATGCGGCGCTTCGTTGCGGCGCATCTTGCCGTAGAGCTTGCGCATCGTCGGACCCAGCTGCAGCCAGACGGTTTCGGCCATCGCCAGCATCGCCGGGGCCTGAGCCCGCAGGTAGAGCGTGCGGTGAAATTCCAGATTGGTGCGGATGTAACCGACCGAATCATGTGTCTCGACCATGGTGGTGATGGTGCCGTTGATCATCTGCAGCCGGTCGATCAGCGCCATGTGCGCACGCGGCAGGGCGCGCGAGGCCAGCTCCACCTCGATCAGAGAGCGCAGGGCGGCAAGTTCCTCGATCCGCTCGTTCGAAAGATCCGGGGTGGCGACACGACCCGAGGAGGACAGCGACAGCGCCCCTTCGGCGACCAGACGGCGCACCGCTTCGCGCGCCGGGGTCATGGAGACGCCGAACTCCTTGCCGATGCCGCGCAGGGTCAGGGCAAAGCCCGGCTCGATCTCGCCGTGCATGATGCGGGTCCGCAAGCCGCGATAGGTGCGGTCATGGGCCGAGGGAGAGGGATCCGGGCGTGTGTTGATGAGCATGGGTGCGATGTGATCACAAACCGGGTCAGCGTCAAGGGCGCATGTCACAGCGCCCTCGGCGCTCTCAACCGTCGAAACGGTAGCGGTGCAGGTCGGCGCCGTTGCGGCGCAGCCAAGCGCGCGGGCCGCGGTAGTCGCCATAGAGGCGCTGTACGACATCCCAGAAGTCCTGCGAGTGGTTCATCTCGGCCAGGTGGGCGACCTCATGTGCCGCTACATATTGAAGAATTTCCGGCGCAGCGAGGATCAGACGCCAGGAATACATCAGGGCTCCGTCCTGCGTGCACGACCCCCAGCGGGACCGCGTGTCGCGCAAAGTCAGCCGGGAATAGGGCAAGCCAAGCTGCGCGGAATAGTGATCGGATGCCGCGGCAAGCTGATCGCGGGCGCGGGCGCGCAGGTATCCAGCGAGGCGGGCAGGCACGCGATCGGCGCTTCCGGGGACCTCGATCCGGTCCTCGATCAGGCGGACGGTGCGCCCCGTGACGGATGTGATCACACGCATCGCCCCCTCGATTGGCAGCGATACACCGGGCAGCGGCACCACATCATCGGAGCGCGCCGAGAGATGGCCGCGCAGCCAGTCCTCCTTTTCGGCAGCAAAGGCGAGGGCGGCGCGGTCGGACAAATGGCTGGGCAAGGTCAGCGTCACACGCCCGTCCAGCGACGAGACGCGCAGTGAGATCCGGCGTGCCCGCGCCGAGCGGCGCAGAATAAGCGGCACCGGGGGGTTGCCCGGCAGGACGTGCTGGCCCATATGCTCTCCCGTTACGTTTGCGTAAAGTGGCGTCAAAAGGTTTTGACACCCCCCGACCGTTATGGCAGGTGGCGCAGATCGTGGACAAGAGATGTCAGCCAAAAGGGGAACCCAAATGCCCAAGGAAGAATGGGGCACCAAGCGTGTCTGCCCGACCACAGGCAAAAGGTTCTATGATCTGAACCAAAACCCTGCAATCAGCCCCTACACCGGCGAAGTTGTCACGCTCGACACCGGCAAGAGCCGGATGATCGCTGCCGACAACGAAGACGCCGTGACCAAGAAAGCCGCTGCAGCCACCAAAGCAGAGGCCGACGACGATGTTCTGGACGATGATGATGTCGATGTCGATCTGGGCGATGATGTGCTGGAAGACGACGACGACGATGATAACGTCTCGCTCGACGACATCGCCGATGTCGCCAACGACGACGACGACTGAGCGCAAGCAAGGTCGGATCTGCAGCGCCAAAATGGGGGTTGCAAAGACTTTGCCGGGGGCGCGATTTTTCGCTTGATCCCGCCCCGGGCTTCCCTTAGATAGCGCCGCACAGGGTTGAATAACCTTGTAGAATGGGGCCTTAGCTCAGCTGGGAGAGCGCCTGCATGGCATGCAGGAGGTCAGCGGTTCGATCCCGCTAGGCTCCACCATTCTACCAATTTCCCAAAACAACATTATCTCCCAGACACCTGCGAGTGGACGCCTTACCACCCGGTATGGCGCGGCTTTTGCAGCGCAGTCGGTTCTGCTGTGAGCCGGCCCATGCCTTGCGTTCTGCAGCCAGGACGCGGTTTGGCGATGGCCAATCGTGATTTATAAAGTCTTAATTGAATATTAAGCAGTCGTGAACACACTCGACTCGTGCGGGTTTACGTGCAGACTTGATTGATGACGTTGGGTAAGGGGGCGCGCAGCTCCCGCCCGGCGGATTGAAATGCAGGTTTGGCCGGGCTCGGCATGGGTATGATTTTTCGGGGGCTGTTCCCGAGCGGGAGTGAGGATGCGTCAGGGATGTTTCCGAGAAGACGACAAAGGCAGCCCGGTGGCTGAGCGGGACGAGTCGTCTGTGCTGATGCCCTTCGGGCTCCCGTCTCGCCTGGCCGGGGTGAGCTGATGATTCGGATCGACAACAGCGAGCAGATCGAAAAGCTGACCGGCAATCTGCCCGACCTGATGAACGCGCTGAGAAGTGCCGCGACGTTGGCTGAAACCGTGACGGGCGCCTGTACAATCGTCCTGCACCTGTCCTCGGGCATGCTGCCGAATGTCGAGGTGACGGATTGCGTGTCAGGCGATCCCGATGATGTCGCGGCGCTGCGCCAGCTGACCACCGGACTGACCGACCACTACGCCCCGATGGGCCGCATGGCGCGTCACGATGCGGAGGCTTCGCACTACAGATCCTGCACGCTGAGGGGGGCGCAGGCGCGCTCTGGCATCGGGCGGGCGCTATTTTTGCAAACCGGCGAATGCATCGGTGCCATCGGGATCGGCCTGCCGGAGCCGGGCCGCGATGCCCGGACTCCGGGGTTGGATCAGGTGGCGCTGAACTTCGAATTTCTGCTGGATGGCTGGTGGGCGCGTTTCGCGCTGGAGCAGGATCTGTCGGACAGCCGCAAGCGGGCGCTGCGTCTGCAACGGATTTCCGAGACAGACCCGCTGACCGGGCTTGAGAACACCTCGGCCTTTGAGGGCAAGGTGCGTGAGAGGTTGACCGACCCCGACCAGCCTTCGGCCTTCATCCTGATCGACATTGATCACTTCAAGTTGGTGAACGATCTCTACGGGCACCAGTTTGGCGATACCTATCTCAAGGTCGTCTCTAAGGCGATTTACGATTCTTTTCAGTCGGGCTCGATCGTCGGGCGGCTGGGGGGGGATGAGTTCGGCGTGCTGACCGATCTGCCGAAGATGGGCGACAGCTATCTGCGTTCGTTGCTATCGCGCTGCCGCAACACGATCCTGCGCGCCACGGCCTATATGAACAAACCCGAACTTGGGCGGGTCAGCATCGGGGCGGCGCTTTTCCCGGATCAGTCGCTGGAATACGAACATCTCTACAAGCGTGCGGATCTGGCGCTCTATGCCTCCAAGGCGTCGGGGCGTGGCATGGCGACGGTCTATAGCGACGAGGTCGGCAACCGCTTTGATCAGTCCGAACTGGCCAAGACGTTTCAGGCGGCGTGCCGCGCGGGGCAGGTGGTGCCCTATTTCCAGCCGATCATCGATCTGGCGAGTGGCGAGACCCGCGCCTTCGAAGTCCTTTGCCGCTGGGAAAACCCGCGTCACGGAGTGATCACGGCCGAGATGTTCTCGGCCATCTTCGAGGATCACAATCTGGCGACGCTGCTGACCCGGCACATGATCCAGAGCGCGCTGAAACATTTCACGGCCGGGCAGCGCGATCTGAAGGTGCCGGCGAAAATGTCGCTGAACGTCACCTATTTCGACCTCATGGACCGGGAGTTCGTGTTCGATTTTCAGGCCGCGCTGTCGGATTTCAATGTCGAGTGGTCGTCTATCATCATTGAGGTGCAGGAAACCGTCGTCATGGGCGAGCCGAACGGGCAAGTCTTCCGCTCGCTTGAGGAGTTGCGCCGTCGCGGTGCGCAGATCGCGCTGGATGATTTCGGCACCGGCTATGGCGCTCTGCGGCATCTGAAGAACTGGCCGGTGGATATCGTGAAGATCGACCGGTCCTTTGTGCGCGACCTGAGCACGGATTTCCGCGACCGGGCCATCGTCAATTCGATCATCCAACTGGCGAAGGAGCTGGGCTTCAGCGTCGTGGCCGAGGGGATCGAGACCCGGGATCAGGCGACGCAACTTGTCGAGATGGGCTGTGAATTCGGTCAGGGGTTCATCTATGGCCGACCACAGGGGCCGACAGGGTTTGCGACGCGCCTGATGATCGACTGAGAAGCGGCCCCGCCGCTGCTGATCAGTCCTTCGTGGCGTGCAGCCGCTCTTGCGCCGAGGCGGCGATTGCCGCAGCCATTTTTGCCACGCTGACCGGTTTGCGTAGAAAGGTGCCCTGTGTGGCCGGGTCGATGCCTGCCGCTGGGGCGCCGAAACCGGACATGAAGACGACCTTGATATCGGGTTGATGAAGACGCAGCAGATCCGCCACATCGTATCCGTCGCGCGGGCCGGGCAGGTTGATATCGGTCACCAGAACATCGAAGGGCGCGGCTGTGCCCGCCTCGATCAGGAAGGATTCGACCTGCGTTCCGTTCTGGCACATTTCGATGTCGGCCCCGAGAATCCTGAGAGATTCCGCGAGGATGTCTCCGTAGAGCGGGTCATCCTCGACCACCAGAACGCGCAGACCTTTGAGGCTGATGCCGGTGCCGGTGACAAGGGAAGCGGCGGGTTTGACCTCCTTTTCCGCCGCTGGCGCCGAGTGCATGTTTGCAGGCGGCGGCGCTTGGCCCGGGGGCGGCGCGGCGGGCAGCTGCAGGCGCGCGACAGTGCCCATGCCTTCGCGCGAGGTCAGTTCGAAGTGGCCACCGTTTTCCTGAGCGAAGGCCACGGCAGTCGCCAGTCCAAGGCCGCCTTGCGTGTCGCCGCTGGTAAAGAACGGCTCGGTCGCCCTGGACAGGACATCCGGGCTCATCCCCGGGCCGTTGTCGATGATGGTGATGCAGAGGGCATCAGTGCGTTCTTCGATGCAGACCAGGATCTCGCCATCCGTTCGCCCGTCGGCGGCGATGGCATTGCGCGCATTGATCAGCAGGTTCAGCACGACCGTGTTCAGCGCCGCCGGGTCACATCTGACCCAGAGCGCTCTTTCTGGCAGTTCGCCTTCCACCCTGATGGGCGGGGCAATCAGTTTTCGGGCCTGTGCAACGGCATCAAAAAGCGCAACCGTCACATCGAAGACCTGAAGCGGGCGGCTGTCGGCCAGAATGGAGAGAGGGGCGCTCTGGTTGCCCTCGGTCAGGACCATGCCCCGGCTGCAGGCAGTCTTGATGGCGTTGAAGTAGCGCCGTGCGGCATGGTGATCGTCGCGCAAAAGTCCGGCATCAGCGGACAGTCGGATGGCCCCGAAAATATTGCTCAGGTTGTGGATCATGGCCGGTGACAGGCTGTGGCGCGTCCCGTTTGAGGCGTTTTCGTTTGCCGCCTGTGGCGCCGACGGGAGCATCTGGTCCGCCGTACGGTCCTGCACGGACAAGACGAAGAGATCGCCGGAATCGGGGTCGGGCATCCGGTTGACCGTGAAGTGCAGCATCTTCTCCTGGCCATCAGGACCAAGACAGCCAAGATCGATCGGCATCAGCCGCCCGCTGGCCAGAATGCGAGCGGCTGGCCGTTCCGCGGGGCGCAGGATGCGGCGCTCGCCCTCAAGCGTATGGAACGGCGTGTCATAGAGCCAGGCGACTGGCGAGGCCGCCTGCATGGCGTTGGCCAGAGCCTCGGCGCGCTGGTTGGTCATGCGCAGATCTCCGCGACCGTCGAGGGCAAAGACGGCGGCGTCGACTCCGTCGAGGATCTGGCGCAACTGCCGCTCGCCAATGCGGGCGCTGGCCTCGGTGACGTTGATCCGGGCGGCGGCGCGCAGCACCATCACAGCCGCAAAAAGGGTCACGGTCACGGCGAAGAGACCGAGTTGGAAATGGGACCGGGGCAGGGCGTCCTCCAGGCGATGCAGTGGCAGGAAGTGCATCAACAGCGGCAGGATCAGGATCAGCGGCAGGGTGCGGCGGGCCAGTCGCCCACCTCGGCTGGGGGCGAACAGATTGGCGACCCATCCCTCTTCCGCGCTTGCCAGAAGGAGCGCGCAAAACAGCACCGCGAGGCACAGGGCAGTCGGCAGGGCCATTGCGCGAAAGACACCGACCTGCTGTAGCGCCTGTGGATCGAAGAGATAGCCATCAAGCGCCACCAACACGAGGATCAGCCCGCAGCTGGCAGCGACGCGGCACAGCCAGCGCAGTCTTCCATCGCCCTGAGCCGAGGGGGACGACAGGACCATCGTGCTGACAGCCGCCATCAGCAGGCTGAGGGACGTCGCTAGGGACATATCGTCTTTGGGGGGTGCGAAGGGGGCCGCCATCAGATCGGTGTTTTCCATACTGAGGCGTATGCCAAATCGCAGGGCCGCATAGATCCCGACCACCGCCGCAAGAGCAAATCCAACGCGCTGCCAGCGCCTGTCGCGCGGGCCGATGGCCAGCAGTAGCGCGGCTGCGATGCCGCTGAGACTCGCGGCAGTGGCGGGCACCATACCGGGCAGGCCGATTTGTACACGCGTCAGCTGGTCGATGCCCGCCGCGCTGCCGACAAGCAGAATGACCAGCGCCATGGTTCCTGCGGCCAATGCCAGACCGAAGGACCAGGACCGCAGATGCTGGTCCACTTTCGCTTTGTCGCGATAGGGCGCAGGTGGCGTGTCTTCACTGAACATGCGCGAAGCCTAGCGGCGTTTCGGCGATTCACACAGAAAATTCCGCATGACAGTATCTGGGGGACCCGCGTTAGTGGGCGACCGCCTCTCGTCTCAGGAAGTGAACTGACGGACCAGACGCTCAAGATCCACCAGACTTGCTGTTTTGGTGACCTTAGCCTGAGCCTGTCGCAAGCCCTGTTCAAACAGCGGTGAGGCGATGATCTCGGATTTTCCGGTGATGATGACAACCGGGATATTGGTATCGGCGGCGCGCACGGCATGGATCAGAGTGATCGCCCCGCCCCCCTTCATCAGCACGTCTAGGAAGACGATGTCATAAGGATCGGCCTGCAGAATGGGCACGACCTGACTGCCCTGATCGACGCCCGTCACCTGGTGGCCAAGCGCCTTCATCCCATCGCAGAATGCAGCAAGATAGTCGGGGTCGTCATCTGCAATGAGAATGCGTGCCAAGTCTGTCTCCCCGTCATTTCGCGGTTGGGTTGTGCCCGGTCCATGATACGCTCGACAGGTGAGCAGGGGTTTTTACGGGGGGCATTGGTATGCAGACTAGCGGATCAGAGAGCATAACGCGAGAGCAGGTGATGCCTGTCATTGCAATCGGTGCCTCTGCCGGCGGGCTGGAACCTTTGGAGGACTTTTTCCGCAAAGCGCCGTTTCTGGACGGCTGGTGCTTTGTTATCGTTCAGCATTTATCACCCGACTATCGCTCGATGATGGACGAACTTCTGGGACGCTGCACCAAAATGCGGATCGTTCACATTCAGGATGGGATGACGCTGACGCCGGATACGATTTTCCTCAACGGCCCGAATTCGGTCGTCACGCTGGAGGGGGACACGCTGCGGATGCGCCCGTTTCAGGCTGGAGATCGAGTGCCGAATCTGCCGATCGATGCGCTGTTCCTGTCGCTGACACAGCGCCCGGTTGAGAGCACCTTTGCCGTTGTTCTGTCTGGCTCAGGATCAGACGGGACACGCGGCGCTGCGGCGTTTCATACCTTGGGCGGCGCGGTCTTTGTGCAGTCGCCAGAGGAGGCGACGTTTTCCTCGATGCCGAAATCCGTGCTGATCGCGGATTCCGCTGACAGGGTTCTGGCGGCTGCTGCGATCCCCGGTGCGATCCGTGATCACCTGCGCAATGGCGGCAAGATCGCATCGTCGGCTGAGGTGCTGTCAGAGGATTCGGCGCGCGCTATTCTGGAGCTGCTGGAGCGCGCGCATCATGTCGACTTTTCGGCCTACAAGGCGCCGAACGTGCTGCGGCGTATCGAACGGCGTCGGCATCTGCGCGGGATCGAGACAATCGAGGGCTATCATGACCTGCTGCGCGGCAACCCCAATGCGCTGGACGAGCTGTATCAGGACCTGCTGATCGGTGTCACCGAGTTCTACCGCGATCCTGATTCGATCCGGGTTCTGCGCAGCAAGGCGCTGGATGCGCTGGTCGCGCAGTCGAGCGAGGAAAGCTCGATCCGGATCTGGGTGCCGGCCTGCGCCAGTGGCGAGGAGGCCTATACCATCGCCATCGAACTGAGCGAGGCGCTGAAGGCGGCAGGGGTCGAGCGCAAGTTCCGTATCATCGCAACAGATGTGCATCGCCGCTCGATCGACCTTGCGTCGGCCGGGATCTTTCCGCGGTCGGCCATGGAGAATGTCCCGCCGAAGATTCTGGACAGCTATTTCGCACGGCACCGCGACCAGTATGTGATTGACCCGCTGCTGCGTCAGAAGATCGTGTTTTCGGTGCATGACGTCCTCAGCGATCCGCCCTTCATGCAGCTGGACCTGATCTCTTGCCGCAACCTGATGATCTACATGAACGATGACTCTCAGAATCGCATGATCTCGATGTTCCTGTTCGGGCTGCGCAAGGACGGGTATCTGCTGCTGGGGCCATCTGAGAGTCTGGGGCGATATGCGGATCAGTTCGCCGTCATCAACAGTCGCTGGCGGCTGTTTCAGAACGAGTCGAGCAAGCGTGTGCTGGATCGCTCGATCCTGTCGGGGACGCTGCACGCCAGCAGCCGGATCGAGACAAATTTCCCAGAGCAGAGGATTCCACCGCGCCGGACGTTACCGCGTGCGATTCTGGCTGAACCTGTGCATCGCAGCGAGCGCGATAACCTGATCCGAAGCTATGACGCCCTGCTGAAACGCTATGCGCCGTCCTCGATCCTGATCACCACGGATGGCACCGTGCTGGCCTGGTTTGGCTCTGCCAGCGCCTATATCGACACGATGAACAACCTCGCGGAATGGACGGTCGAGGATATCGTGCATCCCGATCTGCATTTCACCATCAACGTTGGCATTGAGCGGCTGCGGCAGGGCCAGACCGACAGTTACGAACGCAGCATCGCCGTCGACATGGCCAGCGGCGACAAGCAACGGCTGGCGATCAAGGTCGAGCCGCTGGAGCTGCATTCAAAATCGCGCTTTCTGCTGGTCGGGCTGAAGCGGGAGGATGTGCCGGAACAGGCCGCAGCCCCCGGCAGCACCGAGGCGCTGTTGCAGATTTCCGGCGAGGATCACTCGCTGCTGGCGCGCCGGATACAGGAGCTGGAGCGTGATCTGCGGCTGACCGAAGAGACCCTGCAGCATGTGACCGAACGGCTGGAAGCCAGTGGCGAAGAGCTGCAGGCGTCGAACGAGGAGTTGCAGGCCTCCAACGAGGAACTGCAGGCGTCCAACGAGGAGCTGCAGAGTTCGAACGAGGAACTGCATGCGGTGAACGAGGAGCTGGTCTCCGTCTCGGCGGAGCACGAGCGCAAGATCGAGTTGCTATCGGAACTGAACCGCGACACCGAAGTGATCCTGGATATACTTCGGGTCGGGGTGATCGTGCTGGACGACCAGCTGCGCATCCGTCGCTTCAGCCAGCTGATCGGCGCGACCTTTCAGCTTGAGGCGCATGACATCGACCGCACGTTGGGCGTGGTGGGGCCGCGCCCGGATTTCGCGGATCTGGCCAATCTTGTGCGCGAGGTGCTGCAGACCGGTGAGGCTGTCACCAGATCCGGGGCCTATGGCGCATCGACGCTGGAAATCGGGGCCTTTCCCTTTGATCGCGACACCGATGATGGGGCCCAGAAGGGGGTCGTGCTGCTGTTCTCCGGCACGGGGGTTTTCAACTGAGGAGGGGACAGGACGCTTAGTGCATAAAATCAGAGGAATCGAGATCTGCGATCTGCACGCCCTTCAGCAGGATTGTATTGCCCAGACCGTCGGAAATCTGTGTGTCCGCCCCGATTTGCGACAGGTGATTGGCGAAGAGATCATCAAGGTCGGCAATGGCGCTGACCTGCCGAAGGTCGATCTTCTCCCAGGGGTTGAAGGCATCGAAATCTGGGATGGTGTCCCGGCCAAAGCCACCGGCAAAGACAAAAACGTCGGCGTTGAAGTTGCCGCGCAGCATGTCGTTGCCGGCCCCGCCCTCAAGCGTATCGAAGCCTGAATTGGCATTCAGTGTGTCATCTCCGGACCCGCCCGACAGATAGTCGTTGCCCGTGCCGGCAAAGAAATTATCACCGCCCTTGCCGCCGTAGAGGCTGTCATTTCCGCTTTCACCGAACATACCGTCGCGCCCGTCTTCGCCAAACAGCACGTCATTGCCCGAGCCCCCGAACAGCCGGTCAAGACCTTGACCGCCATAACCGGTGTCATTGCCAGAGCCGCCAAACAGGTTGTCCGCCTGATCCCCCCCATGGAGCAGATCATTGCCGTCATTCCCTTCAAGCCGGTCAAATCCAGCTTCACCATAAAGGGTGTCGTCCCCGGACCCGCCGTATATGCGATCCTGTTGGCTGCCGCCCATGATCAGGTCGCTGCCTTCGCTGCCATAGAGGTAGTCGTTTTGGCTGCCGCCCATCAGCGTGTCGTCGCCGTTGCCGCCGGTCAAATGGTCACTGCCCTGGTTGCCCATCAGATAGTCATTGCCGGTGCCGCCATACAGATCGTCGGCACCGTCGCCACCGTCCAGAGTGTCATTGTCGCTACCGCCGTCGATCGTATCCGCCCCCGCACCGCCAAAGACCCAGTCATCGCCAATGCTCGCGTCGATCATGTCATTACCGTTGCCACCGTCGATCGTGTCCTGCCCCGAACCGGCATAGATGACATCCTGCCCGTCTCCGCCGTTGATCGAGTCTCTGCCGGACGAGGAGGTGATGGTGTCGTCGCCGAGGCCACCGTTGATCCGGTCATCGCCAGAGTCGCCCGACAGGGAGTCATTGCCGTTGCCGCCGTCCAGCGTGTCCGCGCCCGCCCCTCCGAGCAGAATGTCCGAGCCGCGCCCGCCAATAAAATGGTTGTTGGCCATGTTCCCGACAACCGTGTCATTGCCATCACCGCCCGCGAAGTGTTCCATGGTGCCGCTGATCTCGGTCCAGGTGTAGCCTGCGACCTTGAGCGCGGCCGAGGTGGCTCGCATGTTCACATGCGCGCTGCCCGAAACGGCGGCCATGTTTATCCAGTCCTCGCCGCCATCGCTGTCGGTGATCGAACGCCGGGCCCCCTCGCGCTGCTGCAGGGCGAGGAAATCATCGGTGAACGTGTAGATGTCGTCGTTGGATGCCGCCGCGCCTTCGAAGCTCAAAGAAATGCCTTTCAGAAAACCGGTATCTCGCGATGCGGTATCAGTCGCCTCGACCCGCCATGTTCCCGCGTCGGTCATGCCACGCAGAGAGGCGACTCCAAAGGTCCAGTCGCTATTGTATGAGTTGCGCCCGTCATGGTCAAAAAGGGGCACTTCGGTGCCATCAGGGGCAATCAGGGTGATCGAGATGTCTGAGACCCAGCTATGGCTGAACGACACTTTGACATAGAGGTGCTCGATCTCGACGCTTGCCTCAGCCACGTTGATCGACAGGGAGGTGGTGCTGAAATCTGAGATCGCCAGCGCCGTTGCGGGGGTATTGGACAGGGTGACGGAGGTGGTGTTGCGGCCCGTGTCGGGCGTCATCTCGGTCCAGACCTCGGCCATGCGCACAGCGGCCAGAACATCGACCATCCCGTACCCATAGCTCTGGTTATAGGTCATGCCGCCGCCATTCCAGTTTTCGGCACCATTCGAGAACCAGTTGCCGGCCTCATACCCGGAAGCGTTCTGGCCAAAGCTGGAGCCGGTCTGCGCGGCAGAGGCCGCGAGGATGTTCTGTACGTCGCGCCAATGCAGATCGGGGTTTGCCTGCAACATCAGAGCTGCCACGCCTGACACCACGGGCGCAGCAGCTGAAGTACCGCTGAAGGTCGTTGTCATTCTGCCGGCCGTATAGCCATCGAACCCGGTCATGTCGGTTGTGACCGAAGCTGCCGGGGCTGCAACAAGGATGTTGTGGCCCCAACTGGAATAGCTTGCTGCGTTACCGGAGCGGTCCGTCGCGGAAACGACGATAAGCTCGTGCATGTTGTTCAGGCCTTCGCCCTGTGCATTGCCGTGAATACCGAATTGCCCGTATATCGTGTCGTGGGCAAAATTCCCGACCGCCTTGATGAATATCGTGCCGAGGCCGTCGCGGCCCTCGCTGATCGCCTCTCGCAGAGCCATGGCTTCGCCGGCCGTCTGTGACGCCGCATTGCCCAGATTCGAGCCCGAGAGGAATGCCTGATAATTGCCCCAGGAAAAGTTCACCACGTCAAACCGCTCGGCTGAGCTGAGCACCGAAAGATATTCCGCATAGGTCAGGTCGAAGGCGTCATTCAGGTAATCGACGCCGACGAGGGTCGCGCCATACGACACCCCGATCGCGTCCGTATCGTTGTCGGCAGCTGCAATGATCCCGGCCACCGCCGTACCATGCCCGGAGCTGCCATCGTTCGGCGTTGATCCGACCAGGTCAATTTCCAGCGTCTGGTCATAATTGCTCCGCAGGTCCGCATGGCTGGATTGAACGCCGTCGTCATAGACCGCAACCGTCACGCCATCGCCGCAGTAATCTGCCCATACGGCCCTGATGTCGCCAATCAGCGCAAAGTGCCACTGCGAGGAGAAAAGAGGATTGCTTCCCTGAGGCATGGGGGCTCCGTGTTGCACGAAAGGTTCCCTCAGGAATAAGGACACAAAGCTTAACGTGGCCCCATATTTCAGGCAGCTGAGCGCGCGCAATTCCACTGGCTTTAACGAACAAAGTAACCGTATCGAAACCACGCTGGACAAAGAGGTGGAGGAGTATCTGCACCTTCGGCGGCATTCTGACAGCTGAGATTGGTAAACCTTTGGTTGAGGAATTGGCGCTACACCGGATCATGACAGAACGTCGGACCGGCAGGCAGATATGACAAAAACAGGCATACAACCGGGGCTATTTGGGCACCTTTTCCTGAGCGTCGGGGCGATGAAAGCGGGCACGACCTGGCTGTATTCGGTCCTCGAAAAACACCCCGAGCTGCATTTCACGCCCGAAAAAGAGCTACATTATTTCTATCATCGTTACGTCGATGATCGTCAGCTCTCAGATCGGCGACGTCTGACACTGGCCAAGGATCGCTACCTTGATCCTTTTGATCCGGCGCGTGCCAATCCCGATCGTGTGCGGCTGAACCTGCACTGGGTCGCCAATTACCTGCAGCGCCCTGTCGATGATCTGTGGTATCGCAATCTGTTTACGCGCCTGCGGGGTGAGACCTACAATTGCGACTTCTCGAACCTGTATACCCATCTGCCGCAAGAGGCCTGGCCGAGGATTCACGCCGACTGTACCAAATTGCGCGTGATCTATACCATGCGGCACCCGGTCAAACGTCTGTGGAGCCACGTTAAATTCCACCTACAGATCACAGGGAAAATTGACGCTCTGTCTGACTGGTCGCCGCGTCAGATCCACGATTTCGCCAAGCTGCCCTTTATTTGGGACAATGCTGAATATGGCGCGGCACTGCGCCGCATGAAAGCCGGACTGCCGCAAGAGTGCCTTCTGCCGGTGTTCTACGAAGATATGCGCAGTGACCCCAGGGGCGTATTGGCGCGCATCGAGGATTTTCTGGAAATCCCGCATCACACCTATGATGAGGTGTTGTTGTCGCAGAAGGTCAACGCATCAGCGTCGATCGAGATGCCCGCGCACTTTGGCGAAATGTTCAAGGATGACTTCGCGCGCATTATGGACGAGGTTAGGGCCGAGGGACTGCAGCCGCCTGATAGCTGGATCGCGTGAAAGGGGCCTCGCAGCCTCGGTTGCCTGCAGTCAGCTTCGTATAGGCTGTTAGTGCTGCCTGCGCGGACTACCTGCCTTCAGGTGGGCCCTTACGTCCGTGACCCTTCTCCGGTCCAGCGGTAAACAAGAGCTAAAGCTGCAAGAGGGTGACTGAGATTGCCGGCCCCCTAGGTCTGCGAGCGGGGTGGCACTGCTGCTGCTGCCCGACAGCTTTTATTAACTGAACTCCATAAACATCGAAGGATTAAGAGGTCGCCATGGCCTGCGTGAAGTTGGTCTTCCGCCATGCGTCGGACCGACTGAAACCCAGAACTGCCGCGGCTGTCACTTGAGCATTCAGGCGCGCTTTAGCGTCGTCGCTGCCGTGCTGTTCTTGGTTTTGGCCAGTGATACGATCTGGGAGTCCGGCTCAGCAAGGTTGCGGTTCATGAGCGGCTCTGTCAGCGCCACGAAAGCATCCGCCTGTGCGTTGAAATCCATAACCTCGATCGGTGCGGCAAAAGGGTCTGGCCGGTTCAGGGCATGGAGTATCTCGCTTCTGAGCATGGTGTGACCGTCGCCGATGCCCAGCATGCGATCCCGGTCTGGCCCCAGATGCTCGGATGTGCCGCCGCTGTCTGTCTGGATCACACGCACCCCACGCGCCAGGGCTTCGCGAATGGTAAGGCCAAAGGTCTCTTTCCATTGGGAGGGAAACAGCAACACGTCGATCTCGCTCCAGAAGTCATCCATGCTGGCCTGACTGTAACGCGGATGCACGGACCAGTCGCCCGGCAGAGCTGCAAGATCGGTGGTGTGCCACCAGCTGCCGTCCATGCTGCCATCTGCCAGCAGGACGCGGAAGTCCTTGCGCTTCAGATCCGCGAAGGCACGTTCGATCAGTGGCCAGCCTTTCAGGTCCGACGGACCGCCGCAGTAGCCGAAGACCAGACGCGGATCCCGTTTTCGCCTGCGAGCCTGTCGAGCGGCAAACCCGGGCAGGGGCAGGGTTACGCCATTTTGCCAGACGGCCTGTGCGCGCGGCCGGATGCCGGAGTCATGACACAGGGCGCGGGCAAACTCCGACGGATAGGTCATCAGGTCAATGTTGGCTGCGTCTTCCTGAAGATGCAGGAAACGTGTTCTTGTCTGGGTGATGTCCATCACACATGAGCGGCACTTGCTGACCTCGACCGGGGATTGACCGCAATAGCGGCCATCGGGGCGGATCATGAACTGCCGCTCGCAGATCCACCAGAAATCATGCGCTGAGACAACGACCGGCAGTTTTGCCTGCCTCGCCGCATGCAGGACGCCCGTCCCGAGCTCCTGTATGCAGTGCAGGTGCACCATATCAGGCTCCAGAGACTGGATCAGCCGGCTGGTGGCTTCACCGACCTGCGGGTTCGAATACATCTGCGCATAGGGGCGGGTGGGGGGCAGGTTGATCACGTAATTGACCACGGGGCCGGATTGCACCTTGCGGATGGCATATTGGGGCAGATCCTGCCGGCTGACAGCCGAGAGGACTGAGATATTCCATCCATGTCTGTCCGCGAGGCTGCGTGCCACCTCTTCAGCGACGATGGTCGCCCCTCCGTAGGTGTAGGGCGCAAAGAAGATATTGGCGACCAGCAGATGAGGGGTGCTCATGCGGTGACCCATCTGACCATGTCTGGGTCGATGATGGGCAGTTCTATGCGTGCGCTCCAGCGCTGCTCCAGCAATTTGCGGGCCGATTGCCCCATGGAGCGGGCCAGTTTCGGATCGCGGGCAAGATCCTCCAGTGCGATGGTCCAGTCTGCGCCTTCGCCCAATACGCGGCCTGTGATGCCATCTCTGACCAGTGCAGCCATGTCTGAAACCTTGCCGACAAGGCTCGGGACACCGACAGAACTGGCGTCGATCACCCGTACTCCGCTCTTGCATCGATTAAACAGGTCATCAGCAAGAGGCATGATCGCGACATCGCAAGACGCCAGACGGCCAAGGTAGTCTGCATAGGTGCTGAAGGGATGAGTCTCGAGCTGATCACGGATGTCTTCCGGAAGACGAGTCTTGTCAAAATAGCCCAGGATCACCAGTTTTCGGCTGCGGTCACGCGTCAAGAACCGCAGAACATCCTGCTCGATCACCGCGAAATCAACCTCATGTCCGTGCGAACCGCTGGCAAAGCACAGACGAAATCCGTTGTTGTCTGTCTGGGTGCTTTCGGGTCGGTGCTGATCCAATGTAGAGCGGTCGGCGAAGTTCCGGCGCAAAAAGACCGGGCGCTGGGTGAACTGCTGTGCATGTGCCTGCAAGGCGGGTGTCGAAACCGAGATCACGTCGGCCATGTTCATCACATCTGCATAGGCGGGTGCCTCGGCCATGAAGCGGGTTTTGAACTCGCCAGGAAGCGCGTCCATATTGCCGTAAGTGGCATAGGCCGGAACGGAAAACAGCGGATCGTCGATGTCGTAGAGGATCGGCAGGCGCAGGCGCCGTGCCTCGTAGAGATGGCGGGACACATCGCGGTGGCTGCGCAGGCGATAGAGTGTCAGATGGGTGGCATCCTGCATGATATCCATGCAGCGTGGCAGATCTTCATAATGGGAATAGGCGTATTCGCAGCCTGTTTCGGCAAAGACCTCGGCGAGCTGTTCGACCCGGTATTTTCGGCATTGTGGCAGGTTGAGGTCGCCGATCATCGCCACCTTTCGCCTCTGATGCAAAAGTGGCGGCGCGGCGATCTGGAAGGCCGCCAACCGGGCACTTTCTGCCCAGAACGACTGGATGTCATTTGTCGCATCGAAATGGCTCCGTGGCCCGATCGCTGTCACGCCAGGGGCTATCGACGCCCGATGGCCAGAGCGCGACAGTCTGAACCATGACCGCGTCCGGCCGAGCGTGCTGCGCCATCCTTCGCGACGCAGGTAATAAAAGAAGCGCTGCACGTTCTGGGGCGAAATCTGTCTGAGGTACATTGGCCGACTTCCGTTCTGGATCTCTTTTACGGTGATAGGCGCGTCCTGGTGAACGAAGTCTTTACGGGTGCAATTTAATCATCCGAGTCGAGAATCCCCTAGCACCGGAGCCCGCGGACATGAGTGAATTGAACGTGGTCAAGAACGCCCGAACCACCGATTCCGTCCGCTCTTGCCCGTTGCGGCATGAGGGGAGGCCGGGATTGCGCATTGTGCCCGACACTGGCCGTTCGATCGGGCCCGGCCGGTTGGGTGAGAGCCCGGAGAGGGAGGTCACGATGCTGATACTGATCGGGGTCCGGAACGGAGAGCAGTTTCTGGAGCCGCAGCTTGCCAGTCTGCTCGCCAGTGGTGTCGAGAGCTGGACGCTCTGGGCCAGCGATGACGGCTCCTCCGATGGCAGCGTCGCATTGATCGAACGCTTCGCGGAGGCGCTGGGCGATGGTCCGTGCAATGTCGTGGCGCGTCGTGGTCCGCAACAGGGTTTCGCTGCCAACTATTTGTCCATGCTGGCGGATCTTCCAGATGTCCCAGGCCTGGTGGCGCTGGCGGATCAGGATGACATCTGGTTGCCGAAACGACTGAGCCGCGCGGCCAAGATGTTGAACCGGCTGCCCTCGAGCATCCCTGCCTTTGTCTATGGTCGCCGGTTCGACTGGGGGCCGAGACCAGGGCGGATGCGGGCGTCGCGGATGCCACGCGGGCGGGCCTGTTTCGCCAATGCGCTGGTGGAAAATGTCGCCTTTGGCAATACGCTGGTGCTAAACGGGGCCGCTGCGCGCATCGCGCGGCAGGCGGCGCCTCTGGCCGAAGGAATCTATTCGCACGACTGGTGGCTCTATCAGCTTTTGACCGGTGCCGGTGCAATCTGCCTGATGGATCGCGAACCTTCCGTACTTTATCGTCAGCACGCAGGGAACGTGATTGGAGCACAAGGCTCCTTTGTGGACTGGACCAAGCGCAAGGTTGGCGTGGCGCGAGGGCTTTACGCCGCTCGGGTGCAGGCGCAACTGAATGCCCTTGAGCGATGCGAGGACTTTCTGACCCCCGAAAACAGGGAGATTCTGCGCCTCTTCGTCTCTGCGCGTCAGGCACCCTGGCCGCGTCGTATTCAGGAGATGCGGCGCGCTGGAATCTTCCGTCAGAACCTCGAGGGCAATATCGGTTTCTGGGGGGCGGTGCTGCTTGGCCGTATCTGATACGTCTTTTCCACGCCGCCACCGGGTCGTCCTGATTGGCGGCGATGGCGGTTTTTCCGGTGTCCCCAGGCACTTGCGCCATATCGTGCGAGCCTGCAGCGGGGTGGCTGACCTGATCGTCCTGTCAGAGCGGGACCGTGGCGGCTATGCTTTCATGGCAGAGAGCGGCGCGCGCCATGTCGATGTCCCGGGGTTGCGCACCCGGCTGTCGCCGCTCGCTTTGTGGCGCAGTGCAGACCGCCTCAAGAGCATTCTGTTTCGTGAGGATCCAGCGCTGATCTGGGCGCATTCCCGCATGGGGGTTCTGCTGCTGCGCTGGCTTATACTCATCGGGTACCTTGGTAGGCATAGCCAGCCTGCAGTCGCCATGACCTTTCATGGCTTGCCCTTTGGTCCCGGTCACGCCCCCCTTGCCGCCGCGCTCGCCTGCCGGATCGAACGGATGGCGTTGCGCCGCGGACCGTTGCAGCACCTGATCTTTTTGTCAGATGCCGCAAAGGCCCAGTATCTGGCGACCGTGGGACCGGAGCGGTGCGCGCGACATGTCTGCCATGTTCTGCCAAATTGCTCGGACCTCAATCCCATGCCGCAGGAGATGAGGCCTGCGCAGGGGGCACCGATCTCTCGTCTCGGGCGTCCGGTGCGTAAGGTGGTCATGACCGGGCGGGTGGCGCGGCAAAAGAACCTGCGTCGTGCCCTGCGCATTCTGGCCGAGCTGCCGGGGAACTACCGTCTGTCGATTTGCGGGGCGGGGACGGACAGCCCCGCCTTTCGCAAAACGGCGCGGCAAGTCCTTGGGGCCTGCGGGTTGACCCGGGTTGAGCTTCTGGGCGAAGTGGCCGACGTCCGCCCGCTTCTTGCGGCGTCCGATTGCTATTTGCTGACATCGCTTTACGAGGGGACGCCGATTGGTGCGCTTGAGGCGTTTGAAGCCGGTCTGCCGCTTGCCCTGAGCGCCATTCCGGGCACGGCAGATCTGTTGCTGCGTCATCCGCTGTGCGCCGGGCTCAGCGATCTGGCCGCGGCCTCACCCCAGGAAGACGCGTTGAGGATCGTCGCCCTGACAGAGCATTTTTGCGCCGACCGCAACGCGGCGCAGAGCGAAATTCGTCAGAGATGGAGCGCGCAGTTTTCGTTTTCGGCATGGGCTCCTGAGGTGCGGCGGCTGTTGATGCAGGATCTTTTGCCCGACACCGCCCCAAAACAATGGCCAGAACCCGAAAGGGCCGAAAAGGCGCGGCCCAAAATAACCGTGACGCCAGTTCAGCCCCCTGCGCTCAGGCTTGCCAGTGACAACACGCAGCGTCAGAAAACCGAGCCAGGGTCTGCGCCTCCGCCATGACGGCTCAGGGGCGGGGGAGGTTGCCAAAGCGGATCACGGGCACTTCAACGCTGAAGGTGCTGCCCCGCCCGACCTCCGACTCCAGGGTCAGCGCGTGACCAAGCAGCAGGCAGGCGCGTTCGACAATCGCAAGACCCAGACCCATTCCGTCGGATGAGCTGACAGTGGCATTGAGGCGTGAAAACTCCCGGAAAATCTCCTTGCGCTGATCCTGCGGGATGCCGGGGCCGGTGTCATGGACCTCGACCAGAACGTTGTTGCCGCTGCGGCGCGCGCCGAGCAGCACCGCGCCACCGTCGGTATATCGGATCGCATTGCTCAGCAGGTTTTGCAGAATGCGGCGGAGATAGGTGGCGTCGCTGGCCACCGTGGCGGTGCTGGGCACGATGTGCAGGCGCAGGCCTTTCTGGCGGGCAAGGGGGGCCATTTCGTCGCCAAGTTGCTGCATCAGCCGCTGCAGGGAAACCGCGGTGACATGCACCTCGGCCCGCCCGGAATCGAGCTTTGAGATGTCCAGCAAGGCGCCCATCAGATGCTCGACGCTTTCCAGCGCACGGCGGGCCTTGCCCAGAACGGGGGCGGTGTCGGCACTGGCGCCGCCATCCTCGACTGAGGCCAGAAACAGCTTGGCGGCCGAGAGCGGTTGCAGCAGGTCGTGACTGGCGGCGGCAACAAAGCGTGATTTCGAGGCATTGGCGCGCTCGGCCTCCGCCAGGGCGGCCTCCAGTTCGACAGTGCGCTCCAGCACGCGGGCCTCAAGACGCTCATTGGCGCCGCTGATGGCACGGACGGCGGCACGCTCAGCGGTGACGTCGGTAAAGCTGATGACAAAGCCGTTGTCGGGCATTTCCTGCGCGAAGACCGCCAGTGTCGGAGTGCTGCCGCGCGTCACCTCGAATTGCAGGGGAGGGCGTTGCGCCGGCTGCGCAATCCATTGGCGCAGGTCCACGGGATGGCTGCCGCCGCTGTAGCTGAAGCGGGCGGACATCCAGTCGATCAGCCGTTCGGCGTGGATGCCCATGGTGAACAGGCGCATGGGGAACGACAGCAACTCTCCCACGCGGCGGTTCCAGCCGACCAGCCGCCCGGCCTTGTCGAAAATGCAGACTCCCTGATCAAGGTGTTCCAGAGTTGCGCGCACCAGCTGGGCCTGATCGTCTAACATGCGCGCGCGCTCCTGGCGTTCGATCCGCATCATATCCGTCACGTCGGTTTGCAGGATCACGATGCCACCGTCGGGAGTGCGATGTTCGCTGACCTGCAACCAGCGGTGCCCGGTCAGCCCGACGTTGAACATCACATGCGGTTCGTGATGGCGCGCCATGCGCCGTTGCAGCCAGATTTCGGGTGTTTCATCGGCAGGCAGCGCCAGATGCGCACTGCGGCTGACCAGTGTGACGTAGTCGGTAAAGCTCAGCCCCGGCGACAGGTCTGGCCTGAGGTCGGGCATATGCATCCCGAAGCGGGTGTTGCACAGGATCAGTGTTTCGTCGGGGCTGAACAGGGCAAAACCTTCCTCAACCGCCTCGATCGCATTGGCGAGGTTGGAGCGTGCTGCCTCGGTCTCGCGGTTGGCGCGGGCGAGGTGGTCGTTGGACTGGTTCAGCAGATCCAGCGCTGTCTCAAGCTCTCGTGTGCGGGCGCGGACTTCTTGCTCCAGCAGGGCGGCGCGCTGAAACTGGGCGTAGGCCGCGCTGGAGGTGTCATTGTCCTGCTCGACACGGGCCATAAGCGCGCTGGCGATACGCATCAGTTTTTCGACCTGACGGGCGGGGGGATCGGCAGGATTGATCAGGTCGCGCGTGCTCATGCGGTGCCCTCGGGTGGGGGATAGATCGCGACACCTGTCAGGGTCTGGTTCACATGCATCGCGCCGTGCTGTTCGCCGTAGGTCGAAAAGCCGCGCACCCGGTGGTGGGAAAGAATGGCCGAGAGCGCGCCCGTCACTTGCTTCTGTTCAGCCTCAAGCCGGCGCAGGATGCAATCGCAGCCCAGAATGATATCAGGCGTGATGTCGCTGGCGAGCGCGCTCAGCTCGCGCTCAAGATGCGTCGGCATGTCCTCGGATCCCGCCAGCGTCAGCACCAGCCCTTCACCGATGGCCGAGAAGAAGTGCAGATCTCCCGAAGGAGCGACCCGCTGAATGGCGCGCACATGATGCTGGCCGCCGACCTTCACCACCACGGGATGCGAGGCGAAGGTGAAGGTGTCGAGCTGGGCGGGATCCTTGCCGAGGATACGTGCATACTCCGGGCCAGCAGGGGCGCCGTTGATTTCGCTGACAATCCGGGCCTCGGGGTCGGCCCGGGTGACGACCATGCGCCGGTCAAGCGGCGCGAAGTGATCGGTGCGGAACACCCGTATTGGGCAGCGGGTGCGCACCAGCAGCAGCACGGCCGCCTTTTGCAGCGCGCGCCCGGCGGCAAAGACCTGCGTGCGGGAAAACCGGTTCATGTCGCCTGCGGACCCTCCGAACAGAGGGATCGGGCCGAGGGCGGTGGCGACCTGGGTCACCAGAACGTCTTCGCGCAGGGACATGCCGTCGACCATCAGAAAGGCGAATTCGTGATCCCAGCCGGGGGCCTCGCTGATCAGTTCGTTGCGCGCGGCCAGCAAGCGGGGCACCAGATCGGCGTTGGGGCCATCCCCCAGGTTTTCCAGCAACACGGCACGGCTGCGAAACTGGGCCCGGGGCAGGCCAATGGCGACGATCTCGCCCTCAGTATAGCCATGTGCGTTGATTTCGCCTGCGGTGGTACAGCCGACCACACGTGCCCGTCCCATGCTGCGCTGTGCATCGGCCACCAGCGCAGGAATATTGGCGCGGGGCGAGGCGAACAGGATCACGGTGTCCAGATCATCGGTCCGCAAGATCCGCGCAAGCTGCGCGCCCGCGTCGGGATGATCCGCGCGCAGTGAGGCTGATCTGACGATGGGCCTCTGCGTCACCTCCCCGATGACGGTCTCTGCCTGCATCTGCATCGGGCTCTCCTCCACCCATGCGCACAGCTTGCGGCGTTAGCCCTCGCGACGCAAGACACTTGAGAAACTGGCCTCGCTGGCGAGCAGGGCGGCCTGCGTCCGACTGTGCACGCCAAGTTTGCGCATGATCGCCGTGACATGCGCCTTGACCGTGGTCTCCGCGATCGACAGCTCAAAAGCGATCTGCTTGTTCAGCATCCCGTTGGTAATCAGATCCAGAATGCGGGCCTGCTGGTTGGTCAGCGTGGCGATCCGGGCCAGAGTGTCATCGCGGCTCAGGCCGTCATCCTCGTCCGAACCGAGGTAGCCCTCGGGGACAAAGCGCTGCCCGCGCCGCAGACTGTCGAAGGCGGCCCGGAACACCTCGCGCTGACTGTGTTTGGGGATATAGCCCGCCGCGCCCGCCGCGAGCGCGGAGGAGATTAGCCGATCCTCCGCCATCGAGGAGACGACGACCACCGGCACGCGGGCGACATTGCGCAGTCGCACCAGACCGTCGAGGCCACGCACATCTGGAAGGTTCAGGTCCAGCACCACAACATCTGGTGTGCCGTTGCGGGCAAGATCGTCAAGCGCGCCCTGCAGGGTGGCTGCGGTGCGGATGTCGCGAATGCCCGCCACACTGGTCAGCGTGATCGCCAGCGCATCGCAAAACAGTGGATGATCGTCGACCACAAGGGCCGAGGCCATGCGGATATCTTCCATGACAGACCCTCCCAAGCCGCAAATGGGCCTTGCCGCATCCCGGCGTGGCCCCGCACCCAGCCTATCGCGCGAAGCATTGCTTTGGGAATAGGGCCTTCGTCCCATGGCACGGGTCGGTGCGCGACCTTGGTCGCATAGATGCAGGCCCCCACGCGCGCCTAGCCTGCAAACGGGACGGCGTGGAGTCGCGCGACTCCGTGACACGATAAGTGAGGGAGGAGAAAACCATGAAAGTTCAGATGACGGTCAATTGCCGCCAGGTCTCGGGCGAGGTGGAGGGGCGCACGCTGCTTGTGACCTTCCTGCGCGACGGGCAGGGGCTGACGGGCACCCATACCGGCTGTGACACCAGCCAATGCGGCGCCTGTACGGTCCACGTCAACGGCCAGCAGGTGAAAAGCTGTACCATGTTTGCGGTTGAGGCTGAGGGTGCCGAGGTCGCGACGATTGAAGGCATGGCCAACGCTGATGGCTCGCTTTCGGTGCTGCAACAGGCATTTCAGGACTACCACGGCCTGCAATGCGGCTTTTGCACCCCCGGCATGGTGATGGCTGCGGCCTCCCTGCTGGCGAAGAATCCCCGCCCAAGCGAGGCCGAAGTGCGCCGCCATCTTGAGGGCAATATCTGCCGCTGCACCGGCTATCACAACATCGTCAAGGCGATCATGGCGGCCTCTGGCCAGCATGTGACAGCCGTCGCCGCAGAGTAACCGCCGCAGCATCACCAGGGAGGACAGACCATGCCCAAAGACGGTATCGGCGCCAGCACCAAGCGGCGCGAAGACATTCGCTTTCTCACCGGCAAGGGCCGGTACACCGATGACATCAACCTGCGCGGACAGGCCTATGTGCACTTCCTGCGCTCGGATGTCGCCCATGCCACGCTGAACGGGATCGACACAAGCGCAGCCAAAGATATGCCCGGCGTGCTACGTATTTTCACCGCGAGGGATTTCGACGGCGTCGGCGGCATCCCCTGCGGCTGGCTGATCACCGACCGCCATGGCCAACCCATGCAGGAGCCGAAGCACCCGATCATGGCCGAGGGCAAGATCCGCCACGTCGGCGAAATCGTCGCCGCCGTTGTGGCCGAAACCCTCGATCAGGCGCGCGACGCGGCTGAGGCGATCGTGCTGGACTATGACGAGCTGCCCGCCGTCATCGACATGAAGGCCGCTGTGCAGGCAGACGCGCCAAAGGTGCATGAAGAGCTGACGTCCAATCTCTGCTACGACTGGGGCTTTGTTGAGGAGAACAAGGCCGCCGTCGATGCCGCGTTTGATGTCGCCGCTCATGTCACCACGCTGGAGCTGGTCAACAACCGCCTCGTCGCCAACCCGATGGAGCCGCGCGTTGCCATTGGCGATTACGCCGCCCATGACGACAGCTCGACGCTCTACACCACCTCGCAGAACCCGCATGTCATCCGCCTGCTGATGGGCGCCTTCGTGCTGGGTATTCCAGAGCATAAACTGCGCGTCATTGCCCCCGATGTCGGCGGCGGCTTCGGCACCAAGATCTTTCACTACGCCGAGGAAGCCTTTTGTACCTTCGCTGCCAAGCAGCTGAAATTGCCGGTGAAATGGACCTCGACCCGGTCCGAAGCCTTCATGTCCGACGCCCATGGCCGCGATCACGTCACCAAGATCCAGTTGGCGCTGGACGCCGACAACAACTTCACTGCCCTGCGAACGGACACCTACGCCAACATGGGCGCTTACCTGTCGACCTTCGCGCCCTCGGTCCCGACATGGCTGCACGGTACGCTGATGGCGGGAAACTATCGCACGCCGCTGATCTACGTGAACGTCAAGGCGGTCTTCACCAACACCGTTCCCGTCGACGCCTATCGCGGGGCAGGGCGACCCGAGGCGACCTTCCAGCTGGAGCGTGTCGTCGACATGGCCGCGCGTGAACTGGGCGTCGACCCGGCAGAGCTGCGTCGCCAGAACTTCATCCGCAAGGACCAGTTCCCCTATGCCACCCCTGTCGCCGTCGAATACGACACCGGCGATTACGAGGCGACGCTCGACAAGGGCCTGGAGCTGTCTGACTACGCCGGTTTCGCCACTCGGCTTGCGGAGAGCAAAGCCAACGGCAAGCTGCGCGGCATCGGCCTTGCGCACTACATCGAGGCCTGCGGGATCGCGCCCTCCAACCTCGTCGGCCAGCTGGGCGCGCGAGCGGGATTGTACGAATCCGCGACCGTGCGCGTCAATGCGACCGGGGGGATCGTGGTGATGACCGGCAGCCACAGCCACGGACAAGGGCACGAGACGTCCTTTCCGCAGGTGATTGCCCAGATGATCGGGATCGAACCGGATCAGGTCGAGATCGTGCATGGCGACACCGCCAATACGCCGATGGGCATGGGCACCTATGGCTCCCGCTCCATCGCCGTTGGCGGCTCGGCCATGGTGCGCGCGACGGAAAAGATCATAGCCAAGGCAAAGAAGATCGCCGCCCATATTCTTGAGGCCTCTGACGCCGATATTGAGCTGAAGGATGGCAAGTTTTCTGTCGCGGGCACCGACAAATCGCTGAACTGGGGCGATGTCACGCTGGCCGCCTATGTGCCGCACAACTACCCGCTCAAGGACTTGGAGCCGGGTCTGGAGGAGACGGCGTTTTACGACCCGTCGAACTTCACCTATCCGTCCGGCTGCTACATCTGCGAAGTCGAGATTGACCCCGATACAGGCAAAGTGACCATAGAACGGTTCACGGCAGCGGACGATTTCGGCAACATTATCAACCCGATGATCGTTGAGGGTCAGGTGCAGGGCGGTGTCGCCCAGGGCATCGGTCAGGCGCTGCTGGAAAACTGCAGCTATGACAGCGACGGCCAGCTTCTGTCGGCCAGCTATATGGACTACGCCATGCCGCGCGCCTCGGATGTGCCGATGATTACGGTGGATCATTCCTGCCAGACCCCTTGCACGCACAATCCGCTGGGTGTCAAAGGGTGCGGAGAGGCCGGTGCCATCGGATCGCCCCCCGCCGTGATCAATGCGGTGCTGGATGCGATGCACAGGGCCGGGAAACCGGTCGCGCATATTGACATGCCGGTCACACCGGCCAAAGTCTGGGCCGCGATGAACCACTGAACCGTCAGGGTGGCGGGCCGAAATAAAGCCCGTCCCCTACTTAGGGAGAAGACCCATGTATAATTTCGACTTCGTCAAACCCTCGACGGTGGAAGAGGCGGTTGCCGCACTTCAAGATGATGAGGCGCAGCCGCTGTCCGGTGGCCAGACCCTCATTCCGTCGATGAAACAACGCCTGAATGCTCCGGGTACGCTGGTCAGCCTGCTCGGGATCGAGGCGCTCAAAGGCATCTCCAGCGCCGATGGCGTACTGACGATCGGCGGCGTGACCAACCACGCAACCGTCGCGGCAGAGGCGGGCGCCTATCCTGCGCTCGCGGCTTTGGCGGCGCAGATCGGTGACCCTGCCGTGCGCAACCGTGGCACCATTGGCGGCAGCCTTGCCAACAACGACCCTGCCGCCTGTTACCCAGCGGCGGCGCTGGCTTCGGGCGCGACCATCGTGACCAATTCGCGCGAAATCGCGGTGGATGACTTCTTTCAGGGCATGTTCACCACCGATCTGGAGGAGGGCGAGATCATCACCTCCGTCAAATTCCCGATCCCCGAGGTTGCAAGCTATCAAAAGTTTGAACAACCAGCCTCGCGCTTTGCCCTGACTGGCGTTTTCGTGACGAAATATGCCGACGGTGTGCGTGTCGCGATCACGGGCGCCTCTGAAGAAGGCGTTTTCCGCTGGGCGGAAGCGGAGGAGGCGCTGACAGCGAACTTTTCTGCAGATGCGCTCGCAGCCCTCGCGGTCCCGTCCAACGCCATGATCACCGATTTGCACGGAACAGCCGAATATCGCGCGCATCTGTGCAAGGTGATGACCGGTCGTGCCGTAGCTGCCGCACATTAAAGTACTTTGCGCGTGGCCTGGCGACTGGCCACGCGTTACTTCGGCTCGGCCAGCCAATCTGGGCCGAAGGCTACGCGCTCGACCCCGGCAAAGCGCGCGACCCGGTCCAGCTCAGCCTCAAGTCTTTGCCGTCGCCCTGCGCCAAACGCGACGCCGCGCTCTGGCCAGAGGCGGGTAATGTTCAGCACTCCTGCCGCACGATCCGCCTTCATGTCGATACGCCCGACCAACCGGTCACGCTCCAACAGGGGAAAGACGTAATAGCCATATTCGCGCTTGGACTCGGGCACGAAAATCTCGATTCTATAGCGAAATCCGAACAGCCGCTCTGCCCGGTTGCGGTCGCGAAGTGCCGGGTCAAAGGGGCTCAATACGCGCAATCTCGCGGGTACTTCCGACAGGGTAGCGGCCTCTTGCGCTACGCAGGGGCGAGCGAAAGCACGGCGGATACTGCCATCAGCGTTTTCCACGTCAATCTCTTCCAGCCTCCCTGCCGCAGATTCGCTCTGGCACCATTGCCTAGCCTCGGTGGGGGTGGCGATGTCCCAAAAGGCAGCGATTTCGCCGCTGGTGGCGAAGCCGAGGCGCTCCAACGCAGCACTGTTCAACCAGTTCAGGCAAGTCTCGTCAGGCAAGATTTCCGGGTGGCCATGGACCCGCTCAACCAGATTGTAATACTTGCGGAAATTCTGGCGACGCGAAATCGCCATTTCGCCGCTGCGCCAGAGATACTCCAGCGCAGCTTTTGAGGGATGCCAGTCCCACCAGCCAGTCGACTTTTCCGCCTCCGCTGACTTTAAATCCGCTGAACAAACATCCCCTCTTTCGGTCACATGAGCGCGCACCTGCTGAAGTTCGGCGAGGAAGGCCTCTCCTTGCCAGCGTGGCCAGCGCGCCTGCATCCGCGCGGCATCTCGGACGAACCGCAGGCGGATATAGGGCAGGAAATCGATGGGAATGATCGCGGCGTCGTGGGTCCAATGTTCGAAAAGGTGGCGATCACGCTCGATCAAGGGCGCAAGATGACTGGGCCTGTAGGCAGGGCGGCGCGCAAACAGGATCATGTCATGCGCCCGTGCCAAGGTATTGACGGAATCCACCTGGATGAAACCCAGACGGCGGATCAGATCAAGAAGATCCTCCCCTCTGCCGTGGCCCTTTGGGTGCGTGCCGAGTTCGTGACGATGCAGAAACAGCCGTCGGGCATGCGTGTTTTCCAGCAAGGGCCGTGCAAGAGGGGGCACCACCGTATTCAGCCCATCCGCAGAGTATCGCCAAAATTGATCCGGGGGGTCAACTCAACCTTTCCGCGCGGTGGGGTGTCGGGGGCTTCGACACGTTCGAGAATGATTTCAGCGGCCTGACGTCCGATCTCAGATCGGCAAGAATCCATGGTCGCCAATTTACGCGGCAAACCTTGCAATAATTCGACATCGTTGAAGCCGGCCAGCCCGATGCTTCCGGGGATATCATAACCTTGCTCCATCATCCAAAGCAGCCCACCAGCGCCGACGATGTCATTGGAATAATAAAGACAATCGAGTTCTGGGCTGCGGGCGAGGATCTGCTGCGTCATCTCGCGTCCTTTGCCCAAAGCGGATCCACGTGTGTAGAATTCGGTATCCGCTATCTCGACGCCGCCCTTTGCCAAGGCTTCGGTAAAACCTTCAAAGCGTTTTCGGGCCCGATGGTCAGCACCCAGTCTCGTGCCGAGGAAGCCAATCTTGCGATATCCCGCGCGCAAAATGGATTTACCCATTTCGCGCCCTGCGCGCCTGTGTGAAATTCCGACCGCAGCGTCGATTGGAGTGCCATCCGTGTCCATGATCTCAACCACTGGGATACCAGAGGCTTTGAGCATTGCGCGTGAGGCATCTGAATGCTCAAGCCCGGCAATGATCACGCCAGAGGGCCGCCATGACAGCATCTCATAGAGGACCTTCTCTTCTTTTTCCGGTTGGTAGTCGGTAATTCCAACCACGGGTTGCAGCGGAGAGGTTTCCAGAACGCGCGAAATGCCGGTCATTACCTCTGGAAAGACCATATTCGACATGGATGGGATGATGACTGCGACCAGATTCACACGCTGGCTGGCCAGCGCCCCTGCGATCTTGTTGGGTACGTAACCCATGCGTTTGGCGGCTAGGAGGACTTTTTGACGCGTCGCTTCGGAGACATCTCCGCGGTTGCGCAACACACGGCTGACCGTCATCTCCGAAACGCCCGATGCTTCTGATACGTCGCGCAGGGTCAGGGGGCGGATTGGCGGTTTTGACAAGGGGCAATTCCTGCTGATTTTTCACGATGCTATCCCGCGCCGTGCCTCCTCTTCAAGTTGCCATTGCCTACAGGCGCACCAAGAGGTGTGATCTGCTCCTCAATCAACCCTAGTAACTTCGGACAAGACACTCAGACAGATCTCTCGGTCCTGGTTCTTTCACTTGTATCTTTGGTCGTGCGGTCAAAATTCGTTCCAGTCGTCACCAGCCGCCGATCGTGGACTCGCGGCAGGAGCGCTGTTCACCACCGCACTTGCTTTGGCAGTTACTGCGGGAGAGGCGCTGGATTGAACAGTCCGTCTTACAATGGAGGTGTCACAGTGAAATGACTGGGAAATTCTGTTCAGTTTGGCGGCTTCCGTGACCATTACGCGGCCAGTGCCATGTACTTGTGAGGCAACCGCAGCGTTCTTTTGTGTGACACCGTCGAGCTGATCGACGGCAGTGTTTATCTCGTCCAGACCGACGGACTGTTCGCGTGCAGCTGTTGCGATGGAGGAGATTGAGACAGATACCTTGTCGAATTCACCGATCAGACTTTCGAAAGACTTGCCGGCGCGGTCAACCATTTCGACGCCGCCTGTGACATTTTCCGCAGATTCTTGGATCAGCGTGTTGATCTCCTTTGCAGCGTCGGAACTGCGTTGTGCGAGAGCACGAACTTCGGAAGCAACGACGGCAAACCCCCGACCAGCCTCGCCTGCGCGCGCGGCCTCGACCCCTGCGTTCAGCGCCAGAAGGTTGGTCTGAAATGCCAAGTCTTCAATAACCGACGTGACCTGAGAGATTTTTTTGGAGGACGATGCGATCTTGTCCATGGCTCCCATCGCTTGTGTGACCACCGCTCCGCTGGTCTTGGCGTTTTCCTTGGCCCTGCGCATCACATTATCGGCCTCGGTCGCGGATTCCGCCGTCATCTTCACCGAGGCTGACAGTTGGGTGATGGCCGCAGCCGTTTGTTCAAGGTTGGCCGCCTGTTCAATCGCCCTTTGGCTCAGGTCGTTGGACGCGGTTTCGACATCATGCGCATTGCTGTCGATCTCCCGCGCGGCTCCGACCAGCTCTGAAATAGTTTCATTCAGTTTTTGCAGGGCAGCATTGAAGCCACGGCGCAGACTTTCATACTCGGCCGCAAATTCTGTGTTGATCGGGTTGGTCAGGTTGCCATCCGCAAGCATCGCAATCGCGCTGCTCAGGTGCTCAACCACTTCTCGCTGTTGTTCCGTCTGATGCTCCTGCAGGCGTTGCTGATCCTTGGCGAGCGCGAGTTTGCCGCGAAGATTTTCAAGGTTTCGTGCCAGATTGCCGACATCTTCGCGGCGCTCGGTCATGGGAATCGGGCTCGTGAGGTCGCCATCTGCGACGCCGCGGATTGAGTCCCCGATTATAACGAACGGCCGCGCGATCGAACGGCCGACCAAGAGACCGATCAGACTGATCATTAGGACAAGACCACCGACCTGCATCATCAGTGCTTGGCGAAGATCTTTGATCGGGCGCAATACCTCGTCGGAATCCTGTTCAATCAGGACAGCCCATGATGCACCATTATAAGTCAGCGGTGCGATGATCGTGTGCACCATATTTCCACTCAACCCCAGCATTTCGAAAAAACTTTTCCGATTCTCGTCAAGAGCAGCCTTGATCGGCTCTGCATTAGGGATAACGCTTAGAAGATCGGGGCCATCTTCCATCCTTGGCGTGCTGCGCAGTCGCATATCCGTGCCGAGCAAAACGGCCTCGCCCGTTTTGCCCAAGCCGGACGGGGCGTTCATCACGTTGGAAATATTGCTCACCGACATCTGGAAGATCAAGGCACCGATGGGCTCATTATCACGACCGACGATCGGCGTTGAGATGAAGCTGGCGGGGTCATCGTGACTGGGTGGGTAGGCCGCGAAATCCCGGAAGGACAGCGTGCCGGGGCTGCTGTTGATCGCTGCACGATAGGCGTTTGCCAGATCCGTATCGCGCCAGGGCCCATTCTCAAGGTTTGTAGCGAAGTCGACCTCTTTGGTTGTGCCGTAGAGGACGTTACCCTCCAAGTCGACTAGGAAGATATCCTTCAGGCCGAGGGCCGTCATAAACCGCATGAAATAGGGGTGATACTTGCTGTGAACCTTGTCGTATTGGCTGTTGTCGCCTGCAGTCTCTAGCTTTTCGCGTTCGCCTGCCGGAAAAGGATTGTTCTCGATATAGGTCAACTGAAGCAGGCTGGTCTGATTTTCCCTCAAGGCCGCCCAAGACAATTTGAAGCTGTTCAAAGCGGCGACCACGACCGGGTTTTCGGCCTGTGTCAGAAGAGACTGATCAACAGTGTGAAGCAGATTTTCAACGCCGCTTCGACGTGTTTCAATCGTCAGCTCAAAGTTGCTTTGCAGTTGCTCTTCCATGATCGTCTTGGCGTCTTGATACGCAGTGAAGGTCAGGATGATCCCTAGGGTCAGGCTGACAACTGTCACCAAAAGCGGCAGTTTGATCGCCAATTTCGTGTTGCCAAGTATCCTGAAGCCTGATCCCTTTGCCTGCACCGATCCGCCAGATCCCGCTAGTGCCTTCATATCATCAAACCTCTTGGACATAGTCGGCCGGAGCACGGCCACGCGTGTGCATGAAAGACCCGGCGAGAGAAGCGCCGAACCCTTGTCTTTGTAAGCAGGGATGACATGGACGTTTTAAAGACAGCTTAAACTCTAAGCAGGTCACGCCTGAGAAGTGATTGCCAATTTAGCTAACCTTCGACCGACCGAGGCTGGCATTCGACCGATGACAAGTCGATTTTCACCCGTTAAGAGAGGATTGCTGGCCGATCTCGGTTCAGGCCCCGTGGCTCAACTGGATAGAGCAGCCCCCTCCTAAGGGGCAGGTTACTGGTTCGAATCCAGTCGGGGTCACCAATTAAATCAATGACTTGCCAACGAAAGGGAATGTCTGCGCAAAAGCAAGCAGAAGTCTGCGCATGACGAAGCCCAAGCAGCGACAAAAATCTGATTTTATCTATTGATTTCAGACCTTTAAGCCTTGTGTTGGCCGGTAAAAGACTTCGCCCGTACCGGCCTCTTTTGCGCCGATTTGACAGGCAGATCCATTTCCTTTCACTGAGTGGCACCAAGGTTCCGGAACCTTTCATCCCCCGTCTTTCAGGCCTGGCCGGCCCGAGAGCACCGCCGCGGCGTTGGTCCGGCGTATTGAAAGGACTAAGCCATGACCCGTGCGACCACCACGATCCCGTTCAGCACAATCAAATTCATCGACAAGATCCCGCGCCTGTCTGATCTGGCCGAACGGCTCACACAGAAGCTCCGCGAGATCCGAATGGAGCTGAACCAGAGTGAACCTGACAGAATGAGCGCGGGAGGAGCGCAGAGCAGATATGATCTAATCACCGACGTCGATACCATCAGGATCAAGCGTCGGGCCATGCGGTATCTTGAGCGCCTGCACAACTCGACAGGGACTCAGCATCTGCCTCAGCGTGACCAGGCATTATTGACGCCGTTGCGCGGCGGTCTGCCGGTTGCCCGGATCGTGACCGAACATGAGGCGGACGAGATCGCGGCGGCGCTTCACGCAGAGATGCCTTGGATGGCCCCGGCGACGGAAGCGGTCTGGCATGGCCTGAGAGCTTCCGCCCGCAATGGGCTGCCCGGCCTGCGGTTCGACCCGCTGCTCCTGGTCGGCTCTCCAGGGATCGGGAAGAGCTTCTGGGCGCGCCGCCTTGCGCATCATCTCGAGGTGCCCACAACGTCCATTGATGCCACGGGTGAGCCAGCGGCCTTCTCCCTGGTCGGCGCGCAACGTGGCTGGGGCAGCGCGGCCCCTGGCAAGCTGATGCTGACCGCTCTGCGCGAGAGGCATGCAGGGCCCATTGTGATCATCGACGAAGTGGAGAAATCCGGGAATGTCCAATCGACTGAGGGATCCCGTCACACTCTGACCGATGCCTTGCTACCGCTTCTGGAGCGGATGACAGCCGAAACCTGGGAATGTCCCTACTATCAAATCCGTGCCGACATGTCCTGGGCGAACTGGGTCATGACGGCCAACAGCAGGTGGGGGTTGCCCGCACCGCTGCTCAGCCGCTGCATTGTACTTGATATGCCGGACCTGACAGGATCGCAGCTGCAGGTCTTTGTCGAAGAGCAGGGCGCAAAGCGGAGCCTCCCGCGACCCGCGATCGACGCTACTTTGGAAGCCATCCAGCGCAGGATGGCCGCTGCTGGTCACACACCCAGCCTGCGGACTGTCAGCCGCATGTTGGATCGCGTCGTATTTATGGCGCAGAGGCCGGTGCTCCAATAATGTCCCTAATCTCTTCGATCTCGCCAGAGACATCCTCAATCCGTTTGTCCAGCCAGAGCCGGTCGCCATAGAGCCCGATCAGAATGCCGTGCATTCGAGACGATATCTCATCCCTTCGCTGGTCGAGGATCGTCTCGAAGGAATTCTTCAGCGCCCGCAGCCCCGACCTGACGTTGATACCCTGTTCGATCAGAAAGGCCCGGATCTGGTTGATGGTGGCGGTGCGCCGCGAAACCAGTCGTGCCCGAACCCGATGCAGGGCCTGAAGGTCGAGCTGATCCTGATTTTTCTCCGAGACGGTCTGAAGATTGGGCCGCAGCGCGGCTTCTGCGATCGCCTCAGGCCAAAGCTCAGCACCTGGCCCACCTCAGGCTGGGCGGTGCCCGGCAGTTGCAGTCGCAGGGTCTCTCCGCTTTCCGCGACCGTTACATCGGTGAAACCGCCCTGAAAGGCGGTTGCTGTGACCCGGCCCGACAGGCTACCCTGAGGTTGCGCCGTCTCCGGCCGCCAGCAGATTGCGGCGTTTGCGGCATCGGGGCCCGCCACTGGGATCGCGCCGAAAGGCGTCTCCATGCAACCGCTGCGCGCTGCGCCATCGTGGATATTCGCTGCGCCGATGACCGTGCTGTCCAGCGACCGCTTACGGCTGAGTGTCGGGAAATCGGATCTGAATCTGCAAGTGGCGGGGCAGTGCCTCGCCACAAGGTCTGTATCGCAGAAAACGACATGGTCTTTGCCGGAGTCCGGCCAAATCGTTGGCGCGGGACGTCCGGTAGAAGACTGGATCACACCGGCCAAACCGCCTGAAGCTTCTCTCCGTCAAGGATGCGATCACGCGCGCTAGCTTCGTCAGCGCCGAGGTGGTCGGCCTGATCCGCGACAGCGATCAGGTGTTCGCGTGGAATAGCAACGACGCCGTCGATGTCACCGAAAATGATGTCGCCCGGCTTCACCGTCGTTTTGCCGAATGTGACGGGTACCTGGCTTTTCTTCGGTTCTTTCTTGCCAGTTATCCCGACTGGGCTGGGGTGCGTGCCGAACAGAGGGTAGCCAAGCTCTCGTACTTGGGCGATGTCACGCACGGTCGAGTTGACCACCGTGGCCGCTAGGCCGGCCGTCTTGGCGCCTGTGCTCATCAGCTCACCCGAGCAACTTCCGTCGGCGCAGGCGGCATCCACCACCATGACCGACCCTGCCGGAGCGTTGTCGATGGCGTTGTGGTAGACGTCCTGCGGTTCACCCTTGCGATCCGAGGGTTCGAAGAGAACGGTAACGGCAGGACCCACCACCACGGCACCCGGTGCCAGCGTTCCGAAAAGCGAGATGCCTTCCAGAAAACCCCAAAGTCCAAGCGCTTCCATACTGTCATGAACATCGCCCGAATACCATTTCTTCAGGCGTTCGATGGCGCTCTCTTCGTCCTGACTATAGCTATAATCAAACATTTTTGTCCTCCATTTCTTTCTCAATAGCGATGCGAAGATATTCTCCGGATCGTGCGATCTGGTCGCGCATGAGATCCTTGGCGCCCGGCCCGTTATGGTCGCGAATGCGGGCGAAGATCTCCTCGTGCTCCGTATAGGCCTCGTCCAGCGATTTGGTGGGTACACGGCTGGACACCTGGATCATGTCGCTGATCAGGTTGGCAAAATTCTCGTACATGATGGCCAGGATGCGATTTCCCGAGCAGCGCACCAAGGCCAGGTGAAAGGCGGCGTCAGCATTGACGAACCCGTCGAAATCGCCCTCGTCGCGCGCGGTGCGCATCCCGGCGAGCGCCGTCTCAACATCTGCATTCACCGGTGTCTCGCTTGCGACGAGCAGGTCGATCACCTCGGTCTCGATCATCTGTCGGGCCTGTATCAGCTCGCGCAGGTAGGCGGGATCACCTGCCAGCTGTTGGCGTACCGTGACGGCCAGAGACCCGATGAATTCGTTTACGTCCCGCCTCACGACAGTCGTGTTGCCGCCGTGGCGTCGCTGGACAAGACCCTTCGTCTCCAGCGCCTGAATGGCTTCTCGGACCGAGCGGGTGGAGACGCCGAACTCCTGTGCGATCCGACTTTCGGACGCCAGTTTGTCGCCTACCTTCAGATCTCCTCCGAGGATGCGTTCTTCCAGGGTCGCCTGCACTGTCACGTGGAGACGTTCGCGATTGCCGTTGGGCGGTGGAGTCAAGCTCATGTCCGATTGTCCTTGTTTTGCGGCCAGTTTGGATGAGCCGAGGGAATTTCGACAAGAGCGGTTGACGCGTCGCTCCAATATTGACTACGATACTCATGACATAAGTCATATGTCAACTGTGAGTCTGCTCGGGAGAGGCGCTCACCGGAGTTAACGGGAGGAAACCATGCTTAAAGATGTCATCAAGACCGGTCGCCGGGTCTTCTGCGCCACGGGCCTTGCCCTGGTCGCTACTGCAGGGGCTGCCATGGCCGACTGGCCAGAGAAGGCAGTGACGCTGATCGTGCCATGGTCCGCAGGCGGCGGTACCGATGCAACGGCCCGCGCCGTGGCGTCTGAGCTGGAGGAGGCCTTTGGGCAGCCCTTCAACGTGGTAAACCGTACCGGTGGTGGCGGGCTGGTGGGCCATTCGGCCATCGCCAATGCCAAAGCGGATGGCTACACGCTTGGCATCATCACGATCGAGAGCACCATGTATGCGGCGCAAGGTCTCTCGGGGGTCACGCCTGACGATTTCACCTATATCGGCCGCTTCAACGCGGATCCCATTGGCATCAACATCGCGGCCGATGCACCTTATGGTGATGCGAAGGGTCTGATCGGTGCCATGGAAGAGGACCCGATGTCGATCGCGGCATCCGGCGCAAACCGGGGCGGGTTGTCACATCTGGCCTGGGTCGGCCTGCTGGACAAGCTGGGGATCCCGGCGGATCAGGTGAACTGGGTCGCGTCGGACGGGTCGGCACCGGCGTTGCAGCAGCTTGCTTCGGGCGCCATCGACGTGGTCTCGACCTCGCCAGCCGAGGCGCAGTCTCTGGTAGATGCGGGCGAGGCCAAGACCGTTGCCCTGATCTCCTCCGAGCGCAGCTCTCTCTATCCGGATCTACCGACCACCTCCGAGATCTTCGGCACCGACTGGTCGCCGCTGCCCTTCCGCGCCGTCGCCGGACCCAAGGGTATCCCGGACGAGGTCGTGAGCAAGGTCGAAGCGGCCCTGAAGGACATCACGGAGGATCCCGAGTTCATCTCGCTGATGTCCTCGCGCGGGTTCTCGGTTGCTTATCAGGATGCGGCCACCTTCGAGCAGACCGTCAAGTCCTCGGCCGAGGGGCTGACCGCCGCGATGAAAAGTGCCGGTCTGACCCAGTAAGCACGCACCCTTCGGGCACGACCTGTCCCGAAAGCCTGCCGGCGCACGACCCGGCAGGCTGCACCAGCCCAAATCTCGCACGCCTAGGAAAGGATCCTGAACATGAGGATCGGAGACCGTCTCTTCGGCCCGCTGCTGGCCGTCTTCGGATTGCTGGTCATCTGGGGGGCCAATGGCCTGCCCAAAGTGCCGGGAGTCCGCTTCGGCGCCGACCTGCTGCCCATGGGTATCGGGATCGCGCTGGTTCTCTTCGGCGTGCTGATCCTGGTCGCCGGGTTGCGGGTTCCGGCGGCATTTCTCGACCTTGACGACTGGCAGGGTCGGGGGCGCGACGGCTTTGCTGCGCTCTGGGCTTTCGTCGGCCTTCTTCTCGGGATTGTTCTGTTCGACCCCCTGGGCTTTCCGCTGTTCGGTATCCTGTTCATGGCGATGATGATGGCGCTGATGGGCGCCCGCTGGCCGGTGATCGCGGTGGTCGCGCCCGGCTTCATCCTGCTGCTCTACTATGTTTTCTCCGGCTTGCTGCGCGTCGCGCTGCCCGCCGGACCGCTGGGGGCGATCCTACCATGACATTCGCAACCCTTGCCGAAGCCCTGACGCTTGTCTTTCAGCTTCAGGTGCTGCTGGCCATCCTTGGCGGCGCCGTCTACGGCCTGTTCATTGGCGCGCTGCCGGGCCTCACCGCTACCATGGCCACGGCCCTGCTGGTGCCGCTGACTTTCTATATGGCGCCTCTGCCGGCAATCGCGCTGATCGTGTCCTCCACGGCCATGGCGATCACCGCGGGCGACATCCCCGGTGCCCTGCTGCGTATCCCCGGCACGCCCGCCTCGGCCGCCTATACCGAGGAAAGCTATGCCATGACCCGCAATGGCGATGCCGTGCGGGCGCTGTCCATCGGCTTCTTCTTCTCGGCCACCGGTGGGTTGATCGGGGCCCTGGTACTGCTGATCACCGGGCCAGCTCTGGCACGCCTGTCGCTCAATTTCTCGAGCTTCGAGTTCTTCTGGCTCGCGCTTCTGGGCCTGCTGACCTGCGCGCTGGTCTCGGGGGCGAACCCTGTGAAGGGAGCCGTTTCGCTGGCGATCGGGCTGCTGATCGCGACCGTGGGCCTTGACGTGACCAGCGGCCAACCCCGGTTCACCTTCGGCTCTATCGAGCTTTCGGGCGGTATCAGCTTCATACCGGTGATGATCGGCATGTTCGCCTTTTCCGAGATCCTGCGCGGCCTCTCCAACGCCAGCACGGGCGACCTGCCCAAGGCCAGCGCCGAGAGCGGTAAACAGAGACCTTATCAGGGCATCTGGCCCCTGCTGAAGACATACCCCTTCAGCCTGCTGCGCGGCACCGCCATCGGTTCATCCCTCGGGGCGCTGCCCGGCGTGGGCGGAGACCTTGCGGCCTGGATCGCCTATGGCATCTCGGCGCGCTTTTCTAAGACGCCAGAGAAGTTCGGCAAGGGCCACCCCGAAGGCCTGATCGAGGCGACATCGGCCAATAACGCCGGTTTATCCTCGGCCTGGATCCCGGCGCTGGTCTTCGGCATCCCCGGTGACGCCGTTACGGCCATTGCGGTCGGTGTGCTCTACATGAAGGGTGTGGCCCCCGGTCCGCGGCTTTTCGTTGAGAACCCGACGATGCCGACCGCGATCATCATGAGCTTCTTCGTCGCCAACCTGCTGCTGTTCCCGCTCGGCTACGTGGCGATCCGCTGTGCCCGGATGGTGCTGGCCGTGCCGCGCAACGTCATCGTACCGATGATCCTCGTCTGCTGCTTCCTTGGCTCCTATGCAATCAACAACACGCTGTTCGGGGTCGGCATCATGCTGGTCGCGGGGCTCATCGGCTACGTGATGGAGCGCAACGATTTTCCCATCGCCCCTGTGATCCTGGGGCTGGTTCTGGGCCCGGTACTGGAGCGGAATTTCATCATGTCGATGCAGATCTCGCGCGGCAACCTGATGGGCTTTTTCGACCGGCCTGTGGCCTGCGTCCTTGGCATCTTCGTGATCGGAATGATCGCGCTGACCATCTTCAACTCCCTGCGCAAGCTGGCACGCTCCTCCGATGGTGGTGGTGGCGGCGACGCGCAGAATGCATTCAAACCGTAAGAGGACCCTATCATGATCGATTTCTTCTCCGTCGAGGGCAAGGTGGCTATCGTCACGGGCGGCCTGGGACAGCTTGGCAGCCAGTTCACCAAGCAACTGGCCGAGAACGGCGCCAAGGTTGCGATCTTCGCGCGGCGCGACCGCACGAAGGACGAGGTCGAGGCTCAGTTTCCCGGCCTGTCCGACCGGATCCGCGTTTACAGGTCCGATGTCCGCGACAAGGACAGCCTGATCGAGGCCACCGACCGCGTGATTGCCGACTGGGACACGCCGCACATCCTGATCAACAACGCCGGTATTGATTCCAAACCCGATGGCGACGCGGACCAGAATGCGCCGTTCGAGGTCTACCCGAAGAAATACTGGGACGATGTGATCGAGACGAACCTGACCGGCTGCATGCTGTGCTCGCAGGTGATCGGAACGAAGATGTCCGAGGCCGGGCGCGGCTCGATCATCATGGTCGGCTCGATGTACGGCATGGTCTCGCCCAATCAGGCGCTTTATTCCTACCGCGAGGAACGCGACGGCAAGCCCTTCATCAAGGCGATTTCCTACGCGGCGTCGAAGTCCGGCCTGCTGAACATGACCCGTTATCTGGCTACCTATTGGGCCAAGAAGGGCGTGCGGGTGAACCTTGTCACCTTCGGCGGCGTCAAGACCGGCTCCTTCGACAAGGAATTCATCGAGGCCTTCCTAGAACGCGTTCCCATGGGCCGTCAGGCGGAGCTCGAGGAGTTCGGTCCCATCGTGCAGTTCCTCGGCTCTGATGCCTCGAGCTACATGACCGGGGCGAACCTCGTGCTCGACGGCGGCTTTACCAGTTGGTGATGCGATGACCCATTACATAGGCATCGATGTCGGAACCGGATCGGCGCGCGCTGGCGTCTTCGACGGCGTGGGGACCCTTCTGGGTGCCTGCAGCGCCGAGATATCTACCGTCCGGCCGCAGCCCGATTTCGCGCAGCAATCCAGCGCGGAGATATGGGTCGCCGTCTGTAGCTCTGTCCGCGCCGCATTGGCACAGGCGGAGGTCTCTGCGTCGTCTGTGCGCGGCCTTGGCTTCGACGCCACATGCTCGCTTGTGGTGAGTGACGCGCAAGGCGGTCCTGTTTCCATCGATACCCAAGGGAGGGCGGGGCAGGATGTCATGCTTTGGATGGATCATCGCGCGATGTCAGATGCAGACGAGATCAACGCCATTGGCGGGGCTCCTCTGGCCCATGTTGGCGGGCGCATCTCGCCAGAGATGGAGCTTCCCAAGCTGCGCTGGCTCAAGAGGGAGCTGCCTCAGTCCTGGGCGCGGGCGGCGCAGTTCTGGGATCTGCCGGACTGGTTGGTACACCGCGCCACCGGCGGGCAAACGCGCTCGCTTTGCTCGACCGTCTGCAAGTGGACCTATCTTGGACACAAGGGAACGGCAGGCGAGGGTTGGGATAATGATTTCCTGACTGCCATCGGCTTGCAGGAACTGACCCGTGACAATCATGCCGCCATCGGTGCTGAACTGGCCGCCCCCGGTGCCTTCTGTGGCGGGCTGACAGAGCAGGCTGCGACTGAGCTGGGCTTGCGGGCAGGCACTGCCGTTGCCGCGTCGATGATCGATGCCCATGCAGGGGCGCTTGGGACCTTGGGACTGGGGATTGAGAGCGGTCAGGCGCTGGAGACCCGCATGGCAGTGATCGCGGGCACTTCGACCTGCCATATCGCCGTCTCGTCGAAGTCGCGCTTCGTCCCGGGCGTCTGGGGGCCTTACCATGGTGCCGTGCTGCCAGAGCTCTGGGCCTTGGAAGGCGGCCAGTCTGCAGCGGGTGCGCTGATGGACGCGGTCGTCGCACGTCATGCGGCGTCAGACGAGCTTGTTCAGCAGGCCCGGGCCGAGGGCACACGGACCGCCACTCTGATCGAACAGCACCTGCACAATATGGCCGAAGAAACCGCGACGCTGACAGCCGACCGACACGTCTTGCCGGATTTCCATGGGAACCGTTCCCCGCTGGCCGAACCCTGGCGCAAAGGGGCGATCTCTGGCCTGACCCTCGCGAGCGGCACGGACGACCTTGCGCTCGATTACTTGGCGACAGTACAGGCGCTGGCGTACGGTACCCGCCACATCCTTGAGGCGATGCGTGCCGAAGGCGCACAAATCGATACCCTTGTGATGAGTGGCGGGCTTGCGCGAAACGCGCTCTATCTGCGGGAACATGCCGATGCCACGGGATGCAGCGTGCTGGTCCCGGACGGAAAAGAACCCGTCCTGCTGGGCTCGGCCATGCTGGGTGCCGTGGCTGCGGGCGACCTGCCAGACACGAAGGCAGCGATGGCGGTGATGTCTGGCGGTTTCCGCACGATCGCCCCTCGTGGCGGCCAGATCGCCACCTACCATGACCGCAAGTACAGCGTCATGCGCCGCATGCAAAATGACCATGCCGCGTACCGCGCCCTGATGGCCGAGCCTTGCGAGGAAAAAATGTCTCATACCGAAGGACCCCGTTCATGACGTCTATCTACCTTGTCGCCAGTGGCGACCTCCGCGAAAGCGCTAACCTGCAATGCTGGCCGACCCAGAAGGCAATGGAAGAAAAACTGGGCGAAGTCCTGACTTCGCTGGGTCATGACCTGAAGCGCGCTCACCCTGAGAAACCTTCGGGGCATGGCTTCATTGCAAGCCAGCGTGAGGGTATGGACGTCTTCGCCGAGCTGGACCCCAACGCCCCGCTGATCGTCGCTGAATCGGTCTGGCAGTACTCGCACCATGTCCTTCCCGGCCTGACCACCCATCGCGGGCCGATCCTGACGCTTGCCAACTGGTCCGGGCAGTGGCCCGGCCTTGTCGGCCTGCTCAACCTGAATGGTTCGCTCACAAAGGCTGGTGTTCCCTATGCCTCGCTCTGGAGTGAGGATTTCGGGGATGAGTTCTTCCTGAACGGCCTGAAAGAATGGCTGAAAACCGGCACCATTTTCCACGATCTCTCGCATGTCCGCGCCTTTGACAGCGCAACGGAAGATGGTGATCTGGTCGCTGAGATCGTGAACGATCTCAAAACACGCAAGACGATCCTTGGGGTGTTCGACGAGGGATGCATGGGCATGTATAATGCCATCATTCCGGACGAGCTGCTGATGCCGATGGGGGTCTTCAAGGAGCGGCTGTCGCAGTCGGCGCTTTACCACGCGACAAAACAGGTGCCCGAGGCCGAGGCACGCGCCATTTACGACTGGATGCTGGCCAAGGGCATGACCTTCCATCTTGGCGAGGATCCCGCGACGGAACTGACCGAGGACCAGGTCATCGACCAGTGCCGGATGTACATTGCCGCAGTCCGTCTGGCGGATACGTTTGGATGCGAGGCGATCGGTATCCAGTACCAGCAGGGTCTGAAAGATCTGCTGCCCGCATCAGACCTGGTGGAGGGGATGCTGAACAACGACGACCGCCCCGAGGTCCGTCGAGCCGACGGGTCTGTCATCCGCGAGGACGAGGCCATCGTGCATTTCAACGAAGTTGACGAATGCGCCGCCCTCGATGGCATCCTGACCAATCGCATCCATCGCGCTCTTGGCCAGCCGGTCGAGACGACCCTGCACGATCTGCGGTGGGGAGGGCCGGACGCGAGTGGCGATACGGATGATTTCATCTGGGTCTTCGAGATATCCGGTGCCGCTCCGCCGGCGCACCATGTGGGCGGCTGGGCCGGATCGGAGAGCCTGCGTCAGCCTGCCATGTTCTTTCCCGCCGGGGGCGGTACGTTGAAGGGCTATGCAAAGCCGGGAGACATCGTCTGGAGCCGGATCTTCCTGGAGGGTGGCCGTCTGCATATGGATCTCGGCCGTGGCCGCGCGGTGGCTCTTTCACCCGAGGAGCAGGATCGCCGGGCGCGGGCCACGAATTACGAATGGCCGATCATGAATGCCGTCCTGACCGGGATAAGCCGTGACCAGATGATGGCGCGTCACAAGGCAAATCACATCCAGGTCGTCTATGCCCATTCGGCAGCTGAGGCCGACCGCGCGATGGCTGCTAAGGCAGCGCTCGCTCAGGCTCTTGGCATGACGGTCTCGCTCTGCGGAATCTGAAGACAGGTTCTGAAGTCCTCCGCCTGCCAGCTGAGCAGGCGGAAGAAGAGACATTGCGCCCCCTCGCGGCAATTGGGGCGCAAAAAGGCGCAAGAAGCGGTCAGGCATAATACGACCGGGGAGACCTGCGGAGCAGTCGAGTGTCATGTGGTGCTTGGTGAGCGATTTCGACGAAGGGTGTCAAACAGCAGACCGTAATGGTCGACGAGTAGCGGGAACGAAGCACACTCGCGTCAGGTCATCCGGACCTTTCGATCGGTCAGGAGTGCGCGCTGCCACAGATCCCGCGGTCGTCGTTCTACTACACGCCGCAGGGTGAGACGGAGCAGAACCTCGCGCTGATGCGGCTGATCGACGTGCAATTGCTAGACACGCCGTTCTTTGGTGTCCGCCAGATGACGTGGCACCTAACAGTTTCCGCCACCTGCGTCGGAGTGGCCCCAGCGTGTCTGGCCAAGAGCCGTGACAAATGCCGCCAAGCTATCCCGAGCGAAGCCGCCAGTTCCTCCACACTTCTCGAATCTAAAAATGCGGCCTCAATGAGGCGCATGGCCCGACCCACTGTCGTCTCGGTGCCTTGCCACGCGGGGCTACCCGGAGCCGTTTCAGGGCGACAACGTAAGCAGGGCCTGAAGCCTGCGCGTTCCGCCGCTGCAGCGGTTGGATAGAAAGTGACATTGGCCGACTTCGCCGGACGAACGGGGCAGACGGGACGACAATAAATCTTCGTAGATCGAACCCCCGAGAAGAAAAGCCCATCAAACCATGGGTCGCGTGCCAGTCATGCCTTGTCGCATGTTTCGGGATCGGGAAACGAGATCGGTACTTCTTCCATGGTCAATCTTCGCTCGAATGGTTGGGGTCGGTCTAGCTGAAATCAGGCAAGGCCGGGCAGATCGCGGAAGCCATGACCAAGCTAGACCTCGTGATCCTCGACGAGTTCGGATACCTGCCGTTCAGCGCCTCAGGTGTGGCGCTGCCCTTCCACCTGCTCAGCAAACTTTACGAGCGCACCAGCGTCGTGATCACCACCAACCTTAGCTTCAGCGAATGGGCCACGGTATTTGGCAACGCCAAGATGGCAACCGCGTTGCTCGATCGCCTGACCCACCGCTGTCGCATCCTTGAAACTGGAAATGACAGCTTCCGCTTCAAAGCAAGCTCAGCTGCGGCATCTGCCGCAAAGAAAAAGGAGACAACACATAGCTTGACCCCAGCATGAACCAAAATCCATAATCAGAGGTGGCTCACTTCCCGGTGAAAAACCGGCTCAGTTCTGAGTGAAAATCAACAACCAGCGATGCCAATGGTCCCTCACCCGGCCAGACCCGAGGAACCTTCACGATTGCTTGCCTTGCAACCTGAGTGGCGTACCGCAACACTGACAGACCGGGCGCTTCGCCTTCAGCTCCTCGAGCAGATGTAAAGGCGCACTTTCCACAAACCTCTTAACACGTTCGGGGTCAACACGGACACGCCGGACAGAATCCCGGTAGACTAACCAGCAATGGATGGCGCCCACGACGTTGATCAAAATACCAGCTATGCAGATCGACGGACCGATCATGCGCTTCCCTTTCTCACTGCGGATGCCGTCATACTGAGAGCATGCCTTAGGCAAAACACTCGCGGTAGCAGGTTTCAGAGTCAAGCTCGCGCCGTTCGTGGGGCGGTTGTTCCGAAACGTGCGGCTTGCGCCGCAGGTTAAGGGCCCTCTCACGTATTATCTGTGTCACGTATCCAACCCGCAGACCGCGCGCCCGGATGATATCTCCAGTGGTCGGGTCAGACATGCCAGCTAGGCATTCTAAGAGGGTCGTTTTCCCGCGCCCATTTGCGGCTTAAAACGCTCTTCTGGGGTATCAAGTTAGGTCATCTGAGGTGGCGGCTGTTGGACAGCCAGCGTGCTGAACGAGTGAGCCACTCCCATGGTTTTTTTGCGCGTGCAGCGAATGCCTGGTTTGGCGAAGCTGCACTGCGGCGGTCTACTGACGCGGTGAAGGTCCGGTCAGGGCCGATCGATGCGGTGGACACTGCCTAGTAAATCAGGGCTGTGCTCCATAGGTAATGACAAGATCGTAATGTCCCCCACACGCTCCGACGTCCCTGGCAGATCCCGTTTTCAAGTCTGGGGTCGTGTGCTTTAGTCTGCCGCGAAGCCTTGAAAGGAATACCGGCATGGTCGACAACAAGAAGACATCCGCAGAGGCCCTAAACAGGCATGTCGCAATGGCCATGCAGCGCATAGCCGCAAGTCAGGACGCGAAGTCCCTTCGCAATCTGTACGAGAATATCCAGCGCCATCCGGATCTCGACGACATCCGCAAGGAAGAGCTGACAGAAGCCGTCATGCAACGCATGAGGGTAGTGTCACCTGCATTGGCGACTCGCCTCGGCGGCGCCAAGGATTCGCTAGGCCGGGAATATCTGCAGTCTGTATTCGACCGGGTTTCCGATCGCTTCGATCTTTCCGGAAACAAGGTCGGGCAGGGAGTGAAGACCGGCGGTTTCATGATAAACGGAACTAGGCACGTTGATGTCTACCTCTCCTACAAGACATCTGACAGGCGAAACCTTGGTTTCGCGTGGATCCAGGAGACCGTGGAAAGCGAACCGTTTCTCGAACTAAAACTGAGAGATCTTGGTGATAGCGGCGCAGCAGAAGCTCCGAGGGAAACCCTCACCGACAAGGAGTTGGCTGCAGCTAGGTTCGAAGAGGAATTGGAGCGCCTGCTTGGGCAGTAGTTCTGATTCCGCAGGCCCCGTGGATTATCCACTGCAGGGTTTTTCACGGGCGTTCATACAACAGATCGATCTACAATAATGCTCCTCGGACATCATCCAAAAGGTAAATTGGGCCGAAATCCTGGCCGTCTGGCGCGAAGCGGTAAACGCCTACTTCCCGAAGCCTCCGTGTCAGCACCCGGCCATCCATCTTCTTGCGCATCGACAACAATTTGAGCGTTGTGAACTTTGCGTGGAACGCCGCAATGTCGGCGTCTGTCACATAGAGCCCGTTCCGGCGTGTCGCCGGATTGAACAACTCGGTTGCCGAGATGTGACCGGCATTGAAAAGGGCAGGCATAGCACCGTTCTCATTTAGTCCGACCTCTCGTGCAAACACACCGAGGGTTTTGACGTCCGGTTTGTCTCCGCGCAGCTTGTTCATGTCGCTCCACAGCACATACAAAGATGTATATCCGACTAGACCCGGGTGTCGCCCGACTTGGACCAGACCCTTCCGCGCCGCATAAATGGCTTGCTTGATATCAACGCGTGCGCGTCCGGCAGCAACGCCCAGAGGCAGCCAGTTCGCGTCATCGACGTCGACCGTGATGGCATCTTTGGTAAGTTCATCAAGCAGAGCGTCGGCATCGGCGGTATCCCATTGGAGTTTCGAGACTGCTTGAGGAACTACCGGTTGAATGACGTTCTGACGTATGAGGATCTCGAATTGACTGGATGATACGCCTAATCGTTTTCTCATCGCGGTTGCAATGACCAGGCGCTTGGCTTGTGCGATCGCCGGTCGAGCAAGCGTTGCATCAAAGGTCAGGCGGGCGTTATGGCGATCATCCCCGAAATCCACAATACCGACATGCTCCAGAATCTGCCTGGTGGTTGGTGCGGACCGCCCAATCTCTTTCGCTGCAGTCAGTACGGAATATAGCCGTGGCGTGGAGAGGGACGTCCCCAGAATGGTCTCGCCCGCGGGAATAGCCCAAGTCTTAAAAATGACTTCGCGCAGGATATCCCGATAAGGATCACATCTCGTGTCGTTCGCCATTTCTTGTGACAGCCAACGATAAAGCCGGCCGAACGCCTTCTGGGGACTGAATTGCGGTCCATCGACCTTGCCTGCAACGTCGAGCAATGTTTCGGTCAATGCATCAGGGCCCTGACGCGCGCAGTCAAACCCGACCTCGCGGGCCGACCGTTTGCTGTCTGACCCGCCCGGGATGAACTGGATTATCTCAGCACCCAAAAGTTGGCAGAACTTAGCAGCTGTATCGATGGGATGCGTCGAGAGCCACGTCAGATCTGTTCCTGATGAAAGGCGGTCATCCAGCCATAAATCATAGCTTGTGATCGGCTGGTGGGGCTGATCCAGCCTTCCTGTCACAACGTCATCGGTGATACTACGAAGGCACGTGGCAAAATCATAGCGTGTCAAGGGGGATGCGATGTTCCAGAGCGGAACGAGAGCCTGTCCATGGCGGAGGCACACCTCCACATATCTCAGCTGCCAGTCGCCTCGCATGACCATCTGGCCCTGTGGCGTTACCGTGGAAGAATCAATGTCTTCCCGGAGACAAGCGGGGCATCCTCTGACTACTGGATTGATCAGGGCGCGAGAGACGAAGTCCTCCTCTCTGAACCGGACCTGAACACTCGCCAAGGGCTGCGGTGACCAGGACAGCAATTCCTGAAGCGCCGGATCCTGGAGGCCAAACATTTCTGCGATGACTTTGGTCTGACGATCATCGAGGTTGATCAGCCTCTTGGTTGATAATCCGAGCTCATTGCAGAAGCCGGAAAGCGATAGGCCCCGAATACCTGCTGCGCGTGACACGAACGATACCACCCCCTCACGGGGTTGAGGCTCTGGTCTTATGGAGATTGAATTAGGCAGGGAGCCGCTCCAGATTAAAAGGGTAGATCAACGATGAACTAAGGCTCAAAGAAATATCAGGACTCAAGGTCGTTCTCGCCGATTTCAAAAATGGTCCTCTGTCGATCATCCATTCCGTCAGTTTTTCGTCGGCCGTCTGTATATTGGCCGGTTTCCTCAGTGCGCATTCCCATACGATAGCGATCCGCCATCCTTCTTTTGAAAGCGTTGCCAATACCGCCTGATCGCGCCGGACATAGGCAGTGAACTTGTCTGCCCAGAACTAAGCGCGTGTCTTTGGCTTGGACGCATATCGGCAGCATTCATGCTGATGCCAGAATCATCCATGCACAATTATTGCAACCCTGTGCTTTGGCAAAACCAGATTCGGTCGCCCGCTCACGGGCTTGACTTGAAGCCGGTAACGGAATCCTCGCGCGTGAAGGGCGCGGCGCGGCAACAGCTCAGGCCGGGTGTCCCTGCCGCATATTCCGGACATCATCCGGGACCGGGTCTCCTTGTTGACAATATCCGTCATTTGGCTCCTGGCATCGCCCGGCCCACTTGGTATACAAGCAAGCAATGGTTCATCCTGTGAGGTATCTGATTTGTCAGCCAAATTCGGCATTGTCGATCTGTTCGCCGGTCCAGGTGGGCTGGGAGAGGGGTTTTCTTGCCTCAAGGTGGGTGACCACACACCTTTTCACATCGGCATTTCGGTTGAAAAGGAAGCGTCAGCGCATCGGACGCTCAGGCTGCGGGCTTTTCTCCGGAAGTATGATGCCGAGCGCGGGAAGCTACCGCAAGCCTTCATCGACTTCCACGCAGGGTTGACCCAAGAACCGATATGGCACGAGGTTGACACACACGCGTGGTCACATGCTGAAGCCGAGGCGCGCTCTCTCGAGCTGGGTAAAGGGGATGCCAGCCGGGCTGTCGATGCTGCCATCACTGCGCTGCGCCGGGACTTTGACGATACGATCCTGATCGGAGGACCGCCCTGCCAAGCTTATTCTCTGGTCGGCCGTGCTCGCTCAAAAGGGAAGGTCGGCTATGTGCCCGAGCAGGATGAGCGACACTACCTATTCCGTGAATACATTAGCGTTCTCGACCGCCTGCGCCCGGCGGCCTTCGTCATGGAAAACGTCAAGGGCATGCTGTCCTCGACCATCGAAAGCCGTCTCGTATTCGAGATGCTGATGGAGGACCTTGCATCGCTCGGTACGGGTAAAGGCCACCATTACGAACTTAACGCGATCCATCTCCAAGATGGCGAGGCAAGCCTGCGCGAGGCGGTGAAGCCATCCGATTTCATCGTGCGGGCCGAGCGGTTCGGTGTGCCGCAGCGCCGTCACCGAGTCATCATCGTCGGGATCAGATCCGACCTTGCCAAGGGTGCAACCGGAGCAAAGATCCCGGTTTCCGATGTGGCCCGGACGGTCAATGATGTGATCGGAAATATCCCGATGCTCCGCAGTGGGATCAGCCGCGGGCGGGATGACCCGGACGAATGGCGGATTGTCGTTACCGATGCGGCGCGGCTATTGGCCAGACTGCATGGCGGTAAGGCGAATTCATCGATGAGGGATGCCTTCAAGGATGTCGCGAAACAGCTGAAGGCGGTGGGGCCGCGGGTGCGTTCGGCGTCAAGGCTGCCGGTTGGGTATGGCGGTTCCAGCGACGCGCTGCTGCAATGGCTGGAGCGGCCGGGTATGCGCGGGCTGGCGCAACATGAAACGCGCGGGCACATGGCCTCAGACCTTGGACGCTACATGTTCGCCGCCGTCTTCGGAGCTGCGAAAGGCTACAGCCCAAAGGCGGCTGATTTTCCGCAGCTCATCAGCCCGGACCACAAGAACTGGGACAGCGGTAAGTTCAACGACCGGTTTCGGGTCCAACTGGCAGCCGAGGCTTCCACGACAGTTACCAGCCACATCTCGAAGGATGGCCATTACTTCATTCACCCTGACCCCCTGCAATGCCGTAGCCTGACCGTCCGCGAGGCTGCGCGGATCCAGACCTTCCCCGACGACTATCTGTTTCTCGGTAACCGGACTCAGCAATACGTTCAGGTAGGGAATGCCGTACCACCATTCCTTGCCCGCCAGATCGCGGCTCTCGTCCACGCCTCAATTTCGAACAAGGGCAAACTATAGTCCTGAAAGCGTTGCAATATCGTGACCTGAACGCCATGCTACGGCAGGCATCAAGGCAAGAAGGATCACATGCAGGAAATTGTTTCGTCACGTCGCGCCGATGCAACTCCGCATGCCGCATCGCTGATCGAGGGTTTGAGGGATATTGGTTATTCCCTAGAGACCGCAATTTCTGATGTTATCGACAATTCGATAACGGCCCGAGCACGGCGAATTCGGATCGTCACAGAGACGTTCGCGGAGGCGCCCCATATCGCAATCCTCGATGATGGCGAGGGAATGACGGAAGAGGAATTAATTGCGGCCATGCGTCCTGGTAGTCGCAATCCCCTCGAAACACGAGACGACCCGGACCTTGGCCGTTTCGGTCTAGGCATGAAGAGCGCAAGTTTTTCTCAATGTCGTCGGCTGACCGTTGTGTCACGGAAGGGCGGCAGGACATCGGCGGCGGTCTGGGATCTGGATGAAGTCGCCGAGCGGAACGAATGGGCGGTGCGGTTGCCCGATGACATATCCGGGATTCCGGATGCCGAAAAGCTGGGCGAATCCGGAACCCTCGTTCTTTGGGAAAAGCTGGATCGTTTGTCGGGTGGATACGCTCACAACGCAGCAAAGCGAGCCGAGGTCATCAATCAGCGCATTGCCGAAACGGAGCGGCACCTTCGCCTCGTCTTTCATCGTTTCATGGAAGAAGCAAAACCGCTTTCGATCTCGCTGAATGGTCGGGTGCTTCCGCCACTTGATCCATTTGCCCGAAAGAACCCGGCCACCATTGCTGACCCAGAAGAACGGCTTTCGATGATCCGGGGTGATGTCGAAATCCAGAGTTTTACGTTGCCGCACCACAAACAGATGGGCAAGATGGATTGGGATGACATTGCTGGCCCTGAGGGACACTTGAAGTCACAGGGTTTCTACCTCTATCGCGGCAAGAGGCTGATCCTCTACGGAACGTGGTTCGGACTATGCCGCCAGTCAGAACTGACCAAGTTGTCGCGCGTCAGGATCGACATTCCCAACAGCATGGACGCCGATTGGAAGATCGATGTGAAGAAATCCTCGGCGCAGTTGCCGCCGATCGTCAAGGATCGTCTCAAGAGGGTTATCGAGCGCATTCAGGACGGATCGAAGCGCACCTACCGCAAGCGCGGCCAGAAGCTGGTCGATCATGAGCGGCTTCCGATGTGGAACCGCATCCAAGCTGATGGGCAGATCCGCTATCGACCGAATGCCGAGCATCCGGCCTTTTCGGATTTCGCCGAAAGCCTGCCACCGGACTTGCGACGCGGCTTTTACAACTGCATTGCACTCGTCGGTGCATCGCTTCCTGTAGAGACCCTGCATGCCGATATGGCCGGAACGGCGGAGGAAATTGTACCCGATCGGGTGGATGAGGATACTCTCGTTCAGGCCGTGCAGGCAACGTTGTCCGTACTCATGAGAAGCCGGAAGGATATCAAGGAAATCATTGCATTGATGAAAGACGTTGATCCGTTCCGTTCAGCCTGGGATGACACGCAGCGCATCATCGCGACGACACTGGAAGCGAGCGAGCAGCAATGACTCCACTTCTCAGCAGTCTCGAAGGCATGACCTCGATGTATATGGCCTCGCAGGCAGGACCACATACTGCACAGTCCATCCGGGACATCATCGCGCAGCTGCGGGACACGCCCATGTTTGTCGGCAAGATCGAGGATGCGGACGCCGAGGAGCTGGCTCGCCTGATCGAGGAGAAATATGGCATCAGCATGGGACTCGGGGCTATCGTGGATGCCGAAGATTTCAAGCCTTGGTTGCATGACGCGAGGATCAATGGGGAAATCAAAGACTTCTACTGGGGCCGCTATCGCAGGCTACTGGGCCTGAAAGGGCTGCCTAAGTCTGTGATCGACGGGACGGACGAGGTGACATACCGCGTGCTTGATCGCCTTGGTAACCCGAACAACCTGAACCCGTGGAGCCGCCGGGGTATGGTCGTGGGGCATGTCCAGAGCGGCAAGACCGCGAACTACACCGGCCTGATCTGCAAGGCGGCAGATGCCGGCTACCGGCTGATCGTGGTGATCGCGGGCATCCACAACAATCTGCGCAACCAGACTCAGGCGCGGATTGACGAAGGCTTCATCGGTCGCGATACCGGGCGTCTTGCCCACGCCAACAAGGCGCAACGACAGAAGATCATCGGCGTCGGGCAGTTCGATCAGCGCGAGTTCCCAGTCTCGCTGACCAACACGTTGCGCGATTTCAACAAGGCGACGGCAACGACCTTTACCGCACAGCTGAGCCAGATCAATGTTCCGGTCGTTCTGGTGATCAAGAAGAATTCCAGCACTTTGAAAAACCTGCTGGAATGGCTAAAGGAACATTCCGTTCACCAGAGCACGCAGATGGTCAGCCAGCCGATGCTGTTGATCGATGACGAGGCCGACAACGCCTCGATCAACACGGCCTATCAGCGGGACGAGGTGACACGTATTAACAGCCAGATCCGCGAGCTGCTGTCGCTGTTCCATCGCAGCTGCTACGTCGGCTATACAGCGACACCATTCGCCAACATCTTTATCGATCCGGACACCGATGACGAGGCCTTGAAACAGGACCTGTTTCCGCGGGATTTCATCATCGGGCTGGACGCACCCTCGAACTATTTCGGCGCGCAAAAGATCTTTCTCGACGCGCGGGATCAGCACATCCGGCTGATCGACGACAACGAGGATGTGATGCCGATGAAGCACAAGATCGACCATTCGGTCGATGTGATTCCGGGTAGCTTGGTAGAGGCTGTGCGCGCGTTTATTGTTGCCCGGGCGATCCGGAATGCCCGCGGTCAGCAGGCCGATCACGCGTCGATGCTGGTCAATGCTTCGCGGTTTACGGATGTACAGGGGCGGATTCGATCGCGGATTGCCGACATGGTGGCGCATATCCGTGACGCAGTTGCCGTAGATGCCGGAAAGGGTCCGGCTGCGCTTCGTAATCCCGAGATCGCGGCGCTGCACGCAACATGGAAACGGGAGTTTGCCGACGCCGAGGGGGCAGACTGGCCATCGGTGCAGGCGCGATTGCACGAGGTACTGGTGGCGGCCCGCGTGGTCGAGGTCAACGCCTCCAAGCGGGCCCAAGCGCTGGACTATGACCATGTGGGGGAACACGGGATCACGGTGGTCGCGGTCGGTGGCTTTTCGCTTTCACGGGGGCTGACCCTCGAAGGGCTGACGGTCAGCTACTTCCTGCGCAATTCGATGATGTACGACACGCTGATGCAGATGGGCCGTTGGTTCGGCTACCGGCCAGGGTACGAAGACCTTTGTCGGGTCTGGATGCCTGCAGATGGCGTCGGCTGGTACGCGCACATCCATGAGGCAATGGACGACCTTCAGATACAGCTGAAGCGGATGGAGCTTGCAAAAGCAACGCCGGCGCAATTTGGCCTCGCCGTGCGCAGCCACCCCGAGGCGCTGATCGTGACGGCGCGTAACAAGATGGGGACCGGGAAAGAGCTGCCGGTCAAGGTTGGGCTGGCCGAAAACCTGATCGAAACCACCCGGATCGTTCTGGACCATGTACAGCTTGATGCAAACCTTCGCGCGGGAGATGACCTATTGAACTCTGCCGCAAGCATGGGAGTGTCGCGCTCGGAACGGCCGAGGGGTTATCTACTCTCGGGGGTAGACGTTGAATTGATCAAGGACTTTCTTCGAAGATATCGAACGGAACCGGGCCTTCGCCCGGCAAACCCGCTCACGGATCCGAAGTTGATCAATGACTACATCGACGCGCGAGCTGCCGACGAATTGGCTAAATGGGACGTCTTCATCGCCAGCTCTACACGTAAGGATATGACCCCCCTACATTTTGCAGGGCTCGATATCGTGCCCTACGAACTTTCCGTCGATCCGGACATGGCAAGGGGCGACGTTCTTGCCTTCAGCGGTGCAAGCCGTCGGATTGGCTCTGCCGAGGACGAAACCGAAGGCCTGACCGCAACACAGATTGCCGATGCGCGTGAAGCGTTTCGCCTTTCCCGGCCAGATCAAAAACTGCCCAAGACCGTCAACCCGAGAATCTACCGGCAAGTGCCCGGTCGCCGCCCGTTGCTGATCCTCCGTCTCGTCAAGCCGAAACTGGACGATCCAGTCATGCCGTTAGGGGTGCTTGCGTGGGGCCTCTCGTTCCCGTCCAGTAGGATCGGTGGTGGCACCGTCGAATACGTCGTGAACACCATCCGCATGCGCGAGATGTTCGGCGAGGAAGAGATAGAACAGGAGGCGCTTGGTGATCCCGAATGACACACCTTGGTCCGGTCTCGAGGCGGGCAAGGTCGACACGCGCCGGGTCGATGCCGCGGCCCGATGGAACTGGTTCTGGGCCGTGATGCCTCGGGCAGATGCAACACTGGTTCTGCAGCTGAGTGACCTGCCACGTCCTGCCCCGGACCTGCCCAAGCTCAAGAGCCTCGAAATCCGTTTTCAGACCCTGCCGGGCGGCCCGATCCTGTACATCCGCCTGAAGGACAACGCCCAGATGGAGCTGTTCGAAACGCTTTGCCGCGACGTTATGGCGGCGGGGGAACTGGCTGAGACCGAATCCGAGGCCTTGGAGCGCGCTATCGGGCGCACTTTCCGTTGGCACTACCTTCTGCGCGGCGGCAAGCTGGAGGTCCTGTCGGAGGAGGCACAGAAGGGCCTGATCGGCGAGATCGAGGTTCTGAAGCTTTTGATCGCTGAGCTTGGGCCAAAGCCCGCACTTTCCGCATGGATGGGACCGTCTGGCGCGCCTAAGGATTTCGAGCTCAAGGCGGACTGCATCGAGGTCAAGGCCCGTCGCGGCGCGTCCCAGCCATTCGTTAAGATCACGAGCGAGCATCAGCTGGCCGATGTGCCTGATCGCCGCATCTGGCTGGCAGTGCTGGCCGTCGACAAGGTGCAGCCGCCGCATGGACGGACCCTGACTGAGCATGTAGACACTGTCACGAAGCTTCTGGAGCGCACCGAACCATCGTCGGTCATGGATTGGGAACTGCATTTAGCAGACGTAGGTTACGATGCCCTTCATGACTACTCGGCATGGCGCTGGATCGTTTCCGCACCCGAGTTTTTCGCGGTGACGGAGGACTTCCCTCGGATCGCCGCTCCGGTCCTGCTCGGCGTGTCCGGTGTAACCTTCGCGCTCGCGCTTTCAGCGTGTTCCCCATTCCTCAAGGCTTGGAATGATGTACGGGCTGGATTGATTGAAGGTGGGCAGGCATGAGTGAACTTCAGGAGTACCACAAGAATCTGATGGCCGATATCCGGCGCGAAGCCGATGCCAGCGGGATATTCCCGGTCGAGGCCTTCTTCGATCGAATGACCGAGCGCCTGACGGAAGCGGGCGAGCTCGAGGTGGCAGATCGTGCCTACTACCAGAGCGGCGAAGGGGGGCAGAGGCTCAGGGTTGACGGGTATGCGGGTGACCCTCGAGACAGCGCGGGAGTGTTGGGCCTGATCGTCTGCGACTTCATCGACAGTGAGGAGGTTCAGACCTTTGGAAAAGGCGATGTTCCGCCCATTCTGAACCCACTGATCCGTTTTCTGAAAAAGGCCCGGTCAGAAGATTTCCGCGATGCTCTGAACGAGGTTAGCCCCGCGTTTCAGGTCTCCGACCTGATCATCACGACGTGGTCACAGGTTACCAAGGTCAAGCTGATCCTCGTATCGAACCGCCAGTATATTGGACGGGACGATGCGGTGAAGCTGCAGGAGCTCGACGATGTGCCGGTGACCTGGTCGGTTTGGGATCTGGCGCGTTTCGAGCGGTTCGACCGTTCAGGTCAGGCCCTCGAAGATATGGTGATCGACTTCGCCGGGGACTTCGGTGGGCCCCTTCCAGCGCTAAAGGCCTCGCAGAAGGGCGCAGCGCTAGAAAGTTATCTCCTGATCGTACCTGGTGAGCAGCTTGCAGCGATATACGACCGCTGGGGCGCCCGTCTTCTCGAGGCCAATGTTCGTTCGTTTCTCCAAGCGCGAGCAAAAACCAACAAGGGAATCCAGAAGACGATCAAGGAAGAGCCGGAGCTGTTCTTTCCCTACAACAACGGGCTGTCTGCGACGGCGGATGATGTTGCCTGCGTGCGCACGGATGATGGTCTTGCGATTGCATCGATCAGCAACCTGCAGATCGTGAACGGCGCACAGACTACCGGTTCGATCCACACTGGGCTCAAGAGTGCCAAGGAACAGCTTCCACAGGTTTTCGTCCAGATGAAGTTGACCGTTGTCGCGCCCGACCGTTCCGAGGAGATCGTCCCGAAGATTTCCGAGTTCGCGAACACCCAGAACAAGGTGAACGCGGCGGATTTCTTCTCGAACCACCCGTTTCACATCCGGATCGAGCAGTTTTCGCGTAGCGTGATCTTTACGGCCCGAGACGGCGAGCGTCATGACAGCAAATGGTTCTATGAGCGGTCCCGCGGTCAGTTCATCAATGCGCGGGTTCGCTTGACGCCTGCCCAGCAGAAGAAATTCGACCTCGAGTTCCCCAAGTCTCAGCTCTTCATCAAGACTGACCTCGCGAAATTCGAGTACTCGGCCGCCGGGCATCCCCATATCGTTTCACGAGGCGCACAGAAAAATTTCGCCGAATTCGCCAAGGAGATCGGCGAGGCCTGGGCCAAGAGCGATGCTCGATACGATGAGCTCTGGTATCGACGCCTGATCGCCAAAGCAATTGTTTTCCGGAAGCTGGAAACCGAGGTGCCGAAACAGCCTTGGTACGAAGGCGGCTACCGCGCGAATATCGTTACCTACGCCATGGCGAAGGTCTTCCACGACGCCACCAGCGACAAGCAGGTTCTGGACGTTGACGCCATCTGGCGGCGTCAGGCTGCCCCGGCGCCCTTGCTGCGTGCGCTTCTCGTCGCTGCGGCAGAGGCGAACGACGTCATTACCCATCCACCGGCCGGGGTTCGTAACATGTCGGAGTGGGCCAAGCAGCAGGCATGCTGGAATGGATTGAAAGGCAGGAAGCTCGACTATGACGACGACTTCGCCAGCTGCCTCACGCTGGTCGAGAGCGTACGAACCGCAGTAAGGGACGCGCGGGCGAAGAAGGCCTTGACCGCCAGCATCAACGCTCAGACCGAGGTGGTCAAGCTCGGGGCCGAGTTCTGGGACAGGGTTATGGATTGGGGCAGAGCTGAACGGAAGTTGTCACCCAAGGACTTTCAGATCCTGCAGATCTGCGCCTCGATGCCGCGACGGATACCTTCGGACTTTCAGGCCACGCATGCAATGGACCTGCTGCAGAGGATGAAGGATCAGGGATATGAGGTTGTTGCATGATCCTGATCGGCCGGATCCGTTAGGTCCAGATTAGATCGGCCTCGGGCACTGGAGCACCGGAGGTGGCTTGCAACCTCCACCGTCCAAGTCGATCCGTGAAAATCTGGACCGGAAAGGATATCGGAAATTTCCGTTTGCGTTATGACCTCGCGCCATGACTTAACCTGTTCATTCGAACGAGGGGGATGTGCTATCGCCCCCTCATGACGCCAGACCTATTCCCAAACAAGACTCTGGAACGGATACACTGGATTTCACTGTATCTCGGCCTGCCCGATGCCGGTCTTGATGCCGCCTTTCCATCAGAGGCAGCCTGCGAGGCTCGGTTGTATCAGGTTCGGTGGCCAGATGGACCGGTATGTCCGGATTGCTTTCAGACGAATGTCCAATTTCTTGATCTGCGAAAAGTTCAGACCTGCCGGAAATGCAAGAAGCAGTTCAGCCTGACATCGGGAACGGATCTGCATGGCATCCACCGGGGCTTACGGTTCTATTTCGGGCTCGCCGAAGAGATCATCCAGTACCGGCAAAGAGGCGCGATGCCGACTTTGCGTGAGCTCCAGGACGATCATGGCATGGCCTATGCGACTGCCATCCGGCTCCGGAGCAAACTGACCAAAGACTTGGCAAAGTTCCATGGCGGCCTGCTTGGGCGCTGCATCTGCATCGATTTTCCAAACCTCCCCCCAGATATGGTGTTCGGGAGCGAAAGCCATCTGCTGCATCTCGAAGGCGAAATGCAGCGGCGGCGCTGGCAATCGGTCGGAATTGAGTAAAGTAGATACTCTGTCCACACCTCAGCGCTCCCCCAAGCTTTCATTCGCAAAAGCCGAAACCTAAATCCTCATCACAAGGCGCAAACAGAGCTGGGCCAACTGATGAGATGACAGCCATCACGGACGTTAACATGGCGATCGGGCGTGCGAGTTTTGAGGAGGGAATAGAAAGCTAATGTGCTGTAATAAAATAATAATTGACTCGAATCGCATGGGGCTGAACGGTCCCGCCGAACCGCACCGCGCGGGTTGGAGAACATTGAAAACCGCGTTCCGCATCGCCATGCGCACCTGAACATGCACCGCTAGAAGAGGGCTGTTGGCCGCATAATCTTGCCTAGGAAGGACTTCAGAGAGTTCAGGCAACCGCGATCAAAACCCGGAAATCTTAACTCAAGACCTCACTCGCATGAGCGGATGAGAACGGAGACGTCATGCCATATCCTCTTGAATGGGACACATCGACAGGAAAGCAGAAAAAGCTTCCCGCGCTGAAAGTGAATCCGATCCACGGTGTCCTGCCCTATGACGGCTACCGTAATCCGCTGACCCGCAGCAGCTCGGCCTCCCGCGTCTCCATGACGTTCGCCACGCCAGCAACGAAGGGACAGCGCAAGGTCTATCACTTCGATGGTCAGCGGGAGATGGCGGTTGGTATCGAGGCGATTCTGACGCCCGAACTTTACGGGCTTGAGGTTCAGCTTCCGCCCATCTTCTATCCGTACGGCAAGAAGAAACCCAACGAACATAGCTTCGATCTGCGCATCACGTTCAGTGATGGCTTCAGGCGTGCGGTCTTCGTGCGCAATGGCACAAGCCTAGCGCGGCAAAAGACCCAGGACGAAATCACGGCGATCTTCGCCGCAACCCCAGCTTCGTTCGCGGACGACATTATCGTCGTGAACGGCGATCACTACACGCGCGCTTACCGGGACAATTTGCTCCGGATCTACAAGTCGACCTTGGCAGCCGACGAAGATGCCGACCGGCACGTCCTCGACCGTGCCCTGACCTGCCACTATTGGCTCATGCGCGAATTGCTGGTGCAATGCGATGTCGCCTGGGGCCGGGCATTGAATTCGGTTCTGCGTCTCGTGGGTCAGGGCGCGATCAAGGCGAACTGGAACACCGTCATCAGTGAATACTCCCGGATCTGGGTCGCCTGATGTCCGCCAAGGCGACATACAGGATCCCGCAAGGGTCGGAGTTGGTGCTTGAACGTCGCCGCTGGCGCGTGGTTGGCAAGGATCCCGAAGGGTATGCCGTCGAGGGGATCGACGATGGCGAGTGCATCGTACTGCCGTTCCGGCGCGTCACCGAGGCCCTGACTGTCGGTGACGGCGAAGTCATCACGCCCGTGATGGCCGAGACCCGCCGGAAGCTTCTGGACTACACGGGCGGCCTTGAAAAACTGGCTCATTTGCCCGCGCCCGAGCAGCGCGATGTGCGCGCACGACTGGGGCTGATCCATGCGATGGATGCCCTTGAAGCGGAGGGCAGAAAGCTTACCCAGCGGCATCTTGCCCGGCGTGATGTCCGGCAGCGTCTTCGCGAAATGGCAAAGGTGCTCACCAATGACCCGAAACTTTTTCATGACGTCCACATCGGCAGTGCCAAGCGCCCGCACTCATTGCCAACAGGTCGCGTCCTTCAGGAAATGCGCAACACCTTTATCAGTTTTGGTCGCGAACCGATCGTGCTGGCACGCCGTCATCATCTGAAAGGTCCGCCAGAAGATCAAAGGCGGCGGATGTGTGCGACGCAGGAAAGGTTCATTGCCTATGTTGCCAACCTGTATCTAAGTACGCAGCAACCGGAAATCGGGCCTCTTTACGAGAACGGAAAGGCAGCGTTCGAGCTTTCGGAGCAGGATATCCTCAGGGGCGTAAAACTTCCTTCTGTGACGACGATCCGGACGCGCATTCGAGAGTTGCCTCGCCCGCTGGTGGAAGCAGGGCGGAACGGCAAACGACACGCGCAGAACAAGTATGGCGCCGGATCGACGGACATTCGCGCCCTGAAATACGGTGAGACGTGCCCGACCGATCAGTACCTCATGTCGATCTTCACGAATTCAAAAGGCGAGATCTTCGTCAAGAAGATCGACCCTGCGAAAGCAACTGAGCCCCTCGAGAAAGGGGAAATCAGGCGTCTGTGGCTGTTCTTGATGATCGATCTGGCGACCCGGCTGCCGCTGGCGTGGCTCCTGTCCGAGACGGCTGACGGTGATCATCAGAAGAAGCTGCTCCGGATGGCCCTGCGCGACAAGACCCGTGAAAAGGTCCGTTATGGCTGCAAGCACGATCCCGCACGCCCAGTGAGCTTGGCTCTGGTCAAGTCGGACAATGGCACGGCAGCCCGTAACGCGGAAGTTTATGCCAGTCAGCTCGGGCTCGGCACGTCGGTGATGACCGGCCGGGCATACAACTCGACCGACAACGCCTATGCAGAACGCCCCTTCGGGACTCTGCAGTGGAAGGTCCTTAACTTCCTGCCAGGCTATACCGGCAGCCGGCCAGGTGAGTTGAACGGATACGACGGTCAGAAGAAAGCTGTGATCACGTCCGACGCTCTGATGGGGATTATCACCCGCTACTTCGTAGACGAGTACCCGTACAACCCCCACAACGGCACGGGCATGTTCGGTGCGACGCCTTGGCAGAAATTCGAGGAAGTCAAAATGAGATCGGACGGGATTGATGCCCCGACACCCGATCTGGTCCGCCTGCACCTTGGTGAAGAGGTGCAGGCAACGGCGACATCGGAGGGCGTAAAGGTCTTCGGCATTCCGTACAACTGCTCGGAATTGCAAACTCTTGCGGCCAAGCGGCAAGTGAAATGCACCGTCATGCTGGACCCTGACGACCTGCGAAAGGTGACCATCCTGAATGCTGAATGGAAGGACGTTATCATCGCCGACCTGCAGATGACGACATTCGCCGATCTGACGCTGGATGAGGCCTTGGATGTCAAGCGTGCAGCCATCGAGGCAAACCCTGAATTGCGAGCATTGCATCAAAGACATCTTGAAGAGGCTCGTCGGCGTAGGGTTCGTGAGTCAGGCTTTTTTCCGGATTCGAACTTGCCTTCGTCGTACGTGCGGATCGACAAGCTTTGGAAAGACGCGGCTGACATGGCGAACGTCGAGGTCGTATCGATGAGCAGGTCGGTCACGACAGTGGAACCCGGGTCGATCATGGACCGCCCCGGTTTTACCGCGCCTCGTACTGACGTGGCGGCCCAGGATGAGATGTCTTCACCCGCCGCACAAGACGCCCTGCCCTCGGAAGCATCGCCACACCTCATCGAACCCGACGCGATGTCGACGGACGCGACGCTGCCGGAGGCGGCAACCGACGAAAAGATCACGATCACGAAACCCATGTTCAGTCCCATCACGGAGAGTAAGGTATGAGCGAGTTCATCATCGAGGCCTACAGGGACGCAGCCGCTGACGCGGGCAGTCGGATCTATCCCCTGGTCCGTGCCGCTAAGCTGAAGTCGGACTTTGCCCGGGTGTTCAGCGCGCACTTGGGACACCTGATCAACGGCGACCGTTTCGAAACCCAAGGGCTTCTGGTGACGGGCCCTTCCGGGAGCGGCAAAACGACGGAGATCGGCGCCCTGATCCGCCGCTTCAATGACGACGCGATCATCCTGCCGGATGGGTCACGCGCGCGGTTTGCCGAATGCGTGCTGAAGGGCATCGGCACGTGGAAGGATCTCGGAAAGGCCACGGCGAACGCCCTCGGCTACCCGGTCAGCGCCAAGGCCAGACTGACGCAAAGCGATATCTGGGACATTGTGGTGCGCGAGGCCAAGCTGGCGGGCATCGTCGGTATCCACTTCGACGAAGCGCAGCACATTTTCCGGGCGAAGAGCGACGCTGACAGGCTGGCAGTCCTCGACTCGTTCAAGACCTTGATGAAGTCCCATGACTGGCCGCTGATCCTGATCTTTTCGGGGGTGCCTGAGCTCAATGGCTACATGAAGTCGGAGCCGCAGCTCTACCGCCTCCTGCACCGCATCCGCTTCAGCGACATCAGCGTCCCGGAGGACTATCAGACCATCCATGAAATCGTCGGCAGCTACGCGCTACGGGCCGGGGCCCAGGTGGACCAGGATCTGATGACACAGGACTTCTTCGACCGGCTTGTCGCCGCCTCGGCGTCGCGGTGGGGCCTGCTGCTGGAGGTTACCAAAGGTGCGGTCGCCGTTTCACAGCATGCCGGCGCCGAGACCCTGACCCGGGATCACTTCGCGGATTGGTGGGTTTCCAAAACCGAATGCGCGCGGGTCGCCACGCCTTTCATGCATAGCGGCTACCTGACGCTGTACCGGAAAGACCACCCGTTCGTGAAAGCCCTCGACGACTGATACCAATCAGATCCGACCACCACGACACCATGACCCGCCTCTTCGAGGCGGTTTTTTTCATGGGCGAAGCCAGTTAAGAGACACTGAAAAAAGATCAAAAATAGTTTGCGCAGACTATACCTTTCTTGCGCAGGGTATTGCTTTCGATTCGTTTTCGGCACCGTATAAGACGCTGTTTTTATTGTATTTTTAAGCCTTCATTTTGCGGCCGATTTTCGGTTTGCGCAGACATTCCCTTTCGTTGGCATGACTTAAGAATATTTTAGGGTTTTCTTTTTGGTCTGTGGACCGAACCTGCGCTGCTAAACTCCAGAGAACCAGCTGCGCGACGCAGAAAGTCGGGGCTGAATCAGGCATAGGTGCTGCGCGTGATGTTCGGATTGGTGTGGCCAAGGTATTCAGCGATTTCTTCAATCGGAACAAAAGCTTCGGCCATAAATCGACCCGCTGTGCCACGCAGGTCGTGAGGGGGGTGCAGTGATCAATTCCGGACCTGACGACAGCAGCATTGAATCCGGTCTTGATCGACCCAACCTGACGACCGCCCCATTCGATCACGAAATCAGACAAGGCACCTTCGCGAGCGAAGGTGAGCGCTACATTCAGCGTGTCATTTATTGGGATGGTCGCGCGACCTTTGCGCGGTCCGGTGTCATTTGCTGCCAGCCGAATGATGCGCCGATCTAGGTCGACGCGATTCCATGTCAGTTCCAGAAGCGCCCCGATGCGGCCGGCGGTGGTCAGCATCAGCAGCATGGCGAGGCGAATATGTGGGTCGATAGCAGCGGCTAGCAGACTCTCAGCCTCTGCGCGTGTCAGGTATCTATCGCGCGGCGGGGGCGTCTGGGGAAGTTCTATCGCGGGTGCTGCGCTGATCAGCTTGGTCCTGTGTGCCCATCTTAGGCATGTCCTTGGGCACCCTAGCTCGGTCCTGATCGTGGCATCCTTTCGGCCTGCCTCTCGCCGCTTGGCGATGAAGCTGCGACAGTCCGCAATCGTGATCTGATTTGGCGATAGATGCCGGAAGTCGGGCAGAACGTTTCGCCCGGTTTGAACCATCTTGGAAGCTTGGCGGCGTCCCCCGACCTCGATCTGGTAAGACTCCCAAATTTGACCGACCGTCATGCCGGTGGCGGGTGCGGTTATTCCAAGGATTAGGTCCCGCGCTTCGCGCTCGGCTTCCTTGGGCGTGTGTGCGTCAAGACGATAACGTCGACGTCTTCCGCCCGGTTCGTTCCATGTGACGACAAATCGCCCGTTGAGGCGTCCGATTCTGTATTCGCGCATTCTTATCCCTCAACAATCTCTGGGCGGATTCGGTACATTCGTCTGACGCGGAAAGCTGGGAGCATTCCGTCTCGGATCATGTTTCGAACTGTTTCGCCGCTACAGCCCCATCGTTCGGCCAGTCCGTCGGGCGTGAATGGTCTGGTGCCGATCATGCCGCATTACCCCTGCTGATGGCATATCTGCCCCATTGGTCGGCCCAAGCCTCGGCCATTCCAAGGAAAGTCTTGCTTCTGATTTTCCAGCGATCTGGGCCGGGTGGCGTGCGCCAGATCATTTCCCAGTGCTTGCGCTCTGGTGCGTCCTTTGCAGGCGGATCAAGGCGGTTGGTTGCAGTCAAGGCGGGAAGGTTGCGCAAGTACAGGCCAGTTGCTTTCAATGCCGGATCGCCAAACCACCATGGCTGAACGATCTGCGGCCGTGGCAGATCGGGCATGGCTTCCCGTGCGTGGATATTCATTTCGGGGTTCTCGACAGCGACGTGCGGGACCGGGGCGTTGTAGCAGGCTTGAAAGATCTCGACGCCCAGCTTGAACTCCTCGATCATGCTTGCGTGGCTGCGGCCCTTCGGCAGCTTTTGGGGGTGCGATTTACCCGGCCCATACAGCCATCGCTGTCCAGACCGGCACAGGCGGGTGCAGGGCGGATTTGACACGATCAACAGATCCCAGCCCCAATGCAGGACTTTGCGAGTATCGGCCTGAATATGCAGGTTCGTCTGTTTGTCGGCGGGCAACAGATCGCACTGCCACGCGCCGTGACCTCTGGCAGTAAAGGCGTCCAGCGGACGCAGGAAGTCGCGCAACCGTTAAGAATGCGTGGTGAACTTGTCATCAAGCCATCCCTAGCGCTTCTTTGTACATCTCCAGCACCGCCTCTTCCTCGGCAATGTCGTCAGGCTCTCGCTTGCGCAGGGCGATAAGCCGGCTGATGATTTTGGTGTCGTAGCCGCGGCCCTTGAACGCGCCCTATTTCCTGGTGAGCATGTTGGTGACGAGCACCGTGCTCTTTCTAGTGCAGCAAGCCCATTTTGCGCACGGACGCAGACGATCTGAGGATTGTCGCGGGGCCAGAACAACGGCAGCTTTGGGTTTATGATAACTACGCCGCTCGGTTGCAAAGGTGCGGGATGTCGGCCTTTAAATCCTGCGACTTCAGCAAGTCGGACACTGCGGCATGCAGAGGCTACGATCCCGACAGCGGAGGCTCAGCAAAGCGGCGCTGCTCGCGATGATGCTGCAGAGTACTCGACCGTCAGGGGGGGCGCAGGACGCGGGCTTCGCAAGCTCTGCCTTTTCACCTGATCAGCTGCGATTTCACGCCGCGCCTCCGCGTGCTGAAGCTGTCGGTCGCTGCGGTTGCATTACCCCCTCACAGCCGACGGTCAGAACTGCGGACAAAGCCAGCACTGAAATTCATCTCTATCTCAACGTGATTTTCGCGATGGCCGCCGCGCTTTCTTTGAGTGCGGACTGGCTTAGTGTCCAAGCGGCGGGCTCTATGCCAAATGTGCTCCTCAACCAGGCCAGGGTCAGCCGCCGCGTGGCTTCCAGCGCGTCGGGGTCTTCTGCTTCGGTTTCGCGCGCGTCCCACCCTGCGATACCGCCAAGGCCATGGCCGACGCCGTTGATCGTCAGCAGGGCATCGGCGCCGGGTGCATCATGAAAGGGGTCCGCATGCCATTCGGGGCCACGGGGCGTGAAATGCGGATCGTCGTCAGCACCGCAAACCACGAGAGTCGGGGTGCTGATACCGCTGAAGTCCACGTCGAAGAAGGGAAAGCGTTCGGCGTTTTCGGGGGTCAGGTCCGCGCCGCCACGGCCCGGAGCGGCCAGCAGGATACCGGCCCGGATGCGCGGGTCGGAAAAGTCCTCGCCCTGCAGGTGTGCTCCGAGCAGCAGGGCGCAGGTGAAACCGCCGAAGGAATGCCCGGCCACGGTAATCCGGTCATGGTCCAGCCGCCCGGCCACGGCGGGTGCCTGCCGCTCGACCTCGGCCAGCTGGTCGAGGATGGCGCGCATTTCCGCCACCCTCTCGCGCCAGAAGAACGGCCCATTGGGCAGTTCGGGGTCCAGCCCGCCGACCCGGGAGCTGGCCTGGGTCGGCTGGACAACTGCGATGCCCCGTTCGGCCCAGAACTGGGCAAGGGGGGCGTAGCCGTCCTTGGAGGGGAGGTAGTTCGAGGGACCGAAGCCATGTGACAGGATCACGATGGGCAGGTCACCCCCGGCTGCCGGGGCGGTCAGGCGCAGCTCAAGTGGTTGGCGACCCGGCATGGGCAGCCGGATCGGCGTATAGGCGACGGTGATCTGTGGCTCTGGTGTCGGCAGGGCGCGGGAGAGGGTGATCAGTCTGTTCATGGGGGTGTTTCCGTTGGAAAGGGATCGTCTCATTGTGAAGGTCAGGCCGTGGCAAAGCCTGCTTCGCGGAACCAGGTTTCGGCGTCGGCACCTGCGGGCAGCTTCATCGGCGCGGTCTCGTCCGTGACGGCGCGCCAGACGACCTGCGCGACATCGCTCGCCTGGGTCTTCTCTGTCGCGGACATATGGCTCTGGAAATAGGCCTGCACGAAGGCCCCATAAGCCTCGGGCACATCCATGCCCATCCGCGCCACGGCATTGCGCCCAAAGGATGTCGATGGCGCGCTGCCGGGCAGGACCAGACGGGCGCGCACACCGAATTCCGCCGCCTCAAGCGCAAAGCTTTCGGTAAAGGCATTCAAGGCGGCTTTGCTCGCGCTATAGATCGACAGGGCGGGCAGAGGGCGCAGCGTCACGCTGGAACTGACGTTGACGATGACGCCGCTGCGCCGCGCGCGCATATCTGGCATCACGGCGCGGGCCATCGCCATGGCACCCAGCACGTTGGTCTCGAACAGCTCGCGGGCCCGCCCGATGTCCGCGCCTTCCAGCACGTTGAGCATGCCGACACCGGCGTTGTTCACCAGCGCGTCGATCTGCCCCGCCGCTGCAATCGCGGCAGCGATGCTTTCGGGGTCGGTCACGTCCAGCGGCAGCACCTGCAGGCGGTCGGACTGCGGCAGCCCTTCGGCAGAGGGATTGCGCATCGTAGCGATGACCTCCCAACCCTGATCGAGGAACTGCGCGGCGATGGCCTGGCCGAAACCGGAGGAACAACCGGTGATGAGAATACGAGGCATTTCAGATCTCCTTGTCTGTTGTGATAAGGAGATAGACGGTAGGCTCCGGTCATTCTATATTCAGAAATCCGCAATAATTCATCAAGCGTCCAAATCCATGCTCGACACCCCTGCAGATCCTCTTTCCAGCGTCGTGACCCTGCTCAAGCCTGCCGTCTCCATCTCAAAGATGGTCGAGGCGGGTGGCCAGTGGATGGTGGAGCGTCACGACATGGCCAGCCCGTTCTACTGCGCGATGGTCGAAGGGCAGTGCCGGCTGCACGTCACCGGGCGCGATCCGGTCACGCTGACGGCCGGGGATTTCGTGCTGATCCCCCACCTGCAGAGCTTTACCATGTCGAGCGAGGTGCCCTTGCCGCCGTATGTGCCGCGCTTGCCGCTTGAAACCGGTCCCGGGCGCTTCCAGCTTGGCCTGTCAGATGCCCCGGTCGATGTGCGCGCCCTCGTCGGGCATTGCCGCTTCGATACGCCGGCCAGTGACCTGCTCGTGTCGCTGCTGCCCGAGATGATCCATGTCTCGGGGCAAAGCCGCCTGACGGCCCTGGTGCCGGTGATCCATGAGGAAACCCGTGCCGACCGGCCGGGCCGTGGGATGATCCTAGAGCGGTTGCTGGAGGTCCTGCTGATCGAGGCCTTGCGCTCGGGGCCCGCAGCGACCCTGCCGCCAGGGCTGCTGCGTGGCCTGTCAGATCCGCAACTGGCCACTGCATTGCAACGTATCCACGCCGAGGCGGGCGGGGCCCTTTCCGTTTCAGAAATGGCGAAAGAGGCCGGCATGTCGCGCTCTGGCTTCTTTGAGCGGTTCCGCAGGCAGGTTGGCCGCGCGCCAATGGAATACGCGACCGATTGGCGCATGGCCGTCGCCAAGACCTTGCTACGGCAAGGTGGGCTGACCAATACCGAAATCGCCCTGAAGGTTGGTTACGGCTCCGCCAGCGCATTTGGACTGGCTTTTGTCCGGCACGAGGGCCAGTCGCCTGGGGCGTTTGCAAACAAGGGCGGAAGATAGGATTGGAAGCGGATGCCGAGAATAATGTGCGTCAACAATCCTTAGGCAATGTCAAATTTGGGCTCTGAGCGGCACGTCGCTGCGAGCAGCACCGATGTCCACGAGGTCCGCTCGCGTCGGGCCTGTGACGAGGTGCAGAGAGCCAATACATCTGCGATTTATGCGAAACCTCTGGAGACGCGGAGAGCACTCTGTTTGACCCAGACGAGGCATCTGTGCAAAACACACACCTTTCAGAATGCACCCGGTGCGCTGGCGCCGGGCCCAGCCCAAGGAAGGACCCATGGCATTCATTTTGCGTTGTAACCACGACTGCGATCTCACTCCATTGGCATCGATGCTGCCGGATGTGGAAATTCCGCTGCTCAATCCAAATGCGAAAGTTCCCTTCGATGAGGTGGAATGGCACCAAAAGTGGCTTGGAGAGCCTGAGGACGTCTCTTTTTACCTTCAAGATCCAGCGGGACGGGACGTCGGGTTCTTCGCCCTAAGGCAGGGTGTGGGGCCCGAGGTGCGGCACCTCACCTATGCCTATGTCACCGAAGAGGCGCGCGGCGGTGCTGCTGCGGAGATGACGGAGCACGTGGAGCAGGCGGCGCGGGCACTTGGCGCGCTGGCGGTGACCTTGAAGGTGGAAATCGATAATGCGCCAGCTTTCAATGCCTATCTCTCGGCCGGATACGAAGAGCTCTCCCGTCGAAAGGGCATGGCGACCATGCGGCTAGATCTCGAGGAACGCCTCGCAACATAAATTTGTCGGACTGCCCGGCCCACATCAAGCTGCCTGCGATCATTTGTTGCGACAGCGATGAATGTCGGCACTGGGCCGTTCGCTGCGGTCGACACGGAGCATGGGAAGCTGGCCTGGCGTTTCCTGCCTGAGAGCTCGCATGGCACAAGGTCGCTCCGGATCAGTCTTTTCGCGCTGCGCGAAAACGGTGTGATCCCCGGCATGGCTGCGAATCTTCTGGTGGCAAACCTGGTGATGGCCACATTGCTGGTGGGGCCGTTCTATCTCGGCTTTGCGCTTTGGCTGAGCCCCGTTTCCGTGGGCTTGATCATGTCGATCGGCACGTTCATCTCGATCTGCATCGATGTGCCCTCTGGCTATCTGGTTGATGCATGTGGAGCACCTAGAGGCCTTCTGCTCGGGCTTGTCGCATTGGCCGCTGGAGCATTTGCCTTGTCGGCCATGCCGATGATGTTAGGTGTCTGGGGGTACATCGCGGCCATCACAATCCTGACGCCGGGATACTAAATGTTTCACCCCCCCAATAGCACAATGGCCATGGCGAATGTGCCTGATGGCGAACGCGGAGCGGTGTCTGGCTTGCTTGCGTTATCACGCAATCCGGGGCTCGTCGGTGGGGCCTCGGCAATGGGGGCGGTTTTCTCTCTCGGCGTCGGAACCGGCACCATTGATACGGCTCCACCCAGTGCGATTGGCCAAGGTATGCAGCTGACATTCGCGATTGCAGGAGCTTCGATAGTCACCGCGGTATGGTTTACTCGTCTCTCGAAGGATGGTGTCAGCTTGTAGCCAACCCTCTTCAGCAAAGCTCCAGAGCCGCCATTCGCTCTGCTGTAAAATAGTGGAGTTTGGGCTCAAACCTGCCTTGCGGCAGCGCAGCACTAGGTCATCCGCATCAAACCGCCTCGGCGATCACCACAACAGGCCGCACCAGCCCTTCCACGCCATTCGCGCCAGGCGCAGCAAAATCGTCGTTGCCGGTGCGAGGCCCAGAGGCCGACTTTCCGGAAGCAGACGTTCGTCGAAGCGATGCGGCACTTTCGATTGATGCAGACTTTTAGACCGTCAGCGGCGCGCAGTTAGTGACCTTTGCAAAGTCCTGCACTTGGGACCTGGTCGAAGACGCGACCGGACCTGAGACGACAGTTGTGCACTACGTACCTCGTGCAGAACCGCGCTACGTGTCGGTCATGACGCGCGGTGAGTTACCATTCGCTGGGGCATCAACTTCAGCGAAGCAGCATGCGGCAGTCCAATCGGATCGCGAGGGTCTTGGCGTTTCAGTCGGGTGACTGGTATTCCGGACACGCTGATCTGAGCCACCCTTATTCGATTTGCTCTTCCAGCATCGAGACAATCTTACGACGTCTGAATAGACTACGGATCTGGTGAGTTATCACGCGCTTGGGAACGAAATAAGGTTTGCCGTCATTCCATTGTGCTTTGAACTGGCGCCGCGCAGCCACGAGATAGGTGGCATGTCCGTCGACAGCGGCGACCGTCAAGTCCATCTGCAGCACTCTATCAAAGATACCGTCGGAGCCAATGCGCACGTCTGCACGGCGTAGGAGGTCGGTAAAGGAGCCGATGTCGATGAACTCGCCGCTTTTGATGGGGCCTTGGTTCGTGCGGGCTAATGGGTCCTCGAATTCGCTAAAGGCGACCTCCTCGCGTTCGGTGACCTTAACGACGTAGGTCTTGTCTTGGGTGACAACTCTCGCCATGACTTCCATCAAATAGATCGGTTCCGCCCCCATATTGGTGACGAAGCAATGGGCGTTCTCGTCATTGGCGATGGAGCGATTGATCAAGATTACCGTCTGCCGTTGGCGGCGAAAACTCAGCCAGAGAATATGGAGGTAAGCGAGCCAGACAACCGCCGTAAACAGGCTGATAGCTAATTGTAATGTGCCTGAATTTTCTGCGATCCAGTCAAGCATGCTGCCAAATCCTTTCTCAAGCTAACGCGTTCTTTAGCCCAACGTGCGGAGGGCGCAGTTCGTTGCAAGCGGGGAAGCGCGGAAAGGCCTCTTAGGAATTGGGCCGAGCACAGGAAGCCAGCACGCTGTCCTCTGAGGTTATTTCATGTCCAGCCCATACCTTCCAAAGCGAACGCATAAGCAGGAGCATTGGGCGAGTCGCGGCGGTGACGTATGGGACATAAATTGGGGCAGTGAGCCATCGTTCGCTAAGGCGGACACCAAGGTCGGCAGTGCGCAGAAAGCCAACAGTGCAAAGTTGCGGTCGCAGCGCCTGCCGGAGCGACATGACCGGCCCTAACCGGACGTTCGGCGCTTCAAAAAGGCGACCTCAAAACAGCGATTCATGCTGGGTTTAGCGGACCACAAAATCTGATATGCTACCTCTACTTGTGATGTAGATCACAGGACTTTAGGAATGGAAACAGTCGAACAATTGCCATGAGAGGCGAACGATGAAAGGCAGCGATCGAAATGCTGCCTTGTGGCGATAAACCCATGTCTCTACATCCCCAGGCTAAAAGTCAGGCTTGGCATATCTTGAGCATTAGATCAGCACTTGCGATGCTGCGGGCGGGCCCTTTGAGCTACTTGAGAAACCAAAAGTAATGGCTAAGATTCCCACCTCCCGCGTCGACAAGCTCCTGTCCTCCATGGGCTATGGTTCGCGCACCGAAATGGCGCGAATGGCCAAGGCTGGCGGTATCACTCTGGACGCTGCCGAGCTTCTTGACGTCACCAAACGCATCCCTGTCACTCCAGATTTGCCGACCCGCATGGAGATCGACGGCGAGGCGCTCGATCCCGTCGCGGGCATGGTCATTCTTTTGAACAAGCCTTTGGGCATGACCTGTTCGCACAAGGAAGACGGTGCTCTCGTCTACGACATCCTGCCCAAGCGCTGGAAACGGCGTGATCCGGCGATCTCGACCATCGGCCGGTTGGACAAGCAGACGTCCGGTCTTCTGTTGCTGACCGATGATGGCGGCCTGCTTCACCGTGTCATCAGCCCCAAGCGCCACGTCAAAAAAACCTACCGCGCCACGCTGGCCCGCCCGCTCGATGGCACCGAAGGCGAGCTGTTTGCCTCGGGCCAATTGATGCTGGACGGCGAGGACAAGCCGCTGGCTCCTGCCGAGCTGGACGTGGTCTCGGAAACCGAAGCCCTCCTTAGTGTTACCGAGGGCCGATACCACCAGGTGCGCCGCATGTTTGCTGCCACAGGCAACCACGTCGAAAAACTGCACCGCGAACGTCTGGGCGGTCTGTCACTGCCTGAGGGCATGGCTCCCGGTCAGTGGAAGCTGCTGAGTGCAGAAGAGATCGCCTTGATCTTTCAGTAAGCCGAAGGTGGGGTGATCTGAACGTGTGTGGTTAAAGGACATCCATCTCTGTGGGGGTCATGCCCATAGTTTTTCTGTGGTTTGAAAAACATAACATAATTAGGCGTTTGCACACAGTTTCCGTCCTTGCGCCAACTGTTGCCAGAGCCGAGTGTCGGTCGGCTGAATGTCCGCTTCCACACAACGGGGAGTTTGAAGGGCCGCGCCTGCGGGGGGCAGCTCACCGCCCTTCATGCCCGACGCGCCGCTCTACGCTGCGCCGCGCGCTAAGGTCGCAAATGGGCTTGGAGCGGTCGAGCGTCATGCAGTGTCTGCCGTCGGCGATGCACAGCGAGCAGACATGTCTCCCGGCGCATCTGCTCCCGCATCGCCAGACGCTTCGGGTCTAAACCAGACGAACGTTTGCATTTCGTGAGCTGTCATGCAGCTGCGCCGAACCGGCCATGCGCGGGTTGTGTGAAGTCAGCGCCCCTGGGTGCCAGGCCTTCCAGCCGACCCAGTTCGGCTATCCGAATCTGGTTCAGGCTGGCGCGACTGGCGATCGCCCGCCGGCTCCTGCGTTCAGCCGATGTCCTCCATTGGAACAAGGGCGCCGCGGCGGGTCACCACCTTGCCGGCCACGGCATGGCCGGCGGCGATGGCATGGGGCAGCGGGCTTCCGGTTGCCAGAGCGGCGAGGCAAGCGCCATTGAAGCTGTCCCCGGCACCGGTCGTGTCGACAGGCGTCACGCGGCCAAGGTCCCCAAATTCGTGCGTCTGTCGGTCATGCAGGGCAAGGATCTCGCCGCCGCCGTTCTTGACGATGACCGTATCCGCTCCGAGGGCGGCGTATCGCGTCAGCGTTGCGCCGGGTGTCGCATCCCCAAAGCAGGCATGCTCGTCATCGAAGCTTGGCAGAATGACCGTGGCGGCACGGGCGGCTTGCGTGAGCACCTCTGCTGCCGTGTCGAGGTCTTCCCACAGGGCCGGGCGGATGTTCGGATCGAGTGAGACGGTGACTCCTTCGGCCCGCCGCCGCGCCATGACCTGGATCAGCCGCTGCCGTCCTTCAGGCGGCAGGATCGCAAGCGTTATGCCCGAGACGTGGATCACCTGCGCATCAAGAGTCATGGTCTCGAGCTGTTGCAGATCATCGGCCAGGGTCCGGGCGGCCGACGCACTGCGCCAGTAGGCGAAGCTGCGCTCGCCCTTGTCCAGCGATATGGCATAAAGGCCCACGGAGCGGGTTGGGTGGATCTGGATACGGTCCGTCTCGATCCCGTTCGCTTGCAGAAAGTCAGGGATGCGCGCGGAAAAGGGATCGCGCCCGATACAGGTGCCATAGGCCACCTGCCAGCTGCCGGGCAAGCAGGCGCGCGCGTACCACGCGGTGTTCAGCGTGTCGCCCGCGATGCCCATCCGCCAGAGGTCATCCCCCGCGCCGGACAGCTCCAGCATGCATTCACCAATGGACAGGAACCGGCTCATGTTGCCTCTCTGGCGATGACGTCGATCATGGGCTCGAACAACATTTCGGCTAGGATGCCTTCAACCGTGGTCCAGAACGCCATGTCGGCAGACAGGGCCGCCGGGATGAAGGACGCCGCACGCAGGGCCGTGACGATCGCGTCCGCCTCCTTGCCCTCGGCCATGGTGCGCAGTTCCTTGGCGCGCGGATCGCGCAGCTCGTAGGGCGTGCAGTCATGCGTCGCCATCGAGATATGCCGTGCCCATGCCGCAGTGGCGAAGGCAAAGGGGCGGATATCCACGCCGCGGGTCCGGGCGTCTTCGACCGCGGCAAAGATGCGTTGCGGCATTTTCTCGGACCCATCCATCGCGATCTGGAAGGTCTCATGCGCGATGCCTGGGTTCTCGAACCGCGCGGCGAGCGCTGCCGCATAAGCAGCAAGATCAATGCCCGGAATTGCTGGCAGGGTCGCGGCGGCGGCGGCCAAATGTCGGTGCACCAATGCGGCCAGAGGCGCATGGGCCATCACGTCACGCACGAGCGGCAACCCGGCATGAAAGCCTGCATAGGCCAGCATGGAGTGCGCGCCGTTCAGCATCCGCAGCTTCATCGCCTCGAAGGCCGGGACATCCTTCGTGAAGATCACGCCAGCGGCTTCCCATGCGGGACGCCCGAGCGGAAAATTGTCCTCGACGACCCATTGCACGAAGCGCTCGGTCTCGACTGCGGCATGGTCCTCGGTGCCGGTCAGGGCCTGTGCCTCGGCAAGGGTGGCGTCCGTCGCGGCGGGCGTGATGCGGTCCACCATGGTCGAGGGGAAGGCCACAGTCGCGGCGATCCAGTCCGCCAGCGCCGGGTCGACCTTGCGGGCAAAGTCCACCACTGCACCGCGCAACAGGGTGCCGTTTTCCGGCAGGTTGTCACAACACAGCACGGTGAACGGCGCGAGGCCGGCCGCATGACGGCGGCGCAGCGCTTCGGTCAGCAGGCCCAGCACGCCTTGGGGCGCCTGCGGGTTTGCCAGATCAGCCGCCACGGCGGGGTGCTTTGGATCGCAGCCGAGGGTGGCGCGGTTCAGGCCGTAGGCCTTTTCCGTGACTGTCAGCGAAACGATCTTCGTGCCCTCGGCGGCCATGGCGTGCAGGGTGGGCTCGGGATCTCCGGCAGAGCAGATCGCATCGGCGATAGACCCGATCACGCGGGCGCTAGAGCCTTCGGCCCCTTTTTCGATCAGGGTGAACAGGCCGTTTTGCGGGGCCAGTTCTTGCGAGGCCTTGGGCGAGCGGAGCGATACCCCGAGGATGCGCCAGTCACCGCCCCCGGCGGTCAGCGCGAGATCGGTGAGCGCCGCCTGGTGCGCCTTGTGAAAGGCGCCGAGGCCGAGGTGAACAATCCCCACGCCATGACCCGCAGGGTCATAGCCGGGGTGCAGGGCGTCGGGCACCTGCGCAATCGAGGTCAGTCGCATTTCAGGCGCCTGCGATCAGCGGGTGCTGAAACGCACGGTAAAGCCCGCGCAGCTCCGCCAGCCCTTTCAGGCGCCCAATGGCCGGATAGCCCGGCTGGGCCTCGCGGCCGATGTCATCAAGGATGTCCTGACCGTGGTCCGGGCGAAAGGGAATCGACCAGTCCGCACGCCCCTCGGTCTTGCGGCGGGCTTCCTCGGCAACAACAGCCGCCACCATGGCCACCATGTCGGTGTGGCCAGAGAGGTGCTCGTCCTCGTAGAGCGAATTCATGACCTCGGTGCCCTCGATGCTGACATTGCGCAGGTGCAGGAAATGCACGCGATCTGCCAGCGCCTTGAAGATCTCGACCGGGTTGTTGTCGGGCCGCGCCCCAAGGCTACCAGTGCACAGCGTCACGCCGTTTGATGGCAGGTCCACGGCATCAAGGATTTTCCGGTAATGCGCTTCGGTCGACATGATCCGCGGCAGGCCCAGCAGCGGGAAGGGCGGATCGTCAGGGTGGCAGCAAAGGCGCATCCCCAGATCCTCGGCCATGGGTGCGACTTCGGACAGGAAGTCGATCATGTTCGATTGCAGCTGCGCCTCCGAGATCTTGTCGTACTCGGCCAGATGCGCCTTGACGTCGTCCAGCGTGAATTTCTCGGCAGCGCCCGGAAGGCCGAAGACCACGTTGCCCGCCAACTGTTCCTTGCGCGCGTCGTCCATCCGGGCGAACCGCTCTGCCGCCTCGGCCACCACCGCATCGGGAAAGCCGTTGGCAGCATCGGGGCGTTCTAGGATGTGGATATCGAAGGCCGCAAAGTCGATCAGGTCGAAGCGCATGCAACGTGCACCGCTGGGCCGTTCCCAGGCCAGATCGGTGCGCGTCCAGTCCAGCACGGGCATGAAGTTGTAGCAGATTACGTCGATCCCGGCATCCGACAGATGCTGCATCGAAGTCTTCCAGTTGGCGATGTGGTTTTTCCAATCACCCTTCTGCTTCTTGATGTCCTCGGACACCGGCAGCGATTCCACGACGTCCCAGGTCAGGGAGGACGGGCGGCCATCCCGCCGGGTGGCGATCAGGTTCTGGCGCGCCGCAATCTCCTCGGGGGTCCAGACGGATCCGGTGGGGACGTGATGGAGCGCCGAAACCACGCCTTCAACGCCTGCCTGCATCATGTCGTCAATGCTCACGCGGTCCTGTGGACCAAACCAGCGCCAAGTCTGTCGCATGGTATTTCCTCCCCTTGAGACTTCGGTCGGGCCACGCCGCAATAAAGCGAGCGCGGCGGACATTACGGCTGTGATCGATAGCATCCAATTGGTATGTTGACTAGTATGGAAGTATGCAGTTATGCATTTCCTCGGTAGGAGACAGAGATGAGCATCGAGCTTCTGAATAGTGCGCAGATCGACTCAACGGCCCCCGTGGGGCCGCAGTTGACCCGCATTCTGCGGCTCTGCATCGTGCGCAATCAGCTTGAACCCGGCATGCGCCTGTCTGAATCCGAGATTGGGGCAACGTTCGGCCTGTCCCGCCAGCCGGTCCGCGAGGCGTTTATCAAGTTGGCTGAAGAAGGCCTGCTGGAGATTCGCCCACAACGGGGCACCTATGTGCGCAAGATCTCTCAGGAAGCCGTCATGGATGCCCGCTTCGTTCGGGAGGCCGTTGAAGCCGATATCGTCAAGGCCTGTGCCGATTGCGCCCCCGCAGGTCTGGTGCAGGAGCTGCGTGACCAGATCGCGGTGCAGAAGCGATTGGCGGATGACCGCCCTTCGGCCTTCGTGCCGCTGGATGACGAATTCCACCGCACGCTTGCCGAGGCCGCCGGGCATCCCAATGCCTGGACGGTGATCGACGGGTTGAAATCCCAGATGGACCGCGTCCGCCAGATGACGTCGACCAAATTCGCGCTGGCGCACCTGATTGAACAACACTCCGCCGTCGTTGACGCCATCGAAGCCGGTGACAGCGACAAAGCGCAGAAAGCAATGCGTGGCCACCTGCAGATGATCCTGCAGGACCTGCCCGCAATCCGCGAAGCCTACCCCGATTACTTCGACGCCCCACAGGGCTGATCGGGACCACCAAGACGATTAACGGGAGGAAACCATGTTCGTCACCAAAACCCTGAAAGCCCTCATGCTCGGCGGTATCGCAGCTGCAGCTCTTTCCAGCGCAGCCTTTGCCCAAGACATGACGCTGAAGCTTGGCCACCCGGCCAACGAAGATAATATCTGGAACAAGGCGTCCGAGAAATTCGCCGAAGAGGTCGAGGCCCTTACGGAAGGCCGGATCGCGGTCGAGGTCTTCCCGAACGAGACGCTCGGCAAGGAAATGGACGTTATCAACGGCATGCAGCTTGGCACCGCCGACATGACGATCACCGGTGAATCCCTGCAGAACTGGGCGCCGATGGCAGCCCTGCTGGCGATCCCTTACGGCTATACCTCGCTTGAGGACATGGACGCGGTGGCCGGTGGCGAACTGGGTGACCAGATCGAACAGCAGATCATCGAAAAGGTCGGCATCCGCCCGATCGCCTATTTTGCCCGCGGCCCGCGCAACCTGACCTCGAACCGCCCGATCAAGTCGGTTGAGGATCTCAAGGGGCTCAAGATGCGCGTCCCGAACGTGCCTCTGTTCCTGAACGTGTGGCAGGCCCTTGGCGCGAGCCCGACGCCGATGGCCTTTTCCGAGGTTTTCACCTCGCTGCAGAACGGCACCATCGATGCACAGGAAAACCCGCTGGCTCTCATCAAGTCCGCGAATTTCAACGAAGTGCAGGACTATGTGAACCAGACCCAGCACGTGCGGTCGTGGATCTACCTGACGATCTCGGAAATGGCCTGGGGCCAGATGTCCGAAGAAGATCAACAGGCCGTGATGGAAGCCGCTTCGCGCACCCAGAAATGGGAACGTGAGCAGTTCCTGGTGGAAGAAGCGCAGTTGCAGACCCAGCTCGAAGAGCTTGGCATGCAGTTCGTCGAGGTCGACAACGCTGCCTTCGCCGCCGCCGCGAAGGAGGCTGTGCTGAGTTCCGTCGCCGAGGAAATCCGCCCGCAGGTCGAGCAGCTCTTCGCTGACTGATTGCCTAAAGCGGACCAGCCTTTCCCCATTGGCGGCCGCTCCACGGGGCCGGAGGGTTCACAGCGAACCCTCCGGCCTCTTCCTGAAACATGAACGGGGTTTCCCATGCAGCGCATCATCTGGTCTTTGACCGGCCTCGCCCGCATCGCCACGGGGATCAGCTTTGGCGTCATCATCATCGCCGTGCTCTTGCAGCTTGCAGGGCGGTCCGACTTTATCACTTCGGTCGTCTGGACCGAAGAACTGACGCGTTTCGCGCTGCTGTACCTGGCCGCCTTTGGTATTGGGCTGAGCTATCGATCCGGCAACCTCGTGAACGTCGACATCGTGTCCGAGCTGCTGCCTGGTCGGCTGCCTTGGATTCTTCGGCTTGTCTGCGCGGTGATCACCTGTGGCTTCGGGCTGGTGCTGATCAAGGCGACCTGGTTTTACGTTTCCATCGGCGCACGGCAGACGGCACCGTCCCTGGGCGTGCGGATGGACTGGATACATGCCTCCGTGCTGGTGGCTCTGATTTCACTCAGCCTGTTTTCCGCCCTGCGCGTGATCGGCATGTTGACCGGAACCACGGACGGCAGGCCCGAACGCCTGCAAGAGGACCAATAATATGGAACTGACGATCCTTCTGGGCTGCTTCCTTGGCGGGCTGGTCATAGGTCTGCCCGTGGCGGTGACGCTGGGCGTGTCCTCCATGGCGTACCTGCTCTATGAGGGCATGCCGCTCGTGGTGATCCCGCAAAAGATGTACGCGGGGATGGACAGCTTCGTGCTGCTCTGCATCCCGGGCTTCATCCTCGCCGGAAACCTGATGAACGCTGGCGGTATCACATCGCGCATCGTGCGACTGGCACAGGCCATGGTTGGCTGGATGCGTGGCGGGCTGGGCCTGACCAACGTGGCCGCCTCGATGCTGTTCGGCGGCATCTCCGGCACCGCAGCCGCCGACGCGGCCTCTATCGGTGGCATGATGATCCCCGGCATGAAGAAGGCCGGATATCCAGCGGATTTCTCTGCTGCGATCACCGCCGCTTCGTCCACGGTCGGCCCGATCATCCCGCCCTCGGTCCCGATGATCATCGTCGGCACCCTGTCGGGCATCTCGGTCGGCAAGATGTTCATCGCGGGGGCCTTGCCAGGCATCATGATGGGCGTTGCCATGATGATCACCGCCTGGATCATTGCCCGCAAGAAGAACTTCCCCAAGCAGGAATGGCAGGGCTTCGGTGAACTGGGCAGCGCGTTCCTCGGCGCATTCTGGGCCGTTGCCATGACCGCCTTCATCGTGGGCGGCCTGCTGATTGGCTTTGCCACGCCGACCGAGACGGCAATCGTTGCCTCCGTCTACGCCTTCGTCGTCGGCGCCTTCGTCTACAAGGGGCTGAAGGTTCGGGATGTCCCGCGCATCGTCATCGACAGCGCGATCTCTGCCGCGGCGATCCTCGCCCTTGTCGGGTTGGCGAATGTCTTTGGCTGGATCCTCGTGTCCGAGCGCATTCCACAGACCATCGCCAGTGGCGTGCTGTCGATCACCGACAACAAGTTCCTCGTGATCCTTCTGATCAACCTCGTGCTGCTGTTCGTCGGCATGTTCATGGAGACCATCGCCGCGCTGATCATCCTCTTCGCGCCGCTGCTTGCGCTTGCGGTCGGCGTGGGCGTCGATCCAGTGCACTTTGCCGTCTTTGCAGTGCTGAACCTGATGATCGGTCTGACCACGCCGCCCGTTGGTGTCTGCCTGTTCATCTGCGCCGACATCGGTCGCGTGTCCCTGTGGCAGGTGACCAAGGCCATCGCCCCGTTCATCCTGACCAACCTCATCGTGCTGATGCTGGTGTCCTACGTTCCATTCTTCAGCACCTGGCTGCCCTCGCTGCTCAACTGACAGGAGCCTCCATGTCCATTCGTATCGCCCGCCTGCATGGCCAACGCGACCTGCGCGTCGAAACCCTGCCTGATCCCGAACCGGCCCCCGGCGAAGTCGTCGTGGCCATTGGCGCGGGGGGGATTTGCGGCTCGGATATCCACTACTACACCCACGGCGGCATCGGAGAGATGATCCGCGTTCAGGAGCCGATCATCATCGGCCACGAGGCGGCCGGCACGATCACCGCCTTGGGCGAAGGCGTCGAGGGGCTGTCCGTCGGCCAGCGCGTGGCGTTGAACCCGTCGCACCCCTGCGGCAGATGTTCCTTCTGCGAAAAAGGCGCGCATCAGCACTGCCTGAACATGCGGTTCAAGGGGTCAGCCATGTTCATGCCGCACGAACAGGGCTTCTTCCGGGATCGCATCGCCATCGGGGCCGCGCAATGCTACCCCATCGCCGAGGGCGTCCCCATGGCCGAGGCCGCACTGTCCGAACCGCTTGCCGTCTGCCGCCGGGCAATCACCCGCGCGCTGGAGGTTGCGGGCACGCTTGAGGGCAAGCGCGTTCTGGTCACCGGGGCAGGCCCCATCGGCGCGCTCTGCGTCGCGCTGGCCAAGCACTTCGGCGCCTCGGAAATCGTCGTAACCGACCTTCAGGATGCGACGCTGGCCGTGGCGAAGGACGTCGGTGCCACCCGTACGGTCAACGTGGCAACCCATGGCGCCGACCTGACGGAATACGAGGCCGAGAAGGGGTATTTCGACATCGCGTTTGAATGTTCGGCCGCGCAGCCCGCGCTGCGTTCGGCCATCCTTTGCACCCGGCCGATGGGCACCATCGTTCAGGTCGGCGTGATGGGCGATACGCCTGTCCCCTTCAATCTGCTGGTCTCGAAGGAGATCAACCTGATCGGCACGCATCGCTTCGACAAGGAGTTCGGCCAGGCGGTCGAGCTGATCAACACGCAGGCAATGGTTCTCGCACCCATCGTCACCCACAGCCTGCCGATTGCTGATGCCGTGATCGCGATGGAACTCGCCACCGACCGCGGCAAGGCCGTGAAGGTGCAGATCACCTTTGACTGACATCCTGCGGGCCGGTTGCACGAAACGTGGACCGGCCCGCCCAGGGCAAAGGCATTCCCCGACAATCCGGTGTCTGCTTCCTGCGCATGGCACGAGTCTCATGCAAGGGCTGGGAGCGCGACGTGCCTCGGGTTCGTCCCACCCTGATAATGAGAGTCTGCCGGCTTGAGAGTGGTAATCCGCGGGTTGGCTTTGGTCAGGCGTGCAGGGCGCAGGGCCCTCAAATTGCTCCAGCATCCGGCGCGTTCCTGCGGGGGGGGCTCGTCCAGCTATGAAAGGGGTATGCTCTTTGGTTCGTTGAACCTGCCCGAACATGAAATACCTGCGAACACCGGCAAGATCGGAGCAGCGTTTTGGGCTGAGTTCCTTTATTTTCATGGGGCAGATGCCACCTCCCAAGGGGCAGGTGACTGGTTCGAAACCCGTCGTGGTCACCATTTGCTATATGCGCATGCCACTCATTGCGGCGTAGCAAAGCCGTCTGACCCGCCCTGCACGACATGCCAGTTCTTCTGGCGATCAGGCTCAGGTCAGCGGCCTCCACAGCTGATCAGTCTTGCGGCCTGTCACCACGTCACCACGCAGCGCTGCCTGTCTGAGTGATTTTGCCTATTGACGGCAAAGGATTGCCGACAGATGCCAAGGACAAGGAAAACGGGTAGTGCATCGCGCCCATTACCCTAAACCCGAGAAAATCAGTATGCGTGCCCGGCGCGCAGGATTAATGAGCAGGAGCACAGTTTCGCGTGCCAAACCATGATGCAGCCAGCCGCCCCGTCAGCGGCCCGGCAGTGACGGAGCCATTTCAGCTGCGCGGGCGGTTTCTGACTGCGGTCGCGCTCAGGATAGAAATGGCGCAACCGGATGCGAGCTTCTTTGCGGCGCTGGACGAGAAGCTGAGCTCGGCCCCCAACCTGCTGATCGGTGCGCCGATCGTGCTGGATTTCGAGCGGGTGCCAGAGCTTGCGGACCGCGATCTGCTACGGGAAGTGATCGGTGCGATCCGCGCCAAGGGCCTGCTTCTGTTCGGCGTTCAGAACGTCACGGCGCAGCAGCGCGAGCTGGCCGAAGCCTTCGGCCTGATCCCCCTGCAGATCGGCCGGGATGCCCCCCTGGACAAGCAGCGCGCCAGCGCGCCACAGCAGTCTGCCGATGCGCCGAGCCCTGAAATCAAGGATCCGCCACGGGCGCCTGCAAACCGGATCATCAACAGGCCGGTGCGCTCGGGTCAGATGATCGTGGCCGAAAATGGCGACCTGACGATTGTCGGCTCTGTCGCGTCCGGCGCCGAAGTGGTGGCGGCGGGCAATATTCACATCTACGGCACTCTGCGGGGCCGGGCCATGGCAGGGGCACGAGGCGACACCAGCGCCCGGATCTTCTGTCATCGGCTGGAGGCTGAGCTTCTGGCCATCGCGGGACTATTCCAGACAAGCGAGAAGATCGGCGCAGAGTTTCGCAGCCATAGCGTTCAGATCCATCTCGAAGACGAAAAACTCTGCATTGAGAGGTTTGAATGACAAAGACTGAAGACAAGGCGCTAAAAGACAAGGCGCCGCTTGGCAAGGTGATCGTGATCACCTCTGGCAAGGGAGGCGTGGGCAAGACGACCTCGGCGGCGGCCATCTCCGCCGCTCTGGCGAAACGTGGCCACAAGACCGTCGTCATCGATTTTGACGTCGGTTTGCGCAACCTCGACATGATCATGGGCTGCGAACGCCGTGTGGTTTTCGATTTCATCAACGTCATTCAGGGCGAAGCGCGCCTGAAACAGGCGCTGATCAAGGACAAGCGGCTCGACACGCTGTCGATCCTGCCGACATCGCAGACCCGCGACAAGGATGCCCTGACGCAGGACGGCGTCGAGAAGGTGCTGAACGAACTGAAGGAAGAGTTCGACTACATCGTCTGCGACAGCCCCGCCGGGATCGAGCGTGGCGCCCAGCTGGCGATGTATTTTGCCGACGAAGCCGTGGTCGTGACCAACCCCGAAGTCTCCTCCGTGCGCGACAGCGACCGGGTTCTCGGGCTTCTGTCCAGCAAGACCAAACGCGCCGAAACCGGTGGCGATGAGGTCAAGGCTCAGGTGCTTCTGACCCGTCATGATCAACGCCGCATCGACGCGGGCGAGATGATGACCATCGAGGACGTGCTGGAAATCCTCGCCGTGCCGCTGCTTGGTGTCATCCCCGAAAGCCCCGCCGTGCTGCGTGCCTCGAACGTCGGCACGCCCGTCGTTCTGGACGAGCCCTCGGCGGCGTCGCGCGCCTATGAGGATGCCGTGGCCCGCCTGCTGGGCGAGGAGGTCGAAATGCGTATTGGAAACGAGAAGCGACCGGGTCTCTTTGGCCGGATCTTCGGGCGGTCTGCATGAGCTTGTTTGGTTTTTCGCTCAAACCGCGTCGTCCCAAAACCGCGCAGACAGCCAAGGACCGGCTGCAGATCCTGCTCGCGCATGAGCGCAGTGGCAGCTCTCAGGTGCCGGATTATCTGCCGAAGCTGCAGCAGGATATTCTGGAAGTCATTCGCAAATACATGACGATAGCGGAAGACGACGTTGATATCCGGGTGGAGCATAAGGACGATATCTCCAGTCTTGAGATCAACATCGAGATGCCGACGCCAGAGCAGAAGAAGTCCGGCGCGCAGACTTCGAAACCCGCAAAGTCCTGACCTCACGGGTCAGAGCAATCGCCGACGGGTTGGCCTTTGGGCCGCCCGTCGGTTGGCAAGATCGCCCTCCGCTGCCCGGAGCCGTTTCAACGCCGCAGATGTGGCATGACCTGCACCGCAAAGCTCTGCAGCCCCGAGGGCAGCAATGGCGCCATGACGTTGAAGCCATCCGCCGCGCCCGCGTCTACCCACTCCCGCATCCTTTCCGCCACATCGCGCCCGGTTCCGACCACCAGCAGATGCCCCCGGCCCGCAGCAAAGCGCGCGGCGAGCTGCCGCAGCGTCAGACCCTCCCGTTGCGCGTGATCGATCAGCAGATGCGCCCGCGAATTGCTGAAATCATTCCCGCGCAGCGCACCCGTCTCGAAGGGCAGGGGGGTATCGGGGTCGTGCCCGGCAAGGCTCAGCCCTGTAAACCGTTCGAGTTTGCGCAGGATGTGGTCCATGCCGACACGCTCCGTCAGCGCCTCCAGTTGCGCCTCGGCCTCCCCCCGCGTTTCGGCCACGAAGGGCACTAGACCGGGCAGAACGCAGATCTCCTCGGGCGACCGGCCAGCTTCCTTGGCCAACCGGTGAATCTCACGGCGGAAGGCTTTTGCGCCCTCGATCTCCGATTGCACGGTGAAAACCTGATCGGCATGGCGTGCAGCAAACCGCATGCCCTCCGGCGAAGACCCCGCCTGCGCCAGCAACGGGCGACCATACGGCGCAGGCGAGAGGTTGAGCGCCCCGTCAATCCGCCCGAACCGCCCCGACAGCTGCACCTCAGGCGGCGCGGTGCTCAGCCAGCGCCCGCTGTCCTTGTCGGCCTGTCTCGCAACTCCGTCCCAGCTTGACCAGAGCGCCTTGACCGCGCTGACCACTTCTTCGGCGCGGGCGTAGCGTTCGGCTGTCGGCGGCATCGCGTCCCAACCGAACAGCGCGGCCTCCTGCGGATAAGACGAGGTCACGATGTTCCAGCCCGCCCGCCCGCCGCTGAGATGGCTGAGGGTCAGCAGCCGCCGCGCCAGATGATAGGGATGGTTGAAGCTGGTCGAGGCGGTGCCGGTCAGCCGCAGCCGCTGCGTCGCCCCCGCCAGCGCCGCCAGCACCATCAGAGGGTCGAGCGTTTCCGGCGGATGATGCTCCGGGCGATCCTGCAGACACAGGATATCGCCCAGAAACAGCCCGTCGAACCCGGTGGCCTCGGCTACCCGCGCGCACTCCAGCCAATGCGACAGCTCCAGTGGGGCCGTCGCGGGCATGCCGGGGCTGCGCCATGCGGCCTCGTGACTGCCGTGCCCGAAAAGGACGGCGTTCAGGATCACTCGGTCATCCAGCTCTGGTCGAACCAGCCCGACACGTCACCGGGCCACTCCAGCGCCACCCCGTCCGCGCCGCGCAGCACATCGCTGTCAAACAGGAACCGCGCCATGCCGGAGAAACGATCCGCGTCGATCTTGCCGACCGGCGTATCGCCGTCGCGCAGATAGCCGCCCGCGACGATGCTCTGCATCGAGGCATGCACCAGTTCGGGGTTCGGGAAATCGCCGGCGGCGATCAGCAGTTCTGCGGCCTCGTCAGGGTGATCGGCGGCCCAGGCGTAGCCCTCCTGCGTCGCGTGCATAAAGGCCGCCACCCTCTCGGGATCGTCCTGCAGAACCTCGGCGCGGGTGCCGATATAGCCGTTCTGCTGATCCGGGATGCCGTAGTCTGCATAGGCAAAGGACGACTGCTCGCGCCCCAGCAGTTCGCCGTTCACGCCCTCCCAGGTGGCGACCTCAAGCGTGAAATCGACGCGTCCCGTCGCCAGCGCCTCATAGGCCCCGGCGCCCAGCGTCACCGTGTCATAGACCGGATCGCCGCCGTCGTTGCGGATCATCGTGCCGATCAGCGCATCCTCCCAGACGGTGCCAAAACCCGCATAGGTCTTGCCCGACAGATCTGCGGGGCGGGTAATCTCGGGGTTGTTGCTGTTGTAGACCAGCCGCCCGGTCTCATGCTGCATCGTCGCCCAAAGCGCGGTGATATCGGCATCCGCCCCCCGCGCGCTCATGAACCCGAGCGAGGTCATATAGGCGAAATCCGCAACCCCCGCCGCCAGCAGCGCGGTCGAGCTGGTGTCGGAATAGGGCAGGATCTCCACCTCCAGCCCGGCGTCGTCGTAGAACCCCTTGTCGCGCGCGGCAATCAGCCCGACGTGGTTGGTGTTCAGCACCCAATCGAGGGCGATGGTGACTTTTTCCTGTGCCTCGGCCGTCATCGGCAGGGTCAGGCAGGTGGCAAGAAGCAGAGTGCGGATCATCGGATCAGGTCTCCAGAAGCAGGGATTTCAACAGGGTCCGGGTCTCGGCCAGCGCGGCCTCGGTCCGGCTTTCGCGCGGGGTCAGGATGGGGATATCAGCGACCAAGGGCCCGGGACCTGCGGACATCACAAGGATGCGGTCGGCCATCTGTGTCGCCTCGTGCAGGTCATGGGTGACCATGAGCACGCCGCGCGGCGACGCCTCCAGCCGGGCGCAGAGCCAGTCCTGCATTCTGAGCCGCGTCACCGCATCCAGCGCCGAAAACGGCTCGTCCAGCAGCACGAAGCGGCTGTCCTGCACGATGGTGCGCAGGAAGGCGGCGCGCTGGCGCATCCCGCCCGAAATCTGCTCGGGGTACAGGTCCTCGCACCCCGCCAGACCAAAGGCACCGAAATGCGCGACAACCTCCGCCCGCGCTGCCTTGCGCGACCGCCCCGCCATTTCCAGCCCAAGCGCGGCATTGCCCGCGATGCTCAGCCAAGGGAACAGCGCATCACTTTGCGGCTGATAGGCAAGGTCTGGATGCGGACGCACGATGGGCTGACCATCCAGCGTGATGGCTCCGTCCGCGGTGATAGCGGGAGGCAGGATACCCGCCAGCCACTTCAGCACCGAGGTCTTGCCGCAGCCCGACGGCCCGATCAGGCAGGTGATCCGCCCCTGCTCGAGTGTGCAGGAAAAGTCGGTGACAATCGCCCGCGCGCCCACCCGGATCGTCAGCCCCTCAACGTTCAGCATGACGCGCCCTCCGATGGCCCGGCTCGGTCAGCCGTTCAATCCCGCGCAGCGCGCCCAGCAGAAGCAGGGTCAGACAGGCCGACACGACAACGGCGGCCAACACAAGATCTGCGCGAAAACTGTTCTTGGCGGTCAGGATGTAGATCCCCAGCCCCTGCCGCGCCCCGGCATATTCGGCGAAGATCGTCGCGACGATGGCATAGGTGGCCGAAATCCTCAGTCCCGCAAAGAACGACGCCCGCGCCATCGGCAGCGTCGCACGCCGGAAAATGCGCAAGCGGCCCGCCCGCATCGAGGTCAGCAGATCGAGGTAGGCCTGCGGCACCTGACCATATCCCGACAGCAGGCTGATCAGGATCGGAAAGAAGGTGACAAGGATCACCAGCAGCACCTTGGGCAGCAGCCCGAAGCCGAACCACAGGATCATCAGCGGCGCCAGCGCGACCAGCGGAATGGTCTGACTTGCGACCAGCAGCGGCATCAGGCCGCGCTGAAACCACGGGCTGAAATGCAGCGCGACCGAGGCGGCAAAGGCGAAGAGAACCGACATGGAGAACCCGAGGCTCGCCACCCAGATCGTGCTCAGCGCATGCGGTACGATCCGCGCCCGCTCGACAAACAGTGCGCGCAGCACTTCGGTCGGGGCAGGCAGCACCAACGCCGAAACACCCGACATCATGCAATAAAGCTGCCACCCCAGCAAAAGCGCTGAGGCAAGCAGAAGGGTCGGCAGGATGTGTCGCAGCGACTGCATGACATCTCCGGACGCGAACGGGTTGCGCTAAGGGCGGATCAGCGGCGGCTGGGGCTGTTGGCCGAGGCCGTCAGGTCGATCGTGACGTGACCCGCCGCCGGACCAAACCGCAGGAAGGCCTGACGCACCGTCTCGAACACGGCCCCGGCATCGCCCCTCAGGCGGGTGCAGAAGTTCTTGGACTTCAGGAAGGTGCCCGAGGTCTTCAGGAAGTCGATGCAGCCATAGATCTCGTCCATGTGGCGGTCCTGACCCAGCACATAAAGCGAGAACTGGATGTCGATCTCGACCCCCAGCACCGGCGCCGCGCGCACGGCCTCCAGCGACAACCCCTTACGCTCCTCAAGCGACTGATCCTGCGCCTGGGTCAGCGTCTCGCAGCGGCACGTGGGGTCGTCAGGTTCACCCGGGCAACCGCGCGAAAAGGTGACGTGCATCGTGACATGATCGGGCAGCCGCGCACTGGCGGCGAACAGATCGCGCACTGCGTCGAACAGCGGCTCCGGCGCGCCGACCATCAGGGTCGACATGTCGTCCGTCTCGATCCGCAGGTTGTCTTTATAGGGGGTCAGGGCCGCAAGCCCCGAGGTGATGACATTCACGAAATCGGACGTCATCGGATACAGTGACACTTGCGCGCCTATGAACATGGTCCCTCGCTCCGCCGGCATTATCCGGATCAGCTGTGAAGGGTTCGCGCGGCTTTCGCGCATCTCAGCTCCGGCAGGAGCACCCCTGGATATCGTCCTGCTGTATAGGAGCGCGTGCCGAAGTGTGTCAAGCCACGCGTCGGGCATGGGGGCCTGAGGTGCCCCTGCCGACGCATTCCCTATGCGCCGAGTCGCGACGCAGATATTCCGGCGAATATCTTCACGTCAAACGCGCTTCACAGCGCTGAATTTAATGCACTATTTTAATATTTTCGCCCTTTTCCCTTAAGACGTCTCATTAAACGCGCAGATGCCCGGTTTCCGAGTATGATTGCGCGGATCAGAACACCATTCGGCTTCAGTAAACCGTTAAGTGAACTGTGCGACAAGGATCGGAAATGCAAGGAACCTCCAAGGGAAGCGCATGAGTATCCTCAGAACCTGCCTCGCAAGTCTCACGACCATATTTGTGTCGATGCACTCCGTCTTCGCGCAAGAGGCGCCAGTGACACCGCCGGACACCGCAATCGAGCTCTATGTCGATGCAGATTTCACACTGAACGCGCCAAGCGCCGCGGCGATCGAGCTTGGCATACGCTCCGCCCTTCACCTGTCGGGGGACCGCATCGCCGGGCAACCCGTTCGTCTGATCCGTCGCGACCACGCAGGCAACGTCCGGCGGTCGCATCAGACGCTGCAGGAGGCGGCTGAAAACCCGAATGTGCTCGCGGTTTTCGGCGGGCTGCATTCTCCGCCCTACCTTCAGCATGGCTCTGATGTGAATGCCTCCGGACTACCGCTGCTGTTGCCATGGTCTGCGGCCGGGGCGCTGACCCGGCTGTCCTCTGGCGACAGCAACTTTATTTTCCGCCTGTCCGTCGATGACACAAAGGCGACGAAATTCCTGATCACGGAGGCGGTGGACGAGGGCGGATGCAAGGCCCCCGCGCTGCTTCTGCTCGATACCGGCTGGGGCCATTTCGCCCATGATAAAATGATGGCCGAACTCGATGCCAAGGGGATCCGGCCCGCGCATATCGGCTTCATCACCGTCGGGCTGGGGCGCGTTTCTGCCAAGGCCATCGCAAATGAGGTGGTCCGCAGCAAGGCCGATTGCGCCATCATGCTGGCCAATGCCGGCGAAGGCTCCCTGATTACGGAGGCCCTCGCGCAGACCGCGACAGGCAAGCTTGACCTCTATTCGCACTGGGGGATCGCCAGCGATGATTTCTCCAAAAGTACCAGCGTTGCCGCGCGCGAAAAACTGCACCTTCGGGTTCTGCAAACCTGCAATGTCGCAAGCCATGTCAGCGCCTCCGACCGGCTGGAGGAGGCTCTGGCGGCTGCCAGAGCGGTTGACCCATCGCGCGACCTGACCGATCTTTCGGAGCTTCCTGCCAATGTCGGATTCGTGCATGCCTTTGATCTTACACGCATTCTGATTGCAGCGGCAGATCAGGCCTCCTTCGATGACCGCTGGCAAGAAGGGATCAAATCCCGACGCGTCGCCCTGAAAGAGGCGCTTGAGGGGCTGCACGCTCCCGTTGACGGCGTGATGGATCTCTATGCGCCCCCCTTCGCGCCCAGTTCCGCGCAGGAACCTGACGCCCACGAAGCCCTCGGCACCCGGCATCTGTGCTTTGCGCAATTCACTCCGGATGGTCGTCTGCCATGGAGCATCCGGACGGACGCGCAGTAGATCCATGAACCCCGCGCGCGCCATCAAGGTTCGATTCTGGCTGACGGTCTCGACGGTTTGCGCCCTTGCCATGGCGTTGACCGGCCTCTCCGTCTGGGCCTCCGCACGGCCATTTGTCGAGGAAATTCAAGAGCGTCAGATCACCAAGGTCGCCGAGAATACCGTTCTGCAGATTTATCAGAGCCTGCAGGAACATGACTTGCTGATGTCCTTTCTGGCCCATCAGCCCGAGTTGATTTCCGTGGCACTGGGCTATGATGACAATGCCAATATTGTGCGGGATTATCTGGAAGGCCTGTCTGCCCCTGCAAGCTTTGAAGTGGTGACGCTGTTCGATTTCATGGGCAATCCGCTGTCGCGACTGGATTCTCTGGACAAGGATCATTTCAGGTTCTCCTCTGAGGTCGAGCAGAGCCTGATAGAGAGCACTCAGTCTGTTTTTGCCGACCAAGGCTCTGGCCAGCCCCGCAGACCGATTGCGTTCTACAGCGACGGAGATACCGGCCATTTCCTGATCAGCGAGCCGGTGCAATCCGGCGGTGCCTATCAGGGTGCCATCCTCGCGCAGATTGACATCAATCTGGCCACCGTCCTTCCCAAAAGTGACGGCCTCTTCCCGACGCGTCTGATCGCACCGACCCCTCCGGCCAATGCGGGCGAGGGTGCGGACGATATTGCTGCCGGGGGGCCGGCCCCGCTGTCCTCGGTCCGGCCGCCAGAGGATGTCAGGGTCTTCAACATCCCCAATTTTGCGCTTGATGTCATTGTGACGCCGAACTGGGCTCAGCTCCGTTCGGTCAGCACACGTCTGGTCAAGGAAAGTGTGCTGGCCATTGGCATTTCGCTGCTCGCGCCCTTTCTCCTGCTGGCCTGGTTCGGCAATCGTCTCTTGGTCAAGCCTCATGTTCTGCTTGCGCAGCAACAAAAGGAATTGTCCGAACTGGCCTCTGTTGCGCGCAATGCCAATGACGCCATCCTCATGACGGGTCTGGATAGAAGGGTGATGTGGGTGAATCCCGCATTTGAAACCCTATCGGGCTTCAGCGCGCGATCGGTCATTGGACAGAGGCCGAGTACGATCCTGCAAGGCGCTGAAACCGATGTATCCACGATCCGCGCCATTTCTGAGGCCCTGCGAAACTACAAGCCGATCAAGGTCGAGATCCTGAACTACAATCGTCTGGGCGACAGATATTGGATCAGCCTCTCTATCACGACGTTGTTTGATACCTCGGGCAAGCCCTATGGCTTCATGGCCATCAGCAGCGACATCACCGAACAGAAGCTGCAATCCCAGAGGTTCATGGCCGCGCAGCTGGAAATCGAGCATCAATCCCTGCACGATGCCCTGACCGGATTGCCGAACAGACGGGCATTGCGGGATGCGCTGGATGCGCGGGCAAATGATCCTGAAGACAGTTCCGTTACCCTTGTCCGGATCGATCTGGATCACTTCAAGTTCGTGAATGATACGCTGGGCCATGCCGCCGGGGATCATGTCCTGTGCGAAGTCGCCCGCATTCTGAAAGAGGAGACCAAGCAGGGCGAAGTCGCGGCCAGGATCGGCGGGGATGAGTTTATCTTGCTGATGTCACGGGGCTATGGCGTTGAGGCAGCCGAAGCCACGGCGCGGCGCATGCTGAAACGGATTCAGGAGCCGATGAAATTTGGTGACATGACCGCAAGGGTGGGGGCCAGCTTTGGCATTGCAACGACCTCGGGCGGGATGATTTCAGCGGCTGAAATCAACGTTGCCGCGGATGAGGCGCTCTATCGGGCAAAGGATTCGGGACGTAACGCGATTTGCATCTACACGGAGGAGCTTCACAAGGAATCCCTTATTCGCCGTGATCTGGTGTCGCGGCTGCCGAAAGCGATACGGGATCTTGAATTTGTTCCGCACTACCAGCCGCAGGTGAACGCCCGCACGGGCGAGGTCGTCGGCGTCGAAGTCCTGTCGCGCTGGCAGCTTCCCGGTGGCGAGATGCTCTCTCCGGTCGCCTATCTCTCCATCGCCAAAAAGGTCGGTCTGCTGGGAGAGGTCGATTCCGCGCTGTTTCGTCGTGCGATTGATGAGCTTTCGCGCATCAACAGCGACAGAATCCATGTGCCGAAAGTGTCCTTCAATGTCACCGCCGAACGGCTGCAGGACAGAAAACTTCTGCAGTATATGCGCGCATTCAGTCAAACCTCCGACATCCGCATCGCCTTCGAAATCCTCGAATCCGTTTTCGTCGAGGAGCAGTCCAATTCCTTCATGTACCACCTCGATCTTCTGAGAGAGGCGGGCGTCGCCTTGCAGATCGACGATTTCGGTTCGGGCCATGCCTCGATCATCGGCCTGATGCATGCACGCCCCGACAGTCTGAAGATCGACCAACAGCTGGTCATTCCGGTGACGCAGTCCGAAACGGCCAGAAGTCTTTTGAAGTCCATTGTGGATATTGCGAATGCGCTCGACATCGCCGTGATCGCCGAAGGCGTTGAAACCTATGACCACGTGCGGATTCTGTCCGAGATCGGGATCGATATATTGCAGGGGTATTATTTCGCAAAACCAATGAAGGCAGAGGATCTGATCATCTACCTCAAGGTAGATCAGGCAAAGCGGCAGTGTCTGAAGTAAGGGGCAAAGGCTGACGTAAATCTCCCCGATCTATCCACCGCAGCTCGGGTGTCGGTCGCCCCAGATCCGGCGGATATCACGGCTCATCTGGCGTTTCTCGATCTGGGTCAGACGGGTCTGAGCTGCGGCAGTGTCCCCGCCGCAGCTCAGCAGGGTTTTGCGCCAGTGGCGCAGCGCCGAACGGGCGGACCACGGCAGAGCCGCCTGCGCCAGCCAGGCACGCAGATCTGGTGGCAGCCGGTCGTAGGCGTCCATCACATGCCCCTGCCGCTGGCGTTTGCTCAGTGTGGTCCGGCTATTGGAGGCGGGCGCGCGGTCTGCCATGATCACGCGCTTTCGGCGCGTTTCCAGGCCGGGAACGGGTCGGCAAGGCCGCGCCAGAGGTCAGGTGTGAAGCCCCGGTCCGCGACCAGAGCCGCGTCGAGCGTTGCCGTGATCTCCGCCCGGTCCATGCCTGATCCGATAAACACCAGTTCCTGACGGCGGTCACCGAAGGGCTCCTGCCAGTGCCGCTCAAGATAGGCGGCGGCTGCCGGAGTATCGGGGCGGCGGTCCAGCGGCACAGTGGCCCACCAGTTGCCCAGGGGTTTGACGCTGCTCAGCGCCCCGGCGAGCGAGAATTCGGCCAGCCAGTCGGGCCGGGTCGCGATCCAGAAATGGCCTTTGGCGCGGATCACCCCGGGCATAGGGCCGTTCAGCGCATCATAGATTTTTTGCGGCGCGAAGGGGCGGCGGGCGCGATAGACAAAGGACGACACACCGTATTCCTCGGTCTCGGGGATGTGTTCGGCAAAGCCATAGAGCTCCTTCGCCCAGAGCGGATGTTCATGCGCGGTGTCGAAATCGAACAGCCCGGTGTCGAAGATCCGGTCCTGTGGCACGCGGCAAAAGTCGGTCTCGATGATCTCGGCGTCGGGGTTCAGCGCGGTGATGATCTTGCGCGCGGCATCGCGCTTTTCCGCCCCCGCCTCGGTCGTCTTGTTCAGGATCACCACGTCGGCGAATTCGATCTGATCGACCAGCAGATCGACCAGCGTGCGACCGTCGTCCTCGCCCATGCTTTCGCCCCGGTCGCGCAGAAAGTCGTGGCTGGCGTAATCGTTCAGCAGGTTCACGCTATCCACCACCGTCACCGTGGTATCCAGCCGCGCCACGTCCGAAAGGCTGTCGCCAAACTCATCGCGAAATTCAAAGGTGGCGGCGACGGGCAGGGGTTCGGACACACCGGTCGATTCGATCAGCAGATAGTCAAAGCGCCCCTCTGCGGCGAGGCGGCGCACCTCTTGCAGCAGGTCATCGCGCAGGGTGCAGCAGATGCAGCCGTTGCTCATCTCGACCAGCTTTTCCTCGGTCTGGCTCAGATCCGCACCGCCGGCGCGCACCAGATCGGCGTCGATGTTCACCTCGGACATGTCATTGACGATGACCGCGACACGCCGCCCGTCGCGGTTGTTCAGCACATCGTTCAGCAGCGTGGTTTTCCCCGCCCCGAGAAACCCGGACAAAACCGTCACGGGCAGGCGCCTATCCTTGGCTGACATCAAGATCTCCATGTGTTACGTTATAACAATACACATATGAAAACCCCTGACCGCGCGCAACCGGCTTTTCCATCGCCAGCGCCACCTTGCCCTCGCGTCTAAATGTTCCTAAATTGTTCCGAAGTGATACCGGAGGGTGACATGACACAACACGCCCGCGGGCAATCGCGCGGGGTTGAGCGGCTGTACCTGGATTTCGACAGCTTCTTTGCCTCGGCGGAACAGCACTTCAATCCCAGCCTGCGGGGTCGCCCCGTGGGGGTGTTGCCGCTCGATTCGCCGCATACCTCCTGCATTGCCGTCAGCCGGCAGGCCAAGGCTCTGGGCGTGAGGTTCGGCACCTCGGTCAGTCAGGCGCGGGCGATAATCCCCGACATGGTCTTCGTCGTCGCCCGTCATGACGTCTATGTCCGGCTGCACAACCGCATCCTCGACGTGATTGAGGGCTGCCTGCCCGTGGCCCGCGTCCGCTCGATTGACGAGGTGGTCTGCCATCTGCTGCCGGCCGAGGCGCAGGAAGGCCCCGCCCTTGCTGCCCGCCTGAAACGCGCGCTGGCCGAGTCGTTCAGCGACGTCCTCACCTGTTCCATCGGCATGGCCCCGACCGAGCTGCTGGCCAAGATCGCGGCCGAGCGCAACAAGCCCGACGGCTTTCTGCTGATCGAGGCGGATCAGCTGCCGATGTGCCTCGCCGATATCGAGCTCGGGGATTTGCCCGGTGTTTCAAGGGGGATGCGCGCCCGTCTCGCCGCGGCGGGTGTGCGCGATTTTACGGCGCTCTGGGCGCTGGCGCCGAAACAGGCCCGCGCCATCTGGGGCAGTGTCGAGGGCGAGCGGTTCTGGAACGGCCTGCATGGCTATCACACCGAACGCCCCGAAACGGCGAAACGCATGTTCGGCCACAGCCGTGTGCTGCCCCGCGACTGGCGCACCCCCGACAAGATCCGTATCTGTGCCCGCCTGCTGACCGAAAGCGCCGCGCGCCGCCTGCGCCGCGCCAACATGCGCGCCACGAAACTCTCGCTCAGCTTCAACGGCGGCGCGCGCGGGCCGACGCGTCGCGCGCCCGCCGATCAGCACTGGAGCTGGGAGCAGGGCTTTCTGCCCGCCCGCGACGATCACACCTTCCTGCAGGCGCTATCCGAAGGGCTGAGCCGGGCCGAGCACGCCCTGCGCTTCAGCCCCCGGTCGGTCAGCGTGATGATCCACGGTCTGCTCGGCGAGGCGGAGATGACGGGCGATCTGTTCGACAGCATGATCCCCGATCAGACCCACGCCAGCACCACGCAGCAGCGCGCCAAATGGGAAAAGGTCAGCGATCTGATGGACACTCTGCGCGCGACCTATGGGTCTGGGGCGATTTCGCTGGGGCCGCGGGGCGAGGTGCCGGGGCGCTATCTCGGCGCCAAGATCGCCTTTGGCCGCATCCCCGACGAGGCTGATTTCAGCGAGGTCGCCGTGCCCGACGCGGCGACGCATTTCCTGTCGTTCTGACGCCTCAGACCGGCGCCGATGCCTGCGCCATCTCCAGAAACGCGCGCGCGGCGGGCGACAGATCATGCCGGGCGCGGGTGTACTGCATGAACCGGCGACGGCTGGCCGCGCCTTCAAACGGCAGGAACGTGACGCCAAAGACCGGCGCAAAGATCGCCGCATAGGCCGGGGCGACGGTGACATAATCCTCGCGCCCGATGATGGCCAGCGCGCTCATCATCCCCATGACGCGCATGTCGCCCGCGCGCGGCGTGGCGCCGTGCCCCAGCAGGCTGCGATGCAGCACCTCGCTGAAATCATTGGAGTATGTGATCCAGCGCGCCGTCTCGACCGCCGCCATGTCGGGCCGCTTGTCCGCCGTGCACAGCCTCGATCCGTTGCGCACCACCAGTTGCATCGGCACATCCCAGAGTGGCGCGGCGGAGATACCACTGCTCAGCGCGCGCTCGGGTCCGATCCCGACTTCGGCCGCGACGCCCGCGACCCGATCCATCACCCCGTCGCCGTCGGCCTCCACAATCGAGACCTCGATATTGGGATATCGGGCGCGAAACGGCCCCAGCACCTGAGGCAACCAGCAACACCCCAGCATCTGCGGCACGGCCAGCCGCAGATGGCCACGCTGCAGCAGCCGCAGATCAGTGGCCGAGTCGGTGATGTTGCGCAGATCCTCCAGCACCCGCAGCACGGTGGGCATGATCTCGGTGCCAAATTCTGTCAGATGCGCGCCGCGCCCTGTGCGCTCAAACAGGGTCACCCTCAGCTCGATCTCGAACTGGCGGATCAGCATCGACACCGCCGCCTGCGTCAACCCCAGTTCCTCGGCCGCAGCGGTAAAGCTGCGCGCATCGGCCACCGCGCGAAACGCCCGAAGCTGCCTGACAGAGATCGACATAATAAAACCTTATGGATCAGTAAAACCATTTCATTTGTATTATTGCGCCTGCCCCCGGACAATCAAGCAAGCCCGCAAATAAACACGAGAACCGGAATACCATGCATATCGCAATCATCGGCACGGGGATCGTCGGGGTCGCCACCGCAGCCTGGGCGCAGCGCGACGGTCACAGCGTCACCTTCATCGACCCGATCGAGGCGGGCGAGGCCTGCTCCTTCGGCAATGCCGGATCGCTGTCGCCCAGTGCCGTTTTGCCCGTCGCGATGCCCGGAATGTGGAAGAAAGTGCCGAAATGGCTGCTTGATCCCGATGGCCCGCTGGTGATCCGCAGCCACTACCTGCCCAGCGTCCTGCCCTGGCTGATGCAGTTCCTGCGCCATGCCAACGAGCGCGAGGTGACGCGCATCGCCACCGCCATGCGCGGCCTGCTGGCCCCGGTGTTCGACGCCTATACCCCGCTGCTGCAACGCGCCGGGGCGATGTCGCTGCTGCGCCAGAACGGTTGTCTCTATGTCTATTCCTCGCGGGAATCGGCGCAAAAATGGGCATGGGGGGCAAATCTGCGCCGCAGCCTCGGGGTTGAGATGCAGCCGCTTGAGGGCGAGGCCCTGTTCGCGCTTGAGCCGGATCTGCGCGGCTCCTTCGGCTTTGGCCAGTTCGCGCCCGACAACGGCTCGACCCCCGACCCCTCGGCGCTGGTCAAGGCGATCTACGGTCAGGCGATCAGGGACGGCGCGACCCATCTGCGCGCCCGCGTCACCGGCTTTCGCCGCACGGGGGCCCGCGTCGATGCGGTGCTCACCGATACTGGTGGCGAGGTCGCGGTCGACGGAGTCGTGGTCGCCGCCGGGGCATGGTCGGGCGTTCTGGCGCGTCAGCTGGGCACGAAGGTGCCGCTGGAAAGCCAGCGCGGCTATCACGTCACCCTGACCGAGCCGGGCATCAGCCTCAGCCGCAATGTCATGGCGGTCGAGCAGAACATCATGGTGAACCCGATGACCATGGGCCTGCGTCTGGCCGGCACGGTCGAGCTGGCGGGCCTGAAGGCGCCGCCGAACTACGCCCGGGCCGAAGCTCTGCTGAACGTCGGTCGCAAGATGTTCCCGACCCTGAACCCCGACCCGCACGAGGTCTGGATGGGCCATCGTCCCTGCATGCCGGATTCGATGCCGGTGATCGGGCTGGCACCGGGCTGTGACAACGCCTGGCTCGGCTTTGGCCATGGCCATGTCGGCATGTGCGGCGGCGCCACCACGGGGCGCGAACTGGCCAACCTGATCGCCAACCGCGCGCCCGAAATCGACCTTGCCCCCTTCGCCCCCGGCGCTTCACGCGGGCAGGGCGCAAAGCCGCCTGAGCGCGGCACCAAGGGTCCCCTCGGGGGCCCCAATACAAACGCATAAGGCCCAAAGGGCCACATCCAACAGACAGGAGAGACGACAATGACCAGGATTATCAAACGACAGTTTCTGAAAGGTCTGGGCGCCCTTGCCCTCGCCATGACCGCAGGCCTTTCCGCGCCCCTCGCGCAGGCGGCCGAGGGCTTTCCCGACAAGCCGATCACCATCGTTGTGCCCTTCCCGCCGGGCGGCTCGACCGACCTGCTGGCGCGCAAGATTGGTGAATCCCTCGCCGCCTCTCTGGGCCAGCCGGTCGTGGTGGAAAACCGTGGCGGGGCAGGGGGCACGGTGGGCGCCAACTACGTCGCCAAGTCCGACCCCGATGGCTATACGCTGCTGATGGGCGTCACCGGCTCGAACGCGATCAGCGCCGCGCTGCGCGATGATCTGCCCTACAACCCCGTCACCGATTTCGCCCCGGTCAGCATCGTCATCTCCTCGCCGCTCGCGCTGGTGGTCAATGCCGACAGCGCCTTCCAGAGCGTCGGCGACGTGATCACCTATGCCAAGGAAAACCCCGACACCTTCACCCATGGCACCCCCGGCGTCGGCACCTCGATGCACATGGCGGGAGAGCTGTTCGCGCTCGATTCCGGCACCACGCTGGTCCACGTCCCCTACAAGGGCAGCGCTGCAGCGCTTCAGGATCTGCTCGGCGGGCGCATTGATGCGATGTTCGGCGATATCCTCGTGACGTCCGAGTATATCGAGGCCGGTCGCCTGCGCGCCCTTGGCGTCACCGGAACGCAGGAACACTACCTGCTGAAAGGCGTCCCCACCATCGCCGAGGCAGGCCTGCCGGGCTACGCCGCCGTGTCCTGGCAGGGCCTCTTTGCGCCCGCCGGCACCCCCGATGACGTGCTCGCCACGCTCTACGGCGCGATCGAGGCGGCGCTGCAGACCGAAGACCTGCAAGCCCTGTTCCGCGAGCGCGGCTTCCTGGTCGAGGGGATGGACCCTGCGACCTCGAAAGCCTTCATCGCCGATGAGGTCGCCAAATGGACCAAGGTCGTCGACGCCGCTGGTCTGAAGCAATAATGTCCGCTGCCCGGTCCGGGGGCATCGCCTCCGGGCCGGGCGTCACCTCGCATCCCGGATCGCCGCCTTGAACCGACATCTGATTTCCCATTACCTGCCCGGCGCCATCGTGGTGGCGGCCGGGCTGGCCATTGCGCTGGTGGCCGGGACCTATCCCCTCGGCAGTCTGCTGCGCCCCGGTCCCGGCTTCTTTCCGATGGTCGTCGCCGTGCTTCTGGCGCTGCTCGGCCTCGGCGTACTGGGCGAAGCCTTCGCCGCCCGCCGCGCCGCCGCGCCCCCGCAACAGCCGTTCCCCTGGCGCGCCGTGCTCTGCACCTGCGCCGCCGTTCTGGCCTTCGCGTTCAGCGTTGAGCGTATCGGCTTCATCCCCGCCGCCTGCCTGCTGATCGCCATCACCGCCTTTGCCGAGCCACAGCGCAGCTGGCCCCGTCTGGCCATTGTCGCGCTGTTCATCGCGGTGTTCGGCAGCATCGTCTTCATCTGGGGCCTCGGCCTGCCGCTCAACACCTTCGGAGCCTCCTGATGGATATCCTGCACGGAATTGAGCTGGGCCTGCACACCGCCCTCACCTGGCACGCGCTGCTCTATTGCCTGATCGGGGTCAGTGTCGGCACCTTCGTCGGCGTGCTGCCGGGGATTGGTGCTCTGGCCGCGATTTCCCTCGCGCTGCCGCTGACCTATTACCTTGACCCGACCGACGCGCTGATCATGCTCGCGGGCATCTTCTACGGCGCGCAATACGGCGGCTCCACCGCGTCGATCCTGCTGAACCTGCCGGGCACCGCGACCGCCGCCATCACCTGCCTCGACGGCTATCCACTGGCGCAGCAGGGCAAGGCGCCGCTGGCGATCTTTGTCACTGCGATCAACAGCTTCGTCGGCTCGACCTTCGCGATCATCCTCGTCATGGGCTTCGCGCCGCTGATCGCGGAATTCGCGCTGAAGTTCGGTGCGGCGGATTACTTCGCCGTCATCCTGCTGGGCCTCGTCGCCGCCTCGACCATGACCCTCGGCTCGCCGTTCAAGGCGCTGGGGATGGTGGTCTTCGGCCTCGCCCTCGGGATGGTCGGCACCGACGTCAACACCGGCCAGTTCCGATTTACCTTCGGGGTGTTTGAGCTGGCGGACGGCTTCAGCATCGTCGCCCTCGCCATGGGTCTGTTCGGCGTCGCCGAGATCATCGCCAATATCGGCCAGCCCGCCGGCGTCATGCAGGCCGTCGGCAAGATCCGCTTTCGCGACATGCTGCCGACCCGCAAGGAATGGAAGGTCATCACCTGGCCGACCCTGCGCGGCTCCGCCATCGGGTCTTTCGTCGGCGCGCTGCCGGGCACCGGGCCGGGCATCGCCTCGCTCATGGCCTACGCGGTGGAAAAGCGCATCTCCAAGCACCCCGAAACCTTCGGCAAGGGCGCGCTTGAGGGGATCTCGGCCCCCGAAGCCGCCAATAACGCCAGCGTGCAGGCCGCCTTCATCCCCACCCTCAGCCTCGGGATTCCCGGCGATGCGGTGGTGGCCGTGCTGATGGGCGCGATGATCCTGCACGGCATCACGCCGGGGCCGAACCTGATCAACGAACAGCCGCAGATGTTCTGGGGCCTGATCATGAGCTTCTGGGTCGGCAATCTGCTGCTGCTGGTCCTGAACATCCCGCTGATCGGCATGTGGGTCAAACTGCTCTCCGTACCCTACCGTATGCTCTATCCCTGCGTGCTGATCTTCATCTGCCTCGGGGTCTATTCCGCCAACAACAACGTCTTCGACATCTTCGTCGTGCTCGGCTTCGGCATCTTGGGTTACCTGATGCGCCGCACCGGATTTCCGGCGACGCCGGTGCTGCTCGGCTTCATCCTCGGCCCGCTGCTGGAGGAGAACTTTCGCCGCGCCATGCTCCTCTCCAAGGGCGATCTGATGGTGTTCTTTGAAAGCCCAATCAGCGCGGTGTTCATGGGCCTCAGCCTGCTGTTCATCGCCTCGGTCTTTCTGCCCGGCCTGCGCGCAAGGCTGTCGCGCCGCGCCCCCAAAGCCTCCGAGTAAACCATGAAAAAGGCCCGCAGCTGATCCTGCGGGCCTTCACGTCTCACTCCGGCGTGCCGTATCCCGCCCCGCCCGAGCTTTCGATCACCAGCACATCGCCCCGGTTCAGCACCACGGCCGAGCGCGCGGTCAGCTCCTGCCGCGCCCCATCCGCGCGGATCACGGTCGCAGCCGAGCCCTTGGGCGATCCGCCGCCATGCGCGCCCTGCGCGACGCGGGCAAACCGCTCGCCCCGGATCGAGGCGGCGATGCCATCGCTCAGCGCCTCATAGGTCCGCCGGATGCCGTCGCCGCCGCGAAACCGCCCCGGCCCGCCCGACCCGGCCCGGATTTCCGCCGCACGAAGCCGCATCGGCACCAGCGCCTCCAGTGATTCAGCCGAGATGTTCATCGCATTGCCCACGTCGGTCGAGATCCCCGGCGCGCCATCCGCATGGGGTCCGCCGCCCGCGCCGCCCGCCACGATCTCGGTCGAGAGAAACGGCGCGCCGGTCGCATCCTTGCCCGAAAACGCGATGACATAGGACATCCCCGAATTCGCGGCGGGCATCCGTTCAGCATCGGCCTGCGACAGCGCCTGCAGCACGGCCGAGGTGATGCAGCGCACCATGTTCATCCGCGCATTCACGGCGGCGGGCAGGGCGGCGTTGACCACGCTCGCCTCCGGCAGCTGCAGCGTGATCCGCCGCAGAATGCCGCCGTTGCGCAGCGCAGTGTCCCCGACCAGCGTCAGCAGCCCGTAAAACACCGCCGACAACGGACCCGAGCGCACGCAGTTCACCGGCGCCTGCACCTGAGGCGAGGAGCCGTGGAAATCCGCCACCAGCCGCCCGTCGCGGATCGCAATGGCGACATGCGCCTCGCACGGTCCGAGGTCCGTCACCGGGTCCAGCGCATCCATACCGTGAAACGGCCCGGCGGGCAGAGCGCTCAGCCGCGCGACGGTCTCGTCCTCGGCGCGGTCCAGCAGGGCCTCGAGCGCGCGCAAAAACGCCGCTGTTCCGAGGTCCTGCGCAATGCGCCGCACCCCATGCGCGGCACTGCGCCCGGCGGCCAGCTGCGTCTCAAGATCGCCCAGCACCACATCCGGCGCACGCGAGGCGGCGCGGATCAGATTGGTGAACTCGCGCGTGAAGCCAGCGCTATCCCCCACCCGCATCGGCGGAATCCGCAGCCCCTCGTGATAGATCTCAGTCGCATCCGGCGGCACCGAGCCTGCCCTTGTGCCGCCGATATCCTGATGATGCAGCAGGCTGGCCGACAGCGCGATCAGCGCCGCGCCCGCAAAGACAGGCTGCACGACGGCGATATCGGGCAGGTGGGTGCCCCCCGAAAACGGGTCGTTGGTGACAAAGACATCGCCCGGGCGCATCTGGTCCGCCGGGTACTCCCCCAGGATCGCCCCGACCGCGCCGGGCAGCGCGCCCAGCAGCAGCGGGATCGCCTCGGCCAGCGCCAGCAGCTCTCCACGCGCGGTGAAAAGCGCGCAGGAGGCATCGGCCCCCTCGCGCACCACCGGCGACACGGCGACCCGCAGCAGCGTCTGCTGCATCGCCTCGGCCAGTCCATCAAGACGCAGTTGCAGGATCGTCAGGGCATCGCTCATCGGGCGCTCCTCTCCAGTCGATAGGCCGTGTCGGTGCGGCTCAGGCGCCAGCCCTCAGGGCACCAGATCGCTCCGGCTTCGGTCGCGATCAAGCCTGTCGCGGCGCCGTCGCCAAGCTCCGCCATCGGCGGCACCGGCCCGCGCGTATCGCGGTAGACGGCGATCGAGAACAGATAGCCCGGCCCCGGCGGCGCAATGCCGAACTCCGCGCGAAACCCTGCCGCGAAAGCCTCGCCGATCTCCGCGCCGCTGGCCGGTCGCGCGCCCAGAATCAAGGGCATTGCATGCATCTGCCGCCGCGCCGCCAGCGACAGCGCGTAGACCAGAGGGCCAGAGCCGTCGCAGGCCCCCTCCAGCCGGTCCAGCAGCGCGTCAAGAGCCTCCGCGCTCAGCGCCTCCAGCCCCAGATCCACCCGCGCAAAGGCCTCGCTGCGCCGTGCCGCCTGCATCAGGCCAATCGCACCTGAGGCCCCCGGCGCGCGCGGCAACAGCACCCGCTCCAGCCCCATAGCCGCCGCGATATCTGCGGCCAGCAGCGCCCCCGTGCCGCCCATCACCGCAAGCGACGCGCGCCCCGGATCGATGTTGCGCCGTGTTGCGTAGCGGGTCAGCGCATAGGCCATCCGGTCCGCCGCCGCCGCGACGACCGCCTCGGGCGAGAACGGCGCGCTCCATACGCCAGCGTCCGGCAAACGGCCAAGCGCCGCCAGCGCATCATCCAGCCGTGGCCCCTCGTCCACGTCAAAATTCAAACCCCGCGGCCCCGTGCCAACCCGCCGGGTGCCGCCAAGCGCAATGCTCTCGATATCCGTGCAGGCCTCGCGCAGCGGCACCCCCGCCAGCAGCCCCGTCTCCGACATCCCCGGCTGCCCGCCGCGCCCGGTCGACATATCAGCGCTGAGCGAACCGATATCCGCCGCAATCACCACCCCATCCGCCGACAGATCCGCTCCAGCCCGCGCTGCCGCCGCCGGCGCGCCCGACAGCAAGATCGCCCGATGCGCGCGCGCCGCCGCGTCGGACACCAGAACGCCGCGACCATCGCCGAACAGCAGCTCTCCCGCAAAGCCGCGAGCCGCCAGCGCCGCGCGCACAGCCGCCAGAGGGGCGTCCATCCGCGCCGCCAGCCAGGCGTCGCTCAGCACGGAAACGGTGCGTTCATATTCCCTCGGTGCGGGATCAACCTGATGCGACAGGCTCAGGCTCACCTCTGGCAATGCCGCGCGGATCGCCTCGGCCAGCGCCAGCTCCTGCGCGGGGTTCACATGGGCAAACAGCAGGCAGATCGCGACCGCGCGCACCTCCCGCGCCCGCAGCCCCGCAATTGCCGCCGCGATATCGGCAGGGTCCAGCGGTGCCAGCTCGGCCCCCGTCGCGTCCAGCCGCCCGCCAATCTCGTGGCTGTCCTCGGGCGCCACCAGAAACACCGGCGCAGGCGAGCGCGCCACCGGATCATAGAGCGCCGCGCGGTTCTGCCGCCCCAGCCGCAACGTGTCGCCAAAGCCCCGCGTGCTCAGCAGCGCGACCGGCATCGGTCTGCGCGCCAGCAGCGCATTCAGCGGCGCGGTGGTGACCAGCCGCAGCTCCTGCAGGCGCTCCGCCTCCAACTCCAGCGCCTCCAGCCCCGCCACAAGATCGGCGGCCATGTCGCCGGAGACGGGCCGCTTGAGGATGCGCAGCCCCGCGTCATCCCAGGCGACGAAATCGGCAAACCGCGCGCCGAAGTCTACGGCAAGGCGACTCATGCTGCGCCTGTCCCGGCAGGCCAGCGGATGCCCCATGGTGCGCTCAGCGTCAGAAATTCGGTGTCGCGCGCCGCCTCGCCGGTCTTCCACATCAGCGAGGTGAAACAGGCGGGCTGGTCCAGCGCGACGATGCCGTGGTGCCACAGCCCCGGCGCATAGGTCACGACGTCCTGCGGCCCGGCGACAAAGGCAAGCGGCGCGCCCTCGGGCCCCTCTGGCCAGACGACGACCAGCCAGCGCGCGGCGCCCATCGGGCTGAACATCTGCGACGACAGCACATGCCGCTCGATCACGGTGGCGACCAGCAGATCCTGCTCCGGCGGCACCTCGTAGAAATCCAGCCGGGGCTCTGTCGCCTCGGGGTCGTGGGGAAAGTCGGTGTCGCTCTTGCTCAGCAGCACATGACCGCCCCGGATCGCCTTGACCGCGCCCAACCCGGGCCGCGCGACATGGCCATAGGGCGCAAAGGCCTCGGGGCTCAGCGGGCGCGCCTGAATCTGGCGCAGCGCCGGGGTCGGATCGGGGTGGCGGTCGGTCATGGGCTGTCCTTCGTCGCTGCGCTCCGCAGAGCCGGGGGCGTGCTCAGGGTCTACGTCAGCCGGCACGCTCTGCCCAGAATAGCGCCGCTTGGCCGTGCTATAAATCCACAATTTGATGTATTATCGCACAAATGTTGTCTCAATCGACGGTGGAGCGGCGAGGCGCTGTCTCCGTCGATCACGGTCTGCCGCGTTAACCTGTCCGATCCACGCGAAACCGCACCGTTCGGATACCGTTCAGATACCGACCGGATACCGACATCGCAAAACTGCCAATAGGTCATATTAACTTGAGCTTTGCGTCGATCCGGCAAAAGGATGTCTGGGACGCGCCGAGCCCCCTGCGACATGGCCCGCCCGCCGCCTTCCCTTGCACCGGCGGGCGCGGGCCTTACCTATGAGACAGCACTGCGACGCCCCCCTAAGCGACCCAACAAAGGCCCTCTATGACCAGACGCAACAAGACTGCAGCAACGCAGACCGCCGACCTCAAGGAGGCCGAGCGCCCGCGTGCCCCGGCCATTCCGGGGGCCACCGAGCGGCACCGCCGCCAGGGGCGTCATCTGGCCGCTATCCACCGGATGCACCTCAGCGATGTCGCTGAAATCCGTAATATCATCAAGCGGATAGACAAGGATAGCGGGGCGCCGGGGCAGCTGGACGACAAGATGAAAAGCCTCGCCATGACCCGCAATCTGCGCAGTTTCGGCACGCTCTGCGGTGGTGAATGTAACCGTCTTCTGTTCCACCACGATGCCGAAGAACAGCAGGTGTTTCCGATTCTTGAGCTGCTCGGCAGCGATGGTCTGCGCGCCGTCGTGCAGAAATTGCGCGACGAACACGAGGTCATCCATGCCCTGCTGCGCGATCTCGCCAGTGGCGCCAAGCGTGTGCGCTCGGCTCCCAATGCGGCCGCCTACGCCGCGTTGCGCGCCACTTTCACCTCGCTGGAAGGGGCGCTCAAGTCGCATTTTCACTACGAGGAGACCGAGCTCGAAGAAGCCCTCGGTGTGCATGACGCCCTATGAAAACTCTAGGAAAAAGGACCTGATATGACCCTCAAACTCAAAGTCATTACTGGCTCGACCCGCCCCGGCCGCGTTGGCCCCACCATTGCCAAATGGGTGACCCAAGCCGCTGAAGCCAATGGCAATTTCGCCGTGGAGGCCGTGGATCTTGCAGACATCAACCTGCCGTTGCTCGACGAGTCGACCCACCCTGCGATGCAGCAGTACGAACACGAACACACCAAGCGTTGGAGCGCGATCATCGGTGACGCGGACGCCTTCGTTTTCGTCACGCCCGAGTATGATTTCTTCGCGCCCGCCTCGCTGGTGAATGCCGTGCAGGTGCTGCTGAAGGAATGGAAATACAAGCCCGCCGGCGTCGTCAGCTACGGCGGCATTTCGGGGGGGCTCCGCTCCGCGCAGACCCTGCGCCAACTGCTCGGAAACGTCGGCGTTGCGGCGATTCCGGAAGGCGTGCCACTGCCGTTGTTCCCTGAGTTCATCAGCGACGACGGCACCTTCGTGCCCAACGACAAGGTCAAGGAAGGTGCCAACGCCATGTTCTCAGAACTGGCACGTTGGGGCGAAGCTCTCAAGCCGATGCGCAGCGCCTAAGCTATCGTATTGCAACGAAAAAGAGCCGGGCCCGCGAGGGCTCGGCTCTTTGCATTTCAACACCTTGCGAGGGCTCAGGCGGCCAGACCGCGCGCGCCCATGTCGAGGAATTTCTTGCGACGGTCATGGATCAGCGCCTTGCGATCCATCCCCTTCATGCTGGTGAGCAGCGCTTGGATCTCGGTCCCCACAGCGGTCATCGCCTGATCGGCACCACGATGCGCGCCGCCGACGGGTTCGCCGATGATGCGGTCAATCACACCGAGATAATGCAGATCCTGCGCCGTCACCCGCATGGCTTCGGCCGCTTCGCGCATCTTCTCGGGGTTCTTCCACAGGATCGAGGCACAGCCCTCGGGCGAGATCACCGAGTAGACCGAATGCTCCAGCATCGCGACGCGGTTGGCCGCAGCGATCGCCACAGCCCCACCAGAGCCGCCTTCGCCAATGATCACGCTGATCATCGGGACGCCGATCTGCAGGCATTTTTCTGTTGAGCGCGCAATGGCTTCGGACTGGCCACGCTCTTCCGCGCCCTTGCCGGGATAGGCCCCGGCGGTATCGACAAGGCTGATCACGGGCATGTTGAAGCGGTCTGCGATCTCCATCAGACGGATCGCCTTGCGATAGCCCTCGGGGCGCGCCATGCCAAAGTTCCGCTCGATCCGGCTCTTGGTATCATTGCCTTTTTCGTGGCCGATCACCACGACAGGGCGGTCGTTGAAGCGGGCGAGGCCGCCCATCAGCGCCAGATCCTCGGCAAAGTTCCGGTCGCCCGCCAGTGGCGTATATTCGGTGAACAGGTTCGCAATGTAATCTTTGCAGTGCGGGCGGTCGGGGTGTCGCGCCACCTGGCATTTGCGCCAAGGCGTCAGCTTGGCGTACATATCCACCAGCATGTCGGCGGCTTTCTTGTCCAGCGCCGCCGCCTCGGACTCGACGTCCATATCCTCGTTCTGCCGGGCCATGGCGCGCAGCTCTTCGGCCTTGCCTTCAATCTCGGCAAGGGGGCGTTCAAAGTCGAGGTAATTGGTCATCCGGGACTCCCACTTTCACTGTGGGTTATATGACGGTGACGGGCTCAGGATGCAATAAGGCAAGCGTAACCGCTGCGTGGCCCGGCCTGGACTTGCCGCTCAGTGCAGAAAAACCGGGTAGAGCGAGGCCACCAGCAGCGCGGCCATCGACCAGTTGAAGGTGCGCAGCCGGGCCGGGTTGTGCAGGAGCCGCCGCATCTGTTGCCCCAGCAGCACCCAGACCGACAGAGCCGGAAGGCAGACCAGCCCGAAGACCACCGCGATCACCGCGACGGCAGCCAGATCGCGTCCCGGCGCATAGATGGTGATCGCGGTCAGTGCCATGGTCCAAGCTTTTGGGTTAACCCATTGAAAAGCGGCGGCCTGTAGAAAGCTCATCGGGCGGCGTGTCGGGTCGGCCTCGCCACTGGGCGGTGCGGCATGGGCGATTTTCCACGCCAGATACAGCAGATAGACCACGCAGGCGACCGTCAGGATCCGGCGCAACACAGGGACCGTTTCAAACAGCTGCATCAGCCCGATGCCGACCAGCACCACCATCGCGGCAAAGCCAAGGGCAATGCCCAGCATATGCGGCAGGCTGCGCCGATAGCCAAAATTCGCGCCCGAGGCCATGACCATCAGGTTGTTCGGCCCTGGTGTCACACTCGAGACGGTGCAGAACAGGGTCAGCGCGGCAAGGAAGTTCAGCGATAGCATGGTCATGATGCACTCTGGCAAGTTAGGATCTGGGAGTGCAATCCTATGCGCTTTTTAGCGCGCAGTGGTTGCGATCTGCGGCCTCTAGAGATGGATTTTGCAACATATGACCAAGCTTGACGATCTGAACCGAAAGATATTGCGTTTGTTGTCACGCGAGGGGCGCCTTTCGAATCTGGAGCTGGCCGAACGTGTCGGCCTCTCCCCCTCGGCCTGCCTGCGCCGGGTGCAGGAGCTTGAGCGCGCTGGTGTGATCCTCGGCTATCGCGCCGTGCTCGACCCGCTCGCCATGGGGGCGGGCTTCATCGCCTATATCACCGTCGGGCTATCCGAGCATACCAAGCTGGCGCAGGAAACCTTCGAGCAAGCGATGCAGGGCGCGCCCGAGGTGCGCGAGTGTCACAATATCACCGGTGCGCGCGAATATCTGCTACGCATCGAGGCGGCAGATCTTGCCGCCTACAAGAGGTTTCACACCGATGTTCTGGGTACCCTGCCGCATGTCAATGCGCTGACATCCTATGTGGTCATGGGCTCGGCCAAGGATGAACGGGCGTGACGTCTCAGCTGCAGTAGGCGGCCTGTTCCTCGATGGCTGCGCCAGCACCAGCGAGGCTGATCGGATAGGTTTGCCCGCCGATGGTCAGCTGCTCACCGCGCCGCAGGATCTCAAGGAAAGTGTCGCGGGCGGTGTCGTCGGGGAAGATCATCTTGTAGCCCTGAACCTTGCCGCTGGCGATCTTGGGGTCTTTGGTGGCGCCGGTGTATTGCACCAGATAGCCGCCCTCATTGCCGTCCACAGCAAAGCGAACCTCGGCCATATACTCTTTGCCACGTCCGGCCTTGCCCGGCACTCCCGGCAGTTTTTCGCCAAAGCCGAGGCGAATCGAGCGACCGGCCTCGTCGCAGCGAATCGAAAAGTATTCGCCAACCTGCGCACGTTCCTGCGTCAGGTACATCAGCAGCCCGTCCTTGTCGGCTTCCTTGCTTTGCATCCATTGCCCGGCAAAGACCTTGGCGATCGGCGTTTCGATCACGTCCTGCGCGGCAAGAGGGGTGGATAGGCACAGGCTGGTCAGGCCAATGGCAAGGGCAGTGGTGGGCAGGCGCATGAGAATCTCCGGTCGCTGGCTGCGAAAGTCGTGGTCTCGTGCAACCTAAGGCGTTGTAAAGATTTGCCAAGAGCGGTTTTGGGGTGGATTTGTCCGATGCCGAACACAAAGCCGTCAGAGCCCTGATCGCGCTTAACCCGAGCCCATATCACAGGCACGAAACGTGGCATACGCCGCCGCATGTTTTTTTGCTGAAAGTCGTGATAAAACCTAAGCTTAAATAGGGGAAGCGCCCGTGAGTCCTCCTCTCACGGGCGCTTCGCCGAGCATGCCTGCAGTCACTCCCCCGCGGCTATCAGCTCGGCTTGTCTCACGATTACTTGTGCCTGTTTTATAGATGCAATGTCAACAAGTCGACCTTTATATACTGTCGCCCCTGCTCCCGTTTTACGGGCGTCTTCCATTGCGGACAGGATCTCTTTAGCTTCGGTGACCTTCGCCTGCGTAGGGGTGAAGACCTCGTTCGCCAGAGCGATCTGTTTCGGGTGGATCGCCCATTTCCCGACCATGCCGAGGGTGGCCGAGCGCAGTGACTGCGCACGGAATCCTTCGTCGTCAGAGAAGTCGCCAAAGGGGCCGTCGACCGGCAAAAGCCCATGTGTACGGCAGGCTGCGACAATGGCCGTTTGCGCCCAATGCCATGGATCTGCCCAATATTTTTGCCCCTGACGCAGCATATAGTAGTCTTCCTGGGTGCCGCCGATGCCCGTCGTCTGCATCCCCATCGAGGCCGCGAAATCCGCCGCGCCAAGGCTCATCGCCTCCAGCCGGGGCGAGGCGGCGGCGATTTCCTCGACGTGAGACAGGCCGGCGGCGCTCTCGATGATCACCTCAAAGGCGATCCGTTTTTGGCGACCTTTGGCCGTTTCAATGGCGGTGACGAGGGCATCGACAGCATAGATATCGGCCGCGCAACCGACCTTGGGAATCATGATTTGATCCAGCCGCTCGTCACAATTTTCCAGAAGATCGACGACATCGCGATACCACCACGGCGTATCGAGCCCGTTGATTCGCACCGAAAGGGTCTTGTTGCCCCAGTCGACATCGCCAATCGCCTCGATGACGTTCCTGCGCGCTTGCGGTTTGTCGTCGGGCGACACTGCGTCTTCCAGATCCAGATTGATCACATCCGCCGCCGAGGCTGCCATCTTGGCAAACAGCTTGGTGTTTGAGCCGGGTCCGAAAAGCTGGCAGCGGTTCGGGCGCGCGGGCGGCTGGGGCTGGAGTCTGAAGGACATTCTGCGACACCTTGGTAATGAAGTTACGAAATATCTTTCCCATTTGATATTAAGTTGCGCGACCATCTTCAAGTGCATTTTGCGCTGCGGCGACGCTTCTGCGCTGCAGCGGAAGATCCTTCGAAGTGGATGCCTGCTCGGCGGACAAACTTGCGCAAATGAGCTGCGGTGCGCCGAATTTGCAAACACCTTGATGCGGAATGGGGGCAAGCTGGTGGAAAGTCTGCTGGGAGTATGACGACATGATCGAGACACCATATCTGCTTTTCCTCGGCGATGCGCCGGACGCGCTCGCTGCCAAGGTCGCCCAAGGCATCAAGGACTGGCGCCCTGACAATTGCGTCGGGCAGTTCCGCATGGACGGCTGCAAGGCCAACCTCGGCCTGACCGACATGACGCTGGCCGAGGCCAAGGCCGCTGGCGCCAAAACGCTGGTGATCGGCGTCGCCAACCGCGGCGGCATGATCTCGCAAGCCTGGAAGAAGGTGCTGGTTGAGGCGCTGGAAGAGGGCTTTGATATTGCCTCGGGCCTGCACAACCTGCTGCGCAACGAACCGGACCTGAAAGCCGTGGCCGAGGCCACCGGCCGCACGTTGCACGACGTGCGCATCCCCACCGTGCAATACCCGATCGCCAATGGCGAGAAACGTACCGGCAAGCGTTGCCTGGCCGTCGGCACCGACTGTTCGGTCGGCAAGATGTACACCGCGCTGGCGATGGACAAGGAAATGAAAGAGCGTGGGCTGAAATCGAGCTTCCGCGCCACCGGCCAGACCGGCATCCTGATCACCGGCGAAGGCGTGCCGCTGGACGCCGTGATCGCCGACTTCATGGCCGGGTCGGTCGAATATCTGACGCCCGACAATGATGCTGACCACTGGGACATGATCGAGGGGCAGGGCAGCCTGTTCCACGCCTCCTACTCCGGTGTGACGATGGCGCTGGTGCATGGCGGTCAGCCGGACGCGCTGGTGCTGTGCCACGAGCCGACACGCGAGCATATGCGCGGTCTGCCGTCGTACAAACTGCCGACGCTGGAAGCGCTGCGCGACGTGGCGTTGACGCTGGCGCATGTTGTGAACGCGGGCTGCACCGTCATCGGGATTTCGGTGAACACGCAGCATCTGAGCGACGACGAGGCCAACGCCTATCTGGCGGAAGTCGAAGAGCGGATGGGTCTGCCCGCCGTGGATCCGTTCCGTCTGGGCGCGGGTCGTCTGGTGGATGCGCTGGTCGCACTCGGGTGATCTGACATCCCGCTGGGGGCGCTGCTGAAAATGGCAGGTGCCTCCGGCGGGAGTATTTCGGCAAGAAGAAGGGGTGAGGTCCGTGCAGATAGATGTGACGCGCGACAAGTTTCCATTGGCGCAGGTGTTCCGGATCAGCCGTGGGGCGCGGACCGAGGCTGAGGTGCTGACGGTCACGCTGCGGGATGGCGATTTCGTGGGGAGGGGCGAATGTGTGCCCTATGCCCGCTACGACGAAACGCTGGCCTCGGTCGAGGCGCAGATCGCGGCGCTGCCGCTGGATATCACCCGCAAGGGTCTGCAGGATCTGCTGGAGCCGGGGGCCGCGCGCAATGCGGTGGACTGCGCGCTCTGGGATCTGGAAGCGAAGCGGGCTGGCAAGCGCGTGTGGGAGCTGGCTCGTTTGCCGGCACCCAAGCCCGAGATCACCGCCTATACCTTGTCGCTGGACGAGCCTGCGGCGATGGAAGCGCAGGCGGTGAAGAATGCTTTTCGTCCCCTGCTGAAGATCAAGCTGGGCACGCCGGACGATATGCCCCGGCTGGAGGCCGTGCGGCGGGGCGCACCGAAATCACGCATCATTATCGATGCCAATGAGGGCTGGAGCGCCGAGGTCTATGCCGATCTGTCGTCGCATCTGATCCGTCTGGGTGTCACGCTGGTCGAGCAGCCCCTGCCGGCCGGCCTCGACGAGGCGCTGATCGGGATGGAGCGCCCCGTTCCGGTCTGTGCCGACGAGAGCTGCCATGACCGCGCCAGCCTGCCCAAGCTGAAGGGCAAGTATGACGTGGTGAACATCAAGCTCGACAAGACCGGCGGTCTGACCGAGGCGCTGGCGCTGCGCGATGCCGCCTTGGCCGAAGGCTACGGCGTCATGGTGGGCTGCATGGTCGGCTCGTCGCTGGCGATGGCGCCTGCGGTGCTGGTGGCGCAGGGCGCGCTGGTCACCGATCTGGATGGGCCGCTGCTGATGGCGCAGGATCGCGACGTGCCGCTGCACTATGACGAGGCGGGTGTGCATCCGTCAGTGCCGGAGCTCTGGGGCTGAGGCCTCTCCACGTGAATTCCTCTTGTCCTTGCGCAGGCCGTCAGGGCAAGAGGCCATAACAGACAGCACCCGAGGGGGATCGCCCCGCGCCGGGCGATTTCAAGGAGTGTCCAATGAGCCGCATTGTCTACGTGAATGGTGAATATCTGCCCGAGGAAGACGCGAAGATTTCCATCTTCGACCGCGGGTTCCTGATGGCGGATGGCGTTTATGAGGTGACCAGTATCCTCGACGGCAAGCTGATCGATTTCCCCGGTCACGCCAAACGGCTGGAACGTTCGCTGGGCGAGCTGGACATGGCCAACCCCGTCACCATGGACGAGCTGCTGGCGATCCACCGCGCGCTGGTTGCGAAGAACGATATTGTCGAGGGTCTGGTCTATCTGCAGATCACCCGTGGCGCGCCCGGCGATCGCGACTTCGCCTTTCCGGACCCGGCAGAGACACCGTCGACCATCGTGCTGTTCACCCAGAACAAGCCCGGTCTGGCCGACAGCCCTGCTGCGAAGAAGGGCACCAAGGTTATTTCCATCGAGGATATCCGCTGGGGTCGCCGCGACATCAAGACGGTGCAGCTGCTCTATCCATCGATGGGCAAGATGATGGCCAAGAAGGCCGGCTGCGATGATGCCTGGATGGTCGAGGATGGCTTCGTGACCGAGGGCACCTCGAACAACGCCTATATCGTCAAGGGCGGCAAGATCATCACGCGTGAGCTGTCGACCGACATTTTGCATGGCATCACCCGCGCTGCCGTGCTGCGGCTGGCCGCCGAGGCGCAGATGGAGGTCGAGGAGCGCAACTTTACCATCGACGAGGCCAAGCAGGCGGATGAGGCCTTCACGACCTCTGCCAGCGCCTTCGTGATGCCGGTGGTCGAGATTGACGGTGTGGCTCTGGGCGACGGCACCCCCGGCGCAATCGCCAAACGTCTGCGCGAGATCTATCTGGAAGAGAGCCGCAAGACGGCGATCTGACGCCGACGGGGCAGGTGCCAGCGCGATTGTGATTGGCCCGCCCCGGCGCAAAAGATACACTACCCGCATGAGCAGAGCGCGCCAGAATCTGGCGCGCTCTGTGCGTTGAACGGGCCATCGTGTCGCGATGGCTGACCTGACCCGCAAGACCGGCCCAGTCCGGTCGGGAGACTTCTGATGCGCCTCGCTTCCTGCTCTATCGTGACCCTTCTGACGCTGGCCTCGCCGGCTTTGGCGGATGTGAAATTGTGCGACTATCGTCCCAGCGAATTGATCGGGACGCATTCCGGTGCGCTGAAGGGGGCTGCCGCAGTTGGATCCATGGCGGGTGTGCCCGCCGTCGGCGGCGCCGGGATGAAGGGATTTTACGTCTTGTCGGACGTGGTCGGCGCCCCCGCGAACGACGCGGTCGAGCCCGAGAAAAAACGACTGGGACTGAAGGATGCGGCGGGGCTGGTCAGCAGTGCCGTCAGCGCCGTCTCCTCTGCCGCGATGCTGTCGCCTGCCGCGCTGGCTGCGGGGGCCGTTGCCGGTGTCGGCATGGCCGGAATGGAGAAGGTCTGCCAGCTGCGCGATGAACGGATCGATGACCCGCAGGCCGTGATGCTGATCCTCTATCAGGTCGCCGACAATGCCGACCCTGAGTATTTCGCGCGCACTACAGTTGACGGCGATCCCGCCATACGGGTGCGTCAGGACGATGGCGGCCATGCCGACTACAAGATGGCCGATCTTTATATTGTCGATGGCGAGATCCGGCACCGCAAGTTGGGACGTGACACTGTGGTTGGTACGCTCGGGTTTCTGGTGACGGCGGGCGATCCTGTGGCCTATGATCCGGGCCCGCAGCCCATCACTACAACCGAACTTGAGGCCGCCCCGATCACCGACATCCCTGCCGAGGCGCCTCTGCCGGAGAGCCCCGCCGACGCGCCTGTGGATGCGCCCCTGAGCGCCCCTGTCGAATAGGGCAGAGACGCCGGACTGTTACTTGTCCGGCGTACCGACATTTTCGCGAAACGCGGTGGTGAAGGCATCTTTCTTGGCGTCGCTCGCCTCGGTCTGGTGGGCGGCTTTCCAGTCCTCGAATGGGATGCCATAGAACTCCTCGCGCGCTTCGTCCTTGGTCATCTCGATGCCGCGGATGTTCGCGGCCTCCTGATACCAGCGGCTGAGGCAGTTGCGGCAGAACCCGGCCAGGTTCATCAGATCGATGTTCTGCACCTCGGGGCGCTTGTCCATCAGGTGGTCGCGCAGGGCGCGAAAGGCTGCGGCCTCGAGCTCGATACGGGTCTTGTCGTCCATCGTCATCTCTCCTGTCGCTCAGCGTTTGCGGAACGAGGCTTTCGGGATCGCCACGGTTTCAACACACAGCGCACATGTCTCGGGCAGATCGCGCCGCAAGACCTCCATCACGGCGTCTGCCAGTTCACTGTGCTGGTCCGCGCCGCGCGTGTCCATCAGGCGCAACGTGACATGAGCAAAGCTCGGCTCACCCGACAGCAGCAGATAGTCGACCCGGTGCGCCCGCACCTTGACGGCGTCGCGCGGCACAGCCGGATGGGCGGCAACCGCCTCGGCCAGCGCCTGCATCAGCGGGTGCAGGGGCTGATCCAGACCGCCGTGTTCCAGAACGATATGGGGCATTGCGTGGTCCTTTGTTTACAGGCCTGTATCGGCCAAGGCGGCCTGCAGCACCGGGGCCAGACGCATGGCCCAGGCCGTTTGTGCCGCAGTCTCCCCGATCAGGTCGTTGCGCAGTTCGACCAGTGCGTTCAACCGCCCGTGATCTATCGCGTGCCGCGCGATGGCGTCGCCGGGCAGGTGCCCGCCGTAGGGCTGGTTCGCCCCAACGCAGAGATCGCCTTCCTGTTCCAGCCGCGCGATCAGTGGCGCGGTCAGCCGCTCATCCGCGGCAAACAGGATGCCAACCTGCCAGGGGCGGGGCGGCCGCCCTTTCAGCTGCGGGGTGAAGGAGTGCACCGACAGGATCACCGTGTCGGGCTGGCGTGCTGCCAGATCGGCGAGGGCCGCGTGATAGGGGCGGTAACAGGCGTTCAGCCGCGCCTCCCGCTCGGCTGGGCCGGCATGGCGGTTGGCGGGGATGATCGTGCCATCGTAGAGCTTCATCAGCAGTGTCGGATCGTCTTCGCCCCGGTTCGGATCGATCACGAGACGCGAGAAATTCGACAGGATCGCCGGGGCGTCCAGCGCCTCGGCCAGCGCGCGTGTCAGCCCGGCAGCGCCCACGTCATAGGCGATATGGCGGCGCATGTCGGTTTCGGAGAGGCCCAGACTACCACCGCCCACGAAATCGGGTACGGTGTTGGCAGCATGATCGCAGGTGACGAGCCAGCGTGACGGACGATCCCTGCCAACGATTTCGTAAGGGGCGTATGTCATGAGGGTGTCACCTCCATTGGCCAGTTTGCAAAGACGCCATAATATGCGATGTGAACGCTAACATCCGGGATTTCCCGGGCCGCGAGAACAGGGGATGACCTTAATGAAACGTCAGCGCAATACCAAAATCGTCGCAACTCTGGGGCCTGCCTCCTCTGATTACGAGACGATCCGCGCGCTCTACGAAGCCGGTGCGGATGTGTTCCGACTGAACATGTCGCACGGCAGCCACGATGAAATTCGCGAAAAGCACCGCATCATCCGTCAGATCGAACGCGATACCGACGGTATCATCGGCATCCTTGCTGATCTTCAGGGGCCGAAACTGCGGGTCGGTGTCTTTCGCAACGACTCCGAAGATCTGGTGATTGGCGCTGCTTTCCGCCTCGATCTGGATGACACGCCGGGCGATCTGACCCGCGTGAACCTGCCCCACCCCGAGATTTTTGCCGCGCTCGAACCCGGCTCCAGCCTTCTGGTCAACGATGGCAAGATTCGTCTGGTGGTCAAGGAATGCGGTGAAGACTACGCCAATTGCGAAGTCACCGTGGGCGGCACGATTTCCAACCGCAAGGGTGTGAACGTGCCCGATGTGGTGCTGCCGCTGGCCGCCCTGTCTGACAAGGACCGTGCCGATCTGGAATTCGTCTGCCAGCTGGGGGTCGACTGGCTGGCCCTGTCCTTCGTGCAGCGTGCCGCCGATGTGGACGAGGCCCGCGAACTGGCCGGTGGCCGTGCCGCGATCCTCTCCAAGATCGAAAAGCCCGCAGCCGTGAAAAGCTTCGACGAGATCCTTGCGGTTTCCGACGGCATCATGGTGGCACGCGGTGACCTTGGCGTCGAACTGCCCGTCCACGCCGTGCCGCCGATCCAGAAGCGCCTGATCCGCAAATGCCGCATCGCCGCCAAGCCGGTGATCGTCGCGACTCAGATGCTCGAATCGATGATCGAAAGCCCGATGCCGACCCGGGCCGAGGTCTCCGACGTGGCCGCCGCGATCTATGAGGGCACCGATGCCGTCATGCTCTCGGCCGAAAGCGCCGCCGGCCTCTATCCGATCGAAGCCGTCAAGACGATGGACAACGTCGCCCATGAGGTCGAGACCGACTCGCTCTATCGCGAAGTGATCGAGGCGCAGCGCAGCGCCACCACCCGCCGTGGCTCGGTCGCGGAAGGCATCGTTGCCGCCGCGCGTGAGATTGCCGAGACGACGGACATCAAGGCGATCTGCTGCTTCACCCAGCACGGCACGACCGCGCTGCTGGTGTCGCGCGAAAAGCCCCGCGTGCCGATCCTGGCGCTGACCCACCTGCGCGGCACGGCCCGCCGTCTGACCCTGTCCTGGGGCGTGAACTGCCTGATGACCGGCCAGCTCGACCGCTTCAAGCAGGCCGTCGTCAACGCCGCGCGCGGTGCCCGTGTCACCGGCCTCGCCACGGCAACCGATCAGATCGTCGTGACCGCCGGGGTGCCCTTCAACCAGCCCGGCACCACGAACATCCTGCGCGTCGCACCCTGTGAAGAGCGTCTGATCTACGCGGCAGACCCCGAGTAAATCCACCATGCCCCTGTCCCGCTTCGGTGGGGCAGGGGTAGGCCACAGGGGCGGCAGGCGAAGGGCCTTATGACCAGCGATCTCCTCTATGTTCTTGGCGTCCTGCTGGTGGTGCTGGCGATTCCCGCTCTCGCCACCGCCTATGCGGATCGTCGCCCGCCGCTTGTGTCGCTGATCGTCATGGTGCTCGGTTTCGGGCTGATCGGCTGGATCTACAGCACCGACCCGGCCACCTATGCCTTGCCTCAGCTGCCGGACGCGCTGTTTCGCGTCATCGGATACGTGCTGCATAGCGCCGCGTCGGCCTGACTTCGGCCCGCTTGCGCAAATAACGCGCCCCTGCTGCATTCCTTCAGGAAACCGGGCTTGCCAAAGCCAACCTTCGCCCCTATACGGCGCTTTCTATCTGCGCGGCCGGCCCAAGTGGCATGCCGAGTCGCGCTTCATCTCGTGAATAACAGGAGACGAAAATGCCAAAGATGAAAACGAAATCGAGCTGCAAAAAGCGGTTCAAGGTGACGGCCACTGGCCGTATCGTTGCTGGCCAGGCCGGCAAACGCCACGGCATGATCAAGCGGAGCACCAAGTTCATCCGCACCGCCCGTGGGACCACGATCCTGGCGAAGGCTGATGAGAAGATCATCAAGCCAATGATGCCCTACGCACGCTAAGGAGTTCAGTATATGTCCCGCGTTAAAGGTGGTACTACAACCCACGCCCGTCACAAAAAAGTTCTCGACGCTGCAAAAGGCTATTATGGCCGCCGCAAGAGCACTTTCAAAGTTGCCCGTCAGGCCGTCGACAAGGCCAACCAATACGCAACACGCGACCGTAAAAACCGCAAGCGCAACTTCCGCGCGCTGTGGATCCAACGGATCAACGCTGCTGTTCGTATGCATGACGAAGCTCTGACATACTCGCGTTTCATCAACGGTCTGGCGCTTGCCGGTATCGAAGTTGACCGCAAGGTTCTGGCCGATCTGGCCGTGAACGAACCCGAAGCTTTCGGTGCGATCGTCGCGCAAGCCAAATCGGCTCTGCCCGCCGCCGCCTGATCTTTCCCCACCGGGTCCGCCCGGAACGGAAATGTCACAGATTAAACCCCGCTCAGCCCGAGCGGGGTTTTTTCATGCCTGCACGGCCCTTAGGGCGCGCCATAAGCGCCCTAACAAACTTGCATTCCGGGGCCGCTGTGATACCCACTCGCGGTCTGTGAACGGAGGCCGCGATGGACGATCTTAAGGCAAAATACCTCTCGGCAATCGCCGATGCGGGCGATGAATCCACCCTCGAGGACCTGCGTCTGCAGGCCGTCGGCAAAAAGGGCGAAGTCAGCCTGAAGATGCGCGAGCTGGGCAAGATGACCCCGGAGGAGCGCCAGACCGCTGGCCCCGCCCTCAACGCCCTGAAGGACGAGATCAACTCGGCCCTCGCCGCGAAAAAGGCCGCCCTTGGCGACGCTGCCCTCGATGCGCGTCTGCGGGCCGAATGGCTCGACGTGACGCTGCCAGCGCGCGGCACCGCGCGTCAGGGTACGATCCACCCGGTCAGCCAGGTCTGGGAAGAGTGCACCGCGATCTTCGCCGACATGGGCTTTGCTGTCGCCGAAGGGCCGCAGGTCGAAACCGACTGGTACAATTTCGACGCCCTCAACATCCCCGGCCACCACCCCGCCCGGGCCGAGATGGACACCTTCTACATGCACCGTGCGGCAGGCGACGACCGCCCGCCGCACGTCCTGCGCACGCACACCAGCCCGGTCCAGATCCGCTCGATGCAGGATCAGGGCGCGCCGATCCGCATCATCGCGCCGGGTCGCGTTTACCGTGCTGACTACGACCAGACCCACACGCCGATGTTCCACCAGGTCGAGGGCCTCGCGCTCGACAAGAACCTCTCCATGGCGAACCTGAAATGGGTGCTGGAGGAGTTCTTCACCGCCTATTTCGGCACCAAGGTCAAAACCCGCTTCCGCGCCTCGCACTTCCCCTTCACCGAGCCCTCGGCCGAGGTCGACATCCAGTGTTCTTGGGAAAACGGCACCGTGAAGGTGGGCGAGGGCGACGGCTGGCTTGAAGTCCTGGGCTCCGGCATGGTCCACCCGCATGTGCTGCGCGCCGGTGGGGTTGATCCTGACAAATGGCAGGGCTTCGCCTTCGGCATGGGCATCGACCGCATCGCGATGCTGAAATACGGCATCCCCGATTTGCGCGCCTTCTTCGATTCCGACCTGCGCTGGCTGCGCCACTATGGGTTTAGCGCGTTGCAGGTGCCGACCATTCGCGGCGGGGTTTGAGGTGGGATTCCGCTTCCGCACCAAACGACTTGCTGAAGCATTGTCGGTGGTCGCGGATGCGGGGTTCGAAGGAATGCGCCACAATCATGCTGTGTCGGTTCTAGACAAGAATGGGATCTCGGTGCCTAAGCGTGCCTTCGCGTTGTTCCGACCTAAGCCATTCTCTGGACTGGAGTTCGGTGACAATATGTTCTTGGCTATGAAAGACCAATTGATTGAGCACGACGGCAAGCGGACTGATGGTGCGTATTCTGGCGAGTGGGAGACCATTCAACTGTCTTTGGCCGGGTGGCGCTTCCTAGAACTGCATGGTGACTCCTATTGGTCAACATCGCTACGGCAGATCGTAAATAATGTACCGACTATCATTGTAAGTGTCCTGGGGACTTTGATCGGGCGATGGCTTCTGAACGTGATTGGAGTTTTGTAATGCCTCTCGATTTTTGCGCGCTCTTCCCTGTTCGTTCTAGAAAGGCAACGCTTTCTCTGCATTTGTTTCCGAAATTCGACCTCCTTTTGAACAGCCGTTTGGGGGCAAATGTACCAGTGACAGGAGCCACCCCATGACCCTATTCCGCCACGAAAACCGCCAGCAGACCGAGTCCTCGAAGCGCCTCTACGCCCGCTTCGAGATCGTCTACACTCTGGTTGATTTCGGCGCGGCCTTCTGCTTCGTGCTCGGCTCGATCTTCTTTTTCTACGACAGCCTGATGACCCCCGGCACCTGGCTGTTCCTGATCGGCTCGCTCCTGTTTGCCGCCAAACCGACGCTGCGGCTGGTCCGCGAAATCAAACTCTACCGTATGGGCGATCAAGACGACCTCGCCTCCCGCCTGAAGGACTGACCCGATGAAATTCACCCTCTCCTGGCTGAAAGAACACCTCGACACCACCGCCACGCTGGACGAAATCACCGAGGCGCTGACCGACCTCGGGCTTGAGGTCGAAGGCGTCGAAGATCCCACCGCCAAGCTGCGCGGCTTCACCATCGCCAAGGTGCTCGAGGCCGAGCAGCACCCCGACGCCGACAAGCTGCGCGTCTGCAAGGTGCAGACGGGCGAGGGCGAGACCCAGATCGTCTGCGGTGCCCCGAACGCGCGCGCCGGGATCACCGTCGTGCTGGCGAAACCGGGCACCTATATCCCCGGCCTCGACATCACCATTTCCGTCGGCAAGATCCGCGGCGTCGAGAGCTTCGGCATGATGGCGTCGGAGAAAGAGCTGGAGCTGTCGGACGAACACAACGGCATCATCGAGCTGCCCTCCGGTGAAGTCGGTGAGGATTTCGCCGATTGGCTGGCCGCGAACCGCCCCGAAACCGTCGACCCGGTGATCGAGATCGCGATCACGCCGAACCGCCCCGACGCCCTCGGCGTGCACGGCGTGGCGCGTGATCTGGCCGCGCGTGGCCTCGGCACCCTGAAACCGCTGCCCGACTATACGCTGGCTGAGGAGGGCGCTTGCCCGATTCCCGTCAGCATTGACGCGAGCGCCGCCGACGGTTGCCTGGTTTTCGCCGGGCGCGTGATCAAGGGCGTCAAGAACGGCCCCAGCCCCGAATGGCTGCAGCGCAAACTGCGCGCCATCGGCCTGCGCCCGATCTCGACCCTCGTCGATGTGACGAACCTGTTCACCTACGACCTGAACCGCCCGCTGCACGTCTTCGACGCGGCCAAGGTGGCCGGCGGCCTGCGCATCCACCGCGCCACGGGCGGCGAAGAGCTGCTGGCGCTGGACGAAAAGACCTATAAGATCCCCGCAGGTGTGCTGGTCATCTCTGACGACAACGGCGTCGAGAGCATCGGCGGCATCATGGGCGGCGAGGTCTCTGGCTGCACCGAGGACACCACCGACGTCTTCGTCGAGGCGGCGTTCTGGGACACCGTCTCGATCGCCACGGGGGGCCGCGCGCTCAAGATCAACTCCGACGCGCGCTATCGCAACGAACGCGGCATCGACCCGGCCTTCAACATGGAGGCGCTGGACCGCGCCTGCGCGCTGATCGTCGCGCTTTGCGGCGGCACCGTCACCGAAGCCGTCGTCGCCGGCGCCGTGCCCGACGTGTCGCGCGCCTACAAGCTCGACACCGACCGCTGCTCGTCCCTCGTCGGCATGGACATCCCCGCCGACACGCAGCGCGCGACTCTGACCGCCCTTGGCTTCGTGATGGATGGCGACGTGGCCCATGTCCCGAGCTGGCGCCCCGACGTGCTGGGCGAAGCGGACCTGGTTGAGGAAGTGGCGCGCATCGCCTCCCTCTCCAACCTCGAGCCGAAGCCGATGCCGCGCCTGACGACGGGCGTCCCGAAGCCGATCCTGACCCCGCTGCAAAAGCGCGAACAGCTGGCGCGGCGCACCGCGGCGGCGCTCGGCTACAACGAATGCGTCACCTACTCCTTCATCGACAAGACCTCGGCAACGCTGTTCGGCGGCGGCGACGATGCGACAATGGTCGGCAACCCGATCTCCTCAGAGATGTCGCACCTGCGCCCGGACCTGCTGCCCGGCCTGCTGCAGGCCGCCGCGCGCAACCAGTCGCGGGGCATGCCCGACATGGCCCTGTTCGAGGTCGGCGCGATCTGGCACGGCGGCGAGCCGGGAGAACAGCAGCTGCAGGTCGCAGGCCTGTTGGTCGGACAGACAGCGCCCAAGGACGTGCACGGCGCGGCGCGCACGGTCGACACCTTCGACGCCAAGTCCGATGTCGAAGCGATCCTGACCGCCATCGGCGCCCCCGCCAAGGTACAGGTGCTGCGCGACGGCGATACTTGGTGGCACCCCGGTCGCCACGGTCGCATCTGCCTCGGCCCGAAGAAAATGCTGGCCGTCTTCGGCGAAGTGCATCCCAAGATACTGCGCGAAATGGGCGTAAAGGGCACCGCCGTCGCCTTCTCGATCTGGCCCGAACAGATTCCGCTGCCGCGCAACGCCTCGGCCTCGCGCGGAGCGCTGGTGCTGAACGATCTGCAGGCGGTCGAACGTGACTTCGCCTTCGTCGTCGACGCGGGCGTCGAGGCGCTGACGCTGGTCAATGCCGCCGCCGGTGCTGACAAGGCGCTGATCACCGACGTGCGCGTGTTCGACGAATTCATCGGCGGCTCGCTTGGCGAGGGCAAGAAAAGCCTCGCCGTCACGGTGCGCCTGCAGCCAAGCGACGCCACGCTGAAGGAAAAGGACATCGAGGCCATCTCGGCCAGGATCGTCGAAAAGGTCGAAAAGGCCACCGGCGGCACCCTGCGCGGCTGACCCGACAAGGATGCCAAACGGCGCGCTCTCCGTCCCCGGAGAGACGCCCCGCCCGCCATCCCACAGCTAAAGACGGCGCGTCCCCGGTCGCGCCGTTTGCCCTTTCTGCGGCCGTGCCGTAGAGCCAAGACAGACAACACAAAGGAACGCCCGATGAGCGACAACGACGAATATGTCTATGACGAAGCCTCGGGCGAATGGATGCCTGCCGCAGACCTCGCGGCGCGCAATGACGAGAGCGTTCAGGTGGTCGACTCCCAGGGCACAGCTCTGGCCGATGGCGACTCGGTCGTGCTGATCAAGGACCTCAAGGTCAAGGGCGCCGGTCATACCCTCAAGCAGGGCACGGTGATCAAGACCATCCGCCTCACCGCCAACCCCGAAGAGGTCGACTGCCGCCACCCCGACATCAAGGGCCTTGTCCTGCGCACGGAATTCATCCGCAAACGCTGAACTCTGCGGACAGGCCTCCCTGTCATCTTGCCGGAAATACTTCCGCCGGAGGCTCCGACACCACCAGCCGGGCCAACGGTTGAAACGAAAAAAGGCGGCCCGCAAGGACCGCCTTTTTCGCAACGTCCAGGCCCGCCTCAGCGTGCCGGAATGTCCTTGCCCCGTATCACCGCAGGACGCGCATAGAACCGGTCCAGATAGGGCTGCAGATTGGCATAGCTCTCCCACTCCAGCACCCCCTTCGCACCGTAGAACTCGAGCCCGTTCAGCCAGGGCGCAATCGCGATATCCGCGATCGAGAACTCACCCGTCACCCAGTCCTTGCCCTCAAGCTGCGTGTTGATCACGCCGAGCAGCCGCTTGCCCTCGTTGACGAACCGCTCAAGCGGGCGAGGATCTTCGATCTCCTTGCCGGCGAACTTGTAGAAATATCCCAGCTGCCCCAGCATCGGGCCCAGACCGCCCATCTGCCACATCAGCCACTTGATCACCTCGTACTTGCCCGCCCCCGACACCGGCATCAGCTTGCCGGTCTTCTCGGCGAGGTAAATCAGGATCGCGCCGGATTCAAACAGCTGCACCACCTCGCCGCCGGGGCCGTTCGGGTCGATGATGGCCGGGATCTTGTTGTTCGGGGCCAGCGACAGAAACTCGGGGCTGCGCACGAACTCATCGCCCAGTGGCACCTTGTGGGCCTCATACTCCAGACCCACTTCCTCCAGCGCGATCGAGACCTTCACCCCGTTCGGCGTCGGAAAGGAATACAGCTGGAGTACCTTGGGGTTCTGGGCCGGCCACTTGTCGTTGATCAAGAAAGTCTCGGGAAACATGCGCATCCTCCTGTTGCCAATTTCACCCAACATAACCCCAGCGCAGCGATAAAACAGCCAGCGCCCGACCGCAGCACTGGAAAAGTCGGTGCGTGGACGCAGATTTCATAGTCAAAGAATACACAACGCCCCCTCGGGCCATCTGCTGAAAAAAGGGACAGGGACATGCTGAAAGAATTCCGCGCCTTCATCGCCAAGGGCAATGTCATGGACATGGCCGTCGGCATCATCATCGGCGCCGCCTTCACCGCCATCGTCAAATCCATGGTGTCGGACCTGCTGAACCCGGTGCTGGGCCTGTTCACCGGCGGCCTCGATTTCACCAACAACTACGTCATCCTCGCTGGCGGTGGCCCCTACGACAGCCTTGATGCCGCCCGTGAGGGCGGGGCCGCCGTCTTCGCCTATGGCGCGTTCCTCTCGGCCGTGATCAACTTTCTGATCGTCGCCTTCGTCGTCTTCATGCTGGTGCGCTACCTCAACAAGGCCAAGTCCATCGTCATCGCTGAGGAAAAGGCCGCCCCCGCAGAAGCCAAGCCCGCAGGCCCGACCCAGCTCGACGTGCTGCTTGAAATCCGCGATGCGCTGAAGAAGGATACGCCCACAGAGCAGGGCACTGGCCGCCCGGCACTCTGATTTCGGTGCTTTCCGGGGCTTGAGCGCAAGTATCGCCTCGCAATCCCCCTCTCCGGCAGGATAACCTGCGCATAAGTTGGTTTATTGCCGGAGACCCTTGATGTCCCTCGATCAGATGGATCGCTCGATCCTGCGCGTGCTGCAAAAGCAGGGGCGCATGTCCAATGCCGATCTGTCGGAAAAGGTGGGGCTGTCGCAATCCGCCTGTCATCGCCGCGTGCAGCGGCTGGAAACAGACGGCTATATCCGCGACTATGTGGCGCTGCTCAATGCCCGCAAGATGCAGCTGGCCACCACGGTCTTTGTCGAGATCGGCCTCTCCGGCCAGGCGGATGAGCTGCTTGAGGCGTTCGAGACCGCCGTGGCCCGTGTCCCTGAGGTGCTGGAGTGTCACTTGATGGCGGGGACGGCGGATTACCTGCTGAAGGTGGTCGCCGAAAGCTCGGAGGATTTCGCGCGCATCCACCGTCAAAGTCTGGCGCGGCTGCCCGGCGTTCAGCGCATGCAAAGCTCCTTCGCCCTGCGCACCGTGTTCCGGACAACCGCCCTGCCGGTCTGAGGGCTATTCCGCCGGGGCGCAGAACTGATGCGCCAGACGCACCCGCTTGCGCGCCGTGCCTTCGGTATAAAGGCCAGGGTTGCGCGGCGCGGCGAAGATCATCATCGACATCAGGCTGAAGGCGAACTCATAAAGCTCGAACTGGCGCGGCACGCCGCCGATGATCACCATCGTCACCGAGGCGATCACCGCCAGCCAGGCATGCAAGGGGCGGGGCACCGGCACAGCCAGCGCCGTGGCAAAGCCGCGCACCCAGTGGGCCAGAGGGTACAGGATCGGCAACAGGATCAGGTAGGCCAGCAGGACCGGCGTCAGATCGTTGCCGAAGATCGTGCTGGCCAGTTGGGTGTCTCCGATGACAAGGTTGTGCAGGTTCGTCTCGGCCTGAAAGTTATGCTCCACAAAGAAACTGCCGGACTGCCAGTCGAAGATTCGCTGCCCCCAGGAGATTTCCTCGCCCGCCACGAAGGCATAGAGCAGGGCATAGAGCCAGGTCAGCGCGGCGCCGAAACGCCTGCCGATCTGCAACAACTGACGCCCACGCCAGATCAGCAGCAGGGCCGCCACGAACAGGAAGATCGCCGTGCCGTATTCCAGCGGCCCATCTTCCTGCGCCAGCGCGGTTTCAAACAGGCCCGGGTTGATCAGCGCAACCGGAATGGCGATGGCATGGGCGAAGATGAACATCGCAAGGACTACAAGGGTAAACCGGCGCTGGCGGGGCATGTCGCGAACCTTTCTGAACTCAGCTGTGGGCCTGATGTCAGGTCCTGAAAATGCGGGATCCAGCAGGTCAGACTCGGCAGACTCAGGCAGGTTCCGGGTGACTGAACTAACGAGTTCAGTTGGAAGTTCAAGAAACTGTCATGAAATTGTTGGAAAAAATTCTGCAACCCTTGGGCGAATCGGCAAATATCTGCCGATGAAAGGCCTCTTGGAGGTGCGGATGCGCCCGGCGGTTGTGGCGCGGGGGCGGCTCAGGGGGGATGCGCGCAAGGCCATGCCCCGGAAATGACAAACCCCCGGGCGTTGGCCACGGGGGATCATCTGTTTTTCATGTTCGTCTGAATGAAAAGCTCAGGCAAAGAGCCCTCAGATCATGCCTTCGCGTTGCAATTGCTTGCGAGCCAATTTACGGGCACGGCGGACAGCTTCGGCTTGCTCCCGGGCTTTCTTCTCGGACGGTTTCTCGAAATGTTGCTTGAGCTTCATTTCACGGAAAACGCCTTCGCGCTGGAGCTTTTTCTTCAGAGCCCGGAGGGCCTGGTCGACGTTATTGTCGCGAACACTAACCTGCATGTGGTTGTCACCACCTTCCTAAGTTTGAGTTGCATCAGATTGCAGGAGGTGGCCGTATAGCAATGAGTGCCCTATTTGTCCAGTATTGCCGCATGCGCCGTTCCGGTGCGCGGCGGAGCGGGCAGGATGCCCGCGCTGGTCAGGCGAAAAGGAGACGCACCATGACGCACGACACCCAAACCGACGCAGATCCGGGCCCGGAGGCCACGCCGAACGCGGCGGACCGGCTGCTGGATGCGGCGCTGCTGAACGTGCCTTTCGACGGCTGGAGCGAGGCCACCCTGCGCGCCGCCACCAACGAGACCGGGATTTCCGCCGGTCTGGCCAAGGCGCTGTTTCCGCGTGGCGCGGTCGACCTTGCGCTGGCCTATCACAAGCGCGGCGACGACGAGATGGCGCGCCGTTTCGCCGCTGAGGATCACTCCGATCTGCGCTACAGCGAGAAGGTTGCCCGTGCCATCCGCATCCGGCTGGAGCTGGCCGACCGCGAGCTGGTGCGCCGTGGGGCGACGCTGTTCGCGCTGCCGCAACATGCCACGGATGGGGCCAAGGCGATCTGGGGCAGTGCCGATGCGGTCTGGACCGCGCTTGGCGACACCTCTGAGGATGTGAACTGGTACACCAAGCGGATGACCCTGTCGGGCGTCTACTCCGCGACCGTTCTGTTCTGGCTGGGCGATGATTCGCTGGAGCAGCAGGCGACGTGGGATTTCCTCGACCGGCGTATCGCGAACGTCATGCAGTTCGAAAAGGCCAAGGCCCGCGCCACGGACAGTCGTCTGGGCCAAGCGCTGGCCAAAGGGCCGTTGGCGCTGTTGTCGCGTTTGCGGGCACCGCAGAGGCCGGGCGATATGCCGGGGTCTTTCGGGGCCTAGCGCGAGGCGGGCGGCGGGGCACTGGCCTGTAAGCGGTGCGCTGCCTCCGGCGGGAATATTTCAGCAAGAAGAAGATAGGGAGCGCTTCTCATGCGTGTGATCGAGATTTCGAAACCGGGTGGACCGGAGGTATTGGTGCTGGGCGAACGCGAGGTGCCGGTGCCCGGCCCGGGTCAGGTGCGTCTGCGTGTCGCCTATGCCGGGGTCAACCGCCCCGATGCGCTGCAACGCGCTGGCTCCTATGCGCCGCCGCCGGGGGCCAGCGATCTGCCGGGGCTTGAGGCTTCGGGTGAGGTCGTGGCGACCGGACCTGGCGTGCCCGAAAGTGCCATGGGGCAGCGTGTTTGCGCCCTTTTGCCCGGCGGTGGCTACGCCGAAGAGGTGGTCACCCCCTGGGCGCATTGCCTGCCGGTGCCCGAGGGCATGGATATGGCCGAGGCCGCCTGTCTGCCCGAAACCTACTTCACCGTCTGGACCAATGTGTTCATGCGCGGTCGGCTGAAGGGGGGCGAGACTTTCCTTGTGCATGGCGGTTCCTCCGGGATCGGGACGACGGCGATCCAGCTGGCGAAGCTGTTCGGGGCACGGGTGTTTGCCACGGCCGGGTCGGCGGAGAAGTGCGAAGCCTGTGTCAAGCTCGGGGCGGAGCGGGCGATCAACTACAAGACCGAGGATTTCACCGAGGTTCTGGCCGAGGCTGGCGGCGTCGATGTCATCCTCGATATGGTGGGTGGAGACTATATCCCCCGCAACATACAGGCGCTCAAGCCCGAAGGGCGGCTTGTCATGATCGCCTTCCTCGGCGGTGCCAAGGCCGAGGTGAACTTTGCCCAGGTCATGATGAAGCGGCTGACGGTCACCGGATCGACCCTGCGCCCGCAAGGGGATCAGGCCAAGGCCGAGATTGCCGAAGCGCTGCGCGAACACGTCTGGCCTTTGCTGGCTGCGGGCCGTCTGGCCCCCGTGATGGACAGCGAATACCCGATGGAGCGCGCCGCCGATGCCCATGCCCGCATGGAAACCTCGGCGCATATCGGCAAGATCGTCCTCAAGATCTGCGGCTGAGCCAAGCTGAAACCTGAGAACCAGAGCCTGGGGTGCCCGATGGGGTGCCCCAGGCCCAAGAGGCACTGTCCAAGAGACACGGCCCAACCTCCCCTCCAGTCCCAAAGGAGCCCTCCTCATGAAAATCGATCTTTCCGGCAAACATGCCCTCGTCACCGGCTCAACCGGCGGTATCGGCTATGGTATCGCGAAACGTCTGGCCGAGGCGGGCGCGCATGTCATTCTCAACGGACGCGGCGCTGACAAGGTGACCAGCGCCGTGGCCTCCCTGCAAAACGACTTCCCCGAGGCTGAGGTGAGCGGCGTTGCCGCCGATCTTGCCACCGCCGAGGGCTGCGCTGACGTGCTCGCCAAGGCCGGTCCCGTCGATATCCTGATCAACAATGCGGGGATTTTCGGCCCCAAGGATTTTTTCGAGGCCGATGATGATCTCTGGCAGCAATACTGGGATGTGAACGTGATGAGCGGCGTGCGCCTGTCACGCGCTCTGGCGCCGAAGATGGTCGAAAACGGCTGGGGCCGGATCCTGTTCCTCGGCTCGGAATCGGCCTTCAACATTCCCGCCGATATGATTCACTACGGTGTCAGCAAGACCGCCTATGTCTCGCTGGCGCGCGGGCTGGCCAAGCGGCTGGCGGGCACCGGCGTCACCGTCAATTCGCTGCTGCCCGGGCCGACGCTGTCGGAGGGCATGACAGGCGGCCTCGACCCTGCTCCGGGGCAGAGCACCGAGGATGCGGCGAAGGATTTCGTGATGAAAAACCGCCCCAGCTCGATCATCCAGCGGGCGGCGACGGTCGAGGAGGTCGCGAATATGGCGCTCTATGCGGTTTCGCCGCTCAGCTCGGCGACCACGGGCGCGTCGTTGCGGGTCGATGGCGGTGTGATCGATTCGATCTAATCGGCCCCGCTCATGCTGTTGAACAGCGCGTCGTGCGCGCGGCAATCGCGCCGCGTGTCGGCGGCACAGGGGCGCGGATCGAGGTCCTTTGTCAGGCAGATCCGCGCCTCCTGTATCCGGCCCGCCTTGCAGGTCACGGTCACGCCGTCGGCCTCAAGCTGCGGATTCACCTCAAGAAAAGCGGCCTCGATGGTGCTGGCGGGCAGGCGCAGATCGCGTGGCACGGCGCGCAGCAGAGGCGGGCGCGTCACGCTGGCGAAAGCCCGGCGGGATAGCGCGAAGTAGTCAGGCGCGCTGAGCCCCGAACAGCGCCCGTGCTTTTTCCACTCGTGCCAGGCGAGGCTGCCGGTGCCCATGATATCGGCCATCGCGGCGGTTTCGGCGCGGCTCGGATCGGGCAGGCGGCTCGCACAATCGCTGGGATAGCCCGCCTCGTACTGCGGCCAGAGCCCGTGCAGCACCCAACCGAACCCGGCCCCCGGCGCGCATTGGGCCGACCCCTCGGCCCGTCCCTGCGCCGCGCACCAGCCCGGCGACCAGCTGAGCGACAGCACGTAATAGTCGAACCGGCCCGCCACATCCGCCGCCTGCGCCATGGGCGCCAGCAGCAGCGTGGTCAGGACAGTCATCGCCCTGCGAATAAGGTGCCTGCGCATTCGACTCTTCCATTTCCTTGCAAAGCTGACTATATAGCGGGCAAGTTCCCCCACAACGGTAACCTGCATCGCCCCGGCGGTGCGCCTGGTCCCGCCAGGCAGCGGGGAAGATTTGACGTTCAGGAGTTTCGACATGACTGGCAAACCTCTCATGGCCAAGGCCACCGCGGTCTGGCTGGTGGACAACACCACGCTGACCTTCAAGCAGATTGCCGACTTCGCTGGCATGCATGAGCTTGAAGTGCAGGGCATCGCTGACGGCGACGTCGCCACGGGCGTCAAGGGCTTTGACCCGATTGCGAACAATCAGCTGGATCAGGCTGACATCGATCGCGCCGAGGCCGACCCGATTGCGCGCCTCAAGCTGAAGTTCAACCCCTCTGCGGTTGGCGAAGAAAAGCGTCGCGGCCCGCGCTATACGCCGCTGTCCAAACGTCAGGACCGTCCGAACGCGATCCTCTGGCTGGTGAAATTCCACCCAGAACTGACCGACGGCCAGATCGCCAAGCTGGTCGGCACCACCAAGCCGACGATCCAGTCGATCCGCGAACGCACCCACTGGAATATTGGCAACATGCAGCCGATCGACCCGGTCGCGCTTGGCCTGTGCAAACAGAGCGAGCTTGACGCCGCCGTTCAGAAAGCCGCGCAGAAACGTGCCGCCGATGGCGCCGCGATGACGGATGATGAGCGTCGCAAGCTGCTCTCGACCGAACAGAGCCTCGGCATGGAAACCGAATCGCGCATGCCGACGGCGATCGAGGGCCTCGAGACCTTCACGCTGTCCAATGACGACGACGAGGACAACGAGTACAAGAAAAAGCCGCAATACGATGCCGAGAGCCTCTTCAACCTGCCCAAGGGCGGTGGTGACGACGACGAGGACGACGAATAAGGCCAACCGCCTGACCGTCTGACGCATTTGCAGGACCCGGCGCCCATGGCTCCGGGTCTTTTGCGTCTTGCGGTGGGGCAGGGGCTTGCACCTGAGCGCGGTCCTGTCAAACCTGCGCGCGACGATGGACTCGCGCCTGCTTTGGAAAGGACACCCCCCATGCATATCGCCGTTGTTGGCGCCGGAATGATCGGTGCCGCCGCTGCCCGCCACCTGACGCTGGCCGGGCACCGCGTCACGCTGATCGGTCCGGAGGAGCCCGTCGACCCGCAAACCCACACCGGCCCCTTCGCCAGCCACTACGACGCCGGTCGCATCACCCGCCAGCTCGATCCGTGGATTTTCTGGAGCCGGGTGTCGCGCGCCTCGATCGCCCGCTACCGCGAGATTGAGGCGGTGAGCGGCGTGACCTTCTTCTCCGAGGTCGGCTCTCTGATGGCGGGGCCTGAGGGCACCGTGCAGATGCAGCGACTCGACAGCACCCGCCAGCGCGACAGCGTCCCCTGCGACGTGTTGCGCGACGACGAGCTTGCGCATCAGTTCCCCTATTTTGACTTTCACCCCGGCACCATCGGCTTTCACGAGCGCAGCAACGCCGGGCATATCAACCCGCGCAGGATGGTCCGCGCCCAGATCGCCGCGGCCACCGCACAGGGGGCGACCCTGCTGCGCGATGTGGTGCAAGGCATTGACGACACTGGTAAAGGCGTCACCCTGCGCCTGTCAGACAGCACTCTGCAGGCCGACCGTGCCCTGATTGCGACCGGCGGGTTCTCCCGCACGCTGACCGGCGATGCCCTGCCGCTGAAGACCTACGCCCGCACCGCCGCGATGTTTGAGGTGACGGAGCAGGAGGCGCAGCGGCTGGCGCAGATGCCGACGCTGATCGTGCTGCTGCCGACCGGCGAGGACCCCTATCTACTGCCTCCGATCCGCTATCCCGACGGCAAGATGTACCTCAAGATGGGCGGCGACAGCGTGGATATTCCGCTCGAAACTCCGGACCAGTTCACCGACTGGTATCGCTCCGGCGGCTCGGCCAAGGTCGGCGGCGAACTTGAGGCTCTGCTGCGCGCACAGATGCCCAGCCTCGACATCCGGTCTGTCGCGACCATGCCCTGCGTCACGACCTTCTCACCCGAGAATATCCCGCATTACAAATCCCTCTCGGGCAACGTCTTTACCGCCATCGCCGGCTGTGGGCGCGGTGCCAAGAACTCCGACGAACTCGGCCGCCTCGGCGGGCTGCTGGCCACCGGCGAAGCGCTGCCCGACTGGGCGTATGAGCCCGCTGTCGCCCAAGACTGACGAAGAAAGTACGCCGCCGATGACACCTGAAAAACCCCGCCTCACCTCGCGCCACATCTGGCGCATCGTGATCGACCTTGGTGCCAATCTGGTGCTGCCGTTGCTGATCTATGTGCTGAGCCACGAGGCCATCGGAGAGGTGCCGGCGCTGCTGGCCTCCTCGATGCCGCCGATTGCGCTGAGTCTGGTGGATTTCATCCGCGACCGCAGGATCGACGCTCTCTCGATCCTCGTGCTGATCGGGATCGCCCTGTCACTTCTGGCCTTCGTCGGGGGGGGGTCGGTCAAGGCCCTGCAATTGCGTGAGAAATTCGGCACCCTTGCCTTTGGTCTGGCATTTCTGGGGTCCGCTGCGATCGGCAAGCCGATCATTTTCTACCTCGCGCGCGCAAGCTACGCCCGAAAGGGCGCAGCCGAGGGCGCCAAGCTGGACGCCGCGCGCAACCTGCCGCATGTGCGGCGCATGATGACGGTGATGACCGTGGTCTGGGGCGCCGGGCTGGTGGCGGAGTTCGCCGTGTCGCTGGTGCTGGTCTATGCGCTGCCGATCACCCAATACCTGATGATCGGCCCCGTGGTGGGCTATGTGACCATCGCCGCGCTGGCCGTCTGGACCTATCGCTACGTCCGCCGCACGCGCGACGCTCAGGTCGCCGCGACACCGCCGCCCACACCCCCTGCGCAGCCGCCTCAGGCCTGACCGGGGCGGCACCAGCGCCGCCCCGATCCGCTTTCAGAGCCGTTCCAGAGCCGTCTCGGCAGGGGTATAGTCCAGCCCCTGCGCCTCGGCGACGGGCGCACAGGTGATCTTGCCGCCCGCGACGTTCAGCCCGGCCAGCAGATGTACATCGGCCTTCAGCGCCGCCACGACCCCCAGATCGGCCATCCGCAGCAGATGCGGCAGCGTCGCGTTGTTCAGCGCGTAGGTCGAGGTCCGCGCCACACCGCCGGGCATGTTGGCGACGCAGTAATGCACGATATCCTCTTCGACATAGGTCGGATCGGCGTGGGTCGTGGCATGGGAGGTCTCAAAGCAGCCTCCCTGATCAATCGCCACATCGACGATGACCGCGCCCTTCTGCATGCCCTTGAGCATCTCGCGCGTCACCAGCTTGGGCGCGGCGGCACCGGGGATCAGCACGGCCCCGATCACCAGATCGGCGGTGGCCAGCACGCTCTCCAGCGCGGTGCGGGTGGAATAGAGCGTCTTCACCCTGCCGCCGAATTGCGCATCAATCGCCTCCAGCACCTCGTTCGAGCGGTCGAGCAGCACGACCTCCGCCCCCAGACCCACGGCCATGGCGGCGGCATTGCGCCCCACGACACCGCCGCCGATGATCACGACATGACCCGGCGCAACACCCGGCACACCGCCGAGCAGGACGCCGCGCCCGCCCTGCGCCTTCTCCAGCACATGCGCGCCCGCCTGCACCGACATGCGACCGGCCACCTGGCTCATCGGTTTCAGCAGCGGCAGTCCGCCATGGGGCGAGGTGACGGTCTCATAGGCGATACAGGTCGCACCCGAGGCGACCAGATCCGCCGTCTGTTCGGCGTCGGGGGCAAGATGCAGATAGGTATAGAGCACCTGCCCGGGGCGCAGCCGCTTGCGTTCCGCCGCCTGCGGTTCCTTGACCTTGACGACGATCTCGCAGGCAAAGACATCCTCGACACTGCCGATCGTGGCGCCGGCGGCAGTGTATGTGTCGTCCTGAGCGCCGATCCCGGCACCGGCGCCGGCTTCGATCACCACCTCATGGCCGTGGGAGACCAGCTCGGCCGCGCTCTCCGGCGTCAGGCCGACACGATACTCGTGGTTCTTGATTTCTTTCGGGCATCCGATCCGCATGGTCTGGCTCCTCTGTGTGGCTATGGGGCCATGATGACAGAAGGCTGGGGGATTTCCTTGATTTCTCAAGGGGTATTTGTGCGATTGCAGCGGTGATTCTTCTGCTGGATGGAGCGCGCGCGCAAGACTCTTCGAGGATTTGGGCAGACCCCGGGATCAGCTTCGGTGAAGCCCCTTGATTTCGGGCGAATGCTGCGCTGCGGCGGCCTCGCGCGCCCTCCTGCGGGCAGCGCAGAAAAAAGCCCGGCATCGAACCGGGCTTTTTTCTTGGGGCGGCGGCTGAAATCGCACCGTTCAGTTACCGCCCGAATACCGACGGGATACCGACATCTAAATCTGCACCGTTCGAGGCCTCAGATATCCTTGCGCGCCCGCAGTGCCGCCGTGATCGTGCCATCGTCGAGATAGTCCAGCTCTCCGCCAATCGGCACGCCCTGCGCCAGCGAGGTCAGGCGCACCCGACCCTCCAGCTGATCGGCGATGTAATGCGCGGTGGTCTGGCCGTCGACGGTGGCATTCAGGGCCAGAATGACCTCGGAAATGCCTTCGTCTTCAATGCGTTGCACCAGCTTGGGGATACGCAGTTCATCCGGTCCGACAGCATCCAGCGCGCTGAGCGTACCGCCCAGCACGTGATAGCGCCCACGAAAGCTGCCGCCGCGCTCCATCGCCCAGAGATCCGCCACGTCCTCGACCACGCAAAGCTCTGAATTCGCACGCTTTTCATTGGCGCAGATATCGCAGAGCCGGTCACTGCCGAGGTTGCCGCAGCGCTCGCATTCGCGCACCGTCACGGCCACCTGATGCATCAGATCCGCCAGCGGTGTCAGCAGCAGCTCCCGCTTGCGGATCATCTGCAGCACAGCCCGCCGGGCACTGCGCGGGCCGAGGCCCGGCAGCCGCGCCATCATGTCGATCAGCGAGTCGATATCGCGGGAGGCGCTCATGCTCAGCTCAGAACGGCATCTTGAAATCTGCAGGCAAACCAAGGCCTTCGGTGATCTTGCCCATCTCTTGCTGCGCCAGCTCCGCGGCCTTGGCCTGGGCGTCCTTGATGGCAGCGAGGATCAGATCTTCGACCACTTCCTTGTCGTCGCTGTTGAAGATCGAGGGGTCGATATCCAGGCTCTTCAGCTCACCCTTGGCGCTGGCCACGGCCTTGACCAGACCCGCGCCGCTTTCGCCCGTGACCGTCATGTCGTGCAGAGAGTCCTGCAGCTCGCCCATTTTCGACTGCATCTCCTTGGCAGCCTTCATCATTTTCGCCATGTCACCCATTTGACCGAGGCCCTTGAACATCGTCTTTCTCCTTGGATTGAAAGGGGGCTGGCGCGATCGCCCGACCCCGAAACTGGTCTCTTGTTTCATATCGCGGCCCGCTGGCACCAGTGCAAGGGTGGCGGCGTCAAAGCGCCTGTTTGCCTCGGAAATGTGCCTGTTCTCAGGGCCTTCCGCCTAGTCGTCTTCAAAGGGATCCCATTCGTCATCGACCTCTGGCAGGGCGTCGGCCTGCACTTCGGCGCTGATGTCCTGCAGGGTCCGCACGCCGGTGATCTCGGATTTCGGAAAGGCTTCGAACAGCGCTTTCAGCATCGGATGGTCGGCGGCAGCCGCCTTCAACTCGCGCGCCTTGGCGTCGCGTTTGTCGGCGATGGTCTCCTCCGCCTCCTCGTTGCCCAGGACCACCGCCCAGCGGTTCCCGGTCCAGAGCTGCAGCCGCGAGCCGAGTCGCTGAGACAGGTCCTTCGGGGCGCCGGGAGCCGGAGAAAACTCAATCCGTCCAGGACGATAGGAGATGAGGCGGACACCGTTCTCGACCTCCACCAACAGCTTCATGTCGCGGTTGGTGCGGATCAGTTCGATGACATGCTCAAAGCTCGGGTAGCGTGACAGCGCTTGGTCGACGTCCTGCGCCAGCATGGCATTCGCGCCGCCAGACGCCTGACCACCGCCGCCGCCGATGCTGGCCGAGGCGTAAGCCGAGGCCCCCCCGCCCGCCGCAGGCGCGCCCGTGCTCTGCACGGGTCTCCCGCCTCCGCCGCCAGAGCCTCCGCCGCCAGAGCCGCCTCCGCCAGAACCACCACCGCCACCGGGCGCATCCGCCGGCCTTGGTGTGTCTTTCAGCTTGCGCACAAGTTCCTCTGGCGAGGGCAGCTCCGCCACATGGGTCAGCCGGATCACGGCCATCTCTGCCGCCATCATTGCGTTCGGAGCCAGAGAGACTTCTTCCAGCGCTTTCAACAGCATCTGCCACATCCGCGTCATCGATCGCATCGGCAGGCGTGCCGCCAGATCGACACCACGGGCACGCTCATCGGGGCTGATCGTGGGGTCTTCGGCAGCATCCGGCGTGATCTTCACGACGCTGATCCAGTGTGTGATTTCCGCAAGGTCACGCAGCACGGCCAGCGGGTCTGCGCCGGCGGCGTATTGCCCCGACAGCTCGGTCAACGCGGCGGCGGCATCACCGCGCATGATCATTTCGTAGAGGTCCATGACCCGACCGCGATCCGCCAGCCCCAGCATGGCGCGCACCTGATCGGCGGTGGTTTCGCCCGCGCCATGGGAAATCGCCTGATCGAGCAGCGAGGTCGCATCGCGGGCCGAACCTTCTGCCGCCCGGCAGATCAGCGCCAGCGCGTCATGGGTTATTTCGGCCTTTTCGCGCCCGGCGATCTTTTCCAGCAGGGCGATCATCACCTCCGGTTCGATCCGGCGCAGGTCGAACCGCTGGCAGCGCGACAGCACCGTCACAGGCACCTTGCGGATCTCGGTCGTGGCGAAGATGAACTTCACATGCGCAGGCGGTTCCTCCAGCGTCTTGAGCAGCGCGTTGAACGCGCTGGTCGAGAGCATATGGACCTCATCGATGATATAAATCTTGTAACGTGCCGAAGCGGCACGATAATTCACGCTGTCGATGATCTCGCGGATGTCATTGACGGAGGTGTTGGAGGCCGCGTCCATCTCCATCACGTCGACGTGGCGCCCCTCCATGATGGCGCGGCAGTGTTCGCATTTGCCGCAAGGTTCGGTCGTCGGACCGCCATTGCCATCGGGTCCGATGCAGTTGATGCCCTTGGCGATGATACGTGCGGTCGTGGTTTTCCCGGTGCCGCGGATGCCCGTCATGATGAAGGCCTGCGCGATGCGATCGGCGGCAAAGGCGTTTTTCAGTGTGCGCACCATGGCGTCCTGCCCGACGAGGTCGGCAAAGGTCTCGGGCCGGTATTTGCGGGCCAGAACCTGGTAGGCGCCAGAGGATGTCTGCTCGGTGTCGGTCATGCGAGGCCTGTTCGGGTAGCGATCCGGCAAGAGGCCGGATGTGGGGGTCGCCCCAAGGTTAAAGGGCTGTGCGGGCAGCGTCCACCGGCAACGATCGAGTAGGTGGCGGGATGCTGCAAGGGAACCATACCCCTGTTTCGCACATTGGCCCTGCACATATAAGGGCGCGTTGCCCATGAGAGGAGACTTTGATGCGTCTGCGGGGCACGAGAACCAGTTCCAATATCGAAGACCGGCGGCGATCCGGCGGCGGCGGCCGGGTGATTGGCGGGGGGCTGGGCATCGGCGGCGTGCTGCTCGTCCTGGCGATCGGCTGGTTCACCGGCATAGACGTGACGCCGATCCTGAATGGGGGCTCCGAGCCGCAGAGCCAGCAAACCACGCGAGAGCTGAGCGCGCAGGAAGAACAGTCCGGCGTCTTCGTCTCGCAGGTTCTGGCCAGCACCGAGGACGTCTGGGGCGAGGTTTTCCCGCAGCAGGTGGGTGAGGCCTATCAGCCGCCACGTCTGGTGATGTTCTCGCAGGTGACGAGCAGCCCCTGTGGTGGCGCTTCTGGGGCGACGGGGCCTTTCTACTGCCCGCTGGATCAGAAAGCCTATCTCGATACGGATTTCTTCTCGACGCTGTCGCAACAGTTGGGCGCGGAGGGTGACTTTGCCGCCGCTTATGTGATTGCGCATGAGGTCGCGCACCACGTGCAGAACCAGCTGGGGATCCTCGATCAGGTCGACAGCTATCGCCAGGGGGTGAGTGAGGCGGAGGGGAATGCGGCAACCGTGCGGTTGGAGTTGCAGGCGGATTGTCTGGCGGGCGTTTGGGCCTCGAATGTCGATGCGCTGCTGGAGCCGGGGGACATCGATGAGGCGGTAAATGCTGCCCGGATGATCGGCGATGACCGTCTGCAGCGTCAGGCGGGGCAGGTGCCGCAGCCCCATACTTTCACACATGGGACATCTGAACAGCGCTCGCGCTGGTTCACGACCGGCTATGAAACCGGTGAAATCGGCAGCTGCGATACGTTCAACGCCAAGACTTTGTGAGGGGTATGCCCTACAGGCGCAGCTGGCGCCTGTAGCGGGGCAAGGTGAGAGGCTGGACAACGACCCAAGCGGGGCTCGTTACGGCTGCTTCCTTCCGGACCTGACCGGGTTGGCGAGGCGCTCGCCCGCGCCAACCTCTCGAGGGGTGATATAGGGGCTGCTACGCGGATTCGCAACACCTTGTGGCAGGGGGCGGATTTGCCTCTCTCTGCGAGAGCGGCAAGCCTCCGGCGGGAATATATTTGCAGGAAGAAGGGCCGGGGTTTGCGCCCCGGCCCTGTCGTTTTCTCAAGTCTCAGGTGATCAGAGCATGATGCGGAACAGGGCGAAGCCGCCTTCGCCTTCGCCAGCCGGCTCAATATCGACGCCTTTGACGCTGTCGGCGTATTTTGCAGCGCCGGGGCCGGTTTCAAACAGCACTGTAGTGTCGGGCATCGGCGCGAAGGTCCAGTTGGCATCTGCTTTCGGGCTGATGGTACCCTTGTCGACGATGTAGCGCACGATGATGTCGCGGTTGGTGTCGGGGCCTTCAAAGATGATCGTGTCGCCAGTGCCGGGGAAGTGGCCGCCGCCGGAGGCACGGTAGTTGTTGGTGGCGACGATGAACGTCATGTCATCGGTGACCGGCTTGCCCTGGTAGGCGAGGTTGACGATGCGGCTCTCAGGGCTGACCTCGCCCCCGTCATCGTCGTAACGCGCAGGCTTGGACAGGTCGATCTGGTAGGTCACGCCGTCGATCACGTCGAAGTTGTAGCTGGGGAAGGAGGTGTTCAGCAGCGCCGCGTCTTTCGAGCCCGGTTCGATCTGGTTGAACATGCCGGCCGAACGGTCCAGCCAGCCCCGCAATTGCGTGCCGTTGATCTTCACCGCGCGGATCGTGTTGGGGTAGAGGTAGAGGTCGGACACGTTCTTGATCGCGACATCGCCCACCGGCACTTCGGTGTAGTATTCCGGGCCACCGCGACCGCCGGCCTTGAAGGGGGCGGCAGCAGACAGAATTGGCAGGCCTTCGTATTCGGTGCCGACCATCATGTCCTTGATGTACCACTCCTGCGCGTTCGAGACGACCTGAACCGAAGGATCATCGGCGACCAGCGCAAAGTAGGAATGCAGCGGCGTGTCGGTCTTGCCGACGGCGCGGCGCACGTAGGACAGCGTCTCGTCGTGCTGTTGCTGGGCGGCGGCCAGAACGGTCGGCACGCTTTCGACCAGTGCAGTGATGGAGCGATCCTCGCCGCGTTTGTAGATCGGGCGGGTCTCACTTTCGGTGGCGACGACACGCCACTCGTTGCCCTCATGCTCCAGCAGCAGGTCGATCACACCGAGGTCGGAGCCCCAGAAACCACCCATGACGGCGGGTTTGCCGTGGATCGTGCCTGCGGCCACATCGACGGCGGCGAAGCCTTCGAAGGTGGGCGAGGGGAAGACGAGGTGCGAGTGACCTGTGAGCAGGGCGTCTATGCCCTCGACCTCGGCCAGCGGGACGGCGGCGTTTTCCATGCCGTCTTCGTGCTTGGCGGAACCGATGCCGGAGTGGGACAGTGCGATGATGATATCGGCGCCCTCTTCCTTCATCTGCGGCACGTAGGCGCGGGCGGTTTCGACGATGTCGCGGGTGTTGACCTTGCCCTCAAGGTGCTTGCGATCCCAGTTCATGATCTGCGGCGGCACGAAGCCGATCAGGCCGATCTTGATGGGATGGGCGCTGCCGTCGCCGAGGGTGATGGTCTTGTCGAGGATCACATAGGGCGGCAGCAGTGTCTTGTCGGCGGTCGGATTGGCCGCCATTTCCTTGACCACGTTGGCCGAGATCACCGGGAAGTTCGCGCCCGCCACGGATTTCATCAGGAAATCGAGCCCGTAGTTGAATTCGTGGTTGCCGAGGGTCGAGGCCTCATACCCCAGCGTGTTCATCGCGGCGATCACCGGGTGCAGGTCGCCGTCCTTCATGCCGCGCTCATAGGCGATGTAGTCGCCAAGAGGATTGCCCTGCAGGAAGTCGCCGTTGTCGATCAGGATCGAGTTCGTCGCCTCGGAACGGATGGTGTCGACATGCGCCGCGGTGCGGGCAAGGCCGACCGTGTCATCGGGTTTGTCGGCGTAATAGTTATAGGGAAAGACATGCACGTGCAGGTCGGTCGTTTCCATGATGCGCAGGTGCGCCTGGGCGCCGGCGGCGCGCGCCGAGAAGGGGTGAAGGCTGAGCAAGGATGCCCCCGCTACTGTGCCGGCCAGGAAGCCGCGGCGCGACAGGCTGGATGATTTGAATTTCGACATGATCGACTCCCTCAATTTCGTAAAGGCGCATCATGCGACCCGAGGATGACATTGCCATAACAGATTCAGGGTGACGTAGCCGGAGGTGAGGTGTTTGGCGCGTCTTGGCCTGTCATGTGGCGCGGATCTTGGCCCACTTTGCCTGATTTTTCAACATTGCACTCGCTGAGGCAAGCGGGCAGGTTGCGGCAAATTATGGAAGGAAGATCCCATGACTGTCGCAATCGCCGAGGAGGTGACGTTTGGGGGATCCGGCCTGGACAGGGCCGCGCATCTGCGGGGAAATCCTGAGGCACTGATGGCGTCTTTGCGCCAGCCCGAGGCACGTGCGATCCTGTTCTGGCGCGGCACTCTGCTGGTCGAGGCGGACGGCCGTCTGGCCCGGCATGAGATGAACCCCAGCGTTGTGATCGAGGCCGGCGATGCCGCGACCCTTCTGGGATTGGACGAGGGGGGGCCGGTTTTCGCGCTTGATCTCGCGACCTGGGGCCGGGATGAGGCCGCGTTTCGGGACCCGACAGCGGACCTTGCGGCACAGGGCTTGCCCCTGCTCCGGGCCTTGCCCGAAGACGAGGTCTTCGTGGATCTGCGCAGCGTGATGGCTGGCCTGTCGCCGGTGGATGCCGAGCTGGCTGCGACGGCAAAGGCGCTCTACGCATGGCATGCGACCCACCGTTTCTGCGCCTGCTGCGGCCAACCGAGCGAGATCATCGAAGCGGGCTGGCAGAGGCGCTGTCTGTCCTGCGATGCGCGCCATTTTCCCCGCACCGACCCCGTGGTGATCATGTTGATCACGCGCAACAATCAGGTGCTGCTGGGGCGCTCTCCGCAATGGCCGGAGGGGATGTATTCGCTGCTGGCCGGGTTTGTCGAGCCGGGCGAGACGATCGAGGCCGCCGTGCGCCGCGAGGTGCTGGAGGAAACCGCCGTGCCAGTGGGCGAGGTCTCGTATCTGTGCAGTCAGCCCTGGCCGTTTCCGAATTCGCTGATGTTCGGCTGTCGCGGCACCGCCCTGTCAGATCGCATCGAAGTAGACCCGGTTGAGATCGAGGCCGCGCTCTGGCTCAGCCGTGAAGATCTGGTGACGGTTTTCGCCGGAGATCATCCGATGATTCGCCCGCCGCGAAAGGGAGCAATTGCCGAATTTCTTCTGCGTAATTGGCTTGCGGACCGTTTGGATTGACGCAATCCTCGCTGGGATCAATCACCACGAGCTGCAAAACGGCGGAGCTTCATGAAGATCGTTGCGAAACAGGATATCGAAGCGCCGATCCAGAAGGTTTTCGAACGCGCCACGGATTTCAAAAACTTCGAGCGTTCTGCGATGCGTCGCGGGGCCAGCGTCACGCGACTTGAGGGCGAGGATGACGCGCAGGTCTGGGATGTGGCGTTTCCGCTGCGCGGCAAAACCCGCCTCTTTCGCCTGACGGTCACCGATTTTGACGAGCCCGAAAGGATGAGCATGTCTGCCGTCTCGGAAGGGATGGCAGGCAGCATCCAGGTGGATCTGGTTGCCTTGTCGCGCAGCCGCACACGCCTGCGCGTCGAGATCGAGGTCAAGCCGCAGACCCTGTCGGCCCGGTTGCTGGTCCAATCCCTGCGTCTGGCGCGCGGCAGCCTGCAACAGCGCCTGCAAGAGCGTCTGGCGGAGTTCACGACGGCCGTGGAGGGGACCCGGTCCCGGCGCGCCTAGCAGGCCGCTGGACGGCGGCCTGCGTGCCCCGGAAGGGTCAGCGCGTGTTCAGCCGCGCTGCGGATCAGCGGCATATACGCCCAGAATTTCCAGCTTTGAGGAGAAGTACCCCAGCTCGTCGAGGGCCAGCTGGACATTGTCGTCCTCGGGGTGGCCTTCGATATCGGCATAGAACTGGGTCGCGGTGAAACTGCCCCCGACCATGTAGCTCTCAAGCTTGGTCATGTTGATGCCGTTGGTCGCAAAGCCGCCCATGGCTTTGTAAAGCGCTGCGGGGATGTTGCGCACTTCGAACACCAGCGTGGTGATCATGCCGTGATCGCCGCGCCGGCGCATGTCAGGCTCACGGGACATGATCAGGAATCGGGTCGTGTTGTTGGCCTGATCCTCGATATGGCGGGCCAGCACGTCCAACCCATAGACCTCTCCGGCCAGTTCGCTGGCGAGGGCCGCCCGCGTTGGATCGTCCTGCTGAGAGATCAGCAGGGCCGAGCCTGCCGTGTCCGCGCCAATGATCCGGCTGATGTTATGCTCTGACAGAAACGCACGGCATTGCCCCAGCAGCATCTGGTGCGAGGTGGCCGAGGTGACCTCCTCCAGACGTGTGCCGGGCAGGGCCAGCAGGTTGATATGCACCCGCACGAAGGCCTCGCCGACGATGTTCAGCCCGCTGCCGGGCAGCAGATAGTGCATGTCGGCGACGCGCCCGAAGGTTGAGTTGTCGACGGGCAGCATGGCTAGATCGGCGGTGCCGTCCAGCACGGCGGCAATCGCGTCCTCAAAGCTGCGGCAGGGGAGCGGTTCAAACTCCGGCTTCGCTTCTACACAGGCCTGATGGGAATAGGCACCCAACTCTCCCTGGAACGCAATGCGGCGATTCATGACGATTAATTCCGTGTTATTCTGGACATATCGCCATAAAGGGCGATTGGTCGCGGTAACTACACCTTGCGTTGAGCGAGGGGAAGCGGATAGATACCCGCCGAAACACTTGCGACGGATTCAATCAGGGGCGCGGCTTTTCATGTTTGATACAATGACTATCACGAAGATCGTTGGCGGCGTATGCGGCACGCTTTTGGTGTTCCTTTTGGGGAACTGGTCGGGCGATCTGCTGTACGAAACCGGATATGGCGAACATGGCGCTGAAGAGCACGCTCAGGGCTATCTGATCGAAACCGCCGCCCTAGAAGGCGGAGACGCTGGCGCCGAAGGCCCGACCTTCGAGGAAGTCTTCGCATCCGCAGACGCTGGCGCAGGCGAGCGTGTGTTCAACAAGTGCAAGGCCTGCCACAAGGTCGACGGCAGCAACGCAACCGGCCCTCACCTCGATGGCGTCGTCAACCGCGCAGTCGATTCGGTTTCCGGCTTCACCTACTCGGGCGCTCTCGAAGAGCATTTCGATGTCTGGACGCCTGAGCACCTCAACACTTTCCTGACCAATCCGCGCAGTGCCGCACCGGGCACCAAGATGACCTTCGCCGGTCTGCCCAAGGTCGAAGACCGCGCCAACGTGATCGCCTATCTCGACTCCCTGTCGAACTGATCCTGGCCTGAGCGATGCATTTAGGGCCGTCAGCCTTCGGGCTGGCGGCCTTTTTCGTGTTGCATGCCGCCGATCACAACGGCTTCACGCAATCTCAACTTGAACATGGCCAAGATGCGACATTAGCCTAAGTCACACGCTGGACCGGTCGAAACCAGTCCACGGCAGAATGCCGAATGCGCCCAGAAGGATAGACGAGGAGCCCTCCATGCACCGTCCCGCGACCCTGCTCTTGCCGTTTCAGGCCTCCTTGTCACGGCGCAAGGTCCTGGCGCTGGGGGCGCTGACCGCCGCGTCGTTTGCCTTTGCCGTGCCGGAGGCGCGCGCGCAGGACACGGCATCGCAAACCTCCGAGGAGGCTGAGAGCACCGGCGCTGATGACAAGATCATCACGAGCCACGGTTATTCGTACTTCGGGGAACTGAAGTATCCGGCAGATTTCGAGCATCTGGCTTTCGTGAACCCGGATGCGCCAAAGGGTGGCGAGATTGTCATTCAGGAATCCGGCACGTTCGATTCGATGAACCCCTACACGGTCAAGGGGCGGGCCGGTGCGCAGGCCACGATCATGTACGAAACTCTGCTGGGCAGTTCCGCAGATGACTACAACGGCTCCTACTGTCTGCTTTGCGAGAGCCTGGAATATGACGAGGGGCAGACCTGGGTCATCTTTCACATGCGCAAGAATGTGAAGTTTTCCGATGGTACGCCGCTGACCGCGCAGGACGTTGTGTTTTCCCACAACCTGCTGATCGAGCAGGGGCTTCCGTCGTATTCCGCAGGCGTCAAGAAACGCATCCTGAGTGCCGAGGCGCTGGACGATTATACCGTCAAATTCACCTTCGCGACGGGGATTTCGCGCCGGTCCCTGATTGATCAGGTCGGCGGGACCTCGGTCTTCAGCAAGAAATGGTACGAGGAAACCGGCGCACGTCTGGATGAGCCGCGGTTTGAGATTTCGCCGGGCTCCGGGCCTTATATGCTCGACAGTTATGACGTGAACCGCCGTATCGTATACAAGCGCAATCCTGAGTACTGGGGGGCGGATTTGCCGCTGAACAAGGGGCGGTACAACTTCGATACCATCCGCATTGAATACTTTGGCGACGAATCCGCCGCTTTTGAGGCGTTCAAGGCCGGTGAATATACCTTCCGAATCGAAAGCAGCTCTCGCCAATGGGCGACGCAATATAACTTCCCCGGCGTGCAGAACGGCCACGTGATCAAGACCGAGCTGCCCGATGGCACGCCGCCGAACAACGTCGGCTTTGTGTTCAATCTGGGCCAGGAGAAATTCAAGGACAAGCGGGTGCGCGAAGCCATCGCGCTGGCCTACAACTTTGAATGGACCAACGAGAGCCTGCAATACGGCCTGTTCAAGCACCGTGAGAGCTATTTCCAGGATACCCCCCTGCAAGCCATCGGCCTGCCGGAGGGCGAAGACCTCGCCTTTCTTGACGGGCTGGGGGACATCGTTCCCGAAGTGCTGAAAACCGAACCTCCCGTAGGGATCCACGACAGTTCGCCTGAGCGTTTGAATGATCGTGGCAATCTGCGCAAAGCGGCCAATCTGCTGGAGGAGGCTGGCTGGATCGTGGGCGACGACGGTCTGCGCCGCAATGCCGCGGGAGACGTGCTCTTCATCGACTTCCCGATCAACTCCTCCTCTGCCAGCGCGCTTGAGCCGGTGCTGGATAACTACGCGCTGAACCTCAAGGCCATCGGTATCCGCCCCGATTTCGAAAAGGTCGACCCGAGCCAGTACACCAACCGCACCCGCAAGGGCCAATACGACATGGTCTACGGCGGCTATCCTGCGTTTCTGGGCACCGGGACCGGGTTGATGCAGATGTATGGCACATCCGAGGTCGGGTTCTCGTCCTTCAATCCGGCTGCTCTGGCCAGTGATCTGGTGGACACAATCATCCTCGCCTCACTCGATACCACGAGTCAGGAAGAACAGGACGCCTCGCTGCGCGCTCTCGACCGGGCGCTGCGCTACGAATTCCTGATGGTGCCGACCTGGTACAAGTCCGGCTATTGGGTGGCCTACTACGATATGTTCGAACACCCCGATATTCCGCCCTATGACTTAGGGTACCTCGATTTCTGGTGGTACAATGCGGACAAGGCGGCCCAGTTGAAGGCCGCTGGCGCACTGAGGTAAGCCAGCCAGATGGGAGCCTACATTTTTCGCCGCCTGCTGTTGGTCATTCCGACCCTGTTGGGCATGATGATCATCAACTTCACGCTGACACAGTTTGTGCCGGGCGGCCCGATCGAACAAATTATCGCTCAGGTGCAGGGGCAGGGCGATGTCACCGCCGGTTTTACCGGTGGCGGTGGTGATGCAGCCAATATGCTCGGCTCCAACGACTCTGCCTATGCCGGTGCGCGTGGCTTGCCGCCCGAGTTCATCGAGAAGCTGGAGAAGGAGTTCGGCTTCGACAAGCCGCCTCTGGAACGCTTCGGGCTCATGCTGTGGAACTACGTGCGGCTTGATTTCGGCGACAGCTATTTCCGCTCGGTCAGTGTGATCGATCTGGTGCTGGAAAAGATGCCGGTGTCGATCACCCTCGGCCTCTGGTCGACGCTGATTGCCTATCTGATCTCGATTCCTCTGGGCATTCGCAAGGCGGTCAAGGACGGCTCCAGCTTTGACAACTGGACGTCCGGCGTGATCATCGTGGCCTATGCGATCCCTGGATTTCTCGTGGCGATCCTGCTGCTGGTGCTGTTTGCCGGTGGCTCCTACTGGCAGGTGTTTCCGCTGCGCGGGCTGACGTCGGACAATTTTGATCAGCTCAGCTGGGGCGGCAAGGCGCTGGACTATCTCTGGCACATCACGCTGCCGGTGCTGGCCTCGACCATCTCCGCCTTTGCGACGCTGACCCTGCTGACCAAGAACTCGTTTCTGGACGAGATCAAGAAGCAGTACGTCATGACCGCCCGCGCCAAGGGGCAGAGCGAACGTCGCGTGCTCTATGGCCATGTGTTCCGCAATGCGATGCTGATCGTCATCGCTGGTTTTCCGGGCGTGTTCATCAGCGTCTTCTTCGCCGGCAGCCTGATCATCGAGACGATCTTTTCCCTTGATGGGCTGGGCCGTCTGGGGTTTGAGGCGGCTGTCGCGCGGGATTATCCGGTGATCTTCGGCACGCTGTTCATCTTCGGCCTGATGCAACTGGTGGTCGGGATCGTGTCGGATCTGATGTATGTCTTTGTCGATCCACGCATCGACTTTGAAAAGCGCGAGGGCTAGGCCATGACAGACCTGATGCAGCCCCCCGCGCCGCGTATTCCGGGCCATGATGCGCCCGCTCCGGTACCCGCAGCCCCAAAGCGCGGACTGTCGCCGCTGAACAAGCGGCGCTGGCGCAACTTCCGCCGCAATCGCCGTGCGTTCTGGTCTCTGATCGTCTTCACCATCCTCTTCGGCATCTCGCTGTTTGCCGAGTTCGTGGCCAACGACAAGCCGATCCTGATCAACTACCGCGGCGACTACTACATGCCGATCTTCCGCTTCTATCCGGAGACGGCCTTTGGCGGCGATTTCAAGACCGAGGCGATCTACCGCGACCCCGAGGTGCAGTGCCTGATCCACAGCGGCGGGCTGGAGAGCTGCTTCGATGATCCGCAAGGCGTCATGGTGGACTCAGAAGATGGTGTCGTCGATGGCGAACCGATCGAAAAGGGCTGGTCGATCTGGCCGCCGATCCCCTATTCCTACGACAGCCCGGTGGATCGTCCCGGTGCCGCGCCGCTGCCGCCGAACTCCGAGAACCTGCTCGGCACCGACGACACCAAGCGGGACGTGCTGGCGCGGGTGATTTACGGCTTCCGGCTGTCGATCCTGTTCACGCTGATCGTGACCGGCCTGTCGTCCTTTATCGGTATCGTGGCCGGTGCCGTACAGGGCTTTTTCGGCGGGTGGGTCGATCTGCTGTTCCAGCGTTTCATCGAGGTCTGGTCCTCGACCCCGTCACTCTACGTCATCATCATCCTCTTCGCGATCCTGGGGCGCGGGTTCTGGCTGCTTGTCGGGCTGACCGTGCTGTTCGGATGGATGGCGCTTGTCGGCGTCGTCCGGGCCGAGTTCCTGCGGGCGCGCAACCTCGAATACGTGCGTGCAGCCAAGGCGCTAGGCGTGTCGAACCGCACCATCATGTTCCGCCATATGCTGCCCAATGCCATGGTCGCGACGCTGACCATGATGCCCTTCATCGTCACTGGCACCATCTCGACGCTGGCCGGGCTCGACTTCCTCGGCTTCGGTCTGCCGTCGTCCTCGCCTTCGCTGGGAGAGCTGACGTTGCAGGCCAAGGAAAACCTTCAGGCGCCCTGGCTGGCCTTCACATCCTTCATCGTGTTCGCCCTGATGCTGTCGCTGCTGGTCTTCATATTCGAGGGGGTGCGCGACGCCTTCGACCCCAGAAAGACGTTTCAATGAGTATACTTGAGGTCCGCGACCTGCGCATCGCCTTCCGCCAGGACGGCCAGCGGCACGAGGCCGTCAAGGGCGTCAGCTTCTCCGTCGACCGGGGCGAAACCGTGGCACTGGTGGGCGAATCTGGCTCGGGAAAATCCGTCACGGCGATGTCGACGGTCGCCTTGCTGGGCGACAATGCCGAGGTCTCCGGCAGCGCCACCTTTGACGGGCAAGAGATGATTGGCGCCAATGCCGAGCTGCTGCGCAAGGTGCGTGGCAACGACATCAGCTTCATCTTCCAGGAGCCGATGACCTCGCTCAACCCGTTGCACACCATTGAAAAGCAGCTGGCCGAGTCGATGGCTCTGCACCAGGGCCTGAAGGGGCGCGGCAAGGGCAAGCGGTTCCTCGAGAGCTGGATGAACTTCTCCCCCGTGCCCTTCCTGATCGGGATCGGCGTGTTTCTCGCGGCCATCGCGGCCTACGGCAGCTTTATCGCCACCGCCCCGAGCGAGCCGAGCCTGTCTTTCCTGCCCGCCTTCGCCGCAGATCTGGTGCCAGGGCTGATCATTGCGCTGGCTTGGGCGGTTGGGCTGACAGCCGTCCTCTGGTTGGGGAAATATCTGCTCGCGTCGCGGCTGCGGACATGGATCATCACGTCGGAGACGCGCGAACGCTCGATTGCCCTGCTCAATCAGGTTGGCATCCGAGACGCCGAATCACGCCTGACCGCCTATCCGCACGAACTCTCCGGTGGGCAGCGTCAGCGCGTCATGATCGCCATGGCGCTGGCCAACCGTCCCGGCCTGCTGATCGCTGATGAACCTACAACGGCGCTGGATGTCACCATTCAGGCCCAGATTCTTGAGCTGCTGGCAGAGCTGAAAGACAGTCATTCCATGGGCTTGCTGTTCATCACTCATGACCTCGGGATCGTGCGGCGTATCGCGGACCGGGTCTGCGTGATGAAGGACGGCGAGATCGTCGAGACCGGTCCGACGGCGCAGATCTTTGCCAATCCGCAACACCCCTATACACAAATGCTGCTCTCGGCTGCCGCTGTCGGGGTGCCGAACCCCGCGGCCAGTGATGCGCCTGCGGTGCTGGAGGCCGAAAATCTGCGCGTCTGGTTCCCGATCAAGGCCGGCCTGATGAAGCGCACGATCGGCCATGTGAAGGCGGTCAACGACGCCACCCTGACCGTGCATGCGGGCGAGACGCTGGGCGTCATCGGCGAATCCGGATCTGGCAAGTCGACGCTGGCCATGGCTCTGATGCGGCTCATCGGCTCGGGAGGGCAGATCCGCTTTCAGGGACAGGACATTCGCCAGTGGTCTACCGGGCAGCTACGCCATCTGCGCAAGGACATGCAGATCGTCTTTCAGGACCCCTTCGGCTCGCTCAGTCCCCGCATGACCTGCGAACAGATCATTGCCGAGGGACTGTCGATCCACAACATCGGTGGCGGTCGTCCGCAACGTGAACTGGTCGCCGAGGTGATGCATGAGGTCGGGCTGGACCCTGCCGCGATGCACCGCTATCCGCATGAGTTTTCCGGTGGCCAGAGGCAGCGGATCGCCATTGCCCGCGCGATGATTCTGCGCCCCAAACTGGTCGTTCTGGACGAGCCGACCTCTGCTCTGGACATGACCGTGCAGGTGCAGATTGTCGATCTGCTGCGCGATCTGCAGCAGAAATACGGGCTGGCCTATGTCTTTATCAGCCACGACCTGAAGGTGGTGCGCGCCATGTCACACCGCGTGATGGTGATGCGTCAGGGTGATGTGGTCGAAAGCGGCACGGCCGCGCAGGTGTTTGACGCCCCGCAAGCTGCTTATACGCAAGAGCTTTTCGCCGCCGCTCTGGATCGCTGAGGCGTTCAGATCGCTGACGAATGGCGCGCAATTGACGTGTCGTAGCGATCAAAGGCGCGGGCAATCATGCGCGTCAGGGGGCGGACAGGTTCTGGAATGAACAGCCCGTCGGTGGTGACGCGCAACAGGCCCGGAAACTGGTCCGCAACGCCGTTGAACATGGCGATCAGGGCGGCGGGGGATACGGGGAAATGCGCCGCAAGCTCGCCCGTGCGGACTTCGAAATCACACATCAGGGCTTCGATGATCCTGCCCCGCAGGCGGTCCTCGGCGGTGAACATATGCCCGCGTGTGGTTGAAAACCCACCGTTGCGGATCGCGGCCGTGTGACCAGAGGTCGCCGCGTTGTTCTGCGTATAGCCCTGCGGAAACCGCGAAATGGACGACGCGCCGACACCGATCAGCACATCCGATGTGTCATCGGTGTAGCCTTGGAAATTCCGCCGCAGCAACCCGGCCTTCTGCGCGATCTCAAGCCCGTCGCCAGCGAGGGCGAAATGATCGATACCGATCTCGGCGTATCCATCCCATTGAAACAACTGACGCGCGGCCTCGAACAGGGCGAGTCTCTCTTGCGGCAAGGGCAGCGCCTCGGAGGGCAACATGCTCTGACGGCGCGCCATCCAGGGCACATGCGCATAGCCATAAAGCGCAACACGATCTGGGCTCAGCGACAGCAGTTTTTGCACGCTATCGGTGATCTTGGCGGGCGTCTGATGGGGCAGGCCGTAGAGGATATCGGCGTTCAGACTGTGCACGCCGTGGTCGCGGATCGCAGTCACGACGTCGCGTGTCACCTCGTAGCTCTGCACACGACCTATGCATTTCTGGATCTGCGGATCGAAATCCTGCACCCCGATCGAGGCACGGTTCATGCCCGCAGCAGAGAGCACCGAGAGACGGGCAGCGTCTACCTCATTTGGGTCGATCTCGACCGAAAATTCGGCATTGGGGGCCAGTGGCGCGACCTCGGCGATGGCGCCGGCGAGGGTCTGCATCATGGCGGGCGACAGGAGTGTGGGGGTCCCCCCACCCCAGTGCAGGCGCGATAGGCTGACGCCTTCGGGCAGCTGCGATTTCAGTGTTTTCAGTTCTGCCAGAAGGGTTTGCAGGTAGGCGGCCACGGGCGCCTCGCTCTGCGTGCCCTGCGTCCGACAGGCGCAGAACCAGCAGAGGTGGCGGCAGAAGGGGACATGGATATAGAGCGAGATCGTCGCGCCGGGCGGGATCGCGGCAATCCAGTCCGCATGATCCTGCGGACCTGTCGCGTCCGAGAAGTGCGGGGCTGTCGGATAGCTGGTGTAACGCGGGACTTTCGCGTCAAACAGACCGTGGCGGGACAATTGCGTTTTGATATCCATGAGGCTAGGGTTAGCAGGGCCGTGTGCGGGTCTCCTTGACCCAGATCAAACCGACACCCTCAACCTAAAGGCGAACATGCTGCATTCTGACCTCGCCCATTCCACGCAGGATTGCGAAGCCTGCCCGATCCGGCATCGGGCTGTCTGCGCTCGCTGTGATGCTGATGAGCTTCAGGTGCTGGAGGGGATCAAATACTATCGCAGTTTCGAGGCCGGGCAGACTGTTGTCTGGGCGGGGGACCGGATGGATTTCGTTGGCTCCGTAGTCTCGGGCGTGGCGACGCTGACCCAGACGATGGAAGACGGGCGGACCCAGATGGTGGGGCTTTTGCTGCCGTCGGATTTCGTCGGGCGGCCCGGGCGTGATGGGGCTGCCTATGACGTTGTGGCGACGACGAATTTGGTAATCTGCTGTTTTCGCAAGAAACCTTTCGAGCAGCTGATGGAGACGACACCGCATATCGCCCAGCGTTTGTTGCAGATGACACTGGATGAGCTGGACGCCGCGCGCGAGTGGATGTTGGTGCTGGGGCGCAAGACGGCGCGCGAAAAGATCGCAAGTCTGCTGGCAATCGTGGCGCGACGGGATGCGACGCTGAACTTGCTGACGCCGAACGGGAAATTGGTTTTCGACCTGCCGATGACCCGTGAGGCGATGTCCGACTACCTCGGGCTGACGCTGGAGACGGTGAGCCGTCAGATGAGCGCGCTCAAGCGTGACGGGGTGATCGTGCTGGAAGGCACACGCCATATCACCGTGCCAGATTTCAGTCGGTTGCTGGAAGAGGCGGGGGATGACAGCGACGGCGGGATGCTGAGCTGACGTGACCCTGGCTGTTTGATGAGGTGCCCTGCGGAGACGTGGGACATTTTTTTGGCTTTTGCGGGGTCGGAAGGGGGGAGTCCGAGCCTTGGAGAGCGTTGAATCGGGATGTCGGTATCTGGTCGGTATCGCGTCGGTAAGGGGGCGGTGCGAAAAGCAGGGCTCTGCCCTCGGCGCGATGCGCCTCACCCGAAGTATTTCAGGCAAGATGACAGGGAGTGTGGGGCCGCTGGGGAGGGGGCTCTCCAGCGGTTAGGGTGTCAGTGCGCCAAGAAGATTAGTGCGCCAGGAAGGTCAGTGCGCCAGGAAGATTGGCAGCTCGGTTGATTCGAGCATATTGCGGGTGGCGCCGCCGAGGATGGCCTGGCGGAAGCGGGAGTGGCCGTAGCCGCCCATGACGATCAGGTCGGCGGAGATGTCCTGGGCGTGCCGGCTGATCTGGTCAGAGACGTGGGGCATGGTTTTTGCCAGCACTTCGATTTGCGCCGAGACGCCGTGGCGCGACAGCCATGTCGCCAGCAGGCCGCCGGGATCGGAGCGGGTCGGGCCGTGCACCGGCGGGTCGATCACCACGATATGCACGTCACGCGCCTGTTGCAGCAGCGGCAGGGCGGCGCGCACGGCGGCCAGAGCCTCGGGTGTTTCGTTCCAGGCGATCAGCGGCGTCTGCAGCGCCTCGGGGGTGGATTGTGCGGGCAGGATCAGGATCGGGGCGCGGCCCTCGAAGAGGCAGGCTTCGGTGATCTGCTCATGCTCGGTCAGGCGGTCCTTGCCATAGGGCTTGGGCAGCACGACCAGATCGGCGAAGCGGGCGCGCCAGCCGACGTGACGGCCGATGTCGCCGAGCTGGGTGACGTCGGCTTCGCTGGACCAGCGCAGCTCTGCCCCCATCATCGCGGCTTTGACCGTTTCCTCGATCCGCGCGGATTCGGCGAGGGCGGAGTCGATGGCCTCTTGCAGGATCAGGGCATTTTCGCCCGGGTAGTAGTAGCCGATCTGACTGCGGTCGATGCCGAGACAGAGCACATCAAGGTGCGCGTCCTGTTCGACGGCAACGGTGACGGCATTATCCAGAACAATTTTCTCGGCATCGTTTTCGGTGATGACGGTGAAGACGGATTTGTAGGCCATGTCAGCCTCCCTCTCGTGGCGTTGCTATTTCTGCATCAGAGCACGCAAAAGCCGGGTCCACCCTGATCTGGGTCAACTCTGCGGTGCGGCGATTGATGCAGATCAAGGAAAGCCGATCACGGTGCGGTGATAAGCGCCGGGGCAAGGACGCGAACACGTGGCGGGTGTTTCCCGGCGCGGGGCCGACAGCCCGGACGGACAGAGGGACGAAAATGACAAATGCAGTAAAGCTGATCGTGCTGGCGATTGTTGCGCTGATGGCAGCAATTGCAGCGAATTACGCGCGCGATCTGGCCTATATGGTCAATGCGCTGGTGGTGATGGCGGTGGCCGCGGTGATGTTCATCGTGGTGCTGCGCAACACCGATGAAGAGGTCGAGACGCGCGATCTTTCGGGCGAATACATGGACGATGTGATTCGCTTTGGGGTTGTGGCGACGGCGCTTTGGGGCGTGGTCGGGTTTCTGGTGGGCGTGTTCATCGCCTTTCAGCTGGCCTTTCCATCGCTGAACTTCGGTTGGGCCGAAGGATATCTGAACTTTGGCCGGCTGCGCCCGCTGCACACCAGTGCGGTGATCTTTGCCTTTGGGGGCAATGCGCTGATCTGCACCAGCTTCTATGTCGTGCAGCGCACCAGCGCGGTGCGGCTCTGGGGCGGGAACATGGCGTGGTTCGTCTTCTGGGGGTACAACCTGTTCATCGTCATGGCGGCGCTGAGCTATGTCCTCGGCGGGTCGCAGTCCAAGGAATATGCCGAGCCTGAGTGGTATATCGACATCTGGCTGACGATTGTCTGGGTCTGCTACCTGGCGGTCTTCCTCGGCACGGTGATCAAGCGGAAGGAGCCGCATATCTACGTGGCGAACTGGTTCTACCTGGCCTTCATCGTCACCGTGGCCATGCTGCATGTCGTCAACAACCTGGCCGTGCCGGTCAGCATCTGGGGCGGCAAGTCCGTGCAGCTGTTCTCCGGCGTGCAGGATGCCATGACGCAGTGGTGGTATGGCCATAACGCGGTCGGCTTCTTCCTGACGGCGGGCTTCCTGGGGATGATGTACTACTTCGTCCCCAAGCAGGCCGAGCGGCCTGTCTACAGCTACAAACTGTCGATCATCCACTTCTGGGCGCTGATCTTTCTCTATATCTGGGCCGGTCCGCACCACCTGCACTACACCGCGCTGCCCGACTGGGCGAGCACGCTGGGCATGGTGTTCTCCATCATCCTGTGGATGCCGAGCTGGGGGGGCATGATCAACGGGTTGATGACCCTGAGCGGCGCCTGGGACAAGCTGCGCACCGATCCGGTGATCCGCATGATGGTTCTGGCGATCGGCTTTTACGGCATGTCCACCTTTGAGGGGCCGGTGATGTCGATCCGGGCCGTGAACTCTCTGAGCCACTATACCGACTGGACGATCGGGCACGTGCACTCCGGTGCGCTTGGCTGGAACGGGATGATCACCTTTGGTTGCCTGTACTTTCTGGTGCCGCGTCTTTGGAACAAGCAACGGCTCTATAGTCTGTCGATGGTCAGCTGGCACTTCTGGTTGGCGACGATCGGGATCGTGCTTTACGCGGCCTCGATGTGGGTCACCGGCATCATGGAGGGCCTGATGTGGCGCGAAGTCGATGCGAACGGGTTCCTCGTGAACAGTTTCGCCGACACGGTGGCTGCGAAGTTCCCGATGTATGTGGTGCGGGGCTTGGGCGGGGTCATGTTCCTGGCCGGTGCGATCATCATGTGCATCAACCTGTGGCTGACGGCCACCCGAGCGCCTGCGATCGACAAGGCCAGCGATGTTAGGCCCAATGGCCTGGTCCCGGCGGAATAAGGAACTGAAAACATGGGTATTCTTGACAAACACAAGTTCCTTGAACGCAACGCCACGCTGCTGCTGGTCTGCTCTTTCGCGGTGGTCAGCATCGGCGGGATCGTCGAAATCGCGCCTCTGTTCTACCTGCAGAACACCATCGAGAAGGTAGAGGGCATGCGCCCCTACTCTCCGCTGGAGCTGGCGGGGCGGGATGTCTACATCCGGGAGGGCTGCTATGTCTGCCACTCCCAGATGATCCGCCCGATGCGCGATGAGGTGGAGCGGTACGGGCACTATTCGCTGGCGGCGGAGTCGATGTACGACCATCCGTTCCAGTGGGGCAGCAAACGCACCGGGCCGGATCTGGCGCGGGTCGGCGGGCGCTACAGCGACGAGTGGCACGTCGATCACCTCAGCGATCCGCAGAGCGTGGTGCCGGAATCGGTGATGCCGAAGTACGCCTTTCTGGCTGATGTGCAGATTGACGGGCGCTATATCCAGGACTCGCTGAAGACGCATCGCATCGTCGGCGTTCCTTACACGGATGCGATGATCGAGAACGCCGAGGCAGATTTTACTGTTCAGGTTCAGCCCTTTGGTAACTGGGACGACATGGTGGCGCGCTATCCCAAGGCACAGGTGCGCAACTTCGACGGGCGGCCGGGCATCTCGGAAATGGATGCGCTGATCGCCTACCTTCAGATGCTGGGCACGCTGGTCGACTTCTCGACCTTCACGCCTGATGCAAGCCGCTAAGGGGGACCATGATGGATACCTATTCCCTGATGCGCGAATTCGCCGACAGCTGGATGCTGCTGTGGCTGTTCGTGTTCTTTGTCTGCGTCTTTGCCTGGGTGTTCCGCCCCGGCAGTCGCCGCGTGTACCGCGACACGGCAAACATCCCCTTTCGCAACGATGACCGGCCCGCTGCCGCCGACAAGGAGGCCTGAGCGATGAGCGAGAATGACCTGAAGGACAAGCACGGCACCACCGGCCACAGCTGGGACGGTATCGAGGAGCTGAACACCCCCCTGCCGCGCTGGTGGCTCTATACCTTTTACGCCTGTATCGTCTGGGGGATCGGCTATGCGATCCTGTTCCCCTCGATCCCGCTGCTGCATGGCGCGACGCCGGGCTTGCTGGGCTTTTCGACCCGCGGCGAGTTCGCCGAAAAGCTGAGTGCGGCGGAACTGGCCAATGCCGGCGTCAACGAACAGCTGGTTGCCATGCCGCTGGAAAGTGTCGCCCAGGATACCACGCTGAACCAATATGCGACCTCGGCCGGGGGCGCGGTCTTCATGACCTGGTGCGCCCAGTGCCATGGCTCGGGTGCGGCGGGGGCCAAGGGCTATCCCAACCTGCTGGATGATGACTGGCTCTGGGGTGGCGCGATTGATGACATCCACACCACCATCACCCACGGGATCCGCAACGAAACCGACCCTGATGCCCGCTACAGCCAGATGCCAGCCTTCGGGCGCGACGGCATTCTGGAAAAAGCGGATATCAGCGCCGTGGTCAATTTCGTGATGTCGCTGTCGGAGACACCGCAGGACCCCAGCCTCGTGGCACGCGGTGCCGAGGTTTTTGCGGAGAACTGCGTCTCCTGCCACGGGGCCGAGGGCAAGGGGGACCGCGCACAGGGCGCGCCGAACCTGACCGATGCGATCTGGCTCTATGGCGGCGATTACGCGACCCTGCATGAGACGGTCACAAATGCGCGCTTTGGCGTCATGCCCGCCTGGGGCGACCGGCTGAGCGAGGCGCAGATCCGCGCCGTGGCCATCTATGTCCACCAATTGGGGGGCGGCGAATAACGCCGACCTCTCCGCCACGCCCGCCTGCTGGTTCGTCCCCGGCGGTCGGGCTCGGTGCGCCCCGGTCCCACCTGTTCGCGCAATCCTGAGCCGGGGTGCGCCACAAAAGAAACCCCGCAGCGCGTCGCGTCTGCGGGGTTTTACGTGTGAGGGGTCAGGGTCGGGTCCAGTCGATCAGATCCTGCAGCCATTCGGGCCGCTGGCGACGATGACGGCGGGCGGTTTCGCGGTAGGGGCGGCCATCCGGGCGGCGGCCTCTGGCATCGAGGTCGGAGGGGAACAGATCCGGTGTGCGGTCGTAAAAGGGGCCCATGGGGGTGTCCTCCTGTCATGGGTTGCGGGGGCCGCGTGTTATTTGACGGGCGGGCGTGCGGGGGCTCTGAGGCGGGGCATGACCTCCTCAGGACGGGCGGTGCGGGCGGCGGAGGTATGGCCGGAGCGCGCGGCGGTCAGGAAAGATTTTGCGAGAATGTGCAGCATGGCGGTGTGTCCTTGTGTGTGTCGATGTGACGTCTCTGGGGACTGTGATACGCCGAAGTTGGTGATTTCCCTATTCAGGAAGACTGATCCCATGTAAGGCTGGCTTACATGATAGATTGGATGAAACTGCCGCCCTTGAGCGCGCTGAGGGCCCTTGCCGCCCTTGCGGAAACCGGCTCCACCGTGCAGGCGGGGGCGCGGTTGAACGTCAGCCACGCCGCGATAAGTCAGCAGATCAAGGGGTTGGAGGCGCACTTGGGCCTAGCGCTGGTTGACCGGGGCGGGCGGCAACTGGCGCTGACCGAGCAGGGGCGACAGGTGGCCGATGCGGTGATCGGCGGCATGTCCTCCATCGAGTCGGTTATTGAAAGATTAACAGGTCAGGATGCCGCGCGGCCGCTGATGGTGACCTGCACGCCAGCTTTTGCCTCGTCCTTCCTGATGCCGAGGTTGGCGGATTTCCAGCGCCGTCATCCCGGTGTGTCGCTGATGCTGGACCCGACGCCGGTGATCCAGAGCATCGGGCCGGGCGGCGCGGATGTGGCGCTGCGTTACGGCACGGGCGTCTGGCCGGGGCTGGAGGCGGAGCTGCTGCTGAACACCCCGATCGCCATTGTCGCCGCGCCTGCGCTGGTGGGGCAGGGCGGCGCGCTCGATCCCGGAGATCTGACCGGCTATCACTGGCTGCAGGAGCTGGGGACCAACGAGGCGAGCGAATTTCTGCGCTGGCATGGCCGGGATCTGGACATGTCCAAGGGCGTCACCTCTCTGCCCGGCAACCTCATGCTGGACGCGGCGCGTGACGGGCGCGGCGTGGCGGTGATCGCGCGCGCCTTCGTTGAGAGTGACCTTGTCGCGGGGCGGTTGCGGCTGCTCTATGAGGATCGGCGCAAGAAGGGCTACTACCTCGTCTGGCATCCCGGCCATATCCGCCCGCTGGCGCGCGAGTTCATGACCTGGGTGCGCGGTCAGGCGCGCCGTGCCGAGGATGGCGGGCATGGTTACAGCGGGCAGCCGGTGGCAGGGTAAGGCGGCGCTGAAATAATATGACCGCCAAATAACATGACCCATGGATGCGCCAATTGATGCAAGTCAATGCCGGGTGCCGACAGCTCTGTCACAACGCACAGGAATATCCTGCGCAGAAGTGAGACTCACCCCGTGTCGACATCCCAGCCAAGCCCCACTGAACCCGGCCTTTATGCCGCGCGAGAACCGATCTTTCCGCGCCGTGTGCAGGGCAAGTTCCGCCAGTTGAAGTGGGTGATCATGGCGCTGACGCTGGGGGTCTATTACCTGACGCCCTGGATCCGCTGGGATCGTGGCCCGAACCTGCCCGATCAGGCGGTGCTGATCGACATGAGCAGCCGGCGGTTCTTTTTCTTCTGGATCGAGATCTGGCCGCATGAGTTCTATTTTGTCGCAGGCCTGCTGGTGATGGCGGGGCTGGGGCTGTTCCTCTTCACATCCGCCTTGGGCCGGGTCTGGTGCGGTTACACCTGCCCACAGACGGTCTGGACGGATCTGTTCATCCTTGTCGAGCGCTGGATCGAGGGCGACCGCAACGCCCGCCTGCGCCTGCATCGCCAGAAGAAATGGGATTTCCGCAAGGCCCGCCTGCGGGTGACGAAGTGGGTGGTCTGGCTGCTGATCGGCCTCGCCACCGGCGGGGCGTGGGTGTTCTATTTCGCCGATGCGCCGACCCTGCTGCGCGATCTGGTGACGCTGAGCGCGCATCCGGTCGCCTATGGCACCATGGCCTTTCTGACGCTGACCACCTTTGTCTTCGGTGGCTTCATGCGCGAACAGATCTGCATCTACGCCTGCCCATGGCCGCGCATTCAGGCGGCGATGATGGACGAGGACACGATCACCGTCGCTTACCGCGAATGGCGAGGAGAGCCGCGCGGCAAGCACCGTCGCCGTGCCGAGATGCAGGAAAAGACCAACAAGGCGCTGGATCTGCGGATAGCTGGCCCGAAAGAGGGGGGCACCGTGCCGTTCCTTGCGATGCCGGGGATGCCTGCGGGTGTTGGCGGGCCGATCCCGGCCAAGGAAACCTTGGGTGATTGCATTGATTGCAACGCCTGCGTCAACGTCTGCCCGATGGGGATCGACATCCGCGACGGTCAACAGATGGCCTGCATCACCTGTGCGCTCTGCATTGATGCCTGTGACGACGTAATGGACAAGATCGGCAAACCGCGTGGGCTGATCGACTATATGGCGCTGACGGACGAAACCGCCGAGCGCGCCGGAGCCACGCCGCGCCGGGTCTGGCGGCATGTGATGCGGCCGCGGACCATCATGTACACGCTGCTCTGGGCGACGGTCGGGCTGGGGCTGGTGTTCGCGCTGTTCATCCGCTCGGACATCGACATGACGGTCGCTCCGGTGCGCAATCCGACCTTCATCACCCTGTCCGACGGCACCATCCGCAACGTCTACGACGTGCGCCTGCGCAACAAGAACGGCGAGGCCCGCCCCTTCCGCCTGTCGGTCGCGGGGGATGCGGCGTTGGTCGTCTCGGTCGAGGGCAGCTCTGACGCGACCGTCACCGTGCCGGCCGACAGCGCTGAGCTCGCGCGTCTGTATGTCGAGGCGGCGCCGGGCACTGAGGCCGCGGGCGAGGAGCGCACGGACTTCAGGCTCTGGGTCGAGGATATGACCAACGGCGACCGGGCCAGCCGGGATACGGTCTTCAACGGAAGGGACAATTGATGGAAAACGCAGTGAAACCGGGCTTTACGCTGAAGGGTTGGCATGTGCTGGTGGGGTTCGTCGCGGCGTTCAGCGTGATCATCACCGTCAACGTGGTGATGGCAACGCAGGCGATCCGCACTTTTCCGGGGCTGGAGGTCGCCAATTCCTACGTTGCCAGTCAGGAGTTCGACACCCGCCGCGCGGCGCAGGAAAAGCTCGGCTGGACGGTCTACGCCGATGACGCGGATGGCTGGGTGCATCTGCGCATCACCGACCGCGATGGCACGTCGGTGCGCGCAAAAGAGCTGCAGGCCGTGGTTGGTCGCGCCACCGTGCGCACGCAGGATGTCACCCCGGCCTTTGCCTATAACGGCAGCTACTACGAGGCGCCGCTGGCGCTGGCGGGCGGCAAATGGGACGTGCGGATCAACGCGACGGCTGAGGATGGCACCGCCTTTACCCAGCGGGTCATCCTGCATGTGACGCGGTAACGCCATGGCCGAGGCGATTCCCTTTGCGGCCTGTCCGGCCTGTGGCGTGGCCCCCGCGGCGGGCGAAATTGCGGCGCGCGCGCTTCGGGACGTGACGCTGATGCTGTCGATCCCGGGCATCCACTGCGCCGCCTGCATCGACACGGTGGAGCGCGCGTTGAACGCCGAACCGGGGGTGCAGGGCGCGCGGGTGAACCTGACGCTGAAGCGCGCTCAGGTGCAGGCCGAGGCCGGGGTAGAGGCCGCCAGTCTGGTGCGCGCGGTCGAGGCGGCGGGCTACGAGGCGCATGAGCTGGACGCGGGCGCGATTGCCGCCACGGCGACCGACCGCGCGGGCCGGGAGCTGCTGATGCGCCTTGCCGTGGCCGGGTTCGCCAGCATGAACGTCATGCTGCTGTCCGTTTCGGTCTGGGCGGGGGCGGAGGACGCGACGCGCGACATGTTCCACTGGATCAGCGCGGCGATCACCTTTCCCGCCATCGCCTTCTGCGCCCAGCCGTTCTTTCGCAACGCCTGGCGGGCGCTGCGGGTGGGTCGGCTGAACATGGATGTGCCGATCTCTCTGGCGATCCTGCTGGCGCTTGGCACCTCCCTCTGGGAGACGATCCTGTCGGGCGAGGACGCCTATTTCGACGCGGCGCTGACGCTGACGTTCTTCCTGCTGGCGGGGCGCTATCTGGACCACCGCACCCGGGCCATGGCGCGCTCTGCCGCCGAGGAGCTGGCGGCGCTGGAGGTGCCGCGCGCGCTGGTCCTGCGCGACGGGGGCGAGGTGCTGGTGCCCGTGGGCGAGGTTGTCTTGGGAGACCTTGTTCGGGTGCGCCCGGGTGGCCGGATGCCGGTCGACGGAGAAATTGTCGAGGGATCCTCGGAGCTTGATCGCAGCCTGCTGACAGGTGAGACACTGCCGGTGCAGGCGATGCCGGGCCAGCTGGTCAGCGCGGGCGAGGTCAATCTGACGGGGCCGCTGCTGGTGCGGGCGACGGCGGTGGGGCGCGATACGTCCTTGCACCGCTTGGCAGATCTGGTGGCGATCGCCGAAAGCGGGCGCAGCCGGTACACCTCGCTGGCGGATCGCGCCGCGCGGCTCTATGCGCCGGGGGTGCATATCCTGTCGGCGCTGGCCTTTGCGGGCTGGTGGCTGGGCACCGGCGATCTGCGCATCGCGCTGAACATTGCGGCGGCGGTGCTGATCATCACCTGCCCCTGTGCCCTCGGGCTGGCGGTGCCGGCGGTGACGACGGCGGCCTCGGGGCGGCTGTTCCGGCGCGGCATGCTGATCAAGCACGAGACTGCGCTGGAGCGGATGGCGCTGGTCGACACCGTCGTCTTCGACAAGACCGGCACGCTGACCGCCGGGGTGCCTGTGGCGATCAACATTGACGATTTCGACGACGCAACGCTGGGCATCGCGCTGGCACTGGCCGAGGCGTCGTCGCATCCGCTGAGCCGCGCGCTGGTGCAGGCACTGGCCGGGCGGGTGCGTCCTGCGGTACTCAGCGATCTGCGCGAGGTGCCGGGCTATGGCACCGAAGCGCTTCTGGACGGCGCGCTGGTGCGGCTGGGGCGGGCGGAGTGGTGCGGCGCGCAACCGGGCGCGCAGACCTCGGCGCATTTGCAGGCGGGCGGGCAGGTGCATGGCATCACCTTCGAGGATCATCTGCGCGCGGGTGCGGCACAGGCCGTTGCCGCCCTGCAGGCGCAGGGTGTGCGGGTGCTGCTGATGTCGGGCGACACGGCGGGACCGGTGCAGCGGCTGGCGGATCAGCTGGGTATCAAGGAATGGCAGGCCGGCGCGCTGCCTGCGGACAAGGCCGGACGAATCACTGAGTTGCAGAGCTGGGGCGCGAAAGTGCTGATGGTGGGGGATGGCTTAAATGACACAGTTGCGCTGAGAACGGCCGATGTCAGTCTCTCGCCCGCTTCTGCGTTGGACGCTGCGCGGGTTGCCTCCGATATTGTGCTTCTGGGTGGCGACCTGTCGCCCATTCCCGATGCTCTTCTCACGGCCTCTCGCGCAACACGGCGCATTCGTGAGAATTTCCGAATTGCGACGTTCTACAACGTGATTGCTGTGCCGTTGGCGGTGGCGGGTCTCTGTTCCCCCCTCATCGCGGCGCTGGCCATGTCGGCCAGCTCGATCACGGTGTCGCTCAACGCGCTGCGACTGAGGTAACGACCATGGAAGTTCTCGTCTGGCTGATCCCGATTTCCCTGTTCCTGGGTGGACTTGGGTTGATCGCTTTTGTCTACACCGTGCGGAGTGGTCAGTATGACGACCCCGACGGCAATTCCCAACGCATCCTGTCCGAGCAATGGGACAATCATCCCAAGGCCTGACCGGAGCATTTGGTGGGGCTGCCAGCTGCCGATGGCCCCGCCTTCATGCGTATTTCGGGTAACACGACATGAAAACGGGCGCCTGGCGGGGCGCCCGTTTTTGCATGTGGGGGCAGGGGAGGGGGACGCGCCCCTGTCCGATCCAGTGGGCCTCAGGTGCCGGGGCCGACCATGAAGCAGGTCATGTTGCGGGCGGTCAGGCGCTGGCATGTACGATCTGCCGCATCGCGGGTCAGGCCGACAAAGTTCGCCTCCCATCCGGTGGGTTTCTGCAGCACCTTGCGCTCGGCCCCTTCAAGCGTCTCGATCTCGGAGAGGGCGGTGGTCAGCAGGATACGCTCGGCGATGCCCTTGGTGTTGTAGCGCCCGATATTCACCCCCCAGAGCGCCTCGGCAGAGGCGCTCATCCGGGTGACGACGACGGGTGCCGCCTTGGCCGCAGGGGCCTTGGCAACGGCGGGTTTGGCCTCGGCCACGATGGCGGGGGCAGGCGCGACAGGCGTCGTGGCGGGCACCGCAGGCGTGAATTGCTTGAGCAGATCCTTGGGGCGCGCCATCGGGTTCAGGCGGGCGTACTTCGGCTGTTCGACCACGGCGGCCGCGACCTCGATCGCCTCTGGCGCGGGCACGGGGTCGTAGGATTTGCTTGCGACGAGTTCGGCGATCTGCTGGGCAATCTGATCGGTATCCGCCGCGGCCAGCAGGACTTCGCCCTCATCCGGGTCCTGATCCCCTTGCGAGATCAGCTCCTGCGTGGGGGTGGCGGCCTGAGCGACCAGCACCGGTTCGGGTTGGCCGGGGCGCGCTTTGGGGCGCAGCGATTTGGTGACGGAAATCACCCGGTTCACTGTCTTGCCAGCCATCAGCAGCGGATCCTGCGGCGCGTATTTCGGTGCGGCCGGGGCCTGACGCGGGGCGTTGCGCGGTGCACGGTCAAAGCCCATGTCGAGCAGTTCTGCCATGCGCTGGTTGCGCCATGCGGTCGAGCGACCGCCGAAGACTGCCGCGATGATCCGCTTGTCGCCGCGCACTGCCGATGCCACCAGGTTGAAGCCCGCCGCATTGGTATAGCCGGTCTTGATGCCATCCGCGCCCTTGTAGGCCGAGAGGAATTTGCGGTTGGTGTTGTAGAGGGTGTGGCCGGGGATCGAGGTCTGCTTGCGCCCGAAGAGGTTGTAATATTCGGGATAATCGAACAACAGGTGCCGCCCCAGCGTGGCCATGTCGCGCGCGGTGGACAGGTGGCCGTCGCGCGTCAGCCCGTTGGCGTTCTTGAAGGTCGAGCTGGTCATGCCGAGCGCCTTGGCGGTGCGATCCATGCGCGCGGCAAAGGCCGGTTCGCTGCCGCCAAGATAGTCACCGATGGCCGTTGCGGCGTCATTGGCGGATTTGATGGCGGCGGCACGGATGAGATAGCGGAGCTTGATCTTCTGGCCTTCGCGCAGACCCAGTTTGGAGGGCGGCTCCTGAGAGGCATTGCGCGACACGCGGATTTCGGTGTCGAGGCTGACCTCGCCCTTCCGAATGGCCTCAAACGCGATGTAGAGCGTCAGCATCTTGGTTAGCGACGCCGGGTGCAGCCGGGTATCGGCATTCGTCGCGTGCAAGACTTCGCCGGTGCGGGCGTCCATGACGATGGCAGCATAGGGCGCTGCCTGTGCTGCCGTGGACAAGAAAAGCACCACGAGAAATGCTGCGAATGTCGAAATGAGCCCCCAAAGGGGCCGACTGCTCTGCCGCGCCGTCACTGTGTCACCTATCTGCCTCGATGCCGCCGGATTTCCGGCTGGTCCGGATTGGGTCGCCGATTTTCCGGCTGACCATTCTTTATTGTGAAAAAGGCTAACACAGGGTGTCTTGTGGGCAAAGCGCATTGTTTCAATGGATTGCAAGCCACAGCTGCCGCTTGCAGGGATCGCGCCAATATGTGGTGATGCAACCGGCGCGCGCTACAAGACCGGCCAAAGGTACAGGTCCATGCCTGCGGAAAAATCCCTACAATTTGACGTATATGCAACAGAATAAGGGCGTAACGGCTTGGTGAGTGGACGTGATGCGCCTTGGCGCTAGGGCTCCGACACCCGGTTGAGCCGAGTCGTCTAAGGCGGTTGCGTGGGCTGAAGCTGTGTATTCTTGCGAAACCGGCCCGTTCGGCGGACCGGTGCCTCGGCTGGAATGCGCTGAGTTCTGCCGAAACAACCCCGGACCGGGCGCTGGAGTCAGCCGATCCGCGCCATCAGGGCCCCAAGGCCGCTGAGATCGGGGAGCTCGCGGAACCGGGCTGCGTCGGCTGCGACGGGTGGTTCGGCGTGTTCGAGGGCCCAGGTGTCGCCGTGCGGCACATAGACCCCCCAGCCGCCCGCCGCGATCACCGGCAGCACATCGGACTTCAGCGAATTGCCGACCATCAGCGCGCGCCCGGCGCCGTCGCCGTGGCGCGCAAAGATCTGGGTGTAGACCGGGGGCGTCTTGTCGGAGACGATCTCGATTGCGTGGAACAGATCGCCGAGGCCGGATTGCGCCAGTTTGCGTTCCTGATCCAGCAGGTCGCCCTTGGTGATCAGCAGCACGCGATGGGTCTCGGCGGCGGCCTCGACCGCCTCACGCGCATGCGGCAGCAGGTCGATGGGATGGCGCAGCATCTCCTGCCCGGCGTCGATCAGCTGGCGGATGACCGAGGCGGGCACGCGCTCCTCCGTCACCTCGATCGCGGTCTCGATCATCGACAATACGAAGCCCTTGATGCCGTAGCCATAGCGGCCCAAATTGCGGCGCTCGGCGTCCAGCAGGGTCGTCTCGAGGTGGTCGCGTTCGGCATAATCGGACAGCAGTTCGACGAATCGCCCCTCGGTCATGCGAAAGAAACGTTCGTTGTGCCAGAGTGTGTCATCGGCATCGAAGCCAATGGTGGTGATGTTTTGCGTCATTTTTGCAATGCCTTTCCCGCCGAGGGTCTTTCAACCGGCGGGGCGGACGTTATATAGTTCATTCAAAGCCCGAAACCCCTATGTGCCCGTGACGGGTGCCTATGTGCCCTAGAATGGGTGATTGAGCGTTATGACGATGAAGTGGCCTATGATGATGGCGGACCGGATTGGCGACGACAGCGATGGTCATGTCGTTGTGGACACGCGTCCGCGCACGAAGCGCCCGCCGCTCTATAAAGTGCTGTTGCTGAATGATGACTACACGCCGATGGAATTCGTCGTGCTGATCCTGGAGCAGTTCTTTCACAAGACCCACGCGGAAGCGTTCGAAATTATGCTGACCGTGCACAAGAAGGGTGTCGCGGTCGTTGGTGTATATAGCCACGAGATTGCCGAGACGAAGGTCGCGCAGGTGATGGATTTCGCCCGCAAGCACCAGCATCCTCTGCAATGCACGATGGAAAAGGAATAAGGTCCCAACATGACCGGAGCTCGTCTTTCGCTGGCCCTTGAGGCTGGCGGGTTGGTGTTGCCTGAAGGCCGCATCGCCATTTTGTCCCCGCGTGAAGGGGCTGACCTGTCTCCTTTCCCGAAGGACCGTTGTCATGTGGTGAGCGGGTTCAAGCCCGACTACGACGCTTTTGTCGCCGCAGGGTACGACTGCGATGTGGCGCCTGAGGGGCCCTATGGCGCCGTCATGGTCTGCCTGCCACGCGCAAAGGCCGCAGCGAAAGCGCTGATTGCCGAGGCGCAGGCGCTGACCGATGGCCCTGTGATCGTCGACGGCCAGAAGGAAGACGGCATCGAATCGATCCTGAAGGAATGCCGCAACCGAGTCTCCATTATCGGGCCGATCAACAAGGCCCATGGCAAGATGTTCTGGATGGCCTCTGCCGATATGGCGGGCGCGGTCTTTGCCGACTGGCAGGACGTGCCGGGCGCGGTCGAGGGCGGGTTTGTCACGTCTGCGGGTGCGTTCTCGGCCGATGGCGTCGATCCCGGATCGCTGTTCCTGGCCGACTCCCTGCCGCCACTGCGGGGCCGGGTGGCCGATCTGGGCGCGGGCTGGGGCTATCTTTCGGCGCGGATGCTGAGCAATGAGGCCATCACCTCGCTGGATCTCATCGAGGCGGACCACGCCGCGCTGGAGTGTGCCCGTGCGAATGTGCCTGACCCGCGCGCCAGTTTTCACTGGGCCGACGCGCGCGACTGGCGCAGCGATACGTCTTATGACGCCGTGGTGATGAACCCGCCGTTCCACACCGGGCGCATTGCCGATCCGGAACTGGGGCGCGCCTTTATCCGCGCCGCCGCCAAGCTGCTGTCGCCGCGTGGCACGCTCTACCTCGTCGCGAACCGGCATCTGGGCTACGAGACCGTTCTGGCCGAGATTTTCAGCAAGGTCAGCGAGTTCGGTGGCGATCGCAGCTTCAAGCTGTTGAGCGCGGAGCGCCCGACTCGCCAAGGAACGGGACAGGGCGTAAAGTCCGGAGCGGAGCACGCAGGCCGGGCGCCGCGGGCGAAAAACGGGAAACAGAGATGACATTTTCGATTGCCGGCAAAACGGCCATTGTGACCGGGGCCGCGAATGGTATCGGGCTGGCCATCGCCAAGCTCTTTGCCAACAAGGGCGCCAACGTGATCTTTGCCGATATGGACGAGGCGCGTCTGCAGGCCGAATTGGGCGATATCAGCGATGACAGCAATGTGCGCTATTTCGCCGGGGATCTGCGGGAAAAGCTGAGCATTGCCAACCTGCTCTCGGCGACCATCGATGCCTTTGATACGGTGGACATTCTGGTCAATGCATCGCGGCAGGTGATCCCGTCGGACCCGTTGAACCCTGACGACGACGCGGTCGAGACGCTGTTGCAGCAGAACCTGCTGACAGCCCTGCGGGTCAGTCAGACGGTCGCCAAGCGGATGATCAAGCAGTCCGAGGGCCAGACCGAAGGGCAGGCTGGCGCCATCGTCAACCTGTCGTCGATCGCGGCGCGGCGCACCCATCCCGATCTTCTGGCCTATTCGGTGAGCTCTGCAGCGCTGGACCAGTTGACGCGCAGTCTGGCCGTGGCGCTGGCGCCGCACCGGATTCGCGTCAATGCGGTGGCTTTCGGGTCGGTGATGTCGTCGAGCCTGAAAGAGACGCTGAAGGACAATCGCGACTATCGCCTTGATATCGAAGAGCATACCCCGCTGCACCGGATCGCGCCGCCGAGCGAGCTGGCCGAGGCGGTGCAGTATCTCTGCTGTGAGGCCTCGTCCTTCATGACCGGGCAGATCATGACGATTGATGGCGGGCGTACCTTGCTGGACCCGGTGGCGGCACCGGCGCACTGAAGATTGACGGGAAGAGGGGGCTCTGCCCCCGCCGCGCGTTGCGCGCCTCCCCCGGAGTATTGACGGCAAGAAGAAGGGGATCCGGGCATGAGCGAGGCCATGGAGACAGAAAAGGCGCAGGCGGCTGCATGGTTTCGCAGCCTGCGCGACGAGATCGTGGCGGGCTTCGAGGCGCTGGAGGATGCGCTGGTCGAGGGCCCCATGGCCGGGCATGCGCCTGGGCGGTTCGAGGTGAGCGAGACGAGGCGGACCTCGGACGACGGATCGGACGCCGGTGGCGGGCTGATGAGCGTGATGCGCGGTGGCCGGGTGTTCGAGAAGGTCGGGGTCAATATCTCGACCGTCTATGGCACCTTGGGCGCGCGGGCGCAGGCCGCGATGGCGGCGCGCAAGGGCCTGCCGGGGATGGTCGAGGACCCGCGTTTCTGGGCCTCGGGGATTTCGCTGGTGGCGCATATGCAGAACCCGCATGTGCCGGCCGTTCACATGAACACGCGGATGTTCTGGACGCCGCATGCCTGGTGGTTCGGCGGCGGGTCGGATCTGAACCCCTGCATCGAGTATGCCGAGGATACGGCGCATTTCCACGCCGTCCAGAAGGCCCATTGTGACCGTCATGACGCGGGGTTCTATCCGCGCTTCAAGGACTGGGCGGACGAATATTTCTACATACCGCACCGCAAACGGGCGCGTGGCGTGGGGGGCATCTTCCTCGACGATCATTGCTCGGGTGACTGGGCGGCGGATTTCGCCTTTATCCGCGATGTCGGGGCGGCGTTTCTGCCGGCCTACCGACCGCTGGTCGAGGCGCGCATGGCCACGCCCTGGGACGAGGCTGACAAGGATGCGCAGCTGGTGCATCGCGGTCTCTATGCCGAGTATAATCTGGTGTATGACCGGGGCACCAAGTTCGGTCTGGAGACCGGACATGATGCGAATGCCGTGCTGATGAGCCTGCCGCCCCTGGCGAAGTGGGTCTGAGGCGGCATCTGAAGGTGCCGGGGCGATGCAGGATTGCCGCGCCCGCCCCGCGATTGTCCCCCGCGACCTGACAGAGGCTGTGTTGCCCGTCGCATCGCGCTAGGATTGCAGGTGAACCCCCGGTCGCGGGTCTGGCAGGTCTGCCGGGCTGCGTGGCGGGGATGGCACTGGGGGCGCGTGGCAGGTGAAGGCGATCAAGAGGTTCTGGCAACTGCTGGCGGCGATGGGCCGTCAGATGGGCGAAATCAACATGGGGCTGATTGCGGCCGGTGTTGCGTTTTACGGGATGCTGGCGTTTTTCCCCGGTATTGCCGCGATGATCTCGCTCTGGGGGCTGGTGTCGGACCCTTCGGTGGTTGTCGATGAGCTGGGCGTGATGCGCGACATTATCCCGGATGAGATCTTTGCACTGGTCGAAAATCAGGTGGTCAAGATCAGCTCGGGCAGTGGCTCGACCCTGGGGTGGGCGGGCGCTCTGTCGTTGGCTGTGGCGATCTGGTCGGCGCGCTCGGGGGTCGCCTCACTGATCCTCGGGCTGAACATGATCCACGGCGATCCGAACCGGGGCAATCTGCGCCACTACCTGACCGCGCTGACGCTGACCGTCGCGCTGCTGGGCGTCGGCATTGTCACGCTCGGCTCAGTCGTGATCCTGCCGGTGGTGCTGAACTTTGTGCCGCTGGGTTTCGTGACCGGCATCCTGATCGAGGTCGTGCGCTGGCTGGCGGCCATTCTGGCGCTGCTGATCGGGCTGTCGCTGGTCTATCGCTACGGGCCGAACAACCGCGGCCAAAGGGTTCGCTGGGCGACGCCGGGGGCCGGACTGGCCGTCTCGCTCTGGGGGATCGCGTCCTTCGCCTTCTCGCTCTACCTGACGAATTTCGCCAATTACAACGAGGTGTACGGCTCACTCGGGGCGGCGGTGGCGCTGCTGTTCTGGCTCTATATCACGGCGTTTCTGATCCTGCTCGGCGCTTCGCTGAACATCCAGCTCGACAAGCGCCGCGCCATGGACCGCGCGCTTATGACGATGGAGGGCGAGTCGCCCTCCATCCCGTCCTGAGGCTCAGGCGCCGCGCACCGTATCGATCATCAGCTGCACGTTCTCCGGATCGGCGTCCGGCGTGATGCCATGCCCGAGGTTGAAGATATGCGGCCCCTTGGAAAAAGCCTTCACGATCTCGCGCGTTTCGCGCACCAGAGCATCGCCGCCCGTGACCATATGTGAGGACGCGAGGTTGCCCTGCACGCAGCCATCCACCTGCACATGCGCCGCCGCCCAGTACGCATCGGCAGAGTTGTCGATGGCGACGCAATCCGCGCCGGTCGCCTTGGCGAAACCGACGTATTTTGCGCCCGCCTCGCGCGGAAAGGCGATCACGGGAATGCCGGGATGGCGCGCCTTCAGCTCCGAGATGATGCGCCGTGTCGGGGCGAGGGCGTAGCGGTCGAAATCCTCGCCCGACAGCGATCCGGCCCAGCTGTCGAACAGCTTGACCACTTCCGCGCCCGCCTTGATCTGCTCGGAGAGATATTCGATCGTCCCTTCGGTGATCCGCTCGATCAGGGCCTCGAAAACCGCGCGGTTCTCGTCCTTCAGCGCATGGGCGGGGGCCTGATCGGGGGTGCCACGCCCGGCAATCATATAGGTTGCCACGGTCCAGGGCGCCCCGGCGAAACCGATCAGCGTCGTGTCCTTCGGCAACTCGCGCGCCAGAATCTTCACCGTCTCGTAGATGGGCGACAGCACGTCATGCACATCACCCGCCGGTTTCAATGCATCAAAGCCCGCCTGATCGGTGATCGTCGACAGCCGCGGTCCCTCGCCGGTAACAAACCACAGATCTGCCCCAAGCGCCTGTGGCAGCAGCAGGATATCGGCAAACAGGATCGCCGCGTCAAAACCATAGCGGCGGATCGGCTGCAGGGTCACTTCCGCCGCCAGCTCCGGATTGTAGCACAGCGACAAAAAGTCGCCCGCCTTGGCGCGCGTGGCGCGATACTCCGGCAGATACCGCCCGGCCTGCCGCATCATCCAGATCGGCGGCACCGGCAGAACCTCACCCTTCAACGCCCGCAGGATTGTCTTCTCGCTCATGTGCTGCCCTTCCAAAACTGACCTCTCTGGTCGCGTCCCAACCCCCGAATGTCAAGCGACGCGGCCGCGCGTCACGCCCCACCCGAGGGTTTCCCTGTTCCAAATATCCTCCCCGAAGGGGAAATCAACGCCGCCACACGCACGGCCCTCGCCCCTTGCCTCAGCCTCCCCTGCGCAATAGAGCTTTCACCCATGATACATCCGCTCCCGTCCCCCGACCGTCCACTCAAGATCGGCACCCGTGGCTCGCCTCTGGCGATGGCCCAGGCTTACGAGACTCGTGACCGCCTCGCCGCGGCCTTCGATCTGCCACACACGGCCTTCGACATCCTGCGCATCTCCACCGCCGGGGACCGCATTCAAGACAAATCCCTGCGCGAGGTCGGCGGCAAGGGTCTGTTCACCCGCGAAATCGAACAGGCCCTGCTGGACGGAGAGATCGACATCGCCGTGCACTCGATGAAGGATATGCCGGTCGAACAGCCCGTCGGCCTGACCCTGGAGTGCTACCTGCCACGCGAAGATGTGCGCGACGCTTTCGTCTCGCTGTCCTATCCCGCGCTGGCGGATGTGCCGCAGGGCGCCACGATGGGCACCTCTTCGCTGCGCCGGCGCGCGCAACTTCTGGTGCGCCGCCCCGATCTGCAGGTCGTCGAGTTTCGCGGCAACGTCCAGACCCGCCTGCGCAAACTGAACGAAGGCGTCGCGGGCGCGACCTTCCTCGCCATGGCGGGCCTGAACCGCCTCGGCATGGCCGATGTCGCCAAAGCCGCCCTCGACCCCGAAGAAATGCTGCCCGCCATCGCCCAGGGCGCCATCGGGATCGAGCGTCGCCACGACGACACCGCAACGGCGGCCATGCTGGAGGCGATCCACGATCCCGTCACGGCACAGCGCCTCGCAGCCGAGCGCGCCTTTCTGGCCACGCTCGATGGCTCCTGTGAAACCCCGATTGCCGGGCTGGCCACGCTGGACGGCACCACCCTGCGCCTGCGCGGTGAAATTCTGCGCCCGGACGGCTCGGAGTCGCTCACCGACGACCGCACCGCCCCGATTGAAGACGGCGCAGAGCTGGGGCACGAGATGGCAAAAGCCCTGCTCGGACGGGCCGGGCAGGGCTTCTTCGACTGGCGTAGCTGAACGGGCGTAGCTGAACGGCGCCGTTACTTCGTGTCGCTCTCCGGCGTGACCTCGGGGGCGATCTCCGGCGTCGCTGCCGGGCTGTCTCCGACGGCGCCGTCCTCAACCGGGCAGCCGTCGATCTGACAGCTCTCGAGCCGCGCGACCTGCTCCTTGGTGGGGTTCGCAAACAGATGGCCACCGCAGGCGTTGACCCGCAGGATCGGGCCATTGTTGGTCAGCTCGATAAAGGCCAGCACGGTGCCATTCTCGGGCAATTGCGCGCACCAGGGACCGGTACAGCCCAACTCCATGGTGATCTGCGCCTCAACCCCCGACGAAAAGCCTTTTTCGGTCATCGCCAGACCCTTCACCAGCGCAGGCAGCCGCACCACTTCGGGGGAGTTGTTGCTCAGATCTCGCTCCGGCACGGTCGGGGTGCCCCGGTCCAGCGTCCCGAGCAGGACCATATAGCGCGCATCCGATTGCGCCGCCTCGTCGAAACTGCGCGCCACATCCGGCGCAAGGCACGACAGCGCCTGAGCAGGGCCAGCGGCCAAACTCGCCATGGCCAGCAACGTCATAACTGACAGGCCGCGACGCAGGGATCTCTTTGCAGGGGTCGTCATAGGCGTTCTCCGAATTCTGCTAGGACGCGGGCATAGACCTCGCGTTTGAAGGGCACGATATTGTCGACCAGGCTCTCCGGTGCCATCCAGCGCCATTCACTGAACTCGGGATGCTCGGTCGCGATGCGCACATCGTCATCCGTCCCGGCAAAGCGCATCAGCAGCCATTTCTGCTTCTGTCCGCGAAACTTGCCACCCCAGATCCGCCCGGCAAGCTCGGGCGGCAGATCGTAGGTGACCCAGTCCTCGGTCTCGGCCTCGATCACCACCTTGTCCGCGGTGACGCCGGTCTCTTCCCAAAGCTCGCGCAAACCGGCCTCGCTCGGGCTCTCGCCCGCGTCGATCCCGCCCTGCGGCATCTGCCAGGCGGCGACGTCGCTGTCGATCCGCTGGCCGGTAAAGACGCGGCCCTCCGCATTCACCAGCATCACGCCCACGCAGGGACGATAGGGCAGGTTCAAGATCTCGTCTGGTGTCATCGGCACTCCTGACGTCCTGTGACAGAACATGTTTTCCCCATCCTACCCCACTTCACCCCAAGCGCAATCGCGTCGCCATCACGGCGCTGTCATCACGTTGTTTCCCTGTTGAAAATATCCCCGCCGGAGGCTGGCGCTACGCCGCATCCGGAACCGTCCTCAGGCCCATATCCCGGCGATCTCGGCGCTCAGCCAGTCGCGGAACCGTGCAAATCCGGGCCGCGCGGTGCTGCGCTCGGGGTAGATCAGCGTATAGGCCTGCCCCGTCTCCAGACGCCGCTCCGAGACGGCGACAAGCCGCCGGTCCTGCAGGGCCGCGCGGGCGATGATCTCGGGCACCAGCCCGATGCCGAGGCCGGCAATCGCCGCATCCACCACCATGTCGAAGTGATCAAAGCGCGCGCCCCGAAGCGAGCGGCGCGGGTCGATCTCGGCTTCGCGAAACCAGTCGGGCCAGAGCGTCGGACGGGTGCTTTGCTGGAGCAGTGGGGCCTCCAGCAGATCAGCGTCGCGCATCGGCCCACTCTGGCGCAGACGTGGCGCGATCAGCGACGGCGCCGCCACGGCGACCAGCACCTCGTCCAGCAGATGCAGATGCTGCGCCCCGGCGCTGCGATGGCTGGAGCGCTGGATCGCCAGATCGAACGGCGAGGTGTCAAAGTTCACCGGCTCCAGCCGCGCCGCCACGTCATAGCTGATGCCGGGGGCTGCCGCCTGAAACGCCCCGAGGCGCGGGATCAGCCAGCTGCGCCCAAAGCTCGGCAGCACCGCCATGCGCAGCACGGATTGCTGCCCGGCAAAGGCCATGACGCCGGTGGCCGCCGAATCCAGCCGCTCCAGCAGCGCCTCGGCCTCGCGCAGGAAGCTGCGGCCCGCGTCCGACAGCGACAGCCGCTGACGTGCGCGCAGGAAGAGTGCGACGCCGAGGCGATCCTCAAGCGCTGCAATGGATCGGCTGACGGCGCTTTGTGTCAGCCCCAGATCGCGCGCCGCCCCGGTGGTGGTGCCAATGCGGGCACATGCGCAAAAGGCTTCAAGCTCGCCCACCGAAGGTATGTATGACTTGCGCATCTGTCCCGCCTTCATGCAAATAACTCATGACCCTTTCAGAATTACTCGTTAGCGCGGGGCGCCGCAATCGCCTAACCTGTCGCCAACAGAATACAGGAGACACCGATGGATACCCCCACCAAGCCCGTCCTGAAGGACAAGGATCGCCCGAACATGTCCAGCTTTGCCTGGGAAGATCCCTTCCTGCTGGAGGACCAGTTGGAAGAAGACGAACGCATGATCCGCGACTCGGCGCATCAGTTCGCCCAGACCACGCTCGCCCCCAAGGTCGACAAGATGTACCTGGAAGAAGGCATCGACCCCGATATCTTCCGGGAAATGGGTGAGGTCGGTCTGCTGGGTGTGACGGTTCCCGAACAATATGGCGGTATCGGCGCGGGCTATGTCTCCTACGGGCTCGTCGCCCGTGAGGTGGAGCGGGTCGATTCGGGCTACCGCTCGATGATGTCGGTACAAAGCTCGCTGGTAATGTACCCGATCTACGCCTACGGCAGCGAAGAGCAGCGCATGAAGTACCTGCCGAAACTGGCCAGTGGCGAGTGGATCGGTTGCTTCGGTCTGACCGAGCCGGATGCGGGCTCTGACCCTGCCGGCATGAAGACCCGCGCCATCAAGACCGAGGGCGGCTATCGCCTGATCGGCTCGAAGATGTGGATCTCCAACGCGCCGATCGCGGATGTGTTTGTCGTCTGGGCCAAGTCCGAGGCGCATGACGGTGCGATCCGTGGTTTTGTGCTGGAGAAGGGCATGAAGGGTCTGACGGCGCCGAAGATCGGGGGCAAGCTGAGCTTGCGCGCCTCGATCACCGGCGAGATCGTGATGGACAACGTTGAAGTGGGCGAAGAGGCGCTGCTGCCGCATGTGTCGGGTCTGAAAGGCCCCTTCGGCTGTCTGAACCGCGCCCGCTATGGCATCGCCTGGGGTGTGATGGGGGCAGCCGAGGATTGCTGGTTCGGCGCGCGCAACTACGGCATGGACCGCAAGCAGTTCGGAAAGCCGCTGGCGCAGATGCAGCTGTTCCAGAAGAAGCTGGCGGACATGCAGACCGAGATCACGCTGGGTCTGCAGGCCTCGCTGCGGGTGGGGCGGCTGTTTGACAAGGCGATGGCCGCGCCGGAGATGGTGTCGATGATCAAGCGCAACAACTGCGGCAAGGCGCTGGATATCGCGCGCATGGCCCGCGACATGCACGGCGGCAACGGCATCCAGATCGAGTACAAGGTGATGCGCCACGCAGCAAACCTTGAGACGGTGAACACCTACGAGGGGACGCATGACGTGCATGCGCTGATCCTGGGGCGGGCGCAGACCGGCTTGCAGGCGTTTTTCTGAGGCGTCTTTGGACGATGTGAGCTTTGCAGCGGTCCGGGCGATGTCCGGGCCGTTTTGCGTCTTGCGGGGTGGTATGCCTCCGGCGGAAGTATTTTGGGCAAGATGACAGGGGAGGGCGCGCGCGATGCTGAGCCATGTGACGATTGCGATTGCGGATTTTGAGCGGGCGCTGGCGTTTTATGCGCCGATTATGGCGCGGCTGGGGCTGGAACGGAGCTGGTATGACGGGGGGCAGGGGCAGGCGTGTTTCCGCGCGCCCGGGCATGGTCGGCCGCTGTTCTTTCTGACGTGTCCGTTCGAGGGCGAGGCTTTGGCGGGCAACGGTGGGATGGTGGCCTTTCTGGCGCAGGATCGTTTGGTCGTGCGCGAGGTGCATGGGCTGGCGCTGTCGCTGGGCGCGCGGGACGCGGGCGCGCCGGGGCTGCGGCCGCAGTATCACCCCGACTATTATGGGGCGTATTTTCGCGATCTGGATGGCAACAAGATCTGTGTCGTCTGTCACGATGCTGAAGGCGAGGTGGCGATCGGGGCATAGAAAAACCCCGCGCGGGTGAGGCGCGGGGTTTTGTGTCTTGTCAGGCCCGTCCGGTTAAGGTTTGGCGGCGGCCTGATCCGCCGGCGTGGCGGTGACACTGTATTGCGGGCCGAGCGCCGAGAGGCCCTTGAGGATGTCGATCGCATAGGCGAGCTGGTAATCCTCGGTGCGCAGTTTGGCGGCCTGGTCCGCCTTGGCGCGTTCGGCTTCGATCTGCTTGACCTCGTCCTCGGAGAGCGAGTCGTTGTCGAGGGCGCCGCGCAGGTCCGCCTCGGAGCGCATGGCGTTGGCGGGGGTGTCCTCTTCCTCGGCGGTGGCGTTGGGATCGGTGCGGGGCTGTTCGACCACGATGTCGGGCGAGACGCCGAGGTTCTGGATCGAGCGGCCCGATGGCGTGTAGTAGCGCGCCGTGGTCAGCCGGATCGAGCCGTCGCCGCGCAGTGGCATCACCGTCTGGACCGAGCCCTTGCCGAAGGATTTGGTGCCCACGACGATGGCGCGGCGGTGGTCCTGCAGGGCGCCTGCGACGATTTCCGAAGCCGAGGCAGAGCCGCCGTTGATCAGCACCACGATGGGCTTGCCGTTGATCATGTCACCGGGTTCGGCATTGTAGCGGTCGCCCTCGCCGGGGTTGCGGCCGCGGGTCGAGACGATCTCGCCCTTGTCGAGGAAGGCGTCGGAGACCTTGATCGCCTGCACCAGCAGGCCACCGGGGTTGTTGCGTAGATCGACGACGACGCCATTGATCTTGTCGATGCCGCCGGCTTTTTCGATCTGTTCCTTCAGCCCGGATTCGAGGTTGGGGAAGGTCTGGTCGTTGAAGGCGCTGATGCGCAGGACAACCGTATCGCCTTCGGTGCGGGCGCGCACCGAGGTCAGCTTGATGGTGTCGCGGGTGATGGTCAGGTCGAAGGGTTCGGCCTCGCCCTCGCGCACGATGGTCAGCACGATCTCGGAGCCGACGGGGCCGCGCATCATCTTGACCGCATCGTCCAGCGTCAGGCCCAGCAGGCTTTCGCCGTCGACATGGGTGATGAAATCGCCCGACTCGACACCGGCGATGGCCGCCGGCGTGTCATCCATCGGCGAGACGACCTTGACGAAGCCATCCTGTTGCGTGACCTCGATGCCGAGGCCGCCGAATTCGCCACGGGTCTGGACGCGCAGGTCGTCGGCCTCTTCCGGCGGGTGGTAGCTGGAGTGCGGATCGAGCGAGGTGAGCATGCCCGAGATCGCGGCTTCGATCAGTTTCTTGGAGTCGACGGGTTCGACGTACTGGCTGCGGATCCGCTCGAAGACATCGCCAAAGAGATCCAGCTGCTCGTAGACATTGGCGTCATCGGATTTGTCCTGCGCCAGCAGGGGAGGGGCGAGCTGGGTCGTGGCGACAACCGCGACGGTCATCCCGGCGATTGCTGCCATGGCGAATTTCTTCATCATTGCGTATCCTTCGTGAGTTCGAACCAGGTTTCGGGGTCTTGCGGTTCGTTTCCCTGCCTGACTTCTATATAAAGCGTTTCCGAGCGCTCACCGCCAGAGCCGTCTTTCGCTTGTGCCACAATAGCCCCCGCTGCGGCGTCTTTGCCGCCCATCAGGCCAATTGGTGCGCCTGCGGGCAGCACTTCGCCCATCTTGCCATAGACCGTATCGAGCCCCGCAAGCACGAAGAGTATGCCCGATTGCGGCTCAAGTATCATCACGTTTCCGTAGTCGAGCAAGGGGCCAAGATAGCGCAGGGTGGCCGCTGTCGGTGTTGTGACAAGCGCACGCGGGCGTGTCGCCAGCACCAGACCGGGCCGGGTGATCCCGGCGGCATCGGCCTCGCCGGCGCGGCGCAGCACGCTGCCCTGAACCGGCAGCGGGATATGGCCCTTTTGCGCCGAGAGGTCGGGCAGGGGGGTGTCACTGCCACCGGCGCTGTCGTCGGCGATGTCGGGAAGGCTGGCGGCAAAGTCGCGCAGCGTGTCGGTGGTGGCGATCAGCAGTTGCGTCTTCATCGGGTCGGCGGTGAAACGGCGCGGCAGGTCAGTGCGGTCCGCGACCGCCTGTGACAGCGCGGTGCGGGCCTGTTGCACGCCACTCAGGGCCTGGGCGAGCTGATCTGCGGCGCCTTGCTGGATGGTGCGCAGATCCTTCGCCTCGGCCAGCCGCTGACCAAGGGCAAGGGCCTTTTCACTGAGTGCGGGGGCCGCCTTGGCCATCAGCATCCCCGAACGGGCGGTGCCGATGGGGCCGGAGGGGTGCAGCATCAGCACCGGGGCGGGTTCGCGCGACAGGGTTTGCAGGACCGCCAGAAGGGCTGCGATCTCGTCCCGCTGCGAGTCGAATTCGCGCTGCATGCTGGCTTCGCGCAGGGCAGCGTCGCGCAGGCTTTGCCGCATCGCCGAGAGACCCTTTTCATAGGCGCGGATCGCGGCGGTCAGGGCTTTGGTGCGATCCGAGGCCTGCGCGGCATTGTCGAGCGCGCGCGACGCCGCGTCCAGATCATCGGCGGCGGCGCGGGCCTGCGCGGCGACGCTTTGCGCCTGAGCACCCTGCGGATGCACCGTCGCCGCGACCATCAGGGCCGCGGCGACGAGGGGGGCAAGACGCCCGTTTCTCATTTGATCAGGCTTTCCCCGGTCATCTCGGCGGGTTGTTCCAGCCCCATCAACTGCAGTAGCGTCGGCGCGATATCGGCCAGCCGACCGGAGCGCAACGTCGCCCCCTCAGGCCCGCCGATCAGGGCAACGGGGACGAGGTTGGTGGTATGGGCGGTGTGCGGGCCGCCGGTGACGGGATCGACCATCACCTCGCAATTGCCATGATCGGCGGTCAGCAGCATCGCGCCACCGGCTTTTTCAAGGGCGGCCAGCACGCGGGTCAAGCCTTTGTCGACGGCGGCACAGGCGTCCATCGCGGCCTGCAGATCGCCGGTGTGGCCGACCATATCGGGGTTGGCGTAGTTGGTAACGATCAGGTCAAAGCCCTGCTCGATCGCGGAGACGAAGTGATCCGTCACCTCTTCCGAGGACATCTCGGGCTGCAGGTCATAGGTCGCGACCTTGGGGGATTGCGCCATATAGCGGTCCTCGCCCTCCTTGATCAGCTCGATGCCGCCGTCGAGGAAGAAGGTGACATGGGGGTATTTCTCGGTCTCGGCGAGGCGGAACTGGGTCTTGTGATGTGCCGCGACCCATTGGCCCAGCGTGTTGACGATTTTCTGCTTGGGATAGCAGGTGGTCATGTAGGTGGAATGGTCGACGGAGTATTCGACCATGCCCAGCATCGCGGCGAGTTTCGGGCGCGGGCCGGTCTCGAATCCGTCGAAGTCGGGCTTGCCGATGGCAGCGAGGATTTCCCTCGCGCGGTCGGCGCGGAAGTTCAAGCAGAAGAAACCGTCGTTATCCTTCGCGCCGTCGAAATCACCGAGGACGGTGGGCAGGATGAACTCATCCACCTTGCCGGCGTCATAGCTTTGCTGGATGGCATCCTTGGCGGTGGCGGCTGCCTCGCCTTTGGCATTGATCATCGCGTCATAGGCCAGCTGCACGCGGTCCCAGCGGTTGTCGCGGTCCATCGCATAATAGCGCCCCGAGAGGGTGGCGATGCGGGCCGTGTCGGGCAGGGCGGCGGTCATTTCCTCAAGAAAGCCGAGCGCGGATTGCGGGGCGACGTCGCGGCCATCGGTGATGGCATGCAGAGCGACGGGTACGCCTGCGTCCGCAATGGTGTTCACCGCCGCGATGATATGGGGCAGGGAGCCATGCACGCCGCCGTTCGACACAAGGCCCATGACATGCGCCGTTCCGCCGGTCTCTTTCAGCGTCGCGATCATGTCGTTGAGGGGTTTGTTTTGCGCGAAGGAGCCGTCCTCGATCGCGAGGTCGATCTGACCGAGGTCCATGGCGACAACGCGCCCGGCGCCGATATTTGTATGGCCGACCTCGGAGTTGCCCATCTGGCCCTTGGGCAGGCCGACATCCGGGCCGTGGGTGATCAGCGTGGCGTGCGGGCAGGTCGCCATGATGTGATCGAAGGTCGGGGTGTCTGCCAGCGCAGGGGCATTGGCCACAGTGGTGTCGCTGAGGCCCCAGCCATCGAGGATGCACAGAACAACGGGTTTCGGAATAGGCATGGTTGGGGTCCCTCGCTTGTTTCGCCTGCTGTTCTAGCGGGTTGAGGGCGTGGGGTGAACCGGGATCGCGCGGCGCGGGCATAATGTGGCTGGCGCGTGGGTGGCGGGGCGCAGAAAGGGGGCGCTGCCCCCCCCTCAGCCGGGGGCTGAGTCCCCCGGGATATTTGGAAACAGGGAAACGATCAGGTGCGGTGGTAGGGGGAGCCGGAGAGAATCGTCGTGGCGCGGTAGAGCTGTTCGGCGAGCATGGCGCGCGCCAGCATATGCGGCCAGACCATCTTGCCGAAGGAGAGAGTGAGGTCGGCGCGGGCGCGCAGGGCGGGGTCGAGGCCGTCGGCGCCACCGATCAGGAAAGCGGCGTCGCGGATGCCATCGTCGCGCCAGCGGGCGAGCTGGTCGGCGAAATCGGGGGAGGTCATGAGTTTGCCGCGCTCGTCCATCGCCACGATGGCGGCGCCGTCGGGGATCATTCGCTCAAGCAGGGCGGCTTCGGCGGGCATGCCGCCACCCTTCTTGTCCTCGGCCTCACTGACCGAGGCGGGGCCTAGTCCCAGGGCGCGACCGGTCTTGCCGGCGCGATCCAGGTAGTCGTCGATCAGCGCCTTTTCAGGGCCGGCGCGGAGCCGGCCTATGGCGCAGATATGCAGCTTCATCCGTCGCTTGCAGGATCAGATCGCAGGGGCCGGGCTGCCCGGTTGCAACCACATCTTTTCCAGCTGGTAGAATTCGCGGACCTCGGGGCGGAAGACATGGACGATGATGTCGCCGGTGTCGATCAGCACCCAATCGCCGGTTTCCTTGCCTTCGATCTTGGCGACACGGCCGGTGGCGTGCTTGATCTTCTCGGCCAGCTTGTCGGCGATCGAGGAGACCTGCCGCGAGGAGCGGCCGGAGCAGACGATCATGTAATCGCCAATGGAGGATTTCCCGGCCAGATTGATCGTGACGATCTCTTCGGCCTTGTCGTCGTCCAGCGATTGCAGGATGAGATCGAGCTGGTCCTTGGACGTGAGCTCTTGCGGAGCCGGCATTGTGGAGACCCCTTCATGCGCGGAGTGATCCGCAGTTGCGTCGAGTGACAGGACGTAGTCCTCCCTGGCAGCGCACCGCCGGAACCCCGGTGCTGGGCATAAGGCCAAGATAGCAAGGCCGGGCGTTCATTTCAACGAAACGCGTACAAACGCGACAGCTTTTCAGCGCGCGCAAGCACGAAAGCGCCGCCAGTGGCCTGTCCTTCCGCACCGGAGAGCCCCTGTTGGGGGCCCTTTGGCGGGTTGGGCAGCACGGTCTGGCAGCGTTTGGCGTGCGTTCGATCTGCGGCTGATAAGGGGTTGTCGCGGGAATGAAAAGGCCCCGTGTGATCTGATTTCACCGACCGGGGCCTTTTCGGGGGCGTGTTCACCAGCCCTCTTCGGTGACGATATTGCTCTCAGGCGCACCGAGGGCCTTCAGGGCGGTGCGGATATCGTCGACGAACTCACCCGGGCCGCAGATGTAGAAGGTCTGCTGAAAGTCCTTGAGGACGCCAGACAGAAAGGCCTGATCGACGCGGGCCTGTTGCACGGTCTTGCCGGGGCCCTCCGTCACCGTGAACACCGTTTCAAGGTCGCGCATCGCCTCCCACTCCTCGCGCAGGATGATGTCGGCCTCGCTCTTGTTGGTGTAGATCAGGCGGCAGCCTTTCAGCGTGCCCTCGTGCATACGATGGCGCAGGATGGGGATGAAGGGCGTCAGGCCCGCTCCGGCGGCGATGAAGGTGCCGGGACCCTGATCCTTGATGGCGCCGAAGGGATCGACGATCTCGACCGTGTCGCCGGGGGTCAGACCGGCCAGCTGCTGCGTCACGCCCTCATGCGAGGGATAGGATTTGATGACGAACTCCAGCGCGGACTCCCCGGGTTGAGAGGTGAAGGTGAAGGGGCGGCCTTCGTCCTGCCAGTTTGGGTCGTCCAGCGTTAGCTCGGTCGCCTGACCGGGGGTGAAGCTCAGCGCGTCGGGGCGGGAAAAGACGAACTGGTGCACATCATGGGTGAGGCTGGTTTTCTGCTGCAACGTCAATTTGTACGGCATTGGATCCTCCTTTGGCGAACCAACACGCGGGCGGCACGGGCAGTTCCCTCACGCTTCGGTGTCCGGGGCCGCTTTGGCAGGCCGGGCCATCTCCAGCGTCGATCCTGCCAGCAGGCGCACCTCGCTCTGGGGGAAGGGGAAGGAGATGCCGTTGGCGTGGAAGGTGTCCCAGAGCGCCAGCAGCACATTGCCGCGGATATTGGTCAGCCCGCCCGTCGGGTCACGGATCCAGAAGCGCAGGATGTAGTCGACCGAACTGTCGCCGAAGCCGGTGATGTGACAAACCGGAGGGCGGTCGACCAGCACCCGCGTCACGCCGCGCGCCGCCTCGATCGCCAGTTTGCGGACCTTGTGCGGATCGCTGCCGTAGGAGGTGCCGAAGTTGATGTCGAGGCGCACGAATTCGTTGGAGTGCGACCAGTTCACCACCTGTCCGGTGATCAGATCTTCGTTCGGGATCAGGTATTCGCGCCCGTCCCGCGTCACCACGCTGACGTAGCGCGCGCCGAGGGCGTTGATCCAGCCGAAGGTCTCGCCCAGGCTGATGACGTCGCCGGGCTTGATGCTCTTGTCGAGCAGGATGATGACGCCGCTGACAAGGTTCGACACCACTTTCTGCAGGCCAAAGCCGAGGCCGACACCGATTGCGCCCGACAGCACCGCAAGCCCGGTCAGATCGACCCCCACCGCCTGCAGCCCGGCAAAGAAGGCGATCCCGTAGAGCAGGATCTGCATCGACTTGACCGCCAGCACCTGCATCGAAGGGCTGATATCGCGCGAGCGGTTGATGCTGGCCGCACTGGCATGGGCGAGAAAGCGCGCCGCGCTCAGCAGCGCCGTCAGGATCACAGCGGCCTGCAGCACCGTCCAGACCGACAGCCGGGTGCTGCCAAGCGAGAAGGAGATCCGCTCCAGCAGCCCCTGCGCATCATCCGACAGACCCAGAATCATCAGCGTTGCCCAGATCCAGCCACCGACCCGCACCAGCATCCGCAATTCGTGGTTCGCGATCAGCCGGGTGATCAGCGTGATGGCCAGCCAGGCGAAGGACAGTGATCCGATGATGCCCAGCAGATAGCTGCGCGAGGGCCAGGTGGTATCCTGCATGATCCAGATAGTTGGCCAGATCAGGCAGACGAACAGGATCAGCCGCAAGCGCTTGAGCAGGATCAGCAGCAGGCGCAGCCGCCATTTCGGCCAGCCTTCGCGGGTCCGCAGCCAGTCGTGCACCCGCGGTCGCAGAAGCCGCGCCACCAGATGCGCCAGAAGGAACAGCAGCAGCGCGATCACGATCTGATAGCCGTTCCAGGGCCGGAACAGGGTCTGGCTCAGCGCCTGGATGCGCGTCAGCACGGCACTCAGCAGCGTGTCGAAATCCTGCATCGGCGTCACATCTCCCTTAGAGTTTGCGCACTGGGGGCGCAGGTCTGGCGCGCGGCTCGGGCGCTGGGGGAACACTATTTCGCCTGCGGGCCCGCCTGTCCGCAAACGTAACGCGCCGCCCGTAAATGGCGACTCCCTGACGCTAATTGGCGTCAGGCGAAAAAAGATGCAGACGCGAATGTGCGTCCATTAGGCAAAAAAGAACACTTTTCCACTGTATACATGCTTCAATTCTGGAATGTGAAACGTGTGTGAGTCTCTCAAGCATCCATGGTTTGGTATGGTTATTGAATTTGAATCTATCAGTGTCGCTATTCATGCAGCGGCCAACCTCATCGTTACGCGGGTGGTTGGCACCCCGCAACCTGACGAATTCAAGCAGGTGGCACAGCGCTCCATCGCGCATCGCGCTCAAGGGTCCGAGATGCGGGCGCTGGTCGATCTGAGCGGGCTGACCGGCACCCATCTGACCTCGTCCCATATCCGGGCCTATCTGACGCGCCTTGATGCGGCCGTCGCCGCAAGTGGGCCCCAGACCCGTGTCGCCGTGGCGTTCTTTGCCGCAACGGGCAGTCTCGGCTATGCCATGGCGCGTATGTTTCACGCCCACGCCAGTGGCCTGCCTCATCTAGAGGTGGAGATTTTCGACATGGTGGACGCGGCAGAGGCCTGGGGCGGCGTCCCCGGTGCCCTCACTCGGCCCGAGGGCAGTACCACCGCAGCGATCAGCCCGATCGACCGTCTGCGCGCCGAGTCTGCCCGCAGCGACAAGGTGCTGACGGCACTCACCTCCTCCGACATGAGCATCGACGCGAAAAGGCCGCATCCGTCGGTGATTTTGTCGATGCGCCATGTGCCCACGGTGCTTCAGCCGCTCTTGCAGGGAATCAAGCTTCGGAATACATAGCGTTGCATGACGCAGATTTTCGACATGGATGACCGCGCGCGCTTGCCCTGGCGCTTTTTCGGCGCGACGCTGACGATACTCGCCCAGCTATGATGCTGGCGCGGGTTTTTTCCCGTGCGTCCCATCTCTCGAAATCCCCCATTTCCGAAAATCCACGAAATTCCAAGGGAGAGGACTGCCATGTCTTCCGAAGCCAAAACCCTCTATGACAAAATCTGGGACGCCCATGTCGTGCAAGAAGCCGACGATGGCACCTGCCTGCTCTACATCGACCGGCACCTCGTCCACGAAGTGACCAGCCCGCAAGCCTTTGAAGGCCTGCGCATGACCGGTCGCAAGGTCCACGCGCCCGAGCGGACCATCGCCGTGCCCGACCACAACGTGCCGACAACGCTCGACCGGGCCTCCGGCATCATCGAGAACGAAGACTCGCGCATCCAGCTGAACGCGCTGGACGTGAACGCCCGTGAGTTCGGCGTCCATTACTACCCGGTGAACGACGTCCGTCAGGGCATCGTGCACATCGTCGGCCCCGAACAGGGCTGGACGCTTCCGGGCATGACCGTGGTTTGTGGCGACAGCCACACCGCCACGCACGGCGCATTCGGCAGCCTCGCCCATGGCATCGGCACTTCTGAGGTCGAACACGTTCTGGCCACCCAGACGCTGATCCAGAAGAAGTCCAAGAACATGAAGGTCGAGATCACCGGCCAGCTGCGCCCCGGTGTCACTGCCAAGGACATCACCCTGTCCGTCATCGGCAAGACCGGCACCGCCGGCGGCACCGGCTATGTCATCGAGTATTGCGGCGAAGCCATCCGCGCGCTGTCGATGGAAGGCCGTATGACCGTCTGCAACATGGCGATTGAAGGCGGCGCGCGCGCTGGTCTGATCGCCCCGGACGAGACCACCTTCGCCTATGTCAACGGCCGCCCGCATGCCCCCAAAGGCGCGCAATGGGAGGCCGCTTTGACCTGGTGGAGAACATTGTTCTCCGATGACGATGCTCATTGGGATAAAGTTGTCACCATCAAGGGCGAAGATATCGCTCCGGTTGTGACATGGGGCACCTCGCCCGAAGACGTTCTGGCCATCACCGATGTCGTTCCTGCCCCCGAAAGCTTTACCGGTGGCAAGATCGAAGCGGCCAAGCGCGCGCTGGAATACATGGGCCTGACCGCCGGTCAGAAGCTCTCCGATATCACCATCGACACCGTCTTCATCGGGTCCTGCACCAATGGCCGGATCGAGGACCTGCGCGCAGCCGCCGCGATCCTCAAGGGCAAGAAGATCAAGGACGGCATGCGTGCCATGGTCGTGCCGGGCTCTGGCCTGGTGCGGGCGCAGGCAGAAGAGGAAGGCCTGGCCGACATCTTCATCGAGGCCGGGTTCGAGTGGCGCCTTGCGGGCTGTTCGATGTGCCTTGCGATGAACCCCGACCAGCTTGCGCCGGGCGAACGCTGCGCTGCCACCTCCAACCGCAACTTCGAGGGGCGTCAGGGCAAGGGCGGTCGCACGCACCTGATGTCGCCCGCGATGGCCGCAGCGGCCGCTGTCACCGGCAAGCTGACCGACGTGCGGGACATGATGTAGGCTGACAGCCCAACTGCGACAGACAAGAGGAAGACAAAGATGCGTGTTTCCACCATTCTGATGATCATCGGGGCGTTGCTCTCGCTCGGCGGCATACTGGCGCTGGCGAATCCCTTTGCGGCCTCGATGACGGTCACGACAATCGTCGGGGTCTTCTTCGTCTTCAGCGGTGTTGTTCAGGCCTGGATCCTGTTTCGGGCTGGTGGCGTTTCGGGCCGGTTCTTCAACGGCTTCGTGGCGCTGCTCAGCATCGTCGCCGGGGTCTGGATGCTGGCCAATCCGCTGGCGGGCACGGTGTCGCTGACGCTGATCCTCGGCGTCGTTTTCCTGATCATGGGCCTCGTGCGGCTTCTGATGGCGGTGCAGCTGGGCCAGACCCGGCTGCGCTGGATCATGATGCTGTCGGGCATCGCCTCGGTCGGGATCGGCCTGCTTGTGCTGTTCAACATCGCCGCGGCGGCCAGCACTCTGCTGGGCATCTTTCTGGGCATTCAGCTGCTGGCCGAAGGCATTGGCCTGTTGGCCTTCACCTGGGCCATGCGGCGCAAGGGTCACTGACCGCTTTTGCGCTGGCGGACCCTCCTCCGCCCGCGCCTTCACCAAATATCAACTTCACCCACACCGGAGACTGACAGCATATCGGCCAGGCAACGGGTCACAGGGGGCAGGGCCCTCTGCAACGACCGCCTGACACACTGATCGGATACGTGATGCGATACCGACAGCTGACCGACGTGCCATCCGGACAGGAGACGACAGATGGAAAAGTTCGAAAAACTCTCGGGGATCGCCGCGCCGATGGCGTTGGTCAACATCGACACCGACATGATCATCCCCAAGCAGTTCCTCAAGACGATCAAGCGTTCGGGCCTCGGCGTGAACCTGTTCGACGAGATGCGCTATAACGACGACGGCAGCGAAAAGCCCGACTTCGTGCTGAACAAACCCGCCTACCGCGACGCGCAGGTGCTTGTGGCTGGCGACAATTTCGGCTGCGGCTCCTCGCGTGAGCATGCGCCTTGGGCGCTGGCGGATTTCGGCATCAAGGTGGTGATCTCGACCAGCTTTGCCGACATCTTCTTCAACAACTGCTTCAAGAACGGCATGTTGCCGATCGTGATGCCGCAAGAGGTCGTCGACGTTCTGATGAGCGACGCCGAAAAGGGCGCCAACGCCCGCATGGAAATCGACCTTGAAAAGCAGACGGTGACCACCTCGGATGGCGAAGTCTTCAACTTCGAGGTCGACAGTTTCCGCAAGCATTGCCTGCTGGAAGGGCTCGACGATATTGGCCTGACGCTGGAAAAAGCCGCCGCCATCGACACGTTCGAGGCCAGCGCCGCCCAGTCCCGTCCCTGGGTCTGAGACGACGCGCCCCGCGATCTGAACGCGTGATCTGAAAAGGCCCCCTCAGCGGGGCCTTTTTGGCTTTTGGGGCCCTGCGGCGGGGGCCAAGGTTCCTGATTAACGCTTTCTTAGCCACCCCTCTGCAATCAACGCGGGGCAGGGGGGGACATGGCGATGATCTGGCGCATATCACGGGGCGTGGCTCTGGCGTGGATGCTGATGACAGGCCTGTGGCTGCCGCAGAGCCTCGCGGCAGAGAGCCTTCGCATAGCCTACTACGACACCGAGCTTGGCCGCGACGGCCCAGGCCTCTTGCTGCGTGATATCCTGGACGGCGATGATCCTCAGGTCGTGGCGGTGACGGCGGTTCTCGATGCGGCGGCGGCCGATATCCTTGTCCTCGCCGGCCTCGACTACGACCTTGAGGGCCTTGCGCTGGTGGCTCTGAACGCGACGCTCGCCGCGCCCTATCCGCATCTTTTCGCGCCCCGTCCCAATACCGGCATGGCGACCGGCCTCGATCTCGACGGCAACGGCCGGCGGGGCGATGCCCGCGATGCCCAAGGCTACGGGCGTTTCAACGGCGCGGGCGGCATGGCCCTGCTGTCGCGCTATCCGCTCAGCGGTGCTGTGCAGGACTTCTCCGCACAGCTCTGGAAGGACCAGCCAGAGACGCTGATGCGCCCCGAGGACCCCGGCTTCGAGATCCAGCGCCTGTCCTCGACCGGCCACTGGATCGTGCCGCTCGACCTCGGCGCTCAGGGGCTGTCGCTGGCGATGTTTCACGCCACCACCCCGGTGTTCGACGGGCCAGAAGATCGCAACGGCCGCCGCAACCACGATGAAATCGCCTTTTGGACAAGGGCGCTCAGCCAGCCTGACGGCCTCGCCGCGCCCTTCGTCCTGACCGGCGGCGCCAACCTTGACCCCGACCGGGGTGCGGGGCGGCGGCAGGCGATCCGCGACCTGCTGTCCCACCCAGCCCTGCAGGACCCCCTGTCGCAGGGCCCCGAAACCGTCGACTGGCCACCGCCCGACGGCCCCGGGCCGATGCGCGTCGACTACCTGCTGCCCTCGGCCACGCTCCGTGTGCAGGGCAGCGGCGTCCTCTGGCCCGATCAGCCGCCCCTGTCGGACGCGGTTGTCGCCGCCAGTCGCCACCGGCTGGTCTGGATCGACATCGCCATGCCCCCCTGACCTCCTTCAATTCTTGAACTTTGCCCCGGCTCGGTTTACCCGAGGTCGCAAAGCTTTCAGGAAGGACAGCCACAGATGAGCAACCCCTCGCTTCTTATCCTCCCCGGTGACGGGATCGGTCCCGAAGTCATGGCCGAAGTGCGCAAGATCATCACCTGGTTCGGTGACAAGCGCGGCATCACCTTCGACGTCAGCGAAGACCTCGTCGGTGGCTGCGCCTATGATGCCCACGGTGTCCCGCTCACGGACGAGACTATGGCCAAGGCTCAGGAAGTCGACGCTGTTCTGCTCGGTGCCGTTGGTGGCCCGAAGTACGACTCGCTTGATTTCTCGGTGAAGCCCGAGCGTGGCCTGCTGCGCCTGCGCAAGGAAATGGACCTGTTTTCCAACCTGCGCCCGGCCCAGTGCTTTGACGCGCTCGCCGATTTCTCCTCGCTGAAGAAGAACGTCGTCGCCGGCCTCGACATCATGATCATCCGTGAGCTGACCAGCGGCGTCTACTTTGGCGAGCCGCGCGGCATCATCCGCGAAGGCAATGAGCGCGTCGGCATCAACACGCAGCGCTACACCGAATCCGAGATCGCCCGCGTCGCCCGTTCCGCCTTCGAGATGGCGCGCAAACGCTCCAACAAGGTCTGCTCGATGGAGAAGGCCAACGTCATGGAATCCGGTATCCTGTGGCGCGAAGTCGTTCAGGAAATCCACGACGCCGAATACCCTGATGTTGAGCTCAGCCATATGTATGCCGATGCTGGCGCCATGCAGCTGACCCGCTGGCCCAAACAGTTCGACGTCATCGTCACCGACAACCTGTTCGGCGACCTGCTGTCCGACCTCGCGGCTATGCTGACCGGCTCGCTCGGGATGCTCCCCTCCGCCTCGCTCGGCGCACCGATGGCCAATGGCCGTCCGAAAGCGCTGTACGAGCCGGTGCACGGCTCCGCTCCCGACATCGCGGGTCAGGAAAAGGCCAACCCCTGCGCCTGTATCCTCAGCTTTGCCATGGCGCTGCGCTACAGCTTCGACCTCGGCGACGAGGCGACCCGCCTTGAAGCCGCCGTTGAAAAAGTGCTGGCCGATGGTGTGCGCACCGCAGATCTGCTGAACGAAGAGGGTGTGACCCCCGCGACGACCAGCCAGATGGGCGACGCCGTGGTCGCGGCGCTCGACGCCAGCCTCTGAGGCATCATCTCTCCGGGCTCGCGGCAAAACTCCGCGGGCCCGACACAACTACCCCTTGCCATTCTGCGCCGCAGCGCCAGTGTTAAGCGAACCCAACACTGGAGACGCATGTAACATGGTCGGAAATACCCGGGGAATCCTCTTCGCGCTGCTCGCTTACGCGGTTTATTCGAGTCACGACGTGGTCGTGAAGCTGCTCGGCTCCGATTATTCCTCTTTTCAGATCGTGTTTTTCTCGGTCCTGTTCGGGTTTCCCCTGACCAGCGTCATGCTGATGCGCGATGCCAAGGCCGGCACGCTGATCCCGACTCACCCCTGGTGGATGCTGGCGCGCACCCTGTTCACCGTGACGGCCAACAGCGCGGCCTTCTACGCCTTCCATGTGCTGCCGCTGGCGGATGCCTATTCGATCTTCTTTGCCACGCCTCTGCTGATCACCGTGATCTCGATCCCGCTGTTGGGCGAAAAGGTGCGTCTGCACCGCTGGATGGCTGTGCTGGTCGGCCTGATCGGGGTGGGCATCGTGCTGAACCCCGGCGGGTCCGAGCTGAATGTCGGTCACCTTGCCGCGCTGGTGGCCGCCAGCTGTGGCGCCTTCTCCTCGGTGATCGTGCGCAAGATCGGCCGGGACGAGCGGAACGTGGTCATGCTGCTCTATCCGATGATGGCGAATTTCTTTCTGATGGGGCTGGTGATGATCCTGCTGCCGTCCAACTATAACCCCGTCGCCGGTCTGCACATGATGGGCTTTGCCACGATTGCCGGGTTGTCGATCATCGGGATGCTCTGCGTCATTGCCGCCTATACGGCGGGCGAGGCCGCGATTGTCGCGCCGATGCAGTATTCCCAGATCATCTGGGCGACCCTCTTTGGCTATCTGCTGTTTGATGAGCTGCCCGGAATGAACGTGATTGCAGGGGCCGGTCTGATCATTGCCTCGGGTCTCTACATCGTTCTGCGCGAATCCAGAGCCGGGCGCAGCTCTCAGCAACCGGTGCTGCGGACCCGCAATCGCGTGGGCACACCTTCGGCAATGCGCATCGGGCCGCTCATGCGTCTGCGCAAGTCATCCTGATGGGCGCGGTTTCTCTCTTGCCAAAGCGCGCCAATCTATGTACCCCGCCACCCACGGTCGGGCTGTAGCGCAGCCTGGTAGCGCACCTGCTTCGGGAGCAGGGGGTCGGAGGTTCGAATCCTCTCAGCCCGACCAATTACGAAACGATGCTGGGCCCTGCGGGGCCCTTTGTCGTTTCTGGCGATCCTCTGATCTCTGTCCGCCCTTTCGAGAGGCCGGAGCTGCCCGCAAGACCCCCGAAAATCGCACCGCCCGGATACCGACGGAATACCGACGCGATACCGACAGCCGAATTCGCGTGGTTCTGGCCCCTCACAGAGCGGCCCGGGCCCTGCGCTCCCCCTCACACGCGCCGAGTCTTCCCGACTCGTCGCAAGGGGGAGGGGGGTCTGTGGATAAGTCTGTGAGTAACCGCGAGTCCGCATGCTTTGCCCGGTTCGAGGTCTGGCTTCCGCCCTGTATTATGCGGGCCGAAGCTGTGTTGCGCCGATGTAAGTCCTTGAAACAAATAGGTTCCATAGAAAATAACATTTCTCACCAAAAAGGGGTTGCGGGTAAAAGTTGGAAACCTTAGAACCCCCTTCACCGGCGGCGCTGAGGTGCTTGTCGGGACGCGGGATTGGATAGGCGGACTGAAGTGGCGATGCTGCTGAGGGATGTCTGGATCATCAGGCGGGTAAGAAATTCAGAGGTAAGGATGGGCGGCGCGCCGATAGTTAGGGCGCACTGGTTGTTTTTGTCTCTACGCTCTTTGAAATTGCGAGTATCTGAAGAGATATGTGGGCGGTTTGGATCATTTCGATGATCAACGCTGCATATCGCGCTCTTAGGCTTTCGGGCCGATGATAGAGTGACAGCTTCACTGTTTGGACGGCTTTCGGTACCTTTGGTACCAAAGCACAACAAACAGAGACGACCCGGACTAGCCTCCGGGTCAACAGATGTGCAGAGGTTCGAACGTCAGGGATAGCAACGTAAGTTGCTTTCAACTTGAGAGTTTGATCCTGGCTCAGAACGAACGCTGGCGGCAGGCCTAACACATGCAAGTCGAGCGCTCTCTTCGGAGGGAGCGGCGGACGGGTGAGTAACGCGTGGGAACGTACCCTTCTCTACGGAATAGCCTCGGGAAACTGAGAGTAATACCGTATACGCCCTTCGGGGAAAGATTTATCGGAGAAGGATCGGCCCGCGTTAGATTAGATAGTTGGTGGGGTAATGGCCTACCAAGTCTACGATCTATAGCTGGTTTTAGAGGATGATCAGCCACACTGGGACTGAGACACGGCCCAGACTCCTACGGGAGGCAGCAGTGGGGAATCTTAGACAATGGGCGCAAGCCTGATCTAGCCATGCCGCGTGAGTGATGAAGGCCTTAGGGTCGTAAAGCTCTTTCGCCAGAGATGATAATGACAGTATCTGGTAAAGAAACCCCGGCTAACTCCGTGCCAGCAGCCGCGGTAATACGGAGGGGGTTAGCGTTGTTCGGAATTACTGGGCGTAAAGCGCGCGTAGGCGGACTAGTCAGTCAGAGGTGAAATCCCAGGGCTCAACCCTGGAACTGCCTTTGATACTGCTAGTCTTGAGTTCGAGAGAGGTGAGTGGAATTCCGAGTGTAGAGGTGAAATTCGTAGATATTCGGAGGAACACCAGTGGCGAAGGCGGCTCACTGGCTCGATACTGACGCTGAGGTGCGAAAGTGTGGGGAGCAAACAGGATTAGATACCCTGGTAGTCCACACCGTAAACGATGAATGCCAGTCGTCGGCAAGCATGCTTGTCGGTGACACACCTAACGGATTAAGCATTCCGCCTGGGGAGTACGGTCGCAAGATTAAAACTCAAAGGAATTGACGGGGCCCGCACAAGCGGTGGAGCATGTGGTTTAATTCGAAGCAACGCGCAGAACCTTACCAACCCTTGACATCCTTGGACCGCTGGAGAGATTCAGCTTTCTCGTAAGAGACCAAGTGACAGGTGCTGCATGGCTGTCGTCAGCTCGTGTCGTGAGATGTTCGGTTAAGTCCGGCAACGAGCGCAACCCACATCTTTAGTTGCCAGCAGTTCGGCTGGGCACTCTAAAGAAACTGCCCGTGATAAGCGGGAGGAAGGTGTGGATGACGTCAAGTCCTCATGGCCCTTACGGGTTGGGCTACACACGTGCTACAATGGCAGTGACAATGGGTTAATCCCAAAAAACTGTCTCAGTTCGGATTGGGGTCTGCAACTCGACCCCATGAAGTCGGAATCGCTAGTAATCGCGTAACAGCATGACGCGGTGAATACGTTCCCGGGCCTTGTACACACCGCCCGTCACATCATGGGAGTTGGGTTTACCCGAAGACGGTGCGCCAACCTTTCGAGGGGGCAGCTGGCCACGGTAGGCTCAGCGACTGGGATGAAGTCGTAACAAGGTAGCCGTAGGGGAACCTGCGGCTGGATCACCTCCTTTCTAAGGATGTTCCTAGCAACGCTGAATTCGTTCAGCGATCGTGGAACACTTAGCAGGTCTCTGTTTCGCAGAGACCACATCAAACGGTCCGAGCCGTCCTCATATCTCTTCAGACTATAGTGGTTCAGGTCATCGACCTGTGCTGGTCAGTTCTCAGCGAGAATTGCACCATCCAATTGGGTCGGTAGCTCAGGTGGTTAGAGCGCACGCCTGATAAGCGTGAGGTCGGAGGTTCAAGTCCTCCTCGACCCACCAATTCCTCCGGGAAGATATTGGGGCCTTAGCTCAGCTGGGAGAGCGCCTGATTTGCATTCAGGAGGTCAGGAGTTCGATCCTCCTAGGCTCCACCAAATCACTTCACGATGTGAAGTGATCAAAGGCGGCAGCATATTACGCAGTAATGTGCGACAGCCCCCATATCCGCCGCGCGGAACCACTTCAGATACTCAAAATAGAGCGTTCCAATCGTACCGTTAAGCAGCTGATCAGCTTCTTTACCGTCCGATTGGACGCGGATGCCTTCGGGCATCTGTTGCGCGCGGCCTGCAAAGGCTGCCGCAATTGACATCGTATAGAGAGATATCAATCAACGTTACTCGTTGGTCATAGTAATTGGCCTAACGCGTTGAGGTGCTGATCCTTCGGGATTTGCGAGCGATCCAACATTCCTAGCCGGTTTGTGGAGCGTCTGCCTCTTCGACAAGAAGTAACTGTTGTCCAAGTAAAATACACTAACCCGTGTGATTAACCATCACACAGTCTGGACGCATGTCCAGGCGGGAAGAAATGTATGACTTTTGATCCAGAACAGAGCATCAGCAGACGAACCAGCCTGCATATACAAATGATGCGCGACAGACTTGTCTGTCTTCTTCTGGATCAGATCAAGCGCGAGAAGGGCGTTTGGTGGATGCCTTGGCAGTAAGAGGCGATGAAGGACGTGATACTCTGCGATAAGTCATGGGGAGCTGAGAATAAGCTTTGATCCATGAATTTCCGAATGGGGCAACCCACCTGACAGTTACATATTGTTGCCGCAAGGCAATCAATATGAAGCTGAAACAGGTACTTATTACCTGAATACATAGGGTTTTAAGAGCAAACCCGGGGAACTGAAACATCTAAGTACCCGGAGGAAAGGACATCAATAGAGACTCCCCTAGTAGCGGCGAGCGAACGGGGACCAGCCGAGCCATGAGAGTGACCAGAACTGTTTGGAAAAGCAGACCATAGTGGGTGACAGTCCCGTATGGGTAGCTCAATTGGACGTATTAAGTAGGGCGGAACACGTGAAATTCTGTCTGAAGATCGGGGGACCACCCCCGAAGGCTAAGTACTCCTTACTGACCGATAGCGAACCAGTACCGTGAGGGAAAGGTGAAAAGCACCCCGACGAGGGGAGTGAAACAGTACCTGAAACCGAACGCCTACAATCAGTTGGAGGGCCCTTGCGGCCTGACAGCGTACCTTTTGTATAATGGGTCATCGACTTGGTCTCACAAGCAAGCTTAAGCCGTTAGGTGTAGGCGCAGCGAAAGCGAGTCTTAATAGGGCGAATGAGTTTGTGGGATCAGACCCGAAACCGAGTGATCTAGGCATGACCAGGATGAAGGTACGGTAACACGTACTGGAGGTCCGAACCCACACCTGTTGAAAAAGGTCGGGATGAGTTGTGCCTAGGGGTGAAAGGCCAATCAAACTCGGAGATAGCTGGTTCTCCGCGAAATCTATTTAGGTAGAGCGTCGTCCGAATACCCTCGGGGTAGAGCACTGGATGGGTAATGGGGTCCCACAGACTTACTGATCCTAACCAAACTCCGAATACCGAGGAGTACTAGACGGCAGACACACTGCGGATGCTAACGTCCGTAGTGAAGAGGGAAACAACCCTGACCTCCAGCTAAGGCCCCTAATTCATGGCTAAGTGGGAAAGCAGGTGGGACGACCAAAACAACCAGGAGGTTGGCTTAGAAGCAGCCATCCTTTAAAGATAGCGTAACAGCTCACTGGTCTAATTTAGTTGTCCTGCGGCGAAGATGTAACGGGGCTCAAGCCATGAGCCGAAGCTGAGGATGCACATAGTGCATGGTAGCGGAGCGTAGTGTGACATAGGTCCATGCGTCCTTGCCTTCTTTCGGGAAGGATTGGACGCAAGGAGCTTTCTGTGAAGCCGGGGCGTGAGCCATCCGGTGGAGAGATCACTAGTGAGAATGATGACATGAGTAGCGACAAAGGGAGTGAGAGACTCCCTCGCCGAAAGTCCAAGGGTTCCTGCTTAAAGCTAATCTGAGCAGGGTAAGCCGACCCCTAAGGCGAGGCCGAAAGGCGTAGTCGATGGGAATCAGGTTAATATTCCTGAGCCAGTAGGATGTGACGGATCTCGAAGGTTGTTCCTCCTTATCGGATTGGAGGGGCCGCTTAGAGGTTCCTGGAAATAGCCCTACATGAGATCGTACCCTAAACCGACACAGGTGGACTGGTAGAGAATACCAAGGCGCTTGAGAGAACGATGTTGAAGGAACTCGGCAAAATACCTCCGTAAGTTCGCGAGAAGGAGGCCCGGTATGTACGCAAGTGCGTGCCGGGGGCACAAACCAGGGGGTGGCGACTGTTTACTAAAAACACAGGGCTCTGCGAAGTCGTAAGACGACGTATAGGGTCTGACGCCTGCCCGGTGCCTGAAGGTTAAAAGGAGGGGTGCAAGCTCTGAATTGAAGCCCAGGTAAACGGCGGCCGTAACTATAACGGTCCTAAGGTAGCGAAATTCCTTGTCGGGTAAGTTCCGACCTGCACGAATGGCGTAACGACTTCCCCGCTGTCTCCAACATCGACTCAGCGAAATTGAATTGCCTGTCAAGATGCAGGCTTCCCGCGGTTAGACGGAAAGACCCCGTGCACCTTTACTACAGCTTCACACTGGCATTAGGCCGAACATGTGCAGGATAGGTGGTGGGCTTTGAAGCAGGGACGCTAGTCCCTGTGGAGCCTCCCTTGAGATACCACCCTTGTTCTGCTTGATGTCTAACCGCGCACCGTTATCCGGTGCCGGGACCCTGTGTGGCGGGTAGTTTGACTGGGGCGGTCGCCTCCTAAAGCGTAACGGAGGCGCGCGAAGGTTGGCTCAGAGCGGTCGGAAATCGCTCGTTGAGTGCAATGGCAGAAGCCAGCCTGACTGCGAGACTGACAAGTCGAGCAGAGACGAAAGTCGGCCATAGTGATCCGGTGGTCCCAAGTGGGAGGGCCATCGCTCAACGGATAAAAGGTACGCCGGGGATAACAGGCTGATACTGCCCAAGAGTCCATATCGACGGCAGTGTTTGGCACCTCGATGTCGGCTCATCTCATCCTGGGGCTGGAGCAGGTCCCAAGGGTACGGCTGTTCGCCGTTTAAAGAGGTACGTGAGCTGGGTTTAGAACGTCGTGAGACAGTTCGGTCCCTATCTGCCGTGGGTGTAGGATACTTGAGAAGAGTTGCCCCTAGTACGAGAGGACCGGGGTGAACGAACCACTGGTGGACCAGTTGTCGTGCCAACGGCAGTGCTGGGTAGCTATGTTCGGACAGGATAACCGCTGAAGGCATCTAAGCGGGAAGCCCCCTTCAAAACAAGGTATCCCTGAGGGCCGTGGTAGACCACCACGTCGATAGGCTGGAGATGTAAGTGCAGCAATGCATTCAGTTGACCAGTACTAATTGCCCGATAGGCTTGATTTGATCCAGTAGAAGTCAGACTTCTGCGATTAATCAAAAGCATACACAACATAACAGTGTATCAGTACAATACGGACATCATTGATATCTCTCTGCTTTTTCCTCGGTCTGGTGGTCATAGCGCGAGCAAAACACCTGGTCCCATCCCGAACCCAGCCGTTAAGTGCCGTAGCGCTGATGGTACTGCGTCTTAAGACGTGGGAGAGTAAGTCGCCGCCAGACCTAGAAAAAAGCAATTACGATGTCAGAATACACAAAACCCCGGAGCAGAAATGCTCCGGGGTTTTGTCGTTCCTAATACACACCAAAAACACCCAAGACAGCGCCACAAATCCTCACGTCGGTATCCCGTCGGTATCAGAACGGTATCCCGTCAGTGACCTGCTCCCCTGAAACGTCCGCGATTTAGGGTTAGTCTGTTCCTGTCAAAGGAGGCCGACGATGAAGAGATGTAGGTTCACGGAAGAACGAATCATCCATTGAGGGCCTGACAGTGCGCAAGGGCCTGACAGTGCGCGAACGCAGCGGCAGGAAACGTGCCTTGGGAACCAGAGCACCTATGGCAATCCCGCAGGGGCCAAACCAGCGATGGAGCCTGGACTTCGTGTCAGACAGTCTGTCGTGTGGTCGCCGGTTCCGGATACTGAACGTGACCGATGACTTCAGCCGTGACTGTCTGGCAGCCGTCGTCAACACATCGCTGTCCGGCATCCGGGTTGGCCGCGAACTGGACCGGATCGCCGAGATACTGGGATATCCCTGCATGGTGGTGGCGGACAACGGGACAGAGCTGACCTCGAATGCGATCCTGAAGTGGCAGGAGCATCGCAAGGACGAGTGGCAATACATCGCGCCGGGCAAACTCATGCAGAACTGCTTGGTGGAGAGCTTCAGCTGAACGAACACCTCTTCGAGAGCCTGCGCCATGCCCGCAATCTGGTGGCAGCATGGCGCGACGACTTCAACCATCAATGCCCACACTCAAGCCTCGCTGGCCTGACACCGCGGGAATATGCTAACCGGTCAAACGACGACCAAAACCCGAATAGAGCTAGCTCATAAACGAGGACTATCAGGGGAGCAGGTCAGGAGAACCGAATTGGTGATCTTGGACGCGCTTGGCTACCTGCCGTTCAGCGCTTCGGGCAATGCCCTGCTGTTCCCTATTTTTGGCACATTATACGAGTGGACCAGTGTGGTCATTACCACCAACCTGAGCTTCAGCGGGTGAGCCAGCGTGTTTCGAGATGTCAAAATGAGCACCGATTTGCTCGAGCGCTTCACTCATCGCTGCCACATCCTTGAGACCGGCATCGACAGCTATCAGTTCGAAGCCAGCTCCGAGACAGCGAAAAGAGACCGAAGGCGACAGTGGCATTTACCAAGTCACGAACCAGGAAACATAAAGTACGGGCGGGTCAGTTCTCAATGACATCCATCGCAAATTTCTCCTTCTCAGCGTGGGGAGGTTTTCACTGGGTCAATACACTGGCTCGGTCGCCTCAAGCCCAGAAGAGGCCAAGCTGAAAAAGTACTGCACATCTGTTAGGCGCTGCACCCGACTACGCCAATACGAAGCGCAGGGGCGATGCGTGAACGGCTTTTAATCCGTGATCTAGGGCGATGTCCTGCGAGCCTCCCGGCACGGCGATTCGCTGAGGGCATAAAAGAGTCGGGGTAGGCAAGGCTCTGGCTGCGTTGGGTAATCTGGCCTTTAGGTCGACTGCATTTCCCTCGGACACGTCGGAGAGCCTAAGGAAACCGAGGCTCACAAAGGAAAATGTCGATTTAATGAAATCTTTCTCAAAAAAGCTCTTCCGAGCCCTTGCGCCCACCCTGCACTAGGGGTAGATCGGGGCATCGCTCGAGAGGGTGTGTGTCGCGGGGTGGAGCAGCCCGGTAGCTCGTCAGGCTCATAACCTGAAGGTCGTAGGTTCAAATCCTACCCCCGCAACCAACTAAACGACGTGGCCCTCACAAACTGTGGGGGCTTTGTCGTTTCTGGGGCGCCGCTCGCTAGAAATGCAGTGATCTCCGCCTCTTGTTTCCTACGGCGTTTGTTCGGGGTGATGCCCGGCTCCATATTTACCTGTGCAATCAATCCCCGAGGAATTGCTGCGGATCAAGGGCATGGGTTGGCGCGGTTAGGGTCTGCGTCAGTCGTTGCTCCTGATCTCGGAAAAGATCGGCAACCTAGGGTGAACGGCGGTTAAGGGTGCTCTGGCGCGGCTTTCAGGAATGAGACCTACATGGGGCTGCACGCTTCGAGGTCTGAAATGTCTCTCTCAGTGGGATGTGTGGAGCCCGTGCTCCATCGCTGCGCCGATGGCGGCGGGCGTGGGCTACATGTTGGCGAGGGCGCCTTGGTGCGTTGGCGGTATTTTGGCCACGGGAGTGAGACCTCGCGCGTCGCAGCTCTTCCAGACCGTCCCGGCCGGTCGCCGGGTCCTCCATATCGCCATCCCAGCTTCGGTGGGCGCGATCAGCAGTTCGTCGGACGAGCGCGTGCCACGCTGGACGACGACGCGGTCGCCCGGCATGGCCATGGCGGAGGCAACCTAAGGATCTGGACGCCGCCATGGCCGGAGTTCAGGCTGCCCTAACCGGGACGATCCGGGACATTACGCCCCAACAGACATCGCATTGCTGTGGGTGGCTTGCTGCCGACCCGAGGCTTTCCGCTTCGCCTGCTCTCGATGCGAACGGCCCGCCTCGGGCCTTGGGCTCATTTTCGGGCGAGGTAGTCGGCGGAGACGTAGCCTTTGACGCTCGGCGAGTCGGTGAGCGACACCCGGCACCAGAGCTGCCCCACTTCGGTCACACAGTCGCGCCGCGTGAGGGCCGTTCCGTCCGGCAAGCCCATGATCACTTTGTAATGCAGGCCCGGGCCGACCCGCAGCTTCAACAGATCGTCCGGTCCGGCGCCTCTTACCACGGTGCGTTGCGGGCCCATATCGCTGCAACCAGCGACCAGCATGAGAGAAAAAAGGATGGAAAGTGTGCCACGGCGCATGCTCTGACCTCGTTTTGATTTTTTCTCCGCATATACCAAATCAGACGAGTTTCCAAACAGATGTGCCGACCTTCGCGCAGGCCGGCACGGCGTCTGCGGACGAGAAAAGTGGCAACTGCATGAACCTCCTTGCCGGTTGGCTGAGAGGTGCGCGCCTCGATTGTGCCCCTGACGAAACGCGCTCTCTCTGGATAGGTTGGAAGCGCCGCCTCAGCCCGTCACGCGCTTCGGGCGCAGGACCAGCGCGGTCACCCCGCCGAACAGCAGCGCCCAGACCGGAGCGCCGATGCTCAGGAAGCTGATCCCTGACACCGTTGTCATGAAGGTGACAAGGGCGGCCTCCCGGTGCGCCGCACCGGCGAGGGCTGAGCTGAGGGCGCCGGCGATGGTGTTCAGCAGCGCAAGGCCCGCGATGGTCACGACAAGCGCCTTGGGGGCGATCAGGAACAGGCTGATCACGGCCGCCCCGAGAAGGCCGACGATGCAATAGAGCCCTCCGGCGACGGCCGCCCCCTTCCAGCGCGTCGCCGGATTCTCGTCGGCCTCCGGACCGGCACAGATCGCCGCCGTGATGGCCGCGAGGTTGAAGGCATAGCCGCCGAAGGGCGCAAGGATCAGCGTGGTCAGCCCCGTGACGGTGAGGGCCGCGGACACGGGAAGCCGATAGCCCGCCGCCTTCATCGTCACCACGCCGGGCATGTTCTGGGACGACATCGTGACCACATAGAGCGGCAGGGCGATGCCGATCAGCGCAGACAGGGTGAACTGCGGCCAGGTAAAGACGGGCTTTGCCAGAGTGAAGTCGAAGGACGCACCCGTTGTGAAAGCACCGGTCGCGGCACAAAAAAGCGTGCCGACCAGAAGCACGGCGGGAATGGCAAAGCGCGCGAACCAGCGTCGCCCGGCAAGGTAGGTCACGCACATCACCGCGACCAGCGGCAGGTTCCCCTCCATCGAGGAAAACACACCAAGGCCGAAGCGGAACAGGATGCCGGCGAGCATGGCGCTGCCGATCGCGTCCGGTATGAGATGAGAGATCTTCTCGAACCATCCCGTCACGCCGGTGAGCGTCAGAAGGGTGCCGCAGAGCAGAAAGGCTCCGATGGCCTCGGGCAGGGACACGCCGTTGAGGCTGATGACCAGAAGCGCCGCGCCGGGGGTCGACCAGGCCGTCAGGATCGGCATACGGTATCGCAGGGTCAGGATCAGTGTCGACAAGCCCATGCCCAGACCCAGCACCAGCATCCAGCTGTTCGCCTCGGCCTGCGACAGGTTCAGCACGCCGATGGCCTGAAAGATGATCGCGACGCTGCTGGTGTAGCCGACAAGCACCGCGATGACGCCGGAGACGATGTGGGAAAGCTTCAGTCCTGGCATGTCGCCTCCGTGCAATCAGGATGGTGCGGCCAGCCGGGACAGGAACAGGCTTGGACGCAGCACCGTTTGTGCGTTATAACGCTCAAATCCGCTATAGCGCGCGGACGCTATAGCGCACAAGCGGGATTTGCCAGACAGGACAGGACGTCTTCTATGACCGCCAAGGGCACGACCGGCACAGACGCCCCAAGGATCACGCTCAAGACGGTGCGCAGCAAAGCGGGGCTGAGCCTGTCGCAGACAGCCGTGATCACGGGCGTCAGCAAGGCGATGCTGGGGCAGATCGAGCGCGGCGAATCCTCGCCCACGCTGGTCACGTTGTGGAAGCTCGCCAAGGGGTTTCATCTGCCGCTGAGCGCCTTCATCGAGGGGCTTGCGCAGGGGGATGAGACTGTCCCGGGCAAGTCCCCGGGCCAGCGTGTGCGCTTTGATGAAAGCATCAGTTTCGAGACGCTTTTTGCCTTTGATCCTGCCTTCGGGTCGGAATGTTTTCTGATCCAGCTGCGGCCCGGCCAGACCCATGTCTCGCATCCGCATGATCTCGGTGTCGTCGAAGATATTTTCGTGACCGAAGGCGCTGTCGAGCTGGAGCTTGGCGGTGACTGGACCCGCTACGAGGCGGGGCAGGCGGTCCGCTTCAAGGCGGATCAACCGCACAGCTATCGCAACCCCGGCGAGGCCCCTGCGCAGTTTCACAACACGATCCATTATCCCGGGGCCGCAGGCTAGGCGCACAGGGGCCTTTTCGAAGCTCTCGCTAACCGGGGCTCACCGGCGCTGCAGGCGCAATCATGTCATTGAGGCGCTTCATCAGATCCTCGAGCAGCGACGCCTGAAGATTCCCGACCTGCCGCGCGGCGTGCGACAACGGGCGGCGGGCGTCGACAACAAGGCTCAGTGATTGTGGCTTGAGGCCGGCATCCCGGATCGGCACGAAACTCAGATCACCGGCGAGGAGTTCTGTCGCCACATCCATTTGCGAGGTGATCGCCATCAGCTTGCCCTCCAGCAGAACCTGTTTGAGCAGTTGTTGCGAGTTGGTGACAAGCACCGGCTTCACCGGATTGAACAGCCAGCCATAGCGGCGCTCAAGATATTCGCGCACGGGCAGGATTTCGCTTTGGGCGGCGATGGGGTTCTGCGCCGCATCCTTGAGCGTCACCGAGGGCGCCCCCCACAGCCGGTGCCCTTGCCCGACCACACAGCCAAACGGCAGCGGCGTCGACCAGAGCACATGCCGGGTCTTGTCCGCAGACAGATTGAACACGACGGCGAGGTCGACCATCGCCTGATCAAGGTCGCGCGCTGCGTCCTGAGGGGCCATGATGTCCACCGACAGGTTTATGCCGGGATGCCTGTCCCGCAGGACGCTGACCAGCGCGGGCAGCACCGAGTTCGACAGGCTGTCCATCGCCGCCAGACGCACCGTGCCCTGCTCCATCCCGCGCATCTGGCGCAATTCGTCGGACAGGCGATCCTGATCCGCCCGCCAGCGCCGCGCCAGAAGGATCGCGGCTTCGCCCGCGGCGGTCAGGCGCATGCCGCGGGGGTGGCGTTCGAACAAAGGCGTCTCGCATTCCTCCTCCAGCCCGATGATCTGCCGGTCGATCGCCGATGCCGCGATCCCGAGCGCACGAGAGGCCGCCTGAACCGAGCCGAGGCGGGCAACCGCTTCGAGATATTGCAGGGAGCGGGGATAGATATGAAGCGGCACGCGCAACGCCTCTCAATTGGAATGCATACTGATTTGTAGAATGCACAGTCCCTTTTATTGAAATAGTTGGCAATGCTTTTCCCGCGTACCCTTGCAGCGACTCAACCGGGGTAAGCAGATGTCTGACAGCGATCAGGATGCCTTTTCGATAGCCGCTCTCAACTGGGCAAATCCGGAGGCGGCGGTGGATATGTTGGCGCGGGTCACCGAGCGCTCCGACTGGCTGGCGGTCAGGCTGGCGGCGCATCGCCCCTATGCCGATGCGCAGGAACTGGGGGATCGCCTGCAGGCCGAAATCCTGTCGCTGACGCCGCAGGACAGCCTGCGTCTGCTCGCCGCGCACCCCGAGCTTGCCCCGCCGCGCCCCACCGCGATGACCCAAGCCTCGCAGGCGGAACAGGGGCGTCTTGCGCTGACCGATCCCGCGCCGGCGCTTGCTGCGCGCCTCAACGCCCTCAACACCGCTTACCAGCAGCGCTTCGGCTTTCCCTTCGTCATCGCGCTGCATGCGTTTGAGGACATGGAGCGCGTGATCGCCCGGTTTGAGAGCAGATTGCGCAACGCCCCCGAGGTGGAAAGACGTCAGGCCCTCAGCGAAGTTGTGTCGGTCGCGCGGGCGCGCTTGGCTCGCCTCACTGGGGCGGATGAGCGCGTTGTCGGGGAGGCGACGCGATGATGCTGCCCGAACACCCCTTCACGAAAGGAAACGCGATGCGAGAGTTTCTGCTGCGCCTGCGGCGTTCGGAAGATGCCGCAAGCCCTCCCCATGCCTGGCTCGGCGCGCTTGGCGGGGCAGGGCTGCTGGTGCTGAGCGTGGTTTTCATTATCGGCGGGATCAAACTGGGCGTCGGTGTGCCGCGCCGCCTTGGCACCGGGGCCTTTCCGGTCATCACCGGAATCGCGCTGGCGCTGCTCTCGGTGGCGATCATCCTTAGCGATCTGCGTGACACCCGCGATGCGGAAACGCCGGACTGGATTTCCTTCGCGGCCATCGGGGCCTCGCTCGCGATCTTCGCGGTGGTCTCGGATCACCTCGGGCTGATGCCCGCGGTGTTTCTGGCCGTCGTGGTGGCCAGCCTGCCGGACCCGAGCCTGCGCCTGAGCGGCAAGCTGATCCTTGGCGCCATCATTTCGCTCGGGTGCTGGGGGCTGTTCATCGGCCTGCTCGACCTGCCGTTCCAAGCCTTCAAGGGGGTCTGAGCCATGGATATCTTCGCCAGCTTCGGTCATGGCCTGCTCGTCGCGATGCAGCCGGAAAACCTGCTCTATTGTTTCATCGGCGTCTTTCTTGGCACCTTCATCGGCGTGCTGCCGGGGATCGGGTCGATGGCCCCCATCTCGATGATCCTGCCGCTGAGCTTTTATCTTGAGCCGACCTCGGCGCTGGTGATGATCGCAGGGGTCTACTATGGCGCGGAATACGGAGGCTCGATCGCCTCGATCCTGATGAACATCCCCGGCACGCCCTCGTCGTCGATCACCTGTATCGACGGCTACCCGATGGCGCGCGAGGGGCGGGCGGGCATCGCCCTGTTCACCAGCGCCATTGCCAGCTTTGGCGGCGGGATGATCGGCATGGTCGTCATGGCGGTGCTGGCCCCCGCGCTGGCCTCGCTGGCGCTGAATTTTGGGCCGGCCGAGTATTTCGCCGTTATCCTGCTGGGGCTTGTCGCGGCCTCTGCCGTCTCGAATGGCAGCCCGGTCAAGGGCGTGGCCATGGTGGTGGCGGGGCTGATGCTGGGCACCGTGGGGGTCGACATCACGACGGGGGCCGAGCGGTTCACGATGGGGATTCCTGAGCTGCGCGACGGCGTAAACCTTGTCGTCGTTGCCATGGGCCTGTTCGGCGTGGGCGAGCTGATCGTGTCGATCAAGGCCAATGCCAGCGGGGCGCATCAGACCGACATCGACTACAAGCAGTTCTACCCCAGCCGGGCCGAGTGGAAGTCGATCTTCAACCCGATCCTGCGCGGTGGGGCCATCGGCAGCTTTTTCGGCGCCCTGCCGGGGACGGGCCAGACTGTCGCCTCTGCCGTCGCCTATGCGGTGGAAAAGAAGCTGTCGCGCAACCGGGGCAATTTCGGCAAGGGCGCGATTGAGGGCGTCGCGGTGCCCGAATCCGCCAACAACTCGGCGACGCAGACCGCCTTCATCCCGACGCTGACGCTGGGCGTACCCGGATCGGCCTCCATGGCGCTGGTGATCGGGGCGCTGATGATCCATGGCATCACGCCGGGGCCGCGCCTGCTGGTTGAACACGCCGATCTGTTCTGGGGGCTGGTCGCCAGCTTCCTGATCGGCAACGTCATGCTGCTGGTGCTCAACATCCCGATGATCGGGCTCTGGGTGCGGCTGCTGCAGATCCCCTACAAGTATATGTACCCGACGATCATCGTGCTGATCTGCATGGGCGTCTATTCGGTCAACAACAACGTCTTCGACATCTGGCTGACGCTGGCGTTCGGGTGGGCCGGTTACCTCATGCGCCTGTTCCGGTTCGAACCTGCGCCGCTGCTGATCGGCTTCGTCCTTGGCCCGATGATGGAGGAACAGCTGCGCCGCGCCATGCTGCTGTCGCGCGGTGATCCCACCGTGTTCCTGACCCGCCCGATCAGTGGCGTGCTGATCGTGATCACCATCGGATTGCTTGCCTATAGCTGCGTCTCTGCGCTGCGCGCACGGCGGCACCAACGGGGTGCCCTGCGCTCTGCCGAATAAGAAACCTCCTCCCCCCTTTCCAACAGAAGGACTGCCCCAGATCATGAAACCCCATGCCCTCCTCGCGCTCGCCGCCTCGGCCCTTTTCGCAACCAGTGCCGTGGCCGAGCCCGGCAAATGGAGCGATACGCCCGTGCGCATCGTCGTCACCTTTCCGCCGGGGGGCACCAGCGATCTGGTGGCCCGTATCCTTGCGCAGTATCTCGACAGCGAGTTCGGCCAGAAGGCCGTCGTCGACAACCGCCCCGGCGCCGGGGGCACTGTCGCGGCTGACTATGTCGCCCAGCAGCCCGCCGATGGCACGACGCTGATCCTCGGCAACAACGCCCCCTTCACCATCGCGCCGACGCAGTTCGAGTCGCTGCCCTATGATCCGGTCGCCAGCTTCACCCATATCGCCAACCTCGGGGCCTCGACGCCGGGGCTTTTCGTTCAGCCCTCGCTCGGGATCACGGACCTCGATGGTTTCATCGCGTTGGCCAAGGGCGATGGTGTCACTTACGGATCTTCCGGTGTCGGCTCGATCACCCATATCCTGGGGCAGGCCGTGGACACCGCGTTGCAGATCGAAACCATCCATGTGCCCTATCAGGGCAGCGCCCCGGCCATTCAGGATTTCCGCGCCGGTGTGCTGGACGCCTTCTATGACTCGATGGCGCAGAACTCGGCCATGATCGAAGATGGCGAAGTGGTGCCACTGGCGGTGGCCGCGCCCGAACGCTCCAAGCGTTTCCCCGAGATCCCGACCTTCCGCGAGCAGGGCTATGACGTGGTGATCGAGAACTGGACTGGCCTGTCCGGCCCCGCCGGGATGGACCCCGCGATGGTGCAGACGATCCACGACTCGGTCGAGCAGATCATGGCGATCCCCGCAGTGATCGAACAGATGGACCAGTGGGGCATCGCCCATACCGCAATGACCACCGAGGATTTCTCCAGCTTCGTGGCCAATACCATCACCGTCTGGCGCCCGCTGATCGAGGCCGCCAATGTGAACGGGGGCTGAGCCGCTGATGCAGGCGCATGCTGAGAGCACGGCACGGGGAGGGGGCCTTCCCGTGCGGTTCATCCTCAACACCTTCTTCTCGGGTCCGCAGGCCTGGTTCTTTCTGGCCGCCGACAAGGGCTATTTCGCCGAGGAAGGTCTGGAGGTGACCTTCGCGCAAGGCAACTCACTGGCGCGCGCCGTCACGACGATGACCACCGGCGACTACGATGCAGGCTATGGCGATCTGAACGAACTGGTCCGAATGCAGGCCGAGGGGCGCCGCGATACGCCGATTGCCGTCATGGCGATCCATAACCGTCCGCCCTATACCATCGCGGTGGATGCAGGCGGGCGGATCAAGACCGCGGCAGACCTGCCGGGCGCGCGGCTGGTCTCGCACCCGCAGGACGCCGCATGGCTGCTGTTCCCCGAGTTCTGCCGCGCAACCGGGATCGATCCGGAGAGCGTCGACATCACCCTCTCCTCGGCGCCGCATACGGAAATGGTGCCGCAGATGTTGGCGGGGCAGTGGGACGGGATCTTCGGCTTCGTCAACACCGTCGCCGCGCAGGCCATCGAGGCCGGGGTCGATCCGGCTGTGTCGCTGCACCACCTCGCCTGGCACACTCACGCGCCTGCTTTCTACGGCGGCGCGATGATGGTGACGCGGGCCTTCCGCGACGCCCACCCGCAGGCGGTGGCCGGGTTATGCCGCGCCGTCAATCGCGGCCTCGCCGATACCGTGGCCGATATCGACGCCGCGATTGAGGCCGTCGCGCGCCGCAATCCCGCACTGGATCGCAAGGCCAATCGCGCGCGCCTTGTCGGGACACTGGCGCTGGAAATGGGCGATGCGGCGGCGACCCAAGGCCTCGGCGATGTCGAGGATGCCCGTCTGGAGACCATCGCCCGCCTTATCTGCGAGGCCAAGGGCTATGCGCACCGGCCCTCCCCCGCGGAAGTCTTTGATCGCAGTTTCCTCGTTCCCCCATCCGAACGCGCAAGGATGCCCGCAGCATGACCCCCCGAGGTCCAGGTATGAAAATCGCCGTGCTGTTCGTCGGCGAACTGCAGGATTCCGGCTTCAACGCCTGCGCGGCTGAGGGCGCAAACCGTCTGAGGCAGCGGGATGACCTCTCGGTCGAAATCATTAGCGGCGTTCCATTCGAGACGCAGGCCATGACCTCAGCCCTGAGCCGCGCCGCCGAGCGCAGCGATGGGGTGATCTTCGTCGGCGGGCAGGGCAATGGCGTGACGCCGAAGGTGGCGCAGGCCTTTCCCGATTGCGCCTTTGCCGTGGTGCAGGGCGAGGTGACGGCCGCGAACCTTGCCAGCTACGACGTCCTGCAGGAGCAATCTGCCTTCCTTGCGGGCTGTCTTGCGGCGCGCATGACGCGCAGTGGTGTCGTTGGGCACTTGTCTGGGCACCGGGTGTCCCCGGGGCTGAAGGGACGCGCGGCCTTCGCGGCGGGTGTCGCGCATATCGATCCGTCGAACCGCCTCCTCACCGGATTTTGCGGCACGCAGGACGACAGTGACGTGACCCGCGCCTGGGCCGCCGCTGAGATCAAGGCCGGGGCGGATGTTCTTTTCACCATGCTCAACGCGGCGCGCAGCGGGGCGATTGCCGCCTGCCGGCAGCTCGGCGCGGTTCAGATCGGCAATGTGCTGGATTGGTGCGCGTCCGAGCCTGACGTCTTCATCGGCTCGGCGCTGGCCCGGATTGATCTGGGTGTTGAACGGGCCGCGGCGGACATGGTCGCGGGCGTGGTGCCCGGGACTGTGCAGCATATCGGCCTTGAAAATAAGGACGCCGTGGCGCTCTCCCTAAGCGCGCAGGTGCCGCGAGATGTCGCGGACGAAATCGCCGCGATCAGCGCCAGCCTTGCAAAGGGCGACATCGTCATCCCGAGGGGCTTCACCGGCGCGGAATTCGTGCTGCCCTGAGATATTCAGCGCCTCCCGACCAGAAGCCAAGACGCAGCAATACCCCGACCTTCCGCCTTGAGTTCCCAGATCACCGTTCTATTTGATGGACTTAGCCGCATCATCCTTTGAACGCCGGTCGCAAATTCAACCCCCCGGAAGGTTCGTGTCCATATGATGACCACACAGCGCCTGCTCCTTGGCGTGATCACAGCGGGCGCGATGGGCCTCGCCTCGCCCCTGTTGGCGCAGGACGATTGCACGGCGACGAAGCTGGAGGCGGGCCCCACCTTCACGACCGGTCCCGACTGCACCATCAGCTGGATCGACAACGCCGAGATGCGGAGCCTGACGTGGCAGGCGGTGACAGATGACTACCAACCCGCCACATTGGTGCAGACGGGTAAGGGCACGACGCTGACATCAAGCCAGTTGCCGGAGCTGATCGACGTTGATCAGGACGGCTGGCTGGATATCGTGACGTTCACGTCCATCGGCATGGTGAACGGGACCTTCGACATTTTCCTCTATGACCCGGCGGGCGGCGGTTACAGGCAGGGGCGCTCCGTCTCCGGATTCGCGCTTTCGCAGGACCGCGACGGATATCTCGTTGTGGCCAGCAAAGACGGCGCTGCAACCCTCACGCGGTTCTTCAAAGCCGATCCGAAGGGCCTGCAGTTTCAGTTCGAGATCAACCCCTATGCGACGGATCCTGCCAAGCCGGAGGGTGGCTTCACCTGCGACATCCGCGCGACGCGCAGTGATGGCTCGGCAGGCGCTGCGGCGGGTGTCGTGCCTGAAAATCCCGACCTGCTGAGCTATTATTGCGACCCTCAGCCCGCACCCTCGCGCGCACGTCGCGATACTGATCTGACCGAGAACCCAGCGACAACCGACCGTGTGCCCGGCGGAACGCTGTTCTACTGTCGTCTGGAAGGTGGCACCCGCAGCGTGACCATCTCGCAGACCGCCAAGGGGCTGCGCTATACCTATGGCCCGCTGCGCGGCACGCCCGAGCTGGTGCTGGACCGCGCGATGCGCGAGGTCACGATCCTGCCAGCGAAGAGGCCAGACCGCTCTGGCGCGATCAGCTTCAAAAACGCGGCCTACACTTATACGGTATCCTACGGCGACAAGATGTCGGATGCCGGGGACGCGGCGGGCACAGCGAAGGTCAAACGCGGGTTGGTCGTCACCAAGGACGGCAACGCGGATCGCCCGATCTTTGCCAAAGCCTGCCTGTCTGATCACACCTACGATGTGATCACGACCCTCCACCAGCGGTAGCCGCGCCCGAAACGTGGCCCGGCGTTTTTCCTGTGTCTGCCCGCCCTGCTTCTGCTAACCTTGGTCATGAAATTCGATGCCCTGACACGTGTGCCCCTCCTCTCGCTGCGACATCTCGAGTCTGCGGTCAGGCTGGGGTCGTTCGATCTGGCGGCGCGGGAGTTGAATGTGACCCCAAGCGCCGTCAGCCAGCAGATCAAGCGGACCGAAGACAGTCTGGGTCATTCCCTGTTCGAGCGCTCGAGCAACCGCGTCACCCCGAATGCCCGGGCGATGGAGCTTGGCAGCATCCTGTCTGAAGCCTTTGAGCTGATTGAATCCGGCGTGCGGCAGGCCATGACCGACGGGGGCGAGCAGTCGGTCAAGATCCGGCTGTATCAGACCTGGGCCAATCGCTGGCTTGTGCCGCGGCTGGAGGGATTCACCCGCGCCCACCCCGAGATCGCGGTCGAGTTTGAAACCGGCATAGAGATGGTGGATTTCAGCCGCACCGATGCCGATATGGCGATTTCAACCCATGCTGCGCAGACCCGGTCCGCCAGACGCAAGCAGATCATGACCTCGCGCCTCACGCCCGTGTGCACCCCGGCTCTGGCGGCGCGACTGACCTCGCCGGGGGATCTGGCGCAGGTGGCGCGGATCGTCTCGCGCAACCGCATGTCGGACTGGCAGCGATGGCTGGATGCTGCGGGCTATTCGCAAGTGGACCAGCGGCCGATGCTGGTGTTCTCGAACTCGACGCTGGTCTATGAATCCGCGCTCTCGGGCGCAGGCGTGGCCATCGCGCAGGTCGAGCTGGTGCTCAATGAACTGGAAAGCGGGCGTCTGGTGCAACCGTTCCCGCTCGCGCTGACCTCGGACACGCCCATCTTTCTGTTCGAGCCTGAGATGCGCGGCCGTCGTGCGGCCGTGCGCAAATTCAGGGCCTGGCTCTTGTCCGAGATCGAGGAAATCGTTGCCCGGACTGATGCCTATCTTCTCAAGGTAAGCTGATCAGCTGCCCGGTTTTTGGCCCGATTTACGGCTCGCCACATCGGCGATGAAGGCCATGATGCGGTCGGACACCGGCGCGGTGCGAAACAGCTCGTGGCCATGACCCGCACCCTGAACCGTCTCGAAATTCACCGCGACACCGGCGCGGGCAAGCGATGCGGCGAAGTCAGCGGATTGCGCCCAGGGCAGGACAATATCCTCGACACCGTGCAAGATGTAGAACGGCGGCGCGTCAGGGCGCACGTAGGTTTGCGGGCTCATTGTCTTCAGGGCCTCCGGATGCTCGGCCGGGTCGCCGCCGATCATCAGCGCAAGCGCAGAGTCGGGGCCGCCGTGGTCGATTTCCATCTCGTCCTGATTGGCGATCATGTCGGGCAGGTCATAGGCGCCATAGATCGCCACCATGCCGCAGGGATTGAAACCCGGAACCGGGGCGAACTCGGGCACGTCCTTGGCCAGAACGGCCAGCGTGCCAAGATGGGCCCCTGCAGAGGTGCCAGCGACAACCATGCGCGTGGTGTCGATGCCATAGGTGTCCGCATGTTCGATCAGGTGTCGCAGACCGGCGTTGGCGTCCTGAATCTGGGCCGGGAACGGCGCGTGCTGTGCCAGACGATACCCGATGCTGACCAGCGCAAAGCCGTGCTCCAGCACGAACATCGTGCGCACGGCGCGCTTGTCGCGGCGGGTCCAGGCGCCGGGGTGGAAAAAGACCACCACCGGCAGCGGACGTGTCGCGTCGCGCGGCAGGTAGACGTCATAGCTTTGCCGCTCATGCGGACCAAAGGCGACGTCGCGGATGACCTCGACGCCTGCGGGCACTTCGGGCTCCGGGATCGGCGTGCCGGTGTGGACGCGCCGGGGGGATGCGGTGTTGGGATCAGATGTCATGAGCAGCCTGTTTGTGGCGCCCCCCCGACAGGCGAAGGGGCGCAGAGGAGGTTTAGCGTTTGAGGTCAAAGTTCAGCTTGGTCCGGTACCAGTCCTGCAGCCAGGCAAAGGCTTCGTCGTCCATTTCGCCACCGTTGGCGAAGGCCGCCTGCGCCGCGTCGCCGGTCAGCAGCGGGTAGCCCCCGAGGGAGGCTTTCGTCGCGTCCTTGAACTCGGGGTTGGCGATGACCGTGTCAAAAGCGGCGGTATAGGCATCAACCACCGTTTGCGGCGTGTCCTTGGGCAGGGCGATCGTCTTGCCCGCCGTCAGGGCCGCAACGCTCAGGGCGGTGTAGGCGCGGTAGGCAGGGCCCGACAGCGGTGCACCATGGACCTTTTCGTAGACCTCAAGGAAGGTCGGCAGATCCGGGTAGATCGGGTCGCGCAGAACTTCGCCGTCCGCCGTCCTCAGCCCCGAGGTCATGAAGGGAATGGCCGTCCCGGCATCCACCAGAGGCTGGACGGAGGAATTGAACGCCAGCGAGGTCTGCTGATCAACGGTGAACTCTCCCCGCTCAAAGCCGATCCGGCTGCCGCCGCGCTCCACACCCCAGATCGACTGCACATTGATGCCCAGCAGATCGAACTGCATGACCGTCAGCGCGTCAGAGCTGTCCTGACGACCGCCGCCGTAGATCACTGTCGTATCGCCGATACCCGCAACGTCGCCCGGCTCGGTCGCCCCGGTCGAGGGCGAAATATACGTCACCCCACCCAGAGGCGCGACAAACACGGGGATGAAGCCGTCGAGCTTGAAGTGAATCTGAGGGTTGCTCAGAGCGCTGGCGACAAAGATCGACGACGACAGCGAAATCAGATCCGACCCGTCACGGGCGGCGTTTTTCACAAAGCGGTTGGTCGAGGGAATGCCGCCGCCGCCTGGCTCGTTGCGGATCAGGATCGTCGGCTCACCGGTCAGGGCGGGCTGCAGGAAGGGCGCAATGGCGCGCACCAGCGTATCGCTGCCGCCACCCTCGCCAAAGGGCACCGTCACGTTGATCCGCGACAGTCCGAGATCCTGTGCGGCGACCGGCAGCGCAAGGCCAATGGCCCCCACGCCGGCAAGAAGCAATTTAGTCAGTTTCATGAGTGTCTCCTCCACTTCAGAAATAGGTCCAGGGGTTGAGCGATAGGACCCAACCATCTGGTAGAAAGGTGCCGCTGTAGAACATCAGAACCAGGTAAAGACCGACGATTCCGATTATCCCCGCAGCGATCTGCCAGATCCGTGCGCGCGCCTCGATGCCCAGGAACAGCGCCAGAAACAGCGCTGATCCGGCAAAGAAGCCAAAGGCAATCAGCAGCGCCATCGCCGCGGCCAGCCAGCCACCGACACGCAGCATCGACACCGGGTACTCCGTGCCCTCCTGCTCCTGGTCCTCCATGGACGAGGGAACCTTGCGCAGGATCTGCACCGCCGCGATCAGGGCCGCGACAAGACCAATGCCCGCAACGATCTCGGGGAAGGTCCGGCCCAGCGGTTGCAGATCCTTCAGGATCCACAGCGCCCCGCCAAACACCGCCGCCAGCATCACCGGCATGAGCAGTTGCAAGGGGCGTGTGGCCATCAGGCTCGCCTCATGCTCGGGCGTGTCGAAGCGTACAGTGGTCGACAGCTGTTTGCGCAGCGAGTTGATCAGCACCGTTGCCACCACCACGGCCAGCAGCAGCACGATGGGACGCGAAATAAAGCCCCATAGGTCATAGAGCTGTGAGGTCTGATAGAACGAGCGCTCAAGATTGCCCTGCAGGACAAAGCCGATCAGGAACGCCGGGCGTGAGAAACCGAAGCGGCGCATGAACACGCCGACGGCCCCGAACACCAGCACCAGCAGCAGGTCGCGCGGGTCGCGGTTGACCTGCAGCGTGGCAAAGGAAATCGCCACGATGAGGAAGGGCGCGATCCAGACGAAAGGGATCATCGTGATCTTTGCCAGATGCCTGGCCAGCAGGAAGCACAGCCCCGCGCCGACGATATTGGCAATCGCCAGCGACCAGATCATCGAATAGGTCAGGTTGATGTCCGCGCCCAGCATCGAGGGGCCGGGCTGCACGCCCAGCATGATCAGCGCCGAGAGCAGCAATGCGGTGGAGCCTGACCCCGGCACGCCGAACAAAAGCGTCGGGACCAGAGCACCGCCCAGCACGGCGTTGTTCGAGCTTTCGACCCCGATCACACCGCGCACGTCGCCCTGACCGAACCTGCTCTTGTCCTTGGCCGAGCGCACGGTCTGGCCATAGACGATCCAGTCGACCACGGCGCCGCCGACTCCCGGCATTGCGCCCACCAGACAGCCCACGCCCGCCGAACGCACCACCAGCCACTTGTTGGCCAGCACGTCGCGCATCCCCTGCAGCGTGCCCGACCCCATCACCGGCCGGTCCGAGACCGAGCGGTTCTGGCGCACCAGATCGACGATTTCAGGAACCACGAACACACCGATGACGCAGGCGATCAGCGGCAGCCCGTCGGCAAAGTAGAACATCCCGAAGGTCAGGCGCTCTTCCCCCGTGGCCGGGGCATAGCCGATCGAGGCCACGATCATGCCAAAGGCACAGATTGCCACGCCCTTTGCCAAACTGCGCCCGGACAGGGCGGCCACGCTGGCCACGCCGAACAGGATCATCATCAGGATCTCCGGCACGCCGAACAGCAGGATAATCTGTCGCGCGACTTGCAGGGTAAGGGTCAGCACCGCCGCCCCCAGCAACCCTCCCATCACGGAGCTCAGAAAGCCCGCTGACAAGGCCCGGGCCCCCTGACCTGACTTGGCCATCGGGAACCCGTCGAGGATTGTCGCCTGCGACGAGGCTGATCCGGGGATGCCCAGAAGCACGGAGGTGATCGTATCGCCGGTTGTCACCGTCGCCAGCATCCCGATGACCATGGCCATCGCCGCAGAGGGCTCCATGCCATAGATAAAGGGGATCAGAAGCGAAAGACCCGCCGCGCCTCCCAGCGCAGGTAGAATGCCGACGACCAGTCCCAGACAGGCGCCGAACAGCAAATAGAAAATCGCGGTCGTGCTGAACAGACCTACAAAAGCGTCAACCATATCTCCCCCCATGTTAACGAGGCGACCCTACTGCAGGAGAAGGTGCCAGGAAAATTAAACGATCTACACTTAGGGTTAGTTTGGCTAATGCATGGGGCGCGCTGTTGCACCATTGCTAAGCTGTTGCGAACGCATCCGTCCCGCCCCCGGGCGATGACATCCCCAAGCACGCAGCTGGTCTTCCGGCAGGGGCGGCAAAGTGCTAGCACCGCCACGCCCCTTGCACCCTGATCCCAGCCGGAGCCCTCCTGATGAAATCCCTCAGCCCCGCCACTCTCTCCCCGCCCTTTGGCAAGTATTCCCATGGGCTCGCCGCAGGGCCTCTGGTCGTCACCTCCGGCCAGCTGGCGCTGGGCGCGGATGGCAAAGTCCCCGACGGCATCACCGCCCAGGCCGAGCTGTGCTTTGCCGCCGTCCTCGCCATTCTGGCCGAGGATGGTCTGGATGCTTCCGACGTGATGCGCTTTTCCGCCTTCGTCACACAGCGCGCGGACATGGCGCCCTATATGGCCGTGCGCGACCGCGTCTGCGCCGATCTGGTGGTCAAGCCCGCCTCGACGCTGATGATCGTCTCCGGCTTCACCCGCCCCGAATTTCTGGTCGAGGTCGAGGCTATCGCTCTGCGCCGCGCCTGAGCCTGCGCATAAAAAAGCCGTGCCGGGGGCGCTTCCCCGGCACGGCCATCCTCAGACAAGAGCGCTCAGATCATGGGCAGGTGTTGACCGGCGCCGCCTTGACGATGGGAAAGCAGGATTCCCATTCCTTGGTGCGCGCGGGCCAGGGGGTCAGCGACTTAGGGCTTTCCTCCATCTCCAGCACGCCGAGCTTTTGCAGATCCTTCACGCGGCCATCGAGGTATTCCTTGATGACGCTGATCTGGCCGTCGCTGACATGCGCGACCCAGACGTCATTGACCACCTGACGCGCGCCGCGCTGAAAGGTGCGGAACTGCAGCTCGGCCGCGATCCGGCCCGTCTCTGTGTCGACGAAGAAGGCATCGGCGGGCAGGTAGATGCTGGTGTCCGTCGCCATGCCGCAGAAGGTCGCAAGGTCCGCAAGCATCGTGTCGCGCCCGCTATAGGCGGTGGTGGGATAGGAAAACGCCACGTCCTCAGAGACTGTCGCCTTCATTAGATCCGCATTGCACGACGCCCAGGACGAGGCGAGGTCCAGGATCAGCCCCTCCATCGCGGCGCGCGCGGGGTCGCTGGACAGGGTGCCCGCGTAGGTGACGCCGGGGCGGATATCCTCAGCCTGTGCCGCCAGCGGCAGGGCGAGCGTTGCGGCCAGCGCCAAAGCTTTGGTGGCGCGGGTCAGGAAAGATCGGGACGTGTTCACTCTGTGCTTCCTTTTGTCGATAATCGAGCGTGGGTTCGTATTGCGATTATCCGACGAGATTCCGCAGCGTCACGCAACGGTGAACTGCTGAATTTCACCACTCAGGCGATACGGAGGGCCTCAGGTGCCAGCTTCGCAGGCAGTCGCTGCGATATTGGCCAGCAGGCAGGCGGTGGTGACAGGGCCAACGCCGTCGGGCACATGGGTCACGGTCAGGTCAGGGCGCGCCAGCGCATCCGGCGCGACATCCCCGATCAGCCCCTCGGGCCCGCGATTGATCGACACGTCGAGCACCACAACGCCCGCGCGCAGATGGCCGGAGCGCAGCAGGCCCGGTTGCCCGGCGGCGGTGATCACCAGATCGGCCTTGGCGGTATGGGCCGCCAGATCGCGCGTGTCGGCATGGGTCAGCGTCACCGTCGCGCCCGCATCCAGCAGCAGCTGCGCCAAGGGCCGCCCGACGATGCGCGACGCGCCCACCAGCACCACCTCACGCCCGCGCAACGGCCCGGCGATGTCCTCGGCGATCAGACGGCAGGCCTGCGCGGTGGCGGGCGCACGGGCGGGCGCGCCGAGCGCCAGCAGCCCCGCGTTCATCGGGTGCAGCCCGTCGATATCCTTGGCCGCGCCAAGCGCCAGCGCCGCCTGCAAGGGCGCGATCCCACGGGGCAGGGGATAGAGCGTCGCCACCGCATCGACGCCCGCATCGCCGCCCAGATCGGTCAGCCGCGCCAACACCTCGGCCGCGCCGTAGCTCTCGGTCAGCAATGTGATACCGGTCGCGGCAGCGCTCTCGACCAGCCGCCGCCCATAGGCCGCCATCCCGGCATCAGCGCCGTCCAGCAGGACCACACAGCGCGGCGACCGGCCCAGAGCCTCGACCACGGTGCGTGTCTCTGCGTTCAGCCGCGCGGCGAGGGCGGTGCCCCGGTAGATCTCGGCCATGACGCGCCCCTCAGAAGGTTGAGGCGACATGCGCCGCACAGGTGCGCAACCGGCGGACCATATCGGCGCGCTCGGCACTGTCATAGCGCCCCTGCTCAAAGATGATCGACAGCGCGCCGGTGACAACGCCTCCCCCCAAGCCATCGCCCATGCCCGGCCGGAACACCGGCACGGCGAGCGAGGCCACATCCGAGACATATTCGCTCTCGGTCTGGGCAAACCCCTGCGCGCGCACCGCCTGCAGCACCTCGCGGAACCGGCTGAGGTCGGTCTCGGTGCGCTCTGTGAAGGCGGCGAAATCGGTGCCGCGCAGGATCTCCTCGCGGCGCGGCTCGTCGAGGTAGGCCAGAATAACCCGCCCGCTGGCGGTCGGGGCCAGTGGCACCCGTGACCCGATCGCGACCCGGTTTAGGGTGAATTTCGCGGGCAGGAAAGCATGGGCGATATAAACCGCGTCCGTGTCGTCCAGCATGGCAAAGGAGACGGATTCGCCGATCTCCTCCGCCGCGCCGCGCAGGATCGGCTGGATGATCTGGGGAATGCCGCGCCCCTCGATGAACCCCTGGCTGAGGCGCAGCACATGCGGCGTCAGCTCATACCGGCCGCGGTCACAGCTCAGATATCCCAGCTGCTCCAGCGTGCGCACAAGGCGGCGCGCGACGGCCCGGTTCAGGTTTACCTTTTCGGCAATCTCCGAGATGGTGATCGAGCGGTCCTTCGCGTCAAACGCCAGCAAGACCGTCAGCCCCTTGGCGAAGGTCAGCGAGATTTCCTTGTCGTTTTCGTTCAGCATCCGGGCTCCCTCAGGCGCGTGTCGCGCAGCAGGCTGGCTTTCGGATAGCGGCTTTGCCTGTTCGATAATAGACCATTTTGTCTTTGTCCGCACAAATTCAGGGCGGATTTCGCCGTTTGCCCTTGGCGGAACGGCGCATTTTTAGGCGGACACAACTGGGGTCTACCGATGCGAAACTGATTTAACAAACTGAAATAAATCAAGAAATCCTGTTTCATAGGCACCCCACCGGGCATTTTGCATCTTGACCCTGCGGTACAGCGGCGCAATCTATTTCGATCAAATGCTCGATTAACGAACAATGCAGGCGATCCGCGCGCTGCACCGTTCCCGGGCTTCCGACTGGCCAAGGCCTGACGCCCCCCTCGGGGCGGGCCCCATGCCGACAGCATATAAACGACGCAGGCGCCGATGCCCTTTACCCACTGGTCCTCTCTCAAAACCACCGATTTCGCCGCGATGGATGCCCGGGCGGCGGTTGCCCTGCTGCCCGTCGGTGCCACCGAACAGCACGGCCCGCACCTGCCGCTGTCCACGGATTCGGTGCTGGGCGAGGGGGTGGCGCTGGCCGCCGGGCCGCTGGTCACGCGCGCCGATGTCTATCTGCTGCCAACCATCACCTATGCCAAGTCCGACGAACACCTCAGCTATCCCGGCACCCTGACGCTGTCGTCGGAAACCCTGCTGGCGACGCTGGTCGAGATTGGCCGCAGCGTCGCGCGCGCTGGCATCCGGCGGTTGGTGCTGCTGAACGCCCATGGCGGCAATGTGCCCGTGCTGCAGATCGCCGCCCGCCGGTTGCGACTGGAAGAAGACATGCTCTGCGTCACCGCCGGCTGGATGGCCATGGGCTTTCCGCCGGGCCTTGTGTCCGAGCAGGAGCGCGCGGAGGGCATCCACGGCGGCTTTGTTGAAACCTCCGCCATGCTGCACCTCGCGCCCGCGCTGGTCGACATGACCGCGGCGCAGGATTTCACGCCCGCCTCTGCCTCGGTCGCGGCTGAGAATGACATCCTGCGCATGCTCGGCCCCGTCGGTTTCGGCTGGGTGTCCGAGGATCTGCACCCCGCCGGTGTCGCTGGCAACGCCGCCGCCGCCACGCCCGAGGCTGGCCGCGCCCTGATCGACCACGCCGCCACCCGCTACGCAACCCTGCTTGACGAAGTTGCCGCCCAGTCCCTGCCTGAGCGCCGCACGGGGGCGCGCCGCGTATGAGCCTGCCGACCCTTCCCGCCCGTGGTGATTATGTCCTGCGCAACGCGCTGATCCCGGCCTCCCTCGCCGAAGGTCTGCCGGGGCACGACTGCGCCTCGATGCTGCAAAACGGCCTGATCCTGACCGATATCGCCGTGCGCGGCGGCCGCTTTCACGCGCCCGACCCCGCCGCGACCCTGCCCGCGATCGACCTCGGTCAGCGCATCCTGCTGCCGCGCTTCGTCGATATGCACACCCACCTCGACAAGGCCTATACGGTTGAGCGGACGGGCTTTTCCCGCGATGGCCTGAGCTCGGCCGTCGCGCTCTGGTCCGCAGGGCAGGGCGCGCGCAGCGTGGCTGACGACATCGCCCGGATGGAACGCAGCCTGATCGCCGCCGAGGCCCATGGCACCCGCGCCCTGCGCACCCACCTCGACACCATCGGCCACCCCGACGACAACACCGGCTGGCAGGCCTACGGCGAGGTCGCGCCCCGCTGGAAGGGCCGGATTGAGCTGCAGGCCGTCGCCCTCACCGCGCTGTTCCGCGTGGAGGAGCCCGATTTCCCCGCCCGTTGCGCTGCCATTGCCGCGCGCGGCGGTATCCTCGGGGCCTTCATCGACCGGGGCGGCGCCACGCCAGCCCTGATGCAGCGGCTGCTCTCGGTCGCCGCCGTGCAGGGCCTCGACCTCGACCTGCACGTCGATGAAACCCTCGACCCCGCCGCCAACGGGTTGGAGATGCTGGCGACCTGGGTCCTGAAAACCGGCTTTCGCGGGCGCGTCGTCGCCGGGCACTGTTGCGCGCTGGCCCAGATGGCCCCGAGGGACCGGGATCGCGTCATCGCGCTGGTCGCTGAGGCCGGGATCGAGGTTGTCGCCCTGCCCGCCACCAACGGCTTTCTGCAGGACCGCAGCCCCGATCGCACCGGCCTGCTGCGCGGCCTCGCCCCGGTGCAGGAGCTTGCCGCCGCTGGTGTCCCGGTCTCCTTCGCCTCGGACAATGTGCGCGACGCTTTCTACCCCTACGGCGCCTATGACCCGCTTGAGGCCCAGCGCCTCGGCCTGTTCATGGGCCAGCTGGAGGGCGCGCCCGAGGAATGGATCGCCGCCACCACCGCCACCCCCGCCCGCGCCATGGGCCTAGCCGATATCGGCCGCCTCAAGGCCGGGGCCGCCGCCGATGCGGTGCTGTTTGATGCCCACGACTGGGCGGATCTGTTCAGCGGCACCGCGCTCAGCCGCTGCGTGCTGCACAACGGCGCGCCCCTGACGACCGCCCAGCCCGTCCTTGAAAGGGAGCCCGCCTGATGCCCGATCTCGCCACCTGCCGTGCCGCCCTTGCCGGGTTCGACGTCGATGAAAACCCCCGCTCGATCCAGCAGAAAAGCCGTGATTTCTACTGGTACAGCCCGATCCTGAAGGATCAGCTGGGCGCGGTCTGCGCCGATCTGGTCGTCTCGCCCCGCAATCAGGACGAGGTCATCGCGATCCTCGCGATCTGCCACGCCCATGACATGCCGGTCACCGTGCGCGGGGCAGGGACCGGCAACTACGGTCAGGCCATGCCGCTGGCGGGCGGCGTGGTGCTTCACATGAAACATATGACCGGCGTCGTTCATATCGGCGAGGATCACGTCATCGCCCAGTCCGGCGCCGTGCTGAAAGACCTCGAAACTACCCTGCGCGCTCAGGGGTACGAACTGCGCCTCTTCCCCTCGACCACCGCCACCGCCACCATCGGCGGCTTCATCGCCGGTGGTTCGTCGGGCATCGGCGCGATCCGTTGGGGCGGCCTGCGCACCCCCGGCAACATCCGCCGCATCCGCCTGATCACGATGGAGGCCGCGCCCCGTATCATCGACCTGACCGGCGAGGATATCTTCAAGGCCGCCCATGCCTATGGCGTCAACGGTGTCATCACCGAGGTCGAGGTGCCGATCGACCCCGCCTTGGACTGGGTCGATGCGCTGATCGGCACCGCCGATTTCGCCGCCGCCACCCGCCTCGCCTTCGCCATCGGGGCCGAGAGCAGCATCGACAAACGCATGATCTCCACCTTCGCGCCGGAAATCCCCGCACGCTACTTCAACCGCTATACCGAGTTCGTCACCCCCGGAGAGGCCGCCGTCGCCGTCATGGTCAGCCGCGACAGCCTGCCCGCGCTGACGGCTCTGATCGACGCCAACCCCGACGCCACGCTGCGCTTTCGCGCCGACCGCGACAAAGGCGAACGCCGCCTCACCGCGCTCTATGAATACGCCTGGAACCACACCACCCTGCGCGCGCTCAAGGTCGACCCGTCGATCACCTACCTGCAGATGATGCTGCCACAGGACACGATCTACGACTCCATCGCCCGGCTTGAGGCTGACTTCGGCGATGAGCTGGTGATGCATTTCGAGTTCACCCAGTTCTCAGGCCGCGTCGCCGCCGTGGCCATGCCGCTGGTACGCTATACCAGCGCCGCCCGGCTGGAGCAGCTGATTGCCCTGCTGGAGGCCGACTACGGCGTGACGGTCTTCAACCCGCACCGCATCACGCTGGAAGAGGGCGGCATGAAAAAGACCGACCCCGCCCAGCTGGACTTCAAACGACAGACCGACCCCAAGGGGCTGCTGAACCCGGGCAAGATGATTGCCTGGACGGATCCGGACTGGGTTCCGGAACCGGGCCGCGCCTTCCTGTTCACCCATTAGATCCGGGGCGCGCCAGCCGCACGGCGCGACGCCCCGCCCGGATGCCAAGACCATGAAAGCCGCAGTAAAATGAAAGTGCATGTGATCTACGCCCACCCGCTGGCCAATTCGCTGGCCTCCGCCCTGCACCAGACGGTGATCGAGGGGCTGACAGAGGCGGGGCACGAGGTCGACGACCTCGACCTCTATGCCGACAACTTCGACCCCGTGCTGACCGCCGAGGACCGCGAAGAGTATCACGACATCTCCATCAACCGCCGCAAGGTGGCCTCCTATGTTGACCGCCTGACCACCTGTGACGCGCTGGTGCTGTGCCATCCGGTGTGGAACTTCGGCTGGCCGGCGATCCTCAAGGGCTACTTCGACCGGGTGTTCCTGCCGGATGTGTCGTTCAAGCTGACCGACGGCCAGCTCGGCCCCGGTCTGCGCAACATCAAGAAGCTGGCGACAGTCACGACCTATGGCTCGAAACGCTATCGCGCCATGTTTCTGGGCGATCCGCCGCGCAAGAACGCCACACGCTTTCTGCGCGTCGTCTGTGACCCGAAGGTCAAGGTGCAATACCACGCGCTCTACGACATGAACAACGTGACCCCGGCGCAGACCGCGGCCTATATCGGCAAGGTGCGCCGCGCCATGCAGACATTCTGACCGAGCCCAGGAGCAAGAGTTTGAGCGCAGATTTCACATCCACCACGGCCCCGCACAGTCAGGCCCCCGGGACAGAGGCGCAGGCGATGCCCGGCGGCAACGCCATCGTCTTCGACAACGTCTCGATGACCTTTCCCGACGGCACCGAGGGGCTCAAGGACGTCGACCTGGCCATTGCACCGGGTGAATTCGTCTCCATCGTCGGCCCCTCGGGCTGTGGCAAATCCACCCTGCTCAAGGTCGCCTCGGGCCTTGTCACCCACACGGGCGGCAAGGTCTGGGTGGACCGCGATCAGCTCGGCTATACCTTTCAGGATGCGACCCTGCTGCCCTGGCGCAAGGTCCAGGACAACGTCGAACTGCTGATGGAGCTGCGCGGCTTTCCCCCGGCTGAGCGGGCGCGGATCGCGCGCGAAAAGATCGACCTCGTCGGCCTGACGGGGTTTGAAAACCACTATCCCCAGCGCCTCTCCGGCGGCATGAAGATGCGTGTCTCGCTCGCGCGCTCGCTGGCGCTGAACCCCGCCGTCTTCATGTTCGACGAACCCTTCGGCGCGCTGGACGAGATCACCCGCGAGCGCCTGAACGACGAGGTCATCGACCTCTACCAGCGCGAACAGTTCACCGGCATCTTCGTCACGCATTCGATCCCCGAGGCGGTCTACATGTCCTCCAAGGTCGTCGTCATGTCCGCCCGTCCGGGCCGCATACAAGAGGTCTTCGACGTGCCCTTCGCCTATCCCCGCAGGCCCGAAATGCGCTACCAGGCCGATTTTTCCGAACTCTGCGGAGAGGTCTCCCTCTCCCTGCGCCGCGCGATCGAGGGATGACCATGCCTGACACTCTGGCCCAAAACGCCGCCCCCGCCAACGCCGCGCGCGGCACCGCCCGCAAGGCCAATATCGAGGCGCATTCCGCCGTGCCGATCCCGACACCGCCGGGCCTCGCGCATAAGCTGCTGACCTCGCTGGTGCCGCCGATCCTCGCCGGTATCCTCGTCATCCTCCTCTACGCGATGGTGCGGTCCAGCCTGCCGCCGCACCGCCAGTTCCTGATGCCCTCGGCGCAGGGCCTCTGGGACCTCGCCTTCGCCGTGCCGGGCTTTGTGCCTGAACTGCTCAGCCGGTCGGTCACCACCATGGCCATCGCCGTCACCGGCCTTGCGCTATCGATCTCCTTCGGCTGCCTGATGGGCATCGTGATGTTCCGCTTCCTGTTTCTGGAAAAGGCGATCTTTCCCTACCTCGTGGTGCTGCAATCGGTGCCGGTGCTGGCCATCGTGCCGCTGATCCAATCGGCGCTTGGCTTCGGCTTCATGCCCAAGGTGCTGATCGTGGCGCTGTTCACCTTCTTCGCCGTCCCCACCACGCTGCTGCTGGGGCTGAAGTCCGTCGACAAGAACATCCTCAACCTGTTCAAGCTGCAGGGCGCGACATGGCGCACCACGCTCATCAAGGCCTGCCTGCCCTCGGCCGGGCCAACGCTGTTTGCCGGCTTTTCGATCTCCGGCAGCCTCGCCGTCATCGCAGCCATCACGTCCGAGCTGTTCTTTCTCTCGGGCGAGGGCGGCCTTGGCCAGCTGCTGATGAATTCCAAGATCGACTTCAAGTACGAGCAGATGTACGCCGCGCTGATCGCCGCCTCGGTGCTGTCGATCGCCGTCTACCTGTTCTTCAAGTGGCTGGGAAACCGGCTGTTCTCTCACTGGCACGAAGCCTCTGAAAAGCGGCAGTGACGCCTGCCGCCGATACCCAGCCGCGCCTCAAAAAGCGGTATTTCCTCCACTCCCAACCAACAGGGTGACCCATGAAAACCACGCTCAAATCCGCCTCTCTCCTGGCGCTGATGGCCGCCGCCGCCAGCCCCATCGCCAGCCCCGCGCTCGCTGGTGATTTCGCCAACACCGCCTATACGACGCCGCTGGCCGATGTCTGCCCGGCGACGCTGTCGATCCAGCTCGACTGGCTGCCACAGGCCGAACAGGGCGGCATCTGGCAGATGATCGGCGCTGGCGGAGAAATGACCTCCGGCGATTATACCGGCCCCCTCGGTGCCACCGGCATCAACCTGAAGATCCTGTCGGGCGGCGGTGGCATCGGCCTCGGCGATGGCGAAACCGCCTATTCGGCGCTGTTCACCGGGAACTCCAAGGCGGGCCTCACCCCCGACCTTGGGTATCAGGAGCTCGACAACGCCTTCATCTTCTCCAAGCGTTTCCCCACCGTCGGCGTCTTCGCCCCGCTCGACGTCGCGCCGACCGTGCTGTTCTGGGATCAGGCGACCTATCCCGACGGCTTCGGCTCGATTGAGGATCTGACCACGCTGGCCGAAAACCCTAAGGCCAAGGCCTATGTCTCGACCGTCGGGCGCACCTTCGGCAAGTACCTCGTCGATGCGGGCGTGCCCAAGGATCTGTTCGTCGAGGGCTATCGCGGCGATGGTGAAAACTTCGTCACCCACAATGGCGAATGGCTGAACCAAGGCTTCGTCACCTCCGAGGTCTACAAGTTCGAAAATGGCCTGAACTGGGCGAAACCCATCGGCTTCCTCAAGATCGACGATCTGGGCTATCGCAACTACACCGGCATGGTCTCGGTCGCGAAATCCCGGCTCGCGGAAATGACTCCCTGCCTGACCAAGCTCGTCCCCATCATGCAGCAGGCCGCCGTCGACTACGCCACCGATCCGGCGGAAACCAACGCCACCATCGTGGCCTTCAACGACGCGGGCATGGCCACCTCCTGGTGGAAGACAGAGCCCGCGCTGATGGCCTATGCCGCCGAAACGATGGTCGCTGAGGGCATCATCGGCAATGGCCCGAACGCCACCGTCGGGGATTTCGACATGGACCGCGTTGCCGAAATGCTCGAGATCGTGCGCCCCAGTCTGGACGAACGCTCCGAGGCGGATGTGAACGGCGACATGGTTGTCACCAACCAGTTCATCGACCCCTCCATCGGCCTGAAATAATGGCAAACCTGCACAGCGACGGCACGGCTGTCTGTCTCGATGGCGATGTCCTTGCCGCAACGCTGCGCAGGCAAATGGCCGCGCGGGCCACGCGTCTGCGCGCCATCGGCGTCACGCCGAAATTGGCCACCGTGCTCGTCGGGGACAACCCGGCGAGCGCCTCCTACATCGCCCGCAAACACGCCGACTGCGCCGAGATCGGGATCAAGGCGACCGACATCCGCCTGCCCGCCAAGACCTCTCAGGCCCAGCTGCTGGCCCATGTTGCCGCGCTGAACGCCGATCCGCTGGTGCATGGGCTGATGGTGCAACTGCCCCTGCCTGCGGGTCTGGACGATGACGCGGCGCTTGCGGCCGTCGACCCGGCCAAGGATATCGACGGGCTGCATCCGGAAAACCTCGGGCGGCTGCTGGCGGGCACGCCCGGCCTGCTGCCCTGCACCCCGCACGCCATCTGGCAATTGCTGCGCCATCACCAAGTGCCGCTGAAGGGCGCGAAGGTCGCGATCATCGGGCGCGGCCCGCTGGTCGGGCGGCCGCTGTCGATGCTGCTGTCGATGCGCGGCATTGATGCCTCGGTGACGCTGCTGCACTCTGCCTCGCGCGACATTGCCGAGGCGACACGCGCCGCCGATGTCGTCATCGCTGCCCTTGGCCGCCCCGGATTTGTCACCGCCGACATGGTGCGCCCCGGCGCCGCCGTGGTCGGCGTCGGCATCACCTATGGCGATGGTTGCAGTATGGTCTCGGACGTCGCCGAAGATGTCGCCAGTGTCGCCGGTCACGTCACCCCGCCACATGGCTCGGTCGGTCCGCTGACCCGCGCGGCACTGCTGCAGAACCTGCTTGAAATTGCCGAGCGGGGCCTGCCCGGATAGGGCAGACCCCGCCAAAATCGCACCGTTCACTTACCGACGGAATACCGACCGGATACCGACATCCCGATTTCGGCCGATTTGGGGTATTCCGGTAGTCCGCCGGGCTATTTTGCGCCCTCGGAGGCCATTTCGGCCAGCGTCACGCAAAGCTCGGTTGCCGCCGCCATATCCTGCACCGAGATCCACTCCAGCGGGCCATGAATGCACTGCATCCCGGTGAACAGATTGGGCGTCGGCACCCCCATTTCGGTGAGGCGGGAACCGTCCGTCCCGCCCCGGATCGGCAGCGAAACCGGCTCCACCCCCAGCTTGCGGGCAGCGGCGCGCGCCAGATCGACCGGAGTCATGTCCTCCTCCAACCAATACCTCATATTGCGGTACTGAGGCCGGATATCACATGTGATGGTAGCCCGAGGCTCGGTCGCGGCGACAGCATCACAGACCTTGCGCAGCAATTCGCCCTTCTCGGCCAGCCCCTCGCGTTCAAAATCGCGCAGGATCAACCGGATCACCATCTCCGACGATCCGCCCTCCATATCGGTGGCATGGATGAAGCCTTCGCGCCCGTCAGTGACCTCTGGCGTCATGGTCGCCTGCGGCAGAGTCGCGATGATCTTGGCGGCAAGGTGGATCGCGTTCACCATCTTGTCTTTGGCGGTGCCGGGGTGGATCGACACGCCCTGAATCGTCACCTTCGCCTGATCCGCCGAGAAGCTCTCATAGACGATCTCGCCGACCTCAGCGCCGTCGAAAGTATAAGCGAAATCAACGCCTAAGTCGGCAGGAAGCGCCGCATCGACACCGCGCCCGATCTCTTCATCCGGGGTGAAAGCGACGCGGATCGGGCCGTGCGGGATGTTGGGATTGGCCAGCAGATGGCGCGCTGCGGTCATGATGATCGCCACGCCCGCCTTGTCATCCGCCCCCAGCAGGGTCTTGCCGGAGGCGGTGATGATGTCATGCCCCTGCTTGCGCGCCAGATAGGGAAACGCCTCGGGCGAGAGCACCAGATCGGGGTTGTCGGGATAGGTGATATCGCCGCCGTTATAGCCGCGCACGACCCGCGGTTTGACGCCGGTCGCATTGAACTGTGGCGCTGTATCGACATGCGCCAGAAAGCCGACAGCCGGCCCCGGAGCAGTGCCGGGGATCGTCGCCAGAACCACGCCATAGGACGTCAGCGTGACGTCCTGCGCGCCGATCTCCTGCAGCTCCTTGTGTAGCAAATTCAGCATGTTGAACTGAATGTTCGTGCTCGGCGCCGTGGGCGAGCTTTCGTCGCTCTGGCTGTCGATGACGGCGTAGCGGACCAGTCGGTCCTCCAGTTCCTGATCGAATGGGCGTTGCATCTGACCTCCTTTAATTTGCCTCAGAAAGGGGGCAGGGGCGGTCAGTGTCAAGCCATCCGCCGGCATCTTGGCGCTTGCCGCGTCAGTAGTCCGGGCAGCTGCCTGTTGCCGCCTCAAACGGGCGATCCGTCTTCGCCAGAGTGCCGCTGACAATGCGGATGGGGAGGAACGGCGGGACATCCTGAATGCCGGGGCTCACTGCGGAGATCAGATAGCACCCGGCATAGACCTGCGTGCTGCCATCCGTTCCCACCGCTTCGATCACAGCGGGAATCTGGGTGTAAATGGTGCCGGCCGCCCCTTCGGTGAGCGGTTCGCCCAGTCGCAGAGTGACGCTCTGCGTCTCGGCATAACCGGCCTTGAAACTGTCGTAGTCGCCGATCCTGTCGGGGTCGAAATAGCTGTAAGCCCTAAGATATTGTTGGGAATTTATCGCGTTATAGAGCGACTCCACCACAGCGGAGGGAGAGGAGCGATCATCAAGATAGCTGGGGTCTGCCTGCGCGCTGAGCGGCACAATCGCAGTGGCGAGGATCATCAGAATGCGTGTCACGGGGGTATCCTTCCTGTCCGTGTGAAACGCCCGTGGGTGCCAGCGGTTCCCAAGTCAGGCGAAGGGCTTGCCCCCCTCGCCTGCCTGGGCTGCGCCTCTATCAGGCGGTCGCCGCCGTCAGACCCTGATCAAGATCCGCGATGATGTCGGCCACATCCTCGATCCCGATCGAGATGCGCACGACGTTCGGGGCAGCGCCCGCCTTGACCTGCTGGGCTTCGTCCAGCTGGCGGTGCGTGGTCGAGGCCGGGTGGATGATCAGGCTGCGCGTGTCGCCAAGGTTGGCAACGTGGCTGAGCAGATTGAGGCTGTCCACCAGCTTGACGCAGGCATCATACCCGCCCTTGACCGCAACGGTGAACAGCGCGCCTGCGCCTTTCGGCACGATCCGCTGCGCCCGGTCATGCCAGGGAGAGGAGGGCAGGCCAGCATAGGTAACCGCCTCAATCCGTGGATCTTTTTCCAGCCACTCCGCTACAGCCTTCGCGTTTTTCACATGGCGCTCCATGCGCAGGCCCAGCGTTTCGATCCCCATCAGCGTGTAGTGCGCGCCCTGCGGGTTCATCGTCATGCCGAGGTCGCGCAGGCCCACGGCGATGGAGTGGAAGGTGAAGGCCATCGACCCCAGTGCCGCATGGAAGGTCATGCCGTGATAGGCGGGTTCGGGCTGCGACAGCGACGGGAACTTGTCCGAGGCGGACCAATCGAACTTGCCCGAATCCACCACGACGCCACCGGTCACGGTGCCATTGCCGGTCAGGTACTTGGTGGCCGAATGCACCACCAGCGTCGCACCATGGTCGATGGGGCGGCACAGCCAGGGTGTGGCGGTGGTGTTGTCGACGATCAGAGGAATGCCTGCCTCGTCCGCGATCTTTGCCAGCGCGTCGAGGTCCGAGACATAGCCGCCGGGATTGGCGATCGTCTCGCAGAACAGGGCGCGGGTGTTGTCGTCGATGGCGGCTTTGACGGCGTCCAGATCGTCGGTGTCGACGAAGGTCGCGGACCAGCCGAAGCGGCGGATCGTCTGGCTGAACTGGGTGATCGTGCCGCCGTAGAGGCGCGAGGACGAGACGATGTTGCATCCCGGTGCCATCAGCGGAAACAGTGCCATGATCTGCGCGGCATGGCCCGAGGAACAGGCGATGCCGCCCGCTCCGCCCTCCAGCGCCGTGACGCGGTTCGCCAGTGCGGCGACGGTCGGATTGGTCAGTCGGGAATAGATATAGCCGACCTCTTCGAGGTTGAAGAGCCGCGCCGCGTGATCCGCATCCCGGAACACATAGGACGTGGTCTGGTAGATCGGCACCTGACGCGCGCCGGTGGCGGGGTCAGGCTCGGCGCCAGCATGGACGGCAAGGGTGTCGAATCCAAGGGTATTGTCTGTCATGAAAAATCTCCTCCTTCAGCTGTGTCACGGTATGGACTGGGCACCGTTGCGGCAATGGCGAAACCGAGGTTTTTCGCGCGACAGTGCCAAGGTGATTTTGCCTTGGGCGCTCAGGGCGCGCGCGCGCACAGTGGCCGAAGATCCGGCTGAAACGGCGCCGCTCACGAAACCTGATCTGGATCAGCGTGGCACATCCGAACCTCAGATAGCTTTGTGCAGACCCGCTTGCGCCGCCTCATGGCCCGGCCGGAAAAGGACAAAACCATGCCCCCACCCGACACCAAAGTGCCAGAGCCAGCAAGCCGGTTCCGGTTCCCCTCGGCCTATACCATCCTGTTCGCGCTGATCCTTGTGGTCGCGGCGCTGACCTGGGTGATTCCGGCAGGCCAATACGCGCGGGTCGCATCGGAAGCCTTGGGCAAGGATGTACCTGTCGCGGGCACCTACGCTGTGACCGAGGCCGATCCGCAGGGTGTGTTTGACATCATCCTCGCGCCGATTGCGGGCTTCTATGATCCCTCGAGCTATACCGCCAACGCCATTGATGTGGCGCTGTTCGTTCTGATGATCGGCGGTTTCATCGGCGTGGTGACCGCGACCGGGGCCATCGATGCGGGTATCAAGCGTGCCATGACCCGGCTGAAGGGCCGGGAAAAGTGGATGATCCCGATCCTGATGGGCCTGTTTGCCCTTGGCGGTACCACCGAGGGCATGGCCGAGGAAACGCTGGCCTTCTATGTCCTGCTGACGCCGGTGATGATCGCGGCGGGCTATGACGCGCTGACTGCCGTGGCGGTGATCCTGCTGGGCGCGGGGGTCGGTGTGCTTGGGTCCACCGTGAATGCATTTTCGACCGTCATTGCGTCGGATGCTGCGGGGGTGGCGTTCACCGATGGGCTGATGCTGCGGCTGGTACTGCTGGCGCTGACCTTCGCCGCCACCGTCGCCTATGTCATGCGCTACGCGGAACGGGTCAAGGCGGACCCATCCCGCTCGCTGGTCTTCGACCGCAAAGCAGCGAACGAGGCGCATTTTGGCACCGCGAGCCAGACCGCTACCGCCTTCACCGGCCTGCACAAGATCGTGCTGCTGCTGTTCGGCGCAACCTTCGGCGTGATGATCTGGGGCGTTTCCCTCGGCGGCTGGTGGATGGCCGAGATGAGCGGGCTGTTCCTGTTTGCGGGCATCGGCATCGGGCTGGTCGGACGTCTGGGCGAAAAGGGTCTGGTCGAGGCCTTTGTCGGCGGCGCGCGCGATCTGCTGGGCGTGGCGCTGATCATCGGCCTCGCGCGTGGCATCGTCGTGATCATGGATGCGGGCCACATCACCGACACCATCCTGCATTGGGCCGAGGGCACCGTCACCGGGCTGAACCGGATCGTCTTCATCAACGTGATGTACTGGATCGAGGTGGCGCTGTCGTTCTTCGTGCCCTCGACATCGGGCCTTGCGGTGCTGTCGATGCCCATCCTCGCCCCCGTCGCGGATTTTGCCGGGGTGGCGCGCAGCCTTGTCGTAACGGCCTTTCAGTCCGCCGAGGGCGTCGTCAACCTCGTCACCCCAACATCTGCCGTCGTCATGGGGGGGCTCGCCATTGCGCGGGTGCCCTATGAACGCTGGTTGCGCTTTGTCTGGCCGGTTCTGCTGGGCCTGACCGTTATCATCATGGCCGTCCTCAGTCTGGGCGTGCTGCTGCAAGGAACACCGACATGACCCTGACCTATGGCGTCCATTCCGAGGCGGGCAAGCTGCGCCGCGTCATGGTCCATACACCCGGCGCCGCAATGGCACGCCTGACACCCGCCAATTGCGCCGAGCTGCTGTTCGACGATGTGATCTGGGTCAAGCAGGCCCGGGTCGAGCATATGACCTTCGTCGATGCCATGCGCAGCCGCGGGGTCGAGGTGGTGCACATGCGGCAACTGCTGGCGGAAACGCTGGTCGACGTCGAGGCCCGCCGCTGGCTGTTGAACGCGCGCATCAACGACAACACCGTCGGCGTCGGCTTGTCCGAGGATCTGCTGGCGCATCTGATGGAGGTCAGCGCCGATCTGCTGGCCACCATCCTGATCGGCGGGATGAGCCGGGCCGAGTTGCCGGTGGCCGCAGGCGGCGTGCTGGCCCCGATGCTGGAGCCTGCCGATTTCATTCTACCGCCGCTGCCCAATCACATCTTCACCCGCGACACGACCTGCTGGATCTATGGCGGGGTGACGCTGAACCCCATGCACTGGCCCGCGCGGCGGCTGGAAACGCTGAACCTTGCCGCGATCTATCGCTTTCACCCCGATTTCCGGGCGGCGGGCTTTCCGGTCTGGTGGGGCGACCCGACGCAGGATCACGGCCCCGCCACGGTCGAGGGCGGCGATGTCATGCCCATCGGCAATGGCTGCGTGCTGATCGGCATGGGCGAACGCACCACGCCGCAGGCCGTCGGGCAGATCGCGCGCGGCTTGTTTGCCGGGGGCGGTGCCACCCGTGTCATCGCCTGCCAGTTCCCGAAATCGCGCAGTGCGATGCACCTCGATACCGTCTTCACCTTCTGTGATCGCGATCTGGTCACGGTCTTTGCCGAAGTGACCGACGCCATCCGCTGCACCAGCCTGCGCCCCGGCGACAATGGCGAGATCGTGGTGGAGGCCGAGACGAAGCCGTTTCTGCAGGTCGTGGCAGAGGCGCTTGGCCTGAAGGCGCTGCGGACCATCCCGACCGGGGGCGATGCCTATGAATCAGCGCGCGAACAATGGGATGACGCCAACAACCTGCTCTGCCTCGAACCTGGGGTCGTGGTCGGATACGAACGCAACACCTTCTCCAACACCCTGCTGCGCAAGGCGGGTGTCGAGGTCATCACGATCCCCGGATCGGAACTCGGGCGTGGACGGGGTGGGTCGCATTGCATGACCTGCCCGCTGATCCGCGACGCCATTTAACGGAGATCCCCATGCCACAGAACCTGCACGGACGCAGCTTTTTGAAGCTGCTCGACTTCACCCCGGACGAAATCCGGCACCTGCTGAGCCTTGCCGCGACGCTGAAGGCCGCCAAGCAGAGCGGCACCGAGGTGGCGCGCCTCAGCGGCAAGAACGTCGCGCTGATCTTTGAAAAGGACAGCACCCGCACCCGCAGCGGGTTTGAGGTGGCGGCCCATGATCAGGGCGCCCATGTCACCTACCTCGGCCCGACGGGCAGCCATATCGGCCACAAGGAATCGATCAAGGACACCGCGCTGGTGCTGGGCCGCTTCTATGACGGCATCGAATATCGCGGCTTTGGCCAGAGCGATGCCGAGGTGCTGGCCGAATTCTCCGGCGTGCCGGTCTTCAACGGGCTGACCGACGATTTCCACCCGACCCAGATCCTGGCCGATCTGATGACGATGCGGGAATTCAGCCACAAGCCTCTCTCCGACGTCGCGGTCTGCTTCATGGGCGATGCGGGCAACAACACCGGCGCCTCGCTGATGGTCGGGGCGGCGCTGATCGGCATGGATGTGCGCCTGTGCGGCCCGCAAAGCTGCTGGCCCGACGCCGCCCTTGTCACCCAGTGCCGCAGCATTGCCGAGGACACCGGCGCGCGCATCACCCTGACCGAGAAACATGCCGAAGGGCTTGAGGGCGCCGATTTCGTCTACACAGATGTCTGGGTGTCGATGGGCGAGGCGGAGTCGGTCTGGGCCGAGCGTATCGCGCTGCTGTCGCCCTATCAGGTCAGCACGGCGGCGATGGAAAAGACCCACAACCCCTACACCAAGTTCATGCATTGCCTGCCCGCCTTCCACAATCGCGACACCGAGGTCGGCGAGCAGACCTTTCAGACCTTTGGCATCGACTGCATGGAGGTGACGGACGCGGTCTTCAACTCCGCCGCTTCGGTGGTGTTCGATCAGGCCGAGAACCGGATGCACACGATCAAGGCCGTGCTTGTCGCCACGATGGGCGCCTAGGATGCGCGTGGTCGTGGCCCTTGGCGGCAATGCGTTGCTGCGGCGGGGCGAGCCGATGACACCGGCGGCGCAACTGGCCAATATCCGGATCGCGGCGACCGCGCTGGCGGACCTTGCCCGCGACCACGAAATCGTCGTGACCCATGGCAATGGTCCGCAGGTCGGTCTGCTGGCGCTGCAGGGGGCAGCCTATGATCCCGATACCCCTTGGCCGCTTGACGTGCTGGGGGCGCAAACCGAAGGCATGATCGGCTATCTGATCGAACAGGAACTGGCGAACGCCCTGCCTCTGGGCAGCCGGTGCACGACCCTGCTGTCCCGGGTTGAGGTGGACGCGAAAGATCCCGCCTTCGCCGCCCCCAGCAAACCAGTCGGTCCTGTCTATACGGCGCCAGAGGCGGCAAAGGCGGCCCGCGATCACGGCTGGAGCATGGTGACCGAAGCGTCAGGTGGCGCACGACGCGTGGTGCCCTCTCCCCCGCCTTTGCGCATTCTGGGCCTTGAGGCGATCACGCTGTTGCTGGAGGCCGGGCAGTGCGTAATCTGCGCAGGGGGCGGTGGCATCCCCGTCATGCGTGACGCAGGCGGAGCGATGATCGGAGTCGAAGCCGTGATCGACAAGGATCGCACTGCGGCGATGCTGGCCCGTGAACTGAACGCCGATGCGCTGTTGTTACTGACCGATGTCCCAGCGGTCTTTCTGCACTGGGGAACACCGCAGCAAAGCGCAATCGGGCGGACGACCCCTGCGGCAGTCGAGGGGCTTGATCTTGCCGCCGGTTCGATGGGGCCGAAGGTCGATGCCGCCGCAGGGTTCGTGCGCACCGGAGGGGGATTTGCGGGGATCGGCCTGCTGGGGGAGGCGCGATCCATCCTCGAAGGCCAGTCGGGGACGCGTATCTTGCCGGATCCGCGCTCAGATCAGTGAGAGATGCCTGTCGCGGCGTGACGCGGGTGCAGCTCATCCGGCTTGCCCGCGCGGCAAGTCTGCGCGTAGGCTTTGGCCAGAGACGCAGACCGTGCCCGCCAGAGCATCCGGTGGTCATGGCGCACCCCTTCAACCCCTGCGGAGGCCACAGTGTTTTCTGGTTTTGAGGAAATGGACGTCACGGTCCCCGGAGCGACGATCCACGCGAGGGTCGCAGGCCAGGGAGAGCCGGTTTTGCTCCTGCATGGTTATCCTCAGACCCATGTGATGTGGCATGTCATTGCGGAGGAGCTGGCGCAATCTCACCGTGTCGTCGTTGCGGATTTACGCGGCTACGGTCAGTCCATCGCTCATCAGGCGGATTTCACTTTCCGCGCCATGGCGCAGGATCAGGTGGCCCTCATGCGTCATCTGGGGCATGCGCGCTTTGATGTGATCGCCCACGACAGGGGCGCACGCACGGCGCACCGGATGGTGCTGGATCACCCTGAGGCCGTCCGCTCGATTGCTCTGGCCGATATTCTGCCAACGCTGGATGTCTGGCGCGTAATGGACGACTGGCTGGCGCGGAAATATTATCACTGGCTATTCCTGTCGCAGCCCGGCGACATGCCGCAGCGGCTGATCAACAGTGATCCGATCCTGTTTTTGCATTCCGCCTTGCTGGGGCTGTCCGGCGCGCCGGATGCCTTTCACCCGCAGGCTCTGGCGGACTACGAACGGGCCGCGCGCAATCCTGATGTCGTCGCGGCCTGGTGCGGCGATTATACGGCGGCGGCAACGACGGATCTGGATCATGATCGCGCGGATCTTGGACGCACCAGCCCGATCCCCTGCCTTATCCTGTGGGGCAGTCGGGGGGTGGTCGCGCACCACCTCGATCCGCTGGAGGCCTGGCGCGCATGGTTCCCCAAAGCGCAGGGACATGCGGTCGAGGCGGGGCATTTCCTGATCGAGGAACGCCCCAAAGAGGTGCTGACGTCCCTGATGCGGCACCTCGGACAGGTTTGAGGTCCCCTGTGGCGGTTGGGCAAGAGAGGGGCCGTTCCTGAGGTCAGGGATCGGCGATTCCGCCCGTGCCGATCTCGATGCTGTTGAGGTCGTCCAGCAAATCGAGGAGCTGGCTGTACTTATCCGGGCCGAAACGACTTCGGATCTGGTCGGTGATGCCACGGCTGACGGCGCTGTAGTCCGACAGGATCTGTGATCCGGCGGGGCAGATCGACACCACCTGACGCCGCCGGTTGCTCATGTCCTGCACGCGCCTGATCTGGCCCTTCTGGACCATCGCCTGCAAAAGCCTCGAGACCGAGGCGGGCTGCAGGCAGGCGGCTCTGGCCAGATCCTGCCCCGACATCGGCCCGGCCTCGTCCAGCACCCGAAGGATGCGCCACTGCGGCTCGCTCACCCCCGCTTCGGCCAGCATGCGCCGGATCGGGATGATGATACGCTCGCGTGCGCGCAACAGCGCGATCGGCAGGGATCGCCCTGTCGGAGAGAGCGAGGCGGGAGGCGGGTCTTTCGGCATGCCTTTCCTTTACTGGCAGGCGGACCTCCGGCTCAGATGAGCCAGAGGGACAGTGTCGGGATCAGCACCAGCAGCGTCAGGCGCAGGATGTCGGCGATCCAGAACGGCACGATGCCGCGAAAGATCGTGCGCAGCGGGATGTCCGGCAGGGTTGCGCGCAGAACGAAGACGTTCATGCCCACGGGCGGCGTGATCAGGCTGATCTCGGTCACGACAACCACCACCACGGCGAACCAGATCAGCACGTTCTCCGGGTCGGCCAGTGGCCCGGCGCCGAAATCAAGCTGGGCGACGATAGGGTAGAAGACCGGCACGGTCAGCAGGATCATCGACAGGCTTTCAAAGACACATCCCATCACGAGGTAGATCATCACCATCATCCCGATCACCGCCCAGGGGCTGATGTCGAAATCATAGATCATGTCCACCAGCGCATCCGGCAGCCCCGCGAAATTGACGAAGGCGGAAAAGATTTCGGCGCCGATGATGATGGCAAAGATCATGGCCGAGGAGATGACTGTATCGCGGCAGGCGGTCACAAAGCCTTCGCGCGACAGGCCGCGCATGGCAAGCGCCAGCACCAGAGAAAAGATCGCGCCCATCCCTGCGGCCTCGATCGGGGTGAAAAAACCGCCGTAAATGCCGATCATGATGAAGGAGAACAGGCCCAGCGTGCCGAAGACACCCATCGTGTCGCGGCGCGACATGGGTTCCGGCTCGGTGACAGGCGGGGCCAGCTTTGGGTTCACGCGCACGGCGATCACGACGGCCAGCATGTAGAAGATCACACCGATGGCACCGGGGATCAGGCCTGCGATGAACAGCTTGCCGATGTCGCTCTCAGTGAGCAGGCCGTAGATGATCATGATGACCGAGGGGGGGATCAGGATGCCCAGCGTGCCGCCCGCCGCGATGGAGCCCGCGGCCAGGCTGTCTGAGTAACCGAACTTGCGCATCGGCGGCATGGCGACCCGTGACATGGTTGCGGCCGTGGCAAGGGACGACCCCGAGACGGCGGAGAAACCACCGCAGGACAGCACCGTGGCCAGTGCCAGCCCGCCGCGCATCCGCCCGAACAGCCGGTCCGCGCCGGCGAAAAGCCCATGCGCGATGCCGGAGTTGGCCAGGATATTGCCCATGAAGATGAACAGCGGCACGACGGAGAGAGAGTAGGAAAAGCCGGTCTCGAAAACTGCTGCCCCCACCATGGCGCCTGCAGGCTCAAGCCCACGCAGCCATGTAAAGCCAAGCCCGCCGACCAGGGCCATGGCAAAAGCGATGGGAACGCGGGCAAACACCAGTCCCAGCAAAACGATCAGAGCGATCAGGGATTCAGTCATCTTTCTGCCCCCATTTCAGGCCATATATGGCAGACAGAATGCACGCCGCCGCACCCAGAAAGGCGAAAGGCGCAAACGGCACATCCAGCGAGACCGAGCGCGATCCGTCCGCCAGTTGCCCCATCCCAAGCACAATCAGCCGCCAGGCGAAAAAGCCGAGCACGGCGGCCGAGACGAGCGCAGCGAAGACGCCCAGCACGCGGTTGACAGAGCGCGGCAGAAGTTCAGTCAGCAGATCAACCTCGACATGGGCGCCGGCGCGACTGACCAGCGGCAGCGCCACAAAGACCAGTGCACCCAACAGCAGCTCGGTCAGCTCGAACGCGCCCGAAAGCGGCGCATTCAGCAGATAGCGGCCCACCACATCGACGCCGGTTACGGCCATCAAGGCCAGCAGCAAAAGTGCTGCCAGCCCCATCAGAACACGTTCCACAGGCTTTGAGATCATTGCGAGGCGGCGCCCGTTTCAACGCCGGTCATCGTGCGCAGGCGTGCCAGTGCCGCTGCGCCATCTTCGTTTTCAGGCAGGGAGGCCGCCCATGCGTCTTCGTACTTGGTCGCGGCAGAACGGATCGCCTCGACCACCGGGGCGGGGGCTGCATAAAGCTCGATCCCGGCCTCTTCGATCTTGGTGGTGGCGACGCGGTCCGCTTCGTTCCAGGCAGCGCCAACGCGTTCAGCAAAGGCGAGGCCGGAGATGGCGTCGATCGCCGCCTGATCCTCGGGCGAGATCTCGTTCCACTTGTCCTTGTCCATCACCAGGAACCAGGTGGTGTTGTACATGCCGCCGGGCACGGTCATCGAATACTTGATGTCGTCGGTCAGCTTGAATGCGGTCAGCGCCTCGTAGGTGAAGGCCACCCCGTCGATCACGCCGCGCGACAGCTTCTCGTAGACCTCGGGCGAGGACATGAACAGCGGCGTGGCCCCGAGATCGGTCAGCAGGTCAGCGACATAGCCACCGGGCACACGGATTTTGAGGCCATCAAAATCGGCAGGCGTCTCGATCTTGAGCTTGTTGTTGTGAAACAGGCCCGGCCCATGCATGAACAGGCCCAGAAGGTGGGTGCCCTCGTGTTCGGCGCGCGCGTTCAGATCCTCGGTGTAGACGGTCCAGAAAGCCTCTGACGCCGAAACGGCATCGTCGCCCAGGAACGAGAACTGACCCAGCTGGCTGCCGGCAAAGCGGTCATCCTGGGTGAAGCTGTGCAGGCCATAGGTGATATCGGCGATCCCATCGCGCGCCATGTCGAAATGCGCCGGCGGGCTGCCGAGCGGTTTGCCCAGGACCCGGACCGAGACGCGGCCTTCGGTGACCTGCTCGATCTCCTCAGCCCAGGGCTTGATCGCGTTGACGACGATCGGATGGCGTGGCGGCAGCCAGCTCGACAGGGCCAACTCGACATCAGCGGCCTGTGCGGCAAGGGGCGTCAGGATGGTGCTGAGGGCCAGCAGGCCGGCTTTCGTGAGGTGTTTCATGTGGTCTCCTCCCAGAGAGATGGTGGCCTTGCGGGACGTCCCGCGCAGCCGGTTGATGTCAATTTGCAGGGGCCGGGCGCACCGCTTCGGGGCGCGCGGCTTGGAATGCTGGCAGCGGCGCACAGGCAGCCGCGACGCGGGTGAGACGGGGCAGGTCCTCGGTCGGCACGCCCCAGCGGGCGGCGTTGTAGAGCTGGGGAATCAGCACGACATCGGCCTGACTGACCTTGGCCCCCATGGCGAAGGGGCCGGTTTCGTCCAGCATCTGTTCTACGGCTTCAAGACCCGAGCGGATGAAGTGGCGGGACCATTCGGCGCGCGTGTCCTCCTGCCCGCTGATCTGGACGGCGCGTGACAGGACACGCAGGTTGCACACCGGGTGAATGTCGCAGGCCACCGCCTGCACCACCGCGCGCATCCTTGCCCGCTCTGCAGGATCGGCGGGACGCAACGCCAGATGGCCCATGTCTTCGAGGTAGTCGAGGATCGCCATGGACTGGGTCAGCCGCAGGCCGTCGATCTCCAGCACGGGGACCATACCTTGCGGGTTGCGCGCCAGATGAGGCGTCACGCCATGATCCCCTGCGACCAGATCCACCGGGACCACATGATAAGCGATCCCGGCGAGGTTCAGGGCAATGCGCAACCGGTAGCTGGCGGTCGAACGCCAGTAGTCATAGAGCACCACCTCTGGCGCGCAGCGAGGCAGGGGGCTTGTCATGCCGTGCTCTCTGCAACGAGACCTGCGCGGGCGGTTTCCAGCGCGGCGTTGATGGTGCCGAGGGCCCCGACCTGGTTCATCAGGATCAGGATCAGACGTGCGTTCAGGGCATCGCTTTGCGCTTTGTTCAGACCTTCATGCGCGGCGATCAACGCGGCATAGGCATCGTCCGGGGCGGTGATATTGGGCGTCAGAATCAGGCTCATGGGGTTAGTCCTTTGCCGTGGCGCGGCGCAGGGCGGCGCGCAGTTGGGCCTCGTCCGGGGCTGACCAGCGTCCGGCAACATGCTGATCCGGGCGGATCAGATAGACTGCTGCCTCTGCTTCCCCGAGGTAGCGTTCGCGTAAGCTCTGCGTGATCGCTTCTGCGGGCAGGGTGAGGGCCTTGGCGCAGAGTGCACCCTCGATCAGGTCCTGCACGTCGACCCCGATCCCGAGGATCACGAAGCCAGTGCCCAGTTGATCCAGCAGATAACCGTTCAGAAGCGGCGCATCGGGGCAGGGGGCGCCGGGGCGCGTGCGTTCGGGGCCTCCGGTCAGCGCGTCCGCAGTGTTCAGGGACATACCGTCATAGACGCAGGGCAGGGACAGCCGGCCAGAGTTCACCAGCGGGCGGGCAAAGGCATGATCGCTCGCCAAGCTCAGCACCGCATTGCGGAAAATCTGGCTGATCTCGGACTTGGGTGTGATGAAATCGGTGGAGCGGGTGGAGTTCAGGATATTCTCATCCGCGCCGAACCGGCGTTCTTCGCAATAGCTGTCCAGCAGGGCCTCGGGTGCATGACCTTGCAGCACAAGGCCGAGCTTCCAGCCCAGATTGTCGACATCCTGAATGCCGGAGTTCGCCCCCCGCGCCCCAAAGGGCGATACCTGATGCGCCGAGTCCCCGGCGAACAGCACCCGCCCATGTCGGAACTTCTGCATCCGGCGGCACTGGAAGGTGTAGATCGAGGACCAGACCACTTCATAGTCTACATCCGGGCCCAGCATGGCATCCAAACGGGCGCGTATGTTTTCGGGTTTCATTTCCTCGGCCCGGTCAATGTCCCAGCCGATCTGGAAGTCGACGCGCCAGACACCGTCGGGCTGCTTGTGCAGCAGGCAGGAGGCGCCGGAGGATTTGAACGGCGGCTCGAACCAGAACCAGCGCTCGGTCGGAAAGCTCTCGTTGGTCATCTTGATGTCGGCGATCAGGAAGCTGTCCTTGAAGACCCGCCCGGCAAAATCCAGGCCCATCATCTTGCGCAGGGGCGAGGATGCGCCATCACAGCCGATCAGCCAGTCCGCCGCGATGCGATAGGGGCCTTCGGGTGTCATCACGTCGAGCAGGACATGATCATCGTGGACCTCGACCGCATCGACGCGGTTCTTGCCACGGATCTCGATGGGGGCGCCATCGGCCTGTGCGGCGCGGATACGGTCGACCAGAAAGCGTTCAAAATAGGGTTGCGAGAGGTTGATGAAGGCCGGGTTACGATGGCCATCCTCGGGCAGCAGGTTGAACTCGAACACCTTGCGATCCTCGTGAAACACCTTGCCGACGTTCCAGACGATACCTCGGTCCAGCATCGGAGCCGCGCAGCCCCAGCGGGTGCAGATATCCAGCGTGCGCTTGGCGAAGCAGATCGCCCGACTGCCCTTGCCGACACCCTCATGATCGTCCAGGACCACGACCGGAATGCCTTGGAGCCCGAGGTCGAGCGCGGTGGCCATGCCGATCGGTCCGCCGCCAAGGATAACGACCGGATGGCGTACCGGTGCGTCTGCATCCTGATCGGCGGTATGTTCATAAGGGTATAGCCTGAATTCCAGGCTGTAGCGGTCATCCAGCATCATCTCTCCTCCCCTGAAGTTCTTGGTCGTGGTGGTTGGAGGCGGACTCCTCCGCCGCCCCCGGCCGCTTCAGCCTTGCAGGTCGGCCCACATCTGCTGGTCGCGCTCGGCGGTCCAGACGCGGGGCGTGTCGATGCCACGGGCCTCGTCATAGGCGCGGGCCACGTTGAACGGCAGGCAGTGTTCGTAGATCGCATAGTCCGAGAATTTGGGGTCACATTCAGCGCGGCAGGCATCCCAAGCTTCTTTCAGCGAGCCGCCACGGGCGACGACCTTGGCGATCGGGCGGTAGGTCGAGCGGACGAAATCGGCGGTGGCCTCTAGCGCTTTTTCGACCATCTCTTCGCCGACCAGTGCGTCGCCGCGCCCGGGGGCGATGCTTTTCGGCTCGAAGGCGGCGATATTGGCCAGGGTGTCTTCCCAGTCGCCGAAGTGGCCGTCGCCGCAGTAGCAGGCGGAGTGGTATTCGACGATGTCACCGGTGAACATGACCTCCTGATCCGGCACCCAGATCACTGCGTCACCGGCGGTATGGGCGCGGCCCAGCTTCATGATGTCGACGCGACGCTTGCCGAGATAGACTGTCATCTGATCGGAGAAGGTGGTGGTGGGACGGGTCAGGCCGGGGATTTCCTCATGCCCCTGAAACAGCCGCGGGAAGCGACCGAATTCGCTGTCCCAATCTTCCTGCCCGCGTTCCTCGACCATGGCGGCGGCGACGTCGGACATGATGATTTCACGCGCGCCATAGGCGGCGGCACCCAGCACGCGGACGGCGTGATAGTGGGTCAGAACGAGGTGGCTGATCGGCTTGTCGGTGACCTCACGCACCTTTTCGATCACCATGCGGGCGAGGCGTGGGGTGGCCTGAGCTTCCACGATCATCACGCTCTCGTCGCCGATGATGACACCGGTGTTGGGGTCGCCCTCGGCAGTGAAGGCATAAAGGCCCTCGCCGACTTCGGTGAAGCTGATTTTCTTGTCCGTCATGTCGCCTTGCGATGCGAATGCCTTGGCCATGGTGGTGTCTTCCTTTTGATGTCTGCGCCGGGTGCGGGTGGGGGAGCCTCCGGCGGGAATATTTGGCAAGAAGAAGGTGGGCGCCTATGCGCCGCGTTTGTAGGGATCTTCGAGGGCCGCGATCACGGTGCCGCTGCAGGATCCGAAGCCGATGCGGAAGCCGTCGCCTTTGGCTGCACCTGTCAGGGTCAGGGTGTCGCCGTCCTCGATGAAGCTGCGGGTCTGGCCTGCCACTTCGAAGGGCTCCTTGCCGCCCCAGCTGAGTTCCAGAAGCGAGCCACGGCTGTCCTTCGTTGCGCCGGAGATGGTGCCGGAGCCGAGCAGGTCGCCGGTGCGCATGGTGCAGCCGCTGGTGGTGTGATGGGCAAGCTGTTGGGCGGCGGAGTAGTACATCTCGCGGTAATTGGTGCGGGCGATGGTTTCGGGGGCCGCGCCTTTGGGGGCCATCGTCACGCTGAGGTCGATGTCGTAGAGCATCGGTTTTGGCTCTGTCAGGTAGGGTAAAAGATCTCGCTCCCGCTCTGGCGTCGAGGTGCGGAAGCCCTCAAGCGCGGCGGCCGTGACGATCCAGGGGCTGATGCTGGTGGCGGTCGCCTTGGCCTGAAACGGGCCGAGAGGCTGGTATTCCCAAGCCTGGATGTCGCGGGCGGACCAGTCGTTCAGCAGCACGTAGCCGAAGATCATCGCGTCGGCTTCTGCCACGGTGACAGGCCCGCTGGAGGGGATGCCGACGATAGCGCCAAGCTCAAGCTCGATATCGAAGCGTTTACACGGGGCGAAGATGGGGGCTTCGGCGTCGGGGGCCTTCAGCTGGCCCCAGGGGCGGCGCACATCGGTGCCCGAGACCACAACGGAGGAGGCGCGGCCGTTGTAGCCGATGGGGAGGCTGGTCCAGTTCGGCGGCAGGGCATTTTCCGCACCCCGGAACATGGTGCCGACATTGGTGGCGTGGTGTTTGGAGGCATAGAAGTCGGTGAACTCGGCCACGGTGAAGGGCATCAGCAGCTGGGCGTCGGCCATGTGGCTGAGGTGGGGCGCGACGGCCTCGCGGTGCGTGGGGTCCGAGAGCAGTTGTGTCAGACGGGCGCGCAGCTTGGCCCAGACCTGCGCGCCGGCGGCCATGACCGCGTTCCAGGAGGGGGCGGCGACGAGCGCGGGGTCCAGCCCGTGATCAACCTGTGCGAGGTCGAGGATCTGGTCGCCGATCGCCACGCCCATTCGGGCACCCTGACCTGCGTCAAACACACCATAGGGCAGGTTGTTCAGTGGAAAATCTGTCTGAGGGTCGTTCGCGGATGCGACCCAGCTTTCGATGAGACCCATGTCTCCTCCCATTCTTGCAGTCTTTGTGGCGGCGGACATCAATCCCAGTTGCCCTCGGGCGTGCCGTCGAAGTGTTTCTTCAGGCTGTCCCAGCAGTCGATGTAGTCGTCCTGCAAGGGCGCCTCCTGCGCGGCAAAGCGGGTCAGGTGCTGGGGGAAGCGAGTCTCGAACATGAAGGACATCGTGTTGTCGAGTTTCTCGGGCCCGAGGTCGTCATGCGTGGCCTTCTCGAAGGCGGTATTGTCGGGGCCGTGGGGCAGCATCATGTTGTGCAGGCTCATCGCGCCGGGGGCGAAGCCGTTGGGTTTGGCATCATAGGCGCCGTAAATATTGCCCATCAGCTCGGACATGACGTTCTTGTGGTACCAGGGCGGGCGGAAGGTATCCTCCATCGTCATCCAGCGTTCGCGGAACAGCACGAAGTCGATATTGGCTGTGCCCTCGACACCTGATGGGGCCGTCAGAACGGTGAAGATCGAGGGATCAGGGTGGTCGAACAGGATCGCGCCGATGGGGCAATAGGTGCGCAGGTCGTACTTCACCGGCGCGTAATTGCCGTGCCAGGCGACCACGTCCAGCGGGCTGTGCCCGATCCGGGTGCGGTGAAACTGGCCCTGCCACTTGATCGTCACGGTCGAGGGGGTCTCGCGGTCTTCAAAGGCGGCGACGGGGGTCTTGAAGTCGCGCCGGTTCGCCATGCCGTTGGCCCCGATGGGACCACGTCCGGGCAGGTCGAACTTCTGGCCGTAATTCTCGCAGACAAAACCCCGCGCGGGCCCCTCCAGCACCTCGACCCGGTAGACGAGGCCGCGCGGCAGGATGGCGATCTCCTTCGGTTCAAGGTCGATGACGCCCAACTCGGTCGCAAAGCGCAGGCGTCCCTCTTGCGGGACGACCAGCAATTCGCTGTCGGCGGAGTAGAAATAGTCGTCCTGCATCGACTGCGTGACGAGGTAGATGTGGCTGGCCATGCCGACCTGAGTGTAGACGTCGCCCGCGGTGGTCATCGTGCGCATACCAGTGACCCAGGTCAGCGGCTGGTCCGAATGCGGCACGGGGTTCCAACGATACTGGCCCAGGCTGATCACGTCGGGGTCGACATTGGGGGCTGTGGCCCAGTAGGGCACGTCGATCTTTTCATACCGGCCCGAGTGTTTGACCGAGGGGCGGATGCGGTAGCACCAGGTGCGTTCGTTCTGATGGCTGGGGGCGGTAAAGGCGGTGCCGGAGAGCTGTTCGCCATAAAGACCGTAGGCGCATTTCTGCGGGCTGTTGCGCCCCTCAGGCAGCGCACCGGGCAGGGCCTCGGTTTCAAAGTCATTGCCGAATCCGGGCATATAGCCCTCGTGCAGGGCTGAAATGCCGGTGGCGCGGGTCAGACCGGACAGTTTTGTCATCTCGTTCATCGACGTTTCCTCCCTCGTGACAATTGACATGTTGATAGTCCGTTTTGTAACTAACAAGCATCAATCTGCCGGAGTGTCGAAAAATGCATCATGATGATTTCCAGCTTGCCGGTTTCACGCCCTACCTTCTCAATCAGGCGGCGGAGGCGCAAAGCCTCATCTTCTCAGCCATTTACAAGGATCGCTACGGCATGCTGCGCAATGAGTGGCGGGTGCTGTTCCACCTTGGGCGCTACGGCGAAATGACTGCCAAGGATATTTCCGAAAAGGCGATGATCCACAAAACCAAGATTTCCCGCGCAGTGCGGGCGCTGGAGGAAAAGCGATTCCTGGCGCGTGAAGTCAGCGAGGAGGATCGCCGGGCAGAGCGCCTGACCCTGCGGGCACCGGGGCGGGAAGCGTTCGAGTACCTCGTCAAGGCAGCCGGTGAATACGAAGACAGGTTGGCGGGCAAGCTGGGGCAGGACGAGGTTCAGATGCTCAAGGCGCTGCTGAATAAACTGCTCTAGAGGCGTCAGAACCCCGGAAAGGCCATGCCAAGTGTTGCCCCGCCCATCAGCAGGGTTTCGATGGCATGGATGCGCCTATTGGGGCCCGTCGCCAAATGCCGCAGGGCCATGCCGAGTGTGAGCAGGCCATAGGGCAGCATCAACGCAGCCGTCACACGGACCAGTCTGTCCTGCCAGTCGGGGATCAGAAGCAGCGTGACGCCATGCGCGCCGATCAGGGGCACAGATTGTGCGCCACAGATGCTGCTGCCGTTGAGGGCGAGAAGCGCTGCCATGATCGCGGCCATCATCAGCGCGGATACCGCACTGTGGCCGTCACCGCGCCGCCGAAGACCATAGCCTGCAATCGCAAGCAGCACCGCAATCGCGCCCAGCACCGCCATCGGAGAAGGGATGAGCATCGCTGCACCCATCGCCAGACATGACACGACGGATTCGGCCCGGTGCTGAGGGCAGGAACGGTGCGTGGCGACCAGACCGCTGGCAGTTGCGGCCAACAGCAAAAGAACGGCATGATAGAGCGTCATCTCAGGGTGCAGCCCTCATCGGGCCCGCACGAAGTCTCGCGCAGGCCCAATGATGTCACTCAGCCGCGTGGCAGCAACTGCTGCCCTGACGCGCACCATTGGGGTCTTCGGGCACGTCCAGCGTCGGGTTGCGGTCAAAGAAGTTCTCGGGGCGCAGTTTGAAACCCGCATAGTCCACCGGCATGATCGGCCAGTCTTCGGTACGCGGAAAATGCGTCAGCCCGAAGGTGTGCCAGACCACGATATCCTCGCCATCGACAGAGCGATTGCCGCTGGCATAGCTCGGCAGGCCCGCGCCGCCGGGATGCTGGTTCGGGGTGTAGCCCGCCGCCCACATTTCGTCCCGGTCGAACTGGGTCACCCACAGGCTGTGCGTGGCAAATGTGGCCCGCTTGCGGATCGAGGCCTCGTCGGCGGCCAGCAGCAGCGGCTGGCCCTCGGGGATCAGCACATATCCCGTCGGCTCGCCCAGGCGGTTTGTGCGCTCGTCCGAGCTGATGCGCCAGACGCGGCCCTTGTCGTTGGCGGCGTCGCGCTGCGCGTCGCCCTCGGAGGTGAGGCGGGTGATCGTGCGGGTGAAGGCGTTGCCGACGGGGTTCTCAGGGCTCATCGGCAGGCGCTTGACCTCGATCTCGTCGACGTGGTTGCGCTGTCCGTCGATCGCCACGTCCAGCCGGGCCGAGAACATGTGCTGGTGCACCGGGGCGCCCAGACGCGGTGCCAGTTCGGTGGAAAACTCATAGTCTCCCTCCGGGCGGCCCGAGGTGAAGACGATGCCGGTCGCCTTGCACTCCAGCTCGATCCGGCCGTCGAGGTAGAAGTACCAGTAGAACCCGTAGTCGTAGTTGCCCACCGTCACGAAGAACGACACCACCAGACGGCGCTGGCGGCGCACGGTGCCCTGCAGGGTGAAGAAATCGGTGTGCTTCCAGAGGGTGCCGAAGTCTTCCTCGTGGATGCAGATGGCGTTCTTGATCGGCACCGGTTCACAGAAGTCATCGACGACAGTGGCGTCGACATAGTGGATCTTGCCCAGACAATCGCAGCCCAGCACCAGCGAATTGGCGAGCCGCCCGAACTGATATTCCCCGGCGTCGAAATAGTTCTGCCAGTCGTGGTTGGGAGACGGCTCGCCATAGGGCACCACCATTTCCGACACCGAGGCGCGGTTCAGGATCTTGCGCCGGGTGCCGCGGTCGTTGAAGCCGATATTGTGCAGGGTCAGCCCTTCACGCCCGTTGAAGCCAACGCGGATGTCCCAGTTCTGCCAGCTGAGGACATTGTCCTTCATCTCGAAGCTGGCGCCCTCGGGCTGGGTGATCAGCAGTGGCTTCATCGTGTCGCGCATCGGCCCGGTGATGGCTGGGTCGAGGTAGTCGCCCGACTCCTGCGGCACATGCAGATAGCCGGTGTCGGACAGGCGCATCACCTTGCGGTCGGTCAGGTTCACATGCGCCACGATGCCGTCGATGGGATGGGCGAACATGCTGTGGGTGTTCTCGGTCGCATGAAAGCTGAGGACGCGGATCATCCGTTTGCCGACCTCCTCCTCATGGCCGAAGACGCCGGCGGAGAGCGGCGCGCAGCAGACAAGGTTCAGATCGGTGATGCCACGCTTGGCCATAGCGGCAATATAGTCGGGATCGGCCTTGGCGATATCCCCGGCGGCGACGTAATCCTCGTCCAGAATGGGGCCCCAGCCGTCAGTCGCGGCGTTGAGGGCGCGTTCAAACAGGATCTTGCGGGCGGGGATGTCGATCACCATCTCCCGGGCGGAGTTGGACGCGATGTCGGTCACCAGCACGCCAAGTTCACGCGGCACTACATCGCCGGGCTGAAAGGCGTCGAGTACAGTGTGATCGGGTTCGCGCAGCATGACATAGGAAAAGCGCAGGGTCGGCCCTTCAAATCCGGCTTCGGCAAGGACGGCCTTTAGGGTCTGGACCTCGCCCGCCGTGATCGGATCAAGCGGATGGCGCGGCATGTCGGATATGGCATCAGCGGACAGTTTGGACTGCGTATTCATCGTAGAATTCCTTTTGAAAGTGGTCCCGCGCCGGATGGTTGACCCGGCGCGGGGGCTCAGGCTCACTCGAAAGCGTTGCCGAGGCGGTCGTAGATGGCGGGGTTGGACTGGCGCATCCGCATGGCAAAGACTGCACCGGCCAGGCCAAGGCCGAGGATGATCAGCGGGAAGCAGGCAACAATCGGATTGCCGCTGCCGGCCAGCAGCTCAAGGTTGACCGAGACCTGTAGGAACAGGCCGGTCAGGCAAAGGGCTGCAATGGCGGGGGCTATGGTCGTGGTGAACATCGAATAGCCGTTGGGGGTTTTGCGGAAGAAGGCGATGACCGAGAGACTGACGATGATCTGCACCGCAAGGATGCCAATGACGGCAAAGGCCGACATCCACGAGAAGACGAGCAGATAGGGGTCTGCGCCGAAGGCGGCAAAGGCGATCAGGATGCCCGCAACGATCAGCGCCTGCACGCGGCCCGCCATATGTGGCGAGGCATGGCGGGGGTGGACGCGGGCCAGACCGCTCCAGGCCAGCCCTTCGCGCCCCAAAGCAAAGAAGTACCGGTTCAACGTGTTGTGGAACGACAGCACGCAGGCAAACAGGCTGGTGATCAGCAGGATGTTCATCACCTGAGAGGCCCATGCGCCAAGGATCGCCTCGATCGCGCCGAAATAGAACCCGTCGAGCGAGGCATTGGCGACCTCGACCACGTTGGAGGGACCGTAGTATTGCACGATGGCCCAGGTCGAGAAGGCGTAGAAGGCAGTGATCAGACCGACCGCGACATAGGTGGCGCGCGGAATGGTCTTGGCGGGCTCATGGGCCTCTTCGCCAAAGATCGCCGTCGCCTCGAAGCCGATGAACGACCCGATAACGAAGACCAGCGTGACGCCCAGCCCGGGGCCGAACACTTCGGATGGGCGGAAGCCGGACAGGGTCAGCCCCTCCGCGCCGCCACCGATCACGATGCCGATGTTCATCAGCAGCAGGATCACGATCTCGGCCACCATGCAGACGCCAAGGATGCGTCCCGACACGGCGATGTTGAACTGCCCGCAGACAGTGACCGCGGCGAGGGCCAGCAGACCCCAGACGTACCACGGCAGTTCCAGCCCGAGTGACGCCATCGCGCCGCCCATGAACACGCTGAACAGGCCGTAAATCGCGACCTGCACAGCGGCGTAGGTGGCCAGTGCCATGACCGCGCCACCAACGCCCAGCGGCTTGCCGAGGCCGCGCGTGATATAAGTGTAGAACGCCCCCGCATTGCCGACGTGACGGCTCATCGCGGTGAAGCCGACGGCGAACATCAGGTAGATCAGTCCGGTGACCACAAAGGCCCCCGGCACACCGACGCCCGAGCCGAAGGCAAAGGCCGGTGGCGTCGCCCCAACCACGGCGGTCAGTGGCGCCGCAGCGGCGACAACGAAGAAGACAATATGCGCCATGCTGACTGAGTTGCCTGTCAGCCCGGTTGCTCCGGTGGGTGGGTCAATGGCGGTGTTGTGATGTGTGGTCATGGCAGTATCCCTGTTTTTTATCCGCCAAGCAAACTTCAAACATCACAGATATGCCTATTGCAGAGGGCGACAAAGACTCGATAAAATGCGCCAAATGACCTAGGGGTAGCCAGAAATGATCACTTCGGCCCAAAAAGCAGGCCCCTTGCCCAGAGTTCCATCGCTTCGTGCATCGGTCTTCGTGCCCATTCTTCAGCACATTGCTGAAAATGGTGGCGATGTGGAAAGTCTGCTGAAGGAAAACGGGCTGAGCGCGGCGCGCGTCGATGATTCCTACGCCGCCGTCTCGCTGCAATCCTATCTCAATTTCTTCGAGGACGCGGCCAGTTTCCTTGCCGATCCGATGCTGGGTGCTCGGATCGGGATGCGGATCAGGCCGGCGGATCTTGGGCCGATCGGGATGCTTGTGTTGCAGTCCGGCTCAGCGCGCAGTGGCTTGGACCGCTTTTGCCGGTTCACGAATGCGCTGCAGAACAGCACCGGGACCAGCCTCGTTCCCGGCGACGATTGTCTGATCCTTACCTACAACATTTTTGGCAAGGGCCTGATGGGCAGCCGTCAGGACAGCGAGTTCTCACTGGCGTGCCTGTGTCGATTGCTTCAGCTGGCGATCTCTCCGGACTGGAGGCCGCTTGAGGTGCATTTTGATCATGCGCCCCTTGGGGACGCGGGGGCCCTGTCGCGGCTGTTCCGTGCGCCCGTGCTTTTTGGTCAGAGCTGTAGCCGCCTGATCCTGAAACCGGACGCGATCGACCGTGTCTTGCGCCCCGAGGACAGCGATCTGATTGCATTGATTGAACGCCATGTCGCCAGTCTGGTGATGACCGATCACGAGTCCATGGCGCTCAGCGACAAGGTCCGCTCTCTGGTCTCATTGTACCTTGGCCAGAGGCCGATGACGCTTGACGTGATTGCTGCCGAGCTGGGAATGACGCGCCGCAGTCTGCAACGCAGGCTGTCCGACGAGGGCACCAGTTTGCGCGAACTGACACGGGCGCATCGGCTCAGAATTGCGGAAACCTATCTCAGCGAAAGCAGTCTGAGCATGACCGAGGTGGCGGCAGCCCTGAACTATGCTGATGGGACGGTGTTCTGGCGCGCCTACCGCGACTGGACCGGCAAGGCGCCGACCAAACAGCGCTGAACGAAAGGGAAGGCATGATGGGCTTTGCCGTTCGCTTTCTGGTTCAAACGCACCTCTCCATGGGGGTGCCCTCTGCCATGGATCACTGCAGACGCCCGTCATGCATGGTGCCGGTTCGCCGCGCCAGCTTTTGCGATCGTGGATACCGTCCGGATCAATTTTCGTCGATGGGGCATCTTCGGGCCGTGATCGCTGACGCCTTCTCCTGCGAACCTCACGCGGGCTTCTGAGGAATACCGGGCCCATATCTCGTTAAACGATCATAAAAAGCGAAGCGGCAGCGCTCTTCTCTGGTGTCATTTTCAGCCATTCTGACAGGGCCCCGCATGATCTTATATCGCGCGGGCTGGCAGATCTCTCCGAAAATTCGCTCGAAACGATCACCTCGACACCTGCATGAGGTCCCGACTTTTCTCGAGATTGACCCTCAGGTCGCAGCCAACTGTGCCCCCGACCTGATATCGCCTGCGCATCTGCGTATGACGAGGCTTCCGGCAAGATCGCTATGGACCTTAATCGCCAGGCATTTCAAAAAAGGGGCGTTGAGCATGTCTTTCAGTGTGCCGTTCTGCGCCCAGGTTCGCGCAGAAGTTTTCGACTGAGTATGAGTTCGTTTGCGCGGAGCTGGGTGGCGCCGCTGAGGTGGCCATGGACTTCGCAGAGCGCCTGCGCGCTGATGTGCGAGGTCGAGCAGATCTGGCACTTCCGTCTGCGCTATGTGGCGCTTGACCCGGCGGGCACGCGGACGCAGATCCTGCAGGGCGACGGCCCAGAGACGGAGCGGTTTTGCGAGCTGAAAGCCGGGATGGCGCAGGGCGCTATTTCTTCTTTTTAGAGTTGTTGGGATAGCGCGTGCACTCCCAGTGGTACGTGCCATGCCGGGACATGGCCAGAGTTGCGCAAGATCTCACGTTGCTCGTCGATGGCTGGCATGCGCCACTCGGAGAGAGCTCACGCTCAGACGGCGTTCGCTGCGCGCTGGTGGGCCGCAACAGGAACGGCGCACCGGCTGCGATAGCGCCATTGTACATGATCTGCCACGTGATCCGGGACAGCCCGACCTGAACTCAGGTGCAGTTCAGTACGGCGCTGCTGCGTAAACTGAAGTGCGCGGAGAGCCTTTTAGGGCCGTCGTTGCCGCCGCGCTGGTTCTCATTGAGGCGGAGGTTGGTGCGGTATGCGTGCCGGGCGGTCAGGTGGTAGATATGTCGACCCCGATCTTGCGCAAATCGACGGCCTCGGCCAGCACGTCAATCTTTGCGCCGACGCCGCGGCAGGCGGAGAGCACGGGGCTTCGCCGTATGTCAACACCATGCCGGTTCCAGCTCCCGCGATGTTTGATGCCGACCTTTGGGGCCAACCCGCGCATGGGATGATGCCTTTGACGCAGATGACGGAGTGCCGCTCGCTCAGCATGCTTCAGGAATTGTCCACGTCGGCGGCGAAGGCCGTTTAAGGTCAGGCCTCGTTGTCTCGCGTCAGCATTTCGAGGGGGCAGGGGAGGAAACTGCCATGTCCAGCGCTTCGCTCAGCGCGGGCGACTCTCCGGGTGTTGCGGCGTAATCCTGCTCGGCGTCTGGTGTGCGGCTGGCGCAGGTCCGAAGCACGTCGCGGGTGTGCGTGTCGTTCGCGCCTTTGGGGGCTGGATCATCGCCATGTCAGTTCCGTTCACCACCATTTCGGATAGCACAACTGGACGACCCTGATAGGCGGAAAAGGACAGCACCATCTGGCCAAGCTCGCCGAGGGGACAGGCTGAAAGCGTCAGTGCCGCTAGCATGGCAAGGGGCAGACGCAGCATCAGAACTCTCCTGTCGGAACCGGGCCCATGCCCTCTATTCCTAAGCGACCTCCGGCGTGATCGTCCACCTTGACGATGGACACGATGATCTTCTCAGGGTCAGGGCGGTTGGCAGGCTGTCACGCGCGCCAGTCCGCGCATGATGTTCTGAGTGGGCGAAGCGACAATCGCGGTGTGCTTGCCGGTGCCGGCGGTGATCGAGGTGCCGGCATCAGGGGTATATTTGCCCGCGACCTCGCCTCTTACAATCGCGTCGCAGCTCGCTGAGGTGATCGGCATAGACCGACTGGCTGAGCGGATTGCAGACGCGGTAGATGTGGTCCTTGCTGTATGTATCAAGACCTCTTCACGGGGCTACGAATGCTTGAAGCGCAACTCGTTGTCGCCCGCGCCCTACCTGGTGATCACTCTCTGGCTGGCGACACCTTTGGCTTGCTGGCCTTGCACATCGTCGAGCGTTGTCTTGAGCGTGGAGAGCGCGGCGGCGAAGGCCGCAGGATATAGCGCCCGGTAGGCATAGCTGCAGCCCGAGACATAGTTGGGGGGCAGGAATGGCTCGCCGTCAGGCGCAGGTTCTCTTGGCCCAGGCTGTGGACCGTATCATCGGAGGAACGACACAGGCGCCGCCACGCGCCTGATCGGAATAGTCCCCTTGCCAGTCGATGCTTTCGATCTTGCCCCCCCCATGCAAGGTACCTCCCGTGCGCTCGACCTCCCATTGAGGTGGTCGCGTCTTGAAGTTGCAATCGGTCAGCAGGATCGCGGCGGTGGTGATGCGCCGCGCCGGGGGCCATGTTGGGAATTTCCTGTGTCTTCCTGTTGGTTCCTTATGCGGGCCTGAAGGGCCACGCGCCGATCGTTGCGTGGCGTTCGATGTATCGCTGAGGATCATCTGATTTTCATCATCGACCGTGGGCGAAATGGCAGCTAATCCCTTGGCTCTCCGTTAGCCGGGTGGCGAAGGCTATGTCGGTTTCGCGTTTATGAACCGTGTACTGAAGCTCGGTGTCGACGTCGAACAGCTTGATCATAAGCGCGCCGGCATCGCTGTAGGGCCGCTGCAGTGTGGTCAGGATGGTGATGTAGGTCTTGTTGTGGCCACACCGGCCGCCTTGATGGCTGCGCTTACTTTCGGGGGCGGCATTGCCGTCGTCTCAATGAGTTGAGGGTGCGTGATCTGGTCTGGCTGACCTTGGCCTGGTCCTTAGTGCAGGTGAATTTGTCGCCGCGTCCTGTCCCGTTCGGGCAGCGCTGACCATTGTCCTGAAGACCAGCAGGGGGAGCCTCAATTCCGGTGAGGCTCGCGACCTTACTGCGCTCCAAGGGCTTGCTTGCCGGGATGACGCAGGCAAGATCCGGATGTTCGGCGATGCCGCGTTCGAGGCAGGGGCCTCGTCATAACCCGCAGGCTGGTAAAGGCGCTCTCTACCCTAGCCTGATGACCTGACCGCGGCTGCTGCGCCCGGCGTTGTGAAGCGATACGTGAGGCACGGTGCCGCCCGTTGCACCCGCCCCGTCACTGGGCTGACCCATCCCACGTTATCGTGCTCATGAGGGCCTTGTGCCAAACGATCGGCCCTTTTCCCGTTTCCCACAAGGCCCGGCTCAGCCCCGTCGCACTTCAGGTCAGGGCCAATCCGCCAAGTTTTCCTCTCCAACAAAGGCGGTGGTCATGCGGCGGGGTCTGCGTGTGCAACCGGCATCTGTACTTGCCCGATTTCGCGACACCTGTGCCGATTTTTTTTGCGATGCGGTGCAGGGAGAGCGAAACTTTTAAGCCTGAAACTTTAAGCTTGAATTAAATTTTACTTCTGCTCACAGTCGATGAAAATAAAAATGTCGCAGGATCCGGTCGTTTTTACTTTGGCGCGATCACTGCAGCAGACGACCAACACTGTGAGGAATGACATCCCATGACCTGCGATATCCCGCGTGCTGCGGCACGTTTGCACCATCAAAAGCCATGCAGGGCTCTGCCCTCGACGAAGCAACGTCGCTGACATCACATCCGTGCCGTTTGATAATTTATACCGCCTTCAGGGCGTCATCTAGATATGGGGGTTGTGACGATGCTTGGGTCTACGGCGCATCGCGATAGTTTTTGTCGGGACAATCTGCCGCCAGTGGCAGAGTGGCCGGAGTTGCTGGACGGGTTCGATTATCCCGAGCAGCTGAACGCAGCGGTGGAGCTGACGGACCGCATGGTCGAGCGCGGCTTCGGCGACAATATCGCGCTGGTCGGCAATGGGCGGCAGCGCACCTACAAGGAGCTGACCGATTGGACCAACCGGCTGGCGCATGCGCTGGTCGAGGACTATGGCGTGCAGCCGGGCAACCGTGTCCTGCTGCGCTCGGCCAACAATCCGGCGATGGTGGCCTGCTGGCTTGCGGTGACGAAAATCGGCGCGGTGGCGGTGAATACGATGCCGATGCTGCGCGCCAAGGAATTGCACCAGATCGTCGACAAAGCGGAAATCGCTGTGGCCCTTTGCGATAGCCGGATGCTGGAGGAGCTGGAGATCTGCGCCAGCACCAGCGCCCATCTGAAAACGGTTATCGCCTTTGACGGCACCGCCAATCATGAGGCGGATCTGGACCGCGCAGCGCTCAACAAGCCTGTTAAATATAGCGCTGTCGCGACAGGGCAGACAGATGTTGCCCTGCTGGGCTTTACCTCGGGCACGACCGGATCGCCGAAAGCGACGATGCATTTTCACCGCGACCTTCTGATCATCGCGGATGCCTATGCGGCTGAAATTCTGGGGGTGACGCCTGAGGATGTGTTCTGCGGCTCTCCGCCGCTGGCCTTTACCTTTGGCCTTGGCGGGCTTGCGATTTTCCCGCTTCGGTTCGGGGCGACGGCGGTGCTGCTGGAAAATGCCAGCCCGCCGAACCTGATCGAGATCATCGAGAAACACCGCGCGACGATCTGTTTCACGGCACCGACCGCCTATCGCGCCATGTTGCGCGCGATGGATGAGGGCGCGGATCTGTCGTCGCTGCGCTGCGCGGTTTCTGCCGGTGAAACCCTTCCGGCGCCTGTCTTTGATGAATGGGTCGCGCGGACTGGCAAGCCAATGCTGGACGGGATTGGCGGTACGGAAATGCTGCACATCTACCTCTCGAACCGTCTGGGCGATGCGCGGGCAGCGTCGACGGGCACGCCGCTCAAGGGGTATGAGGCGAAGATCGTCGACGACGAGATGAACGAAGTCCCGCGCGGCACGCCCGGCCATCTTGCGGTGCGGGGGCCTTTGGGGTGTCGGTATCTGGCGGATGAGCGGCAGGCGAAATACGTCCGAAATGGCTGGAACCTGCCCGGCGATACCTTCGTGCAGGATGCCGAGGGCTATTTCCACTTCGCGGCGCGCTCAGACGACATGATCGTCTCCTCGGGGTATAATATCGCAGGGCCTGAGGTCGAGTCCGCGCTGCTGGCCCATGCTGCGGTCGCAGAATGTGCGGTGATCGGCGCGCCGGACGAGGCGCGCGGCACGATTGTCGAGGCGCATATCGTGCTCAGCGAAGGCTTTTCGGCCTCGGACGCTCTGGTCAAAGAGCTGCAGGATTTCGTCAAGGCGACCATCGCGCCGTTCAAATATCCGCGGCGGGTGCATTTTGTGGCGAGTCTGCCAAAAACAGAATCCGGTAAAATCCAGCGGTTTCGCTTGAAATCCTGAAGAGGGTCTGACGAAACTCTTCTTGGGCGTGCCGGGAGAGACATCTATTCAATCGCTTGATCCAGCTTTCTTTTTGCCGAACCACGCAGACCAAAAACTAAAAACAACATAAAAACCAATACGGATGGAAAAAATGAAAATCGTAAAGACTCTGTTTCCTTCGCTGGCTCTGAGCCTTGCTCTGGCGGGCGGCGCAATTGCCGAGCCGGTCAAGGTCGGGCTCATCACGACCCTGTCGGGTGGCGGCGCCACCCTTGGCATCGATACCCGCGACGGCTTTCTGCTGGGGCTGAAGCAGGCGGGTGCCACCGATGTGGAGGTGATCGTTGAGGACGATCAGCAAAAACCGGATGTTGCCGTGCAACTGGCCGACAAGATGATCCAGTCCGACCAGGTGGACGTGCTGACGGGGATCGTCTGGTCGAACCTCGCGATGGCGGTGGTGCCTGCCGCAGTGGGGCAGGGCAAGTTCTACCTCTCGACCAACGCCGCACCGTCGCAGCTGGCGGGGGCGGGCTGCAATCCGCTGTATTTCTCCGTGTCCTATCAGAACGACAACCTGCATGAAGCCGCAGGGGCCTTCGCGACCGATACCGGCTACAACAAGGTCTTCATCATGGCGCCGAACTATCCGGCCGGGAAAGACTCGCTGGCTGGGTTCAAACGCTACTTCAAGGGCGATGTGGTTGACGAGGTCTACACTCAGGTCGGCCAAACCGATTACGCGGGCGAGATCGCGCAGATCCGCGCGTCGGGCGCGGATGCCGTCTTTTTCTTCCTGCCGGGCGGCATGGGGATTTCCTTCATGAAGCAATATGCCGATAGCGGTGTCGACCTGCCGCTGGTCGGGCCGGCCTTCTCCTTTGATCAGAATATCCTGCAAGCGGCCGGGAAGGCCGCGCTGGGGGTGCACAATACCTCCAACTGGTCCAAGGACATCGACAACGAGGCGAACAAGACCTTCGTGGCCGAGTACAAGGCGGAATACGGTCGCCTGCCGTCGATCTATGCCTCCTATGGCTATGACACGGCGCATCTGCTGCTGTCTGCGATGAAAACCGCCGATGTGAAGGACAAGGAGGCGTTCCGCGCAGCGCTCGCCAAGGCCGATTTCGCCTCGGTGCGTGGCAAGTTCAGCTTCGGTCCGAACCAGCACCCGATCCAGGACATCTACGTTCGGGAAGTTGTCGAGGAAGATGGCATTCTGACCAACCGTATCGTCAGCACAGCTCTCGCCGACCGTGCCGATGCTTATGCGGCCGAGTGCAAGATGTAAGAACCCCTGAAGAAAGCGCGCACGGGCCGATGCGGCACCGTGCGCGCCGCTTGGGGTGAAGGAAATCCTATGACATTGCTGTTGATCGAGCAGATCCTGAACGGGCTGCAATACGGAATGATGCTGTTTTTGATGGCCGCCGGGCTGACGCTCGTTTTCGGTGTCATGGGGCTGATCAATCTGGCGCACGGCTCACTCTATATGTTGGGGGCGTTCGTCTGCGCTGCAGTGGCGGGGTTCACCGGGTCATTCTGGCTGGGTCTGGTGGCGAGCCTGATCGCCTCGGCTGCGGCGGGGGCCGTGATCGAGGTCGCGGTGATCCGGCGGCTTTATGCGAGAGACCACTTGGATCAGGTGCTGGCGACTTTCGCGCTGATCCTCGTCTTCTCGGAAGGCTGTCGCTGGGTGTTCGGGTCCTCGCCGCTGTTCCTGACTGTTCCGGCGGTGCTGTCGGGGGCGGTCACCTTTCCCGGCGGGCTGCAATATCCGTTGTTCCGTCTGGTGATCATCTTTGTCGGGCTGGCGGTGGCGGGCGGGCTGTTCTGGCTGATCGGTGGCACGCGGCTTGGCGTTCGCATCCGCGCCGGTGAGGCGGATCGCGGCATGATCGCGGCCCTCGGCGTCGACATCAGCCGTCTTTACACAATCGTTTTCGCCCTTGGCGCGGCGCTGGCCGGGATCGCGGGGGCGCTGGTGGGTACCTTGCAATCGGTTCAGGTCGGCATGGGAGAGCCTGTTCTGATCCTTGCCTTCGTGGTGATCGTGATCGGCGGGATCGGGTCGATCAAGGGGGCGCTGATCGGCGCGCTACTGGTCGGGATGACGGACACGATGGGGCGGTTCCTGCTGCCAATGGGATTTGCGCAAATCATGGACCCCGCAGCGGCGCGGGGTGTTGGCTCGGCGCTGGCCTCGATCCTCATCTATCTTTTGATGGCGGTGGTGCTGGTGGTGCGCCCGCAAGGGTTGTTCGGAGCAAGAACATGAACATCACACGCGAAACAGTGGTCAACAGCGCGGTTCTGGCGCTTCTTGTTCTGGTGCCCGTGGTGGCACAGCTGCGCGGCGATCCGTTCACGATCACGCTGGCGACCAAAGTGGCGATCTTCGCACTGGCGGGTGTGGGCCTGAACCTCGCGCTGGGGTTCGGCGGGTTGATCTCGTTCGGACATGCGGCGTTCTTCGGGATCGGCGGTTATGTCACGGGGATCCTGGCAAGCCATGCGGCGAACTACGAGCCGCTTTTCGACGGCGCGTTTACCGTGAACGGCACGCAGCAGATGCTGCTGATCTGGCCGATCGCGATCGTGGTCGCGGGGCTGTTCGCGGTGGTGATCGGGGCCCTGAGCCTGCGCACCAGCGGTGTGTTCTTCATTATGCTGACTTTGGCCTTCTCGCAGATGATCTATTATTTCGCGGTGTCTTGGCCCAGCTATGGCGGCGAGGATGGTCTGTCGTTTTACACACGCAACCAGTTCCCCGAACTCAACATGTTTGATCCACTGAACTATTTCTGGGTCTGCTTCACGCTGCTGATCCTGGCAGTGGGCCTGTCGGCGATGATCACGCGCTCGCGCTTCGGACTGGCGCTTGGCGGCGCGCGGCAAAACCCGCAACGGATGGCCAGCATCGGCATTCGCCCGTTCTGGCTGTCGCTGACGATCTTCGTGATTTCGGCGATGATGACGGCTCTTGCCGGCTCGCTGTATGCCGATCTGAACCGTTTCGTCAGCCCTGCGATGCTGAACTGGCACATGTCGGGCGAGATCATGGTGTTTGTCATTCTGGGCGGCAATCGGCGGCTTCTGGGGCCGGTGGCTGGGGCGGGTCTGTATATTCTGGCGGAACATCTGTTGGGCCAGTTCAGTGATTACTGGCAGTTCTTCCTTGGTCTGGTGCTTCTGGCTGTGGTGCTTTTTGCGCCCGGCGGAGTGATCGGAATTCTGACACGGAGGCGCGGCGATGTCTGAGGTGATCCTTGAAATCCACAATCTCCATAAGGCCTTCGGGGCTTTGCAGGCGACGCAGGATGTTTCGCTGACCCTTCGGCAGGGCGAGATTCACGCGCTGATCGGGCCAAACGGGGCGGGCAAATCCACGCTGATCAAACAGATCGCGGGGGAGATCCGTCCCGACAGCGGCAGCATCGTGTTCGCGGGCCAAAGGGTCGAGACTTGGGATGCGGCGGCGCGCGCACGGGCGGGTCTCGCGCGCAGTTTCCAGATCTCCTCCGTGATGCCCGACTACACCGTCTTGCAGAATGTCGTGCTGGCGGTGCAGGGCGCGCAGGGGCGCAGCTTCGGCTTCTTTCGTCCCGCGCTATCGGACCGGCATCTGACCGATCCGGCACAGGCGCATATCGCGCATGCCGGGCTGGAGGGGCGCGAAGGCGTCACGGCGGCGGCGCTGTCGCATGGTGAGCGCCGCAAGCTGGAGATCGCGATGGCTCTGGCGTTGCAGCCGAGGGCGTTTTTGCTGGATGAGCCGATGGCGGGCATGGGGCCGGAGGGCGCGCGACAGTTGACGCCGATCCTGTCCGAGCTGCGTACATCCGCGCCGATCCTTTTGGTCGAACACGATATGGACGCAGTCTTTGCACTGGCCGACCGGATTTCCGTGCTGGTCTATGGGCGCATCATCGCCACGGGCTCTGTCGCGGAAATCCGTGCAAATCCAGAGGTCCGCGCCTCTTATCTGGGAGAAGAGGCATGAGCCTGCTGTTGGAACTGGATCAGGTCACGGCGTCCTACGGATCTGTCCAGGCGCTGTTTGGTGTCAGCCTCAGCCTGCGTGAGGGCGAGGTCCTTGCGCTGATGGGGCGCAATGGCATGGGCAAGACGACAACGATCAGCACGATCCTGCGGATGCTGCCGCTCAAAAGCGGCGCTCTGCGCTTTGCCGGGCGCGACATTGCAGGGCTGGCGTCGCATCAGGCCGCGCGGCTGGGGCTGGGGCTTGTGCCCGAGGGGCGGCGCGTGTTCGCTCCGCTCAGCGTGCGCGAAAACCTTATTGCTGCGGCGCGCCCAGGCGCATGGGATATGGCCCGGGTGGTTGCGCTTTTCCCGCGGTTGGGCGAGCGGCTGGAGCAGCGGGCCGGCACGCTTTCAGGCGGCGAGCAACAGATGCTGGTGATTGGGCGTGCGTTGATGACCAACCCGCGCCTCCTGATCCTCGACGAGGCGACAGAAGGGCTGGCCCCCGTGGTACGGCAGGAAATCTGGGCGGCGATCCATGCGCTGAAAGCCAGCGGTCTGGCGCTGATCATCGTCGATAAAACGCTGAAAGAGCTCGCTCCCGTAGCCGATCACGCGGTCATCCTGGAGCGCGGAACAACAGTCTGGACGGGCGACTGCAAAGCACTCACGCCGGAGCTGACTGACCGGTATCTCGGCGTCTAGACGCCCAAGCTGAAGGGGTGAATCGCGGCGGGCGCTGGAATGCTGACGTCTTTCTTGGGGAAAGCGATCCTCCGCTTGTGCACAACTGATCAGGCAAGCGCGGAGAGATGATATGTTTGCAAAGGGCGACTTAGCGATAGCGGGGGGCATCTGCACGCGCGGGTACTCAGCACTTTCTTGGCCATTGGTTAATAGTCGTCGCCTCTCATGCAGGTAAACATGCAGTGCCGGTAAACAGACGCATGCCGAATTGGGCTGCCAGCTCCGACACGGTATCCTTGCACTTTCAGTGCGTTGAACTTAGCGGCATGCGGCTTTCGTTTCGACATCTTCGATGTCCCATGTGCTGAAAATCAGCAGACAGAAAATCGGAGATTATGTCAGAGTTCAGTTTTCGGTAACCACCTCAGTTCTCACAGTCTTGCGACCGAAATCTATCCTGGGCTCCGGACCCATGACTCGTTTTGAGGCTACGAGGTCTGCATGTTTCACTGTCCCTAACCAAAGCGCGGCTTGATGAGCAGTCCTCATTGGCTAAGCGATGCCCAGATGGAGCGGCGTTGGCTTTATTTCCCGACGAGCCGTGGCGTGCCGCGCGTCGATGACCCGTTGCCCGGCAGTTGACGTTTCGGATTACCGAGCGGGAGTGCATCCTGAGCTAAATTATCTATTTATTCGCAATGGCTTGAGTTGGCAGGATACTATGCGAGAGTATGGTCAATAAAAGTCGATCTGTATCGACGGGACTTATATCAAAGTACATCGCATGCCCTCGAGCCTTGCGACAAAAGAATGCGGCGAACAGAGGGCAGTATGCCACACTGCCCGGGAGCGTATTGAGCCCCAATATTAACCCACTGAAAATCTGCTCCTGCTACAAAGTAGAAGTTAGCAATGAGTGTGTCGATGGACGAGAGCATCAAACGTTGGACTGCGAAGCGAAAGACAGCTGAGGTGATCGCGATCATTCAGGGCGAGACAACGGTGGCCGAAGCGGGCCGATCCTTCGATCTGACACCCTCCGATATCGAGGGCCGGGTCGGGGATGCCAAGCGCGGCATGGATCTCCAAGGGGACCGTGGCTGCAGTGCAGCCGCGTAAGCACCGAAGATGTCCCCGCTGGCCAATCCGTTCGACATCAATGCCCACTACGACAAGCCGCTGAAAATCTGCAGGAGGCATATGGCGAGGCGATGCTTGAGGTGCGCGCCCGAAAAAAGCTGCAGGCCCTCCTGGTGAGGCGCTGAGCCGCTCTTGGTCGGAGGCAAGGGCCGAACGGAGGGCGGTAATTGATCCGGACGCTTCACGAGGGCCTCGCGGTGTCGATCGCCGGGCTTGTCCCCTTGGTTCGGCGTGCCGCTTCGGACACCCTATGACAAGCCGATTTAGTCAGCGCAGAAGATCGATCCGCGTTTTGGCGATCCGATCAAGGCGATGGTCGAGGAGGAGCCCTCCTTCGGCTAACGCACGGTGGCCTGGCTGCTGGGCTTCAAAAGTGAGTCCCCGAACGCCACAGGTCCGAGTGCGCGGGCCGAACAATGGTCCAGCGGATCTTCCAGCTCAAGGGCTGGCAGGTTCGCAAGCGCGCCGCGGGCATGCGCCCCCGCATCCAAGCCATCCCTTCCGTCGCCACGGCACCGAACCAATGCCCCCTCTCGGCAGATTTGCTTTGCAAATCGCCTGCCGGGCAACGCGTCTACTAATCTGGCCCGCGTCTGGGCCGGAAAGGATGGATGGGCCTCGCTGGCGTCCGTCGGGAAAACGATCCCGAGGATCATTTTCTTGTCCTCGTCACTGATCGACGGCCACAGCTGCGGGCTTCTAGGCTGGCATCTGTCGCGCTCGGGCAAGGCCACTAACGCCAGCGCGGCCCTCGAGCACGCCCTGATCGCCAGGTTCAGGACATGAGGCCGGGTCGAACAGGAGTTCCTGCTGAGGTCGGACAACGGTATTGTGTTCACCGCCATCGCTTCGAGAGCATCCAGCATGCGAGCCGAGTCATCGGCGACTGTATCAGCTTCTACAACAACCGCCGTCCTCATCAGGCGCTTGCCATGCGCACGCCTGCCGAGGCATTCAGATGAGCGGCTTAACCTGAGCAGATTCAGATGGGACAATACGGCAGCGATGCTCCAAGAGGGGCAAATTGGCATGCCGTCACCGCTGCGCAAGGCAAACCTATCAGGTTCTTCATGTCTGCAGGACCCCATCTCGGTGATGAAGGCATCACCTGCTGGGCTGCGGGGCAGTGATTCTACCGGCGCGGCGGGCTTTCTGGGCAGTCTGTCGGAGGCCGATTGGTTGTTGCTGGACAGGGGTTATGATGCTGATTGGATGCGAAACCGTTGCAAGGCAGAGGGATAAAAGCCTGCATCCCAGGCCGATAGTCGCGCAAGAAGACAGTGAAACACGATAAGCGTCGCTACAAAGGCGTAATCGCATCGAGCTTTGTCGGACGCCTAAAGGACTGGAGATGTATCGCCACACGTTACGACGGGTGCCCGGAGACCCACCTCTCTTCTATCGCTTTGGCCGCAACCGTCGTGTTCTGGCTCTGATCAAGAACGAATCCTGACCCTTGTGGCATGACCACGCTACTTAGCCTGTCGGCCCGATGCGCCGGTCGCTGCCTTCCCAAAGAAAAGCTGCGATTTCTTAGAGCTTTGACCTCAAAGCGGGCCCAGATCTTAGAGATGCACAAACATCTACTGGCACAGATCCGCCCGCATCAGAAGCCTGGCGCAGCCGAAATGTTCGACAGCATCGATACCGAACTGAAGGCGCTGCTCGAACGCCTGATCAAGGAGCTGGAAGATAGGATCGGGGCCGCCATATCCAGCGACGATTTGCTGGCGGAGACCTCTGGTGTTCTACGCTCCATCCCCGGGATCGGACCAGTGGCCAGCGCAATGCTGATCGCCGAGATGACTGAGCCTGGCACCGTGACCCGCGAACAGGCCCCAGCTCTCGTAGGGCTCGCCCCCGTAGCGCAGACAGTGGAACCCTTCGCGGGAAGCGAACCATTGCAGGCGGTCGCCGTGCCCTGAGGCATGTGATATTCCAAGATGCTCTGGTCGCCGCGCATCTTAACCCGGCCATGAAGACCTTTGCGGATCGTCTGCGAAAAGCCGGGAAACCGCACAAGTTTATTACAATGGCCGGCGCCTGGAACCGGGTCAACCTTTCTCACACCCTGTGTGAAAGCCGTCAGAAATGGACGCCTTCGACCGTGTGAGGGATAGATTTGCTAGGCGCTGCAAAAGGCAATGAGGTGTTGCATTTCCGCAACGTGAAAATAGTTGTATGGGCCAATAAATATATTTGGGAAAATTGCCGCGAAAATACTCAGCTTGTCAGGCGACATATGAGGAGAAATTGAAATTTTCATTTACCCAGGCGGCACTTCAATCTACGAAAATACATACTCTCGAACGCCATGCCAATCTTTACCAGTTCCGAAAATAATCCCTGAACTGCCGTTAATTGAGTCAATCGCCAATTCGATTATTTGCACATTTGTATGGGAATTTTAAAGTGTCCGCGTGGCGCCCGGTCGGCTGTGATTAAATGATGCGTCCTCGGTAAACTACGGCTTCAGTTCTCCGCTATGTCGTAATGAGAGCAGCATGGCCGCCTTAAAGGCTGAGCGTGCAACGCCCGTTACTTTTGCCTCTGTGCAGCAAGGCGATGCGATCCCTGCAATAGACACGGCGAAAGTCTGCTCTGAGGAAGGGGGAAGACCAGCTTTGCAGATAGACCGAACTTTCGCTGCGCCAGACTAAAAAGTCGCGAAAAGGGTGACTATTGCACCATGCCTCACGCTGCAGAGCCGTCACCCCTTAACAGGATCAAGTGCAGATTAATCGCCCTGAGATCATGCCATCAAAAATTTCCGCTATCCAATGCGTCTATTACATTTTCGATATGTCTACGCATCGCTGCTCTCGCCTGATCTCCGTTGCCACTCCGCAGGGCCTCTAGGACTGTTTCGTGATCATCGATCCAATGCAGGCGGAGGATCGGGCTTCTTATGTGCTTCTGGAGGCTCTGCCACATCGGTCCGGTCATATCTTGCCAGATCCGCTGCAGTAATCCCAACAGGACCGGATTTTGGGTGGCTCTGGCGATGGCAAAGTGGAATTCGCGGTCGCCATTTTCGGTCTCTGCTGACATGCGATGCTCGTCGCGCATTTTCTGCACGTAAGCCGCGATCGCCTCCAGTGCTTCCGCAGTTGCACTGACCGCGGCCAATGCGCAGATCTCCGGCTCAAGGGTCAGGCGCGCCTGGAGGATGTCACTCGGGCTGGGCTGATCTTCAAGATCACCGGACAGTGTCATGGCATGATCCGGGGGCGGCGGGGCAAGCACAAACACCCCGGAGCCGACCTTGATCGACACCAGCCCGGAAATTTCGAGCGCAAGCAATGCCTCGCGCACACAGGTGCGTGAGACGCCGTAGTCACGGGCAAGGTCGCGCTCCGTCGGCAGTCGCTGTCCTGGCTCAAATTCGGCGGCGGCGATCCTTGTCTCAAGGCTATCAGCAACCTGGCGGTAGACGCGGACAGCCCTGATCGTGCGGTTTACCGACGGGGACGGGGGGTTAGCTTGATCCATAAAACGCCGCCGGGTTCGCGAGGGGGACAACCGTATCCGGGCCGGCGGCATAGGGCGCAAGAGCGGCGCGGTCGAAATCGACACCAAGGCCAGGGGCATCCGACAGGATCACCTTGCCATACACGGGCGCGGCCGCGTGGTGTGCAATGCCCTGATCCATGAAGCTGCCTCCGTCAATGTTCTCGACCGGATAACACCCGGGTATCGCTGCAGCAACGATAACCGAGGCTTCGAGAGCGCCGTGCGGCGCGATCGTCAGGTTGGCACAATTGCCCAGATGCGCGATCTTGAGCCACTCGGTGATGCCGCCGACCTTCAGCACGTTCGGCTGCAGATAGTGGACGGCCCCGGAGGACACGTAGCGCCAGAATTCGTATCGTGTAGAGACCTCTTCGCCCAAGGCAATCGGGGTGGGAGAGACAGAGGCAAGCCGCGCGTGACCGTCGACATCATCGGAGGCCATCGGTTCTTCCATCCAGACAGGATCAAAGCGCGCATAGGCCGTGATGCGCCGCAGTGCCTCGCCCGGTTTGAACCGCTGGTTGGCGTCCAGCATCAGGGGGCGGTTGCCGATCACCTTCCGGACGGCCGCGATGCGCGACAGATCATCCTCGACCTCGGGACGCCCGACCTTGATCTTGAACAGGCGGTTGCCGGCCTCCAGAAAACCACGCGTCTGCTCGACCAGAGCGGCCTCGCTGAGGTGCAGGTTCACCGCACTTGCGTAGACTTCCAGGCTATCGGCCGCGCCGCCGATCAGCTTGCGCACGGGCAGACCAGCCAGCTTGCCGCGCAGATCCCAGAGTGCGAGATCAAAGCCCGCAACCGCGAGCGCCGCGATACCGCCCGGGCCCGGCTGATGACTGCGCCGCCAAAGCTCGTTCCAGAGGGCCTCATGATCATGCACGTCGCGGCCAATCAGCATCGGGCCAAGATAACTGCGGGCCAGTGCGGCCACCGCCATCCCTGCGTTGCCCATCGTCGAACACCAGCCGGTTCCGGTCAGCCCACCTTCCAGCGTGACCTCGACCAGAATGTGTTCGTGGTGCGTGATCGCATGTGCTGCTGAAACCCAAGGCTTGGCGAGAGGCACCCGGAATATCGACACGGAGAAGGATTCGATCCGGGTTTTCGCCTGTTGCGGTGAGGTGGTCATGTGTCCGCGCCCTTTATAAGTTGCATCTGGTCCAATGGTCCAGTGGTCCAACCAATCTGTTGACAGCACCGGAATTGCCTGTCAAGTCTTCCGCGTCCTTTCACTGCAGGGCACATCATGATGAGGGAGGAGACGAGATGACCAAACGTTCCAACATGACACTGACGCGCCGTAGCATTCTTAAAACGGGGCTCGCGGGCACCGCGCTGCTGGGCGCGCCAATGATTGCATATGCCAAAGCGGCCACGACACTGCGTGCCGCGCACGTGGAATCGACGGAAAGCGCGACGCACAAAGGCTATCTCGATTTTGCGCAGAAGGTTGCGGAGTCGACCGACGGTGCTGTCGAGGTCAAGGTTTTCCCGGCCGGTCAGCTGGGCAACCTGCGCGACCTCTATGAGGGCATCAAGCTCGGCTCGGTCGACATCACGTCCTCTGGCCCCGACTATACCGCCAACATCGCGCCCATCATGGTGACAGCTGCACTGTATTATTCCTACCGTGATGAGGCCCATGCGGATTCGCTGCTGGACGGTGCGTTTTCGGCCAAGCTGTCCGACGCTCTGGCGTCCCAGGCGGGCATGCGCATTCTGGCCTGGGGCGAGCTCGGCTGGCGGTCTGTTTTCAACACCGCCCGTCCGATTGAGACAGCAGAGGATTTCAAGGGCCTGAAACTGCGTGTCCCTGAAGCCCAGCTACACCTGCTGCCGATGGCTGCTCTTGGTGCCGCTCCGACGCCGATCCCATATTCCGATGTCTACACCTCGATGCAGACCGGCGTCGTCGATGGGGCAGAGGGCACGCCTGCCGCCGTTGTGCAGCAGAAGTTTGATGAGGTCTCGAAGTTCTATTCGCTGACGCGCCATCTCTACAACCCGCTGCATCTCGTGATTGCCGACCGCAGCTTTGGCCGCATGGCGCCGGAGCATCAGTCCGCCGTACAGGCCGCTGCGACCGAGGCATTCCATGCGCAGCGCACACAGGCACGCGCCGACAACACCGCCGCACTGACCAAGATGCAGGACGAAGGACTGCCCGTGAACACGCCCGACGTGACCGAGATCCGCAAGATCGTGATCCCGACGTGGCAACCGCTGGTCGAAAACCTCGGCGCTCAGGGGCAAGAGCTGGTCGATATGCTGCTGGCCTGACGCCGACTCTGCGAAACATGGATGAGGCCAGCGGCCGCCGCCCTTTGGCACTGGCCTCATCGGACGAAAGTAGGGGGACAACAATGCTATTTCTCGAAAAGATCATCGGCTGGATCGTGGCCGCAGTCTTTGGTCTGTTCGTCGGGCTGACCTTTCTGCAGGTTGTCCTGCGCTATGGGTTCTCGAACTCGCTGGGCTGGATCGACGAGGTGTGCCGGTTCGGCTTCATCTGGATGATTGGCCTTGCCGCCGCCATCGCCGCGCGGCACGGCACGCATATGGCGATAACTCTTCTGGAGGAACTGGTCGGCGCCAGTTTCAAGCGACCGCTGCAGATTCTGGGCGACCTTGGCCTGATCGCTTTCGCCGCCCTTCTGGGGATCGGGGGCTGGCAACTTGTCCAGCTGAACTGGACCTCCTTATCGCCCGCGATGCAGCTGCCGATGGCCTACGTCGAGCTGATCCTACCCATTTTCGGTGTGCTGACTGCCCTTTTTGCCGCCGAGCATGCCGTCCGGCTGATCCGGCGTCCGGAACCAACCGCGCCGCTGACGAAAGAAACCTGAAATGCTCGCTCCCCTTCTGATTTCATTTGCCGGGTTTCTGATCCTGCGTATTCCCGTTGCCGCAGCAATGGGGCTGTCCGGGGCGATCGCGCTCTTGAGTTCCGACATGAACCTGCCGCTGGCCGTCGTGCCGCAGCGGGTGTTCGTCATGCTCGACAGCACATCTCTGCTTGCGATCCCGTTCTTCATTCTCGCCGGTGCCATCATGGAGCGCGGCGGTATGGCCCGTCGCATGATCGCATTTGCCGAGACGCTCGTGGGCCACTGGCGCGGCGGCCTTGCGCAGGTCGATGTTCTGGCGAGCACGATCTTTTCGTCGCTGACCGGGTCAAGTGCCGCAAGCGCCTCTGCCACCGGGGCCATCATGATCCCGGCGATGAAGCGTGCAGGCTATCCGGCTGGGTACGCGGCAGCACTTGAAGCGACAAGTGCCGCAACCGGCCCCATCATTCCGCCATCGATCATCATGGTCATCTACGGCTCTCTTGCGGGTGTGTCCGTGGGCGCCATGTTCCTGTCCGGGATCATTCCGGGGCTATTGATCACGCTGGGCCTTTTTGTCGTGAACGCGGTCATGGCGCGCCGCCACGGTTGGGGTGGTGCTGCCCGCACGCCTCTGCTTGGGCGCCTGAAAGCTGGCCGTGATGCGGCGGCAGCCCTGCTCGCGCCCTTCATCATCATTGGCGGCATTCTCGGCGGCGTATTTACCCCGACCGAGGCAGGCGCTGTAGCCGTGGTCTATTCGACGCTGGTTGGCGTCTTCGTCTACAAGGAAATCCGTCTCAATGAACTGTTTGGTGTTATGCGTGAGGCTGCGCTGACGACGGGTATCATCGGTCTCATCATCGCGTCTGCCGGGATCTTTGGCTGGGTTCTGGCGCTGGAGCAGGTGCCGCAGACGATCGTGGATTGGGTCCAGAACTTCACTGAAAGCCCTACCATGGCAGTGACGCTGGTGGTGCTGTTCGTTCTGGTGATCGGCTGCGTCGTCGATGTGACGGCGGCGGTCATCATTCTGGTTCCGGTGTTCGCGCCCCTTGGGGCCAGTTATGGCTTCGATCCGGTCCATTTTGGCGTCATCATCTGTATCGCTCTGGTCTATGGCAATGTCACGCCGCCCGTCGGTCTGCTGTTGTTCCTGACAGCCGCCATTGCAAAATGCTCGGTCAGCGAAGTGATGCGATATCAGCTTCCCTTCTACCTCGTACTTACCTTGACACTGGTTATCACCGTGGCTTTTCCAAGCTTGGTTCTATGTCTTTCAAAGCTCTGAAAATAGAGTTCCTATCTTGTCTGGCATTGCGAGATGCCTGAAAATCTTCACACTTCAGGACTTTGGCTTACTTTACACTGTCTTTGCAGGTGAAGGGGAGGAAACCCAGCACGGGGCAAGCTCTGATTTTCGCTGCCGAGGCGACTAGGTGTGTCGAAACGAAAGCAGCATGCCACTGAGTTCGAGCCAAAGGTGGCGCTGAAAGGTGAGGCGCCCGTGCAGGCGCTGGCGAGCCGGTGTGACGTGTATCTGTTACCAACTATGCATTTTACATGCATGAGAGGCGACGGGGATCAAGCAATGGAAATCTGCGCCTCATGCCAACTCAGCAGAAGCCTAAAACGATTGTTGCGGACACTTCCGAAAATGACGTTTAGGCGATCTGCCAGCGTCGCATCGCTTTTGCTGCGCTAACTGCGAATAACATGAAAGAACCGGCTGCCGTCGGTCGCGTTGGCCTGTTGACGTGGTTCGGAGAGGTTGCCACATGCCGCGCTGTCGCGAGGCGTTGCGAGCCACTTTTGCATCGTACCGCGATCAGATCGAGCGCCCGCCTTTGCTGCCTCTTAACTTTTCGACAGACACTTAGCCATCTACCTGCGCCTCTGGGTTGGATAGCAAGTCGTTCATGTCCGACATGGCTTTGAGGAACAAGGTTTCGTACGCGCATGTATTTACGGCCAAGGTAACTGACCATGGATCGACACGGTCCGCAGTGACCTATACCGGCCTGAGGCGCGCTGCCATGTCCAACACCATCAGGCCCCGCGTTTCCCCGGTCAGAGGGTCCAGCACTGGCTGGGGCGTCAGCTCCCCCGCGCTGTCAATCTCGAAAAGAGTACGGAAGCGCTCTATCAGGGCACCATTGCGGTCGAGGCGGAAATACCGATCAAGGAGCCAGGCAAACCTTTCCGGGGCAGTGGCTTCGACAGTCGGCGTAGAAATGGCAGTTGTCTTCATGGTCTATCCTTTGATTAGGCATGACTGCTCCGGTCTCTGACGCAGGCGCGCAGAGGGAGAAGCCTTAGGAGTTGAGGAGGTTTCCCGTCGGCCACGAGATGAACGCCCTGGATGTGATCTCGGAGCAGAACGCACGAGCCTATGCTGCAAACCGGGCCACAGCCGCAGAGGAGAGGATTCTGGTGATTGATGCAGACACGCCGGCGCCGAGTGGCGACGGGGATAGGTCTGTCTCGGACCTAACAGATGCAGAGGTGGCCTCGCTGACGCCGGAGCTGGTCGGCTACCTCAATCTGTTCGGACCGGCGGCCATCGACTTGATTGACAAACTGAGAGTGGCGGAAAACCGTCAGTTCCTGCAAGAGGTTGGCCTTCAAAAAATGCGGTTCTACAAGCTGGGCAACGGGCGGCAGATGGTCGCCTTCAAAGGCTCAAACAGATTGCGCACACTGATAACCGGAACGACCTACGGACTGAAAGGGTTGACGTCAAAGAACATTTCGCTCCTGGATGTTGGTGTCACGCCTGCCATGGGCAACCTCAAGGCGGGGATTAAGACGGTTGGCTCGAAGGCCGGCGTGCTGTCCCTTATTTTTGTGACCAGTGTCGACATCGGCAGCTACTACGCGCAGCCCGCCCATGAGCGCGAGCTATCCGATCTGATGGTTGATCTGGGTTTCGACCTTACGGAAACCGCTATAGGCATCGTCGCGGGGGCTGTCGCGGCGGGCCTCACAATGGGCGCGGTCGTAGCGGCTCCGGTCGCAGTGGTGGTCGCGTTCGGCTTGATTGTCGGGATTGTCGTTTCAATCGGGATCAGTACGGTTGAAAACTATACCGGCGTGCGTCAGTCAATGAAGGACGCGCTGCGGAACACCGAAGCGTCCTCTGACAGCCTTTATCAACAGATGATGGTAGCGACATGAACAGGACGCTACTTCAGGGTAAGCCCTACCGATCCGGGCCTGAGCTCCGCGGCTTGTATGGCAATGGTCTTTTCATGCATCTGTGTATGGCATTCATGCCATGGTTTATCTTTGCTTTGGAACAAGGCCACCTTGCCGTCTTCGGGGCGGTTTTGTTTGTCTTGGAGGCCCTGTTCCTTGCCTGCTATCTGCGGCAGCGCAAGATGCAGACTGCCGATGGCTACTATCGGCTGAAGTGGTTGGCCATGGGGGATCTGCTCTGGCCGGTCTTCGGTGTTGGTATGATCCTGAATGCAGGTGTTCTCGTCATCCCATCTTGTACAATTCTGGTGGCGCTGGCAGCGGTGGTCATGGCTTTGAACATCCGTGAGGGGCGGGCGCAAAATCTTGTGAAGCTTACGACCTCGTTGCGTCGCAAGGGCTTGCTGGTCGAGGATGACGCAGGCCAGATCCGGATGTTCGGCGACGCCGGATTCGAGGCGGGCGCCCCTTTCTCTGACAAGATTCGCACGGGCTTGCACTATGTCTCAGGTCTATGCATGGTGATCGCAATCGCGGCGATGATCCTTCCGCTTAAGCCTTTCCGGGAAATCGACGGCCTACCGCTGCTAATCTTTGGCATGGGCGCTAGCTTGGGCGCGCAGATTCTGTTCTCGCCCCTGTTACGAGACCTTGTCATAACTGGAATGCCCCCACTGAAGTGGTCCACCTTTTGGGATAGAATTATCCCGTTTTCAGGAGGACGACGAGATGGCTGGCAAGCGAGAGAAGCCCGAGGATATCGTGCTGAAGCTGCGACAAGTTGAAGTGCTGCAAGGGCAAGGCAAATCAGTTCAGGAGGCCGTGCGGCAGATCGGTGTGACTGTTCAGACCTACTATCGGTGGCGCAAGGAGTATGGCGGCATGAGCCGCGATCAACTCAAGCGGCTGAAAGAGCTGGAGGCCGAGAATACCCGGCTCAGGCGTGCCGTGTCGGATCTCACGCTGGACAAGATGATCCTGGCCGAGGCTGCACGGGGAAACTTCTAAGCCCTTCCCGCCGCAGGCAGTGCATCGACCATGTGCGGCAAACCCTCAGCGTATCGGAGCGCAGGGTTTGCCGCACATTGGGTCAGCATCGCTCGACGCAGCGCAAGGTGCCCTGTGGTCTGCCGGACGAAGCCCGGCTGACCGAGGACATCACCGCGTTGGCCGAAGAGTTTGGGCGCTATGGATATCGCATGATCACTGGGCTGCTGAACAACAGTGGCTGGCATGTAAATCACAAGCGCGTTGAACGGATATGGCGGCAGGAAGGGCTTAAAGTCCCGCAAAAGCAGCCCAAAAAAGGCCGACTTTGGCTGAATGATGGTTCCTGCGTCCGGCTGCGGCCGGAGCGCCCGAACCATGTCTGGTCCTATGACTTTGTCCAGGACCGAACCCACGACGGGCGGATCTTCCGCACGCTGAATATCATCGATGAGTTCACGAAAGAGGCGCTGGTGATCCGGGTCAAACGCAGGCTCAATTCAACGGATGTGGTCGATGCTTTGACGGATCTGTTCATCCTACGCGGTCCGCCGGAATACATAAGGTCGGACAATGGCGCAGAATTTATTGCCAAGAAGGTGCGTGCCTGGATCGGTGCCGTGGGCGCAAAAACCGCATTCATCACACCAGGCTCACCGTGGGAGAACGGCTACTGTGAGAGCTTTAACGCCCGTTTCCGGGATGAGTTGCTTAACGGCGAGGTCTTCACCACGTTACGCGAGGCCCAGATCCTGATCGAACGCTGGCGTCGTCACTACAACACTATCAGGCCACACAGCGCTTTGGGATACCGGCCGCCGGCGCCCAAGAGCATCGTCCCGATAGACCAAAGACCGACTATGCATTAACATTCAAACTGGACCACTCGATGGGGGCACTCCAGAGCAGTCGAGTGTCATGTGGTGCGTGGCGCAGAAAGGCGCAAGAAGCGGTCAGGCATCATACGAAACCTGGCGTGTTGCCCTCCTTGCTGCCGCATAGCGGATGGGAGACGATGGTTTCGCTGAAGCCTTTGAGTATGTGCGTGGGGACTGGCGAGCGGTTTCGACGAAGGGTGTCAAACGGCAGACCGCAATGGTTGACGAGTAGCGGGAACGAAGCACACTCGCGTCAGGTCATCCTCGGCATCACCATGCTTTTCGTTCGGGTAGCCGAGCGAGACGTTCTGGATGCGTGTCCCTGCTATCATGGCAGATAGCCTCCGGTGCGAATGTCCAAAGTACCAGCAGTCAATGTCATGCGCCCGAAGGAGATCTTCCAGGTTCGAGTGGAAGGCCGACGTAAGCCTGCCGGTGGGTCCTGCCGCGGAAAGATGCGGGCCGTGGTGGCTCACGACAAACGTTCGCCCCTTCGGTGAAAAGTGCGGTTCAGCAAGGCGCTCCGTCAGCCAGTCCCTGTGGTTCTGGTGGACTGCGATCGTGTCGTCCGGGGTAATGGGACGCAGGCGATGAGCCTGCTCCACATCGACGTCGCGCATATCGCCGCCAGGCGCCGCAATCGAAATTACTTTATAATCGCGCATCAAGCGTTGCGCGACCTCCTTGCCAACGTCCGGGGCGCCCAAAACGTTGAAGTCGGTCCAGAGGGTGGCGCAGAAATAGCGATCTCCGCGATGGCGCAGCTCCGCTTTCTGTACGTACCAGCTCCCGTGGGCGCGGACGAGCTCGCGCAACGGTGCATCATCGTCGAGCCGAGTATTGTAGTAGTCGTGGTTGCCCGGCAGGACGAATATGCGATCTGCCGGGACGTAGCGGGTGAGATAGGCGAGCGCGTCTTGCAGGGATGGACCGAAGATGTCTGATAGGTCGCCAGCGACGATCAACGCGTCAAGGTTCTGCTGGTGAAAGCACGCCTCAAGGCCAAGAGACGCGAATGGATTGCAGCCGTACTGAGAGTAGGATTTGAAGTGTAGGTCCGCGATGATCGCAACAGGTCCACCGTGGTTCGGGATTTCGAGAATGGACGGATCGGACAAATTTGCCTCCCAAAGGCTAAAGAACACTCTGACCCGGCGGTCGGCCGGGCCGTGATTGGGCCAAAGAGCCGTCCCCTCTAGGGACCAGCTCATGCAGACTCCCCCAAGAACTGCAATGGTTGCCGGGGCCTTGCAAGGCCTTGATCCTTATGGATTATTTTTCGCATCCCTCATTCTAGCCCCGTGGGCCAATATTTGCTGACCAATCAAGGCGTCAAAAAATATTTTTCGCACCCTCGAGAGCCGAGCGCCGGGGAGTGTCCAAATCCAAGCTGTGGCCGCCTACCTACAATCCAAGCCCGTCAGCGATAACCTCAACCAGATGCGTATGGGTTGCCTTGCGGTCCGTGCCTGCTGGATCTGAGCAGATCGGGTCCTCACCTTCTTCGTCCAGCATGTCCGCAGCTCCCGGTTTGCAGGCCGCGATAAAGGTGAAGTGGTGAGCAGGCGCGATTTCGACATAATGCGCATCGGGCAAGCGGCGGGTGAGGTCGTTTCCGCTCGGCCGAACATCAACCGCCCCCAGACGATCTGCATCCCCCAGATTGATCAGCGTCATACCGGTCAGCGCAGCAGCGACGCTTATGGGGTCGGCTGAGCCTCCAAAGCCTGGATCCACGATAACGGCCTTCGCGATGCGCTAGTCGAGGGTATGGGCTGTTCACGTTGGGCGGGAAGCTGACTTTCGCTGCGTCGTGGATGAACGGCGCAGTGCGCAGCTGACAGACATTGCCCGCAGAAGATCACTTCTCGGCCTTAAGCGATCTCTCCCGCAGGCATAATTCATTCAGACATCTCGACCTCGGCTTCTTCCCGGATTATTTTTACAAAGTCGATTGGGTCGTTGAAGTAATTTCGATATGCCGACCGCAGCTGTTTAGGATTACTCGCTCGAACGTAAACAGCATTTAAGCTCGAACCCGAAGTCTCTAATTCAGTGGCTTTAGCAATTGCGTCGCCGGAATTTTTGAACGGAATCACTTCTAGTCCGGCACTTCCATCAGTGTTTTGGAAAACATTTAGAACGGTATGCTCTTGCAGCTTCTCCTCGTCCTCAAACTGCTTGAGTGCGGACAGCCGCTGGAGAATCCCGAGCTCATCCTCAAGGCTCTGAAGCTGCTCCTGAAGTTCGCCTGTGCTCACCTCCAAAAAAGCTCTTTCCACATGTTCATGTTTACGAGCAATAATCTCGCTGGCAATTGCAAAGAATTTGCCCCGCTTCGATTGATCCATTTCGAACTTTGTTCGTTCTCCGTCGATTAAGTCCGAGATCTCAACTGCCGTAGCCCAAGCATGCTGGGCACGAGTGCGGTATTGAATCTCTACCATCAGTCCATCCCAAGGCTTTTTGGTTTCAGTCCGATCACTGCCACGTGGCAGGTGCCGATATACATCATGGATACCGCGGTATCCGGTGAACTTGGGCGCTTCTATGTAGTCGTACTTTTCGCGTGGGTATCTCAGCGCATGATTGACGCCTTTCATCACAGCCGCCGAATTTAGATAATCCCTGAAGTCATGAAGATCTGCCAGGTTTTCAAAAATCATCCTGCAACCGGCGAAATCATGCATGGTGGAAACGTCTGCAATTAGAGGATCGCCTGCATCATTTTTTCGTTTCAGCTTGTCAATCACAGTGTTTCGGCGCTTCAATCGCTGCGCAAATTCAACGTTATACGGCTTGATCGCAATTTTTCGCTTTAGCCAGATTTGAAACGTGTTAATGACATAGCCGTGGGATGAGCGCCACTTATCGACAAGATCAAAATCTGCGTCTGTCCCAATACCATCCGCGATACGTTTTCCTGCCTGTTTGACTTGGGATTTGCTATCAGGTGGTGGGGACCAGATCGACATCATTATTCCAGAATTTGTGCTTGTCGCCTCAAACTTACTTGTAAAGCGCCTGCATGTCACCGGAGATTCTGTGGACACCGAACTGGGCCCGACAAGCGCCTGCTTGAACCACGGTGATAAGATTGGCTGTGAACAATTGATCACACGTTACAGAGGTCAGCTTAATGGGGATGGTTATCTGCTGCGCTTGGCACCAAGGTCCGGTGCGGGCTGCCACCGGCCATCTACCGCTTCTAGTTTGAAGGTCGGCTCTGGGCCGTTCGCCCCGTTATGCTTTCAGTCGGGGCCCTTTTGGGGCCGTCCGCTTCCTGCGCATTGCAGCCCACTGTAGAGCCTGCAGCGAAAGCAAACGTGGCGGATAAGCTTTGAGGATTCGCCTTCACTTTACGCGGTCAAGTGATCTTAAGGTCGCCAAGAGTACTGTACTGCCCTTCGCCCTTTCGACGGTCAGTTACACAAGGTGCCAATACCAGGATACGTATTTAAACCTATCCTTCCCAGGCGTGCGCTTCAGATAGACATGTGCTTTATGTCAATTACCGAGCCAGTTCGCGATATTTTCCGCGGCATCTTTCAATTGCTGATCGTGAGACTTGCCGGTTACTCTGATACGAGGCTTCAGGTCGTGGTCGCCGTCTTCGAGCCAGGTCAGGGAAATTTGCGGAGATAGCCTGTAGCCTGAGACCTCTGCGCGTGTGCCGAAAGGATCCCTGCTGCCCTGGCAGATCAGGGTTGGGGTCTGCAGCGCTTCAAGATGGTCCACCCGCAGCTTCTCGGGCTTGCCGACGGGGTGGAACGGATATCCGAGACACAGCAGGCCTGCGATGCAGCCCTGCGCATGGAGATCGTCAGCGATGTGGCTGGCGACACGGCCCCCCATGGACTTGCCGCCGATGATCAGGGGTCCGTCGCAGGGCAAGGCATCGATGGCGGCGCGGTATTCCTCCTCAAGCAGGCTGACCTTCGGCGGTGGGCGTTTGGCGCCGCCCGTCCGGCGGGCGGCCATATAGGAGAATTCGAACCGGGCGACGCGCAGGCCCCGAGTGGCCAGACCCTCGGATATCGTATCCATGAATGGGGTGTCCATTCCGGCCCCGGCGCCATGGGCGAGCAGGATCGTCGGACGTCCGGGTACATTGCCGTTCAGAAGGAACTGGAATTCAGTCAAATCACGGACCCTATATATAGTAAGGGCGCCCAGTGGGCGCCCTGCATGTAGATCTCGGGAAAAACTTAGCCTTCCACGGGAGAAACTTAGGTTGGTCTTACAAACTCAGTGCGTCCAGGCGCCGCGACGCTTCGTGGCGAAGTTTTCGCCATAGCCGCCGGCGCGGATGTTGGCCTTGCGCACCTGAGGCTCGGTCACCACGGCTTCGATGCCATGTTCGGCGGCGTAGTCCAGTGCAGCTTCCTTGGTGTCAAAACGCAGGCGCACCTGAGTCTGCGTATCGGCAGAAGAGGTCCAGCCCATCAGGGGGTCAACCTCACGCGCGGAGTTGGGAAAATACTCCAGCAGCCAGGACCGGGTTTTGGCCGTGCCCGATTGCATGGCGGTCTTGGTGGGGCGGTAGATTCGTGCACGCAGCATGGGATGGCTCCTTGATGACGCCTCCTTATCGGGAATTTCTTAACGTACTGCAAGCGCCAGAGGCGTCACAGGGCGGGGCGATGTCCCTCTGAAAGCGGGCAGGGGGCCATTATGCTGCCACCCGCTGACAGGATGTGCATCTGCGCGGGGTTGCGAAGCCGCGAAAAGGGGCCAATTCTATAGCCAGACCGAACGGAGTGCCCATGCCCTACGCCCACAGCGACAAGTCCATGCCGATGATGACCGCCCCCGCGCCCGACGTGAGGACGCGCGAAAAGCTTGAGGGTGGCAAGCAGCTGGTCATGCAGACGGAATTCACTGCCGCCGGTGACCAGCCCAAAGCGATCACCGAACTCACCCAAGGTGTGCTGGAGGGCGAGCGGGATCAGGTGCTGCTGGGGGCCACTGGCACCGGCAAGACCTTCACCATGGCCAAGATCATCGAGAAGACGCAGCGCCCGGCGATCATCCTTGCGCCCAACAAGACGCTGGCAGCGCAGCTTTATGGTGAGTTCAAGAATTTCTTTCCCGACAATGCGGTCGAATACTTCGTCAGCTTCTACGACTACTACCAGCCCGAAGCCTACGTCGCGCGCTCGGACACCTATATCGAGAAGGAAAGCCAGATCAACGACCAGATCGACCGCATGCGCCACTCGGCCACGCGGGCGCTGCTGGAACGCGATGACGTGATCATCGTCGCCTCGGTGTCGTGCATCTACGGTATCGGCTCGGTCGAGACTTACGGCGCGATGACGCAGGATCTGAAGGTCGGCGGCGAATACAACCAGCGCCAGGTCATGGCCGATCTGGTGGCGCAGCAGTACAAGCGCAACGATCAGGCCTTCCAGCGCGGCAGCTTCCGGGTGCGCGGCGACAGCTTGGAGATTTTCCCGGCTCACCTTGAAGATCGCGCCTGGCGGCTGAGCTTCTTCGGCGAGGAGCTGGAGAGCATCACCGAATTCGACGCGCTGACCGGCGAAAAGACCAACACCTACAAGCAGATCCGTGTCTACGCCAACAGCCACTACGTGACGCCGAAACCGACGATGCAGCAGGCGATCATCGGCATCAAGAAAGAGCTGAAACAGCGCCTCGACCAGCTGGTCGGTGACGGCAAGCTGCTGGAGGCACAGCGGCTGGAACAGCGCACCACCTTTGATCTTGAGATGCTGGAGGCGACCGGCGTCTGCAACGGGATCGAGAACTACTCGCGCTACCTCACGGGCCGCGCCCCGGGCGAGCCACCGCCCACGCTCTTCGAGTTCATCCCCGACAATGCCATTGTTTTCGCCGATGAATCCCACGTCAGCGTGCCGCAGATCGGCGGCATGTATAAGGGCGACTTCCGGCGCAAGATGACGCTGGCGGAACACGGCTTCCGTCTGCCCTCTTGCATGGACAACCGCCCCCTGAAGTTCGAGGAATGGGACGCGATGCGCCCGCAGTCGGTCTATGTCAGCGCCACGCCCGGCAAATGGGAGATGGAGCAGACCGGCGGTGTCTTCACCGAACAGGTCATTCGCCCCACCGGCCTGATCGATCCGCAGATCGAGATTCGCCCGGTCGAGATGCAGGTCGACGATCTGCTGGACGAGATCCACAAAGTGACGGCGAACGGCTTTCGTACTCTGGTCACCACGCTGACCAAGCGCATGGCCGAAGATCTGACCGAATACATGCACGAGCAGGGCATCAAGGTCCGCTACATGCACTCCGACATCGACACGATCGAGCGGATCGAGATCCTGCGCGATCTGCGTCTCGGGGTGTTCGATGTGCTGATCGGGATCAACCTGTTGCGTGAGGGCCTCGATATTCCCGAATGCGGGCTGGTGGCGATCCTGGATGCGGACAAGGAGGGCTTCCTGCGCTCGGAAACCTCGCTGATCCAGACGATTGGCCGGGCGGCGCGTAACTCCGAAGGCCGGGTCATCATGTACGCCGACCGGATCACCGGCAGCATGGAGCGCGCTCTGGCCGAAACCGACCGTCGCCGTGAAAAGCAGGTCGCCTACAACGAAGAGCACGGCATCACCCCGACGACGATCAAGAAGAACGTCGAGGACATCCTGCAGGGCCTCTACAAGGGCGATGTCGACATGAGCCGTGTCACCGCCAAGGTCGACAAGCCGATGGTGGGGGCGAACCTTCAGGCGCATCTCGACGGGTTGCGGCTGCAGATGCGGAAGGCGGCCGAGAACCTGGAGTTCGAGGAAGCCGCGCGGCTGCGCGATGAGGTCAAGCGGCTGGAGGCGGTCGAACTGGCCATTGCGGATGATCCGATGGCGCGGCAGTCTGCCATTGATGCGGCGGCCGAGGCCTCGACCAAATCACGCGGTCGCTCGACCGCGGGGCGCGGTGGCCAGCACGGCGGCAATGTTCAAAGGCGTAAAAAACGGTGAGCCGGGCGGAACAGAGCGAAGATGCACCTGAGCAGGCACCGCTCAGCGAGGCGGCGCCCCTGCCGGTTGCGCTGATCCTCGGGGCGGCGGTCTGGCCCGGTGGCATGCCTTCGCCTGCGCTGGAACGGCGGGTGCGCCATGCCCTTTCTCTGTGGCAGGCGGGCGTTGTCAGCCGGCTGATCTGCTGTGGCGGCGTTGGCAATCATCCCCCCGCTGAATCGCAGGTGATGCGCGCCATGCTGATCGAGGCGGGCGTGCCGGGTGAAGCGATCGGTGTCGAGATCCGCTCGAAGGACACCATCTCCAATATCGGCAACGCTCTGGCGCAATACCCCGAGCTTTGGAAGGGCCAGGTGCTGATCGTGACCGACGGCTTTCACGCCTACCGGGCCCGCCGGATCGCCGCCTGGTTCGGCCTCGATGCCGAAAGCGCCAGCGCCCCTGACGACGATATTCCACGCGGCTTGCTGATGCGGGCGCGCCTGCGCGAAGCCGGCGCTATGGTGAAGACGACGGTCTGGATGGCACTGCATCACTGATCCGGCGGTTCGCTCGGAACAAAAGCGGCCCTTCTGGCGTTTGATTTCCGAACGCACAAGACGCAAGCAACTGGAGCCGGACCAATGGAATATGGACTTCTGGGACTGATCGTCCTTATCGCCGACATCTACGCAATCTATCAGACCGTGACCTCCGGCGCCTCGACCGGCAGCAAGTTGCTGTGGGTGCTGTTGATCCTGATCCTGCCCGTCATCGGGTTTATCCTGTGGCTGGTTGCAGGCCCACGCGGCGGCAGCGTGCGCGTCTGATCTCACGACATCGCGACCCGAGGCAGTTTTCCTGAGCTTCCTCGTTTTCCTGATCTGAAAGGCCACTGCAATTTCGCGGTGGCCTTTTTGCATGTGCCTGTAGGTCACCTGTGCAATCTGAACCAATTTCGCAACAAAACTGGGGAAATTGGACATGACGCGCTGTCGCTCTGGCCGGAATTTGAAGTCCGCGTGTAACCATTCTCTCATATTCGAACTATACGATGAATGGCCTGCCACTGGTGCGGCAAGAGGGGGATGAGATCACATGAAAGGCCGTTTGATCCTGATCGCAGCCGCATGGTTCGCTGGCCTGCTGGCCGTACCCGATGCGGCGCTGGCACGGGACTTTCTTGGCTATGGACGACATGTCAGCAATGACCTTCTGGGCGATGGCAGGGACCGCTGGCATAGCGGGTCGATAAGCTCCAGCCGGGTCTGGGGCGATCCCTGGACAGGGGCGCTGCCACAGGATTTCGCCAGCTTACTGGAGCTGCGGATCGCGGGCGAGATCATGGCCCCGGAAAACCTCAGACGGCCAGCCCGTGATGATCGTCCCTATGCGACGTCGCTGTCCTTTGGGCTGCACAGTCATTTCGACTGGCAGGGGATGGAGACGACACTCGGCACGGATCTGGTGCTGACCGGGCCAATGACCGGGCTGCCCTGGTTGCAGGACAAGGTGCATGACTGGTTGGGGGCCTCAACGACCTCGGCAAGAACCAAGGCGGGGGCGGTGCCGGATGGCGTGCACCCAACGCTGGCATTTGAAAACGGCCGCAGCTATGGGCTTGGTGCTGCCACGCTGCGCCCCTTTGTGGCCGGGCGCTGGGGGGATGAGACGCTGCTGCGCGCCGGTGCCGATATCACCATCGGCTCTGTCGGGATGGCTGAGCTGCTGGTGCGTGACCGGGTGACGGGCCAGCGCTACCGCGTGGTGACAGCGCCGCATCCGGGGGTCGCTTTCGTGCTCGGTGCCGATTACGCCTATGTTCAGGACTCGATCTACCTGAGACGGCCCCGCGATACGCGGGCACGGGTGCGCACAGGCGTGCATTTCCAGACGCGCCGCGTCGGTGGCTTTTACGGGCTGACATGGATGGGACCGGAGTTCGAGGGGCAGAAGGAGGGGCATGTCATCGGCTCCGTCCGCCTCAAGGTCGACTTCTGATCCTTGGGGGCGATGCGCCCTTTTTATATTGGGGTTTTCTGCGGCTGCGTGATTGACTCTGTGCGGACCGCGTATATAAGCGCGGCTCCATTGGTGTTGGTGGCCCCCGCGAGGGGATGCCTGTCATGGGCCGAAATCAGCGACGGGCAACCCGGTCTGAAATTGGTACCAAGAGGACAACGCCCTTTCAGTCCAAGGCTTTGCCGAGGCTGGTTTCGACCCGAAGAGCCGCTTTTACAAGGGGTTACAAGGTGCAGGGCCGGTTTCGCTGACGTCGGGGACGCAATCGAGAAAGGATATCAGCCGTGACCAAACGCACGTCTGCCAAGTACAAAATCGATCGCCGCATGGGCGAGAACATCTGGGGTCGTCCGAAGTCCCCGGTCAACCGTCGTGAGTATGGCCCCGGCCAGCACGGTCAGCGCCGCAAGGGCAAGGTTTCGGACTTCGGTCTGCAGCTGCGCGCCAAGCAGAAGCTGAAAGGCTACTACGGCGACATGACCGAAAAGCAATTCCGTCGCATCTTCGCGGAAGCTGAGCGGGTCAAGGGCGACACCGGCGAGAACCTGATTGGTCTGCTGGAACGCCGCCTGGACGCGGTTGTCTACCGCGCCAAGTTCGTCGCAACCGTCTTTGCTGCGCGCCAGTTCGTGAACCACGGCCACGTCACCGTGAACGGCCAGCGCGTCAACATCCCCTCCTACCGCGTCAAGGAAGGTGATGTCGTCGAAGTCCGTGAAAAGTCTAAGCAAATCGCCGTCATCCTGGAAGCTACCCAGCTGTCCGAGCGCGATGTGCCCGACTACATCGATGCCGACCACTCCAAGCTGACCGCGACCTTCGTGCGGACCCCGGGTCTGAGCGACGTTCCCTATCCGGTTCAGATGGAACCGCATCTGGTCATCGAATTCTACGCTCAGAACTGATCCAGTTCAGAGCCAAAATTCAGAAAGGGTCGCACCAGTGGTGCGGCCCTTTTTCGTTGTGCGAGCGCTGGGTGTGGAGGACGGGAGAGGCTGTTTTGCGGCAGATTTCGATGTCGGTATTGCGTCGGTATCCGAACGGTATCTGAACGGTGCGATTTTCGCGCAATCAGCCGTCTGAAGCGCCGCCAAGACCCGTGGGTCCCACGGTGAACCGGGACCGTTTGGGCGCGCTGGGGATGGACAGTCTCTGGCGGGCGATAGGGGTGGCTCGGACGCAGAGGGTGGAATGACGGTGGGGCACCGCTGTTAAGGACGCGGCAGATGGCAGCCGGAGTGCAAAAGGAAAGCTCTGACAAAACCCAAGGACTTCAGGCCCGTTTCGAGCGTCGCTTCTGAGGCATAAATGCCAGCCCCCTCATTGCCTTTCGGCGGGGCGGCGCCGTAGGGCAGGGCGCTGTCTTACATGCACCGTATTTATTTATCATATTGATATATATCGGAAATATATCAAATCCGAAGGCTGATCGTCCCCCGTTCCCCCAGCCCACTATGCGATAGCCCCCGGTCAGGCCGCGGCCCCGGGGCAGGCTTTTCGTCGCTGGCACAGACTTCATCTTTCAATAGCGCGGTTTCGCGGCTAGAAGTTGGGCCGTTGCAAGGTGCGAGACAATGACACAGACGATTACGCCCCAGCCGGGGATCCTCGAAATCGCCCTCTATCAGGGTGGCCAGTCGAAAGTGGAAGGCGTCACCGACGTCGTCAAACTTTCGTCCAATGAAAACCCTTATGGCGCTGGTGAGGCGGCGATCGACGCCTTCCGTCGTGCCTCCTATGAATTGCATCGTTACCCCAATACCGATCATACGTCCCTGCGCGAGGCGATTGCCGCCCAGCATGGCCTTGATGCCGCCCGCGTCATCTGTGGCGTCGGGTCGGACGAAATCATCCACTTCCTCTGCCAGGCCTATGCCGGGCCGGGCGATGAAGTGCTGTTCACCGAGCACGGCTTTGGCATGTACCGCATTGCCGCCCTCGCCGCCGGGGCCACCCCGGTCGAGGTGCGTGAGCGTGAGCGTGTCACCGACGTCGACGCTCTGCTGGCCGGCTGCACGGAAAACACCAAGCTGGTCTTCATCGCCAACCCCAACAACCCCACCGGCACGATGATCGGCGGGAACGAGGTTGCGCGTCTGGCCGATGGTCTGCCGGCGCAGGCCATTCTGGTGCTCGACGGGGCCTATGCGGAATATGTCGAAGGCTTCGACGGCGGGCTGGCCCTGCTGGAGCAGCGCGAGAACATCGTCATGACGCGCACCTTCTCCAAGGCTTACGGTCTGGGCGGGTTGCGCATTGGCTGGGGCTACGGCCCCAAGGCGATCATCGACGTGCTGAACCGCATTCGCGGCCCCTTCAACCTGTCCAACGCCCAGCTCGCGGCGGCCGAGGCGGCGGTCAAGGATCAGGCCCACGTCAATCGCAGCCGCACCGAAAACACCCGTATGCGCGCCTGGCTGGCCGAGGCGCTGGCCGAACATGGCGTGCCCTCCGACACCTCCTGCGCCAACTTCATTCTGGCCCGTTTCGCCAGTCCGGAGGAGGCCGAGGCCTGCGATACCTTCCTCAAGCGCCGGGGCCTGATTGTGCGCCTCGTCGCCAGCTACAAGCTGCCGCATTGCCTGCGCATCACGGTGGGGGATGAATCCTCCTGCCGCCGGGTGGCCCATGCGATCGGCCAGTTCAAGGCCGGAGCCGAGGCGTGATCTACAATAAAGTCGCTCTGATCGGGCTGGGCCTCATCGCCTCGTCGATCTTCTGGTCTGCCAAGCGCGGCGGTCTTGTGGGGCAGGTGTCGGGCTATGCGCGCTCTGCCGCCACCCGCGACACCGCCCGCCGCATCGGCCTGTGCGACGTGGTCTGTGATACCGCCGCCGACGCCGTGGCTGACGCCGATCTGGTGATCCTCTGCGTGCCCGTCGGGGCCATGGGCGCCGTCGCCGAAGAGATCCGCCCGTTCTTGAAGCCCGGCGCTGTCATCTCGGATGTCGGGTCGGTCAAGAAGGCCGTGATCGAGGCCGTGCAGCCGCATATCCCCGAAGGCGCGCATTTCATCCCCGCACACCCGCTTGCGGGCACCGAACATTCCGGCCCCGAGTCGGGCTTTGCAGAGCTTTTCGACAACCGCTGGTGCCTGCTGGTCCCGGTCGAGGGCAGCGATCCCGCCAAGGTCGCCGAGCTGCGCGCCTTCTGGGAGGCTCTGGGAGCCAATGTCGAGGAAATGGACGCCGAGCATCACGACCTCGTCCTCGCCGTCACCTCGCACACCCCGCACCTGATCGCCTATACGATGGTCGGCGTGGCCGACGATCTGCGCCGCGTGACGGACAGCGAAGTCATCAAGTACTCTGCCGCCGGTTTCCGCGATTTCACCCGGATTGCCGCCAGCGATCCGACGATGTGGCGCGACGTCTTCATGACCAACAAGGAAGCCACGCTGGAGATCCTTGGCCGCTTCACCGAGGAGCTGTTTGCCCTGCAGCGCGCGATCCGCACCGGCGACGGCGATCTGCTGTTTGATTACTTCACCCGCACCCGCGCCATCCGGCGTGGCATCATCGACGCGGGCCAGGATACCGATGCGCCCAACTTCGGTCGCGCGGCAGGGCGGAAGTGAAGCTTTTTCTGGTCGGGCTCGCCTGCCTGCTGCCCCTCGCGGCGGCGGCGCAGGCCCCCGAGCGGTCGCTGCGTCCCCTCGCTTCGCCCCGCGCCATCACGGCCCCTGCGCCGCCCCTCGCCGAAGCAAAGTCTGCCGCCGTGCAAGCCCCCAAAGCCTCCACTCCTGCGCCGAAAGTCCGCCCCCTGGCGCGCCCTGAGGCGGCATTGGGCCAGATCGCAACCGCGCCGCGTGATCCCAAGCAGGCCGAGACGATGGGTGTGACACGCGAACTGGAGCCCGGACCGGACGGCATCCAGCTCTCCAAACGTCCCAAAGCCCGCCCGATCGATGTCCGCAAGCTCGCCGGTGTGCAGCAGACTGCGCCCGCCCCCCGTGCGAATGCGCCGGCCCAGAAAGTCACGCCCGTCAAAGGCCAGATCTGTGGCGATCCGGCGATTCAGGGTGTCTTCGTCGGCCCGGTCGAGGCCAGCCTTTCGGCCTGTGGCATCGACAGCGCCGTGCGCGTCCAGTCGATCAGCGGCATCAAACTGTCGACCAGCGCGCTGATCGATTGCAACACCGCCACCGCCGTGCGCACCTGGATCGACAAGGGCCTGCGCCCCGCCGTGGGCAATTACGGTGGCGGAGTCAGCACGCTGCAGATCGCGGGCAGCTATGCCTGCCGCACCCGCAACCACGTCAAGGGCGCGCGGATTTCCGAACACGGCAAGGGCCATGCCATTGATATCGCTGCAATCCGCTTGAAGGATGGCACCAGTCTCAGCGTGCTGAACGACTGGGGCAAGGGCAAGAAGGGGCGCATGTTGAAAGCCTCTCATGCGGCGGGCTGCCGGATCTTCGGCACTACGCTGGGCCCCGAATCCGACGCCCAGCACCGCAATCACTTCCACTTTGACACGGCGCCCCGGCGCGGCGGTGTCGGCTACTGCCGCTGATCAGCGCAGCCGGAACACCGGCGCTGGCCCAAGCGAGATCGGGCCGAGGTAGACGCGCCCGTCCCGCAGGCTCAGCGTGACATCCAGAGTCTCGGAGTTGCCGCCCATCCGTGCCATCAGCCCCAGCGTGGTTTCCGCGATGCTGGCGACCGACGCATCCAGCGCCCCGGCGGCGACAGCGGCCTGCACCATCTGACGCCAGTTGCGCGCCTGCAGGCTGACGTCGCCGGTGGCCTGCCCGGCTTCGTCCACAGCCAGATCCGCCGCAATCTGCAGCGCCAGCGCGCCCCACTCGGCCCGCGCCAGCGCCACGGTGATATGCCGGGGCTGCGGGCGCGCGCGATTGATCGCGGAAATATCCCAGGGCTTGTCGAAGGTTACCGTCGCATCCAGACGGGCCTCCTGCATCTGGTCCGGCAGGGCCATGCCTGAGGTGACACGATTGCGCAGGACCTCTGGCGGTGTCAGCCCGCTTGCCAGCAGGCCCAGCCGATAGGTGCGCTCGTCATCTTCATGTTGCGACACGGCGAGGCTCAGATGATCCAGCGACGCGGGCTGCGGCCCGGCGAGGACCAGCTTGTCGGCCGACAGTTGTGCGCGATCCAGCTGCAGGCTTGGCCCCGCGTGCAGCCGCAGCGAGGCCCGCAGATCGTCGTTGCTGATCGGATAGCTGTCCTGCGGGGTGCGCAGCAGCATGGTTTTCGGGGCCACGGCAATGACGTGGTTGGGCTGATAGGACAGCGCCATCAGGGCGAACTTCGGCAGATCCAGCGCCACGCCGGTCGCCGGATCGGCCAGCGCCATATCGGTCCAGATCGCATCCAGCCGGTTGGGATAGCCCTGCACGGTGAACCCCGCGTAATCGGCCTGCCAGCCCTCGGCCCGGCGCGCGGCGAACCACTGCGTCAACGCGCGCTTTTCGGTATGCGCGGCGATGAACCAATAGCCGGACCACAGGGCGGCTGCGGCCAAAATGACGATCACCAGACGTTTCATGCAGCTGCCCCCTTTTCGCGCTGTGCCCCTTGTTGTTTATACGGCCCCGAAAGAGAAGGACCAGTGATGCCAATGTGGGTTTTCGGCTACGGATCGCTTTTGTGGAAACCGGGGTTCACGCCTGCCGCTGAGGTGGTGGCGCATCTCTCGGGCTATGCGCGGTCGTTCTGCATGTCCTCGATCCACCATCGCGGCTCGGTCGAACACCCCGGTCTGGTCCTCGCGCTGGACGCCCAGCCCGGCGCCGCCTGCACCGGCCTCGCGCTGCAGGTCGCCTCCGGGGAGGAAGACACCGTCCTGAGCTATCTGCGCGAACGAGAGCTGGTCTCCTCCGCCTATATCGAAAAACGCCTGCCGGTTGAGCTGAGCGATGGCCGCACCGTCGAGGCCGTCACCTACGTGATCGACGCCGCGCATGTGCAATACTGCGGAGGCATGCCGCTGGAGGCGCAGGCCCGGATCATCGCCCACGCCCATGGCGGCATGGGGCCGAATGCCGAGTATCTGTGGAACACTGCCCGCCATCTGGACGACCTTGGCCTGAGCGATGCAGATTTGACATGGCTGGCCGCCCGCGTCACTGAAATCTTGGGATAAATCCTTTTCTTGCAAGGGCAAACGCCATACAACCTACGCAACAGGAACCACATCCGGGACACGTCCGAATGGACCATACGGACCGCAAGGTCGCGCCTCAGTTTTCGCAGCCCATCCGCCAGATCATCCTGATGCTGATCGTCATCGGGCTGAGCGGTGTCGGGGCGTTTTTCGCCGCGCCCAGCGTGCTGCCGGTGTTCATCCCGAACCCCTATCTGAACGGCTTCATCGCCTTTGTCTTCGTTCTGGGCGTGCTTGCCTGCTTCTGGCAGGTGGTGCAGCTGATCTCCTCCGTGCGCTGGATCGAACGCTTCACCTCGGGCAACCTCGAGACAATCGAACGGGCGCCGCGCCTGCTGACGCCGCTGGCAACGCTGCTGGGCGCGCGCAACAAGCGGATGCAGATCTCCTCGACCTCCGCCACCTCGATCCTTGAATCCGTCGTCACCCGGATCGACGAGGCGCGCGAGATCACGCGCTATATCACCTCGTTGCTGATCTTCCTCGGGTTGCTCGGCACCTTCTACGGCCTCGCCACCACGGTCCCGGCGCTGGTTGAAACCATCCGCAGCCTCGCCCCGCAGGACGGCGAGGACGGCATCGCCGTCTTCACCCGCCTGATGGCCGGGCTTCAGGGCCAGCTCGACGGCATGGGCGTCGCCTTTGCGTCCTCGCTGCTCGGCCTCACCGGCTCGCTGATCGTCGGCCTGCTGGAGCTTTTCGCGGGTCACGGCCAGAACCGTTTCTACCGCGAGCTTGAGGAATGGCTCTCCACCATCACTCGCCTCGGTCTGGCCGAGGGCGACGGCGCGGCGGATCAGTCCATCCTCGTCGGCGTGCTGGACAACATCGGCGAGCAGATGGAGGGCATGCAGCAGATGTTCGCCCGCTCCGATGCCTCCCGCTCCGAGGTTGACTACAAGCTCTCCGCCCTTGCCGACACCATCGAACGCCTGACCGACCGCATGGCGGCGCAGAACGCCGTCACCAGCCCGATTGCCGAAGCGCTGAGCCGCATTGCCGATGGTCAGGATGCGCTGCTGGTCAAGCTGGGCGAAACGCCCGAGGGCATCGACGCCGAAAGCCGCATGCGCCTGCGCTCCATGGATGTGCAATTGCTGCGCATTCTTGAGGAAATCAGCGCCGGACGGCATGAAACCATGGCTGAGCTGCGCACCGATATCGCCGCCCTCAGCCGCGTCATCTCGCAGACCCAGAGGGCGCAGGTCACCCGTGCCATGTCGCCGCGCTCCGATACCGATCAGGACGGCTGACCATGGCCCTCTCCCGCAGATCCGGTGCCCGGCTTCAGGCCAATATCTGGCCCGGTTTCGTCGATGCGATGACCGGGCTGCTGATGGTGCTGATGTTCGTTCTGACCATCTTCATGGTGGTGCAGTTCACGCTGCAGGAAACCATCACGGGCCAGAAGACCGAACTCGACGACCTCTCCTCCGACCTCGCCGCGCTCAGCCGCGCCCTGGGGCTGGAACGTGACAAGGCGGCGAAGTTGGAAACCCAGGTCGGCACGCTGACCTCGACACTGGACGACGCACAATCGCGCGCCGATCAGCAGGCGGCGCTGATCGCCTCGCTGACCCAGGCCCGCGACCAGACGCAGGATGCGCTGCGTCAGGCGCAATCCCAGATCACCGATTTCGAGGCGCAGGTCGCCACCCTGCTGTCGCAGCGCGACGACGCCCGTGGCTCGGTCACCGCGCTTGAGGCAGAGCGCGACCAGCTCACCAGCGACCGCGACGCCCTGCAACTCGCCGTCGCGCAGGCCCGCACCGAGATCGACGCACAGGCCGAAGCCGCCCGTCTCTCCGCCGCCAAACGCGAGGCGATGGAGGCCCTGATTGCCAGCCTGAAAACCGATCAGGCCGAGGCGAGCACCCAGAACACCGCGCTGAACGCGCAGCTCAGCGACCTGCAAAACCAGCTCACCGAAGAAGAGAAATCCCGTCTGGCCGAAGCGGCCGCCGCGCAAGCGCTGCGCGCCAAGCTCAAGGACGCACAGACCGAGCTGACCTCGATGACCCTCGCGCTGGAATCCCAGCGCAAGAAGGCCGAGGACACGCTGACCCTTCTTGCCGCCGCTCAGGCCGCCGAAAAGGACCTCGACGACAAGCTGCTGGCGGCTGTGCTGGCACAGGAAACCGCGCAGGCCTCCGCCAGCCAGCTGCAGGATGATCTCTCGCGCACCCAGGCCCGTCTCGCCGAAGCCGAAACCGGACGCGAGGCCAGCTATGGCCAGCTCACCGCTCTGGAAACCGCCCTCGCCACGGCCCTTGCCGATGTCGATGACCGCGACGCCAAACTGGCCGAGCTTGAAGGCCGCCTCGCCGTGCTGGAAAAAACCCTTACCGCCAGCGAGGGCACGCGCGACGATCTGACCCGTCAGGCCGCCGTGCTGCGCGACGAGATCGACGCCGCCAAAGCCGCTCAGGCGCAGGCCGAAGCCGCCGCGACCACTGCCCGCGACGCCACCGCCACCGCCCGCGCCGAGATGCAGACCCAGATCGATACCCTCAAGGCCGACGCGGCCGAGCGGGAGGCCACGCTGAACGCCCAGCTCGCCCGCGCGCAGGCCGACACCGCCGAAAAGGTCGACGCGGTTGAGGAAATCCGCCTGCGTATCGTCGCGCTCGAAGCCGCTCTGGCCCGCGCCACACAGGAAAAGACCGGGCTTGAGGATCGCCTCAACGCCGCCCTGCAAACCGGCAGCCAGACCGAAAAACTGCAGGCCGACAAGACCGCGCTCGAAGGCGAACTCTCCCGTGTCCAGCAGCAGGCCGAAGGGCGCGCCGCCGAAATCGCCACCCTACAGGACAAGCTGACTGCGCTTGAGGCCGCGCTGACGCGCACCCAAACCGCGCTCGACGCCGCCGATGCGACACATGCGGAGGAGCTGGCCTCGATCCAGAAACGCCTCGCCGCCGCGCTCGCCGCGCAAAAGACGGCCGAGGCCGCCTCGGCGGATCGCGACACCGTGCGCCAGCAGCTGACCGCCGCGCTCGCCGCGAAACTTGCCGCCGAACAGCAGACGAAAGACCAGCTGAGCGAGACCGAGCAGCGCCAGATCCTGCTGCGCCAGGCCAATCAGGCGCTGGAGCAGGAAGAGGCCAAGTCCGCCGAAAGCCAGCGCCGCGCCACCCTGCTGAACCAGCAGGTCTCGGCCCTGCGCACCCAGCTCGCCGGACTTCAGGCCTTGCTGGACGATTACAAGGCGCGCGAGGATGTCAGTCAGGTGAAGATCCAGTCGCTCGGCTCCGACCTGAACGCGGCCCTCGCCCGCGTCGCCGCCGTCGAGAAAAAGGAACGTCAGCGCCTGCAGGAAGAGGCCGTACGCCTCAAGGCCGAGGCCAACAAGCTAGAGAAATACCGCTCTGATTTCTTTGGCCGGATGCGCGAGATTCTGGATGGTCAGGACGGTGTGCGCGTCGTCGGCGACCGCTTCGTCTTCTCCTCCGAGGTGCTGTTCGGCACGGGGCAGGCCGACCTGTCGGAAGCGGGCAAGCAGCAGATCGATCAGGTGGCCGGGCTGCTCTGGGAAATCAGCGACGAGATCCCGCCCGAGATCGACTGGATCATGCGCGTCGATGGCCACACCGACAACGTGCCGCTGTCCGGCACTGGTGAATTCCGCGACAACTGGGAGCTGAGCCAGGCCCGCGCCCTGTCTGTCGTGCGCTACATGGTTGATTCTTTGGGTATTCCGCCGCGCCGTCTGTCGGCCAATGGTTTTGGCCAGTACCAGCCGATCGCCGTCGGCGACAGCCCGGAGGCACGCGCCCTGAATCGCCGGATCGAGCTGAAGTTCACCGAACGCTAAGCTGCGCTTGGGATCCATCGCGGCCATGAGAGAGGCTGCGTTGCCCCGCATTCGTCAGCGCCGCAGGTTCTGGGGACGGCCAGCACGCGCAGCTTTCAGGAACGCGGGCTGGCCGTCCCATTGATGCGACCCCCGGCCCGCGCGGAGCTATCGAACCTCAGCCCGGCGTGCGGAGCCGACCCCTCGGGGCAGGGGCCTGCGGACATGCAAAAGGGCGGGGAAATTCCCCGCCCTTTCAAATCATCTCACCAGATCACTCGGCCGTAAGCAGCGGAGGCTTGTTGCCAGAGAGGCGCAACTTGTCCGGCCCCTCCATTTGCAGATCCAGCTCGCCGTTCTTGACGCCGACGCGGACAACCCCGCCCTTGGTCAGCTTGCCGAACAGCAGTTCCTCGGCCAGCGGCTTCTTGATGTATTCCTGGATCACGCGGGCCAGAGGCCGTGCGCCCATTTTGTCATCATAGCCTTTGTCGGCCAGCCATTCAGCGGCGGGTCGGGTCAGCTCGATGCTGACACCACGATCCAGAAGCTGGGCTTCGAGTTGCAGCACGAACTTCTCGACCACCTGCATGATGACCTCTTTCGGCAGCGGCGCGAAGGAGATCACGGCATCCAGACGGTTGCGGAATTCAGGCGTGAAGGTCCGCTCGATCGCGGCCGTATCCTCGCCCGTGCGCCGGTCGCGGCCAAAACCGATGGCCGATTTCGACTGTTCCACGGCGCCCGCGTTGGAAGTCATGATCAGGATCACGTTGCGGAAGTTCACTGTCCGGCCGTTGTGGTCGGTCAGCTGGCCGTGGTCCATCACCTGCAGCAGGATGTTGTAGACATCCGGGTGCGCTTTCTCCATCTCGTCCAGCAGCAGCACGCAATGCGGATGCTGGTCGACACCGTCCGTCAGCAGCCCGCCCTGGTCAAACCCGACATAGCCCGGAGGCGCGCCGATCAGCCGCGAAACCGCGTGTTTCTCCATGTATTCCGACATATCGAAACGCAGCAGCTCCACGCCCAGCGTATCGGCGAGCTGGTTGGCGACCTCGGTCTTGCCGACGCCAGTGGGCCCGGCAAACAGGTAGTTGCCGATGGGCTTTTCAGGTTCGCGCAGACCGGCCCGCGCCAGCTTGATCGCCGAGGACAGCGCATCGATGGCCGCATCCTGACCGAAGACAACGCGTTTCAGCGAGGCCTCCAGATCTCTCAGCACGGCGGCGTCGTCCTTGTTGACCGATTTCGGCGGGATGCGGGCGATCTTGGCCACGACGGCCTCGATCTCTTTCACGCCGATGGTCTTGCGGCGTTTGCTCTCCGAAATCAGATGCTGTGCGGCGCCGGCTTCGTCGATCACGTCGATCGCCTTGTCCGGCAGCTTGCGGTCGTTGATATAGCGCGCCGCCAGTTCCACCGCGGAACGGATCGCGTCGTTGGTGTACTTGATCGAGTGGTGTTCTTCGAAATACGGCTTCAACCCCTTGAGGATCTTGACCGAATCTTCAACCGAAGGCTCGTTCACGTCGATCTTCTGGAACCGGCGCGACAGCGCGCGGTCTTTCTCGAAGTGCTGACGGAACTCCTTGTAGGTGGTGGAGCCCATGCAGCGCAGCTTGCCGCCCTGAAGCGCAGGTTTCAGCAGGTTCGACGCATCCATCGCGCCGCCAGACGTCGCCCCGGCACCGATCACGGTGTGGATCTCGTCGATGAACAGCACCGCGTCGGGGTGCGCCTCAAGCTCCGTCACAACGGATTTCAGGCGTTCCTCGAAGTCGCCACGATAGCGGGTGCCGGCCAGCAGCGCCCCCATGTCGAGCGAAAAGATGGTGGTCTTGGACAGCACCTCAGGCGTTTCGCCAGAGATGATCTTGCGCGCCAGCCCTTCGGCAATCGCGGTCTTGCCGACGCCGGGGTCACCCACCAGCAGCGGATTGTTCTTGCGGCGGCGGCAGAGCACCTGAATGCAACGCTCCACCTCAGAGGCGCGGCCGATCAGCGGATCGACATCGCCCTCACGCGCCTTGACGTTGAGGTTGACGCAATATTTGTCCAGAGCAGATTCCTTCCCGTCAGTTTCGCTTGCAGCGGATTGGGACGATTTCGAGGAATTCTGCCGTTCTTCTTCGGGCGCGCCTGTCACCGGGCGGCTTTCCCCATAGGCGGGGTCTTTGGCCACGCCATGGGCGATGAAGTTGACGGCATCGTAGCGCGTCATGTCCTGCTCCTGCAGGAAATAGGCCGCGTTCGATTCGCGTTCGGCAAAGATCGCGACAAGGACGTTGGCCCCGGTCACTTCGGTGCGACCCGAACTTTGCACATGGATGGCGGCGCGCTGGATGACGCGCTGGAAAGCTGCGGTGGGGACGGCTTCGGAGCCGTCGATGTCGGTCACGAGGTTGGCGAGCTCCTCGTCGACGAATTCGACAAGAGTCTGTCGCAATTCCTCGGTATCTACCGAGCAGGCTTTCATGACGCGGGTCGCATCTGGTTCATCAATCAGGGCCAGCAGCAAATGTTCGAGCGTCGCAAACTCGTGACGTCGGGCATTTGCCAGCGCCAGCGCTGCATGGATTGCCTGTTCCAGGGTGGTCGAGAATGAAGGCACTGTGGTGCTCCTTTTCGAACTGTGTCGGAGCGGGGAGAAACGAGCCCCAATTCCAACCATGGCCTCTTAGTCTTAAAGTTTGGTCGATCTGGACCCAGCTTCAAGGATTTTCTTTGGCTGCGCGATCACATTTCACTGCGCAGCCGGTATATCGCGTGACAAATCGGCGTTTCAGAAGGCGTCCTTGCGGCGTCTGACTTCGGCAAAGACCTCGTCAGCAGGGGCACCAGGCAGTCCGACGGCTTCGGCGACAGAGGGCTGGTGGGCACGCAGAAAGGGGTTGGTGTCCATTTCATCAGAGAGGAGAGACGGCACTGTCGGCTGACCGGCCGCGCGCGCGGCTTTCACCGCGTTGATACGAGATATAAGCGCGGGATTTTCTGGTTCAATCGTCTGGGCGAATTTCGCATTCGCTTCTGTGTATTCGTGTCCCGAACAGACGAGGGTATCGCCGGGCAGGGCGGCCAGCTTGCTCAGGCTGGCGTGCATCTGGGGGAAGGTCCCCTCGAACACGCGGCCACAGCCGAACGCCATCAGGCTGTCGGCGGTGAACACCAGCTTGGCACCCGCCATGTGAAAGGCGATATGGCCCAGCGTATGGCCGGGCACCTCGATCACGCGCCAAAGGCCATCGCCTGCGCCGCCGGTATCGCCCTCGGCGACATAGCGGTCCATCGCGGGCATCTTGTCGGCTTCGGCCTTCGGGCCAATCACCGTCATGTCGGGAAAACGGGCGCGCAATTCGGCGATGCCGCCGACGTGGTCGTGGTGGTGATGGGTGATCAGCAGCGTGTCCGGCACCCAGTCGCGCGCCTCCAGCACCTGCAGGATCGGAGCGGCCTCCGGCGCGTCGACAATGCATGTCCCCTCTGGACCGTGGGCCAGATAGGCATAGTTGTCTTTCAGGCAGGGCACGGTGACGAGTTCAAGGGCCATGGTCAAATTGTCCTTCCTTGCTATTGTCCCCGAGTGAAACCGATCAGAGGGCGGCTTGCAATGCATCTGGACGTGCAGGACCTGCGGAATTTCTATTATCGCTCCACTCTGGGTCGGGCGGCACAAAGCAATGTGCGCAACCAGATGTTGAAACTCTGGCCCGAGGCGAAGGGTCAGACGGTCCTTGGCTTCGGCTTTGCGGTGCCCCTGTTGCGCCCCTATCTGGCCGAGGCGCGCCGCGTCATCGCCCTGATGCCGGGGCCGCAGGGCGTCATGCCCTGGCCTGCGGGCATGCCCAATGTCTCGACCCTGTGCGAGGAAACCCTCTGGCCCATCGACACTGGCCATGTCGACAAGCTGGTCGTCATGCACGGGCTTGAGACATCGGAGAGGCCGACCGATCTGCTGAAGGAATGCTTTCGCGTCCTTGGCCCCGGCGGCAAGGCCCTGTTCATCGTGCCGCACCGCTCTGGCCTGTGGTCGCAATCCGATCGCACGCCCTTCGGCTATGGCCGCCCCTACAGTCAGGGCCAGCTCGAGTCCCAGCTCAAGCTGCACTCCTTCCTGCCCGAGCGGCATGTGCATACCCTCTACCAGCCGCCCTCGCAGCGCCGGTTCTGGCGCAAGACCGCGCCGTTCTGGGAAAAGCTGGGCGGCACCCTGTCGATGGTCGTGTCGGGCGGCGTGCTGATGGTCGAGGCCAGCAAGCGGGTGCAGGCCCCCTCCGGCCCCGGCGAGAAAGTGCTCCGCTCCTCCGGTTTGCGCGTGCTCGAAGGGCTGGCCGCGCCCAAGCCCGAAACCGCCCGCAGTGCCGGGGCCGGCTGGTCCGGCTGCCGGTTCGAGGGGGCGGACGACTGAGGCGCGCGATTCGCTCGCGCGTCGCTCTCTATGGCGCGGGACGACTGGGCCGAGCCTGCCGCCCATGTCCAGCGGCGACGGGGCAGGACGGTGTGCTGGCACTCGGAGAAAGGCGAAATTCGCACCGCTCGGATACCGTTCAGATACCGACGCAATACCGACACCCGGATTCAGCGGACTTGGCTGCCGATCCCGAGGGGGAAACGCCGCGAACACCCACCCTGCAAAATGTCGAAACCCCTGCGAATTTCGCCCTGACTGCGTGATCCTTGCAACGTCTCACCGGGATATCCGGGCCGCAGACACATTTTCTTAAGAAATACTCAGACGGCCTGATTTGCGCGAATCCTTGATAATGCAGGAATTGCTGCCATAGGTGAAATCCCGAAAAGGTGAACAATTTCTAGCCCTTTGGGGTCAAAGCTGGAAGTGGGCAGGGGGGTGCATATGGCGTTACCCTCTGAAAACACTGAAAAAGCGGCCGGTTTGCTATACGTGCAAAGCACCTCAAGCGGGTTGATGGGGGGGCAGTGCTCTGCTAGACCCGTGCCGATTTTGATGCTTTGGCTGCGCCAAGGCTACAAACCCCCTGCGCCGGTGTTTTTACCGGTACGGGGCCAGACATCGGAAGGGTGGACGTGTCCGAACCAGCTTCGATCTCCTACGGCATCGCCTCGCGCTATGCCTTGGCCGTTTTCGAGATTGCCCGCGAGAATGGCGCGCTGTCCGAACTCGACGCCAGCATTGCAAAACTTGCAGAAGCCCTCGCCGTCAGCGCCGATCTGCGTGACGTGATCGCTTCGCCCATCCTCAGCCGTGCCGAGCAGGAAAAGGCGATCTCCGCCGTTGCTGCCGGGCTTGAGCTGATGCCTGCCGTCCAGCACACGCTGGCGCTGATGGCGCAGAACCGCAGACTGTTCACGCTGCCGCAATTCGTGCAGCGTTCGAACGAACTGATCGCCGAAGAGAACGGTGAAGTGACGGCAGATGTGACCAGCGCCACGGCGCTGACCGCTGACCAGTCCAAGAAACTCTCTGCCACGCTTGCCGAAACTGTTGGCAAGACCGTGAAACTCAACACGACCGTCGATGAATCCCTCATCGGTGGTCTGGTCGTCAAAGTGGGCTCGCGCATGGTCGATACGTCGATCCGCACGAAGCTGAACGCACTCCAGAATGTCATGAAAGAGGTCGGATAATGGGAGTCCAAGCAGCCGAAATTTCTGCTATCCTGAAGGAGCAGATCAAGAACTTTGGCCAAGACGCCAAAGTGGCCGAGGTTGGTCGCGTGCTCTCCGTCGGTGACGGTATTGCCCGTGTGCACGGCCTCGACAATGTTCAGGCCGGCGAAATGGTGGAATTCCCTGGTGGGATCCGCGGCATGGCCCTGAACCTCGAGACCGACAACGTCGGTGTCGTGATCTTCGGGTCTGACCGTGACATCAAGGAAGGCGACGTCGTCAGCCGCACCAACTCCATCGTGGACGTGCCTTGCGGCAACGGCATGCTGGGTCGTGTTGTCGACGGTCTCGGCAACCCGCTCGATGGCAAAGGCCCCATCGAAGCAACCGAGCGTCGCGTGGCCGACGTCAAGGCGCCGGGCATCATCCCGCGTAAATCGGTTCACGAACCCATGGCAACCGGCCTCAAGTCGGTCGACGCCATGATCCCGATCGGCCGTGGCCAGCGCGAGCTGATCATTGGCGACCGTCAGACCGGCAAGACCGCTGTGGCGCTCGACACGATCCTGAACCAGAAGTCCTACAACGAAGCCGCCGGCGACGATGAAGGCAAGAAACTCTACTGCATCTACGTTGCTATCGGTCAGAAACGTTCGACCGTTGCGCAGCTGGTGAAGAAGCTGGAAGAGACCGGCGCGATCGAATATTCGATCGTCGTGGCCGCAACCGCCTCCGATCCCGCGCCGATGCAGTACCTCGCGCCCTACACCGCGACCGCAATGGCGGAATTCTTCCGCGACAACGGCCGCCACGCGCTGATCATCTATGATGACCTCTCCAAACAGGCCGTCGCGTATCGCCAGATGTCGCTGCTGCTGCGTCGTCCGCCGGGGCGTGAAGCCTACCCGGGTGACGTGTTCTACCTCCACTCCAGACTTCTGGAGCGTTCGGCGAAACTGAACGAAGACTTCGGCTCCGGTTCGCTGACGGCTCTGCCGATCATCGAAACGCAAGGTGGCGACGTTTCCGCGTTCATTCCGACCAACGTGATCTCGATCACCGACGGCCAGATCTTCCTGGAAACCGAACTGTTCTACCAGGGCATCCGTCCTGCTGTGAACACCGGTCTGTCGGTGTCGCGCGTGGGTTCGTCGGCTCAGACCAAGGCGATGTCCTCGGTTGCGGGTCCGGTGAAACTGTCGCTCGCTCAGTACCGCGAGATGGCTGCCTTCGCTCAGTTCGGCTCCGACCTTGATGCCGCGACCCAGCGTCTGCTGAACCGTGGTGCGCGTCTGACCGAGATCATGAAGCAGCCGCAATATTCGCCGCTGACCAACGCCGAAATCGTCTGTGTGATCTTTGCAGGTACCAACGGGTATCTCGACAAGGTCGCCGTCAAGGACGTGGGCCGCTTTGAAGCTGAACTGCTGAAATTCCTGCGCAACACGCGCCCGGAAATCCTGCAGTGGATCACCGACGAAGATCCCAAGATCAAAGGCGCACCCGCGGACAAGCTCAAGGCAGCACTCGACGAATTCGCCGCTGACTTCGCCTAAGCCCGAGGGAGGATGACATGCCTTCTCTGAAGGATCTCAAGAACAGGATCGCGTCGGTCAAATCGACCCGCAAGATCACCAAGGCCATGCAGATGGTTGCCGCGGCGAAACTTCGCCGCGCGCAAGACGCTGCCGAAGCCGCCCGCCCCTATGCGGAACGCTTTGACGCGGTTCTGGGCCAACTCGCCGCTTCGGTGGGTGGCTCGGACACGGGTCCGAAGTTGCTGACGGGGACCGGCAAGGACGACGTGCACATGCTCGTCGTCATTACGGCAGAGCGGGGCCTTTGCGGCGGGTTCAATACGAACATCGTCAAGAAGGCCAAGCAGAAGATCAGAGAGCTGAAGACAGCTGGCAAGACGGTGAAGATTCTCACCGTCGGCAAGAAGGGCCGTGAGCAGCTGCGTCGCGAATACAGCGATCTGCTGGTCGGTCACATCGATCTGAGCGGCATCAAGACGCTCGGCTACGTCAATGCACAGGATATCACCCGTGATCTTCTGACCCGCTTTGACGATGGCGAGTTCGACGTGGCAACGATCTTCTACGCCTCGTTCCAGTCGGTGATCGCCCAGACGCCGACCGCCTTGCAGGTCATCCCGGCCCAGTTCGAAGCGCAGGACGGTGACGCCACCGGCCCGCTCTATGAATATGAGCCGAGCGAGGAAGCCATCCTTGCCGACCTGCTGCCCCGCGGTATCGCGACGCAGATCTTTGCGGCGCTGCTGGAAAATGCGGCCTCTGAGCAGGGCGCGCGGATGTCCGCAATGGACAACGCGACCCGCAACGCAGGCGACATGATCGACAAGCTGACGATCCAGTACAACCGCTCGCGTCAGGCCGTCATCACCAACGAGCTGATCGAAATCATTTCGGGCGCCGAGGCGCTCTGACGAAACCGGAGACCAACACATGGCAAACGCAAAAGGCAAAGTGACCCAGGTCATCGGCGCCGTTGTGGACGTGCAGTTCGAGGATAGCCTGCCAGCTATTCTTAACGCGCTGATCACTGACAACAACGGGAACAAGCTGGTTCTGGAAGTCGCGCAACACCTTGGTGAGAACACTGTTCGCACCATCGCAATGGACGCAACCGAAGGTCTGGTGCGTGGTCAGGCCGTCGAAGACACCGGCTCGCCCATCATGGTGCCGGTCGGCAACGCGACCCTCGGCCGGATCCTCAACGTCATCGGCGAGCCGGTTGACGAAAAAGGCCCCGTGAACGCTGACGAATACCGTTCGATCCACCAGCCTGCGCCCGAATTCATCGAGCAATCGACCGAATCCGTCGTGCTGGAAACCGGCATCAAGGTCATCGACCTGCTGGCGCCCTACGCCAAAGGCGGCAAGATCGGCCTGTTCGGCGGCGCCGGTGTGGGCAAGACCGTTCTGATCATGGAACTGATCAACAACATCGCAAAGGTGCACTCGGGTTACTCCGTGTTCGCCGGTGTTGGTGAGCGGACCCGTGAAGGCAACGACCTTTACCACGAGATGATCGAATCCAACGTCATCAAGCCCGACAACCTCGCGGAGAGCCAAGTGGCCCTGGTCTACGGCCAGATGAACGAGCCTCCGGGAGCCCGTGCCCGCGTTGCACTGACCGGCCTGACCCTGGCCGAACAGTTCCGCGACCAGTCCGGGACCGACGTTCTGTTCTTCGTCGACAACATCTTCCGCTTTACCCAAGCGGGCTCCGAGGTTTCGGCTCTGCTCGGCCGTATTCCTTCGGCCGTGGGCTACCAGCCGACGCTGGCCACCGACATGGGCCAGATGCAGGAACGCATCACCTCGACCAAAGCCGGCTCGATCACCTCGATCCAGGCCGTCTACGTTCCCGCGGATGACCTTACCGACCCGGCGCCGGCAACCACCTTTGCCCACCTTGACGCCACCACCAACCTTAACCGTGCGATCTCGGAACTCGGCATCTACCCCGCCGTTGACCCGCTCGACTCGACCTCGCGTCTGATGGACCCGCAGATCATCGGTGAAGAGCACTATCAGGTGGCCCGTGACGTTCAGGGTATCCTGCAACGCTACAAGTCGCTGCAGGACATCATCGCTATCCTCGGGATGGACGAACTGTCCGAAGAAGACAAACTGACCGTGACGCGCGCCCGCAAGATCCAGCGCTTCCTGTCGCAGCCCTTCGACGTGGCAAAAGTGTTCACCGGCTCTGACGGTGTGCAGGTTCCGCTCGAAGACACGATCTCGTCGTTCAAAGCCGTTGTGGCTGGCGAATACGACCACCTTCCCGAATCCGCCTTCTACATGGTCGGCGGCATCGACGAGGTGATCGCCAAGGCCGAAAAGATGGCCTCGGAAGCCGCGTAAGGGGCTGATCAATGGCAAACACGATGGACTTCAGCCTTGTTTCCCCGGAACGGAGCCTTGTCTCCGGTCTGGTGACCGAGGTGCAGATTCCGGGCACAGACGGTGATCTGACGGCCATGCCAGGGCATGCGCCGATGATCACCACCCTGCGCCCCGGCCTGCTGCACATCAGCGGCCCCAATGGTGAGGACGATTACGTCGTCACCGGCGGGTTCGCCGAGATTTCGGCCGAGGGCGTCACCGTCCTGGCCGAGCGCGCGCTGCACCAGAAAGAGATGACCCAGGACATTCTGAATGACTGGGTTGTCGAGGCACGCAAGGCCTGGAAAGACGCGACAGACGACAACGGCGTGGCCCATGCGGCCAAGTTGCTGGCGGATATGGTGGCCATGGGCACCCATGTGGGTCTCGACCCGGATCACGCAAACTACGTCGACTGATCTTTGCGTTTCAGTATTGCTTCAGGCCCCGGCATTGTCCGGGGCCTTTTGCGTTGGTGCTTCGGATTGACGGTAGTATTCGTGCCGCCCTGCAACCTGTTGGCAAGGTTGTGCGTGTCTTGACTGGGGCAGGGCGGCCCCGCTGCTGCCACCCTGTCGCGGCATCTTGTCGAACCGACTGTCTCAGCTTTAGTATCGGGATTGATGAAAAAACTATCCACGCATCGCATCGGCGTTGAGCAGGGTGACAGCACTCTGTTCTCCGATTTTCAGGACGGCGGCGAGATGTGGACCGGCACTGGCCCGCGCGAACGGCGCAAACGTGTCGCCTTCTCCGAAGCCTTTGCGCAGCCGCCCAGTGTGCAGTGTTCGTTGTCGATGTGGGACATGGCGCAGGCCAGCAACCAGCGCGCCGATATCTCGGCCGAGAGCGTGACAGAGAAAGGGTTCGAGATCGTCTTTCGCACATGGGGCGATACGCGCGTGGCGCGTGCGCGTGTCGCCTGGATGGCCATCGGTGAACTGGCGCATGAGGACGACTGGCAGGTCTGAGCGGCGGTCGGCGGGATGCACGCACCCCGCCGTAGCCAGCTTCAGATTTCGATGGCCGTCATGACTTCGGGCTCGATCACCTTCACGCCCGGCAGGCTTTTCGCCAGCAGATCGGCGCTCTGTTCCAGCGCCGGGAAGGTTTTGTAGTGCATCGGGATGACCGTCTTGAAGTTGAAGAAGGTCTTCGCCGCATAGGCCGCGCGGCGCATGTCCATGGTGTAGTGGCCACCCGCGCAGAGGATGCCGATGTCAGGCTCATGCAGATCGTGGAAGATCTTCATGTCGGCCATCACGTCGGTGTCGCCCGAGAAATAGATCGAATGCCCCTCGCCCTCGATGACGAATCCCGCTTCGGAGCCGAGGTAGATCGGCCCATGCGGTCCGTCGGTCGAGGAGGAGTGCGTCGCGTTGACCATCGTCACCGAAACGCCGTCCAGTTTGATCGTGCCGCCCTTGTTGAAACCGGTCGTCTCAATCCCGTGGTTGGCGGCCAGCCAGCCCATCAGCTCGACCATGCCGAAGACCGGGATGCCCAGCTCTTTCGCGATGCCGGCGGTGTCGGTGACGTGGTCGCCATGGCCGTGCGTCACGAAGATATGCGTGGCACCTGCGATCGCCTCGGCGCGGCGCGCCTCGGGGAAGGCGGGGTTGCCGTCGAACCAGGGGTCGAGCAGCAGAACCTTGTCCGCGATCTCAAGCCGAAAGGAGCCGTGTCCGAGCCAGATGATTTTCATGTTGAACCTCCGAAGGTTTGCACCCAGCCTGCGATCAGAGCTGACGCAAGGCGGGGTCTTGTTCCGGGCCAGACACTAGCGTTGCAGTGACGAAAGGAAAGACCCATGGACCTGATGGCGCAGGTGGATGCCTATTGCGAACGCCTCGGGCCCGGTCTCTGGGCCGAACCGGTCAATGCCCTGACCAACCTCGCCTTCATCGCCGTCGCCGCGGCGCTGTGGCGGCCCTGCCGGGGCCTGCCGCTCGCCCGGCTGCTCTGCTGCGTGCTGTTCGGGATCGGCGTCGGCTCGGGCCTGTTTCACACGGTTGCGACAGCCTGGGCAGGGATCGCAGACACGCTGCCGATCCTGATCTTCATCCTGATCTACATCTTCGCCGCCACGCGCCATTTCTTTGAAGCACGCGTCTGGGTGGCCGTGATGATCCCGGCGCTGTTCCTGCCCGTGTCCTCAATGCTGACACCCCTGCTGCGGCTGGTACCCCTCTACGGCGCCAGTGCGGCCTATCTGCCGGTGCCGATACTGATCTTCACATATGCGGCACTGCTGGCAAAACGGGCGCCCGGCACGGCCTGGCGGCTGGCCTTAGGGGCTGGCATCCTCATGCTCTCGCTCACCTTCCGCTCGCTCGACGCGTCCCTCTGTGACGCCACAGAGGGCCTCGGCACCCACTTCCTGTGGCATATTCTCAACGCAATCATGCTCGGCTGGATGATCTGGACCTATCGGTTTCACATGCAGACCCGCCATATGCTTGCGGGCGGGGCCTTGCGGCGCTAAACCCGTGCGCGATCCAAGTGAAAGAGGCGTTCCATGTCGATCGACACAGCAACCGCGGCCCGCGTTGCGAAACTGGCCCGTATCAAGGTGGAAGAAGACCAGCTTCCCGCACTGGCGGAGGAGTTCAACACCATCCTCGGCTTCATCGAGCAGTTGAACGAAGTCGATGTCGAGGGCGTCGAGCCGATGACCTCGGTCACCCCGCAGCGCCTGAAACGGCGCGAGGATGTCGTGACCGAAGGCGATCAGCAGGCCAAGATCCTGTCGAACGCTCCCGACGCCCGCGAGGGCTTTTTTGCCGTGCCGAAGGTGGTGGAATAATGTCTGATCTCAACACCCTGACCATCGCCGCCGCCCGTGATGCCCTGCGCAAGGGCGACACGACCTCGGCCGCGCTGACCGCCGCGTGCCTCTCGGCCATCGAAGGCTCTGGCGCGCTGAACGCCTTCGTGCACAACACCCCCGACCTTGCCATGCAGCAGGCCGAGGCGGCTGATGCGCGCCTCAAGGCGGGCGACGCCCCGGACATGTGCGGCATCCCCCTTGGCATCAAGGACCTGTTCTGCACCAAGGGCGTGCCGTCGCAGGCGGCCTCGAACATCCTCAAGGGCTTCCTGCCGGAATACGAATCCACCGTCACCCAGAACCTGTTCGATGCGGGCGCGGTGATGCTGGGCAAGCTGAACATGGACGAGTTTGCCATGGGCAGCTCGAACGAAACTTCGGCCTACGGCAATGCGGTGAACCCCTGGCGGCGCAGCGATGACGATACCGCGCTGACGCCCGGCGGCTCCTCCGGTGGCTCGGCCTCGGCTGTGGCGGCGGACCTCTGCCTTGCGGCGACCGGCACCGACACCGGCGGCTCGATTCGCCAGCCTGCGGCCTTTACTGGCATCACCGGCATCAAGCCGACCTATGGGCGCTGCTCCCGCTGGGGCGTTGTCGCCTTCGCAAGCTCGCTCGACCAGGCCGGTCCGATGACCAAGGACGTGCGCGACGCCGCCATCATGCTTGAGGCGATGTGCAGCTACGACGCCAAGGATTCGACCAGCATGGACATCCCCGTGCCGAACTTCGAGGCGATGCTGACCGGCGATGTCAAAGGCAAGACCATCGGTATTCCGCGCGAATACCGCCTTGACGGTATCCCGGACGAGATCGACGCCCTCTGGACTGCGGGCAAGGAAATGCTGGCTGATGCAGGCGCCAAGATCGTCGACATCTCGCTGCCGCACACCAAATACGCGCTGCCCGCCTACTACGTGATTGCACCGGCCGAGGCGTCCTCCAACCTCGCGCGCTATGACGGGGTGCGCTATGGCCACCGCGCCAAGCTGAGCCACGGCGACGGCATCACCGAGATGTACGAGAAGACCCGCGCCGAGGGCTTTGGCCACGAAGTGCAGCGCCGCGTCATGGTCGGTACCTACGTGCTGTCTGCGGGCTTCTACGACGCCTACTACAACCGCGCCCGCAAGGTCCGTGCTCTGATCAAGAAGGACTTCGACGATGCCTTCGCGGCGGGTGTCGATGCTATCCTGACCCCGGCGACCCCGTCCTCGGCCTTTGGTCTGGGCGAGATGGTGGATGCCGATCCGGTGCAGATGTACCTCAACGATGTCTTCACGGTTACCGTCAACCTTGCCGGTCTGCCCGGGATCTCGGTGCCTGCGGGTGTCGATGCCAAGGGTCTGCCGCTGGGTCTGCAACTGATCGGTCGCCCCTGGGAAGAGGGCGATTTGCTGAACACCGCCTATGCGTTGGAGCAGGCCGCAGGCTTTGTTTCCAAGCCGGCGAAATGGTGGTAAGTACTGCTTAAATACCGACGTCATAGAGACAGGATACCGCGGGTGATGTCCGGTATCCTGTCTTGCACATTTTAGCCGCGGCGATCTGAGCCACAACGAGAGAGTTTTCGATGCGCGTGTTGATTCTGGGAACGGCCCTTCTGGGTCTTGCGGCCTGTAACCAGACCGGGCCCAACGGTGGCAATGGCTCCTATGGCAGCCTGAACCAGTATGCGCGGGAACGCGAAATGATCCTGCAGGCCGGTCAGACACAGGGCTCGGGCGGCGGTCTTCCGGCGGCCGATACCGTGACCAGCCAGCCGCTGTCGGCCATGGGCACACTGCCCGCCGGTGCGGCCACGACCTCGGCCTCCGCGCCCTATGGCACTGACCCCGAAGCGCTTGATATCGCGCGTGAAACGCAGGCTGCTCTGCAGGCCGCCGGGATGAACTCCGGGGTTGTGCCGCTGCAGGCCAGCCCATCCAATCCGGCCCCCGAAGCGGTGAACGCCATGGGCATTTCGCAAGAGAACAACTTTGAGGCCGTGGGCGAGCAACGCTCGATCGCGCAGGACAAGGAGTTCATCGCCCAGAACCGCGCCAAGTACGAACAGATCGCCCCCTCGGAGCTGCCCCAGCGTGTCGATACCGGGCCGAACCTTGTGACCTACGCACTGCAGACTTCGAACCCGATGGGCCAGCGGCTGTATTCGCGCATCCAGATCGCCTCCGAATCCCGGTTCAACCGCAAGTGCTCGCAATACCCCTCGCCTGACCTTGCACAAACCGATTTCCTGAAAAAGGGCGGGCCTGAGCGTGACCGGATGGGCGTTGATCCCGATGGCGACGGCTATGCCTGCTCCTGGGATCCGGCCCCCTTCCGCAAGGCCTCGCGGGGCTGATCTTGACGCACGGACGGCAGCAGGGGGCGATCTGGCATCCCTCGCCGAACGTGAATGCACGGCGGGGCGGTGCGCTGCCCGATATCGTCGTGCTGCACCATACCGCCATGGCCTCTGCCGAGGTGGCGCTGCAGCGGCTCTGTGACCCGGAGCCGCCTGAGTGCCTCTCTCCCGTGTCCTGCCACTATCTCATTGGGGAAGCAGGGCAAATCTGGCAGATGGTGGATGAGGCCGATCGTGGCTGGCACGCCGGGGTCGGGCAGTGGGGCGACGTGACAGACGTCAATTCGCGCTCGGTCGGGATCGAGCTGGCCAACAGCGGGTCAGTACCCTTTGCCGAGGCGCAGATGGCGCGGCTGGAATGGCTGCTGCCGCAAATCCTTCAGCGTTGGGATATCCCTGCCGAGCGTGTGATTGGCCATTCCGACATGGCGCCTTTGCGCAAGTTCGACCCCGGTGCGCGCTTTGACTGGCGGCGTCTGGCGCTGCGTGGTCTGTCCGTCTGGCCGGACGAAACCGCAGAGCACGAGGCCGATTTTTTCGAGAGCCTGCAACGCTTTGGCTATCCTGAACTGGCAGAGGATGCGCCCGAGGATGGCTTGCTGCGGGCGTTCCGGCTGCGGTTTCGTCCTTGGGCCGAGGGGCCGGAAAATCCACAGGATCGCATCGTGGCTGGGGATCTGGCGCGGCGCTTTCCGGTGCGGGCAGGCTAGGGCTGGACCCGGTTCGCCGCTGCGTAAATTGTGCAACGGGCTCTGGCTGGGCTTGCCAGAGCGGGGCGAGGTGCTTAGGCGGTAGATATGAAAATTCTGTTCCTAGGAGATGTCATGGGGCGCGCCGGGCGCGACGCCGTGACACAAACGCTTCCCAAGCTGCGCGAGGCCTGGAAGCTGGATTTCGTTGTCGTGAATGGTGAAAATGCCAGTCATGGAGCGGGTTTGACCGGTGCCCATGCCAAAGGCATTCTGGACGCGGGCGCGGATGTGGTGACGCTGGGCGATCACGCCTTTGATCAGCGCGACATGCTGCAGTTCATCGAGACCGAACCGCGCGTGATCCGGCCGCTGAACTTTGCCAAGGAAGCCCCGGGTCGCGGCTTTCGCGTCTTTGATGCGAAGGGCGGGCGCAAGGTGCTGGTGACGCAGGTTCTGGGCCAGGTCTTTATGAAGCGCCCCTTCGACGATCCCTTCAGCCACATTGATTCCATTCTGAAAAAACACCCCATGGGTGGGATGGTTCAGGCGTCGCTGGTGGATGTGCACTGCGAGGCGACCTCGGAAAAGATGGCTCTGGGGCACTGGTGCGACGGGCGCGCGAGCGTTGTCGTCGGCACCCATACGCACGTCCCGACCGGCGATGCGCAGATCCTGAACAAGGGTACGGCCTACCTCAGCGATGCGGGCATGACGGGCGATTACGACAGCGTCATCGGCATGGAAAAGTCCGAGCCGATGCGCCGTTTCATCACCGGAATGGTCAAGGGTCGCTTTACCCCGGCCGAGGGCGAGGCGACGCTGTCCGGCCTCTATGTCGAGACCGATGATCGCACCGGCAAGGCCACGCGGGTCGAGATGGTGCGGCAGGGCGGGCGGTTGCAGCAATCCGGTCCGGCACCGAAATAATGGCCAGATTCCGATGTCGGTATCCCGTCGGTATTTGAACGGTATCCGAACGGTGCGACATCCGGCCCTCCGCGCATTCTGCCGGAGGCCGGGGCGCACCACCGGGCGCAGTGATCAGGATATGTTCATCCTGCCTGCGTTCACCAAAGCAGCGCGACGGAAGTGAACGCTGCGCTTGCACGCCGGGCTCTGCATGGCCTAGATGACTCCGATGATCTGACAGGGCGCATATTATGCCACTACTGCCGTTGACGGACACCGCTCAGGCGATTTTGACGCTTTGCGTCGTCGGGGTGATGTTCGTTCTATTTGTAAAAGAATATTACCCTACCGAAGTTGTTGCCCTTGCGGGGGTGTCGCTGATGATGGCGCTGGGGTTGCTGCCCTATGACCTGGCGCTGCCGGTGCTGGCCAACCCCGCGCCCTGGACCATTGCGGCGATGTTTATCGTCATGGGGGCGCTGGTGCGCACCGGGGCACTGGAGAGTTTCACGCGATTGGCCGCCTCTCAGGCGACGAAGCGGCCCAAGTTCGCGCTTGCGGGGATGTTCGCCTTTGTGCTGCTGAGCTCGGCCATCGTGTCGAACACGCCGGTCGTCGTGGTGATGATCCCGGTGTTCGTGCAGATGGCGCGGGTGCTGAACATCTCGGCCTCGAAACTGCTGATCCCGCTGAGCTACGCGGCGATCATGGGCGGCACGCTGACGCTGATCGGCACCTCGACCAACCTGCTGGTGGATGGCGTGGCGCGGGCGCAGGGGCTGGAGCCCTTCGGCATCTTCGAGGTGACGCCCATCGGCATTATCGTCGTGATCTGGGGCATGTTCTACATGCGCGTCATGTCGAAATGGCTGCTGCCCGAGCGGGATTCGATGGCGTCGATGCTGTCGACACGGTCGCGGATGAAGTTCTTTACCGAAGCGGTGATCCCGCCGGATTCCAACCTTGTGGGCCGCGAAGTCACCGGCGTGCAGCTGTTCAAGCGTGACGGTGTGCGGTTGGTCGATGTGGTGCGCGGCGACCAGTCGCTGCGGCGCAATCTGGGCGGGGTGACGCTGCAGGTCGGGGATCGGGTGGTGCTGCGCACCCAGATGACCGAGCTCTTGTCGCTGCAGCGCAACAAGGAGCTGAAGCGCGTCGATCAGGTCAGCACGGTCGAGACGACGACGGTCGAAGTGCTGATCACGCCGGGTTGCAAGATGGTGGGCCGTGCGCTCGGCTCGATGCGGTTGCGGCGGCGCTATGGGGTCTATCCGCTGGCGGTGCACCGGCGGAACCAGAACATCGGGCAGCAGCTGGATCAGCTGGTGGTGCGGGTCGGCGACACGCTGCTGCTGGAGGGCGCCCCCGAAGACATTCGCCGCCTCGCGCGCGAGATGGACATGGTCGATGTCAGCGCCCCGACCGAGCGCGCCTATCGCCGCAGCCATTCGCCAATTGCCCTCGTCGCGCTGCTGTCGATCGTGGTGCTGGCGGGCCTGGGCGTGGCGCCGATCTTTCTGCTGTCGATCTTTGCCGTGACCGTCGTGCTGCTGACCCGCTGCATCGATGCGGACGAGGCTTTCGAGTTCGTCGACGGGCGGTTGCTGGCGCTGATCTTTTCGATGCTGGCCATCGGGGCGGCGCTGGAACACACCGGCGCGGTGGCGCTGATCGTCAACGCTATGGCACCGATGGTGTCGAAGCTGCCGCCCTTCCTGGTGATCTGGGCGATCTATCTGCTGACCTCGGTGCTGACCGAGATGGTGTCCAACAATGCGGTGGCGGTGGTGGTCACGCCGATTGCGGTGGGGCTGGCCAGTGCCATGGGGATCGACCCGCGCCCGCTGGTGATTGCGGTGATGATCGCGGCCTCGGCCAGTTTCGCCACGCCGATCGGCTATCAGACCAACATGCTGGTCTATGGGCCCGGCGGCTACAAGTTCACCGACTTCCTGAAGATCGGCATTCCGCTGAACCTGTCGATGGGGCTGATTGTCAGCTTCGCCATTCAGCTGATGTGGCCGCTGTAACGCAAAGGCCCCGCAGCGGATGCGGGGCCTTGTGTGTGTGGGGCTAGTTCTGGCGCAGCGCGGCGCGCACTGTCGCCATGCGTTCGGCATTGGGCGGATGGCTGCTTTGAAACTGCTCACCCGGGTCGGGCAGGCGCTGGAAATACTGCGCCCCGATCAGCGGGTTATATCCGGCAGAGCGCGCGATCTGCGCCCCGAGATAGTCGGCCTCAAGCTCAAACTGTTTGGAATAGCTGCGCGCGCCAAGCTCCGCCCCGAGGGCGACGGCCCGACGGATTGCCGCGCGCGACGCGCCCTTGCTGGCCGCCGCCTGACCGTATTCGCGCGCCGAGGTATCGGCATTGAAGCGCTGGCGCGACAGGTGGTCGCGGATGTGGTGCGAGGCCTCATGGCTCATCACGAAGGCCAGCTCATCAGGATTGCGCATGTCGGCGATCAGCGCGATCGTGAAGATCAGCACCGGCTGGCCATTGTCGTCGATCGTCTGAAACGCATTCGGCTGGCTGCGCTTGCGGGTGTCGACGATGATATGGAAATCGCATTTGTCGTCGTTGCGCGCGGCTCGGCAGTACCGCTCGGCCACGGGTTCGACCGTGCTGACGACCTGCGCAAACTGGCGGGCTGCGGAATCGGCATCCAGCCGCGACGGAAAGGCGGCGTCGATGGCGCCGGCCCGGCCCTGCGTTGGCCCCTGTGTCTGGGGCGGCGTGGCGCACCCTGCCAATGCCACCAGCCCGAGGAGGAGCCAGACGACCCTCAAACCCTTCATCATCACGTCCTTAGTTTCTTGTCTGTTCGGCCTCTGTGACCATGGTAGTGCAGTGCGCCGGTCGGGACAGCCGGAAAAGCGGTCTTTGCCGAATTTGGTGATTTCGCCCCCCGTGGGATGCCGCTAAGCTGGGAGGTATGTTTACCATCGAGCATGATTTCGACTGCACCGTTGTGACCCTAGTTGATGACGGCCCTGCGCCGTTACAAGAGGATATTGTCATCAATGCCTTCGAAGAGTGCATCACAGTTGAACAATATGACGCGCGTCTGGACGAGGTGCGCAAGGTGACCCTGTCGATGGCGCAGCTGCGCGATCTGAGCGCGGCGCTGAACCTGCCCGAGGGCAGCTATAGCCTGACCCCCTCCGTGATCGACTGAGGCCCCTCAGGGGGTGTCGATGCGAAACACCTTGTCGCGCGAGGTCACGCCGCGCAGCAGGATCAGCGATGTCTTGGGCACGCCGAGCGCCTTTGCCAGAAGTTTACGCACAGCCTCTGTCGCCTTGCCGTCTTCGGGCACCGTGGTGACATAGACGCGCAGACCCCCCTCGGGGTCTGTGGTGATGCGGTCTCGGGCGGCCTTGGGCGTGACCCTGACGACAATTTCCGCGCCCGGCTGGGCCAGATGCGCGAGCGAGGGGGCTTTCGCGGCCAAGGCGATGTCCTTTCGGCGGGTTGGGCGGCCATTCGGCGGGTGGCTCTGGCCATGCGGCAGGGGGGCTTTCCCCCTGTGCTGGCCTTGCGGCCCGGGCACGGACAGGTCAGTCTGTGGCCGAGGAAAGACAGCGGAGGTGCCTCAATGTCAACCACGGGTCGCAAGACAGGGTTTTACTGGGACGAGCGGTGCTTCTGGCACGCGGGGGGCAATTACGCCCTGACGCTGCCGATTGGCGGGCTGGTGCAGCCGCTGGCGGCAGGGGGCCTGCCCGAAAGCCCCGAGACCAAGCGCCGTCTGCGCAACCTGATGTCTGTGACCGGGATCATCGGCGATCTCCACGAGGCCTCGGCCCCCGAGGCCAGCCGCGAGGATCTACTGCGGGTGCACCCGGCCAGCTACCTCGACCGGTTCAAGGAGATGTCGGACGCGGGCGGCGGAGAGCTGGGCCTGCGCACGCCCTTTGCACAAGGCGGGTACGAGATTGCGGCGCTGTCGGCGGGGCTGGCGAAACAGGCGCTGCTCGACGTGATGCGCGGCACCGTGGCCAATGCCTATGCGCTGTCGCGTCCGCCGGGGCACCACTGCCTGCCGGACTGGCCGAACGGCTTCTGTCTGATGGCCAATATCGCCATCGCCATCGAGGCCGCGCAGGCCGAGGGGCTGGCCGGGCGTGTCGCCGTCGTCGACTGGGACGTGCACCACGGCAATGGCACCGAGGCGATCTATTATGACCGCGACGATGTGCTGACGATCTCTGTCCATCAGGAAAAGAACTATCCGCTGGATACCGGCGATATAGCCGACAAGGGCCGGGGCAAGGGCGAGGGGTACAATATCAACCTGCCGTTGCCCTCCGGTGTGGGCCACAATGGCTATGTCGAGGTGATGGAGCGTATCGTGGTGCCGGCGCTGGAGCGATTCAAGCCCGATGTGATCATCGTCGCCTGTGGCTTTGATGCGGGGATCTATGACCCGATCGCCCGGATGCTCTGCACCGCCGAGACCTTTGGCGTGATGACACAGCAGATGAAGACGGCGGCGGAAAGCCTCTGCGAGGGGCGTCTGGTGATGGTGCATGAGGGCGGCTATTCCGAGGCTTACGTGCCCTTCTGCGGCCATCGCGTGATCGAGGCGCTGTCGGACTCGCAGCACAAAGCGCCCGATCCGATGGCGACGACTGTGCAGATCCGCCAGCCGAATGCGCGCATGGATGCGTTTTTCAGCGGGCTGATCGACGAGCTGGCGGAGGAATTCGCGGGCTGAAGGGGGGCGCGCGGCCCCAGACGTTGAAACTCTGTCACCAAAGGGCGATATCTTGGCCTGAACCAGACGGAGTTTCCCATGCCTGACGCCAACCCGGCCGCGCTCTCTTTCCTGCTGACACGCCGTTCGCGGCCCGCGAAGACGCTGGTCGCCCCCGGCCCGACGCCGGAGCAGCTGGAGCCGATCCTGACTGCCGCCGCCCGCACCCCCGATCATGGCAAGCTGGAGCCCTGGCGCTTTATCGTCGTTCAGGGCGCGGCCTTCGCGCGTCTGTCGGCGCTGTCGGCGGAGCTTGGGGCGGCTGCCGGGCGCGACGCGGCGCAGATCGCCAAGGACCGCAGCCAGTTCGATCAGGGCATTCTGGCGGTCGCCGTGGTGGAGAGCCCTAAGGCGTCCGACAAGGTGCCCGCGCTGGAGCAGACCTATAGCGCCGGGGCCGTCTGCCTGTCGCTGCTGAACGCCGCGCTGGCCGCAGGCTGGGGCGCCAACTGGCTGAGCGGCTGGGCCTCGCACGACGCGGGCTTCGTGCAGCAGGGGCTGGGGCTGGCACCGCATGAACGGCTGGCCGGCCTCATCCATATCGCGACCGAGAAAACCGCGCCCTCCGACCGACCCCGGCCTGATCTGGAGGCGATCACGACATGGCTGTCGGCGTGATCTTTTCGGCCTTCACGCGCGCCGTGGGGCAGGTGTTCGACCCGCGCTTCCGGCGGGTGCTGTTCCTCGGCCTTGGGCTGACCATCGGGTTGCTGGTGGTGGTGACGGCGGTGGTGATGTGGTTGCTCGGCTGGGCCGTGGGCGACGCGGTGACCTTGCCCTTCGTCGGGCCGGTGACATGGCTGAACGACCTCGCCAGCGCGTCGGGCTTTCTGGTGATGATGCTGGCCTCGGTGTTTCTGATGATCCCGATTTCCTCGGCCATGATGGGATTTTTCCTTGAGGAAGTCGCCGAGGCCGTGGAGGAGGAGCATTATCCGCATCTGCCCCCGGCTGAGGGCGTGCCCTTCATGGAAACGCTGATGGACACGCTGGGCTTTACCGGCGTGATCATTCTGGCCAACCTGCTGGCGCTGATCCTGTACCTGATCTTCGCGCCTCTGGCGCCGTTCATCTTCTGGGGCGTGAACGGGTTTCTGCTGGGGCGAGAGTATTTCACCCTTGCCGCGATGCGCCGGATCGGGCGTGAGGCGGCGCAGAGCTTACGCCGCCGTCACGCCGGAGCGATCTGGATCGCGGGGACGCTGATGGCTGTTCCGCTCTCGATCCCGATCCTGAACCTGCTGGTGCCGATTGTCGGAGCGGCGACCTTTACCCATATCTATCATGGGCTTGCCAAACGGCAGGGGGCTCAGGTCGGGTAGGGGGTCTGCATCCGCCCGAACCAGTCCAGATCCTCCATCGTGATCCAGCCAGACAGGATGATCCCGGCGCAGATGATGAACAGCACCGTCGTGATGGCGGTGGTGATGATCACCTTGCCCTTGAGGTGATGTTCCTCGGGCGCGCCGGACTGGGTGCCCGGGGTGACTTTGCCGACGTCCTGCTGGGTGCGCAGCCGCACCGGCACGACGCAGAGCAGCGTCATCCACCAGATCACGGCGTAAAGAACGATGGCCGAGGTGATACCCATCAGGTTTGCTCCAGTTCAATCAGGCAGCCGTTGAAATCCTTGGGATGCAGGAACAGCACCGGCTTGCCATGGGCGCCGATTTTCGGTGTGCCGTTGCCCAGCACCCGCGCGCCGGTCTCTTGCAGATGGTCGCGGGCGGCAATGATATCGTCAACTTCGTAGCAGATATGGTGAATGCCGCCTGCTGGGTTCTTTTGCAGAAAGCCGTTGATCGGGCTGTCCTCGCCCAAGGGATAGAGCAGTTCGATCTTGGTATTTGGCAGCTCGATGAAGATCACCGTGACGCCGTGGTCGGGTTCGTCCTGCGGCGCACCGACACTGGCCCCGAGGGCGCCGCGATATTGCGCTGCGGCGGCGTCGAGGTCCGGCACGGCGATGGCGACATGGTTCAGGCGTCCGATCATGGGTGTTCTTCCTCCGAATCCTCACTCCTGCGGTCTTTATCGCTGGGCGGGGGCGGGCAGGCAAGCGGACCTGAGGTCGCGGCGCGGGGGGGCGCGGCCAAAGCGGCGCTCCTCTGGGGTTAACTATGCATTAGGCAAGCGGGCCTAGCCTTCCTTCACGCCATAATGGCGAATCTGTTGATAAGTGAGCGAGGGAAGTGCGATGGACCCGCTGGAAATGATTTCTTCACCGACCGCGACCCGCCCGATGCTGGGCATGACCATTCTGGTGGTCGAGGACAGCCTGTTCGCCTCTGAGGCCATGCGGTTGCTCTGTCTGCGATCCGGGGCGCGGATCCGGCGGGCGGATTGCCTGCGCTCGGCACGGCGGCACCTTGAGGTCTATCGCCCCTCGGCGGTGATCATCGACATGGGGCTGCCCGATGGCTCCGGGGCGGAGCTGATCGAACAGCTGTCGCACTCCAGCCCACGGGTTGCGGTGGTGGCGGCAGTGTCGGGCGATCCGGGGGCCGAGGCGGCGGCGCGCAAGGCCGGGGCGGATTGCTTCATGGCCAAGCCGATGACCAGCCTGGCGATTTTCCAGCGCACTCTGCTGTCGCATATGCCGCCCGAATATCGCATGACCGGCCCCCGCCCGCTGTCCGATGAACGGGTGCAGCCGGACCCGGTGGCCTACAAGGACGACATGGCCCATGCGGCTGAACTGCTGCGTGAGGCGGAGGGCGATGAGGTGCTGGCCTATCTGGGGCAGTTCCTGCGCGGCGTGGCCAATTGCGCCGGCGATACCGCGCTGTCGGCCGCCGCGGATCGTATGGACCGTGCCCGCGCCGGAGAGGCACAGCTGCGCCCGGAGCTGTCGCGGCTGGCGGGCATGCTGCAGGAGCGCGTGGGCGAGCGTCTGGCGATCTGAGAGCCGCCGTGAGAGGGCCGCGCACAAAAAACCGGCGCATGTCGGGCAGGACATACGCCGGTTCATCGGGATGTTCAGGGGCTGGCCCCCGGATCACGCTGCAGTGAGGCGATCCGGCAGCCCGTCAGAGATCAGGCTTCGGCAGTTGCAGGGGCAACCAGCTTGGCGGTGATTTCGACCAGGCGCTGTGCTTGGTGGCTGACAGCGGCGCGGCCTGCGTCGTTGAATTCACCGGCTTTCACGGCGTAGCCGTAGGGGTTGCCGCCCGCTTCGCCGATCGAGGCGTGGGTGAAGCCCGGCGCGACCAGGATGCTGCCCCAGTGCATGACCGAGGTGTAGAAGCCGAGCAGAGTGCTTTCCATGCCGCCGTGATCGTTGGCTGCGCTGGTGGTCGCGGTCACAGTCTTGTTGGCCAGACCGCCTTGCGCCCAGACACCGCCGAGGGTGTCGATGAAGGCGCGCATCTGGCTGGGAGCGGAGCCGAAACGGGTCGGGAAGCTGAAGAAATAGCCATCGGCCCAGATCATGTCGTCTGCGGTTGCGACGGGGGCATCCTTGACCTTGTCGGCCTGAGCTTTCCACGCCTCTTGCGTGTCGACGACCGACTGCGGTGCGGTTTCAGCCACGCGCAGAACGCGGACTTCGGCACCGGCTTCGCGGGCAGCGCGGGCGGCTTCTTCGGCAACGGCGTGGTTGGTGCCATAGGTGGAGTAATAGATGACTGCGATTTTGGGGGCGCTCATGGCGATCTCTCCGTGACTAAGTTTGGTGACTAAGCTTGTGAGAGGGATCTAGTCGGCCCGGCCGCTCAATACGAGTGGCCTAACCGCAAAGTATGTGTGCGCCAATGCACCAAGGTCTTAGCGAAACGGCGCGCCGTGCGCCCAGACCGTCAGGGAGAGCCGCTCTCCGGCGGTCACGGGCACCACGCGGTGCAGGGCAAAGGAGGGGAAAAGCACGGCTGTTCCCGGCTCCAACGGGGCGGTGCGCAGGTTCGAATCGAACCAGACCTCAAGGGTGCCGCCCTTGTAGGCGCCGGGCTCGGAAAGCTGCGTGACCAGCGTCAGTTTGCGCCGCGCCGCCAGTGTGCCGTCGCCAACATCGGAGTGCCAGCCGAAGTGCCCCTCTCTCGCGGCGTCATAGCGCGCGATCTGTGGGCTTTCGGCGAAATCCTGCAGGTCGAAATCGAAGACCTCGCGGTTGGCGACGCGCACCACGTCGATCAGCCGGTCCATCACCCAGTCGGTGCCGGGAACATCATCGACCCAGACCAGTTCGGCGCGGCGCAGGTTCTGATCCTTGGCACGACGCACGAGGCCCGCCTCCTGCGCGGGGGCGGCGCGGGCAATCTCGGCCAGCCGAGCGCATTCAACGGCGGAAAAGGCTTCGGGAACAATGTGAAAGGCGATCATGACAGGCTGCGGCTCCGGGAGGGCGAAGCGCTGGCAATAGGGCCTGTGGCCCGGCGTCGCGCATAGGTTTGCGACGCCGGGCATGTCGTATTTGACGCATACGAGCGGGGATCAGCCGCCGTCGCGCCAGCGGTTGACGATGGGATAGCGGCGATCCAGCCAGAAGGCGCGTTTGGTCAGGCGGGTGCCGGGGGCGGACTGAAAGCGTTTGTATTCGCTGAGGTAGAGCAGGCGTTCGACCTGCTTCACATCCGCGTGATCATAGCCCGCCGCGACGCAATCGCTGACCGAGGCATCCTGATCGACCAGCAGGTCGAGAATCCCGTCGAGCACCGGATAATCGGGCAGGGAATCGCTGTCTTTCTGGTCGGGGCGCAGCTCGGCCGAGGGGGGTTTGGAGATGATGCGCGCGGGGATCACCTCGCCCTCGGGGCCGGCCATCCAGTCGCGGTGATTGGCATTGCGCCAGCGGCACTGTTCAAAAACGCGTGTCTTGTAGAGATCCTTGATCGGATTGTAACCGCCCGCCATGTCGCCGTAGATCGTGGCATAGCCGACCGCGACCTCGGACTTGTTGCCCGTCGTCAGCAGCATTTCGCCGAACTTGTTGGACATCGCCATCAGCAGCAGGCCGCGCAGGCGGGACTGGATGTTTTCTTCGGTGATGTCGGGCTTGGTGTCCTCGAACAGCGGGGCGAGGGTTGCGGTGATCGCGTCGCGGCCTTCGCTGATCGGCACGTAATCGTAGCGGCATCCGAGGGCCAGAGCGGCGGCTTTGGCATCTTCCAGCGAATGCTCAGACGTGTATTCCGACGGTAGCATGACGCAGCGCACGTTCTGCGGGCCGAGTGCATCGACGGCGATGGTGGCGACCAGCGCCGAGTCGATGCCGCCGGACATGCCGAGCAGCACCTTCTTGAAGCCGGTCTTGCCGCAGTAGTCGCGCAGGGATTCGACCATGGCGCGGTAGTCCTGCTCCCACTCATCCGGGATACGCTCCTTGGCCCCGGTTTCGATCTGCCAGCCCTCGGGCGTGCGGGCGAGGTCGACATGCACGACGTCCTCGTCAAAGACCGACATCTGGAACGCCAGAGCACCGCCGGGGTTGAGGCCGAAGCTGCCACCGTCGAAGACCTGATCGTCCTGACCGCCCACCATGTTGAGGTAGATCAGCGGCAGGCCCGTCTCGATCACGCGCGCGACCATGTGGTTGAAGCGGGTGCCGAGCTTGTTGCGGTAGTAGGGCGAGCCGTTCGGGACCAGCAGGAACTCGGCGCCGGTTTCTGCAAGGGTTTCAGAGACTTCCGGGTGCCAGGCGTCTTCGCAGATCGGGCTGCCGATGCGGGTATTTCCCACGGCATAGGGCCCGCCGAGCGCGCCGCTGTCATACAGGCGCACCTCGTCGAAGACCGTCTCGTTCGGCAGGTTGTGCTTGAGCACACGGCTCACGACGCGCCCGCCGCGGCAGATGTGGTAGGCGTTGTAGAGCGAGGCGCCCTCAAGCCAGGGCCCGCCGATCGCCAGCGCGGGACCGTCGGCACATTGCACGGCAAGTGCTTCGATCGCGGCGATGGCGGTCTGGTGGAACACCGGCTTTTCGATCAGATCCTGCACCTGATAGCCGGTGATGAACATCTCGGGCAGGGCCACCAGATCGGCGCCGGCGTCGCGCCCGGCCTGCCAGGCGGTGAAGGCTTTCAGGGCATTGCCCTCGATATCCCCGACTGTGGGGTTGAGCTGGGCCAGTGTGATGCGGAACCGGTCGGACATGAGAACCCCTTTCGCTGCCCTGCGTGAATACGCATCAGGGCTTTATCTTTGATTACCGGCTGGGCGGGGCGAGTGAAAGCCGATTTGCCGATCCGGGGCGTTTGCGGGCAAGGCTCGGCCGGTCTGGCGGAAAGGCGTTGTATCACGGTGCAGCGTCGCTTAGGTTTTCGACAATCCGGGAGCCAGGCCAAGTCATCAGCCAGGACAGGCCCCCAGCCGGAAATTGCACGTTCAAGGAGAGAACATGGCTCAGAGGCTGAAGACGCTTTTGGCGGCCGGCGCGGCCTGCATCGCACTGGTGTCGACATCGACCTGGGCGCAGGACGCAGATGTGCGCACCAAGCAGTACGAAGACGGAGGCGTCTACGAGGGCACCTTTCTGAACGGTCTGCAGGACGGCACGGGCACCTACAGCCTGCCGAACGGCTATGAATATACCGGCGACTGGGTGCAGGGTGAAATCCTCGGCCAGGGGCGGGCGCGGTTCCCCAACGGCTCGGTCTATGAGGGGGCGTTTGCCAAGGGCAAGCCCGAGGGCTTCGGCAAGATCACCTTTTCCGATGGTGGCACCTATGAGGGCGAATGGGCCGACGGCAAGATCACCGGGCAGGGCATCGCGGAATACGCCAATGGCGTGCGCTATGAGGGCGGCTTTCGCAACGCCATGCACAACGGCAAGGGCCGGATGAAGAATCCCGACGGCTATGTCTACGAGGGCGACTGGATCAACGGCGTCAAGGAAGGCACCGGCACCATCACCTATCCCGACGGCGCGACCTACGAGGGGCAGATCGTGGCGGGCGTGCGGCAGGGGCAGGGCACGCTGCTCATGTCCGACGGGCTGAGCTATACCGGCGACTGGGACAACGGCCAGATCAGCGGCACCGGCAAGCTGACGCAGCCGAACGGCGATATCTACGAGGGCGCGCTGAAGGACGGCAAACGTCAGGGGCAGGGCCGCGTGACCTATGCCAATGGCGACATCTACGAGGGCGGGTTTGTCGACGACAAGCGCGAGGGCGAGGGCACCTTCAGCGGCGTCGACGGCTATCGGTACGTCGGCCAATGGGCGGCGGACAAGATTGCGGGGACCGGCGAAGTCACCTTCCCCGATGGCTCGGTCTACAAGGGCGACTTTGCCAACGACCTCGCCAATGGCAAGGGCACGATCACCTATCCCGATGGCGCCACTTACGTCGGCGACTGGGTCAATGGCGTGATCGAGGGGCAGGGCGTGGCGCGTTTCCCCACCGGCGTTGTCTATGAGGGCGGCTTCAAGCAGGCCAAGAACGACGGCTACGGCGTGATGACCCACTCCGACGGCTATCGCTATGAGGGCGACTGGGTCGCGGGCCAGCGGCAGGGCAAGGGCACGGCCACCTTCCCCGGCGGCATGGTCTACACCGGCGATTTCGTCGCCGGAGAGCGCGACGGCGTCGGCAAGATCACCATGCCCGACGGGTTCTCCTACGAGGGCGCATGGAAAGCGGGCGAGATGACCGGCAAGGGCGTCGCGACCTATGCCAATGGCGATATCTACACCGGCACGTTCGAACAGGGCCGCCGTCAGGGCGAAGGCACGCTGACCTATGCCACGGGCGAAGTCCTGTCGGGCAAATGGTCGAACGGCGCGCTGGAGGGGGCAGAGGCCAAGCCCCTGCCTGCCGACCCCGCAGCGCTGGCACCCGAGACGGATGCGCCTGTGACGGCCCCTGATACTGCACCGGCACCCACACCGGCCCCGGCGAACTGATCCGTCGTGCGCCGTTTGCGACTTTCCTCAAGGCCCCGCACTCTGTTGCGGGGCCTTTTCGCTTTCCCCCTGAAAGGAGTGTCGTCATGAGCGATGCCATCATCACCAAACCCCTGAGCTATGTCGCCGGCGGCGCTGACTGCCACGGCTATCTGGCGCTGCCTGCGGGCCCCGGGCCGCATCCTGGCGTGCTGGTCGCGCCTGCTTTCGGTGGCCTGTCCGACAGTGACCGCGCCGTGGCCGACAGGCTGGCCGGGCTGGGCTATGCCGCGCTCGGCGTCGATTATTACAGCGGCGGGGCCTATACGCAGGACCGCGAGGAGGCGAGCGCCCTGATGCAGGGGATGCAGAACGACCGCCCCCTGCTGGCCGCCCGGATGCAGGGCGCGCTGGCGGCGCTGGCCGGGCAGGAGCAGGTCGACGCGGCCCGCCTCGGGGCGATGGGGTTCTGCTTTGGCGGCAAGGCGGTGCTGGACCTGGCCCGCTCGGGCGCTGATTTCCGCGCCGGGGTGACCTTCCACGGGGTCTATGATGCGCCCGCGTCTGGCAGCCAGACCATGAAGCCCGCGATGCTGATCCTGCACGGTTGGGATGATCCGCTGGCCACGCCAGAGCAGACCGTTGCGCTGGCCGCCGAGCTGACCGCCCATTGCGCCGACTGGCAGCTGCTGGGCTTCGGGCACACGGGCCACGGCTTTACCAATGTGAACGCCAAAGGCCCCGGCATGGGCTATTCCGAGGCCGCGACGACGCGCGGCTGGGCCAATATGCTGCAGCTCTTTGCCGATAAGCTGGCCTGAGGGCCGAGACGGCACACCCCAGAAACGACAAAGGCCGGGGACATCCCCCGGCCTTTTGATCTTGTGGAGGAAGGGGCGGCGTTACAGCTGCTCCATCACCTCGTCCGAGGCCTCGAAGTTGACGGTGACGCGCTGTACGTCGTCGTCATCTTCCAGCGCATCGATCAGCTTCATCAGCTTCTGCATGCCCTCAAGGTCAAGCTCGGTCGTGGTGGTCGGCTTCCAGATCAGCTTGGTCGAGTCGCTCTCGCCCAGCTCGGCCTCAAGCGCTGTGGCCACGCCGTTCAGATCGGTGTCGAGGCAATAGATGGTGTGGCCATCCTCGGTGCTTTCGACGTCTTCGGCACCGGCCTCGATCGCGGCCATCATCACGGTGTCGTTGTCGCCGACGCTGGCGGGGTAGGTCACTTCGCCCTTGCGGTCGAACATGAACCCAACCGAGCCGGTTTCGCCCAGGTTGCCGCCGTGCTTGGTGAAGGTCGAGCGGACGTTCGAGGCGGTGCGGTTGCGGTTGTCGGTCATCGCCTCGACGATGACGGCAACACCACCGGGGCCGTAACCCTCATAGCGGATCTCTTCGTAGTCGTCGCCGTCCCCGACCTGCGATTTCTTGATCGCGCGGTCGATCACGTCTTTCGGCACGGAAACCGACTTGGCTTCCTTGACCGCCAGCCGCAGCCGGGGGTTCTTGTCGGGATCAGGGTCGCCCATCTTGGCGGCGACGGTGATCTCTTTCGAGAGTTTCGAAAACAGCTTGGACCGCGCAGCGTCCTGACGACCCTTGCGGTGCTGAATGTTTGCCCATTTAGAGTGGCCGGCCATAGGTGCCTCCATGCTCCTGAAATCCAATATCGCGCCTCTATATTGCAGGGTGCCCCTTGCCTGCAAGGGGATCGGCGCGGGCATATCGCGATGGATGGCAAGTTTCGCGCGCCTTTCGGCGTGCCGGGGTCCGCACAGGGCGTCGCAGCCGGACTTCCCGCCGATCTGGAGAGGCGGGAAAAATATTTGTGGATCGGTAACTTGGCCGGGTTATGTCTGCTCAATGACAATAGATCAGATCATTCTCTTCACCCTGTTTTTCGCCGTCTTCGCCCTGCTGATATGGGGGAGATGGCGCTATGACCTTGTCGCCTTCGCCGCCCTGATGGTCGGGGTGGCCACGGGCGTCGTGCCCTATGAGGAGGCCTTTGCCGGGTTTGGCCATGAGGCGACGCTGATCGTGGCGCTGGTTCTGGTGATCTCGGCGGGGCTGGTACGCTCGGGGGCGGTCTATCTGATCACGCGCACGCTGGTGGACAGTTCGCGCAATCTTGGCCTGCATATCGCGCTGATGGGCGGGATCGGCGGCGTGCTGTCGGCCTTCATGAACAACGTGGCCGCGCTGGCGCTGCTGATGCCGGTGGATGTGCAGACCGCCAAGAAGGCCGGGCGCGCCCCGGGGCTGTCGCTGATGCCGCTGTCGTTCGCCACCATTCTGGGCGGTATGGCGACGCTGATCGGGACGCCGCCGAACATCATCATTTCCTCCATCCGGGCGCAGACCCTGGGCGAGCCCTTTGGCATGTTCGACTTTGCCCCTGTGGGCGCGCTGACGGCGCTTGGTGGGCTGGCGTTCGTCGCGCTGATCGGCTGGCGGTTGATCCCGCAGCCCAAGACGGCGAGCCTGTCGGACAAGGAAATCGCGCAATACGTCGCCGAGCTGACGGTGCCCGAGGACAGCAAGATGATCGGCAACCGGGTCATCGACTACAGTGAGCAGGCGGAAAAGGCGGATGTGGCGATCCTCGGGCTGATCCGGGACAACCGGCGTCTTTATGGCCGTGCGCAAAACACCCGCCTGCAGGCAGGCGATGCGCTGGTGCTGGAGGCGGTGCCCGAGGCGCTGGACGAATTCCGCAGTGCGCTCGACCTGAGTTTTTCCGACCAGATCCGCGAAGATCAGCTGAAGGCAGACGGCGAGGGTCTGGATATTCTGGAGTTGGTCGTGACGGCCGAGTCGCGGCTGTCGGGCAAGACAGCGCAGGGTATCGGGCTGTCCTGGCGTCATCGCGCGGTGTTGATGGGGATTTCGCGGCAGGGCCGGCGGATCACCAAGCAGGTGCGCATGACCGAAGTGCGCCCGGGCGATCTGTTGCTGCTGCTGGTGCCGAAAGAGCAGGGGCAGGAGATTGCGGAATGGCTCGGATGTCTGCCGCTGGCCGACCGTGGGCTGGCCGTGACCGAGAACAAGAAGGTCTGGTCTGCCATCGGGCTGTTCGCGCTGGCCGTGGCGGCGGCGAGCTTTGGTCTGATCCATCTGCCGATTGCGCTTGGCTTTGTGGTGATCGCCTATCTGCTGCTGCGGATCGTGCCGATGCGCGAGCTTTACGATCATATCGAGTGGCCCGTCGTGGTGCTGCTCGGCTCGATGATCCCGCTTGGCATGGCGCTGGAGAGTTCCGGCGGCACCGAGCTGATTGCGCAGGGGCTGGTGACGCTGACCAGCGGCTGGCCGGCCTGGGCGATCCTGACGGCGCTGATGGTGGTGACGATGACCCTCTCGGACGTGCTGAACAACACGGCGACGGCGATTGTCGCGGCCCCGATCGGCATCCGCATGGCGCAGACGCTGGAGGTCTCGCCCGATCCGTTCCTGATGGCGGTGGCGATTGCGGCCTCGGCGGCGTTTCTGACGCCGATCGGGCACAAGAACAACACGCTGATCCTCGGCCCCGGCGGCTATCGCTTTGGCGACTACTGGCGCATGGGGCTGCCGCTGGAGATTCTGGTCGTGGCCGTGTCGATCCCGCTGATCCTGATCTTCTGGCCGCTTTGATTAGGATCAAGGCGGGGCCGGTCTTGCGGGCGTAGCCTCGGTGCCAAGGGCATTCGCACGGGCGGAGCCGGGGTCATCAGGAGGTTTACATGGGACTATTTCGCAAGCTGGACCGTCACGCGGCGCTGATGGATGGCATGGCCGAGCGGCTGGGCAGTGATATTGCCGGATCTGTCGAGCAGTCACCCGAAGCAGGCGCACGGGCCTATCGGGCGGCGGTCATTTCCTGTGCGTCCTGTGGCAAGGAGGGGGCCTGTGTCAGCTGGCAGGCAGAGCATGAGACGGCTGACGCCGCGCCGGGGTATTGCCGGAATGGTGACTGGCTGGCAGCGTTGCGCCCCTGATCGGGCGTTCCGCCGGTGGCGAGGTGGGGGCCTCCGGCGGAAGTATTTTGGGCAAGATGACTTTGGAGCGGCGCTTTAGTTGGTGAGGCGGCCCCAAAGGTCGTATTCGCCGGCCTCGTCGACCTCGACCGTGACGATGTCGCCGGGGGAGAGGTGTTCGAAGCCTTCGTCGATGAAGAGGTTGCCGTCGATTTCCGGGGCATCGGCCCAGGTGCGGCAGGTGGCGGCGTCTTCGTCGACCTCGTCCACGATGACCTGCAGGGTCTTGCCGACTTTGGCCTGGAGTTTCGCCTCGGAGATGGCTTGCGCCTTTTCCATGAAGCGGTCCCAGCGCTCCTGTTTGACTTCGTCGGGGACGTGGTCGGGCAGGTCGTTGGAGCGGGCGCCTGCGACGTTTTCGTATTGGAAGCAGCCGACGCGGTCGAGCTGGGCTTCGTCCATCCAGTCGAGCAGGTACTGGAACTCCGCCTCTGTCTCACCGGGGTAGCCGACGATGAAGGTCGAGCGCAGGGTGATGTCGGGGCAGGTGGCGCGCCAGGCGGCGATTTCATCCAGCGTGCGGGCGGAGGCTGCGGGGCGGGCCATGCGTTTGAGCACATCCGGGTGGGCGTGCTGAAACGGGATGTCGAGATAGGGCAGCAGGCCCGAGGCGGGATCGGCCATCAGCGGGATCAGGTCGCGCACATGCGGGTAGGGGTAGACGTAGTGCAGCCGGACCCAGGCGCCAAGCGCGCCGAGGTCGCGGGCGAGGTCGGTGATATGGGCGCGATGGTCGCGTTCCGTCATGTGCTTGATGTCGACGCCGTAGGCCGAGGTGTCCTGTGAGATCACCAGCAGTTCCTTGACGCCCGCTTGCACCAGCTTTTCAGCCTCGCGCACGACAGCATGGGCGGGGCGTGATTGCAGGCGGCCGCGCATGTCGGGGATGATGCAGAACTTGCACTTGTGGTTACAGCCCTCGGAAATCTTGAGGTAGCTGTAGTGGCGCGGTGTCAGCGAGACTCCGGACGCCGGCAGCAGGTCGACGAAGGGATCGGGGCTGGGCGGCACGGCCTTGTGCACCGCGTCGAGCACCTGTTCGTATTGGTGCGGCCCGGTGACGGCGAGGACTTTCGGGTGCGCGCCGGTGATATATTCAGGCTCGGCCCCGAGGCAGCCGGTGACGATGACGCGGCCGTTTTCGGCCAGCGCTTCGCCGATGGCCGCGAGGCTTTCCGCCTTGGCGGAGTCGAGGAAGCCGCAGGTGTTCACGATCACCGCATCGGCGCCCGCGTAATCGGGGCTGATGGCATAGCCCTCAGCGCGCAGGCGGGTCAAAATCCGCTCGCTGTCGACAAGGGCTTTGGGACACCCGAGGCTGACCATACCGAGAGACGGCTGGCCTGCGCGACGGGAGGTATCGCCCAGCCGCGGAGCGGGGGCGAGATCGGGGCGGAGGTTTGGCGGGTTCTGCGACATATGCCGCCTATAGCGCGAGTCGAGGCACAAGGGAATTGCCCGCGCGCAGAGGCTGCATCAAGGCCGCTTTGCTTGCCGCGCGGGGGTCAGCTGCTATCTTGTGCGCAAAGGCCCGCAACGAGGCCATGCGATTTCAAGGAGCGAGTGGATGCGGGTGATCAGGCGAATTCTGGGTTTTGTCGTTGTTCTGGTGGTGGTTCTGGCGCTGTTTGCCCTCGGCGCGGTGTTTCTGCTGCCGGGCGAGCGGATTGCCCGGATCGCCGCGGATCAGATCGAGGCGCGCACCGGGCGGGCGCTGACGATCTCGGGCGATACTTCGGTCAGTTTTTATCCCAACCTTGGGGTCGAGACGGGGCCGGTGCAGCTGGCCAATGCCGACTGGTCGGGCAACGGGCCGATGTTTCAGGCGCAGGCGCTGAAGATCGGTGTCGATGTCCGGGCCCTGATCGGCGGCGATATCCGCATCACCACGCTTGAGGCGACCGAGCCGCGCATCCTGCTGGAAAAGACCGCCGACGGGCGCGCCAACTGGGATCTGTTCGGCACGCTGAGCGCCAGTGACCCGAGCCCCGCGCCGACCGGAGCCGAGGCACCGGCGCCACGCGGTTTCGGGCTGGAGCGGGCCATGCTGAGCGGTGCGGCCCTGCGCTATGTCGATCCGGCGACCCAGACGGATACCTTGGTGCAGGGCGTCGATCTGGATCTGCGCCTGCCCGATTACAACGGCCCTGCGGATCTGGACATGGTGCTGCATCCGGCGGGGGAGGCAGTGACGCTGACCGGGCATATCGAGCGGTTCGCCGATCTGGTGAACGGGGCGGTCTCGGCCACCCGGCTGGCTCTGGTGGCACCGGGGGGCGAGGCGCATTTTGATGGCAGCTTCGGTCTGACGCCCGAGGCGCAGGGCGCACTGCGTCTGAACCTTGCCGACACCTCGCGCTTTCTGGCCGCGCTCGGCAATCCCGGCGTTGCGCTGCCGCAGGGGCTGGGGCAGAGCGCCCAGTTCACCGGGCAGATGACCTTTGCCGAGGGCCGGGTCTCGTTGCGGGGCGGGCGTGTGACGCTGGATGACAACGCGCTGGATGTCTCGGCGGATGTGGCGCTTGGGGATGTGCCGCAGGTGACGGCGCGGCTGGTGACGGGCACGCTGGATCTGTCGGGGCTGGGCACGACCGCGCCGGCGGCCAGTGGGGGTGCGACTGGGGCAGGCGGGGCACCCGCTGAGGGCTGGTCGCGCGCGCCGATTGATGCCTCGGCCCTGGCGCTGTTCAATGGCGATGTGTCGCTGAAAGCCGATGTGGTGAACCTTGGCGTGACACAGCTGAGCGGCGTCGACACGCTGATCAGCGTCGACCGCGCCCGCGCCGTGGCCGATATCCGCAGCCTGTCGGCCTTTGGCGGCGCGCTGAGCGGGCAGGTCGTGGCGAACAACCGCGCGGGCCTGTCGGTGGCGGCCAATCTGGGCATCACCGGCGTCGATCTGGCGCGGCTTTTGCGCGAAACCGCTGGGATCACGCGCTTTACCGGGGCGGCGGACGGTCGGGTCGATCTGCTGGCCACGGGCAATTCGATGGCGGCGTGGATGTCGTCGCTGTCGGGGACCGGCACGCTTTCGACCGGGCAGGGCACGATTGCGGGCATCGACCTCGACAAGCTGTTCCGCACCGGCGCGGCCAATGGCGGCACGACGATCTTTGATCAGACCTCGGCCAGTTTCCTGATCGCCGACGGCGTGCTGCGCAACAATGACCTGAGCATGAAGCTCGCCTCGATTCAGGCGACGGGCAAGGGCACGGTCGATCTCGGCGGGCGGGCGATCGACTATCTTTTCACGCCGACGCTGCTGCGCACGGGCGAGCAGAACATCTCGGTCCCGGTGCGCATCAAGGGTCCCTGGGCCAGCCCGCGCATCATCCCCGATCTGGAGCAGGCGCTGCAGAGCAACTTTGACATCAACAAGGGCGACGTGAAGAAAGAGGCGCAGGACAAGCTGCGCAAGGAAGTGCAGGACAAGCTGGGCGTCCAGCAGCAGCAGGGCGAAAGCAGCGAGGATGCGATTCGCCGTGGCATCGAAGAGAAGCTGCGCGGCAGTCTGAAGGGGCTGTTCAAATAGGCGCGCCACGCCTCTGCCGAAGCAACAAAAAATGCGCCCTCAAACGGGGGCGCACTTTTCTTTTTCAAAAAGCGAGGGCGTCAGCGTTTGCGATCGCGGCGCGACGACATCGGCTGGAAGGCGACGCCGACATGGGCCTCGCAGTAGGGTTTGCCCTGTTGCACGGGCAGGCCGCAGAACCAGAAATCTTCCGTGGCGGGGTCGCCGACGGGCCATTTGCAGGTGCGCTCGGTCAGCTCCATCAGGGTCAGGCGCTTGGCCTTCTTCTCGATTTCGCTGACTTTCGCCAGGGCCTCGGGGCTGATTTCATTGGCCGAGGGCTGCGGCGGCAGCGGCTGGCCTGCGGGGATGATGGCGCGGCGCGCCGCCGACATGGCGGGCGCGGCAGGTGCTGCGGGTTCCGCCGCAGGGCGCGCCTCGGCCGGAGCCTCGCGTTTCGGCGTGGCGGCGGCAGGCGTCACGGGCGCTGAGGGTTTGGCCTTCGGGGCCTCGGGCTTGGGGGGCGCGGCGGGGGCTGCTGCGGCAGGGGTTGCCTGCTGCGGCGCACCGCCACCGGAGCGGTTCGACAGGCCCAGACGGTGGACCTTGCCGATCACTGCGTTCCGGGTCACGCCGCCCAGCTCCTTGGCGATCTGGCTGGCGGATTGGCCCTCGCTCCACATCTTTTTCAGAAGCTCTACGCGTTCGTCGGTCCAGGACATGCAGGTCCTCCAGGGTTCTCGGCGGCCGCTTCCTGCGGTCGAAGGTGACAGGGCGGCACCCATGTGCCGCCCCGGTCCGTTGATCAGTCCCCTATTTTAAACACCATCGCCCGAGATACAAGGTCGCGTGGCGACGATTCGCGGGCTCAGCGGGGAACCAGAGCCTGTTACAGGCGGATCACAGGGGCGCAAGGCCCATGCTAGAGGCCAAGGCACCAGCGCATCACGGCCTTCTGGGCGTGCAGGCGGTTTTCGGCCTCGTCAAAGATCACCGACTGCGGCCCGTCCATGACGGTAGAGGTCACTTCCTCGCCCCGGTGTGCGGGCAGGCAGTGCATGAACAGCGCATCATCGGCCGCTGCCGCCATCACCGCTTCGTTCACCTGATAGGAGCGCAGCATGTTGTGGCGGCGTTCGCGGGCCGATTGCGCATCATGCATCGACACCCATGTGTCGGCGACGATCAGATCTGCGCCCTCGACCGCGCGCATCACGTCGCGTTCAATGATCACGGTCGAGCCCTGCTCGCGCGCAAAGGCGACGGCTCTGGGATCGGGGTCCAGCTGCATCGGGCCGGCAAAGGTCAGATCAAAGCCGAACTGCCCGGCGGCATGCAGGAAGCTGGCGCAGACGTTGTTGCCGTCGCCGGTCCAGACCACCTTCTTGCCCTTGATCGGGCCACGGTGTTCCTCAAATGTCATCACGTCCGCCATGATCTGGCAGGGATGGCTGGAATCGGTCAGCCCGTTGATCACCGGCACGCTGGCGGCATCGGCCATCTCGTGCAGCACGGCCTCGTCAAAGGTGCGGATCATGATCATGTCGACATAACGGCTGAGCACGCGGGCGGTGTCGGCAATCGTCTCGCCATGCCCCAGCTGCATGTCCTGACCCGACAGCACCATCGTTTGCCCGCCCATCTGGCGCACGCCCACGTCGAACGAAACGCGTGTCCGGGTCGAGGGCTTTTCAAAGATCAGCGCCACCATGCGCCCGGCCAGCGCCTGTTCGTCATCGGGCATGCCGCGCGGGCGACCCTCACGGGCGGTCTTTATGGCGCGGGCATGGTCGATGATCTGGCGCAGCTCTCCGGCGTCGGTGGTGTGCAGGTCTAGGAAATGGTTCATCGGGAAACTCTTGTTGTCGCCGGGGGCAGGGCGGCCCACACCCCCGGAAGGTTCTGAATTCGGTGCAGTCCGGCCTTACTTGGCCAAGCCCTGCTCCACATTCGTTGCAGCAGCGTCGAGGCGGGTGATGGCCTCGGCAATCTCGTCATCGGTGATGGTCAGCGGCGGCAGCAGACGCAACACGTTGTCGGCAGCCGGGACGGTGATCACCTCGTTGGCATAGCCCGCCTTGACGATGTCGGCGTTGGAGGCCTTGCACTTCAGCCCGATCATCAGGCCAAGACCGCGCACGCTCTCGAAGACGTCGGGGTGCGAGGCGACAAGCCCCTCCAGCTTCTGCCGCAGCAGGCTGGATTTGCGGTTCACTTCGGCCAGGAAATCGGGGTCGGAGACATGCTTGATGACTTCGATGCCAATGGCGCAGCCCAGCGGGTTGCCGCCATAGGTCGACCCATGGGTGCCGACGACCATGCCGGACGCGGCCTCTTCTGTCGCCAGCACAGCGCCCAGCGGAAAGCCGCCGCCGATGCCCTTGGCCACCATCATGATATCGGGGGTGACGCCCGCCCACTCATGGGCAAACAGGCGGCCGGTGCGCGCGATCCCGCATTGCACCTCGTCCAGAATCAGCAGGGTGCCGGTCTCGTCGCACATCGCCCGCAGAGCTTTCAGATCCGCATCGGGGATCGGGCGAATGCCGCCCTCGCCCTGCACCGGCTCGATCAGGATCGCGGCGGTCGTCTCGCTCAGGGCGCCCTTCAGAGCCTCCCAGTCGCCCCATTTCATCACCTTGAAACCGGGCAGCAGAGGGCCAAAGCCCTTGACCATCTTCTCGGTTGGCGAGGCTGCAATCGCGGCGGAGGAGCGGCCATGAAACGCACCATCAAAGGTCAGGATCTCGACCCGCTCGGGCTGGCCCTTCTCGTACCAGTATTTGCGGGCCATCTTGATGGCCAGCTCACAGGCCTCGGTGCCGGAGTTGGTAAAGAAACAGGTGTCGGCAAAGCTTGCGTCCACCAGCCGCCGCGCCAGCTCTTCCTGCTGCGGGATCTCGTAGAGGTTGGACAGATGCCAGACCTTGTTCGCTTGGGTCGTCAGCGCGGCGACCAGCGCCGGATGCGCATGCCCCATCACGTTGACGGCAATACCCGCGCCAAGATCAAGAAAACGGCGCCCGTCCTCCTCGATCAGCCAGGTGCCTTCACCTTTGACAAAGTGAAGCGGCGCGCGGGAATAGGTCGGCAGGACAGCAGGGATCATCAGACGTTCCTCTGGAGTACGGAGGCCCTGAAAGAGCACGCGCCCCCGGGCCAAGTCAAGTTTTCAGGATGTGGGAGTATCGCGCCGCGACAATTTGGGCGCAGGATCGACCAGAGAACGCCCCGGCAAAGGGGCGACTGTTACGCGCGTCGGCGTCGAAGGGCGAGGGGCGTTTGAGCGATCATGCGCCACCGCATACGCTGATCCCCGGCTTTTGCATAGATCCAATATCAGATCGCCCCCCGCGCCCGTGGTAGCCTTGCTCGCCTCCGGCGGAAGTATTTAAGGCAAGATGATGAAGAGCGCCTCCCACCTGTTTCCCTGTTGGAAATATCCCGGGGGTGGCAGGCGCAGCCTGACGGGGGCAGCGCCCCCATCCTACCCTTGCCGCAGGGCGGACAGCATCTCTTCAGCGGCGAGGGCCGGTGTTATCTCACCCCGTGCCACGGCCTCGCCCAGCTCTGTCATGTGGGTGCGGGCCGCAGGCGTTTCCAGCTGTGCCAGAAGGCCCCGTTTTACGTCTTCGCGGAACCAGTATCGCGCCTGGGCAGCGCGGCGCGCCTGCAGGTGTCCGGCCTCGCGGCGCCAGCCCTCCAGCGACTTCATCTCGGTCCAGGCGGTCTCAAGTCCTGCCTGTTCAATGGCGGAGACCATCAGCGCCTTGGGAAAGCCTTCGGGGTCCTGTGGGCGTTTGCGCAGCAGGCGCAAAGCTCCGGCATAGTCGGCGCAGGTGCGGCTCGCGGCGGGTTTCAGCTCTCCGTCAGCCTTGTTGATCAGGATCATGTCGGCCATCTCCATGATGCCGCGTTTGACGCCCTGCAGCTCATCTCCGCCGGCCGGGGCGAGCAGCAGGATAAACAGGTCGCTGATCTCGGCCACCACGGTTTCGGATTGCCCGACGCCCACCGTCTCGATCAGTACCACGTCGAAGCCTGCCGCCTCGCAGACAGCCACCGCTTCGCGGGAGCGGCGGGCGATGCCGCCCAGATGCGTCTGGCTGGGCGAGGGGCGGATGAAGGCGCCGGGCGCGCGCGCCAGCTGGTCCATCCGGGTCTTGTCGCCGAGGATCGAGCCGCCTGAGCGCGCCGAGCTTGGGTCGACGGCCAGCACTGCAACGCGCAGCTCCGCTTGCGTCAGCATCATCCCGAAGCTCTCGATGAAGGTCGATTTGCCCACCCCCGGCGTGCCCGACAGGCCGATGCGCAGCGCCTGCCGCCCCGATTGCGCCAGCCGCTGGATCAGGCCGGCCGAGGCCTCCCGGTGATCGGCGCGGCTGCTCTCCACCAGGGTGATGGCGCGGCTCAGCGCGCGGCGGTCACCGTTCAGAACCTTCTCGGCGATCGTCTCGATGTCCATCCGGCCTCTCCCCCCTGCTGTCTGCGTTTGGGTGTAGCGCGCGCGCGGCGGGCGCGTCCAGAGGTGTGGGGCGTGGATTGACCTGTGGTCGCTGGGGTGGTCTGGTCCGCGCATTCGAGGAAGGTTGATGACATGCTGAACGCCATTCTGCACGCCAAGTCCGGCCGCCACGGCGAGGCCGAGGCGCGCACGCCCTGGCGCGAGACGTTTCGCGACAGTGAGGATTTCATCACCGCGACGCTGTTCGAGCGGCTCTCCTATCTCTCCGGCCCCACGGCCATGTCGATTCTGGCCGAGGCGACGCGGCGGGACGCGGGCGGCGACGGTGCCAAGCTGTTCGGCTGGCGCATGGCGGAAATCACCGAGATCGCGTTCTGGCCTCTGTGGGAGGATCCCTTGCCCGAGGCATGGCGCAAGGAACCGGACGTCTTTCTGACCTTGCGGGTGGGCGATCCGCAGCAGGTGATCCACCTGATTGTCGAGGCCAAGCGCGGCGGCGCTCCGCAGTTGCAGGAGCAGTGGTGCAATCAGTTGCGCTGTTACAACGACCTCAGGCATGAGGATGCCTCGCCCGATCTGGTTGGCTACCTTGCCATCGGTGGACACGTGCCGGACCCAACAGCCTATCGGGGCGCGGGCCTGAAACAGCGCCCGGACACGCTCTTCGCGATTGCAGGCTGGGAGGATATGGCGCGTGGCGTGGCGCAGGCGCTTGATACATCTGCCCCGGCGGAGGCGCGCATCCTGAAGGACATGCAGGAGGCGCTGACGCTGTTCGGATACCTGCATGTCAAATTCGAAGACACCCTGAAACACATGGCCGAGGTCGATGCCCGCGCCGTCACAAGCTTTGGAGCCTGGACATGAGCGATCTCGACTGGGGGCACTCACTGGCCAATGTGCGCAAAGCCTACCGCGTCGTTGCCGCCTATCAGCAGCGCGTGCAGGCGATGATGAAGATCGCGGGGCGTGAATTCGAGCCGTTGGAGTTTGCTGATTGGATGGCAACGGATCACGGGATGCCACCACCGCGCAATAAGAATCCCATGTGGAACTGGGTCTGGGATCTTTTGCCGATGAATTGCTGTTCTGTCCTCCTGAACTTAGAGGGTAAACGTATATGGGATATCAAGACGGGCGAATGCCTCGTCTTCTGCGTCTACATGTCGGACACCGCTTTCTGGGAGGCACGCCAGGCCCATCCCAGGGTTTCGCCAGACCCTGATCGGCTCGCCCCGGCCGAGGAGGCCACCACGTGCTTCCGAATGATGGCGTTCCAGTGGCTTGCGGACGACCGGACGGTGAATTGCATCAACGACTTCTGGAATGCGCGGCATCCTGAGAACATCGGTCTCACCCCAAAGACCAGCGCCGACGGCAGGTGGCAGGTCATGTTCGTTGAGGCAGACCTCGCGAACCTCGAAACCGAGGAGGCCTTCACCACCCATGTGCGCACTTTCCGCGACCATGTGAACACCGCCTTCCAGCTCGACAAACCCCTCGGCGCCGCCTGACGCTGCCAATGGACGCGCCCCTCCGGATCGGGGATAAGCGCGCCATGACACGTTTGCCCATCGATGATGCCCTGCCTGCGCTGATCGCCGCCCTCACAGCGCGCGGTCGCGCCGTGCTGCAGGCCCCACCCGGCGCGGGCAAGACGACCCGTGTGCCGCTCGCGATGCTGGACGCCGGGATCGGCGGGCAGGGACGCATCCTCATGCTTGAACCCCGCCGCCTTGCTGCGCGTGCCGCGGCCGAGCGGATGGCCGAGACGCTGGGCGAGGCGACCGGCCAGACCGTCGGCTACCGGGTGCGCGGCGAAAGCAAGGTCAGCAAAACCACCCGGATCGAAGTCGTGACCGAGGGCATCCTGACCCGGATGATCCAGTCCGACCCGGAGCTGACCGGCATCGGCGCGGTGATCTTCGACGAATTTCACGAACGCTCGCTGAACGCCGACCTCGGGCTGGCGCTGTGTCTTGAGATCGCGGGCGCGCTGCGCGAAGACCTCGTGCTGCTGGCAATGTCGGCGACGCTGGACGCGGGGCCTGTGGCGGAGCTCATGGGCGATGTGCCGGTCATCACCTCGGAGGGGCGGGCCTTTCCGGTCGACCTGATCCATGCCGAGGCGCCCCTGCCGAAGGGCCCCGCGCTCTGGGGCGCCATTGCCGCCCTTGTCGCCCGTGCGGCGCGTGACACCGACGGCGGCGTGCTGGTCTTCCTGCCGGGCGCGGGCGAGATTTCGCGGGTCGAGCGCGCGCTAACTGGCCAGCTGCCGCCCGATTGCACCATCCGCCCGCTCTATGGCGCGATGAAGTTTGCCGATCAGCAGGCCGCCCTGCGTCCACCTGAAAGGGGGCGCAACGTGGTGCTGGCGACGTCGATCGCGGAAACCTCGCTGACAATTCCGGCGGTGCGTGCCGTGGTCGATGCCGGCCAGTCCCGGCGGGCGCGCTTTGATCCCGGCTCTGGCATGTCGCGGCTGGTCACCGAAAAAGTCAGCCGGGCCGAGGCCGCGCAGCGCGCCGGGCGCGCGGGCCGCGTCGCGCCGGGCACCTGCTACCGCGCCTGGACGAAGGGAGAGGAGGGCGCCCTTGCCGCCTATCCCCCGGCCGAGATCGAGGCCGCTGACCTCGCCGGGCTGATGCTGGAGCTGGCGCTCTGGGGCGCGGCCCCCGATGCGCTGGCCTTCCTGACGCCGCCGCCCGAGGGGGCGCTGGGCGAGGCGCGCGCGCTGTTGCAGATGCTCGGCGCGCTGGATGCAACCGGCAGCATCACCACACATGGCCGTCGCCTTGCCGGGCTGCCGCTGCACCCGCGTCTGGCGCATATGCTGGCTGTGGCTGGGAAAGAGGCCGCGCCGCTCGCCGCCCTGCTGGCAGACCGCGATCCGATGTCGCGCGGCGCGCCTGTCGACCTTGGCCTGCGCCTGCGGGCCCTTGCGGGCGAGCGGGAGGAGCGCGCCGATGCGGGTGCCATCAACCGCATCCGCACTGAGGCCAAGCGCCTTGCCCGCGATGTGCCGCCCCTTGGCCAGATCGGTCAGCGCCTCGGCGCGGCAGAGATGGCCGCGCTTGCCTACCCCGACCGTATCGGCCTGCGCCGCCCCGGCGATGCGCCGCGCTATCTGCTCTCGGGCGGCAAGGGGGCCGTGCTGGCGGCGGAAGACCCGCTGGCGGGTGCGCGCCTGATCGTGGCCACCGACCTCGATGGCGATCCCAGAGAGGCGCGCATCCGTCAGGCCGCCCAGATCAGCGAGGGCGAGATTCGCGCCCTCTTCTCTGACCAGATCCGCCCGGTGCGCCTGTGCGAATGGTCCCGGCGCGAGCGTCGCGTCATCGCCCGCCAGCAGGAACGCCTCGGCGCGATTCCCCTCAGCGACATCGCCTGGAAGGACGCCCCGGCGGAGGACATCGCCCACGCCATGCTCGACGGTGTGCGCGAGCTCGGGTTGCAACCCAACGGCCCCTCGCGGCTGTTCCTGTCGCGTGTCAGGCTGGTCGGCGCGCAGCACCCGCTGCCTGATTTCTCCGACACCTCTCTTATGGAAGGGATCGAGGACTGGCTGCTGCCGCATCTCTCCGGCGTCCGCTCGGCGGGCGACTGGAAGGGGTTTGACCTGCTGCCCGCCCTGCGCGCCCGCCTCGACTGGAACCAGCAGCAACTCGTGGATACCGAGGCTCCGGGCCATTTCCTGACCCCTCTGGGCCGTCGAATCGCCATCGACTACGGCGGAGAGGCCCCCGCCATCGCCCTGCGCCTGCAAGAGATGTTCGGCCAGATCCGCCACCCACAGGTCGCCGGGCGGCCCCTTGTCGTCACGCTGCTGTCGCCTGCGGGGCGCCCGGTGCAGGTGACGCAGGACATCCCCGGCTTCTGGACCTCCTCCTATCCGGACGTGAGGAAGGACATGCGCGGGCGCTACCCCCGGCACCCTTGGCCCGAGGATCCGCGCGAAGCGGATCCGACATTGCGCGTAAAGCGCAAAGGGACGTAGTGGATCCGCGCGAAGGCACGGTATGGATTCGCTCAGGTTATGAGGAAACCACCACTCTTGCCCGAGCAGAGTCTGGCTTAAGGCTTGACCTCACCGCCAACCGGGCCTAAAGACGCGCAACGAGTTTCAGGGCGCCGTAGCACGCGGTGCCTGTTTCTATTGAACGGGGCGCGACCCGCCCTTCTGATCAGACGAGGATATACCATGTCGCGCCGCTGCGAACTGACCGGTAAAGGCCCAATGAGTGGCAACAATGTCAGCCATGCCAACAACAAAACCCGCCGCCGTTTTCTGCCGAACCTGAACGACGTTTCTCTGCGTTCGGAAGCACTTGGCCGCACCATCAAGCTCAAGATCTCCGCAAGCGCCCTGCGCTCGGTCGATCACCGCGGTGGCCTGGACAAGTTCCTGGCCAAGGCGAAAGACATTGAGCTTTCGGACAACGCTCTGAAAGTTAAAAAAGAAATCGCGAAACTCCAAGCCGTTCAGGCCTGATTCTTCGCGACGTTTCAGCTATGCAGCCCCGCCCCTCTTTGGCGGGGCTCTTGCGTTTTTAGGGGCCTGATCCGCTGAGGCAGGTCCGCACGCTGCGGCGCCCTCTCCGCCGCCCCTGACCCCGGCAGACCGCTACAAAACGCCCCGCAGCCCGTCTTCGCGGACTGTTCGAATTTGATCGGTGTTGGCCTGCATATCGTGCCACGGTCTGCCACGCGGGCCCCTGTCTGGCGAATCGGGCGACGGGACCGCTCTGCAGGATGCGTCTGGCCGCACGCATCCCGGCATTTTATCCGAGCCCCGGCCTGATGTCGTTTCGCAGGAGGTACCGTTGTTCAGATCCCAAGTGCTCATCCTTCTCCTTGGCCTTTTCCCCGCCGTCGCGCAGGCGGATATCCTGATCGAGGATGCCTATGCCCGCGCCGCCAGCCCGGCCGCCACCTCGGGGACGGTTTACATGACGCTGCGCAACACCGGCCCGCAGACGGATCACCTGATCAGCGCCCGTAGCCCCATCGCCGCCAAGGCCGTGCTGCACCGGAATATCGAAGACGCCGATGGCATGATGCGGATGATCGCCGTCACCGATGGCCTCGACATCGATGTCGGCTGCGCCGCCCGGCTGGAGCGTGGCGGGGATCATCTGATGTTCATGGGGCTGACAGCGGAAATGACCCAAGGCAGCCACTTTCCCCTGACGCTCAGCTTTGAAAAGGCCGGCGATATCACCATCGACGTGCCCGTCGACATGACGCATGTGCCCGGAGCCGTGGTGATTTCCGGCCATGTGAACCATGATCACAGCGGTATGGATGACACCGCCACGTCCCATGAGGCGATGCATCAGCACAATACGCAGATGTGCGCGATGAAGATCGCCGACTGAGGGCGGCTCAGCCGACCTCGGCCAGCATCTCCGCCACCCAAAGCGGCACCAGATCGCTGGCGCGACCCTGCCGGGCCTCGGCAAAGGCACTGCGCCCGGCCGAAGCTTCCAGATTGAGCTCCAGCGTATGCGCACCCGCCGCGTCGGCCTGCCGCACGAATCCCGCCGCCGGATAGACCTGCCCCGAGGTGCCGATGGCGACGAAATAGCTGCACGCCTCCAGCTGCGTCAGGATCTCGTCCATGTGATAGGGCATCTCTCCGAACCAGACGATATCGGGGCGCGCCCTCTTGGTGCCGCAGGCCGGGCAGGGGTGCGCCACGGCCATTTCCGCCGGTGCCTCCCAGCGATGACCACAGGCCGGGCACAGCGCTCCGCTCAGCGCCCCATGCATATGCAGCACGCCGGTCGAGCCCGCAGCCTCGTGCAGCCCGTCGACATTCTGGGTGATCAGGGTGACGCTTCCGGGATACTCTGCCTGCAGGCGCGCCAGTGCGATATGGGCGGGGTTCGGCGTGGCCTCGGCCGCCGCGGCGCGGCGGGCGTTGTAGAAGCGCTGCACCAGCGCCGGGTCACGGGCGAATCCTTCGGGCGAGGCGACGTCTTCGATGCGGTGCTGTTCCCATAGCCCTCCGGCATCGCGAAAGGTGCCGAGGCCGCTTTCGGCGGAAATGCCTGCCCCTGTCAGGATGACGATCTTTTCCATGGCCGGTTCTCCTGTTGTGGCGACTGCTGTCTGGCGCGGACCTTTTCCTCGGCCTGCGCGGGGGGTAGACTCGGCCCCGAACCTGCACGATCGGGGCCGCAATGACCACGTCCATCCTGTTTGTCTGTCTCGGGAATATCTGCCGCTCGCCCTCAGCCGAGGGGGTGGCGCGAAAAATGGCACCGGATCTGGTGCCCGACAGCGCCGGGACCGGCGGCTGGCACGCGGGCGAGGCGCCCTATGCCCCGATGCAGGCCGCAGCACTGGCGCGCGGCTACGATCTGTCGGACCTCTGGGCACGGCAGTTCCGCCGCGCTGATTTTACAAAATTCTCGCTGATTCTTGCGATGGATCGCAGCAATCTGGCGGATATCGAGGCGCAGCGCCCTGAGGGCAATGCCACCCCGCTGCGCCTGTTCACCGACTACCTTGGCCCCGAGAGCGCGCATTTCGGCACGCTCGACGTGCCCGATCCCTGGTACATGCGCGATTTCGACGCCACGCTGGACCTGATCGAGGCCTGCACCCGCGCGCTGCTGGCCGATCTGGGGCAGAGCGCGCGCGACTAGATCAGGAGCACATGGCCTGTGCAGCCTGACCGAAGCTGCTGTATTTGTCCCAGAAGGCGTTGTCCTTGGCGGTCTTGGACATCTTCACGTCCTGCGCCTTCTGCGGTTCCTTGATGATCTTGGCGGCAAGGCGCTGGTCGCTCTTGTTCAGCGTCATGTCGGCGACCTGCTGGATGCAGACGCAGAGCCGCTGGCTGCTCTTGCTGCCGGTCCCGAGGCAGGCCTGGCTGATGGGGCCTGCGCTGAGCGCGCTGCCTGTAAACATCGCGCAAACGGCCAGTGCCGCAATCGGAAGTGATCTGATCATTGTCGTTGCCTTCTGTCCCGTGCCGCTGTGCAGGTTTTGCCTGTCTGACGCGGCTGACGATTCCCGTCCACGCAGGATTTATGACAGAATTTGGACGGGATTTGGGTTAATGCTGCCATATTCCTGCAAGCGTGAGCAAAAAACTGCCGATACCCACAGCGCCGCCGAAGCAGGGCGCATCTCACCGGGAAACGCCCGTCCGCACGCTGCTCAAAACGCATTTTTTGCGCCCGTTCAGGCGGTGTTAACTGTGGTGGCGCAACGATCCCGGCTCAGCTGCTCCGCCCTTCAGTTTCCGGTAGATGTCATGGCAACGATCACACTCACGCTGCGGGGCAATCAGATTGCCACCTACACGATGTTCAGGGGCGACGGGAACGGTGCGGACCGCGCGGTCGAGGTGCAGGGCGTCACGGCGATCGGCAGCGCGTCGCAGACGTTCACCGTCTTCATCGAACAGGTGAACCCCGGCGCGACGCAGTTTCAGAACGGGCAGTTCGTCACGATCTTCGATTCCAGCGGCGCGGTGGTGATGCCGCGCGCTGGCGTCAATCCGGACGCCGAACAGGGGCTCGCGGGCGGCGACGCGCATATGCTGTTTCTGTCGCGCAAGTTTTTCATCAACCTCGCCGGGGTGCCGGTCGGCCCGGAAACGGTTGTGCTGCGGCACGCGGACGAGGCCGGGGACACCGGCATCGGCGACAATGACGGAGAGTTCGACTGGGACGATGTGCCCGCCTTTGTCTGTATCGCCAGCGGCAGCCTGATCCGCCGCGCCACCGGCGCCGATATCGCGGTCGAGGATGTGTCTCCGGGCGATTGGCTGTCCTGTGCCGACGGGCAGGCGCGCCGCGTGCTCTGGGTCGGGCACGGGCGCATCGATCTGACCCGCGCCGAGAGCGCCCTGCAGAAGCCGGTCCTGCTGCCGAAGGGCTGTCTGGGCCCGGGCCGTCCGGCGCGCGATCTGGTGCTGTCGCCGCAGCACAGGGTGCTGCTGCAGGGACCGGAGGTGCGGGCCCTGTTTGACACGGATCAGGTGCTGGCCCCGGCGCGCGGCCTGCTGGCGCTGCCCGGTGTGCGGGTGTTGCAGGGGCGCCGCGCGGTGATCTATGTCTCCGTGCTGCTGGAGTGCCATGCCGTGCTGCTGGCCGAAGGCGCCCCGGTCGAGAGTTTCTATCCAGGGGCCGAGGGCATGAAGGTCCTGACGCCTGCGCTGCGTGATGCCCTGTGGCGCGTCCTGCCGGGGCTGGCCGGGGGCGATGTGGCGCAAGCCTATGGCCCGCCCGCCGCCCGCCTGCTGCGCGTCGCCGAGGCGCGAAAGCTCGCCCTGCGTCTGGCGCAGGCGCAGCGTCGGGGCAGGCGTCCCGACGTGGCCTTGCCGATGCCGCGCCGCTCCGGCGCGCGATTTGAGCCGGTGTTGCACCAAAGCCCCTAGCGCCGCGCCAACGCAAAACGCCCGCAGCCGGGCGGCCACGGGCGTGTGTTCAGGTCAGCCGGTCTGTCATGTCAGCTCGTGTACCAAGGGCCCATCACGACCTCAGTCTCAGCGCCGCTTTCGGCAAGGAGGCTGGCAAACTTCTGCGGATCGCTGTCGCGGTAGTGGTAGGGGTAGACCACCTTGGGCGCAAAGGCGGCGACGCCATCGGCGGCCTGCTCCTCTGTCATCGTATAGGGCAGGTTGAAGGGCACGAAGGCGATGTCGATATCGCTGAGCGCCTTCATCTCGGGCGTGTTCTCGGTGTCGCCGGCGATGTAGATGCGCAGCCCGCCGACCTCCAGGATATAGCCGTTGTCGCGGCCCTGCGGGTGATATTCGAGCCGCTCAGGTGTCATGTTATAGGCCGGGATCGCTTCGATCGGCATGTCCATCAGCGTGCCGCTGTCGCCGTTCGCCATCACGGTGTTGGTCGCCTGCATCTCCTGGGGGAGCTGTTCGCCGACGGTGGGGTTGGTGATCATCGGCACCGGAGCGCCCGCCCGCGTGACCAGCCCGGCGAGGGTCTCGGGGTCGAAGTGGTCGCCATGGTGGTGGGTGATCAGGATGAAATCGGCGGGCGGCAGGGCGGCATAGGCCTCGGCGCCGCCGACGGGGTCGACATAGATCGCACCGGCCGGGGTGACCATGACGAAGCTGGCGTGCTGCACCGGGTGGACCGAGACAGTGTCGCCCGCGTCGGTCTTGTAGATATCGCCGGTGAGGTTCTGCGCCATGGCTGCAAAGGGGCGCAAGAGGGTCGTGGCGGCCCCAGCAGCGGCGGCGCTGGTCAGAAAGGTTCTGCGCTGGATCATTGTCGTCTCTCCCATGGTTGTTGCGCGTGAAGGTAGCGCAACTGGGAGAGGGGTCACTTCACGAAGCTGTCAGGGAAGGGGGGGCGCTGCCCCCTTGGGCCCCGTGCCGGGCCCAATTCCCCCGAAGTATTTGGGGCAAGATGACAGGGAGGGGGCGCGGTGACCCGGGGGCTGGGTGGACCCTTGGCCGGGCGGACGGTGTGGCGGGTTTGGGTCGGGGGGCGGGGAATTCGGGTTGCGCGGGGGCGATGCGCAACAGAGCTTGCCAAAGCCCTGTTTCCCTAGCATATGCTGGCGACCATGACCGAGCTTTCGCACATCCGCAACTTCTCCATCGTCGCCCATATCGACCACGGGAAATCCACCCTGGCCGACCGGCTGATTCAATCCACCAACACCGTGGCTGCGCGCGATATGAAAGCGCAGCTTCTGGATGCCATGGATATCGAACGCGAACGCGGCATCACCATCAAGGCCAACACCGTTCGCATCGAATACAAGGCCGATGATGGCGAGACCTATATTCTCAACCTGATCGACACCCCCGGTCACGTCGACTTTGCCTATGAGGTCTCCCGCTCCATGCGCGCGGTTGAAGGCTCTCTTCTGGTGGTCGATTCGACGCAAGGCGTCGAGGCGCAGACCCTCGCCAACGTCTATCAGGCAATCGATGCCAACCACGAGATCGTGCCGGTCCTGAACAAGATCGACCTGCCCGCCGCCGATTGCGCGCGCGTTGCCGAGCAGATCGAGGATGTCATCGGCATCGATGCCTCCAACGCGCTGCAGGTGTCGGCCAAATCCGGCATCGGCATCCATGAGACGCTTGAGGCTATCGTCACCCGTCTGCCCGCCCCCAAGGGCGACGTCACCAAGCCGCTGACCGCGATGCTGGTCGACAGCTGGTATGACGCCTATCTCGGCGTTGTCGTGCTGGTGCGCATCATGGACGGGCTGCTGAAAAAGGGCGACCGCGTCAAGATGATGCAGAACGGCTCGATCCACGTTGTCGACCGCATCGGCGTGTTCCGCCCCGCCATGCAGGACGTCAAGGAGCTGGGGCCGGGCGAGATCGGCTTCATCACCGCGCAGATCAAGCAGGTCCGCGACACCCGCGTCGGCGACACCATCACCCACGAGAAGAAGGGCGTCGACAAGGCGCTGCCGGGCTTCAAACCCTCGCAGCCCGTGGTTTTCTGTGGCCTCTTCCCCGTTGACGCCGCCGAATTCGAAGACCTGCGCGACGCCATCGAAAAGCTCGCCCTCAACGACGCCTCCTTCAGCTACGAGATGGAGACATCGGCGGCGCTCGGGTTTGGCTTCCGCTGTGGCTTCCTCGGGCTCTTGCACCTTGAGGTGATCCGCGACCGGCTGGAGCGCGAGTATGACATCGACCTGATCACCACCGCGCCTTCGGTGATCTACCACGTCTACATGCGCGACGGCTCGATGACCGAGCTGCACAACCCCGCCGACATGCCCGACCTGACCCTGGTCGATCACATCGAGGAGCCGCGCATCAAGGCGACCATCCTCGTGCCCGACGAATACCTCGGCGATGTGCTCAAGCTTTGCCAGGACCGTCGCGGCATCCAGATGGATCTGACCTATGCCGGCACCCGCGCCATGGTCGTCTATGACCTGCCCCTGAACGAGGTGGTCTTTGACTTTTACGACCGTCTGAAATCGGTCACCAAGGGCTACGCCAGCTTTGACTACCACCTCATGGGCTACCGCGAGGATGCTCTGGTCAAGATGTCGATCCTGGTCAACGATGAGCCCGTCGACGCCCTGTCGATGATGGTGCATCGTGACCGGGCCGAGATGCGCGGCCGTGGCATGGTCGAAAAGCTGAAAGAGCTGATCCCGCGCCACATGTTCAAGATCCCGATTCAGGCGGCCATCGGCGGCAAGGTCATCGCGCGCGAGACCCTCTCGGCCATGCGCAAGGACGTGACGGCGAAATGCTACGGCGGCGACGCCACCCGGAAACGCAAGCTGCTGGACAAGCAGAAGGCGGGCAAGAAGAAGATGCGCCAGTTCGGGAAAGTGGATATTCCTCAGGAAGCGTTTATTAATGCGCTGAAGATGGATTCGTGAATGAAGCGCATTCAAATGAATTTGATTGCGTTTTTGTAATCGGCGCAGGGGCTAGTTATGAGTTTGGTCTTCCGACAGGGGGAGATCTTAAAGATCTGATTATTTCTACACTAGATGATCTTTTGAATCGTCAAGGTTTGGTCGATCAACTTTCTGACGCGATATTCTCTTCACTTGGACGCCATACTCAAGCTGATGAAAAGTTAGCGCGAGAGCAGTGCCGAGTAATTAGAGATGGCTTGGTGTTTTCGCCGTCAATTGATAACTTTCTACATCTTCATCGGGATAATGAGCTCTTGGTGAATATAGGGAAGTTAACAATTGCTTTCGTAATACTCGGTAGTGAGCGTTCTTCCACTCTGTATGTACAAAAAGACAATTGGCAGAAAGAATCTGTGCCACAATTCAGCAAGAAGGCTGATGGATTGCATCCAGCTTCGACATACTTGGGGAAAATCTTCGAAGATTTAACTGTTCTAAGGGGGTTTTCAGAATTTTGCGAACGATTAAACAGAATTTTATTTATATCGTTTAACTATGATCGTTGTATTTTAATGTTTATTTGCTTTGCCGCAAAGTTGTTGTACCCAGATGCACAGTATAAAGAGGATCAATTATTTGACAGCATTCACGTTCTGCATCCGTACGGCCACCTTGGTGAAATTTCTTCCCTCCACGACCTCAAAATAAAGTTTGGAGGCGGGCATCAGCTTAACTCTAATCATTTGTTAGCTGCATCAAAAGGCATTCGAACTTTTACTGAAGGGGTGTCTGAGGATAATGTCGCTCAAAGCATTGGAGAAGCTCTAAGTCATGCTAATCTTTTGGTGTTTCTTGGGTATGGATTTCTCGATCTGAATAACAAGATTTTGGCGCGCGCTGATTTTTCACAATCAATCAAAAGTGTTTTCTCGACTTGCTACATGGTTAGGAATCCCAAGCAAGACGAAATCGTTGAGTTTTTGGGTGGCAACTATCGCTCAGGTGTAGGTGCAGGTGGCAAGTACCGCCTCTCGGAGGCCATCGTTCAAAATAAGACCTGTAGCGACTTTGTTGAGGAGTGGCGGTCGAAATTTCGACAGCATTACTGACCCTTCGTCGAAAGTGTTTATCCAGGTTTTGATCTTTGAATTGGTCCGATTTTAGCGAGAAATTTGTCGGATGGGTGTTAGCCCGCGAGTCTACGCTTGCCTCCCCCGTTAACCCAATCCCAGCCCCAAAATCCGCACCGTTCAGATACCGTTCAAATACCGACGGGATACCGACGTTCCGATTTGGCCAAAACCCTTTCCTGGGTTCACGCGCGGATCTCACGAAATAGTCCCAACTTAAAGTAATCTCACATGCCGTTTGCGCGTACCCACATTGAACGCCGAACACCTCTGGAGACGTCCAAAAGCTGCCCCTCCGAGTCCCTCAGTCGTCATAACACACGCATGCCCTGAGGCCCTTCGTTGTATGGCTCCGCGCAGCCCCGTCGCGGCCCATGTGGTGCCCTTGGCTGCATGGGCACGCGGAGACGCCGAAACCAGAACGGCAGCGCACAGACCCGGTCGGGGAAGACGCCGCTTCGCATGGCCCGCCTTGGCGTCACGGTCGTGCAGCCGGCGCGGGATTTTCCGTTCATCCTCTTCGGGCTTTCCAGGACGGTTGATCGTCTGCCCGCGTGGTTTGCTCAAAACTCTGGCGACCTCCACCCGCTCCGCAAAGCCCTTTGTCAGGCCGCCAAAGCGGTGCCGGGCTTGGGGCGACGCAAAGCCCGGCACAGGAAGAGCGCAAGCACGCCGAAGGAGAGCAACGGGACTTGACGTAACATCGCGAGCGCGGGATAGGTCGCGATCTAGTCTGGGAATTGTAGGTGCCTGTGTAGAAAGAGGAAAAGGGATAAGCTTCTTCTCTGGTCTGGGTCATCTCGCAACACTGCACCAGCCCCTCTTGATCCGGTTGCTGGTACGTGATTGCCTCGTCGTTTGTCTCATTGCGAAAGAATTTTTGATATGCGTGTCAAGCCTAACTGCATCCTGGTCCTTGGAATGCACCGGTCCGGAACAAGCGCTTGCACACGTGTCCTGAGCCTTCTGGGTGCGGCTTTGCCCGACAGCCTGATGCCGAGCCATGAAACGAATGTGACTGGGTTCTGGGAGTCCCCCGCCTTCATGGACGTCAACGATGCCATGCTGGCCGAAGCGGGCAGCAGCTGGGATGACTGGACCGCCTTCGACGAGAGCGCGCTTGAGCCGGATCGGCTCGCGGCTTACGAGGCCCGGATCGCTCAGACGATACGGGCCGAACTGGGCAATGCGCCTGTGATCGTCCTGAAGGACCCGCGTATCGCGCGCTTTGTGCCGCTTTATCTGAGGGTACTGCAGTCCGAAGGCTTTGATGTCCGCTGCGTTCACATCACACGCAACCCCTGCGAGGTTGCTCAGTCGCTGGAAGACCGCGATGGTTTTTCGGCCGCGTTTTCGTCGCTTCTGTGGTTGCGCCACACGCTGGATGCCGAACAGGCGTCGCGCTCGTGTAACCGGATTTTCCTGACCTATCAGGGCCTTATGTCCGATGAGGGTGCCACGATCCGGCGTCTGGCCGAATGGGGCGCGGGGGTTGGCCTGTCATCGGCTCCGCAGTCTCTGCAGGCGGCATCCCGGCATCTTGAGAGTGGATTGCGTCACTTCGCCGATGGCGAGGCGCTGCTTGCTCAGGGGGGCGATGCTCTCTCGCAATTTCTGGCAACGACGTATACCACCGTGACGTCGCTAAGTGGCGATCCGATGCAGGCAGACGCGCTCGCCAAACTTGATGACTGTGCGGCAAGGCTGAACTGGGCAACCGAGCTGTGCGGACCGGCGTTTCACGCGCTGAACCAAAGACTGCGGCGGCAAGACGAGACCGACAGCACGCGTGTCACCGAGCTTGAAACAGCGCGGAGCGAAATCGAAGCGCTGCGTCAGGCACATGCCACCGAAATCGCCGCGACACTGAAGAACGCCGAAGCGCATGCCGCCGAACTGGCAGCGATGAAGACGCAAGTCCAAGCCCTTTGCGACACTCATGCGGCGCAGCTGGTGGCCGCACAACAGGACGCCGAAACCTCGGCTGCAATCCATGCGTCTGAGCTGGCCGCAGCACAGGGCGAACAGGAGGTTCTGCGCCGCAGGTTCGCTGCCGAACTGACAGCCGCGCGCAGTGAAACCGAAACCATGCGCCGGGTGGCGAGCAAATTCCTGCGCAGCCCACTGGTGCCTCTGGCTGACATCATCCGCTATTACAGCGCGCTGAAAATGTCGAAACTGCTTGAAAATTCCAAGCCGGCTGCGTCACGTAAGTTCGCCCGTTCGGCGGCCAAGCGCGACCCAAAGCGGTTCATGACGCCCGGCGCCTCGGACACGGGCCTGACAGGCCTCCCGACCGAGGCAGGCGTCTCGGGCGGCGTGATCGACTCCGCCTATGGTGCGCCGACGGTTCTGCTGCCCTTCGCCGCCTCCATGACCACACCGCGCCACCAGATGCGGATCGCGGTGGTGCTGCATGTCTATGCCCTTGAGCAGGCGGCAAAGTTCCGCGATGCGCTGAAAGCGCTTCAGGTGCCGTTCTCGCTGTTTATCTCGACCGACACCGAGGAAAAGGCGAACTCCCTGCGCAAGACCTTCGGCAATGGCCCGGCGCAAGAGACCGAGGTGCGCGTGATGCCCAACCGGGGCCGCGACATCGCCCCGAAACTGGTCGGGTTCGCCGATATCTACGACTCTCAGGACCTTGTCCTGTTCCTGCACGCCCAGACTTCGCAGCACACCACAGATGAGCTGAATGGATGGCGCGATCAGCAGCTCAAGTCCTTGCTGGGCTCTCGCCACACGGTGAACTCGGTCCTCTATGCCTTCTCGGTTGCGCCGGAACTGGGCATGGTGGCCCCGCCGAACCCTGCCGTGATCCGCAAGGACATGGACTGGTCGAACAATTACGAGGGCTGCCGGGCCCTGGCCGAACGCATGGGCATCACTCTGACGGCGGACAGCCCGCTGGACTTCCCCGCGGGGGCGATGTTCTGGGCGCGCCCCGCCGCGCTGCGGCCCCTGCTGGACGCCGGGATCACGCTGGAGGACTTCCCTGAGGAGGCCGGCCAGAAGGACTCACCCTTTGTCCACGCCGTCGAGCGGCTGTTCTTCTATTCCTGCGAAGCCGCTGGCCTGCGCTGGATCCATGCCGGCGCACCCGATCAGCTGGCGGATGCGGACATGCCGCTGGCCATCGAGAAAGGCTTCAATCTGGAATGGGCCCTGTCGGACCAGATGCCCGCGCTGATGCTGCCGGGGATCCGCCCGCGGCCCAAGCCCTTTGACAACCCCATCGCGCGGCTTGCCTCCGCCAAGGACGACTTCCGCGCCCATTGCAAGCAGGACCTCGCCCGCTTCCTGGCCAGCGATGCGCGTCTGGTTTTCGACGCGCCCGGCGATACCCCCAAGGTCAGCATCGCGCTGATCCTCTACAATCAGGCAGAGCTGACCTTTCATTGCCTGCAGTCGCTGCACCGCAATGCCGGGGTGCCGATCGAGATCATCCTGCTCGACAACGGGTCAAGCGATGACACCGGCGCGCTGCTCGATCGCCTCGATGGCGTCACCATCCTGCGCAACGGCGAGAACCTGCATTTCCTGCGGGGCGTCAACCGTGCCGCTCAGGAAGCGCATGGCGAGCATTTCCTGCTGCTCAACAACGACGCGCGGGTGCTGCCCGGTACCATTCCAAGCGCCGTCGCACGGCTGGAAGAGGACGAGAGCATCGGTGCCGTCGGCGGGCCGATCGTTCTGCTGGACGGATCTCTGCAAGAGGCCGGCAGCATCATCTTCAACAACGGCTCCTGCCTCGGCTACGGGCGCGGGCGCGACCCTGGCGACTCCGAGTTCCGCTTCCGCCGCGATGTCGACTATTGCTCCGGCGCCTTCCTGATGATGCGCCGCGCGGTCTGGGAAGAGCTCGGCGGCTTCGACGAGGCCTTTGCCCCGGCCTATTACGAAGAGACCGACCTCTGCATGCGGATCCGCGAAGGCGGCCGTCGCGTGGTTTATGATCCCGACGTCAAGATCGTGCATTTCGAATTTGGCAGCTCTTCGACCAGCGAGGCGGCGCTTGCGCTGCAACGGCGCAACGTCGACATCTTCCGCACCAAGCATGCCATGGCGCTTGCGAAGGGGCACCTGCCGGTGAGTGCCGCGCCCATCCGCGCCCGTCAGCGGCACGAGGGGATCCCGCGGTTGCTGGTGATCGATGACCGCGTTCCGATGCCCCACCTCGGGTCTGGCTTTCCGCGCGCGGCCCGCATGTTGAACGATATCGGCGCTGCGGGCTGGTCCGTGACGCTCTATTCCACGGCGGTGCCGTTCTTTTCCTGCGAAACTGCCTATCAGGTGATCCCGCGCACGACCGAGCTTCTGGTCGGCGGGCCGATCCTGCCGATGGTGGATTTCCTGCGCGACCGGATCGGGTGTTACGACGCCATTCTGGTCAGCCGCCCCCATAACATGGTCCGGTTCCGCCAGGCCGTGGCGCAAGTCCCGGGGTGGGAGCGCGTGCCCGTGCTCTACGATGCCGAGGCGATCTTTGCCGAGCGGGACGCGGCGCTGGCCCAGCTGGGCGGCGGCAAGGACTTCGACTATCAGACAGCCCTGCGCGACGAACTCGCCCTTGCCGAGGGCACGCAGACCGTATTCTCGGTTTCTCAGGCCGAGGCCGCGATCTTTGGGGCGCATGGCAACGACGATGTCCGCGTGCTTGGTCACGCGATGAAACCGCGCCCGCTGGGTGCGGGGCCAGAGGGGCGGCGCAACATGCTGTTCGTCGGCGCTCTGGATGATGACAACAGCCCCAACACGGATTCCCTGATCTGGTTCATCAACACCATCATGCCGCGTATCGATGCCGAACTTGGCACCGATTGGTCGCTGGATGTCGCCGGACGCTCGGGCGCGCGCGACCTGCGCGGACTGGCGAGCGACCGGGTGCGGATCCTCGGCAAGGTCGATGACCTCGATCCGCTCTATGCCCAGTCGCGTCTATTCATCGCTCCGACCCGCTATGCCGCGGGGATCCCGATGAAGGTGCATGAGGCGACCTCGGTCGGCTTGCCGACGGTGGCGACGGACCTGCTGACACAGCAGCTGGGCTGGACGCATGGGCAGGAACTGTTGAGCGCCGCCGATGCGGATGCCTTCGCCGCCTGCTGCGTGCAGCTCTACCGCGACGATGCGCTGTGGTCGCGGCTGCGGGCTGGCGGACTTGCCGCAATCGAGCGCGATTGCGACCCCGAACGTTTCGGTGCGGTTCTGGCCGGTGCCTTGTGGGACAACGTCAGCTGATCTCGCAACCCGGACGGCTTCGCGCGGCTATTCCGCCGTCGCGGAGCGCGGTGCGCAAGCGGTCTTGTTTCAAACGGTGACGTCAGTCGGCCCTGCCTGCGCGGTGTTCAATCCACGCCTTGGCAGGGTCGGCCGCCTTTGCGCACCCTTGCCGGTCCGGAAGGGGGCGGCCACCCGCTCTGCTGTTTAGACCTGATAGCCGCGGCGCGCTTTCTGACGCCGCAGATCAATAAGCGCATCGACTGCCACGCCCTCGTTCGCGAAGGTCTCCGCCCGCACCCGCCCAGCCTGTCCGATTCTGCCCGATTCCTGGATGAGTGTGCATCCTCCGAACAGATCGGGCTGCAGGGCCACCCGATAGAACCGGCGCGTGTTCTGGCCCGGATCGATCCGGGTCAGCCGCAACGTGGCGGGGAACAGTTCAAGCTGCGCAGTCATGCTCACATCCTTTCTGCGATTGCCTGTTCTTCCGGGCAGGGGGCATCGGCATCGATCACGGTTATGCTCTTTTGGTCATGGTACCGCCACCTTTGCAACATGTGCTGAGGCATGCCAGTCACCGTCGCGTTGAACCCCAAAGCCGTGAGCCCGGACCCTGTCACGCGTCGTCAATCTGTGAATGATGATCGCAGCGCTAGAGGGGGCACCCTTGCTTCGCGTGATCAGTCGGCCTCGCTGGTCGCCACATCGGTGAAGTGTGGCACGTAGCTCTAAGTGTGAGGCTGGTCCACGACCTGATACATCGGTTCGCAAGACAGCGTGAATGTGTCGCGTCGCTCTCGCAGAGCTCATAATCTGGCGGCCCCAAATTTAAGATCCCCACCGCAGGACCTCCATTAACCTTCTCGTCGCCCCGAAATCCGCACCGTTCAGATACCGTTCAAATACCGACGGGATACCGACATTCCGATTTGGCAAAAATCCCTGTTAACCAAGGCTCCGGCGCCCCCGACGCGCTCCTTTGACCAATCACCATGCGCGGGCACCTTTTACAGGCCCGCGCCATGCGAAAAGGGGCCGACCCTTCGGTCGACCCCTTGTCCGATGCCTGTTAAAGCGCCGTCACATCTGGGCTTGAGTTTTGTTCGCCTCAGTGGAAATCGTGCTGCCAGCTTTCTGGATATCTTGGCCTGCACCTTCAACCGTTTCGCACGCCGCGAGCGCGCTAAGTGCAACCATACAAAGCAAAATACGTTTCATTGGATCCTCCGGTTACATGTCTGTTAACCCAACGGCGACGGGGGGCATGAGGTTCCATCCCTCCGCATCATTCTCCTGCGCAATTTAATCCGACGGAGCCGCGCCACTTGTGCGTATAGTCATCGCAGCGCACAGCCAGAGGATCCGAGCCATGCAAACATCAATCAAACCAGCCAGTTACAGCCGCCTGCAGATTTACCTGCACTGGGCGGTGGTGCTGTTGATCGCCTATCAGTTCCTGTTCAGCGATGGCATGTCGCGCGCCTTTGGTCAGGTGCTCGACAACGTGGCCACCGCGACCTCGCTCGCCGCGACCAGCCATATCGTCATCGGCTTCACGGTGCTCGCCCTGACCCTGCTGCGCCTGCTGCTGCGTGCCACCCGTGGCGCCCCCGCGCACCCCGAGGCCGAGACGCCGCTGATGCGCCTTGCCGCGCGGATAACCCATTGGGGCATCTACGCTTTATTGGTTCTGGTGCCGCTCTCAGGCTCTGTCGCGTGGTACGCGAGCCTTGGTGTCGCGGGCGAGGCGCATGAGGTCTTCAAGACCCTGCTGCTGATCCTGATCGGGCTGCATGTTCTGGCGGCGCTGTTTCACCAGTTCGTGCTCAAGACCAACCTGATCGCGCGGATGAACCCGCACGGCTGAAAGCCTTGAAACGACAGTATAAGTTCGTCTGAAAGGCGCAGTTCAGAACGACAGGAACTGCGCCACGGCGGCCTCGAACTCACGCGGTTTTTCGGCGTGCAGCCAGTGGCCGGCCCCGGGAATCTTGGCGAATTTCGCCTCCGGGAACAGCTGCTTGATGCGCTCGCGGTACTCGGGTTTGACATAGTGGCTCTCCGCACCCGTCAGGAACAGGGTGGGGCCGTTGAAGGGGCCGGTCAGATCCTCGGGAAAGCTGAGGATCTTGGCCATCTCGGCCTCCAGCACGTCAAGGTTCAGGCGCCATTCCTTTGCCTGCACGTCCAACGATTGCGTGAAGAAGCTCTGTAGGGCCTTGTCGACGCCGGCCTTGGCCAACTGCTCCTCCGCGTCCGAACGGCGCGTCAGAGTGTCGAGGTCAACCTCCCGCATGGCATCAATAAATTCCTGCTGCGAGTGGCGATACGAGACGGGCGCGATGTCGGCGACGACCAGTTTCGCGAGCTTTTCAGGATCGCTCAGCGCCAGAGCCATTGCGGCCTTGCCGCCCATCGAATGGCCCAGAAGATGGCAGGCGCGCCCCTCGGCGGCGATCACCTCGGCCAGGTCGGCGGCCATCTCGGGATAGCCATGCGCGGGATCCTTGAACGAGGCGCCATGGTTGCGCATATCGACGGCAATCACCTGCCGCTCCGCCGCGAGGCGTTTTGCAATGACGCCCCAGTTGCGCCCGGAGCCGAACAGCCCATGGGCGATGACAAGAGGCGTGGCGTCGGCGGGGCCATCATGGCGGATCACGTTCAGCATGAGCAGATTGATAGCCAAGCGCGCTGCGCGAGGCCAGAGCAATCCGTCGCCGACCTGCCCTTGGAGCGGCGCGCGATCCACGTTAAAACCGTGCAGGTGAGTTGGGGAAAGCCGATGTTTGACGTTGATAAATTCCGTCGCGATGTTGAGAGAACCGAAGCTGCATTGCGCGCGAAATTCCACCGCGACAGTGGCGATCTGGCCAGCCTGATGCGCCACGCCGGGCGTCGCCTACCGCCTCGCGCGCATCGGGCCGCCGAAGAAATTGAACGCGCACAACAACTTGCCGGGCATCCGAAGCTGGCAAAGCAGCTTGATCAGGACAGTCTGAAGCAACCCTTCCGCCGGATCGATGCGGCGGTTGCGGCCTATGATGGCAAGGATCATCGCAAGGGGCTGCTCCTGGGAGTGTTGAGCAGCATGGCCTTTAATGTGCTGGTTTTTGTGGCGCTGCTGATTGCCTTTGCGCGCTGGCAGGGTCTGTTCTGAGGGAGGCTGGGCGGAAAGGCGCGCGTCTCAGCGCGCTGCGCATCACCAGCGTGACGGTGGTGAAGCTGACGAAGAACAACAGATACCACGCGCCCATCTTGGACAGCGACACCAGCTCGAAATGGCCCTGGCCTCGATAGGCCCATGTGCCTGTAAAGGTTCCGATATTCTCGGCAATCCAGAGCGCGAACGCGATGCCGAGCGCGGCGCAAGGGAAGGGCATCCAGAGCCACGTCCCGCCCATGCGAAACCACAGGCGCGTGCGCAGGAACAGCCCCAGAGAGGCGGCGAACAGCAGCAGCCGGATGTCGGGCAGATAGTGATGCGCGAAGAAGTTGACGTAGATCGCGATCGCCAGCAGCGTGCCCGCCCAGAACGGCGGATAGGGCGCGATCACGGCATCGAACAGGCGGATCATCCTGGCGATATAGCTGCCGAGTGACGCATACATGAACCCGGTGAACAGCGGCACATCGAACAGCTTCAGTACACCCGGCTCGGGATAGCCCCAGCTGCCGGCATGGACCTTGAACCATTCCATCACGGTGCCGGTGATATGGAACAGCAGGATGACCTTCGCCTCCTCCCATGTCTCCAGCCTGAAGGCGATCAGCAGGACCTGCGTCAGCACAGCGATGATCACCAGAGCGTCATAGCGGGCAAGCGGCCAGTCCGGGCTCCAGATGGCGCGGGTCAGCAGGATCGCGCCGAGGATGATCAGGGCGAAGAGGGCGGCCCAGAGCTGTCGCGCGATAAAGATGGCACAACCGGCAAGGCGGCGCGGCAGGTGGCGTTTCAGCCATCCTTCAAGGTGCAGTTCCGCAGAGTGATCGGCCATATCTTTCATGGCCGGGGTTGTCGCGTGAAAGGCCGGGGCTGTCCAGTGACATGACCGCGGGTGGCTTCGTTTCGAGGTGCTTGGCGAGGGTCAGTCGAACTTGCGCGACGGAGCCAGCACCGTTGCCTCGCCGATCAGCACCTTCTTGCCATTCACCAGACAGCGGCAATCCAGCTGCACGCGACGTTTGCCGTGATCGATGGCGATCACCTCAACCTCGGCAGTCACGACGTCTCCGGGCCGCACGGGAGCGAGAAATTTCAGCGTCTGGCCCATGTAAACGGTGCCGTGGCCGGGCAGCTGCTCGCCGATCACAGCCGAGATCAGACCCGCTGTCAGCATGCCGTGGGCGATCCGCCCTTCAAAGATGGTATCCTGAGCATAGGCGTCGTCGAGGTGGACAGGGTTTCGGTCCGTTGAGACCTGCGCAAACATCTCGATGTCGTCATCGGTGATCTGTTTGCGCAGGTGGCGGGTCATGCCCATTTCGATATCTTCGATGCAGATCGTGCCGCGCGGGAAGTTGTCCAACATGTGACCCTCCATCAGTCGCAAGGTAATATTGCGGCGATTCAAGTGTCGCCTGCGAAACAATATTACTTCGCGACCGCAGAAAGCAAGTCCGTTCTGAACCTAGCGCAGTTTGCCAATCGCATAGGTCGGGGTCATTTTCTCTTTCTCGATGAACGCGTTGAGGGCATCTGCCTCGGGCTGGTCGGTGGTTTTTGTTTCTTCCGCCGCCAGGCCACCGGTGATGAACAGGGAATCGATACCCTCGCCCAGAGCGCCCTGAATATCGGTGTGGATGCCGTCGCCAATGGCGAGGATGCGCCTGTCGGAGATATCCTTGCCCAGCTTGTTCAGGCGCAGCCGCGCGAGGTCGTAGATCGGGGGATGCGGTTTGCCGAAATAGAGGCTTTCCCCGCCCATTTCGGAATAGAGCTTGGCCACCGCGCCGGCGCACCATTCGCGGTGATCGCCACGGTCGACGACGATATCGGGATTGGCGCAGAGCAGCTTGAGGCCCATGGTCTTGGCCAGCAACAGCTGCGGGCGCAGAACGCTCGGGTCGGCGTCAGCATCGAAGGGGCCGGTGCAGACGATACCTTCAGCGTCCTCGAGTGCGACGCGCTCGATGTGCTGGGGATTATCAAGCGCTTGCAGGGGGGCGAAGAATGGCGCGTCATGCGGTTCGCCGATGTGAAAAACGCGGTGGCCGACGATGCCCTGGAACATGGCCGAGCGTGCAGAGTCGCCCGAGGTCGCGATGGTGTCCCAGGCGTCGGTCGGCACGCCGAAACCGTCGAGCTGGGTGCGCACCTGTGCGCGCGGCCGAGGAGAGTTGGTCACCAGAACCACGGTGACGCCGGTTTTGCGCACGGCCTGCAGGGCGGCGACGGCGTCGGGCAGGGCGGTGACGCCATCGTGCACGCAGCCCCAGAGATCGACGAACATGGCGTCGTAGTCTGCGGAAATCTCGGCGAGAGAGGAAACGATCTGGGTCATGGCGGGCACTCCGGAAATTGTCGAACGGGCAGGTCTTTATGCTGCCGTTATGGTGGCGGCATCATGTCGGTTTTGCAGCGCAGCAATCGGCGCCGCCGTCGGCCAAGGTATGACGGATGCGCAGGCGCGCGACCAGAGGAAGTTGCTGGTGGAGGGTGCGCCCGGAATGGCAGACGTAGCGCCGGGTCGGAATGGGGAATGAATATGGGGGCAAGAATAAGCCGGGCACTTTGCAGCCGCCGCGCCATGAACTGACCACGAAAAAGGGGCGCTTGATGCGCCCCTGATCCAGTGTGAAGGTCGATGGCCTCAGAGTTTGAGGTTCGGGATGATCTGCTTTTTGCGGCTCATAATGCCGGGCAGGACGACGCTGTCACCGGTGACTGTGGCGCCAAAGCTCTTCTCGGCGAGGGTCTTGACCAGATCGTTGGGCACGAAGAGCGTGGCTTCTTCGTTGAGGATGTCGACAATGAACAGCAGGACTTCGTCCACGCCATCTTCCATCGCAACGGTCTTGAAGCTCTCCATCAGGGAGGTCTTGCGATCCAGTACGATTTTCGGCGCGGTGGTTTCCAGAACCGAGACGCGGAACTTGGTACCCTCGACCGTGAACTCCTTGGAATCCATGCGGATCAGTTCACCGTCGGAAAACGCCGAGATGTCGGATTTGGCTTCGAACATCTGACCGGCATAGGTGCTGAGGTCGATGTTCAGCTCGCCCGCCAGTTTCTCGGCCAGGGCCTTGTCGGTGTCGGTGGTTGTGGGCGACCGGAATTCCAGCGTGTCCGACAGGATGCAGGACAGCATGGCACCCTTGATATTGTCGGGCATCTTGGCCGCATCATCACCCATCAGATCGTACATGATGGTCGCTGTGCAGGCCAGGGGCTTGATCGTGATGTCGATCGGGCCTTTTGTCTCAAGCCCGCCAACCAGCTTGTGGTGGTCGATGATCTGGATGATGTCGGCGTCATTGATCGCGGCCGGAAGCTCGGCCGGGTTGTTGGTGTCAACGATGACAACGGTGTCCTCGGCGGTGACCTCGGAGATGATCTCGGGCTTGGCAAAGCCCCATTTCTCGATCACGAAGGCGGCTTCTGTGTTGGGCTCGCCCAGCAGCTTGGCTTCGGCAGGGGTGCCTTTGATTTCGGAGAGATACCAAGCCCAGATGAGCGGGGAGCCGGTGGAATCGGTATCGGGGGATTTGTGGCCGAAAATCTTGATCGTCATTTTATGCGTCCGTCCTTGGAAAAACTGCAAATCCGCGCCCTTATAAGAGGGCTGAAACTCAGTGTCACCCGCCTGCGTTGGCGGCACGACAAAATTGGCGATTTCGTGGCCGGGGCTGCGAAAGAAGGATGCGGGAGGTTCGGCCCCGATGGCAAAACTACGTGAGGCGGACCTTTATGCGCCGGTGAAGGCGTTTCTTGAGGCGCAGGGCTACGAGGTCAAGGGCGAGGTCGCAGGTGCCGACGTGGTGGCGATGCGTGACGATGATCCGCACCCGGTGATCGTTGAGCTGAAGCTGGGGATGAACCTGACGCTGGTGCAGCAGGGGGTGGCCCGGCAGGGGGTGAGCGATTTCGTCTACCTCGCCGTGCCGGCCCTCAGCGGGCGCAAGACGCTGGCGGGGCATATCGGGGTATGCCGCCGGCTTGGGCTCGGGTTTCTGACGGTGCGCGCCCGCGATGGGTTTGTCGAGGTGCATTGCGATCCGGCGCCTTACGTGCCGCGCCCTGCGCGGGGGCGCGGCGGGAGGCTGCTGCGCGAGTTCCAGCGTCGGGTCGGGGATCCGAATGTTGGGGGCGTAAACCGGGTTCAGATCATGACCGCCTATCGTCAGGATGCGCAGCGTTGCGCCGCCTATCTGGCTGAGGCCGGGCCGAGCAAGGGGGCCGTCGTGGCAAAAGGTGCCGGTGTGCCACGTGCCACGACGATCATGCGCGACGACCACTACGGCTGGTTCGAGAAGGTTGCGACCGGGATCTACGCGCTGACGCCCAAAGGCGCCGCGGCATTGGCCGATACATAGGCGGGGGGCAGTTCTTCGGGGCGTTGCTGGTGCTGCACCATCTGCCAGCCACCCTTGCGCGGCACCCAGCACGAGGTGCACCAGGCCATATAGGGCGCGCCGCAGGCTTGCCGGGCTTTGGCACGGTAGGCGAGAACGACGGCTCCGTGGTGTTCCGATGCATTGCGGCGCGAGATGCGCACATCGCCCCAAGCCGCGGCTTGGCTATGGGCCAGCGCTTCGTCGCGTTTCAGCGGGCCGGTGCCGGGCAGGGTCATCAGGCAATGCGGCGCGAGACGGTCGCGGATATTGGCGGCCCCTTCGGTCCAGAGGCGCAGTTCTTCGGACCAGAGGTCGGTGACCGTAGACGTGTGCATGAGGTCTTCTCCTGAGCCGTGATGGCGTGGCGTATGGCTGTGAAAAGCAAGACGCCCGAGCGGGGCTTTCGGTTCCATCGCACAGCGGATGTGTCGGCGGAGTGTTGCGCGCTTGGGCAGCAGGGGGGCTTGTATGGGGCGTGCTGCTGATTAGGTGGGCTGCATCGTGCTGCCGGACAAGGCTGCAGGGTTGGCAAATTTTGCAACACAGCGTTGTTGACTCGCCGCCTCTGCTTGCCTATCTCCGGTGGCGTTAGCACTCATCAAGGGTGAGTGCTAACGCCCGTCGATCGGCGGGCAAGGGAGAAACTTTGAGCCAAGGAGCCTCAGAGATGGCATTTACACCGCTGCATGACCGTGTGCTTGTGGAACGCGTCGAGAGTGAAGAAAAGACCAAGGGTGGTCTGATCATCCCCGACAGCGCAAAAGAAAAACCTGCTGAAGGTATCGTTGTTTCGGTTGGCGCAGGCGCCAAGGCCGAAGACGGCGCACGCGTCGCAATGGACGTTAAAGCGGGCGACAAGATCCTGTTCGGCAAATGGTCGGGCACCGAGATCACGCTCGACGGCAAAGAAATGCTGATCATGAAAGAATCCGACATCATGGGCATTATCGCCTAAGTCGCATTCGCATTTCTGTCCCAAGAAATTCAACGAATTAGTCAGGAGACACGCTATGTCTGCCAAGGACGTCAAGTTCAACACCGAAGCTCGTAACAAGATGCTCAAGGGCGTCAACATTCTTGCTGACGCCGTCAAAGTGACGCTGGGCCCCAAAGGCCGTAACGTCGTTCTGGAAAAATCCTTCGGCGCACCGCGCATCACGAAGGACGGTGTGTCTGTCGCCAAAGAGATCGAACTGGAAGACAAGTTCGAGAACATGGGCGCGCAGATGGTTAAAGAAGTCGCTTCGCGTACCAACGACGAAGCCGGCGACGGCACCACCACCGCAACCGTGCTGGCGCAAGCCATCGTGAAAGAGGGCATGAAAGCTGTCGCAGCTGGCATGAACCCGATGGATCTGAAGCGCGGTATCGACCTCGCGACCCTGAAGGTCGTCGAAGCGATCAAGAACGCCTCGCGCCCCGTCAACGACTCGAGCGAAGTTGCTCAGGTCGGCACGATTTCGGCGAACGGCGAAGCGACCATCGGTCAGCAGATCGCGGACGCCATGCAGCGTGTTGGCAACGACGGTGTGATCACCGTTGAAGAAAACAAAGGCATGGAAACCGAAGTCGAAGTCGTCGAAGGCATGCAATTCGACCGCGGCTACCTGTCGCCCTACTTCGTCACCAACGCCGACAAGATGACCACCGAGCTGGAGGACGTTATCGTCCTGCTGCACGAGAAGAAACTGTCGTCGCTGCAGCCGATGGTTCCGCTGCTGGAGCAAGTCATCCAGTCGCAGAAACCCCTGCTGATCATCGCCGAAGACGTCGAAGGCGAAGCGCTGGCAACTCTGGTTGTCAACAAACTGCGCGGCGGTCTGAAAATCGCAGCTGTCAAAGCACCTGGTTTCGGCGATCGCCGCAAAGCCATGCTGCAGGACATCGCGATCCTCACCGGCGGTCAGGTCATCAGCGAAGATCTGGGCATGAAGCTCGAGTCCGTCACCATGGACATGCTGGGCACTGCCAAGAAAGTCTCGATCACCAAAGACGAGACCACCATCGTTGACGGTGGCGGCGAGAAGGCCGAGATCGAAGCACGCGTTGCTCAGATCCGTAACCAGATCGAAGAAACGTCCTCGGACTACGACCGTGAGAAGCTGCAGGAACGCGTTGCCAAACTGGCAGGCGGCGTTGCCGTCATCCGCGTTGGCGGCATGACCGAAACCGAAGTGAAAGAGCGTAAAGACCGCGTCGACGACGCGCTGAACGCTACTCGCGCTGCCGTTCAAGAAGGCATCGTTGTCGGTGGCGGCGTTGCTCTGGTTCAAGCTGGCAAGGCCCTCGAAGGCATGACCGGTGCGAACTCCGACCAAGAAGCCGGTATCGCCATCGTCCGCAAGGCGCTGGAAGCACCGCTGCGTCAGATCGCTGAAAACGCTGGCGTCGATGGCGCTGTCGTGGCCGGCAAGATCCGTGAATCGGACGACCTGACCTTTGGCTTCAACGCGCAGACCGAAGAATATGGCGACATGTTCAAGTTCGGCGTCATCGATCCGGCCAAAGTGACCCGTACCGCGCTGGAAGATGCAGCCTCGATCGCAGGCCTGCTGATCACCACCGAAGCCATGGTTGCCGACAAACCGTCGAAAGACGGCGGCAACGGCGGCGGCATGCCCGATATGGGCGGCATGGGCGGCATGGGCGGCATGATGTAAATCATCCGAACTGCTTTCCCCGGCACGTTGCCGGTCGGGAAAGGGGGCCTTCGGGCTCCCTTTTTTGTTGGTCGCCGGCCGGGCACGGTTTTTCCTCCAAGCCCTAGAACTCGGTCAGATTTTGATCGACTCCTAGGTGCACGTGTTTTTTTTGCTGCCGTGCGGCGCGAAGTGGATGCAATTGCAGAATTTTGCCGTACACTGGTCTGAACCCCGGTGCTCAGGCGTCGGACTGGATACGGGACTCCCATGGCACGCAACGCAAATATAACACTACGCCTTTTTCAGCCGAGTGATGATATCGCGGTCGGCAATGTCTTGACCCAGGCCTACGACACCCCGTCAGAGGCGCGTCTGGCGCACGCTCTGCGAGAATCCGGGGATATGGAGGTCGAATTGCTGGCCTTCGACGGTGACAAAACCGTTGGTTACATTGGGTTTTCTCGCCACAGCTCACCGCGCAACTGGTTTTCGTTGATGCCGCTGGCGGTGCTCCCCTACCGGCGCAATATCGGTATCGGTGCGGATCTGATCCGCTACGGTCTGGATTACGCGCGCCGGGCTGGGGCCGATGCGGTGACGGTCGTGGGGGACGGGCGCTACTATCAGCGGTTCGGGTTCACCTATCGCGCGGCGCAGAATCTGACGACTCCTTACAAGCTGGACGATACACTGTTGTATCCTATTGCCCCGGGGACAGCGTTTTCGCAGGCAAGGCTGGTCTATCCCGACGCCTTTGCGATGGCGGACTGACACAGCCGCCAGAGGCCTTTCCCGAGCGCGCCTGCCTGTGCTACCGGGACGGATGATCGCGATTTTGACATTCAGACTTTCTCTGCGCTACTGCGGTGGTGTGGCATGCTGAGGCCGATGCATCTGCGCGGGGCGCAAGTGTTGCGCCCCGGTGGGTTCAGCGATGCTGTCGTAGGTATTGACGGCGGTGTCCTGAGCGATGACTCCTGTGGCCGACCGGTCGATCTGTCGGGCTGGTGGGTCCTGCCCGGCATCGTGGATGCGCATGGCGACGGCTTCGAGCGGCATCTGGCGCCGCGGCGCGGCGCCCTGCTGGATCTGCGCGACGGGCTTGCGATGAGCGCGGCCGAACTGGCGGTCAATGGCATCACCACGGCAATGCTGGCGCAGTTCTTCAGTTGGGAAGGCGGGATGCGCAGCCCTGAATTCGCTGCCGAGATGCTGAGAGCCCATGCCGCGATTGCCCCCTCTCAAGCCGTCGATCTGCGGGTTCAGCTGCGCATTGAGACCCATCTGACAGACCGCTTTGACGAGGCCGCTGCGCTGATCGCCCGCCATGGTATTGGCTATGTCGTGTTTAATGATCACGTGCCGCACAAAGCGCTGGCGGCCGGAAAACGCCCGCCGCGTCTGACCGGTCAGGCGCTCAAGAGTGGCCGCAGCCCTGAGGCACATCTGGCCCTATTGCAGGCGCTGCATGATCGATCGTCTCAGGTGCCTGCGGCGTTGGAGGCTCTGATTGCACCGCTGCTGGCAAAGGGCGTGATACTGGGCAGTCATGATGACCCGGATGCTGAGGTGCGGGCCCAGTGGCAGTCGCGCGGCGTCGCGGTCTCGGAGTTTCCTGAAAGCGTCGAAGCGGCGCGGGCTGCGGGCACTGGCGTCGTGCTGGGCGCGCCAAACGTGGTGCGAGGGGCGTCACATACGGGAAATGTCTCGGCGACGGCGCTGGTGGCGGAAGGGCTCTGCGATGCGCTCGCCTCGGACTATCACTATCCTGCGCCCCGACAGGCGGCGTTGAAGCTGGCGCAGAGCCTCGGGATGGAGGTCGCCTGGGGGTTGGTGTCTTCGGGGCCTGCGCGCCTGCTGGGGCTGAGTGACCGGGGCCGAATCGAGGCCGGCTTGCGCGCGGATCTTGCCGTGGTGGACCCTGTCAGCGGGCGTGTCGGGGCAACAATATCGGGTGGGCGTCTGGCCTGGCTCGGGGCTGAGCTGGCGGGGCGGTTCCTCGGCTGAGCGGGCGCAGGTGGGGGCGCTGCCCCCGTCGCGCGTGCCGCGCGCTTCCCCCGGGATATTTCCGACAGGGAAACATCTGGGGGCAGGGCGGTTCAGGTCAGGGGGGTGACGTGGTTCACGTGGGCCATTTTGCGGCCGGGACGGGTTTCAGACTTGCCATAGAGGTGCAGGGCGGCGCCGGGCGTGGCGGCGAGGCTGGGCAGGCGCGCCATGTCGTCGCCGATCAGGTTTTCCATGCGGACGTTGGCATGACGTTGACCATCGCCCAGCGGCCAGCCGGCGATGGCGCGGATGTGCTGTTCGAACTGGTCGATGGTGCAGCCGTTTTGCGTCCAGTGACCGGAGTTGTGCACGCGGGGGGCGATCTCATTGACCACCAGGCCTCCAGGGGTGACGAAGAGCTCGACCCCGAGGACGCCGACGTAGTCGAGGGCATTGAGGACGCGGGCGGCCAGCAGCATGGCGTCGGTGCGCAGGGCGGCAGGCAGGCCGGCGGGCACGGTGGTGGTGCGCAGGATGCCATCGTCATGGACGTTTTCGCCGGGATCGAAGCAGGCCACGGAGCCGTCGAGGCCGCGGGCGGCTATGACAGAGATCTCGGCGGTGAAGTCGATGAAGCCTTCCAGGAGCGCGGGGGCGCCTGCCATGTCTTCAAAGGCTTGTGGAGCTTGGTCAGGGGTCATGATGCGGGCCTGACCCTTGCCGTCGTAGCCGAAACGCCGGGTTTTCAGGATGCCGGGGGTGGCGAAGTCGGCCAGCGCGGCGTGTAGGGAGGCGAGGTCGGTGATGTCGGCGTAGGGCGCGGTTTTCAGGCCGAGGGAGGTGAGGAAGTCTTTCTCGGTCAGGCGATCCTGGCTGGTCGACAGTGCGGATCGGCCCGGGCGGATCGGCACGATGGCCTCAATCACGTCGAGAGCGGAGGTGGGGATGTTCTCGAACTCGTAGGTGACCACGTCGACGGAGCTGGCGAAGGCGCGCAGGGCGGCGTCATCCTCGTAGGCGGCGCGGGTCACTGCATGGGCGACGTCTTCGGCCGGCGGGTTGGCGCCGGGCTCGAAAATATGGCAGCGCAGCCCGAGGCGGGAGGCGGCGACAGCGAGCATGCGGCCGAGCTGGCCGCCGCCAAGAATGCCAATGGTGGCGCCGGTGGAGAGGGGCTCAGTCATCTGTCGGGACCTCAGGGATGGAGGCCGACAGGGCTGTGCGCCAGTCGTCGAGACGCGCGGCGAGGGCAGCATCGGAAATGGCAAGGATACCGGCGGCCATGAGGCCTGCGTTGGCCGCCCCTGCAGCACCGATTGCCATGGTGGCGACGGGAAAGCCCTTGGGCATCTGCACGATGGAATAGAGGCTGTCTACGCCGGAGAGCGCGCGGGTCTGGACCGGGACGCCGATGACGGGCACGCGGGTCTTGGAGGCCATCATGCCGGGCAGGTGGGCGGCGCCGCCAGCGCCTGCGATAATCACATGCAGGCCACGGTCCACGGCGGTCTTGCCATAGTCCCAGAGGCGGTCAGGGGTGCGGTGGGCGGAGACGATGCGCGTCTCGTAGGGGACGCCAAGTTCGTCGAGGACCGTTGCGGCCTCTCGCATGGTGGGCCAGTCGGACTGGCTGCCCATGATGATCCCTACCTTGATATCGCTCATCGCCGGTCACCTCTGATGGGGTCAGAAAACCGGTTTATAGAGGATCTGGAGGTGGGAGCAATCGGGCGGCTGCGCCAAATGGGGGATTTTGCATCCCCCAGACCCCCTGCAAAGTATTTTTGGCAAGATGAGAGAGCCGCTGCCCTGTTGGGGTCAGGCGATGATGTCCGGGGTCAGGCGGTCTTCGATCTGAGCGATCTTGTCCTTGAGGTTGAGCTTTTTCTTCTTCAGCCGCTGCATGGTCAGCTGGTCGGCGGTACCACGGTCCTGCAGTGCCATGATCGCCTCGTCCAGATCACGGTGCTCTCGGCGGAAGACCTCAAGTTCCACCCGCAGCACGTCATCGGTTTTCATCGAGATGTCTGACTGGGCGTTCATGAGTGATTCGACCTTTGTTTTGCGTAGGATAAGGATAGGCGCAAAGGTAGGTTTGCGCAAAGCCCTTGCACCGGACGTTGGTGCCCACCATATTAACCCATGCCGGGTTCGCCGCCTGCGGGGGCTCGTCACCAGACGTCGCTTTTTATGCAAGGACGCGCGAGATGACCAAGATGAGCCTGGGGTCGCACCCCTATCTGCTCGGTTTCGAACAGCTGGAACGGTTGCTGGAACGCAGCGCCAAATCCGGCAATGAGGGCTATCCGCCCTTTAATATTGAACAGACGTCGGAGAATTCCTACCGCATCACGCTGGCGGTGGCGGGGTTCGCCGAAGCCGAGCTGGCGGTGACGCTGGAGGATCGCCAGTTGGTGATCCGGGGACGGCAGTCTGAAGACGGCGAGGGGCGGATCTTTCTGCACCGGGGAATCGCTGCTCGACAATTTCAACGGAGCTTTGTGCTGGCTGAAGGCGTTGAGGTAGGTGAGGCCGTCATGGAAAACGGTTTGTTGCACGTTGATCTGACCCGGGCCGAGCCCGAACGTGTCGTTCAGCGCATTTCGATTAAGAAAGGGTAAGCCAATGGAACCGAAAGATAATATCGAAGATACCGGCGAAAAGATCGTCTATGTTCGTCCTGTCGAAGCGGCCGATCTGCCCGAAGATGTGCAGGAAGAGCTGAATGAACAGGCACCCGGTCTGACACGGCTGTTTGCCGTTCACAACTCCGATGGTGAGCGTTTGGCGCTGGTGCGCGACAAGGCCACGGCCTTTATTCTGGCGCGCGAAAATGACCTTGCGCCGGTGACGGTACACTGAATTTCGCCTCTGCGTGCGATGCGTGGAAGTGCAAAACGAACGCCTTATGCCCCGCTGCCTCACCGCAGCGGGGTTTCGCGTTTTAACCCTCCAGAGCGAAAATCCTGATGTCGGTATTGCGTCGGTATCTGAACGGTATCCGGGCGGTGCAAAAAAGGTGGAGCTGCCTTAGGATCTCACACCCCCCCCCCCGGAGTGTGCTCTGCGGGGGGGGGGGGGCTGCAGGTGCCGTGGGCGTGGGTGTCGTTAAAAGAGACCTTCGCGGCCGCGCGGGAGCTGTGGGGCGCCGAGTGCAAAAAGGGCCGCCGGGCGAAATGCCGGGCGGCCCTGATGACAGTGAAGCGGTGTGAAGAGCCTCAGGCCACGCCTTCGTTTTCCGGCGCGCCGTAGCCCAGGGGCAGGGTTTCGTCCTTGCCATCATCCAGACCGATTTCGGAGAGGAAGCGTTCCGCATCTAGCGCGGCCATGCAGCCCATGCCGGCAGAGGTCACGGCCTGACGATACTTGTGGTCGGTCAGATCGCCTGCGGCAAATACACCGGGGACCGAGGTCTCGGTCGAGCCGGGTTTGACCTTGACGTAGCCGCCGTGGTGCAGCTCGAGCTGGTCCTTGACCAGTTCGGAGGCGGGGGCGTGGCCGATGGCGATGAATACCCCCTTGGCCGGGATCTCGGATTCAGCGCCGGTCTGCACGTTGCGGACCTTGATGCCGGTGACGCCGCGCGGGGTGTCTTCGCCGACAACCTCGACAAGTTCATGAAACCAGAGGGTTTCGATCTTTGGGTTCTTCTCCATCCGGTCTTGCAGGATCTTCTCGGCGCGCAGCTCGTCGCGGCGGTGGATCAGGGTGACCTTGGAGGCGAAGTTGGTCAGGAAGAGGGCCTCTTCGACGGCGGTGTTGCCGCCACCGATGACGACGATTTCCTGCCCGCGATAGAAGAAGCCGTCGCAGGTGGCGCAGGCCGAAACGCCGAAGCCCTTGAAGGCATCCTCGGTCTCAAGCCCCAGCCACTTGGCGCGCGCGCCGGTCGCAAGGATCACGGCGTCGGCGATATATTCGGTGCCCGAGTCGCCCTTGGCCACGAAGGGGCGCTTGGAGAGGTCGAGGTCCGTGATGATGTCGCCGATGATTTCGGTGCCCATGGCCTTGGCGTGGGCTTCCATGTTGATCATCAGGTCGGGGCCCTGAATCTCGGTGTTGCCGGGCCAGTTTTCGACCTCGGTCGTGGTGGTCAGCTGGCCGCCGGGCTCGATCCCCTGAACGAGGATGGGGTCCAGCATGGCACGGCTGGCGTAGACGCCCGCAGTATAGCCTGCGGGGCCGGAGCCGATGATCAATACCTTCGTCTTGCGCGTCTCAGCCATGTCAGCCTCTCATGATATCAGAGTTTTGTCTAAGTAAGCGCGCCGGGGCACAGGTGCAAGCCGGGTGGCGGTGCGCAGAAAACTGCCGCCCGTTTCGAGGCAGGTGAATTGTGAAATGTTGCGCGATTGTGAAACATTATTGCGCAGGGTAAGGCGCCTGCTATAAGAAACGTAATCCTGAGGAGCGCTAACATGTCTGGCACACGACTAGATCCAATTGACAGGAAAATTCTCGCTGAGCTGCAGGCCGATGGCAGGATGACCAATGTCGAGCTTGCCAAGCGTGTCGGAATTTCCGCGCCGCCCTGTCTGCGCCGGGTGCGCACGCTGGAGGAATCGGGCTTTATCCGCGGCTATCATGCCGAGGTCGATTCGCGCGAGCTGGGCTTTGAAGTGCAGGTTTTTGCCTCGGTCGGGCTGGTCAGTCAGGCCGAAGCGGATCTGGTCGCCTTCGAGTCGCTGTGCCGCGAATGGCCGCTGGTGCGGGAATGCCATATGCTGAACGGCGAGGTCGATTTCATCCTCAAATGCGTGGCGCCGGATCTGTCGACCTTCCAGACCTTCCTGACGGGCAAGCTGACCTCGGCTGAGAATGTGGCGAGCGTGAAAACCTCGCTGGTGATCCGCTGTGCCAAGGATCTGCCGGGTGTCCCGTTTGAAATCCTGGAAGAACGGCTGGCGCGCAACGCCTGAGGCGGAGAGCGCCGCCGGGACTGCAAACCGGCCGAATCGGGATGTCGGTATCCCGTCGGTATCTGAACGGTATCCGAACGGTGCGAAATCGCCCCTCTAGAGCCGGATGACCGAGATCAGCCGCCCGTAGTCGGCCTGCCCTTCATGGGTGGTGCGGCGAAAGGAAAAGAACCGCTCGGAATCCGAATAGGTGCAGTGACCGATCCATTCGGCCTGTTTGATCCCGGCGCTGCGCAGACGGTGCAGCCCGTAGGCGGGCAGGTCGAACAGATAGCGGTCGCCCTCGCCATTGGCGAAGAAGCGGGTGTTGTCGGGATCGTCGACCATGAAATCATCGAGGAACTCAGGCCCGACCTCATAGGCGCGCTGGCTGATCGTCGGGCCGATGGCGGCGGTGATGCGGGCGCGGTCGGCGCCGAGGTCGATCATGGCGTCGATCGTCGTCTCAAGCACGCCGTCGATGGCACCGCGCCAGCCGGCGTGGGCGGCACCGATGACCTGCGCCTGTGGGTCGGCCAGCAGCACAGGCTGACAATCGGCGGTCAGGATCGACAGGGCGACGCCGGGGGTGGCGGTGACGATGCCGTCGGCCTCGGGGACAGGATCGAAGGGGCCGGTGGCTGCCAGCGCCCGCGCGGAGTGGACCTGACGCACATAGGTGAGGGCACCGGGGGCGATCTCCATCGCGGCGGCGACGCGGGCGCGGTTGATCGAGACGATCTCGGCCTGATCGGTGGAGCCCAAGCCGCAGTTCAGCCCGGCGAAGATGCCCGAAGACGCGCCGCCCTTGCGGGTGAAGAAGCCGTGGCGGATGGAGCCAAGCGCCGGTGAGGTGAGGATTTCGAGTGTCATGCGGTCCTAACGGGCAGGGTTGGCCTTGTGGGCGGTTCAGGGTTTGGCGGGCTCAAGTCCGGGGGGCGGTTGCTGCCCCTCGGGATAGAGCGCCAGCGTCTTGAACAGCGTTCCCATTTCCTGCGGGTGGGTCAAGCGGCGATGTGCAGCAATGTGATCTGACAGCGCGTCACCGCTGAGGCGGGCGGCCAGCGCCTGAGCCCGCGCCGTGATGCCGAGACGTTCGAGGAAGACGCCCTGTGTGCTCAGCAGCGTATGGCGCGCGGGGGCGGCGGCGGTGGCGAGTTCCTCGAAGTCGACATGGGCGGTCAGGTCGGACTCGCCCGGATCGGTGAAGGGATCGGCGTAGGCATGGGCGCGCATGGCCTGCAGCGTATCGCCCTGAGAGCGCCAGTCGCCATAATCCACGATCAGCGCCGCGCCGCCGTGCTGGGCGATATGATTGCCGATTTCGGCCGCGATGGCGGAGGCGGAGGGCGAGAGCTCGACAATGTCGCCGGGCTTGGTATCGCCCAGACGATGCGCGAGGGCGGGTTCGGGCGCCGCACCGGTCAGCCCGAGGGTGAGGGCGTCGCCCTGGGTGGTAACGCGGCGCTCCTGCCAGAGGATATCGTCGGCGCGCACGAACTGGCGGATCGGCAGGGCGTCGAAGAATTCATTGGCGACGAGGAAGAGGGGGGCGTCGGGCAGGTCTGCGAGGCGGTCGCGCCATTCCACGTCGTAGCCCTTGAGCGTGGCTTTCTGCGCCTTGCGCAGGGCGGGCGAGACCTCGACCAGCAGCAGGGTCATGGCGGCGTGAAAGCCCGGCACGCCGCGCGTGGCGCGCAGGATGTCGGCCATCAGGGTGCCACGACCGGGGCCAAGCTCGGCCAGGGTGAAAGGGGTGGGCGCGCCTTGGTCGAGCCAGCTTTGCGCGAGCGAGAGGCCCAGCAGCTCTCCGAACATCTGGCTGATCTCGGGCGAGGTGGTGAAATCGCCCGCCGCGCCAAGGGGATCGCGGGTGGTGTAGTAGCCATAGCGCGGATGCAGCAGGCAGTCGGCCATGTAGTCCGACAGGCGCAGCGGGCCGTCTTGCGCGATGCGGTCGTGCAGGTGCCGGGCGAGCGGGGTCATGGTGGGCGGGGTCGTCATGGGGTTCGGGGGCGCATGGAGTAGGCGATCAGGGCGAGGCCGATCAGCACCATCGGCAGCGACAGCGCCTGACCCATGGTGATGCCGAGGCTCTGGGTGAACTGGATCACATGGCCATGCGGGTTGGTCGGGGTGATGAACTGCGCATCGGCAAGGCGGAAGAATTCGACAATGAAGCGCGCGATGCCGTAGCCGGCGATGAAGATGCCGGTCAGGCGACCAGGACGTTTCAGCGTGCGCGTGGCGAAGGCCAGCGTGATCAGGATCGCCCCGAGGATCAGCCCCTCCATCCCTGCCTCATAGAGCTGCGAGGGGTGGCGGGCGCAGGGCGCGGCGGCTGTGGCACAGCTTTGCGCGGCCTCACCGGGAAAGATCACGCCCCAGGGCGCGTCGGTGGGACGGCCCCAAAGCTCGGCGTTGATGAAGTTGGCGATGCGGCCCAGCAGCAGCCCCGGCGGCGTGGCCAGCGCCAGCATGTCGAAGGCGGGCAGCAGCGGGATCGACTGGCGGTAGCAGAAGATCGTGATCGCGGTGGCGACGCCGATCAGCCCGCCGTGAAAGGCCATGCCGCCTTGCCAGATCATCGGGATCTCGGTGGGATGGGCGAAGTAGTATTCGGGCTGGTAGAACAGCACGAACCCCAGCCGCCCGCCGAGGATGACGCCGACGATTAGCCAGGTCAGGAACTCGTCCAGCTGTTCGCGGTTCAGCGGCGCGCTATTGGCGGGCCAGAGGCGGGCGCGGTCGATCGCTGCGCGCGCCAGCAGCCAGCCCAGCAGGATGCCCACAAGGTAGGCCAAAGCGTACCAGCGCAGCGAAAACGAGAACCCGCCGAGCGACAGGGTGAAGATCTCGGGCGAGATGTCGGGGAAGGGGATTGCGGCTTTCATCGGGGGTATCTGCCTGTGGGGGCCGCGCAAAGTCAAGCGGGGGCGTTGGGCGCAATTCAGCGCAGAGGGTTGAGCCTGCGCCCCTCCCGGCCCATATAGGAGGAGAACAGTAACACATACGTGTGAGAGAGCCGATGCAGACCAGATCCAAGTTCTTCGACGACATGTCCCAGCTGATGACGAACGCGATGGGTGTGGCCCAGGGCGCCAAGGATGAGGCCGAAACGGCCTTCAAATCCCGGATCGACCGCTGGCTGGCCGATCGCGATTTCGTCACGCGTGAGGAATTCGATGCCGTCCGCCTGATGGCCCAGAAGGCCCGCGAAGAGAACGCGGCGCTGAAGGCCCGTCTGGATGCGATGGACGCCGCCCCGAAGGCCTGAGGCCTTTCGCGACGGATGAGTTGAAAAAAAAGCGCCTGTCCCGCGAGGGGTGGGCGCTTTTTTGTTGGCATAGGGCTGATCGCGTCGCCCGGTGGGTCAATGACAGCTGCTCGCCCAAGGCAGGCGCAGCTTCAGACCGGCGTTGGGCATCAGGACTCAGGTCATCAGATGGTCGGGATAGTGCCTAGAGGGACGGCAGGCTTGGCGCTTTAGCGCGCTCACCTCGTTGCATCAGAAGCGGACGCTGCTTCATAGGGGGCTATTGCCGTTGGGGCGATGCACCCAAAAAAAACAGACCTTAGGAGCCGTCTTGCTCAAAGGTCTTGTTTTTCTGACGCAAGGGCCTGAGACCAAGGGCCTTCACGACTTCCGAGATGCTGATATCGTATTTGGCGGGCAAGGTCTTTGGATAGGGGGTAAGTCCTTGCTTTTGCAGTCCGAGGACATCGCCGTCACGAATTTCGTCCGCGGTCAATTTAAGGGCCGCTGGCCCGCATTCCCAATCGCCGCCGGGTTTGCCGGTGATCGCGTCGCGCGAGTGCGGATACAGGTAACAAATCCTCGGGTTGCCCGCCGGCCCTGTGATCTTCCAGAAGCCCTGAAGCGACCTGAGGTTGCCAGGAAACACCAGCCACGTCCGACCACTGACGCTATGGTATTCTATCTGCGTGCCGTAGCGGCTGTCCCAATTCTTGATGGTCGTGTCCGCGAGGAACGCGCGCAGGGCAGTCGGATCCGCCAAAAGCGCGTTGAAGCGCGGCTTATCCGCCTCTGAAACGGCCAAGCGCGCCACTGACGGGGCGCAGCCACTGAGGGCGAGCCCCGAAATCACGACCAGAGCTGAAAGTGAAAATATTCTTGTCATCCGTACATCCCATAGCAGTCAGTTCACAACTTTGTGTTGTATGGTCGCAGGCTCTGCCATGCAAGCAAGTGGCCGTTTTGTTTGCAAAAACGGGATGTTGATCGTGTCTCCCTTGAGGACGTTTTACGCAGTGTGTCGTGCCCGAAAAGAGGCACTGTCGGGGGCGTCCCTCAGAGCTTGGAGCAGCCGTTTTCCGACTTCAGGGTGACATTGCCGGTGCGGGCCTGCGGGAAGTCCTTGAGGACGGCGCCGAGGATCGCGTCGCCTTCGGTGGTGAAGGCGGCGCATGGGCCCCGGCTGACGCCGCGCGCCTCAAACACCGGCTTGCCGGTGAGCGCGTCGGTCATGTCCAGCGTGACGCGGCGGGTGAAGACGGTCTTTGTCTCGCTGCGCATGTCATAGCCGACGACGCCGTAGATCGGGATGCTGCGGGTGCCGCCGTCGGGTTTGCCGGTGGCGACGGTGCGATAGCCGACGATCTCCCGGTCGGGCACGGGGTATTCGGTGGTCACCTGTTTGCCGTCGTCGACCGAATAGGCGAGGGCGGCGATCAGGCGGGCGTCCTTGCGGCGGGGTACGGTGGCAAAGCCCTTGGCCTGCAGCACCCCCGCCAGCGTGCGCGCATTGGTCTGCCAGCCGAGCGAGGCGGCGTCCATCCCATCGCCCGGGGTGATGAAGACGGTGCGGGGGCTGAGATCGGCGGGGATCGCGGAATTGCCTGCGACGCTGGTGGTCACCATCGAACAGGCGCCAAGCGCCAGCAGGGTCAGACCAGAGACCAGAGTTGGGAAAAGCCGCATGGAAACCTCCGTCGCGCAAAACACGCATGAGGCGAAGTTTAGGTGCGGAGGGGCCGCAGTGGCAACGGCCTGCCGCATCGGTGAGGGATCACGTTTGCGACAGGCCGGGATGTGCGCGCCTCAGAGGCTGGCGAGCAGCACGGGTTTGAGGTTTTCCGCCGTCAGGGTGACGGGGTTGCCACCGCAGGAGGGGTCCTCCAGCGCCATGGCGACGATATCGTCGACGCGGTCATCGGCGACGCCAAGCGCGGAGAGTTTGCGCGGGATGCCGAGCTGATCGTTGAGGTCCTGCACGAAGGCGCAGAAGCCGTCAAAACCGCCCTGCACGCCGAGGTAGGGCGCGGCGAGGTCAAAACGGTCACGGATCGCATCGGCGTTCAGCTGCAGCACGGCTGGCATGAAGACCGCGTTGGTGGTGCCGTGGTGGGTGTTGTAGACCGCGCCGATCGGGTGGCTCAGCGCATGGATCGCGCCGAGGCCCTTCTGGAACGCGGTAGCACCCATCATGGCGGCGGACATCATCTGCGCGCGCGCCTCGATATCATTCGGGTCGGTGTAGGCGCGGGGCAGGTTGTCGATGACCAGACGCATCCCCTCAAGCGCGATGCCCTGCGACATCGGGTGGTAGTGGGGCGAGGAGAACGCCTCGACACAATGGGCAAAGGCATCAAGGCCGGTGCCGGCGGTGATGAACTTGGGCATGCCCACGGTCAGCTCGGGGTCGCAGATGACGACTGTGGGCAGGACCTTGGGGTGGAAGATGATCTTTTTGACGTGCGTTTCGGAATTGGTGATGACCGACGCCCGGCCCACCTCAGACCCGGTGCCTGCGGTGGTCGGCACGGCGACGATGGGCGCGATGCCGGCGGGGTCGGCGCGGGTCCACCAGTCGCCGATATCTTCATAGTCCCAGATGGGCCGTGTCTGGCCGGACATGAAGGCGACCATCTTGCCGAGGTCGAGGCCGGAGCCGCCGCCAAAGGCGATGACACCGTCATGACCGCCCTCGTGATAGGCCGTGAGGCCCTCGGCGAGGTTCTTTTCGGTCGGGTTGGCATCGACGCCGCTGAACATGGCGCGGCCAAGGCCTGCGGCCTCGAGCAGGTCCAGCGTGCCTTGGGTGATCGCCATCGAGGCCAGCCCGCGGTCAGTGACCAGCAGGGGTTTGGAGATATTGGCCGCGGCGCAGGCGGCGGCGATTTCGGAAATGCGACCGGCGCCGAAGCGGATCGCGGTGGGGTAGGACCAGTTTGCTGTGGGGCTCATGGGAGGTTTCTCTCAGGATTTGCGGTAGTGGTGCGACTTGGGACGCGTCAGGGCCAGGAAGCCGAGCGCCGAGAGGCCCGCGCCATGCCCGGTGTCCTTGCAGCCCGTCCAGCAGAGCGCCGGGTCGAGGTAGTCACAGCGGTTCATGAAGACGGTGCCGGTTTCCAGCTGCGGCGCGATATAATCCATCGCGGCGGCGTCCTTGGTGTAGATCGCGGTGGTCAGGCCGTACTTGCAATCGTTCATCATGGCGATCGCCTGATCGTCGTCGGAGACGGACATGATGCCAACCACGGGGCCAAAGCTCTCCTCGACCATGACGTCCATCTCGTGATTGACGTTGGTCAGGATCTGCGGCGTCAGGTAGGCCCCGCCATCATCGGCCTCCATCTCCTCGATATGGGCGACAGCGCCTTGCGTGACGGCCGAGGCGATCTGCGCGCGAACGGTGGCGGCGAAGCGTTCATTGGCCATCGGGCCGATGGTGGTTTCGGGGTCCAGCGGGTTGCCGAGGCGCAGGGCCTTGACCCAGGCGACGGCTTTTTCGACGAAGGCGTCATAGAGGCTCTCGTGGACATAAATCCGCTCGATCCCGCAGCAGCACTGACCGGCGTTGAACATCGCGCCGTCCATCAAGCCGTCGACGGCGGCGTCAAGATCGGCATCGGCGCGCACATAGCCCGGGTCCTTGCCACCAAGCTCGGTGGCGACGGGGGTGAAGGTGCCTGCGGCTGCGTGCTCCATCGCCTGACCGCCGGCGACGGAGCCGGTGAAGTTGACGAAATCGAAGGCGCGGGCGGCGATCAGGTTCGAGGTGGTCTCGTGATCCAGCACGAGGTTCTGGAAGACGTCCTCGGGCAGGCCAGCGGCCTCGAACGCCTCGGCCAGATGCTCACCCACCTTGAGGGTCTGAGAGGCGTGTTTCAGCACCACCACGTTGCCCGCGATCAGGGCGGGGGCGATGGTGTTGATCGCCGTCATGTAGGGATAGTTCCAGGGCGCGACGACCAGCACGACGCCGTGGGGTTCACGGGTGATCATGCGGGTGAAGGCGGCGCTGTCCTCGATCACCATGGGGGCGAGGGTCGTTTCGGCGATGTCGGCCATATAGCCCGCGCGTTCGTTGAAGCCGCCGAATTCGCCGCCATAGCGGATCGGGCGGCCCATCTGATGCGCCAGCTCGGTGGTCATGCGGTCGGTCTGCTGGCCGATGATGGCGACAGCGGCACGCACCAGTTCGATACGCTCGGCCATCGGGCGCGCGGCCCAGTCGAATTGCGCGGCGCGGGCGTTGTCGACGGCCATGCCTGCGGCGGCGGGGTCCATGACCTCGCGCTCAAGATAGACAGACCCGTCGATGGGCGAGATGAGTTTAACGGTCTTGGACATGCTCAGGCTCTTTCAAATCCGCGTTGCAGTTCCCAGTCGGTGACGACTGCGTCATAGGCTTCCTGTTCCCAGTCGGCGGCGCGGGCGTAGTGGTCGACCACGTCATCGCCGAAGGTGTCGCGCAGGAAGGTCGAGGTGTTCAGTGTCTCGCGTGCGGCGCGCAAGGTCGAGGGCACCTCGGGCATCTTGCCCTGTTCGTAGATGTCACCTGTAATCGGCGCGTCAAGGGTCAGCCCGTCTTCGATGCCCTTGATACCTGCGGCCAGTTGCACGGCCATGGCGAGGTAGGGGTTCAGGTCCGAGCCGCCAATCCGGCACTCCATCCGAACGGATTTGGAATTCGCGCCGCAGAGGCGGAAGCCCGCGGTGCGGTTGTCCACCGACCAGACCGATTTCGTGGGCGCAAAGCTGCCCGCCTGAAAGCGTTTGTAGGAGTTGATATTGGGCGCGAGGAAGTAGGTGTAATCGGGGGCGTATTTGATCAGGCCCGCGCAGTAGCTTTTCATCATCGACGACATGCCGAGGTCGTCTTCGGGGTCATAGAAGGCGTTCTTGCCCTCGGCCCACATCGACTGGTGCACATGCGAGGAGCTGCCGACGCGGTCGCGGTGCCATTTCGGCAGGAACGACGCGGCATGCCCCTTCATCAGCGCGATGTCCTTGATCGCGAGCTTGGCGATGGTGTGGTAATCGGCGCAGGCCAGAGCCTCGGCGTATTTGATGTTCAGCTCTTCCTGACCGGCCTCGGCCTCGCCCTTGGAGTTCTCGATGGGGATGCCGGCGGCGTAGAGGGCGTTGCGCACCGGGCGCATCACGACCTCATCACGCAGGGTCAGCTGCATCGAGTAGTCGGCGTTATGCGGCGCGAGGGTTTCCAGCGCAGTGAAGCCGGATTTGCGGATCTCGTCATAGCTCTTCTCGAACAGGAAGAACTCAAGCTCGGTCGCCATCATGGGGGTCAGGCCCATCTCGGACAGGCGGGCGATCTGGCCCTGCAGCATGGCGCGGGGCGAATGGGCGACGGGGGCGTGGTGGTGATCCAGCACATCGCAGAGCACCATGGCCGTGCCCTCGATCCACGGCACGGGGCGCAGGGTGGAGAGGTCTGGCTGCATGATGTAGTCGCCGTATCCCGCCTGCCAGCTGGTCGATTTGTAGCCATCGACCGTGTACATTTCCAGGTCGGTGGCCAGCAGGTAGTTGCAGCAGTGGCTTTCGGACCATGCGCTGTCGACGAAGTGGGCGGCGTGAAAGCGTTTGCCCATCAGGCGGCCCTGCATGTCCACGATGCAGGCCAGAACCGTGTCGATGGTGCCGTCTGCGACCTGTTGTTTCAAAGCGTCGAATGTCAGTTGTGCCATGGCGTCTTTCTTCCTGCCTTTCAGCATAAGGGGGCGACCCTGAGGCCGCCCCTGAGAGATGTTTTGCGGCGAACCCTATCAGAAGGTGTAGGGCGGGCCTGCTTTGGACACGACGTCGTTGTAGTCGCGGAAGATCTTGACGATCTTGGCCGCGGTTTCGCCTTCTTCGGCCATCTCGTCCCAGAACTTGACGGCGGCGTCTTCGACGGTCTTCCATTCGTCCTGCGGGATCGAGGTGAGTTCGAGCTTGTCGCCCTGCGCGCGCAGACGCGCTTCGCCGCCCCAATACCACTGGTTGCGGTAGGTGTGGCTGGCCTCGATCGCGGAGGAGACGATGACCTTGAGGTGTTCCGGCAGATCGGCCCAGCGTTGCTGGTTGACGAAGAACGACCCGATCCAGGCGCCGGAGATGTTGTTGGTCAGGAAGTAGTTGGTCACGTCTGCCCAGCCGACGGTGTAATCTTCAGTGATGCCGGACCATGCCATGCCGTCGAGTTCACCGGTTTGCACGGCGACCTGTGCATCCTCGTAAGGAATGTTCACCGGAACGACGCCAAACTGCGACAGGAAGCGGCCAGCGGTCGGGAAGGTATAGAGCTTGAGCCCGTCCATGTCGGCCAGCGAGGTGATCGGCTTGACGGTGTTGAAGTTACAGGGGTCTTGCCCGGCGGCGGAGAGCCACTTGACGCCGACCTTGGCGTATTCTTCTTCCCAGATCTCGGCCAGGCCGTACTGGTTGAACAGCACGGGGACGTCGAGGGAATGCTTGGTCGCCAGCGGGAAATATCCGCCGAAGTTGCGCACCGGGGTGGGCGAGGCCATCGAGTCATCGTCCGAGTGCACACCGTCGAGGGTGCCGCGTTGCAGGGCCTGAAACAGCTCGCCCGTGGGGACGATCTGGTCGGCGTAGTAAAGCTCAATCTCAAGCTCGCCTTGTGCGGCGGCGTTGATCGCGTCGATGGCGGGTTTGGTGACTTCCTGACCGAGGGCCGAGCCGGCGTAGGTCTGGAAGCGCCACTTGATCGCCTCTTGTGCGCGCAGGATGCCGGGGGCGGCGAGGGCAGCGGGCGCGGCCATGGCGGCGCCCCTCAGAAAGGACCGTCTGTTGGTTGGTTTGGTGGTCATGTGATAACTCCCATGTTGCGGTTGTAGGCGCCCTGCTTGGGCAGGGTTCTTGTGGTTAATTCGCGTAGACCATGTTCGGCAGCCATGTGGCGATGCCCGGAAAGACCATGACGACGATCAGCGCCAGGATCATCACGGCGACGAACGGGAAGATCGACCCGTAGATGTCGCGCAGGGTGATTTCCGGCGGCGCCATGGCGCGCATCAGGAACAGGTTATAGCCGAAGGGCGGGGTCATGTAGGCAATCTGGCAGGTGATCGTATAAAGCACGCCGTACCAGACCAGATCGAAGCCGAGCGCGCCGACAAGCGGCACATAAAGCGGCGCCACGATCACCAGCATCGCGGTGTCGTCCAGAAAACTGCCCATGATCAGGAAGCTGAGCTGCATCAGGATCAGGATGACCCATGGGCTGAGGCCAAGCTGTTCGGTGAACAGGCTTTCGATCGCCTTGACCGCGCCGAGGCCGTCGAAGACCGCACCGAAGGCCAGCGCCGCGAGGATGATCCACATGAACATGCAGGAGATAGCGAGGGTCTGGCGGGTGGCGGTTTCGAACACGCGCCAGCTCATCCGGCCTTTCAGCAGGGCGGCGACGAAGGCGGCGAGGGCGCCGATGGCCGAGGCTTCGACCAGCGAGGTGTAGCCCATCACGAAGGGCACCATCATCACCATGAAGATACCCAGCGGCAGGGTACCGGCCCAGAGCAGGCGCATCTTTTCGCGCCGCGGGATGTCGCGTTCCTCGGCGCTGAGGGCGGGGCCGAGCGAGGGGTTCAGGGCGCAGCGGATGACGATGTAGAGGATGAACATCCCCGCCATCAGGAAGCCCGGGCCGATGCCCGCCAGCCAAAGCTGGCCGACCGGCTGACGCGCGATCATGGCATAAAGCACCAGCACGACCGAGGGTGGCACGAGGATGCCGAGCGACGATCCCGCCTGAATGACACCGGTGACCATCTTCTTGTCGTAGCCGCGTTTCAGCAGCTCCGGCAGGGCGATGGTGGAGCCGATGGCCATGCCCGCGACAGAAAGGCCGTTCATCGCCGAGACGAGGACCATCAACCCGATGGTGCCGATGGCGAGGCCGCCGCGAATGCCGCCCATCCAGACGTGGAACATGCGATAGAGGTCGTCGGCAATCTTGCTCTCGGACAGCACGTAGCCCATGAAGACGAACATGGGCAGCGTCAGCATCGGATACCATTTCATCAGCTTCATCAGCGCGCCGTAGCCGAGGTCGAAGCCACCCTTGTCGCCCCAGAGGCAGAGCGCGGCGACGACGGCGACAAAGCCGATGGCGCCAAAGACCCGCTGGCCGGTCAGCAGCATCAGCATCATCGAGCTGAACATCAGCAGGGCGATCAGTTCATATGACATATCAGACCGCTTCCCCGCGTATGCGCAGGATATCCTTGAAGAATTCCGACAGCACCTGCAGCAGCATCAGAAACAGCCCGATGCAGGTGATCAGCTTGATCGGCCACATGATGGGCCGCCATGAGGAGGAGGAGACCTCGATATAGCCCAGGACCTCAGACGCCGCGTCGGGGCCGCCGGTGACAAAGGCACCGATCAGCCTGGCGAAGAAGCTGAAGGGCGAGCCCATGAAATTGCCGAGCGAATAGGCGAGGGAGGCGAGGCCGCCCCAGATCAGCACCCCGAGGTAGAAGATCAGGCAGAACACGGTCAGCGCGTCGAGGCAGGCTTTCCTGTGGTCCGAAAGCTCGGCGTAGAACAGGTCCATCCGGACGTTGCTGCCGAGCTGGATCGAGTAGGGCCCGCCGAGGATGTAGTAGGCGACCATGACGAACTGCGCGGTTTCCAGCGTCCACATGGCGGGGGAGTAGAAGACCTTGGAGACGGTGGACCACAGCAGGATGCCCATCAGGCCGAAGAGGGCGAACATCATCACCCGCCCGAGGCCGTAGTTGAACAGGTCGACAAAGCGGATGTAGCCGCGCATCAGTCTCATGCTGCACCGCCCCGTGACAGGTGTTTCTCGGCGCAGCGTGTCGCCAGTTGCGCCAGCGACCGGCTGAGCGCACCGCAGAGCTGTTCGGCGACGGCCGCGACGGAGGCAGCATCGGCCAGCAGGTCGTTGCGCACCTCGATCATGACGTTCAGGCGGCCGCGGGGAATGGCGTGGGTGGCCAGCGTGTGCGTGACGCCGTCGGTGGCGGAATAGGGGGCGTTGAGCTCGGCTTTCAGAGGTCCGCTCCAGTTTTTCATCATCGCCGTGGCGAGGCGGGCGTCGCTGTCGTGCAGCAGGCCGATTTCGGTGCTGCGCGGCGTGCCGTGCCAGACGGGGGTGAAGGAATGCACCGTGACAACCGCGCCGCCGTGACGTTCCAGCACCGCCGACAGGGCGGTCTGGAAGGGGCGGTAGATTGCGTCGGTGCGGGCGGCGCGCTGGGCGGGGGTGAGGGCGTGGTTGCCCGGCACCTCGACCACTTCGCTGCGTTCGGGCATGGCGGTGGGCGCTTCGGGCGGGCGGTTGCAGTCGTAGACGAGGCGCGAGATACGGCCCGCCACCAGCGGCGCATGCAGGCGTTCGGACATCGCCAGCGCGAGGTCCAGCGCGCCGGGATCCCAAGCGGCATGGCTGAGGCGATCGGCCTGCGACAGCCCCAGACCGTCCAGCGAAACCGGGATCGTGGCGCTGGCATGTTCGCAGACCAGCACGACCGGGCCGGTGCCGCAGGGGTTTGTCACCGCCACCGCAGGGCCTTCATCTTGGTTAAGAATTTGTGAGTCACTGCCTGTCATGGCCGCAGAAGAGAACGGCACCGGGGTCGAAGTCAACGCATTTTTGTAGACATGGCTACAGAGCGCGAATATTTTGTAACCAATCAGACAAGGGGAGTGCAGAACGTGGCAGAGGCAGGCGCAAAGCAGGTCAAGGCGCTGATACTGGCGGCCACGACGCGCCTGACGGCCAGCGAAAAACGGGTCGGAGAGGTGATCCTGAAGGACTATCCGATGGCGGGGATGCAGTCGGTCACCAAGCTGGCAGAGCTGGCCTCGGTCTCGACCCCGACCGTTATACGCATGGCGCGCAAGCTGGGTTTTGAGGGGTTTCCAGAACTCCAGAACGCTCTGCGCAGTGAGGTGGCCGAGCGCATCAAGGCACCGTCGCTGAAGCGGGACGCGCGCTCCGCCGCGAGCGAGGGCGAGGGGCATGTGCTGCATCGCTTTACCGAGGCCGTCATCCGCAATCTGACCGGCTCGCTGGAGCGGCTGGACCCGGTGGTCTTTGACCGGGTGGCAGATTTGCTGGCCGATACCTCTCGCCCTGCCTATTTCGTGGGCGGCCGGATCACGCGGGCGAATGCCAGTTATTTTCACAATCACATCCAGATCATCCGCGCCAACGTCACGCTGCTGAGCCAGACGCCGAACGTCTGGCCGCATTACCTGCTGGATATGGACGCGCGCTCGGTCCTGATCGTGTTCGACATCCGCCGGTACGAGAAGGATTTGCAGAAGCTGGCGGAGCTGGCGCAGGAACGCGGCGCGACGGTGGTGCTGTTCACCGATCAGTGGGGCTCGCCCATCGCGCAGGTGGCAGAGAACGTCTTTAACCTGCAGGTCGAGGCGCCGTCGAACTGGGACAGCACCATCGCCATCATGGCGGTGGTCGAGGCGCTGATCGCCGAGGTGCAGGCCAAGCGCTGGGATGACACGCAAGGCCGGCTGCAGGAACTCGAGTCGATGTTTTCCACCACGCGGGTGTTTCGCAACTTTACCTGAGGGCTACTGCGCCAGCAGCGTGCCGAGGCGGCGCAGGGCGAGGGTATAGCCCTCGGTCCCGAAGCCCGCGATCACACCATCGGCGCGCAGCGAGACATAGGAGTGATGGCGGAAGCTTTCGCGCTTGTGGACGTTGGAGATATGCACCTCGAACACCGGCCCCTCGAAGGTGTTGAGCGCATCCAGAATCGCGACGGAGGTATGGGTGAAGGCACCGGGGTTGATCACGATGCCAGCGGCAGTTTCGCGCGCGGCGTGGATGCAATCGATGATGCCGCCCTCGTGGTTGGACTGGAAGAAGGCGCAGGTCAGGCCGAGGGTTTCGCCCAGGGTCGTGCAGGCCGAGGCGACATCCTCAAGCGTTTCGTGGCCATAGATCTCGGGCTGGCGTTTGCCGAGCAGGTTGAGGTTGGGACCGTTGATGATCTGGATCAGCTGCGCCATTGCGCCCTCCTCTGGCGAATACGTTCACCGACTGTGTAGTGCGGGGGGGCGGGCTTGACCAGTCAGTCGCGCAGCAGGGCGGTGCGGGCGGCGGTGTCGTTGAAGGTGAGGCCAAGGGCGGCGCAGGTCGCCTCAAGCGCGGTGAAGTCGCCGCGGGCGATGGCGTCGGCATCGGCGGTGAGGACCTGCGCGCCGCTCTCGGCCAAGGTCTGCAGGCGGTCGTCATAGGCGGCGCAGAAGGGCTGCCAGAACTCGGTGCTGGTGGAGTGGCGGCGCATGAAGCTGGCACTGGCGAGCGAGGTCAGCACATCGGCGCGGGTGCGGCGGACGATCAGCCACGTGGCGCCGGGAAAGGCGCGGGCGAACATCGGCCAGAGCAGGGTGAGCTTGGGGTCCTTGAAAGCCCAGGGGGTGGTGCCGTCGTAGCCCTCATCGCGGATGGCGGTGATCAGGCGGTGGGCAAGGTCGGGACAGGGCGGCAGCGCCTCGGTTCTGGGCAGAGGCATGACGCCGCGCGGATCGACCCCAAGCGCGCGCAGGATGCCCTTGAGGTGGGTGTCGCGCAGCCGCCGGTTCTCGTAGTAGCCCTGCGGGTTGTCGGCGTTGCCGGGGATCGTCTGCCCCAGCCAGAGGCCCTGCGCAGCCAGCAGGCGCATTACCATCGAGGTGCCGGAACGCGGCAGGCCGCAGACGAACAGAGGACGCTCGGGCGCGGGCCGCTGCAGGTTCGGCGCGGGCAGCGCGACCGGCGGGCGCTGGTTCCAGTTTGCCGTGGCTTGCGTGATCCAATGGCCAAGGGCGCGGGCCGAGAGGTCGGGTTTCGGCAGGGTCTCTGCGCTGGCAAAGACCGTTGCCGCGTCGCGTTCCGGCCCCCAGTACCAATGCGCGGTGCGGTTCATGATTGCCAGCAGTGGCACGCCGGAAAACCCCGCCATGTGCCAGTTGGCACTGTCGACCGAGATCACCCCGGCGAGGGGGCGGATCATGTCGATGGTCGCGACCGGGTTGCGGGTGAGGTCGGCCATAGGCACGGCGCAGCGGCCATCGGCGATCAGCAGGGCGCGCTCTTCGTCGGTCAGGTCGAACTGCAGGGCGAGGTAGCGCGCGCCGCGTGGCAGCATGTCGAGCAGGAAGGGCAGGGGGATGTGACGCTCCTCCCGCCGGTTCTGGCCGGAGCCGCCGCGCCAGCACAGGCCAAAGACCGGGCCGTCGAAGGCATGGCGCGTGGGGGTGTCGAGCGTCACGCTGAGGGCGACGCGGCCCGTGCGGCGATAGGTGCGGGCGATGAAATCAGCCGCCAGATGCGCGGCAGGCGGGGGTGTCGTGTCGGGCAGCTTGTCGGCGGGGACAAAGCGCGCCTGTGGGAAATAGCGCTGGATCAGGGGCGCGTATTTGGCAAGGCCGGTGAAGGTGGAACGGGCATGTGCGCCCTCGGCCCGGATATGGGCGAGGTGGAACAGCACATCGCCGAGGCCCTGTTCTAGCACGATCAGGGGCGCATCCTCGGCAGGATCGGCCGACAGGGGCGCGTGGGCGACGCGGGCGGGCAGCACGCGGGGGAAGTTGATCGCGCCATGTCGGTGGGCATAGAGGGCCAGGCCCAGAGAATAGCGGCGGGCCCAGATCTCGTGCAGGCCGGCGGAGGTGCGGAAATCGGCCAGCTCGCGCGCGCCGTTGCTGGGGGATTTGCGCAGACGGCGGGCGGTGGCGGGATCGCGCAGGCGCAGCGACAGCCGATAGCGCATCGGCGTCCAGAGCGCGGGCGGCAGGCTGGCGTTGAGCAGACGTGCCGCGGCAAGATCGCCCTGTTGAAACAGCGCACAGCCAAGCTGGAGGTATTGCAGCGCCTCGCGCTCCGGCTTTGGCATGTGCTCTAGATCTGGCGCGGCCAGCAGGGGCGCGATCACCTGCCAGCATTTCGAGATCTGGCCGACGGTGAAATGGGCGCGGGCCGTGTCGATCGGGCCGGTCAGGGGGCTGGGGCGAGTGGTCTGTGCTGTTGCGCCGGTCATTGCGCTTGGTGACGGCAGAGGGGGATGATCTGCATCTCGCGGCTCCCGGGGGGGGCGCAGCGCGTGCGCGCTGCAACTGGCACAGGCCTATGCCCTCGGAGGGGTGTCGCGCAAGGCGTTGGCTCGATTTGTCGCTATCCTAGGGCAGGACGCTGAGCCAGAACCAGACGGTGAACAGGCAGACCCCCGTTGCGATCAGCAGCGACGAGGCGGCAGAGCGTTTGCCGCGATCATAGAGGTTTGCGAAGACGTAGGTGTTGATCCCCGGCGCAACCGAGGCGGTCAGCACGGCGGAGCGGAAGGCGTCGCGATCCAGCCCGCCGAGGCTGCCGAAGATCCATGTCAGGGCCGGATGCACCATCAGGGTGATCAGGCAGATCATGCCGATCAGGCGCCAGTCGCCCTCAAGCTTGTATTGCACCAGCACGCCACCGACGGCGAACAGCGCGCTCGGCAGGGCGGCGCGGGCGATCATGTCCAGCGCCTCGGCCACGGGGGCAGGGATGTAGAGGTGCGTGAGGTTGACGATGAAGCCGAGGAACAGCGCCACCACCAGCGGGTTCGACAGGATCTGGCGGATGATCCGGCGGATCAGCGACAGCACGGGCAGGCCGGTGCCGCCGGCGCGGACATACTCCATCGAGACGATGCCGATGACATAGCAGATCGGCGCGTGGACCGAGATGATGGCGAAGTTGGCGCCAAGGGCGTCGGGGCCGAAGGCGCGTTCGGTGATCGGCACGCCCAGCATCATCGAGTTCGAGAACAGGCAGCAGAACCCGATGACGACGCTGTCCTGCGCATCGCGCCCCAGCAAACGCGCGCCCACCAGCCCCAGCACGAAGCAGATGATGGCGGCGGTATAAAAGCTGATCAGCAGCGGCGCGTGAAACTGTGCGCCGATGTCGAAGGTGCTGATGGCGCGGAACAGCAGACAGGGAAAGGCGAAGTTCTGCGTGAAGGAGAGCAATCCCTCGACCGCCGACATTTTCAGCAGGCGCATCCGCGTCGTGACGTAGCCCGCGCCGATGATCAGGAAGACCGGCAGGACAATGTTGAAAAGCGCGCTCATCCCCGGCGCGCCGGGGCGTCAGATCTCATAGGTGATCTGCATGCCGTCAAAAGCGGGGGTGATATGGGCGGGGGTCTCGGCCTCGAGCGTGTCATAGTCGAGGTCGATGTGCATGTTGGTCAGCACGGCGCGTTCGGGGGCGGCGCGCTCGATCCATTGCAGGGACTGCTCCAGATGAGAATGCGTCGGGTGCGGCGTGCGGCGCAGGGTGTCGAGGATCCAGCAGTCGAGGCCAGCGCAGGCCTCCCACGCCTCATCGCTCATTTCGGCGACGTCGGGCAGGTAGGCGAGGTCGCGCACCCGAAAGCCGAGCGCGTCGATGGAGCCGTGGTTGACCCGGAAGGGTAGCAGGGTGATCGCGCCACCGGCCCCATCGATGGTGAAGGCGCCCGCGATCGTCTGCATGTCGAGGATCGGCGGATAGGGAGAGCCCTCTGGCTGCTCGAAGGCATAGCCGAAGCGGGCAAACAGCGCCTCTTGCGTGTCGTCATCTGCCCAGACGGGCAGGCGCTTGCGGGTGTTGAAAACAATCTGGCGCAGGTCGTCGATGCCATGCACGTGGTCGGCGTGGGAATGGGTGTAGGCGACGGCGTCGAGCGCACCGATCCCGGCATCGAGCAGCTGCGCGCGCATGTCGGGCGAGGTGTCGACCAGCACGCGGGTGGTGCCGCCCTCGCGTTCCTGTTCGATCAGGATGGAGCAGCGGCGGCGGGCGTTCTTGGGGTTCGTCGGGTCGCAATCGCCCCAGTGCCCGCCGAGGCGTGGCACCCCACCGGAGGAGCCGCAGCCGAGGATGGTGATACGCAGCGTGCCCATCAGGCGGCCTCCTGCCAGTTTGCCGCCTTGGCGAAGAGGCGGTCGAAGTTGGCCTGCGTCTGGGCGGCGAAATCGGCGTAGTCGAGGCCGAAGACCTCGGCCCCGACGCGGGCGGTATGGGCGGTGAAGGCGGGCTCGTTACGCTTGCCGCGATGCGGCGGCGGCGCGAGGTAGGGGCTGTCGGTCTCCACGAGGATCCGCTCGATCGGGGCTGCGGCGAAGATCTCGCGCAGGTCTTTTGAGCGGGGGAAGGCCGAGATGCCGGACATCGAGAGGTAAAAGCCGAGGTTCAGCGCCGCTTCGGCCAGTGCGGCGGTCGAGGAGAAGCAGTGCATGACGCAGCCGAAGGCGCCGTTGGCGTGTTCCTCGGCCAAGATACGCGCCATGTCGTCATCGGCATCGCGGGCGTGGATCACCAACGGCAGGCCGGTGGCATGGGCGGCGGCGCAGTGGATGCGCAGGCTGTCCTGCTGCGCGGCGGCGCTTTCGGCGGTGTAGTGGTAATCGAGGCCGGTTTCGCCGATGGCGACGAATTTCGGGTGCCTGGACATCTCGACCAGCTGGTCGAAGGTGGCCATGGGCTCTTCGGCGACCGACATCGGGTGGGTCGCGGCGGCGTAGAAGACGGGGGCGTGGGCCTCGGCAATGGCGCGCACGGCGGGTTCGTTCTTCAGCTTGGTGCAGATCGAGACCATGCGCGTCACCCCGGCCTCGGCGGCGCGGGCGATGACCTGATCCAGTTCGCCTGCGAAATCGGGGAAGTCCAGGTGGCAATGGCTGTCGGTGATCTGCGGCGTATGGGTCATGTCTGTCCTGCTTGGTGGTTTCGCCGGACGGCCCCTGATCTGGGACGCCTAACCTCCGGCAGCGGCTTTCTGCAGCCTGAAAACCGTATCTAGGATGAGTGCGGCAGGGTCAAGGTTGACGGCCAGCCCGTGACGCAGACGCGCCCCGATCTCTTGCGCCTGTGCTGCCCAAAGACGCGCCGAGGCGGGATCCGGGGCCAGACGCATCAGCACCTCGGCTTCGCCCTTGGCCGCTTCGGGCAGGGGCGGCTGGCCGGTGGCGCCGGTTTTCGCCAGTCGCGCAAGCGCCTGATCCAGCAGGGCGACCATCAGGGCGCGGCGTTCTTCGGCTCCGCGCATTGCCGCCGCTTCGGCCAGCGCCTGCGCGCGGGTCCGGTCCAGCCGGGGCAGTGAGCCGAGGATGGCGATCCATTCGGCATAGAGCGCGAGGCCGTTGAGGTTGGCCAGACGCACCGCCGCCCCGACCGAGCCTTCGGCAAGGGCTGCCATCTGGTCGGGCGCGTCGGTCTGCACCCCGGCCTGATCGAGGGCCTGCTGCATCTGATCGGGTTCCAGCGGTTTCAGCCGCAGCACCCGACAGCGCGACCGGATCGTCGGCAAAAGGCCCGAGGGCTGGTGCGTGACCAGCAGCAGCGTGGTGCGGGCGGGGGGCTCTTCCAGCAGTTTCAGCAGGGCGTTGGCGGCGGAGGTGTTCAGCTCGTCCGCGGCATCGACGATGACGACGCGACGGCCGCCATCGGCCGACGATAGCGAGAAGAAGCCCTTGAGCTTGCGCGCTTCGTCGACGGTGATCTGGTCTTTCAGTCGTTTGGTCTTGTCGTTGTAGCCGCGCCGCAGCACGAACAGCCCTTGTTCGGAGCCTGCCGCCATGCGCCTGCGGAGGGGGTGATCTGGCGCGATGTCGAGGGTGTCTGCGTGGGGCGCATGCTCCAGCTCGCCGAACATCCCGCCGGCGATCGGCAGCGGCGTTGCCAGAAGGAAGCGCGCGATGGACCATGCCAGCGTGGCCTTGCCCGAGCCACGCGGGCCGGTGATCATCCAGCCGTGGTGCAGGCGCTCGGAGTTGTAGGCCTCAAGAAACTCCTGCTCGGCACCCTGCTGCCCGATCAGGCGGAGGGTGTCGCGCGGATGCGGCGCGCCATCGACGACGTCGGGTTCTGGAAGGGTGTCGTCGCTCATACTTGTGCCGGTCCGAAAAGCTCGGGCAGGCGGGCGTGCAGGCGGGCCGCGACCTCAGCTGCCGTGCCGGTGCCGTCGATGGTGCGAAAGCGGTCGGGCGCTGCGGCGGCGAGGGCGAGGAAGCCCTTGCGCATGGCTTTTTGCAGATCGGCGCCGAAGCCCTCGAACCGTTCCTCGGAGCCTTTGCGCGACAGGGCGCGGGACAGGCCGACCTCGGGGTCCATGTCGATCAGCACGGTGATGTCGGGTTCGCGGCCGATCATCAGGCTGTGCAGCTGGTCCACGGTGTCGCGCAAATCGCCGCGCGATAGGCCCTGATAGACGCGGGTGCTGTCGGCAAAGCGATCACAGATCACCACGGCGCCGCGCGCCAGAGCGGGCTGGATCGTGCGCTCCAGATGGTCGCGGCGGGCGGCGGTGAACAACAGGATCTCGGTCTCGGCAGACCAGCGGTCGGGTTCGCCTTGCAGGACCAGCGCGCGGATCTCCTCGGCGCCCGGCGATCCGCCGGGTTCACGGGTCAGCACGACGTCGCGCCCCAGATCCCGCAGGGCAGCGGCCAGCTGCCGCGCCTGCGTGGATTTGCCGGAGCCGTCGATGCCCTCAAAGGACAGGAACAGGCCGTTGGTCATGCTCAGGAGGTGGCCCCGGTGGTGGCTTCGGGCGTCGCGGCCTCTTCAGGACCTTCGTTCATGCGGCGCATCAGGTAACGCGCGGCGCTTTGCACCTTGGTCATGAAACCGCCGTAGGAGACTTCTTCTGCGGCGACCAGAGGAACGCGCATTTCGGGCAGGCCCTCGGGCTTCATCACCAGCTGGCCGATCTCCTGGCCGGCCGCGATCGGCGCGGCGAGGGGGCTGTTGTAGACCACTTCGGAGGGGATGCCCTGCTGCGACAGGAAGGGCACCAGCGTCACCAGATCCTGCGCCACGGTCAGGCCGACATCGGGTTTGCTGCCCTGAAAGACGGAGGCGCGGGTCACGACGGTGCCCTTCGGAATCACGGTGCTTTCCTTGAACTGGCGAAAGGCCCAGTTGACGATGGAGCGGCTTTCCTCAGCCCGGGCCTGCACGGACTCAAGACCCGAGACGACGAAGACGACGCGACGGCCATCCTGCTTGGCGCTGCCGACCAGACCATAGCCTGCCTCGGCGGTATGGCCGGTTTTCAGGCCATCGGCGCCGATGCCCAGACCCAGCAGCGGGTTGCGGTTGTGCACGTTCTGCGGCGCGCGCCCGTCAAAGGCGTATTCGGTTTCCGAAAACAGCGGGTAGAAGTCGGGGAAATCCTTGATGATATGGGTCGCGAGCAGCCCCAGATCGCGCACCGACATGCGCTGGTTGTCGTCGGGCCAGCCGTTGGAATTGGCGAAGGTCGAGTTGGTCATCCCGAGCTCCTGCGCGCGCTTGGTCATGAAGCGGGCGAACCCGGCCTCGGTGCCATCGGGAGAGAGCGCCTCGGCGATCACGGCGCAGGCGTCATTGCCCGAAAGCACGATGATGCCCTGCAGCAGATCCTGCACTTTTACGTGATCGGTGGTGTCGAGGAACATGGTCGAGCCGCCGTAGTCCATCGCATGCTGCGAGACGGGCAGTTCCTCGTCCATGCGCAGGCGGCCATCGCGGATCGCCTCGAAAGCGACATAGAGGGTCATCAGTTTCGACATCGACGCCGGCGGGATCGGCTTGTCCGCATCCTTGGCGAGAAGAACCGTTCCCGTCGTGATATCAACGATATAGGCCGCGCGGGCACTGGTATCGAAGGCCTGTGCCGGCAGGGTGGAGAGCGCCAGACAGGCGGCGGCAAGAACGCCCATCACAGGGCGCAGAGAGGACAGCTGCATGGACGATTCACTCCTGCTTGGTATTTCGGGTGCGGGCCTGATGAGCGGCGCGCGCGGTTTTTCTTAGCATAACCGGCCCGGTTCGTAACCGCATAGGCGCGAGAAAAACCAGCCTGCCGTCCGTTTTTGGCAGGCTTGCGCGTTTGCTTGCCGCCCGGAGTGGCCGGTTCGCCGGGCAGGGGCCTGTGGAGGGGCCTGTTTGCTTAAGTGGAGGGCAGGGGAGGCGCGGTCCTCTCGCTGGTCTGGCGTCGCAGAGGGCCGTTCATCGCGGTTTGCGACCGGGTGTATCTTTCATTGGTGCCAAGTGCGCCGAACCACTTTCAGAATCAGATCCCTGCCGTTAAACGCCATCCAGCCGGAGGAGTGGCAGAGTGGTCTAATGCACCGGTCTTGAAAACCGGCGTGCGTGAGAGCGTACCGTGGGTTCGAATCCCACCTCCTCCGCCACTATACCTCATAAAATCTTGTTTTATTGGGGAAATTTGCAAGGCAGATTCTCCTACGTGTCATCCGGAGTGTATTGCCGAAAACGCTTGAAAGCGCTTCCTGACAGAACTGGTGAGTCCGGGGATGCCGGACGCTTCGACCCGCGCCGGGTCTCATAGAGCGCGCGTTCCGCGCATCATCATTTCTTCTATCCGCCCAGCATCCGCGACCGTCCCGTTCAAGGGGCGAGCGCCGCGCTGTGCGCGTCGGTTACATCGGGGCCCGTGTCCTCGCCTCCGGCTGCGGGCCGCACCAGCCCCGCCTTACCCCCTTGATCGAGCCGTTCGCGGTCGCGGGTCGGGCTGCGCCCTCCCCCCCCCTCTGCCCCGCCGAAATCACGGGGTTTTCGCCGGAGCAGTTGGTGGAGACGCCGCCCAGAGGCGGAGGGGGCAAGGAGAGCCATTCCAACACGCCGAAGAACGGCGGATCATGTATGTAGCAATGACCCGCGCACGCTCAACCGTCACGCTGCTGGCGTCTGAAGCCGAGCCCTCATGCTTCGTTCGGGAACTGGTTGCCGATACGGAGTACGGTCTAGCGACTTCGGCCGGGTCGATGGCCGCTCATGTTCCTTGAAGCGAATGCGGTGGACGCTTGCTTCCAGTGCCCGCCGGGGATGGCCAAGTATGGTATCGATGTGAGCACAATCTCATGTGCAGCAATTACATGCCCGCCTGCAGTCAATGCGGGATTGGGATTCCCACGGTTTCGGGGGCTTCGGGTATCCTCGAGTGCTCACATTGCGGCGTCAGCCACCATGAATGCCCGAAGTGTTCCGATGGGTGGCTTGTCGAGAGGCATGGACCCTACGGCGATTTCTTCGGCTGCATTCGCTATCCGGATTGCACAGGAAAGGCCTCTATGTCTGAAATCCTCTCACGCGAGACGGGACAAATTGAGGGGGTGGACGACATTGAGCAGGCCGCTACGAGGCCAAGTGCGAGATCAAGATGACATCGTGAACAAGCAATTCAGCTCGTCAAATTGCCCGCGACGCCGAGACAAGGGTTGATTTCCAACCGGCCTCGGACAAACAAGAGCAGAAATAGAGAAAGGAAAATCAGTGTTTGGCCTTTTCAAGAAGGAAGCCCAGAGCAAGCTTCGCGTCATGGGGCACGATTTGGAAGTCGTTTCGATAACTCGAGACGGGAAAATACTTTTCACTGGAGAAGCGGCCCGAAAGTTTCCCAAAGACCACTTTGAGGGCACCATCATGGAAGTCGCGTTCGTCTGTAAATCCGGTAGCCCATACTTCGCCTATTACACCTGTCCGGACTATTACGTTGCTGTTGCGGCTCCTGGTGGCTCCGCGTCCTTTGGTGGACCTTTTGAAACTGAGAAATTTAGATCGGCAGTCTCGCAAGCCATCGGGGCTTTTCTGGTCAAGTGTTTGAAGGACACTCTGAAGATCGACGCCGGCCGGGAAATTGTGTCATTCAGCCATAACCGTGCCCACACAAACGTGCTTGCTTACATCTCTTCGATCGGTAGTTGGGCCCCAATCCAACACAATGATGCAGAAGGTGATGACGCTTCCGAAAGAAAGGCTGCCGCCGTGGATAGTGGGCACGTGAAACTGTCAGAGGTAATCGCAGTAAACGAACTTTCTCCGTCAGCGTAATGGTGGTGTACTATCCCATTCCCGCACGCGAGCTTTCGTCAACGGGCCTGAAACGTCGGGCCTGGGTCAAACACGGTGTCAGCCATGCTGCGCGTCAAGTTCATCGATGTGACGCGCAGCGAATTACAGCTTTCCCGCCCTTCGCGGCGGTGCTTGGTTGGACGCTGCGTTGGGCACGAATGTCGGGGAGGGGCTGGGAGCGGTCATTAGACGGTTTTCGCACGAACGGCAGCTTGGGGCCGTTCCAGGCACACTGGATTGAAGATTTCACCTTCCTCACAATGTCGCTAGAAAAGGTGCCGTGGAGAAACTGGATGGGGCTTGAATCGTGACAAAGAACTGGACCGCGATAAAGGGAGCGTTGTCGGGATTTTCCAGGGTACAGCTCGTGGGCCTCGTCCAGGACCTGTATCGCGCCGACCCGAAGAACTAGGATTTTCTGCACGCAAGATTCCTCGTCTCGGATGGGTGCACCGACCTTTCGCCCTACAAGAAGCGGATCAAGGCAGCCATCAATCCAAGCCGGTGGGATGCACCCATCAAATACCGCGACGCCCGACGCGCCATATCCGATTACAACAAGGCTAGGGGACAGCTCGGCGAAACGCTGGAGCTGATGTTCTACTACATCAAATGCGGCAATGAGGTCACGCTGGAGTTCGGTGATATGGATGAGACCTTCTATAACAGCATGGGGTCCATGTTTGGCGCGATCGTGGAGAAGATATCCGTGCAAGCCGATCCGGAACTGACGACAACTTGGCTGGATCGGCTGGAGAAAGAATATCAACGCGTTGTCGATACCGGCTGGGGCTATGGTGACGAACTTGCAGGCTACCTTGAAGACCTCAGGTCTTCGCAAACATAGTTCCTATCCGGTCCGGTCAGTGCAGCGTCAACAGCGTCTACTCAGTACGACACAGATTTGTCCACCGCCCTGATTTGCGCCTGCCCTCGGCGGCACCTACCGGCTGCCCGGCGCTGGCGCGCTGACACTTGCGCATATGGCTGCAGGGCGCCTTGATGGCTTCTGGGAGGCGCAGATCTACCCTTGGGACGTGGCGGCCGGTATTGTCCTGGTGCGCGAGGCTGGCGGGTTGCTCACGCCCTTTGGTGAAGACCGCGGCTGGTCTGGAGCTGCCCCGCTCATGGCCCTTGCGCCTGCCCTGAAAGAGATCCTGTCCACCAGCTTGCCCGGGGCCTCGTGCTGGACAGGACCGCTGCAGGGGCTGAGGTGATGACGAAGCCAAGGCGGCCTAGACAAATTGTCGAGGGCCAGAGTAGCCGCTGGAGCTAGCGATGACCTGTGCACGCCGCGGGAGTTTGGATTAAGACCTGCGCATCAGGACGCCGCGCGCTCAATTTCGCGCCATCGGCAGGGTCAGACGACTGGCCGTGTCCGACGATGATCCAAGAGATCGATGCAGGCCCCATGAAGGGCAGGTTGGCCTTCAGCGCTCTTCGAGAAACGGGTCCGCTTGCTGTCCGGACTGCGGTCAGAATTTTGTGCTGGAAGTGGAAATCTACCACGGTAACGGCGGGTCGTGGAGTAAATCCACGCCCCTTGAAGCGCCATCAGTGGCGCGGCCTCTCGGGGCGGGGCAAAGCGGCCGTTGTCTGCGCTCTGGCAGACTGGGATAACGTCGGAGGAGAACCCAATGCGGGGCAATATTGCCAAGAGGCATGTCATTCTGTCGGGATGTTCAGGCGGGGGAAAGTCGACGCTCCTGGCCGAACTGAAACGGCGGGGCTACGAGACTGTGGAAGAGCCGGGCCGCAGGATCGTCGCGCAGGAGATGCACGGTCAGGGAAGGGCGCTTCCGTGGGTCGATCTGGAACTGTTCGCCAGCCGCGCCATCGAGATGGCGTCCTTTGACCGGGCGCGCGTCGAGGACGCGAACGGCTGGGTCTTCTTCGACCGTGGGCTTGTCGATGCGGCCGTGGCACTGGAGCACGCGGCGGGTGTGCCCGTCGCGAAAACCCTCACGGGGCTGGATCGCTTTCACCACCAAGTCTTCCTGACCCCGCCATGGCCAGAAATCTATCGATCTGACGGCGAACGACAGCTGAATCTGGTGGAAGGCATCGCCGAATATCATCGGCTGTTCGATGCTTTCGAGGGGCTTCGATATGATCCGGTCATATTGCCGAAGGTCGATGTCGAGGCGCGGGCGGATTACCTCCTGGAGCGACTTAGTTGATCGCATCGGTTCGAACCCTGCTCGCGGCAGCACAGCGGGGCGCCATCGGTCCAAAGCTGCTTCGGCGAACACTGCAACAGGCCGCGGGCAGCTCTTTCGAGACCTTCGTGCCGAGCGTAGCATGAAGCAGTGCTCGGGCATGAGGTCGGAGAACGGACCTTCGCTGCGCCCGCAAACTAGAATAAGGAAGCCGAACAAAGCGGCCGCTCGGGGCCGCCGCACAATATTTTTCGGGGTGCATCTGCAGCGAAGGTCGGCAGTAAGCCCAGAGTGACCGCTGTTCAGCCGGGGTGAGACAGAATGTTCAGCAACTTCCCCGAAGGATCACGAAGATAAAAGCGGCGGACGCCCCACGGTTCGTCAGTGAGATCATAGACAATATCGTGACCAAGCATTTTCGCTCGCGAGAATGCCGCGTCGACGTCATCTACCTCAAGTGAAAGATCTGGCACGGGTGTTCCTGAACCACCCTCCGTAGCTATACTTATTTGGACCGCTGCTATCTGAACGGATGCCAATGTTACAATCCATCCATGATCCATGATGACTTCTAGCCCAAACAGATCAGTGTAGAATTTTTGAACTTCAGCGACCGATGCCACATCAATGTTTGCGACTATGCGTCGAATGGTCATGGCCAGATAACTCCTGTGCTTATAGCGGTAGAATAGCTTGTCAGCGATCGGCAGAAAAGTCCGCAGTGCCGCCGCTCGCCCTCCGGTTTGACGCTGATTTCGTTTGCAAGTGCAGCGAAGGTCGGCAGTGAGCCCAGAGTTACTTGTAAGCGATGCTACAATTGGACGTGTATATGATCATCGTGGCGTGCTGCGCGACACCCCTGAAATCTGACCTTTGGGTTTTTAGCGCCGAACCTTTCTCTCAGATGCGGTTCGATAAAGATTTTTCCCACGCGATCGTCTGCGCCAAGCAACTGCAGGGCCTCTCTCATCCTTAGGGGGTCAAGTCTGTAGTCAGGCCAAAGGCCTTGTAGCCAGGTCAAATTCCACCGCAACGTGATCGTATTATCGGGACAATCGGTTGGCCCGTCCTCGAACGCGAAATAGCCAACAGGCGTTTTAGATACACCGGGCAAATAGCCCTCGTCGCTCTCATAGTAAAAAGCAAGATCGGCTTTTCTCCCATCATCATGTGAAAGATGTGGAAGCAAAGGAAAGCCAGAAAAATATGGAAAGTTGGCATCCAAGACACGCGTCTCTGTTCCTGGGTATTGGCGCTCCATTCGGGAGGCAAAGTCGATCAAAACTTCATGAAGCTCTGGAGTAACGTATTGCCTGTTCAGAGCACAATACAGCTTGGACTGCATCTGAATCACCTCTCCCGAGGTGCAGGGGATTGGTTCACGTCCCATCATCGGCGCAACCCAAAGGGCCGTCAGTGATAGTGTGAAGTAGGTGGCCGCGAAAACAACGGTTCTCTGCTTGGAACACAGGGCCATCAACCAAGCCAGCCCGCCAACTTGCGAAATGATGGTCAGTGAAACGAAGATGAAGACGTGAAATAGAACCCTAAGCATGTTTTCAACTTGCCGCAGATTCCCAGCATTGAACAGACGACAAACGAAGGTTCGGTTTGTCCCGCTCAGCAGACCTCCGACCATCCGATTTCGCTGCACGATGTCATGAAGGGCGGGTTCGGGGAAGCTGCGCCGCAGCGAGGCCAAACCTCTCGAATGTCCGCATTGGGCCGGGAGCGACGCCGCGCGAGGGGCAGCCAGGCGCTTGGCCCTGCGGCGCAGCGAAGGTCCGCAAGGAGCCGATACTGTTGAAAAACTCCTGCTACTTCTCAGCAGTAGTCTAAAGTTGGAACTTTGTTCCTATCGATACTGAACAGGGGCTCATCTCCGGCATCCACCTTCAGAAAAGGGAACGTTGTTCCTTCTAACGCAGCCGCGCAGACCCACCGGCGAGTTTTTCAACAGTATCAGCCCAAATTGACCGAGAACACCGTCATGGTATGGTCCCAAAAATTATACTACGGAAAAGGTGCTGCACATGGACCATGCGAAGGCTATCGAAGCGATTAAAGACGCTACAATCAACATTCCGGGCATCCGGGCTTTGTTCCTGAGTGGCAGCTACGGAAATGGGATGGCTGATGAATACAGCGACATTGATTTTGTCTTGGTTGCCAGTGAAGGTGCGACAGACGCTGTTGCAAAAATTTGGCGAGAGGCAGTTGAACGAACTGGCGACATCGTTCTTTGGTGGGATCGGAAGACTGTTCCCGTTCTTATCAACGCTATCACCGAAGACTGGACCCGCACGGACGTCATGATTTTGAAGCCTGAGCAAATGGGAACGCAGATACAGAGCAGCTTAAAACCTCTTTTTGACCACGATGATATTTATGATGGATTGGCAGAAACAGCCAAGAATATCGGCCCAAACCTGCCGAAAGCCAAGCATCAGTTTGAGGAATTCATCAGGATACTTGGCTTGTTACATCTTGCAGCGGGCCGTGAAGAATACATCAATGGTGTTTTGGGGGTGTTCCATCTGCGCAACCTTTTAGTCGAGCTGATGATTGAAGAAACAAACGCCCCAAATCGCGGTGGGGTTCTTCATCTTAATCGGCTTATCACTGACGAACAGAAGGCCGTTCTTACGTCACTTCCACCTGCTGTTTCTAGTCGCGAAGCGATGATATCGGCTCATCTGGCCTATGCAAAAGCTTATTTGCCTCGTGCGCGAAAGAGGGCACTGCAAATTGGTGTGGAATGGCCCGAACGTTTCGAGACAGTAACTTGGGCAAAGCTCCGCGAAACCTTGTCGATTAAACGTCCATACAACCCTGATTGATAATGCTATCTCAGGTCAGCAAAGTCCGTTCAGCTGACCTTGCACCCCCGCGAGGGTTTGCAAGCGCGGCGAACGGCAGCTTTGACGGGCCGCGCTGCAGCATTCTGATCCAGGGATGAATGACGGCAATGGGCCGGGAGCGACGGCGCACCTAGTGCAACCACGCGTGTGCCTCCTGCTGCGCCGCCGTATGACCGCTTCGAGCCCGCGTTGACCGATGCTGCGGCGCGCGTGAACGGCGGCTTTGACGCCCCGCTGGGGGAGCTGTTTGCCGTCAGACGTGATCCGGCTCGAGACGGCGTAGGAACCGCAACGCGACCAAGATCGACAGTCCGCCGAGCAGGAACGTGATCTGCAAGCCATCGGTCACCGCAGCGGAGGGAGCATCCTCAATGGCGGCACTTCCGACTCCGGCTGAGAAAATGGCTCCCATGACGGACGCTCCGGATATGAGGCCGATGTTGCGTGACAGGTTAAGCAGGCCCGACACCGCGCCACGCTGGTCTGCGGACACATCTGCCATCACCATCATGGTATTGGCGGATTGGAACATCTGGTATCCCGGCGTCAGGATCGCGATTGCCGCGATGTAGCCGACGACGCCGAAAGTCGCGGGCAGCACCGACAGCGAAAGTGTTCCGGCGGCAAGGGTTCCCAGCCCGATCGTCAGAACCCGCCGACTCCCCCAGCTATCGACCAATCGACCCGACGGGACGCCGGTGCAGATCGAGAGGACCGGCCCCACCGACATCACCAGACCGACAACCGCCTCTTCCAGGTGGAGCGCGAAGGCGAGGTAGAACGGCCCGAGCACCAATGTGGCCATCATAATATTCGCCACCAGTAAATTAACCGCCAAGCCGGGAAAGACGCCATTCTTGCCAAGAGCGGACAAACTCAATCGCGGCGTTTTCCCGACCGGCGAGACAGCTGGCAGGAGCCGCAAAACCAATCCGGCGGCCAGCAGACCGACCGGAGCAAGTACAAGGAAGATCGCAGGCCATCCGATCCAATCGATCAGCACGCCGCCGAGAGACGGGCCGAGCGCAGTGCCCACCGCCGACATCGTACCGAGCAATCCCATGGTCCGTCCGACACGCTCGGTCCCGACAGTCTCTCGCACAAGTGCGATGGTGAGCGTCATCAAAAACGCTGCGCCGATCCCCTGAAGCGCCCGTGCAGCAACCAGCATCCACAGGCTGGATGCCAGACCGCACAGCGCGGATGCCAGCGAGAACAGAACCAAACCGAGCACGAGCATCCGTTGCCGACCGAAAACGTCCCCGAGGCGCCCGGCGATCACAACGAAAAGCGTGATCGACACCAAATAGGCGATCACAACCCACTGCACCCAATGAAACGGCACGTCGAAGGCCAATGCGAGCGTCGGGAGTGCGATATTGGCGATGCTGGTTCCCAGCGAGGCCAGCACCATGGATAGCGAAAGACAGAGCATCACTCCACGCCGCGCAGCCTTTAGCTCCGATGTTTCGAGAGTCTTCATCTGTTTCCTCCACTTGCGAGAATCGCTACAGGAAGGCACCTTACGAATTGAAGCCAACTTGAGGTCAAGCATGAGACTGCTCGATATCGGCGAGGTGTCGCGACAGGCCGGTGTCCCGGCATCGGCGCTGCGGTATTACGAGGAGATTGGTCTGATATCTTCGGTCGCTCGACGCGGGCTGAGGCGCCAGTTCGAACCCGATGTCCTGTTGCAGCTTGCGCTGATCTCGATGGGGAAAGCGGCGGGCTTCTCGCTTGGGGACATCTCGGCAATGTTCGGTCGAGACGGCAAGCCCGATCTGCCCAGGAAGGACATGCATGACCGTGCAAATGAACTTGATCGGCAAATTTTAGAGCTGACCGCGCTGCGCGATACCCTGCGCCATGTGGCCGACTGCCCGGCTCCGTCCCACATGGAGTGTCCAACGTTCATGCGACTCGTCGACCTGGCTGGAAAACGGCGACGAAAAGGGATCAAGGTGCGTTTAAAGACGTTGGATTAGTCGGAACAGATGCCCGCTTTGTCCGCACTGCGGACCTCAGGGCCTTGGACGATGCCGCGCAGAGCCATAAAGGTCCGCTATTGGGACGTCGCGCTGCGGCGATGGCCATCCTGGCGAACGGCAGGTCAGGGCCGTCCGTGACGGTCAATGCCCACGCTTGATCCGGAGATGCTGCGCGGCGGAGAATGGCGGCAGTGAGCCCTTCGGAACTCTCACGTCTTGATGGCCCCCCGCGGTCAATTTCGCGGTGAAATCGACCGCTACTTGATTTTCGTCCGGGATACACTTTGGGAAATCTCGGTCACCCGCGCACGGTTCCTATTGCCCCATTCGCATAGAGGGATCAGCGCTTCCACGAGTGTTTGGCCGAAGGGGGTAAGGGAATAGTCGACCACCGGCGGCACGCGGTGATGGTCGCGCCGCTCGAGCACGCTCATTGCCACGAGGTCACGAAGCTGCTGTGCCAAGACCTTCTCGCTGATGCCGCCGATCAACCGCCGAATTTCGGAAAACCGCGTCGGGCCATCCTGAACATGATACAGGATCAGTGGCTTCCATTTTCCGCCCATGATCTCCAGCGAAACGTCCAGCCCACACGGTGTATCCGACTGCTCCATAAAAAGACCCCACACTTACCTTTTGGTATGTACTGCCATATAGGTCAGCCGCAGTCTATATGGCAAGAACGAACGCGTCAGACCAGACGCCATTCTGCATTTACAGGAGTTCTACTATGCCAAACGACGCACCCACCATCATCATCTACGCGACTTATCGCATCGAAGCTCACGACATGGATGAATTTCGAGACGTCGCCACCCGCATGGCTGAGGCCGCCAGATCACGGGACGGCTGTATATTCCTGGATGTTGCGGAAGAGGTCGGCGCGCCCGGCACGTTCCGCCTGATCGAAGGTTGGCGAGATCAGATGGCCCTAGACGGGCACCTGTCCTCGAAGGACTTTCAAGCCATTCTCGCGGAAGCCGGGAAACTCGCGATCGTCGATCGTCGAGCCGACGTGTATTCCATCGCGTCCAAGACATCCCTCTGCACGACGAGATGCGCAGCTTCTACAGCCATACCGGTCGGCCCTCGATCGATCCTGAGCTCATGATCCGGATGCTGGTCGTTGGCTATGTCATGGGGCTGCGGTCTGAACGTCGCCTGTGCCAGGAGGTGCATCTCAACCTGGCCTACCGCTGGTTCTGCCGTCTGGGACTCGAGGACAAGGTGCCGGATCATTCGAGCTTTTCGAAGCTCCGGCATGGCAAGTTTCGCGACAGCGATGTCTTTCGCCTCGTCTTCGAGCGCGTGGTGGCCCAGTGCATCGGCCGTGGTCTGGTCGGGGGCAAGGGCTTCGCTGTTGATGCCAGCCTGATCAGCGCCGATGTCCAGAAGCAGAGCTCGAGTCGTCAGGATAAATGGGATGCGGCCACCATCGATCCAAACGACGCCCCGAGGGCGGTGCGCGAATATCTCGATACGCTCGACGAAGAAGCCTTCGGCGCGGCCACGCCCGTAAAGCCCAAGTTCACGGCCCATGCCGATCCTGCCAGCCAGTGGACAGCCGCGCGCAAGGGTCCCGCTTTCTTTGCTTATTCAGATAATTACCTGATCGACACCGAACATGGGATCATCATGGACGTAGAGGCGACCCGATCGGTCAGGCAGGCCGAGGTGGGCTCCACCCTCACGATGCTGGACCGCACGGCGACGCGTTTCGACTTGCGCCCCGATTGGCTTGTTGCCGACACAGCTTATGGGTCCGAGGAGAGCTTGGTCGAGCTCGCCCTGAAACGGCAGATCCTGCCCTTCATCCCGGTCATTGATAAAGGCGAACGCACGGACGGGACTTTGTCGCGCTCCGACTTCACCTGGGATGACGAGAATGACCGCTATATCTGTCCGGAGGGGAAGGATCTGCGGCATACCCGGAGGAATTACTCCGATCCGGAGCGTATCTCGACCGAGATGAAACCGCGCAAGTATCGCGCGACGAAGGCGGACTGTCAGGCCTGCCCTTTGAAGGAAAAATGCTGCCCCAACAGCGATACCCGCAGCCTCCAGCGCGGGAAATACGAAATGGTACGTGATTTTGCCCGCAGCTGCATGGCCTCCGCTTTCAATGAGATCGCCCAGAAACGGCGCAAGAAAGTCGAGATGCTCTTCGCGCATCTGAAACGTATCCTGGGCCTCACCCGCCTGCGTTTGAGAGGTCCATTGGGGGTGAAAGACGAGTTTACACTCGCCGCCACCGCCCAAAACCTCCGAAAACTGGCCAAGCTCTGCCTGACAACAGTCCCATCGGCGCCGATCAGCTGAGAAAACCGATCTGGCGGCTGTTCAAAGTGGCGAGATCTCAGTGAAAATGCACGAAGAGCGAAAACCAAGTCGAAGTCGCCATAGAGTTTTTCAACAGCATCGGCCGGGAGCGACGCCGCGCTAGGGTCAACAAGGCTCTTGGCCCTGCCGTTCAGCGAAGGTCCGGAACGAGCCCAAGCTACAAGCGGTTTCGGGTGTCTTTTAAATAGTACAGCGCCCCTATTACCAAGGATGTACATATCCAGACTAGGCCCACCCCCAGCCAACTGAAGGCACGACTGGTCTCGCCACTCCCCGAGTATCGTTCCGGTACCGGAAGAAGTAACGGCACGGCAATAATTACAGTGGCTTGCGTGGCGCCTATCAAGACCGGGCCTTTCAGCTTTCGCAGCTTTTCGATAAGCATTTCACCCTCCGATGTTAAGAAGTGACGCTGGCGCTTAAAGGCTGGCACGTGAAAGATCGGAACAACGTACTGAAGTCTTATGATGGATCAAGAGCAGGTTTGTCTGCTCTAAGGTCACCCAGTCATTAAATATTCTGCGAGATGGACGAATGGCCGGTTCGGTGAAGCTGCGTCGCGGCGAAGCCGGACCCAGCCAAGGTCGGCTCCGGGCCGTCCATGTCAGACTACATCAAGCCAAGGGTACCCCAGTGGACACGCCTTCAGTCTGCCTCCAAGAAAATGGAAATGCACGCTACACTCAAGAGCTCTCATGTTCATCGAGCAATCCGAACGAAGCCGCTTCCGGAACTGAGGTAGGCGTCAGCTGCAATACCGTGTGCTTCGCGAAGGATCTGTTCTGCGCTCTCCAAGCTATAAGGTCCAGCAATCATGGCGACGTAGCCAGACTGAGTGTGGACCTTCTTGATGACGTCTACTGGAATGTCGCCCGCGGCACCTGGGCTCAAGCCCGACAGTTCCTTAGAACTTGCCAGGACGACCCAGCGGTAGCCTGTCGGTAGCTGCAAAGATATCTGGGCGTTTGCATCATCTTTGGCTGCACTGTTCGCTATCGTTGTCCCATCCGCTGCCAAGAGTTGCACATCAAGACCGGCATCCCGCGCATCAGAGATCGTCATCCAGTTCATTCCGTCAGGATCAGCGCTAGTTGCGTATACTATTCCCGCCTGACTAAACCCGATGGTCTGAAGATACGCTCCAACAAGCGCATTGCCGACAGCACTCGTACTTGCATGCCCGCTCCTCTCTTCCCAGGCTGCATGGAACCCAACCAGAGCACTGGGCGCCATTGCCTTGAAATCTCCAGCCGCCCAGATCAAAGCGCACGCAGAAGCGCAAACCATCCCTGGACCAACTCCGGTTGATACTGCGTTTGCATGAACCGCGCGGCCAATCTCTAGCCCCTCCAGAAGGTTGCCCCCCGGACTGTCTAGGACTAGTATAACACGGCTGTAGTTGTGCGTTGCGCTCACAAAATCGGCAGCGTCCCCTGCGGCGATTTCACCTGCTAGAACAGCGAAAACCGCACCATTTCCAAGCGGCAACACTGATATGTCAGCAGCTCTCAGGGGAGTGGAAAGCCCGACAAGCCCAGCAATAAGAGCGGGAGCGATTGAACTTCTCAGCAAATTTCTGTTCCCCAAACCTCACACGAAATCGTTAGCATGCAATTCTAATTTCGCCAAACTGACTGGAAGTCTGCACCGAAGGCATGCGTCTATGGGTTTTTCTGCGCTAAGCTGGGAACGGCCGCTTCAGGGAAGCCGCGTTGCGGCGCAGGAATGCTCACGAATGACGGCTATGGGCCGATCGCAACAGGCTGGATTTTCTGCTCGTGCAATATGCTGCAACACAGCATTTGGTAAAGAGGGCTCTGTCCGGTCATTCACTGCACCACGCACGAACGGCCGCTGTTGTTAAGAAAGCCTGCTTCTGACGCTTGACGAACAACGGATACTCTAGGCCCCAGCCGGCAGACCGGCTTTCGCCCGCAACGTCCCGGCCCATCCTCCCTGTCCGAATGGTCTGCGCCCTGTCTCTCCGAGCCAGCGCGCAGACCATTCGGCCATGGGCGTCCTGGTCCGTGCCGATGCGCCCTTGCGGGTGACGATCACTGGGGCAGGCAGACAACGATATGATCGTTTGGGTCAGTTGATGACGTGAAGGTCAGATTTGCCTGACGTCTCACATCTAGCAAGAGGACGATGCAATGGAACTTCAGGCATTCTTGATCTTCGCGACGACACAAGCCGTCGTCATGGCGTCGCCCGGTCCTTCCGCGATCCTCGTGGCGTCGCAATCCGCTATAAACGGCTGGAGCAGGACCGTTTTCCCAATGTTCTGAATGATGGAAGCAACGGCGATTTACTTCGTTATGTCGGCGACGTGGCTGGCCGCTCTCATCCTCGCGTCCAACCTTGTCTTCCAAATCATCAAGTGGGTTGGAGGCCGCTACCTTATCCATCTCGGCCTTACCGCCTTGCTCAGCCGGTCGGGTGGGCTCGCGGTCCGGCGGACAAGTAAATTGAGGTCCCGGCAAGCTCTCTTCTCGCAAAGATTTGTCGTGGAGTTCGCCAATCCCAAGGTGCTTCTCTTCTTTGCAGCTATCCTGCCCCAATTCCTCGACACCGCAGCGCCGATTGCGCCGCAGAGGATCATCATGGGGCTGACGGAGGCTGCGATGCAGTTTGTGATTTACTCGGCCTACGCAAAGCTGGGGAACAAGCTTGCCAATGGCGGCCTGCGCGCCTGGAGCGTCGGTCTGATTAACAGAACAGCAGGAGCGGCCTTCATCTTCGCGGGCATTAAGATGGCGAGCATCACCGCTGAGCGATAGGGTGCAAGCGTGCGGTACGGCACAGTGAAACGGTTTGTCTATTGCAAATACACCCTTGCTGGTTCTCGGAGCGCACCGACGGGTGGGTGCAGGATCATGTGAAGCGCCATGCTGCGCCGCAGCGAGAAATGGCGAAGCTGACAATCGTGCACCGTGCAGCATCGAAAAGTTTGGGCTCTTCGGTAGCCTTCGCTACGCAATTCACGAATGACCGCTGTTTCTCACGACAGTCTTATGCAGATTGAGATTGGGGAAAGACCAACGCAGTAGAAGGTTGCAGACGTCAGCGCGGCATAATCCCAAGCTCGGCAGTATGCATCTTATGCCGACATCGGCATAATTGCCACTGGACCGGGCATCACTCGCGCCTTGCGCGGCTGGACGAGGCCGGGGAGGTCAAGGGTAAGAGGGATTATGCTTTCGAGGAGCTGGTCGCGGAGATCGGCGCTTGCATGGCGTCAGTGAAGCTGGAAGTCGTCCCCGACTTCAGCCAGAGCGCGGCATATGTTGAGAGCTGGGCGAAGGTCCTGAAGGCGGACAAGCGCGCGATTTTCCGGGCCGCAGCGCTGGCGCAGGCGGCGGCGGACTATGTCCGGCCTGAAGAGGCTGCGAAGGCAGCCGAAGCTGCCTGAACGATGTAGAAGGCGCGGCCCAGCAGCCGCGCCCCACTTCGGAGGCTACGCGGCCCGGTAGCGGCGAGGTGGGCCTTATGGGTCAACGATGCATCAAGCAGAAGATGCGGGGGCCCGCGATTGCGGGGCCCGGCCCGGATGATGTTGGGCCGGGCCCCGCAAAGCAATGCCGAACCGGCCCTGTCGCTCCCGGTCACCGGGAGCGACCAGCGTGCGCCGCTGGACCACTCTCATAGAGGAAGGGACATGGGGGAATGTTTGCGCCCATATCTCCACCACACACCGAATTCGATGAATAAGGGTGAGGGAGTGAGGGAAGTGAGGCAACTTCCTATACATCTTCAGAAAGTATCTAAGTTATTGTTTCATAGCATATAAATTTCTAAGGAAATGTTAAAGAAAGTGCCTCACTTCCCTCACCACCCTCACCGGTGGCGGGTCGTTGAAGGCTTTTAACACATCGGATTATTCTGTGATTGCTTCACCAGGCGTAGCCGCTGGCTATTGGTTCATTGATGAATTCGCCGATAGGCGTTTCGCGCAACCGTGCGCGTCCTGTCCTTTTTCGGGTCTAGGCCACGTCCACACGGTCGATTCCGCTTTGGATCGACGCAACCCAACCGGCTAAACAGTCCGTAGGCTCCAGACCCATTAATCGGCTTGAGGCTGTCAGGTCTGCGTGTTTCAAGTTCCTCCGAACTGAGGGGGACTTATGAGCAATCTGTATTGGCTGAGCGAAGAGCAAATGGCACGGCTTCGTCCCTATTTTCCGAAGAGCCATGGCGTGCCACGCGTGGATGACAGACGTGTGCTCAGTGGGATTATATTCATCAATCGCAATGGGTTGCGGTGGTGTGACGCGCCCAAGGAATACGGGCCAGCAAAGACCCTGTACAACCGGTGGAAGCGATGGAGCGACATGGGGGTTTTCGCCAGGATGATGACGGGACTGGCGGCAGAGACGCCTGATAACAAGACGATATCCATCGATGCAACGTACCTCAAAGCACACCGAACGGCGTCCAGCTTACGGTTAAAAAAGGGGGGCGTGGCAGGCTGATAGGGCGGACGAAAGGCGGGATGAACACGAAGCGACATGCCGTCACCGACGTCAAAGGGCGCCCGATCCGGTTCTTCATGACTGCCGGTCAAGTGAGCGATTACACCGGGGCTAGAGCCTTGGTGAGCAGCTTGCCATCGGCGGATTGGTTGCTGGGCGACCGGGGCTATGATGCAAATTGGTTCCGCGAGGCCTTGATAGACAAGGGAATAAAGCCCTGTATTCCCGGACGGAAGTCGCGCGACAAGCCCGTCAAATATGACAAGCGCCGCTACAAAAGGCGCAACCGGATCGAAATCATGTTCGGTCGTCTGAAAGACTGGCGTAGGATATCCACCCGATACGACCGTTGTCCCAAGGTCTTCCTATCTGCCATCGCTCTCGCGGCAACCGTCCTGTTTGGCTATAAGTTAATGAGTCTGGAGCCTAGAGGGCCCAGTATAGGATTACCGGGAACGCACTGTCCAACCACAAACCGGCAGCCACAGCACCGTCCGTAACAAGTTGCACGGTGTCCAACCCCAGGGCCCGTTCATGACTCGCCGTGCTTGCATGAGCACCGGCGTCAAGGGCACCTGCTCGCCCGCGTCGAGAAGCTGAATATACCGGACCAGTCCTTCCTCCGCCTCATCGAGCCCGCTTTCCTGATATACGATCAACAAGTCGGACAACTCTCGTAGTGACGGGGTCGTGTGCGCAAGCCTGAGTGCATCGCGAGCGGCCTTATCCAGTAAACCCAGCCTCCGTTTCCCCAGCCAAGACCGAGTGGCCATGCGCGCCACCGCGATTTTCGCATGGAGGATCTCATGCCTCAAGAACCAATCGGCCCGGGCCTCCCAGTCTTGTCCGGCAAACACCCGCTCATTTAGCCAGATTACCCCGTCGACGAAGGCGGCGTCACAGATCAATCCATCGCCCGCACAAAACTCCGCGTCTTCTGTCACGCCCAGCCGGAGCGGCATCCCCGTTTCCCACCAGATTTTCAGACGGGCATTGTTTCTGAATCCGAGCGATGACCGGGTCCAGGCAAAGGGTCCGGACCCAATATTTTTAGGGGACCTGAGGGACTTGAGACTTGAAAAAGGTATCATGATACCCCATATAGGAAGTAAGAGACAGCAAGCAATGTTTTCGGCCCTAAATTAGGCCCAAAAACCGCGCTACGCGCGAGGGTCGCCCAGCGGGCTCCGATAGTCGCCTGCGGCTCCAAATTGGATAGGTCGGGAAGGACAGCGGATGAGGCAGAACGTACTGAAGATTTATCTCAGTGACGCCGAATGGGACCACGTCGTAGGCATGGCCGAGAGCGTTTCGATGCCGATGTCTGGCTTCGCGCGAACCTTTCTCGTGACCCAGAAACCACCACGACCGAAGGCGTCGGGCGTGACTGTCGAGGCCGTGGCGGCGTTGAATCGGTGCGGGGCGTTCTTGAACCAATTTGCCCGTGTTGCGTGCCGTTCGCAGACCCTCTCACCGGCTGAAATCCGGGAGGTGACAGCCGCGAGAGAGCATCTTCTCGCCATCGCTGAACAACTGACAGGAGATCGACCATGAAACGCCACACCACCACGATCCGGAGTATCGCCGCTGTAACAACGATCCTCACCGGCCTGTTCGCCGCGCTTTTCGTCCGGTCAGTCACACCGGGCACGCCCGGCCGTCGGCGAGCAAACCCACCGCGGCGGAAGACGCGGCGATGATCGGGAAGATCAGGAAGGGCGATACTTTTGGCGGCCTTGCGCGCTATCTGACTGAGGACGGACGGGGGCGGGTCCTAGCCCTCGACAATCTCTCGTCCGACAGCGTCGCAGCCGCGGCCAGCGAAATGACCATCGCGGCGGCGACGTCGAGGCGGACCCAGAAACCAGTTCTCCATCTGTCGATCAGTTACGCGGAGGGCGAAATTGTCAGCACTGACCAGATGCGTCACGACGCCCGGCGGGTCCTCAGAGCCCTTGGCCTGAAGGGGCACCAAGCCGTGATCCTTGCGCATGACGACACGGATCATCCCCACTTGCATGTCATGGCCTGCAGGGTTGGGCCGACTGGAAAATCCGTTTCTGATAGCCGGAGTTACTCAAGGGTCGAAGCGGCCCTCCGAGAAATCGAAACTGTGAGAGGCTGGAACTCGGTCCTCGGGCGGCACGCGCCATCGCCAGCGACAGGGCAGCGCATGACGGGACATCGCAAGTCGCGATACCCGCGACAGCACCGCGTCCCGGATCAGGTGCGTCAATCCCTTCTTAATGCCGGAAGTTGGGCGGAACTTCATCAAGGGGTTCGAAGTGCCGGGTGGCGGCTGGAAGTTGTCCAGAAAGGGCGTGGGTCGGGCGCTCTGCTCGTCGGCCCGGATGGGGAGCGTGTGGCGGCGGGAGAGGTTGACAGGGGAGCAACCCTAACCAGACTGCGCAGGCGGCTGGGGCGCCACCCGGAAACCCAAAAACGAGCGCTGGCAAAACTTGCACAAAGCCGGACCAAAGGGCCAGGCCGCGCGCCCTTCAGCACCGGGCACGTTTTGGCGGTGGCACTACGACAGATGCTGACCCACGACCTTACGCCGACCCTCCGGCCCCGCCGGTCCGGGCCGCGTCTGCCCGGCCTGCCACGTCTTTGAAAGAGGAGGCCTCAATGGCCCGCATACGCAAACCCACAGCGAACGAACCGCACAGCGGGCCCGAGGGTAACCCAGAGGCGGGCGACGATTTGCGGCGATTCATCGAGCACGCCTCGGATTTGTTCGCCTCACAGGAGGCGGTCCGGGTCAGCCTGGCAGTTGCCACCGCCGCGCTAGAGAAGGCGGTGGTCAGCTACGACCGGTCAGCCCTCGCAATCGCGCGGCGTGAGCGCGATGGGATCGCTGTCAGGATCGAGACGGATATCGACGCGGTCTTGCGCCGGATGAAAGCGGCGCTCACCGACCCGGTTATCCGGGCCGAGCGTGTCGCGCGGGAGACGCGCATGTCCGCTGCGCTGGCCGGGCTGGCCGGGGCCTTGCTCGGCGCGGCTGGGCCGGTCGCGTACCTGTTGTTCTGGATAAGCTGAGAGGAAACCGATGCGGAACTCTGAGGCCATCGCGTGCCTGGTCACCGCCGCCGAGGCCGCGCAGGACCCACTTGACCAACTCGCCTGTCGCCGCGCCGGGACCTGGTTGCGCTGGTGCGACGGTTTCGGGGCCACTGTGACCCGTACCGAAGCGGAGCGTATTGCGGCGGGCGGGGCCCTGGGTGAAGCGGCGCGCGGCCTGATCCGCAGGCTAGCTGAGACATACCCGGCCCCGCCCGAGGATGCGCGCCTCGAATATCTGACCGATGACGACGAAACGACGTCTGGGCTTCAGAGCATCGCGCAGTTCTCTGCCGCGACACGCAGGCCGGGGCGGGAACCGCGAGAGGGCGATTTCGTGCGGGGGGCGGTGGTGAAGGATCCGTTTGGATCGGTTGGGATCAGAGCGGGCGGGAACGATCTTCCAGCCCCGGACCCATGGTCGTGATACAAATGGACCGGGCCTTTTGCCCGATCCATCAGCCGATCAAACGACGGGGTCAGGAGACCGGATATCAGAAGCCGTGCTCGTCGCTGGAGGTCAGGCTCTCGTTAGCCGCTTTGGCGAGACGCAGCCTGCGCTCCGCAGCGCAGACCCACCCTTGGCAGATCTTAAGCCCGTCGGAGACGACTTGGTCGAGAGGATCACCCCGCTCGAAATTCGTAGCGATCAGCCCCTCGAATGCGTAGAGGCACATCGCCGCGTCGAAGAGTTCGCTCTCCGCCGCCTCCTCCGCGGCTTCAAAATGTGCGGGAAGTTCGGAATTATTGACCCGCGCGGCGAGACAATTGACACAGGTGCCGCCAATTACAAGCTCCGCTTCATCCGCTTCATCCGCAACATCGCTACTGAGGGGTGCGTCCTGTTTTTCGCGCGGTACCAGGGCTCCGATCTCCTCCAGATCAGCAAGAAAAGCGGTACACTCATCTTCGTGGGTCGGGATATTGCGTTCTTCGGACGTCATGTCGATTATCCTTTTCATTTAACGTCAGTTCAGGGTCGGTCCACCCCCGGCGCAGAACCGGGGGCGGAAAGGGGTCAGGCGGTCGGTGCCGAGGGCACGTACCGCGCGGCGCCTTTGAATTCACCAGCGGTGATCCGTCCCCCGTTCTCCCATCCGAGGGAAACCAGCTCTTTTGCGACTCTCTTGCTCATGGCGGGGGTCATGTCGGCGGACGCGAATCCCATTTCCCCCAGGATCGCTTTCGTGGTGACTTCTTGCAGGCCCTCAATGAAGTCAGCGATGCCAGACCGCCAAGGGTCCTCGGGACGGCGCGCGCTGGCCTCTTGCAGGGCGATCTTTTCCACCTCGCCCTCAAGATGCCATTTTTCCCCCCGCTGAAAACGGGCCACGGCCTCCGCCCAAAGCTGATCCCGGTCGCGTGCGAGGCCTTCCAGATCAATCTCGCCCACCTTCACCGGCCAGAACCGACGGCCTCCGGTTTCGTCGGGCTGCCAGTCTGCCCTGTTGGTGGTCCCGGCAAAGATGCAACGCCGAGGTTCAACCACGCTCTCCCTTCCGTAGGTCGGGCGGTACCGTTCAATCTGTGTCGTCAAAAATGCCTTAGCCTTCTCCGGGCGGCGCACCATGGATTCCAACTCCGCGACCTCGATAATCCAATGCCCCCTCAGGTGCATCTGGGCGTCCTTAGTGGACATCTCTGGGAGGCAATCAGAAAACCACGATTCGCCAGCGAGAATGGCAAGACCGGTCGACTTCTTAAGCCCTTGCTGGCCTTCGAGGACCAGCATGTAGTCCGCCTTGCATCCCGGCTTGAGCCCACGTGCAGCCCCGGAGATCATCCACCGCAGGCCAACTTCGGACACATATTCACTGCGTGGCGCGGAGAAGTAGGTCGACAGCATATACCGAAGGCGCTCGACCCCATCCCATTCCAGGCCGCAGAGGTATTCCACAAGGGGATCGTACGAATTATCCCGACAAACCTTACAAACCGCGTCAACCACAACATTTTTGGCGATGGTAGGGAAACCACTGTAGTTAAGGTACACCTGCACCGCGGTGTAATCGTAGTCTTCGAGAGGCCGGGGGAAGCCGGTTCCCTTCTCTCCCGGAATCGCTTTGTTCACCATCCGCTGATGAGCGAGGGAGTTATACGAAAATACGTCACGGAATGCCGGATGGATCGTCAGAACCGTAATGGCGTTCGCGACGTCCTGTTCCGGGCGGCCCTTATCGTCCACGATCAGGTCGAGGGCTGCGCGCTTATCTTCCTCGCGCGTCTTCTTTTCTTTGGGGGCCGTCTTCTCCTCGTTCTCGATCTGGGAGGACAGGACTTTGAAACGGTTAGGCTTGGGCATCACGCGGCCTCCTGAACGTATTCGACAAATTCGCGGCGCTTATCCTGGGAGAGGGCCATGAACGTACTAAGCGCGTAGGCCTCCAACTCATTCGGGCTGGCATAGGCCGCCCACCAGAGCGCATCGTCGATCGGGTCGAGAAAGGGCGGCAGGGGGGTGCCGGCACCGCCCAACACTGTTTCAGCGACCCGGAGAGCGCCATCATGATCAAGGCTGCGCAGCGCGGCCCACGCGAGTGCAGCGCACTCTTCGGGTTCGAGCCGGGCCTGCCAGACGGCAGACGCACCTTCCCACGCGACTTCGTCAGAGAGGGTGAGGGCATACCCGAGGACCCTCGTGGCCCCCAGATGACGCCGGGCGATCAGTTTCGAAAAATAATTTGTCAAGAACAGTCTCCATTGACTGTCCGGGTTTTTTCCGCCATGAAAGTCGTGGAAAAAAGGGCGGTCCCGGACCGTTTCAGTTTGTCGGGTTGCACCCCGACGGCTCCAGAACCCCGGCTCTCAGCCGGGGTTCTTTACGTTCATGCTGCGAGTGCAACAGAACGAATCTCTTCGAACCGCTCGATATCGGCCAGCCGCCAGCGCGTGACGCGCGGGGTCAGCCGGACCGGGTCCGGAAATTCATTTTCTGGGGTGCGTGCCCAACGCCAGATCGTGTTGCGGCTCACGCCGAACCGAGAAGCGATCTCGTCGGCGTTGACCCAAATTGTCGCCGCGATCTGAGGCTTATCGGTCAGATTGTTCGGTTGCTTGGTCATGGGTTACCTCCTGTGTATGGAAGGGGTAACCCAGAGCTTTTTGGACGTCTAAATGGACATTTGAATTTTTTCAAATTGCCCTGCTTCGAAAATCTGGTGCTGTCCCGTAGTGGTCTGTGTGGCCCCACGGTGCGCATCAGCAAAGCTCTTCGAAGACAGCCACTCCTAGCAGCTAATCGACCTGGTCGAAGTATCCATCGAGAAAATCAAGGTCGTCGCAATCTTCGAAGTCAGCTTGAGTTTCTTGGGAGAAGTTAGATTCCCAGTCGAAACCTTCGGTATCAACAGCCGCCTTCAGTCGGGGTATTTTTTTGCGAAGACTCTCTGACGTTGGCGTTTCGATTTTCGCGGCACGGTATGCGTCAGTCAAGGCAGCAGTCAAAAAGCGTCCGAGGGGACCTCCATCATTTCTTTGATTGTTTGAAAAACGTATTTCTCCCCCTGTTCCAAGCCATACGCCAATACAGATGACTTGAAACCGGTTAGTCAGGGGGCAAGTCCGGTTAGAAAACTCTTCAAAATGCGCTTGGTCGATACGCGAGAGGATTTCTTGATTTCGAACCAATTCGATCAATGAATTGGCGCGCCTCGGGTCTGAAATCAAATCAATTGCCTCGGGATCCAAGCCCATATCTTTGGCTCGACATATAGCCTTTTCCTGCGCTTCGCCGGTAAGCTCCTTGACCTTGTTAATCTGGGCAACCAACGCCGGGGGGTTGTGCGTGCGCCGAGAAGGCTTCCACCGCTCATGGGCAAAGCGCCGGGCTGCGAAATCTAACTTCTTGATGGCCCAGTTAATCGTATCAGGTGAGACATCACGGGCCGCTAACTCACGCGCGATTACCTCCTGGTTCTCAGGTGAGATCATTTCTGGCATGTCATGGCCCCCAGAAAATCGGCCCAGTCTTCCATCATATGGCGGCGTTTCTCCATCATATCGGAACGCCTATACGCCCGCTCTACCGCAGACCCCACCTGATGCGCGAGCGCCATCTCGGCCATCTCCGCAGGGTACTCCGTTCTCTCAGCCGCCCAGTCCCGGAACGTGCTGCGCAGGCCGTGAGGTACGGCAGGCCGTTTGGACCGTGCATCGAGATAGCCACTGTCGCGCGCTTCATTTATGCGCTTCATGCAGGCGCTGAGCGCCATGTCCGAGAGCGCACCGCCTCGTAAAGCCGGGAAAAGGTACGGACTGTCTCCCATTCGGTCCATCCCCTCCAAAAGCGCCTTCGCCGCCACGTTAAGAGGAACACGGTGCTCCTTCTCGGCTTTCATGCGCTCCGCCGGGATGGTCCAGACCCCGGCTACAAGATCGATCTCGTCCCAGGTCGCACCGCGAACCTCCCCGGACCGGGCTGCGGTGAGCACAGTAAACTCCAGCGCGCGACTAGCGAACCCATCGCGTTTCCTAAGGTCGGCGAACCACGCCGGGGCGTCGTCGAGGGTCAGCGCCGGATGGTTTTTCACCTTTGAACCTTTCTTCGGTTTTGGGAGGCTCGCGTCGAGGTTGCCTTTCCATCGCGCTGGATTGTCGCCGGTCCGGTGGCCATGGACTGTCGCCCATGCCAGAACCGCTTCGATCCGGCCCCTCAGACGGGTCGCGGTCTCTGTTTTTGTTGTCCAGATCGGTTCAAGCACCCGCTTTATGTCATCGACGGTTATATCGGTGACAGGCATGTCTCCGAGGACGGGGGCGGCATAGGTGTCGAGTGTGGACCTCCACTGTTTCTTGTGCTTTTCGTTCCGAAATCCACCTGATTTTGCCTTTACCGTCTCGTCGGCGGCGTCGGCGAAAGTGACTTGGGCGCGACGCGCTTCTTGTGCGACCCGCTTCTCGCATAGAGGATCGCCGCCCGCTCGGATCATCTCTCGGGCATCGCGCGCCTTCTCGCGCGCCCGGGCGAGGGTCACTTCCGGGAAGGGGCCGAGGCCCATGCTGTGTCGTGAGCCGTTGACAACATAGCGCAAGAGCCATGACCGGGCACCATTCGGCGTGATTTGAAGATATAATCCCGTGACCCCGCCGACAGCGTGGGCGACATTGCCCCCGTGGCCCGGATGGGCCAGGTTCCGTACGGTTATGGCAGACAATTCTTTCGCTATGCGAGGCATTGAACTTTTACCTTACGTGTCTAAAAATCCACCATAAAGCATGATATGTTGTGTTACCGAGCGCAACCTAGTGTTGCACTAATTCGCGCAAGGTACTGCTTTTAATAGTTTTAAAGTGACGTGCAGCGCTCAGTGCTACTAACTCTTGCCGCACCTCGCCTCCGCCATAAACCTCTAATAACCTTAACGAAAGCCTTAAGGGGTGAAGAGGCTAGCGTCATATGGGGGAGTGGGCCTAGAACCATGTGGACGCTGTTGTGTGATTATCGTATTCCTTCAGGCCATTATCAGATCACGCAAGCGAAGGAACTGTTTTTGCTGGTGATGATTGATTCCGATGCAAATCCGTCCTCCGCATCCCTCGAGACAACCGGACCCTTGGCATGGGGAAAACACGATGCAACCGCAAGCAGCTGTCTGGCGTTTCACAATGGCCAGACCGTCGGAAGGATTTTCGAACGCAGCAACCATACCAACGCAGACAAGGAGGTCTATTTGATTTGAGATTCTTGGAGAGGTAGTAGCCCACGCTGTCCACCGCATAGCAGACGCATGCCAATTAGGCGAGGAAGCATTCCGGCAAAAACAGAAAAAACGAGGAAATCTGTAAGATTGATCTTGCCCACAACTCAGACAGTGATCCTACCTCACAGAATGAAATAATTAAGATCTAATATGTTTTGCTTCAATACTTTACATCGATGGTGTGAACTAGATTATAAAGGGCGGTGATGCTAGCATCTGAAAGTGGAGTGTCGACTGAGCGCATCATGTCGATTTCCGTTCTCTGACTGCTGATATCAAGTTTAGTAAGTGACCGCATCCGGCAGATGTCGGGCGTGACATGAGTCAGTTTATTTCCGCTGAGGTCGATCGCGTATACATCGACAAGCTGATGGATGCCATCCTCGACCCGGCGGATATGATTATCCTCAAGATCCAGCCTCTGCAGTGATATGCACTGGTATAGTTCGGTCGGAATGGCAGAAATCTTGTTGTTTGTGATGCAGAGGCCTTGGAGCAAGGGAAGTTTTGCAATTTCGGCTGGTATCTCCGTGATCCCATAGTCTTGGGTTACCAGAAGGAAGCGTAAGTTATTGAGATCGCCAATATTTCGGGGAACGCCAGCCTGCTTATAGAAAGTTGCATTAAGGCGCTGAAGCTGCGGCAGATTATGATCATTCGCCCACTCGATGATCCGGCTAAAGGTACGAGAGGTGTCTACGGCGCGCTCGTTGAGGGCGCTACTACGATGATGCAGTTTGTTATTGATTGCTGCGTAGTCGCCGCTCTTGGCAGCATCAACAAGCGCCATTGAACTCACCCCTGCCATAGAGGTGATCGTATATGACAGATTGACGGCTTCTTGGACCTCGAATGCAACATCGAGCGGAAGTCCCATAGTCCAACCGCCAGCTACATTCTCAAACCATTCAGCACATTTGGAATCTTTCATTAGCGCGCTGAATTGTTCGATCAGTGGATGGATTTCAGTAGTAGATTTCTTTTTCGAAAAGGGCCACATATATTTACTCCAAGGAATTTTTCAGAGCTAGCCAAGTCGCCAGTCCTTTTATTATTATCTTTGCACAAATAACTTAATCGAAGAAGGCGTCTATGCCGCGAAGTGGTTCTGCGTTCTGCCTATAAGGCGATTTCAGAATGATATATCCAACTATCGAGCATCGAGCCATCACAATGAGGTTTTGATCATAGCCGATTTGCCTCATTGCCACAGATAGAGCATTCAATCCGTCCGTTACCTGATCCGCAGCGGACCCTTCAGACAGACGATTTAATCCGCCTTCATAAAACGAACTTTCAATCCCTGTCCGCTCTATGAATGAGTGGATGAATTTCCAATCTCTTGATGCGGCGCCGTCCAACTCGTATGCGATGACGTCATTTGTCGCTCCGTATTTCTTGCAGGTCACATCAAAGAATCTAGCAGCGCAGATCATAACTGATGATTGCAGGACTGAACCATTTTTGCCCTGTATGCGCGCTAATTCTACAAGATTATCGCTCCCAAATCCGCCCCTATCGGCGGCCTCGAGGAGACACAAAGTTTCTTGAGCTTTAGGGTGGCCGGCGGCCGCAGCTTTATACCAACAGTCCGCTGCCAAATCGAAGTCATACGGGCTTACGGCACCGCTTCCCCACAGAATCGAAAGATTGTAATATGCGGAAATATGTCCGCCTTCAGCAGCTTTCACTAGATGTCGACTGGCAGCGTTCATGTCTCCATGCTGGAGATGCATCACACCGGCAGTGTATTCTTCCTCGACGTAAGAGCTATCGCTCTTAAAAAAAGGCTTCTGAAATAGGGCCATCTTGATCTCCAGTGCTCGTTATCTGGCTGACATACAGATTGTGGTTTGTAGCTTTTCCCGACATTCCCCAAGTGGCCTTCGGACTGTTGTAAAAATGGCCTGATTTTTTAAGTTGAACAATCGTTTTTTGCCCTGAGCGCCGTGTGCAGTCTCGCAGCCTGCTGGAACCGGGCCCATCAAACCGCGAAGCCGCCGTCTTGTGTCCCGGCGGCGGAGTTTTTCAGCACAGCGGGCAGACCTGTCCCGCCGGTTTCGTTCGAGTTGAGCGTGGGTCGCGGTCATTTGCATAACGGAGGCGCTCGCAATCGGCGGATGGCGGCGAGAATGGCGCGCACCATCGGACCTGTGACGGCCATCTCGGCCAGTTGGAAGGTAATGGCGCGGGCGTGCCGGATGACACGCGCCTAGATCGTGATCAGTTTCAGTTGCAGGCTGGTCAACGACCAGTCCGCCATGGCCTCGGGTAGTTCGATGCAGCGCAGGAAGGTGGCCAGGTTATAGGCCATCTCCCGATCTCCGCCGGGTTGCCGTAGCATCCTCGCCTGCAGCAAGCGGAAGGGTTCGAGCCAAGGTAAACGCAGATGTCAGAGCGTCTCATTCGCTGATCATGCTACGACGGAAAAGGATTGGAAATCCTATGTCAGGCGCAGAACACTAACGCGATCGCCATGACCGCTTGAAGGATATTTTGAGACTCGGCAGTTCCTTCACAATTGAATGCTGCCAAACGTTGGTAACGCTCTCAATATATTGCTGATCCAAAGATGCCGGGAAGAAAGCATCTAAGACAAGAAACGTTTCGTTTTTATCCTGCCGATACATCGTTGTGAACCTGTTGTCTGCGTTCCAGAAATCCATCTCTTCGTTAGAAAAGGAGAATTTATTTATTCCAGCCCTGAAGTGAGCGGTATTTGAAAAAATCCCATACTTCAGGTCGGGCTCGTACAGATGCACTGCGTAGGACAGGCCGCCGATCGAACCTGCAAGTCCATACGTGTTAGACTGAGCTCCCGTGAAAAGGCAGGTAGAACGGGTAATTTTACTCGTTCCATGTCTCTTCAGGTCGACGCATAGTTTCTCTGCTACCGAGTTGATATTTTGCATATTGCTCTCCTGCTCTGTTTTGCGGCTACTTAGCCGGGCCGCAGTCTTGATCCGAAATTCCCAAAGTGAGCTGCCGCTTGACGGCAAACTCGCCTAATTTGGCCCGCTGGACAAATGTTTTCAGCCACGAGCAGCATCTGCGGCGTCTATAGTTTTCATTGCCCGAGCAGTCGTTCGAAGCTCCCTTGGAGCGGGGAGCATTCTTTGGCGGTATTGGATGTGTCTGCTGCGTTCGTCCGCCAGCGCTTCGGCAATCGCCGCCCTTTGCGCCGATCAGGCTGCCGCCGAACTTGACGCGTTTACCGTCTCGTCGGCGGCGTCGGCGATAGTGACCTGGGCGCGACGCGCTTCTTGTGCGGCCCGCTCCTCGCCTAGAGGATCGCCGACCGCGCGGATCATCTCTCGGGCATCACGCGCCTCCTCGCGCGCCCGGGCGAGGGGCACTTCCGGGAAGGGGCCGAGGCCCATACTGCGTCGTGAGCCGTTGGCGACATAGCGCAGGAGCCACGACCTGGCACTATTCGGCGTGATCTGAAGATATATTCCAGTGACGGCGCGGGCGACATTGCCCCCGTGGTCCGGATGGCTCAGGTTCCGTAAGGCTATGATAGACAATTCTGTCGCTATGCGAGGCATTGCGTTTATACCTTACGTGTCTAACTACATACCATAAAACTATGATATGTTATGATACTGAGTGCAACTCAATGTTACACTAATCCTCTTAAGATACTGTTTTTAAAACTCTTAAAGTGACTTGTGGCGATCAGTGTTACTAGCTCATGGCGGCCACCTCCTCCGCCAATCTCGTGAACATCTCCAGCACTCGACGGTGCGATGAGACTGGCGAAGGGCAACTCCCCTTGTTGTCTGCCGACCGGACAATCCGCCTGCAGTGGTTTGAAAACGCAGTTGGTTGATGGGTGCCTGTGGACTCGATCCGGATGGGCACGGGTGGGGCAACCTCTCGGGCGGCGACAGGGTGCACAAGGTACGTTGACCAGATGGCTCATGGGTGATCTGATCTTTTGGGCTCGGGCGGGACACCCCGATCACCTCTCGGCATCGCAAGAGCGTGGGAGAGGGGTTGGGTGATCTGGTCGGGCCTCTGGCCTGTCAAACCGCCCGTGTCGATGTTGCGCCGGTTCTGACCGTCTACGCAGTATAAACTTCACACCTGACAGAAGCCGCCCCTTCTGTGTCGAGATAAGGATTATCAGGTGGTGTACATGACGATCGCACTTATCGAAGATGACAGCCGTCTGAGACATGCCCTCAGTGATTTCCTCAGCGCCGCGGGATATGTAGTGCGCAGTTTCGACAACGCACTGAGCTTTGTGACGGACCCGTACCACTCCAAGATCCGCTGTATCGTGACGGATGTTCACCTGCCCGGCATCGGCGGACTGGAGCTGTGCCGGAGCGTGACACTGCGCCGGCCCGCTCCCGAGGTGATCATGATCACCGGACGCCCCGAACCTGAGCTTGAGGCGCGCGCGCTCGATTGCGGGGCGATGGTGCTGCTGCGCAAGCCCTTCGACATGCAGGTGCTGCTCGGCTGGGTCGAACGCCTGCTGGGCCGCCCTTGAACTGTTCAAAACAGTCTGGGGAGCCTTGCGGTCCGGTGCAGGCCCTATGCCTGATCCGTTCGTTGCCGCAGTATGGCTCCGGGCTGATGGCACAGCCGTAGCGATGCGACGTCAGGGGACCGTGCGATGATCAGGCTGCAGGGATACGGGATCGAACTGCTCAGCGATGATGGCCGGACGTCGCTGTTTCGCTGCTGCCCGGACCATGCGGGTGAGACGTTCCTGATCCGCTGCACCAACCAGACCGGTCACGCCGGGGATCCCCTCACGCATGAGATGGAGATGGCGCCGCATCTCGGGCCGGAGTGGGCCGTGCAGCCAATCGCGCTGCGTGATATCGACGGGCGCCCGGTGCTGCGGCTGAGCGATCCCGGTGGCATGGCCTTCGACAAGGTCATCGACAAGCCGGTTGATCTGCAGAAATTCCTGCGCATCGCGATCAACATCGCCGGAGCTTTGCGCCAGTTTCATGCCCGGGGGCTTGTCCACAAGGATCTGAAACCTGCAAATATCCTTGTCGCGACGGATCTGTCGGTGCGCATAACGGGCTTCGGGGCGGCAGCGCGCCTGCGACCTGAACGGCAGAGAGAGACCGGGCGGGCCGCCGACGCCAGCCCCGAGCCCGCGTCGGGTGGCGTGGAAGTGTCTGGCACATGGGAATATATGGCACCCGAGCAGACGGGACGCATGACCCGGTCCGTCGACAGGCGCAGCGATTTCTATGCCCTCGGCGTGTCGCTGTATCAGGCGCTTGCGGGCCGCCTGCCGTTCGTGGCGGCGGACCCGGCGGAGTGGGTCTTGTGCCATATGGCGCGTGAGCCGCGCACCTTCAGCCCGCAGGACGGGGTGCCGGACGGGCTGGCTGCGGTGGTCATGAAGCTGTTGTCCAAGCCGCCGGAGGATCGCTATCAGACTGCCCGGGCGCTGGAACTGGACCTTATGCACTGCCTTGGGGACTGGCAGCAGAGCGGCGCAATCGGGCCGTTCAAGCTGGCGCGGCAGGACCGCGCGGACCTTCCAGTGCCGCCGGGGATGCTTTATGGGCGCGCCGGTCCTATCGGGGCGCTGGAAGACGAGTTGCGCCGTGTTGCCGACAAGGGGCGCATGGTGATGGTGCTGGTCTCGGGGACGTCGGGGATTGGCAAATCCTCTCTGGTGCATGAACTGCGGCGCCGCGTGGAGGCCGAGGGGGGGCTGTTTACGGCTGGCAAGTTCGACCAGCACCGCGAAGGGATGGCCTATGCAACCGGCGGGCAGGCGGTGCGGGGCCTGATCGCTCAGCTGTTGGAACTTGGGCCCAAGGCGCGTGATATCTGGCGCAGCGCCTTCCAAGAGGCCTTGGGAGAGAACGTGGTTCTGCTTGCGGAGATGATCCCGGAATTCGCCCGGCTGATGGGTCCGTGCCCTGCGATTGCCGAGCTTGCACCGGCTGAGTCGATGAACCGCTTTGACCATACCTTCCGGCAGTTTCTGCGGGTTCTGTCGCGCAAGGGGCGGCCGCTGTGCTTGTTCATTGACGACATGCAATGGATCGACAAGGCCACTCTTGGGCTGATCACACGGCTGATCTCGGCCGGTGGGGTGCCGCATCTGATGCTGATCGGCGCGTTCCGCGACAACGAGATTGGCCCAGGGCATCCGATGCTGGGCCTTGTGGCTGCTGCGCGGCAGCAGGTGGCGGACCTTGACACGAGAGAGATACAGCTCGGCCCGCTGTCGCGCGAGGAGGTCACAGCACTGATCGCCGACACGCTGGCGCGCCCCATGGCGGAGGTCGTGGAGCTGGCAGCCTATGTGCATCACCAGAGCAATGGCAATCCGCTGTTCACAACGCAGATGCTGACGGCACTGGCGGAAAGCGGTGCCTTGCGGTTCGATTGCGGGCAGGAGCGCTGGGACTGGGACATGCCTGCCATTCTGCTGCGACAGCCTGTCAGCAGTGTGACCGAGCTGATGGCCGCGCGGTTGGAGCGGTTGGAACCTACAACGCAATTCGTCATCGCGCGTCTGGCCTGCCTCGGCAGCATTGCGCACAAGTGCACACTGGCGCTGGCCTGCGGGCTTGACCTGAGCACGGTGGAAGATGCGCTATGGTACGCGGTTCAGGAGGGGATGTTGTCACAGACAGGCAGGGGCTATGCCTTTGTACATGACCGTGTGCGCGAGGCTTCCTATGCGCTGATCCCCAACGATGCCCGGCCCGTGACACATCTGCAGATCGCGCGACGCCTGACGGCTGAGCTGCAGGGTGCGCCCTCTGATGACCTCATCATCGAAGCCGTCAGCGCCTATGACAAGGCTGCGGCGCTGCTGACAGATCCGCAAGAGCGGCATCGGGTGGCTGAGCTGCACCTGGCAGCGGGGCGGCTTGCGAAGGATTCCGGTGCGCAGGGTGCCGCCTGCGATCTTCTGGCCGGTGGGCTGCGGCTGCTGGGGGCTGAGCGCTGGACAACCTGCCACCAGCTGAGCTTTGATCTGGACTTCACACTGGCGGAATGCGCGCTGGCCAATGGTGATTTCGCCCAGGCTGAGGCCTCGCTGCTGAGCCTGCAGGTGCAGGCCATTTCAGTGCCTGCACGGGCGGCGGTGACATCGCTGCTGGTGACGCTGTATACGGCAAGTGATCGTAGTGACCGGGCCATCGAGACCTGCCTTGTCTTCCTGCAGGGCTTCGGTTTTGACTGGGAGGCAAATCCCTCACCCGACTTGCCGCTCGCGGAATACGCCCGCCTTTGCAAGCTGCGTGGCAGCCGGAGCGTGCCATCGCTGATCGATCTGCCGCTGATGACGGACGAAGGCAGTCTGGCGATCATGGATGTGTTGGCCGCAGCGCTGCCCCCGGCGTTTTTCAGTGACGAGCACCTTGTCAGCCTGATCCTGTGCCGCATGGCCAATATCAGCCTTTTGCACGGTGTTTCGGATGCGTCCTCGCTTGGGTTTGCCTATCTCGGAATGGTCGGGGGCTCGTATTTCAGCGAGTATCAGGTCGCCTACAGCTATGGCAGGCTCGGCTTTGATCTTGCTGACAGGCATGGCTTCCGGCGCTATCGGGCCCGGGTGCTGATGACCTTCGCCTATCACGTTTCGCCCTGGACGAATGACATCCGCGAGGAACGCCCCCTGCTGGTGGAGGCCTTCGAGGACGCCAAGCAGAGCGGCGATCTGACCTATGCGGGCTTTTCCAGCGTCACGCTGGTGACCAGCATGCTGGCGGTCGGCGACCGGCTGGACAAGACACAACGCACCGCCGAGACCCGGCTGGCGTTCGTGCGGCAGGCGCGCTTTGGGCTCTGTGTCGACATCCACACGACGCAGTTGCAACTGGTGCGGACATTGCGGGGGCTGAACAACGATCTTGCGACGCTCAATTCGCCCGAGTTTTCCGAGACCGACTTCGAAAACCATCTGGCGAAGAACCCCAGCCTCGATATCGCGGCGTGCTGGTACTGGATCCGCAAGCTGCAGTCGCGGTTTCTGGCGGGACGGATCGAGGAGGCGGGACATGCGGCGGATCGGGCCGAGGCGCTGATCTGGACCTCCGGCGGGCATTTCGAGATTGCAGAGTATCACTTTCATGCAGCGCTTGCGCGTCTGGCGCTGCCGGTGCCCCCGATGGAAAAGATTGCGGCGCATCTGACGCAACTGCAGATCCTGGCCGGGAACTGCCCCGCCAACTTCGAGGCGCGCTTCCTGCTGGTCAGCGCGGAAGTGGCGCGCGTGAGGGGGGAGGCCGACGCGGCGATGCGCGGATATGATGCTGCGATCCGCGCGGCGCAGGCCTCAAATCTGCCCCAGATCGAGGCCATGGCCCATGAGCTTGGCGCGGCTTTCTATGCCAGTCGGGCGGCGGATACGGTCGAAATTGCCTATCTGCGTCAGGCCCGCAGCTGCTACGAGACATGGGGCGCGACAGGCAAGGTCCGCCAGCTTGACCAGTTGCACCCCATGCTGATGCAACGGCTTGGGGCGCCGGTCGGGGGCAGGGCGCAGAGTGATCCCGGGCTGTCTTCGGTGCTGTTCGGCTCGCTGCACGAGGTTTCGGGGATGGCGTCGCTGGCCGACACGATCTCGGCTCTTTTGAGGGTTGTTCTGGAGCAGGCGGCCGCAAGCCGCGCCGTGCTGATCCTGTCCCACGGCGAGCGGCTGAAAATCGAGGCGGAAGCGGCCCTCAGCGCGGACGGATTTTCCGTGCGCATGGTGGGAGAGCCGGTGGACGCGGCGACCCTTCCGCAGACCATACTGCATGCCACGATCCGCGAACGGGACGCGATCGTTGTGGAGGACACCCAGTCTGAATCCGTCAGCGCCGATCCCTATTTCAGCAACACGGCGGCGCGATCTGCGCTTTGCATCCCGCTGGAACACCGCGCCAAGACCGTGGGGCTGTTGTACCTCGAGAACGACCATTTGCGCGATGCCTTCCCGCCGGACCGCATCTCCAGCCTTCGTCTGATTGCCGCCCAGACAGCGCTGACGATGGAGAACGCCACGCTTGAGGAAAAGGAAGCGCTGCTGAAAGAGGTCCATCACCGGGTCAAGAACAACCTGCAGCTGATCACCAGTCTGTTGAACCTGCAGGCCTGCCGCATCGACGACCCGCAGGTTGCCCGGCTGTTTGCCGACAGCCGTGACCGGGTCCGCTCGATGGCACTGGTCCATGAAAACCTCTACCAGCTGGGCAACTTTGCCCGTGTGCCGATGCGCACGCATCTTGAAGCGGTCGCCTGGCATCTGTTCCGCGCCCATTCGCAACAGGATGGGCGGATCAAGCTGGTGATGCTGGTGGATGACATTCAGCTCGATCTCGACCGGGCGATCCCCTGCGGGTTGATCGTCAACGAGCTGGTGTCAAACGCGCTCAAGCACGCGTTCCCCGACGACGGCGAGGGCATTGTCACGGTCCGTCTGGAACTGCAGGACCGATTGTGCCGCCTGACGGTGTCCGATAATGGGATCGGCACGCCCGCAACGGTGAATATCGAAACCGCCAACACGCTGGGTTTGCAGCTGGTGGGGGACCTTGCGGCGCAACTGAAGGGGCGGCTTATCCAAGTGGAACAATCTGAGGGCACCGGGTTCTCGGTCGTGCTTCAGCTGCCGAAGGTTGATGCAAAATGGTGAGCGCCCGCATTCTGGTGGTCGAGGACAACTTTATTGTCGGGCGGGACATTCGCGAACAGCTGGAGCGGATGGGGCATGACGTGATCGGGCTTGCGACCACGGCCGAGACGGCGGTGGACAAGGCCGCCGCGCATCGTCCCGATGTGGTGCTGATGGACATCCGGCTTGATGGCTCGATGGATGGCATCGACGCGGCGAGGGCGCTGCGCGACATGTCCATCCCGGTGATCTTTCTGACCGGCTATGCCAACGAGGAGATTGTCGAGCGCGCCAGCAGCACTGATCCCTTCGGCTATCTGCTGAAGCCGTTTGAAGAGCCTCAGCTGCGCACGGCAATCCAGATGGCGCTGTATAAAAAGGCCAGCGAACAGCGCATCAGGACGGGCGAACGGCGCTATGAGGCGACGCTGGCCAGCATCGGTGACGGTGTCATCACCTGTGACGCTCAGGCGCGGATCGACTATATCAACCCCGTTGCGGAAAAGCTGACGGGCTGGATGCGGGCGGAGGCGATGGGCCAGCCGGTCGAGACGGTATTCCTCACCGCCGACGAGCTGACGCATGAGGTGTTGCGCGACCAGATCAGCACGGTGATGCAGACCGGTCAGCAGGTCGCGATTCCGCGCGGTCTGCTATTGGCAGAGAGTGAAATCGAGATCGAGACGACCTATGCGCCCATCATGGCAGACACCGGCGGCGTGAGCGGTGTGGTCGTCGTGTTTCGTGATATGCGCCAGGCCAGACGGTCGGCCGAGGCGCTGCGCGCGGCGCAGGAAGACCTTGCCGTGGCCAGCCGGCTGACGCTGATGGGCGAATTCGCCGCGGCTATCGTGCATCAGGTCAATCAGCCTCTGGCGGCGATCATGGCGAATGCCGGGGCCTGCCGGCAATGGCTGTCCCGGCAGATCCCCGACACGGTCCGTGCAGCTGCAATCCTTGAAGACATCACCCGCGACAGCCAGCGCGCAGGCGAGGTGATCCGCAGTCTCAGCGCTCTGGCGGGGCGCATCCCGGCCGAAAGCGCCCCGGTCGCGATCAATCCGTTGATCGAAGAGACGCTGGTTCTGATCCAGTCCGACATCCAGCGCAATCGTATCAAGCTGATCACCCGCCTGACCCATGATCTGCCACCGGTCAGCGGAGACCGCGTGCAGCTTCAGCAGGTCTTGCTGAACATCCTCACCAATGCCGTCGACTCGCTGCCCGACAACCGGTCTGGCCAGATCGGAATTTCGACCGAGCGCACCCGCGAGGCCGTGACCATTTCGATCGAAGACAACGGTCGGGGGGTGGCGGGCGCCGTGCGAGACACCTTGTTCGATCCACTGGTGACGACCAAAGCGAAGGGGATGGGCATGGGCCTCGCCATCAGCCGGACGATTGTCGATCACCACGGCGGCGAAATCCGGTGCGAGCAGGCGTCGCCCGAGGGTAGCATCTTTCGCATCAGCTTGCCGATGTCACAGGTCGCGGTCATCTGAAGCAGATCGTCTGACGCTGGCTGTTTGATGGGGACTGGCCGACGTGTCTGCGTGTCTGCCAGCCCCGCATCGCCTTATGCGCTTTGCGCCGCGACGTAGGTGGCCGCGTCGGCGATCACTGCCGCGACCGCCTGAGGTTGCGACAGGATCGACATATGGCTGCTGTCCAGCTCGGTCGTGTGCGCCTTCAGACTGGCCGCAAGTTCGCGCTGCAGATCGACGCTGACGGCGCGGTCCGCACCGGAAATGACGAACCAGACCGGTCTGCCCAGCCACGCCGTCTGTGTGACCTTATCGGCGAAGGTCTGCATCCCGAGCGGGGTTTGTACCGCCGCCAGCACACGCGCTTCGGCCTCTGGCAGGTCCTGTGCCACGTTCTTCACCCAGCTCTCAGCGCTCATCATCAGATGGCCATTGTCGTCGTCGATGATGCCGTCGAGTCCGGGAGGGGTGGAGTGCAGTGCAACCTGTTCGCCGGTAGACTGGCCGACTTCGGGCGCGAAGGCCGCGACATAGACCAGTGCCTTCACCTTTGGATCATTGCCTGCCTCGGTGATGACGGTGCCGCCCCAGCTGTGACCGGCCAAAACCACCGGGCCTTCGATGGAGGCGAGGGCCAGTTGGGTCGCAGCCACGTCATCGGCGAGCGATGTAGTGGGGTTCTGCACCGCGACAACGGGCAGGCCAGCTGCGTGAAGGTGCGCGATGACGCGTCTCCAGCCGGAGGCATCGCCCCATGCGCCGTGCACAAGAACCACGGTCACAGGCTTTTCTGGCAGGTCTGACATTCTGGTGTCTCCTTGGGGGGTGTGCGCGGCGCTGCTGGTGAACGGCTGGCTCGGCGCTGTTGAGAGCTGTGACTACCTTCATATCGCGTGCGTCCGTGGGCTCGGAGATGCACCTAAGTGTGATGGACCTAGAATGCTCAGCCCGGCAGAGCCAGCCGGTGAGACCACCTCCGGCCATCCGGGGAAAACAGGGCAAATATGCACTGGTGTTGAAGGTGACAGCATCGTGTGTCCGGGAAAACGCTCTCAGCTGACGGTCAATATGCCCGGATTTTACTCAGTTTCGGAGCTGAGAGGAGCAGTGACGCAGGGGGGCCCTTATACTTTGATATGGTTTCACGCTGAAGCCTGACTGACATACCCTGACGTGATATGGTCGAACCGGAACAGTGAGTATTTGTGTGTCTTCCAGGTCGCGCCTGTGCGTGGGAAGAACAACAGACTTGGTGCCCTTTCGGCGTTCATGGATCGGGGCAAGGCAGGTGCAGGTAGCGAGGCAAGATCAGTTCACACCCGTCGTCGCTGTTGTCGATGACGATCAGTTCGTGCGCTCAGCCCTGCGTAACCTCTTGGATTCGGTGGGCTATATGGTGCAGGCCTTTGCCTCTTCGCAGGCATTTCTGGCGGATGAGCGCGCGCGCCTGACAAACTGCCTGATCCTTGATGTGCGCATGCCTGCGGTCAGCGGTTTCGACCTTCAGGCGGGCCTTGCGCAGGCCCAGATGCACATCCCGATCGTATTCATGACCGGCTATGCCGACATCCCCATGAGCGTGCGGGCGATGAAGGCCGGTGCGGTCGATTTCCTGCCAAAACCTTTCCGCGATCAGGATATGCTCGACGCGGTATCGGCGGGTGTGCAGGCCGATCTGCGACGCCGCCAGATGGGCAGGGTCTCCGCCGAGAACGAGCAGCTCTTTGCCGCCCTGACGGAGCGCGAGCGCGAGGTGATGCTGCTGGCGACCTCGGGCCTGATGAACAAGCAGATCGCCTATGAACTGGGGCTGAGCGAAATCACCATCAAGATCCATCGTGGCAAGGTGATGCGCAAGATGAAGGTGCGGACCTTCGCGGACCTGATCCGCGTTGCGGACGAGCTTGCGCTGAGCAAATCGGAGTGACGCCACCAGAGGCCGGGTCACCATCTGCCCCTAAATCCGTGGACCTTCTCTGACGGGTGGTTCATGCCGGGTACCTGGCACGACCATCCTCGCAGGCGCGCTGCGAAAGACGTTATGGCAGTGATCGGATAATCATATTGCTCTTCAATTTCAGGGACCTTTAGGTTGGCCACAGTCGACTATTGTGAAGATTGAGAGGGCCGCCATGACCGACACACCCGAGCATTGGATCGGACGCAGCCGCAGGCTGTCGGATGTGATCACACGGCGTATGGTCGAGGAGTATCGCGTTACCCTTGGTGCCCGGTGTGGTCCCGGCGACGTACCTGCCGGATTTCAGTGGTGCTTGTCGCCGGATGTTGCGCCTCGCTCTGATCTGGGGCGGGATGGCCATCCGCGGCCGGGGCTGTTCCTGCCGCAGCTTCCGCTGCCGCGCAGGATGTGGGCCGGGGGCGACATCACCGTGGTCCGCCCCTTCCGCCTGGGCGAAACCGTGACGCGGACCTCGACCATCTCGGATGTGACGTTCAAGCAGGGGCGCAGCGGCGATCTGGGCTTTGTGACCGTCCGTCATGAGCATGAAGGCGAGGACGGGATTTGCGTCACTGAGCGGCAGGATATCGTCTATCGTGCTGACCCCGACCCGGAACAACCGGTCAGGCTGCCGGCCCCGGGTGACCTCTGGACGCCGCGAAAGGTCTGGGAGGTCACGCCGGATGCGACCATGCTGTTTCGCTATTCCGCCCTGACCTTCAATGGCCATCGCATTCACTATGACTATCCCTATGCGACACAGGTCGAGGGGTATGGCGGGCTGGTCGTGCATGGTCCGCTGCAGGCGACTTGGATGCAGAACCTGGCGGCCAGCCTGGTGGGCTCGCAGCAGATGAGCTTTCGCTATCGCGGGATGTCGCCCCTGTTCGCCGGTCAGCCGGTCTGTGTCGAGGCGATCGACGCCGAGGACGGCCTGCAGCTTCGCGTGCGTCGACTGTCGGACGGCGTGGTGACAATGCAGGGCAGCGCGGAAGCCACTTGAGGGGCGCTGCCCTGAGGGGGGTCAGTCGAACTCGATGACCTGACGGATGGCAATGCCCTGATCCAGCTGGTCCATGGCCAGGTTGATCTGGTCCAGCCGCAAACGGTGGGTCAGCATCTTTTCCACCGGCAGTTTGCCTTGGGCGTAGAGCGAGAACATCCGCGGCAGGTCGCGCTGCGGCACGCAGGAGCCGATGTAGCTGCCTTTGATCGTGCGCTCTTCGGCGACCAGCTTGAGGGCGTTCAGCGGCATGCGGGCATCCGGGTGAGGCAGGCCTGCGGTCACGGTCATGCCGCCCCGGCAGGTGATCTCATAGGCCGTTTCCAGCGCCTTCACCGAACCTGCCAGCTCAATCGCGAAGTCGACGCCGCCGCCGGTCAGATCGCGCACCGCTTCGATGGTGTGGTCGTCTGAGGTGACACAGTGGGTCGCGCCCATTTCCATCGCGGCCTGCATCTTGGCCGGGAAGGGATCGATGGCGACGATCTGTCCGGCCCCTGCGGCGGCAGCCCCGAGGATCGCGGACAACCCGACACCGCCGAGGCCGATGACAGCAACCTTGCTGCCGGGGGTGATGCGCGCGGTGTTGAAGACGGCGCCGGCGCCTGTCAGCATGGCGCAGGAAAACAACGCCGAGATATGGGCCGGCAATTCCGCCCCGACCTTGACCAGCGACTGGCGCGCCAGCACCGCATGGGTGGCAAAGCCTGAAACCCCGACGTGGTGGTGCACGGGCGTTCCGTCCATCGACAGGCGGCGATGACCTGTCATAAGCTCTCCTAACCCGTGGTGTTTGGCGGCGCGGGTGCACAGGGCAGGGCGGCCCTCGGCGCAATAGACGCAGGTGCCGCAGCCGGGCGCGAAGATGCAGACGACGTGATCGCCGGGGACCAGATCGGTGACGCCCTTGCCTGTCGCCTCGACAAAGCCCGAGGCCTCATGCCCCAGCACCATGGGCACGGGGCGGGGGCGGGTGCCGTTGATGACCGACAGATCCGAGTGGCAGACACCGGCGGCCGCGATGCGGATCAGCACTTCTCCGGGGCCGGGTTCGGCCAGATCCACCTCACGCACGCTCAGCGCGCCTGCCTGCTCAAAGCCATGGTCTATTCCGCCATCCAGCAGAACGGCTGCCTTGATTTTCATGATGTCCCTCCTCCTCATACCGCCACGCTGGCGGGCTGTTCTTGGCGACAGGCTATCGCCATCCCGCAGGGTTTGGCACGTTTTAAAGTGGCAATAGCCGGAGGCTATGGCGGGAATAAACCTAAAGTATTGGCGATGCTGCCCGCCCGGCTTCTACGCTTGGTCCACGGCCCGGCGGAGGGAGAGACCGCAGAGGGGCCATGTCTCACATCAGGATCCGCGCCACTGAGCGACGGGCAGAGGTGCAGTGCGCCCGATACGCTGGCGTAGGAGTCGGGATATGTCTGCCGGTCGTCATGTGGGGGCCGGATCGGAACAAGGGAGGAGAACAGAATGAAAAAACTGCTTTTGACCACGGTTGCCTGTGTCGCGATGCCCATGATGGGGTTTGCACTGGATAAACCTGACAGCCTGAAGGTGGGGATGACGACATTCCTGACCGGTCCGGCCTCGGTCTTCGGGGTGCCAGCGCGGGATGCGATGGATATTCTCGTCGCCAACCTCAACGACGCGGGGGGCATCGACGGTGTGCCGGTCGAGGTGTCCTATATCGACGAGGGTGCCGGGGCCGAGGCGCTGTCCTCCGAATTCCGCCGCATGGTTGAGACGGGCGGCGCGGATGTGATGTTCGCGGCCATCTCGTCTGGGAACTGCCAGACGCTGGCGCCGCTGGCCGAAGATCTGAAGGTGCCGAACTTCCTGTGGGATTGCGGCACCCAGAAGATCTTTGAAGAACACGACTACAAATACGTTTTCCGTACGCAGGCGAATGCCACGCCCGAGATGCTGGCGGCGGTGATCTACCTGCTCAAGGTCAAGCCGGACTTCAAAACGCTTGCCGTCGTCAATCAGGACTACGCCTGGGGCCGCGACAGCTGGGACATCTTCAGCACCGCGCTGAAGGCGATGAAGCCGGATGTCGAGGTGGTGGGCGAGTTCTTCCCCAAGTTCGGCGCCCCTGACTTTTCGACCGAGATTTCGCGTCTGCAGGCGCTGCGGCCCGATGTCGTCCTGTCGACCTCATGGGGCGGCGATCTGGATACCTTTGTGCAGCAGGCCTCGCAACGCGGGCTGATGAACACCTCGACCTTCGTGCTGCCACTGGCCGAGTCTTCGCTGGAGCGGCTGGGCTCGGCCCTGCCTGCCGGGCAGATCGTGGGCGCGCGCGGCGATCACTATTTCCTGCACCCCGAGCGGCGCGACGACGCTGACTTCAAGGCCTTCATGACCGAGTATGAGGAAAAGACCGGCTCTGTCAGTGTGTATTCGGTGTTCCATGCCAGTCAGGCTCTGGCAGCGCTGAAGGCGGGGTACGAGAAGGCGATTGCCGACAATGGCGGCACCTGGCCCGACAAGGATCAGTTCGTCGCTGCGATGGAGGGGCTGACGTTTCAGGGACTCGGCCTACCTGTCACCATCCGAGCGGATCATCAGGGCATCGAGGCGCAGCTGATGGGCACCAGTGTGCAGACCGGCGACTATCCCTTTGCTACGCTTGAAAACATCATGGTGTTTGACGGGGCCGAGCTGACCGCCCCCGTGGGCGCGGTATCGACCGAGTGGGTCGGTGCGCTGGATGCCAGCTTCATGGACGGCCTGTCGATCAGCACCTTCGACAAGTGATCCCGAGCGGAGGGGGCCGCTGCGCCCCCTCCGACCTGCGGCCCAGCCTGGATGGACCCGATGAACGTGACAATTTTCCTGCTCGCGCTGTTTGACGGCGTGTCCTATGCGGCGTTGGTCTTTATCGTCGCGCTGGGGCTGACGCTGATCTTCGGTGTGATGCGCATTCTGAACGTGGCGCATGGCTCGCTCTATGCCATAGGGGCATACGCTACCGTATCCCTGACGGGCTTTGCCCTGTCGATGGGCGCGGCGCCGATCCTGGCCTTTCCGCTGATGCTGATTTCGGCGGTGCTGGTGGGCCTTCTGATCGGGGGGCCGATCGAGGTGCTGCTGCTGCGCCGGATCTACAACAAGCCCGAGGTGCTGCAACTGCTGGTGACCTTCGCGGTCTTCATGATCCTGGAGGATGTGCAGCGGCTGGTCTGGGGCACCCAGCCCTACTTTCAGTCCGCCGTGCTGCAATCGCTGGGCAATATCACCGTGCTGGGCGTCACTTATACCGTTTATCAACTGATCCTGCTGCCGCTGGTTGCCGTGGCGCTGCTGCTGGGGCTGCGCTTTTTTCTGCGCCACACCCTGAACGGCAAGCTGATCCTTGCCACGACCGAGGACCGCGAGGCGGCGCAATCCATCGGCATTGATGCCGACCGGGTATTCCTGCTGACCTTCATCGTCGGTGCGATACTGGCCGGGCTCGGCGGGGCGCTGGCCTCACCGACCACCTCGATCCTGCCGGGCATGGGGGCGGACATGATCGTGCTGTCCTTTGCCGTCGTCGCCACGGCCGGTCTGGGCCAGATCGAGGGCGCGGCGCTGACCGCGCTGATGATCGGTCTGGGGAGGTCCTTTGCGATCTACTTCTGGCCCGAAATCGCGGTGCTGGTGCCATATCTCATCATGGTTCTGGTGCTTCTGGTGCGCCCCGAGGGGCTGTTCGGCAGCCCCGCCGCGCGCAAGATCTGAAGGGACAGCGAAGATGTCATCCGTATCCACTGCGCCCAAGACCGACGCACCGAAGCACCCGAAATCCATGCTATGGATCGTCGGAGTGGTCCTGCTGGCCGCCGTGCCCTTTGCCGTGCCGTCGCTGCAACTGCTGGTCACCTTCGCGCTGGCCAAGGGGCTGGCGGTCGTTGGCGTCACCGTTCTGCTGCGCGCGGGTCAGGTTTCCTTCGGGCACGCGCTGTTCTTCGGGATCGCGGCCTATGCCTGCGCCTTCCTGATGGCGGCAATACCGGGGGCCGATCTGGCGTTGCTGTTGCTGGTCGGCACACTGGGCGCGCTGCTTGCGGGGCTCTGCGTCGGGCTGTTCGTCGTGCGCTATCGCGGCATTTTCTTTGGCATGCTGAACCTCGCCTTCTCGATGATCTTCTGGTCGATATTGGAGAAGTTCTATCACATCACCGGCGGTGCCGACGGCATCCGCCTGCCGCGCCCGACCGTGCTTGGCATGGCGCTGGAGCGGGGCCCGTTCGAGCTGATCCTCTACTACCTCGCCATTGTGCTGATGGTGGTGCTGGGGTGGGTCACGATCCGCTGGTTCGCCTCGCCCGTCGGGCAGATCTTTCAGACGATAAAAACCAATGAGACGCGTCTGGAATACCTCGGGGTGTCGCCGCGGCGCGCGCTGCTGTCGGGCTATCTGCTGTCGGCGTTGCTGTGTGGCGTTGGAGGGGTGCTGATGGGCGTCGCTCAGGGGGCCGTGACGCCTGAGTATGTCTGGTGGGTCCGCTCGGCCGAGATGGTGTTCATCGCGGTTCTGGGCGGGGCCGGTTCGGTGCGGGGCGCGTTCCTCGGGGCGCTGATCTACGAGATCGTGCGCACCTATGCCAGCGCCTACGCCGGGGACATCTGGCAGATGCTGCTGGGGGCCTTCCTGCTGATCATCATCCTGTTCGCGCCGGGCGGTCTGATCGGGATCTTCGGATCTCTGGCCGGCCGCGCCGTAAAGGAGGACGCGAAATGACCACTCCGCTGCTGGAAACCCGCAATCTGACGATCACCTTCGGCGGTGTGATCGCCGCCAATGATGTGTCGCTAAAGATCGAGGCCGGGCGCAACCTGGCCATCATCGGCCCCAATGGCGCGGGCAAGACGACCTTTCTGAACATCTGCACCGGCTGGATCAAGCCGCGCAAAGGACAGGTGCTGTTTCAGGGTGAAGACGTGACCGCCCTGCCGCCGCGCAAGATCGTGCAGCGCGGCGTGGCGCGGGCGTTTCAGATCCCGCAGCTGTTCACTGAACACACCGCACTGGAAAACCTGCTGATCGCGGCGGCTGCGCGCGATGGAATGCGCAACCCTCTGATCGATCTGCACGACACCCCGGCGCGGGACGAAATGCTGCATCTGCTTGAGATGGTGAATTGCGCCGATGTCGCGCACCGCCTCGTGGTCGAGCTGTCGGAGGGCCAGCGCAAGCTGATCGACATCGCCGTCGCGCTGGCGCTGAAACCCCGCCTGCTGCTGATGGATGAGCCGACCTCGGGCGTCGCCTCGTCGGAAAAGGATGGCATCATGGAGATCCTGATCACCGCGCTGGCCGAGGCCAAGGTCACCTCGGTCTTTGTCGAGCATGACATGGGCATCGTGCAGAAATATGCGGATGAGGTGGCCGTGTGGAATGCGGGCAACGTGCAACTGCGTGGCGCGCCTGCCGAAATCCTGGAGCACCCCGACGTCATCCGGGACGTGATCGGAGAGGTGGCGTGATGCTGCAGCTCAAGTCCCTCGATGCCTCGATCGGCATTATCCCGATCCTGCGCGGCGTCGATATCAGCCTGCAGGCCGCGGAAACCGTCGCTCTGATCGGGCGCAATGGCGCGGGCAAGACAACCGTGCTGCGCACGATCATGGGCTTCACCAAGGTCACGCGGGGCGAGATCCTGTTTGAGGGCGCGCCCGTCACCGCCCTGCATCCGCCGAAACGCCCCGCTTTGGGGATTGGCTATGCGCCCGAAGATCGCCGCCTGTTTTCAGCCTTCACGGTCGAGGAAAACATCCTGCTGCCCGCACAGGCTGCTGGCCTCGACAAGGGCGAAACCCGGCGCAGGCTTGAGCGCGCCTACCACATCCTGCCCGAACTCAAGGCCATGACGGATCGACCCGGCGGGGCGGTGTCGGGTGGACAGGGCAAGATGGTGGCGCTGGCGCGGGCGCTGATGCTGGGGACCAAACTGATCATGCTGGACGAGCCGTTTCAGGGCCTCGCCCCGGCGCTGGCGCAGCGCTACGCCGAGGCGCTGCGCACCCTGCGTGACACCGACCGTTCGGTCACGCTGATCATCACCGAATCCAACCCCGCGCTGCTGCGTGGCTTTGCGGACCGCACGCTGGTGATCGAGCGGGGTGAGGTTGCCGCAGGCACGCTGGACGCAGAGCGCACCCCCGCATGAAAGAAGCTGATCCCATGACAGACCTGAAGATCCCGGCCCTGAAAATACCGGCACCGATGAACCTGATTGCCAACCAGTGGGTGCCCGCGCGCTCGGGCAGGGTGATGGAGGTGCTGTCGCCGCTGGATGGCGAGGCCTTCGCGCAGATCGCCGACAGTGATGCCTCTGACGTCGACGCGGCTGTCGAGGCCGCCCGCGCTGCCTTTGATGGCGGAGCGTGGTCGCAGCTGACAGCGGCCGAGCGGGGGCGGCTGATGCTGCGCCTCGGCGACAAGATCCTGGAGCACGCCGAGGAACTGGCTCAGCTGGAAACCCGCGACAACGGCAAACCGATCAAGCAGGCGCGCGCCGACATGATCGTCACCGCGCGGTACTTTGAATTCTACGGTGGCGCGGCGGACAAGGTGCATGGCGAGGTCATTCCCTTCCTTGCGGGCTACAACGTGCAGGTGCAGCGCGAACCGCATGGCGTCACCGGCCATATCATCCCGTGGAACTATCCCGCGCAGATGTTCGGCCGCTCTCTCGCGCCCGCTCTGGCCATGGGCAATGCCACGGTGATGAAACCGGCCGAGGATGCCTGCCTGTCGGCGCTGCGCATCGCTGAGCTCGCGGTCGAGGTCGGCTTTCCCCCCGGCGCAATCAACATTGTCACCGGGCGCGGCAACGTCGCGGGGCAGGCGCTGGCCGATCACAATCGGATCGACTTTATCTCGTTCACCGGCTCGCCCGAGGTTGGGGTGATGATCCAGATGGCAGCGGCAAAGAACTTCATCGGCTGCACGCTGGAACTGGGCGGCAAGTCACCGCAGATCGTGTTCGAGGATGCGGATCTGGAGGCCGCGCTGCCGGTGCTCGTCAACGCCGTGATCCAGAACGGCGGGCAGACCTGCTCGGCGGGGACGCGGGTGCTGATCCAGCGCGGCATCTATGACCGTGTGGTGGCTGAGTTGAAGGCGCGCTTTGAAGGCATTGCCGCGTCGGATTCCGGCGATGATGCCGTGCTCGGCCCGCTGATCAGTGCCAAGCAGAAGAAACGGGTTGAGAGCTATATTGCCGAGGCGGACGCGCCGCTGATCGCCCGTGGGTCGGTGCGCGACGGTATGCCCAGTGGCGGCTACTATGTTGCCCCCGCGATGTTTGGCCCCTGTGCACCGCACTCGCGCATCGCGCAGGAGGAGGTCTTTGGCCCCGTGCTCTGTGTCATTCCGTTCGAGGATGAGGCCGAGGCGATCGCCATTGCCAACGGCACCGACTACGGCCTGATCGCCGCCGTCTGGACCCGCGACGGCGGTCGCCAGATGCGCGTCGCCAAGGCCCTGCGCTGCGGGCAGGTCTACATCAACGGCTACGGCGCGGGCGGCGGGGTCGAGCTGCCCTTTGGCGGTATCCGCAAGTCGGGGCATGGCCGCGAAAAGGGCTTTGCCGCGCTGCACGAGTTTTCCCAGATCAAGACTGTCGTGAACAATCACGGCTGAGGCGGCATTCACAGGAGGAGTGGACATGAGACTGGATGGCAAAAGGGCCCTCATCACCGGGGCAGCATCGGGCTTTGGCAAGGGGATCGCGGAAACCTACGCGCGGGAGGGCGCGCGCGTTGCTGTGGTGGATCTGAACATCGAGGGCGCGCGCGCCGTCGCCGAGGCCCTTGGTCACGGCGCCATCGCGGTGCAATGCGATGTCTCCAAGGCCGAGGATGTCGCCGCCGCCGTGAAGGAGGTGAACGACACCTTCGGCGGGCTGGACATCGTCGTGAACAACGCGGGCTGGACTAATCCCAACAGCCCGCTGATGGACACGGACGAAGCGACGTTCCGCAAGATCTACGACATCAACGTTCTGTCGATCTTTCACATGACCAAGACCTGCGTGCCGCTGTGGCGTGCGGCGGGGGCGGGCGTGATGATCAACATCGGCTCGACCGCCGGTATCCGGCCGCGCCCGGGGCTGACGTGGTACAACTCCTCCAAGGGCGCGGTGAACCTGATGACCCGATCGCTGGCGGTCGAACTGGCGCCCGACAAGATCCGGGTGAACTGCATCGCCCCGGTGATGGGCGCGACCGGCCTGCTGGAGCAGTTCATGGGCATGCCGGACACGCCGGAAAACCGTCAGAAGTTCATCTCGACCATTCCGCTGGGGCGCTTGTCCGAAGCGCAGGATATTGCCAATGCGGCGCTCTATCTCGGCTCGGACGAGGCCAACTTTATCACCGGCGTCGTGCTGGAAGTTGACGGTGGCCGCACGGTCTGACGGTTTGGGCGCGGGCCGCTATGGCCTGCGCCAGCGGGCCGGGCCGCTTTGGTGGATGGAATTGCCCTTGGTATCTACCGCCACGGTGACCGGCATATCTTCCACCTCGATCTCGTAGATCGCCTCCATCCCGAGGTCCTGATAGGCGACGGGGCGGGCTTTCTTGATCGCCTTGGACACCAGATAGGCCGCGCCGCCCACGGCGATCAGGTAGACCGCACCGTGGTCGCGGATGGCGGCAATCGCCTCGGCGCCGCGCTCGGCCTTGCCGATCATCAGCTTCAGGCCAGACGCCTCAAGCAAGGGGCGGGTAAACCTGTCCATCCGGGTCGATGTGGTGGGGCCGGCGGGGCCGATCACCTCATCGCCCACTGGATCGACGGGGCCGACATAGTAGATCGCCCGCCCACGCAGGTCGACCGGCAGCGGATCGCCCTTGGCAAGACCGTCGATCATGCGGCGGTGTGCGGCGTCGCGTCCGGTGAACAGACGGCCCGACAGCAGCAGCGTGTCGCCGGGGGACAGCGACTGCAACAGCGCGTCGTCGAGCGCCTCCAGATCGACACGCCGCCCGGTCACCGCCGCCTCGCCCAGGTCGGGCCAGAGCGAGAGATCGGGCGGGCTAAAGCTGGCAGGGCCAGAGCCATCCAGCGAGAAATGCACGTGACGCGTGGCGGCGCAGTTCGGGATCAACGCCACGGGCAGAGAGGCGGCATGGGTGGGAAAGCTGCGGATCTTGACGTCGAGCACCGCCGTCAGCCCGCCCAGACCCTGCGCCCCGATGCCAAGCGCGTTCAGACGCTCGTAAAGCTCAAGCCGCAGGTGTTCTTCGGCGGTTTCGGCGCCACGCTGGCGCAGCGCGGTGATGTCGATGGGATCGTTCAGGGCGCGCTTGGCCATGGCCATTGCCTTGTCGACACTGCCACCAACACCGAGGCCGATCATCCCCGGGGGGCACCAGCCCGCGCCAAGGCCCGCGACCGTCTCAACCACCCAGTCCGCGACTGAGGACGAGGGGTTCAGCACGGCGAACTTCGCCTTGTTCTCGGACCCGCCGCCCTTGGCGGAGACAGTGACGGAAACCGAGCTGCCCGCGACCATCTCGGTCTGCAGCATCGCCGGGGTGTTGTCGCGGGTATTGCGCCGTGTGCCCAGCGGGTCCGTCACGATAGAGGCGCGCAGCGGGTTCGCCGCAAACGCATAGGCGCGCCGCGTTGCCTCGTCGACCATCTCCTGCGGGGTGCGGCTCCAAGCCAGCGGAGCCTGCACGCCGATGTCGAGGAAGACGTTGACGCTGCCGGTGTCCTGACAGATGGGCCGGTGCCCGATGGCGGCCATGCGGGCGTTCATCAGGATCTGGCGGATCGCGTTGCGGGCGCTGTCGCTTTCCTCGCGCGCATAGGCCTCGGCCATGGCGGTGATGAAATCGGGCGGATGGTAGTAGGAGATATACTGCAGCGCCTCGGCAACGCTGTCGATCAGGTGGCCTTCCGTGATCATGCGGCTGTCCCCCGCGCCAAGATCGCCTCGGCGCGCTTGATGACAGGGGCGTCGATCATCTGACCGTCGACCTTGATTGCCGCAGCCGAGGTGCGGGTCGCGTTCAGAACCCGCTCTGCCCAGTCGCGCTCCTCTTGGGTGGGGGCAAAGCCGCGCCGCGCCGGGGCGATCTGGGCAGGGTGGATGATCAGCTTGCCGCCAAAGCCCATGGCGACGCTGTGGCGGCAATCCTGCAGGATCGCCGCTTCGTCATTCACCGCCATGGTGACGCCATCCCAGGGTGCGGCCTGTCCGTTCAGCCTGGCGGCAAGGACGATCTGCGCGCGGGCAAACAGCAGTGGGGCCTGGTCATGCGCCAGTCCCAGATCGGCTGCGAAATCGATGGAACCGAAAGCGAGATGCGCACAGGCCTGCGCGACCGCGTGAACATGGTGCAGGCCACGGGCGGATTCGATCAGGCCGACGACGGGAAGGCCTGTATGCGCGCTGAGATCGGCGCAGACCTTCGGGTCTTCGGCCTTGGGCAGCACAATGGCGACCAGTGGCAGCCCCCGGCAGGCGTCAACGTCGGCGTCGAAGTGGGGACTGTCGGCGGCGTTGATCCGCACCAGAACCGGACACTCCGGGTGCTGCGGCATGTCGCGCAGAAGGCTGGCGCGGGCCTTGTCCTTGGCGTCGGGGGCGACAGCGTCTTCAAGGTCGACGATCACGGCGTCCGCTCCGCTGCGGCTGGCCTTGGCAAATCTGTCCATGCGGGTGGCAGGGACGAACAGGGGCAGGGCAATCCGGTCAAATGGCATGAAGGGGGTCCTTGGAGATGTGGCCGCGGCCCCGCCAGCCTAAAGGCGCGGCGCGATGAGGGAGGTATACTTTTCCCCGATACCCCCCAAAAGGATTAGCTATTTTGCAGGGCGCATCCCGAAGTGCATTTTGACCCCAAGCAGTCAACAACGACGGAGAGGCACGTCATGCAGGACGATCTGGAAGGACTTTTCGTTGTGTCACTGGAGCAGGCCGTGGCCGCGCCTTACCTGTCGGGTCGTCTGGCCGAAGCGGGCGCACGTGTCATCAAGGTCGAGCGGGAGGAGGGCGATTTCGCCCGCAATTATGACCAGCTGGTGCACGGCGAAAGCGCCTATTTCGTCTGGCTGAACCGGGGCAAGGAATCCGTCATCCTCGATTTGCGCAAGGAGTCCGACAAGGCGGTGATGGAGCGGATGCTGCAGGTGGCGGATGTCTTTATCCAGAACCTCGCCCCCGGTGCCATCACCCGGCTCGGCTTTGATCCTGCGCGCCTGCGCGCGATGAACGAACGACTGATCACAGTGTCGATTTCCGGCTATGGGGATGAGGGCGACTTTGCCGATCGCAAGGCCTATGACCTGCTGATCCAGGCTGAAAGCGGCTTGTCCGCGATCACCGGCAATGCCGAAGGCTCGGCCCGTGTCGGGGTTTCGGTCTGTGACATCGCCTGTGGGATGACGGCGCATCAGTCGGTGCTGCAGGCGCTTTATGCACGCAGCCGCACGGGCAAGGGGCGGCATATCTCGGTCAGCCTGTTCCATGCGCTGACTGACTGGATGAACGTGCCCTATCTGCAATTTGCCTATGGCGGCAAATCGCCGGACCGAAATGGCCTCAGCCACCCGACGATTGCACCCTACGGGGCCTATAGTTGTGCGGATGGCAAGCAGGTGCTGTTCTCGATCCAGAACGAACGGGAATGGCTGCGGTTTTGCGAACAGATGCTGGGGGATGCAGGGATCGCGCATGACCCCCGCTATGCCGATAATTCCGCCCGCGTCGCCAATCGCGCTGCGCTTGATGGGCTGATCGAACAGGCCTTTTCGGCAATCCCGCGCGACCGCGTGGCGCAGATGCTTGAGGACGCGGGGATCGCCAACGGCCGCGTCAACACGATGGAGGATCTGGCCCACCACCCGCAGAACCGCTTTGTCGAGGTGGCGACGCCGACAGGCCCTGTCCGCCTGCTTGCGCCGGGGGCCGTTGTCGACGGTGAGCTGCCCAGTTTTGGTCCCGTGCCGGCGCTGGACGCCGACGGAGACCGTGTGCGGCGTGAATTCGGTGCCGCCCATGGCTAATCCGACGCTGGAGCGGATCATCGACGCGCTGCAGGGCGCGGACCGGGTGCTGGACATCGGCTGCGGCAATGGTGCCTTGTCGGGCGCTTTGGCCAAACGCGGTTTCCGCATGACCGGCGTCGACCCGCAGGCCGACCGTATTGCGCAGGCGAAGACGCGTTTCACAGACGCCGCGTTTGCCGTGGCGACTGCCGAGGCTTTGCCGTTCGATGACGGCAACTTCGACGCGGCGGTGTTTCTGAACGCCCTGCATCATGTGCCCGAACCGGCGATGGCGGATGCGCTGAGCGGGGCCTTGCGTGCGCTGCGCCCCGGTGGCGTGCTGATCGTCGTCGAACCCCTCGCGGAGGGCAGCTTTTTCGAGGCGATGCGCCCGGTCGATGACGAGACCGCGATCCGTGCCGCCGCGCTCCGTGCCCTTGACGATCTGCAACAGGCTGAGACCTGCACTCAGATCGATCACCAGCGCTACGACCGCCCCAGCCACTTTCCGGATCTGGAGGCGTTTCTGGCCTTTCTGCGCGCCGCAGAGCCCGAGCGTGACGCGATGATCGAACTGAACCGCGCTGACGTGGCGCAGTCCTTTGCGACCCATGCCGCGCCTGAGGGCACAGGCTTTGCGCTGGCCCAGCCCATGGCGCTCTGGATGTTCCAGACCCGCGCCATTCCCCTTTGACCGACTGAACCCGAGAGAGACGCTCCCATGGCCGATATCGACCTCCACGCAGACATTCGCGATGCCGTCGGCAAGCTGTGTCAGGATTTCCCCGGCAGCTACTGGCGCAAGCTGGACGAAGAGCGTGCCTATCCGACCAGCTTCGTCACCGCCCTGACCGAGGCGGGCTATCTGTCGGCGCTGATCCCCGAGGAATACGGCGGCTCTGGCTTGCCGCTCTCTGCCGCAGCGGTGATATTGGAGGAGATCCACCGTCAGGGCGGCAACGCCGGGGCCTGTCACGCGCAGATGTACACCATGGGCACCTTGCTGCGGCACGGGTCCGAGGCACAGAAGCAGGCCTATCTGCCGCAGATCGCTGACGGGTCGCTGCGCCTGCAGTCGTTCGGGGTCACTGAGCCGACCAGCGGAACCGACACCAGCGCCCTGCGCACCACCGCGCGCCGCGACGGCGATGACTTCGTGGTCAACGGGCAGAAGATCTGGATTTCGCGTTCGGAACATTCGGACCTGATGATCCTGCTCTGCCGCACCACGCCGATCGACCAAGTGGAAAAACGCACGCAGGGACTGTCGGTGCTGCTGGTGGACATGCGCGAGGCCAAGGAGAACGGCCTGACCATCCGCCCGATCCGCACCATGATGAACCATGCCACGACCGAGCTGTTCTTTGACAACGTCCGTGTCCCGGCGAAAAATCTGATCGGGGAAGAGGGCAAGGGCTTTCGCTATATCCTGTCGGGGATGAACGCAGAACGCATCCTGATCGCTGCCGAATGTATCGGCGACGCCAAGTGGTTCATCGACCGGGCCACGGCCTATGCCAATGAGCGCGTCGTCTTCGGCCGTCCGATTGGCCAGAACCAGGGCATTCAGTTCCCCATCGCGCAGGCCTATGCCCGGATGCGCGCGGCCGAGCTGATGCTGCACGAAGCGATCCGCAAATACGAGGCCGAGGAAAACCCCGGCGCCGAAGCCAATATGGCCAAGATGCTGGCGGCCGAGGCCAGCTGGGCGGCGGCAGAGGCCTGCGTGCAGACCCACGGCGGCTTCGGCTTTGCCGAGGAGTACGATGTGGAGCGCAAGTTCCGCGAAACCCGCCTCTATCAGGTCGCGCCGATCTCGACGAACCTGATCCTGTCCTACCTTGCCGAACACGTCCTCGGCCTGCCCCGGAGCTATTGAATGTCCCTGTCCAGCGATCTTGCCACCTGGGCCGCCGGCCCCGTGACCCTGACAGAGGCGATGCGGCAGTCCGTGCTGTCGTCTCTGTTCGACTGGGCCAGCGTCGGCCTTGCGGGCCGGGACGAACCTGTCGCGCAGCGCACCCGCGCGCTGGCGCTGGATGAGGGCAATGCCGGGCCGTCGGGTCTGTTCGGCGGGGGGCGCGCCAGCGCACGCACAGCTGCGCTGGTCAATGGCGCCACCAGCCACGCGCTGGATTATGACGACACGCATTTCCTGCACATCGGCCATCCCAGCGTGGCCGTGGCGCCTGCCGCCCTCGCCGTGGCGCAGTCCGTTGGGGCAACGGGGGCTGAGCTGATCACCGCACTTGCCGCAGGGCTTGAGTTGTCGTGCCGCATCGGCGACTGGCTTGGCCGCGCGCACTACGAGGCTGGGTTTCACCAGACCGGCACCGCGGGCGCTTTTGGCGCGACAATCGCCGCAGGACGCCTGATGCGGCTGGACGCAGCGGCCATGGCTGCGGCGCTTGGCCTGACGGCGACCCGTGCGGCAGGGTTGAAAAGCCAGTTCGGGACCATGGGCAAACCGCTGAATGCCGGCTTTGCCGCCGAGGTCGGCGTGACCTGTACAATCCTCGCCGCGCAGGGCGTCACGTCTGCGCCCGAGGCGCTGGAGGGCGCGCAGGGTTTCGGCCCGACCCATGCCGGACTGGCGCGCCTGGCGGCTTTTGACAGGCTGGGGGACGCATGGGTGTTTCCCGACGTCTCCTACAAGTTCCACGCCTGTTGTCACGGCTTGCACGCGATGCTTGAGGCGATTGGGTCGCTGAACATCGCGGGCGAAACTGCGACCTCGATCACGATCTATACGCATCCACGTTGGCTGGCGGTGTGCAATCAACCCGCGCCCACAACCGGCCTCGGGGCGAAGTTCAGTTATCGCCTGACCGCTGCAATGGCTCTGACAGGCGTCGATACAGCGGCGTTGGACACCTATAGCGACGCCATGACCCAGCGGCCCGACCTGATGGCGCTGCGTGACAGGGTCAGTGTGATCGGCGACCCGACGCTGACGGACATGCAGGCCCGCGTCAGCGTGGCCACGTCGGACGGCGTGACGGAGGCCTTTCACGACCTGATGCAGACCGGCCCCGCCGAAGAAGTGCAACGCCGCTTGCGGGACAAGTCCACGACGCTGCTCGGGGCCGAGGTTTCTGGGCCATTATGGTCCGCCGTGGCGGGATTGCCTGACGCTCCGGATGCATCCCAGCTGAGCGATATCCTGTTTGCCTGACCCCGCAACCCGGGCACATCGAGCCTGAGCCGAGTTGTTGCCCTCAAACATGCCCTGCGCTGCCTCCGGGCCACGCGGGGTCTTTTGGCGTTTCGCCGGCATGGGACGGGATAGGCGCATCACATGGCGGCGATAGGAATTTTGGATTACCGCGCCCGGCCCGGAGTGACCCAAGGTCGACCATCGAAAGATGTTTCGCGATCACGGGAGGGGAGGCCCGCAATCAATGAAGCAGTCCACGAAACGGACAATGTCCATCGGAGCCCTCAGTCAGGAAAAGATCGTCTTCGCCATTACGGTGGCGATGTTCCTGATCTTCGCCGTTTTTCTCAACGGCTTTCTCGGCGCGAATAACCTGCTGGCTCTGCTGCGCAGCGTCTCGGTTCTGGGGATCCTCGGGCTGGGGATGCTGATCGTCGTGCTGGGGCGTGGCATCGACCTTTCGATGGTGGCGAACATGGCGATTTCGGTCGCCTGGACGATCCAGCTGGTGGGCAATGGCATGGGCCTTGGTCCGGCGCTGGCTATCGGATTTGCCTTTGCCCTGACGATGAGCCTGATCTGTGGTCTGCTGGTCGCCTATGCCGAGATTTCGGCGATCTTCGCCACCCTCGCGATGAGCAGTTTCATCTATGGTTTCGGGCGGGCCAACCTGATCACCGGCACCGACGTGGTCTATCTGCCCGCCTCCTTTGGCTGGGCGTCGCAGATCGGGCAGGGGCGGCTGGCGGGCATTCCGATCCCGATCCTGCTGGCGGTGATCCTGGCCGTGCTGGTGTATCTGTTCCTGAAGCTGTCCAAACACGGCTGGAATACCTACAACATCGGCGACAACGCCACGGCGGCGCGCATCACTGGCATTTCGGTGCGCCCGACGATCGTGCTGCAATACATGCTCAGCGGGACGGCGGCCTTCGTGGCTGGTCTGATCACCGCGACAGCGGTGCAGTCGATGAACACCCGGATCGTCAATTCCAACATGATCTACGACGTCATCCTGATCGTCGTGCTGGGCGGGGTCAGCCTGTCGGGCGGGCGCGGTACGGTGCGCAACGTCATCGTCGGCACGCTACTGATCGGGGTGCTGGTGAACGGCATGACCATCATGGACATCCAGTACACCATTCAGAACGTCATCAAGAGCATCATTCTGCTGATGGCCGTCATCGCGGACAGCGTGCTGAACCCGCGCGACGAACAGACCGGCCAGCAGGGCGACATCTGATCTCATTTCACGACAGAAGAAACCGGAGGAGGAGGACACCATGACACTGAGGACTTTCACGAAAGCGGCGGCCTGTGCGGCCCTGACACTCGGGCTTGCGACGGCGGCACAGGCGCAGGATCCTAGCGATCCGTTCCGTGGCCCGGCGCTTGAGGCGCTTGAGGGCAAATGGGTTGCCTATCTGCCCATTTCCGCAGGCTTTGATCTGGCGCAGGCCTGGGGCGGCGTCGTCAAGGAAGAGGCCGAACGCTACGGCATGAAGTTCACCGTGCAGGACCCGAACTGGGTTACGGACGCGATGTCGCAGGGCATGACCTCGCTGATCGCTGAACACCCCGACGTCATCGTGACCCAGAACCCCGACACCCAGTCGCTGGCGCGCCTTTTGATGCAGGCCAACAAGGCAGGGATCGCGGTGGTGCAGATGAACATGCAGGGCGCGGTGCAGACCGATGCCTACGTCGGCCCCGACTATGTCGACATGGGCCACAAGATCGCCAATCTGGCGGTCGAGACCTGCGGAGAGGGCACCGATACCTCGCACAAGATCTCGATCGTGCAGGGCGTGCTGACCGGCGGCGTCAGCTATTTCCAGGTGCAGGGCATCATGGAAGTGCTGAACGAACACCCCGAGATCGAGGTCGTCTCAAGCCAGGCGGCGGACTGGGATGCCTCCAAGGCGCGCGCGATCACCGAAACCGTGCTGCAGCAAAACCCCGACCTCTGTGCGATCCTCGACATGTGGGATGGCCAGGCGATTGGCACCGGGGCTGCCGTCAAGCAGGCAGGCATGGCCGACAAGGTGATGGTGATCACCTCGGGTGGCGGCGCCAAGAGCACCTGTGACCTGATCCGCGACGATACTTTTGATGTGGTCTACAACTATGACGCGCCCGGCATGGGCCGCGACGCCTGGACCGCGATCATGATCGCGCTGCAGAACGGTGGCGGTGGCAACACCAAGACGCAGATCTTCTCGCCCACTTACAAGATGACCAAAGAGAACGTCGACGCGGCCTCTTGCTGGGACGCGGAGACATACGCCGCGATGCTGCGCTAGAGCCTGACCGGACGGGGCGCGCCAGGGCCGCCCCGTCCGACTCTTTTCCACGATAATCCTTGCACTGCCCCTCGGGAGGGATCTTGACGTGTCGCTGACAAACACCCTGAAAAAATGGCGATATCGCTGGTTCCCCGACCATGTCGTCGGAGAGATCCTGTCGAAAAACTGGATCGACAACGCCATTCCCTTCACCATCATGGTGATCACCGTAATCATCTTCGGGGCCTTGCTGCCGAATTTCTACGGTGGCAGCAATATCGGCATCCTCGCCCGCCAGTACGGAGAGCTGGCGCTGGTCGTGCTGGCCATGACGACGGTGATCCTTGTCGGCGGGATCGACCTCTCGGTCGGGTCGAACTTCGCGCTCGGCAACTTCATGATGCTGTATTTCCTCAACATCGCGGATCTGCCGGTCGGGCTGGCGGCGCTGCTGGTGGTGCTGATTTGCGGCACAGTCGGGTTGGTGAACGGGCTGCTGGTGGGCTATCTGCGCCTGCGGGCCTTTCTGACCACGCTGGTCACGCTGATCATCGTACGGGCCATCGTCGATCTGCTGCTGCTGCAATATGCCCAGCAGATGTCGATGTCGTTCTATTCCTCGCCCCTCTGGGACGCGATGGGGATGGGCGGAGCATGGGTGTTTCCGTTCAGTTTCATCGTGTTGGCCGTCGTCGCGATCATCGGCCATATCGTCTTCAGCCGCTCTGGCGTGGGCTGGCGGCTGCTGGCCATCGGCGGGTCGCGCCGCTCGGCCTACAACATGGGGCTGCCGGTGCGCCGGCTTGTGTGTTCCGCCTACGTCGTCTCGGGGATGCTGGTCGGTCTGGCCGGGGTGCTCTATGCCGCGCGGCTCAGCGGGGCAGGGTCGGACACCGGCATCGGGCTTGAAGTCTCGGCCCTGACGGCGGCGATCCTGGGCGGCAACAGTCTGGGGGGTGGGCGCGGCTCGGTCTCCAAGGCGCTGATGGGGGCGGTGACGGTGCTGGTGCTGACCAATGGCGTGCTGCGCCTTGGCCTCAACAGCGGTTCCGGCCCGATGGTGCTGGGGCTGGCGCTGTTGTTTGCCGTCTTCATCGACGTGCGCTGGATGAAAAACCGCCAGAAACTGCTCAGCAAGGTCTACGTCTCGCCCACTCTGGTCGAGATGCCGGAGCCGAGGCCCACCAACAGCGGCCCCTTCGCGCTGAATGACCGCCTGAACGCTGTCGAGGTGATCGCGCAGGGCGAAGTCGAGAGCCCCGAGGACGTGATCCTGGACGACGAGGATTTCCTCTACAGTGGCAACCGGCACGGCGACATCATCCGCTATTTCCCGCCCGACTATACCCGGCACGAGGTTTATGCCCATATCGGTGGCTCGCCCCTCGGGATGGCCTTTGATCCTGCAGGCAATCTGCTGGTCTGCGTCGGCGGCATGGGGCTCTACAAGATCACCAAAGCGGATCGCAGCGTCAGCCTTGTCACGGACGAGACGAACCGCTCGCTGTTCTCGGTGGTCGATGACAGCCGCCTGCGACTGGCCGATGATCTGGATATCGCCCCTGACGGCAAGATCTACTTCTCCGAAGCGACGGTGCGCTATGAGATGCACGATTGGCCGGTCGACGCGTTGGAAAGCCGGGGCAACGGGCGCATCATCTGCCATGACCCGAAAACCGGGCGGACCACGACAGTCTTGCGCAACCTGACCTTCCCGAACGGGATCTGCACGGCGCATGACGGCAAGTCGATCCTGTTTGCCGAAAGCTGGGCCTGCCGGATCAACCGCTACTGGCTGGAGGGCCCGAAGAAGGGCACGACCGAGGTTCTGGTCGATCGCCTGCCGGGGTATCCCGACAACATCAACCGCGCCTCGGATGGCACCTACTGGGTGGCTCTGATGGGGATGCGGAGTCCGGCGCTGGACCTCGCTCTTGGCATGCCGGCTTTTCGCAAGCGGATGGCGCGGCGGATCGCGGCGGACCAGTGGCTCTATCCCAACCTCAACATCGGCTGCGTTGCGCGGTTCGATGATGCGGGCGAGGTGCAGGAAACCCTCTGGGATCGCCGTGCTGCCAACCATCCGATGATCACCTCGATGCGCGAACACAAGGGCTGGCTGTATCTGGGCGGCATCACCAACAACCGCATCGGGCGCATCCGCCTGTCAGACCGCGATGAAGGCTGGACAGGTTTTGCCAGCTACTGGGGCAAGAAGAAGGGAGCCTCCGCATGAGCCGCATGTTTGCCATGTTTGACCGCTTTCTCGGGCGCGGTCAGGCGGCTGTCACGGTGCCGCCGCTGGACGGAGGGCTGAAGCCGAACAACCGGCTGGATGACCTTCCAAACGGCATCGCAGCAGACCGACCCGACGATATCGTGCTCTGGCAAGGCCGTCCGATCTGGTCTGATGGTGCGTTCCTTTGTGATGCAAACGGGCCTCTGATGGTGACCTTCGCATCCGATATCACGGCCCTTGCCACACATGGCAACCGGATGGCCGTGGCGACGCTGCAGGGCGGGATACAGGTCTTTGACGCGGCGCTTGCGGATGTGACGCCGGGCTTTAACCAAACGATCAGCCATGTCACCGCGATGGCCTTCGCGGCAGAGGGCGCTCTTTGGTTCTGCACCGGATCAGCGCTGTATGGCCCGGACAACTGGCGCCGCGACCTGATGGAAAAGAACCGCACAGGCAGCGTGGGTCTGGCCGATCCCCGCTCGGGAGAGGTCAGGATCCTGCGACAGGATTTGGGCTATCCGGCGGGCATCGTTGTGCAGCCTGACGGCTCGGTCGTGGTGTCCGAGGCCTGGGCCTCGCAACTGGTCGGGATCGGGGCGGACGGGCGCACAGCGGTGCTGCTGGACCAGATCCCCGGCTATCCCGGTCGCCTGATTGCCCGGCATGGCGGTGGCTACTGGCTGTGCATCTTCGCCCCGCGCAGCCCGCTGATCGAGTTCGTGCTGCGCGAGGATGCCTATCGCACCGCGATGCTGCGCGACCTTGATCCAGCGCATTGGGTGGCCCCGAAATACCAAAGCGGCGTCAGCTTTCAGGAACCGATGCAGGGGGGCGCGCTGAAACAGATGGGGATTCTCAAGCCATGGGCTCCAACGCTGTCCTACGGTCTGGTGGCGGAACTGGCCGATAACTTCATCCCGCGCAACAGCTACCACAGCCGCGCCGGGGGCAAACGCCATGGGCTCACCGCTGCACTGGAACACGACGGGCAGCTCTGGCTGGCCGGGCGCGGCTGCGGCGAAATCCTGACCATCGACCTGACAGAGACAGGAGAGACGGCATGACGACACCTGTGGTCGAACTGCGCGACGTGACCAAGGAATTCCATGGCAACTTCGCCATCCGCAACGTCACCTTCGCGCTGCACCCCGGCGAGATCCATTCGCTGCTGGGCGAAAACGGTGCCGGGAAATCGACGCTGACCAAGATGATCGCCGGGGTGCATGCCCCGACCTCTGGCACGGTGGTCTACCTCGGCAAGGAGGTCCACTTTGCCAGCCCGCAAGAGGCGCTGGAGGCGGGCGTCGCCATGGTGTTTCAGGAAACCAGTCTGGTGCCATCGCTGACCGTCGCCCAGAACCTTGAGCTGGGCAATGAAAAGCCGCTGAACCGGCTGCGGGGGCTCTACATCTCGGCCCAGCAGTTCCTGCAGTCGCTCAGTTTTGATGTCGACCCGACGGCGCTGGTCTCGACGCTTGGCGCCGCCAAGAAACAGATGGTCGAGATCGCCCGCGCGGTGCGCCACAACGCCCGCGTCATCATCTTTGATGAACCCACCGCCACCCTGACGCCTGAGGAAAAGTACCACTTTTTCGAGCTGGTGAACCGGCTCAAGGCCAAGGGCGTGTCAATCATCTTCATCAGTCACGCGCTTGAAGAAGCCCTGCAGGTCTCCGACCGTATCACCATTTTGCGTGACGGAGAGCTGGTGGTGACGGATGAGGTCTCGGCCTTTGACCGCGACAGTATCGTGCGCCACATGGTCGGGCGTACCCTGAGCCACGCAATCCATGGCGAGGGGACGCCGCGCCGGGCGCGCAAGGCCGGCACGCGGGTCTTGTCGGCGCAGAACCTGTCGATGGGCTCGATGGTGCGCAACACGTCGTTTTCGGTCTTTGCAGGGCAGGTGACAGGGGTGTTCGGGCTGATCGGGTCGGGCCGGACCGAGACCTTCAAGATCATCGCGGGCGTGCTGAAGCGCGACTTTTTCCATGGCGGAGAGGTGCGCCTGAACGGCAAGCCTGTGCGCTACCGTGTGCCACGCCCTGCGGTGCGCGACGGCATCATCTACGTGACCGAGGATCGCAAGCTGGAGGGGTTCTTCGAGACGAAATCCATCGCACAGAACATCTACTCCGGGCTGATCGGGGCGGATCTGAACAAACATGCGGTGGTGCGCTATTCCGAGATGGCCGAGCTGGCGAAAACCTGGACCGAAAAGCTCAACGTCAAGGCGATCGACACGGATTCCAAGGTGATCGAACTGTCGGGCGGCAATCAGCAGAAGGTGGTTCTGGCCAAAGCGCTGGTGCAAAAGCCCAAGCTGATCATTCTGGACGAGCCGACGCGCGGCGTTGACGTCGGTGCCATCGCTGAAATCCACGCGGTGATCAACGATCTGGCGGAAAGCGGTCTGCCGGTGGTGATGATCTCATCCTACCTGCCGGAAATCCTCAGCCTGTCGGATCGCATTCTGGTGTCGCGTCTGGGCCGCGTTGTCGAAGAATTCTCGATCGAGGAGGCCAGCGAAGAGAAAATCATGTATGCCGCTGTGCACTGAGGTCTGAAGCGCTGTTTGTGACCCGTGGGGCAAAGGCAGTTCGCGCAGATAACCGTCTGGGGAGGGCGCAGTTTGGATATCCGGCAATTGAAGTACTTTATCGCGATTGCCGAGGCGGGGTCGCTGTCGCTGGCCGCGCGTCAGTTGCATATCGCCCAGCCCTCGCTGTCGCAGCACCTTGCGAACATGGAGAAGGAGCTGGACGTGCGGCTGGTGGCGCGGTCTCCGCGTGGCTCTACGCTTACGGCCGAGGGGCAGGTGCTGCTGCGCCATGCGGTTGAAATCTGCACCAGCCTGAACACCTGCCTCAGCGAGATGCGCGATCTGTCGGCGGAAATCGCGGGTGGTGTGCGCTTTGGAATGCCGCCTTCCGTCTCGATGGTGATGTCGGTACCGCTGGCCGAAACCGTCCGTATCGAGCTGCCCGACGTCCGCCTGCGGGTCAGCGAAGCGATGAGCGGTTTCATCAAGACCTGGGTTGATGACGGCACGGTCGAGATCGGCTTTCTCTACGATCTCAACGGGGCGGAGCATTTTCAGATCACCCATGTGCTGAACGAAAAGCTGTTCTTCTTTTCCGCGCCGGACAACTGGCCGCTGCAAACGCCCCCCGGGACCCCGGTGCCGTTGCGCGACCTTGAGGGGATAGAGCTGGTTCTGCCGGGAGAGCCGCACGGGCTGCGCCGCATCATCGAAAAGGCGGCGGCCGAGGCGAAAGTGCGCCTCAATGTCGTGACCGAGCTGGACGCGATGACCCAGATCAAGGAGCTGGTGGCGCGCGGGTCGGGATGTTCGATCTTTGCGCCCGCGGCCTGTCATGACTTCGTGACGGCGGGCCGTATGATCAAGACGCCGATCATCGATCCAGTCATCTCGCGCCCGGTGTATCTGGTCCGCAACCGGGCTGTGGTGCAGACCCGTGCCTGTGCGGCGGTCGAAAAGGTCACGCTCAAGGTCGCTGCCGAGATGGTGGAGCGTGATATCTGGGAAGGCGAGCTGGTCTGGTCCGAGGACTGAGGCACCACTTTCGCGCCGATGCGCAGCAATGCCATGGCGGCGGTGTCAGAGGGTCGCTTCCTCTATCGCATGCAGCAAGGCATCGGGGTCGACGGGCTTGGTGAGGAAGTCGACGGCGCCCGAGCTCATGGCCAGCTGGCGCGCCATGTCCGTCGGATAGGCGGTCATCAGGATCAGCGGTGTGTGCCAGTGTCTGAGCGCGAGCTGCTCCTGCAACTCAATGCCCGACAGGCCTGGCATGTGCAGATCGGTGACGATGCAGTCGAGGTCGCGTGGGGTGTCATAGGCCAGCAGGTCCTCGGCAGCGGCAAACCCGACACCGTCCAGCCCGGCCGAGCGCAACAGGCTGTGGACGCTACCGCGCACGCCGGGGTCGTCATCGACAATCGCAATCAGTAGGGGGAGGGACATTCGCAAACTCCGATCACCCGGCGCTCGTCGCCCGGTTCAGGAGGCGTACCGCGCGGGGGCCCGCCGCACTATCATACCTAAATGCTATACGCCGGAATGCTGTCTTCCGCGAGGTCTAGGCTCAGGGCCAAGCGCACCAGATGCGCCATCGGCGGGGCTGGGGACATGGCCGCAGGGGATCGAGATGCTGAGTTGGGGGAGGTGCCCCGCACCTTTGCGCCCGCTCCCGGGCCTGCATCCCAATGACAGGCGTCTGCTCGGTGCGTCGCGCAGGGGGCTCCTCAGCAGGTCTGTGGCCAGGCGGAGCCTCGCCCTCCGGCCTCAGCCGCAGGCGTTCACCTCTGTCATCCGCGCGCCCGTTCTCAGCTCCTGCGCGGCAGGCGAAACTGCATCGTGACACCGCCATGCGCATTTGCCCCCGCAACCAGCGTGCCGCCGTGCTGTTCGATGATCGAGCGGCAGATCGTCAGCCCCATCCCCATACCTTCGGCCTTGGTGGTGAAAAACGGGTTGAACAGCGTTTCCGGGTCTGCCCCTTTCAGGCCCGAGCCGCAGTCGCTGATATTGACCTCGATATGGGCGCTGTCACTCTGCCCCTCGATCCAGATATTGCGGTCCTCGGGGGCCGTGTCCGCCATGGCCTGCTGCGCGTTCATGATCAGGTTCATCAGCACCTGCTGCAATTGCACCCGATCGGCATGGACCGGCGGCAAAGTGTCGGGCAGGGCGATGTGCAGGCGGGTCTCGGCCGCGTTCAGATCGCGCTGCAACAGCATCACGGTGTCCGCCAGCACGGCGTGCACATCAATCGCGGCCTGCACCGGGTCGGACTTGCGCGCGAGGTCGCGGATCCGGGCAATCACTTCGGCGGCGCGGCTGCCGTTCGCGGCGATCTGATCCAGACAATTCGTGACTTCGCCGTAGTCCGGTTCCTTACGGGCCATCCAGCGACGACCGGACTTTGCATAGGTGATGATGGCGGTCAGCGGCTGGTTGACCTCATGCGCAATCGACGCCGCGATCTGGCCGAGCGTCATCACCCGCGACATATGCACCAGCTCTGCCCGGGAATCCGCCAGCCGTTGTTGTGCGCGGTTGCGCTCGGTCACGTCCAGCGCCGTGACCAGCACCCGCTGCCAGCCGTGATCATCCGGCGGCAGCGAGACCCGCAGGACGACATCGACCAGATCTCCGACGGCTGTCAGCAACTGCACCTCTGCTTCGACGGGGCTTTCCCCTGCCAGCAAACGCTCAAAGATCTGCGCCAGACAGGCCTGTGTCGCGAGCGTCTGGTGATGGAGGATGTTGCTGCCGATCAGATCGTTGCGGCTGCGAAAGCCGAACAATTGCGCCGCCTGATGATTGGCGTTGCGCAGCATGGCAACCTTACCGGCGCGCTTGACCAGGGCGACATCGGCGGGCACCCCTGCCTTCAGCATCCTGTAAGCGCAGGACCAGTCGGATTCCCAGATCGGAAAGCCGGCGGCATTGAAGATCGTCGCATAGAGCGCATCGGCGCGCTCGGCGGCGGCGGCGGTGGCGATCTGGCTGGCACTCAGCAGGCTTGTCACCAGGATGGACACCAGACTGACGCCAAGGCGCACGGCGGGCGATCCCACGGGGGCATCACTATGGGCGATGTCATACCCCGCGACAGCGAGCAGCGCACAGATGCCACCCGTCGCCAGTACGATGCGCCGGCTTGCCGTGCGCGTCGTGATCATCACGACAATCGTATAGAGCACCGCTACTGCGCCCTGCAGCGGGCTGAGCACGTCGAGCGCGAAGATGCCAAGCGCCAGCGACATGGCCACAGCAACAAGCGCGGTCGTGGCAAAAGGCGATGGTGACCTGTTCTCGGCACCCGCCTTGTGCCTTGCTGCCTGTGAGGTGCTGCGCCCGGGCGCTTCGTCTGCCCGGTGCAGGTCGCGTGTCGGTCCGGTCATGCAGCGCTCTGCGCAATGGAGAGGCGAAAGCGCAGGCCGGGCGCGGCATCTTCCCAGGTCGCGACGCCACCCAACTGCTGCGCCGTGCTGTCGATCAGCCGTTGCCCCAGCCCAGTGCCCTGCGTGCGGCCGATCACGCCGCAGCCATGATCCTCGATGGTCAGCTGGTATCCAGCGCCGCCAAGCGTGCCGAGGGTGATGAAGATGTCGCCGGGTTCCGTCGCTTGATAGGCGAACTTGCAGGCATTGGTGACCAACTCCGTGGCCAGCATGCCGATAAGTGTGGCGGCTTCGGCACCCACCGCAACCGGCACGGCTCTCAGGATCAGGCGCCGGTGATCCGGGCAGTATTGGGCAAACTGCGCACAGAGCCGCTCCAGAAAATCCTGCAGGTCAACGCTTTGATCGGTGCCAGAGCCCTGCAGCAGGCGATGCACATTGGCGATGGCGGTGATGCGCGCCTGCATACGGTAGAGCGCCTCTCGGGCCTCATGGCTTTCAAGGATGCGGGCTTCGCCGGAAATCAGTGCCGAGACGAGCTGCAGATTGTTGGCAATGCGGTGATTGGCTTCGTCGGCAGGGCTGGGCCCGCCGGGCGGTGGCCGAAGCTGGCCAGCGACAGGAGAGGGGAGAGCGGTCTCGGTATCTGTGGGGCGCATTCCCGGCTCCAGCCTGCAAGGTCAAGGGATGACACGACTCTGCGCAATCCGGGCAGCGCTTGCCATCATACGTGGGTTTACGGGGCGCAGGGGCAGGCAACAGCGGCAGTCGGCAGGGGAAGAGGCAAACTTGCGTATGATAGCCGTGCGGCCTGTTTCGGGGGAAACTGCTGCTCAGGCGCGTGATCGCGCGCGCACCCTGAATGCTGAGGACCACACCATGACAACCGATACAGACCGGGACCATCAGAAGTTTCCCGTCCTCACCCCGGCGCAGATTGCGATTGCACGGCGGTTCGCCAGCGGGCCGGAAACCCGGTTCGCGCCGGGCGAAACCGTCTATGTCATGGGGGTGCGGGACGCCCCCGCGTGGGTGCTTCTGTCCGGAACGATCGACATCGTGCGCCGCGATGGTCTGAACTCGGAGGCCCCTGTCACCTCGCATGGCGCTGGCCAGTTCACCGGCGAGGTCAACCAGCTGTCGGGCAACCCCACGATAGCGTCGGGCCGTGCGGGGCCGGAGGGCTGCGTTGCCCTGCCGTTTGATCCGCCACATTTGCGCGCGCTGATGATCGGCTCGGCCGATATCGGTGAAATCATGATGCGCGCCCTGATTCTGCGGCGGGTGACGCTGATCGGGCAGGGCGGTGCGGGCACGATCCTGATCGGGGCCCCCAGCAGCCCCGACATCTTGCGCCTGCAGAACTTTCTGACGCGCAGCGGCCAGCCGAACCTGGTGCTCGACGTCAATCTGGAGGGAGAAGGGCGCGCTCTGGTCGAGCGCAGCGGTGTCCCGGTTGAGGATTTGCCGCTGGTCGTCTGTCCGGGTGGGCAAATCCTGCGTCGGCCAAGCGATGTAGAGCTGGCCAGCTGTCTTGGTATCGTGCCGGAGCTGAACGCCGACCGGCTCTACGATGTCGCGATCGTCGGGGCCGGCCCTGCCGGGCTGGCGACGGCGGTCTATGCCGCCTCGGAAGGGCTGTCGGTGCTGGTACTGGACGAACGTTCCATGGGTGGGCAGGCCGGGGCCTCGGCCCGGATCGAGAATTATCTTGGCTTTCCAACGGGGATCTCCGGACAGGCCCTGTCGGGGCGGGCCTACAATCAGGCTCTGAAGTTCGGCGCGGAAATCGCCATTCCGGTGACCGTCGACCAGCTGAAGCGCAAGGACGACCATCTAGCTCTGACCTGTTCGGGGGACCGGCAGGTGCAGGCGCGCGCGGTGGTGATCGCTTCGGGCGCGCGCTATCGCCGCCCCGACGTGGCCAACCTTGCGACCTTCGAGGGGGCCGGCGTGTCCTACTGGGCGTCGGCGATCGAGGCGCGGCTCTGCGCGGGAGAAGAGGTTGTTCTGGTGGGCGGCGGCAATTCCGCCGGGCAGGCGGTGGCCTTTCTGGCGCCGCAGGTCAAACGCCTGCATCTGGTCGTGCGCCGCCCGCTGGCCGAGACGATGTCGCGCTATCTGATTGATCGGATTGAGGCTTTCCCCAATGTAGAACTGCACGTCGGGTCCGAGCTGGCCACGATGGAGGGCGACCGCGAGAGCGGGCTTCATGCGGTGACGCTGCGCAATCGCGCCGATGGCACCCTGAGCCGCTGCGACATCCGTCATGTCTTTCTGTTTATCGGCGCCGACCCGAATGCAGACTGGGCAAAGGACTGTGTCGACACCGATGCCAAGGGCTTTGTCATCACGGGGCAAGGCGCACAATCGCTTGAAACCAGTATGCCGGGCGTCTTCGCCATCGGCGATGTGCGCGCCAGTTCGACCAAGCGGGTTGCCTCGGCGGTCGGCGAAGGGGCCGCCGTGGTGTCGCAGATCCACGCCATGTTTGCCGCAAAAACCAAGGAGGATGCGCTATGAGCTGCTCTCACACGTCAACGATCCGCATCGTGACGCCCAGTGCAAAGGGCTGCGAGGAGTGCCTGAAGATCGGCAGTTACTGGGTGCATTTGCGGCTGTGCCGTGACTGCGGCCATGTCGGGTGCTGCGATGACTCGCCCCATCGCCACGCCCGCGCGCACTTCAACAGCACTGGCCATCCCATCATCGAGGGCTACGACCCGCCCGAGGGCTGGGGCTGGTGCTACATCGATGACGTGCAGGTCGAGCTGCCGAACACGACGCCTCAGGATGGCCCGATTCCGACGTTTTTCTGAGGAAAGTTGTGCGGGGGTGGCAGACTGTGCCCCCCGCTATCCCGCTGACAGGGGCCGAAAAAAGCGCTTCAAGCAAACGTAGGTATGCGATGCGGCGGCCCCGGGGCGCTACTAGATTTACCGGCAAGGACAAGCCGATCCGGTTGGCTGTCTGAGCCCATTATGGCGGCAGATGCCGTCCCAAAACCTCCAAGGAGAAGTGACATGACCGACCAGAAAACAGTGCGCACCGCCGCTGAGCGTCAACTCGGCACCCCGACAGATCTGAGCGCCAACGCCACCCGTGACCTCGCAGCGGAGCTGAACCGGGTGCTGGCGGATGTCTTTGCGCTCTACCTCAAGACCAAGAACTTCCACTGGCACATGAGCGGTCCGAACTTTCGCGACTATCACCTGATGCTGGACGACCAAGGCGATCAGCTGCTGGCGATGACCGACCCGATTGCCGAACGCGTGCGCAAGCTGGGTGAGACCACGCTGCGTTCGGTCAGCGATATCGCTAACCGTCAGAGCTTGCTGGACAATAACGCCGATTACGTCGATCCGCTGGACATGCTGGCCGAACTGCACAGCGACAACCGCGCGCTGCTGGCCGAGATGCGCACGGTGCATGGGCTGTGTGACGAGCACGGCGATGTTGCCACGGCGAGCGTGCTTGAGAACTGGATCGACGAGACCGAAAACCGCGCCTGGTTCCTGTTCGAAATCTGCCGCACCAGCAAGATCCGCTGATCCGACGACAGGGCAATACACCCCGGCGGGCCAGGTCCGGCGGGGGTATCCCCTTGCAGCCTCTCCATAAAATGCGTTGCCTGCGGAGCGCCGCGCCTCTGGTAGGGCGGGGCGCTTCGGCCTATGATAGCGGGCTCGTGTCGACCCGGAGGCTGACCACATGGATCTTTTCGACGCCTCGCCGTCAGACCGGCGCAGACCCCTCGCGGATGTGCTGAGACCGGCCTCGCTGGACGAGGTGATCGGGCAGACAGCGCTGGTTGCGCCGGGGTCTCTGCTGCGCCGCCGGATTGCGGCGAATGCCCTTGGCAGCCTGCTGCTCTATGGTCCGCCGGGGATCGGCAAGACCTCGATCGCGCGGGCGGTCGGGCTGATGTTGGGTAAGGAATTCAGGGTGTTGCACGCGGCGGGTGCGCGCGTCGCCGATATCCGCAAGATCGCGGACGAGGCGCGGATGCATCCGGTGCTGATGTTCGTCGACGAGGTGCATCGCCTGTCGGCCACGCAGGCCGATGACCTGCTGACGATCTGCGAGGAAGGCACCACCGATTTCATTGGCGCGACCACCGAGAACCCCTATCACTCGATCCCCAAGGCATTGATTTCACGCTCACAAATCCTCAAGCTGGAGCCGCTGTCGCTGGCGGATATGGAGCAGGTGTTGCAGCGCGGGCTGGACCATCTGGCGCAGAACGGCATCGAGGTGACGCTGACGCCGGAGCATCTGACGCTGATCGCCGGGCGATCCGGGGGCGATGCGCGGCGTGCGCTGGTGACGCTGGAGAGCCTCGCGGTGGGCCATGGCGAGGGGCCGGTGGAGATCAGCGCGGCGATGATCGAGGAGGTCTATGCGGCCGCGGCGGTGAACTTCGACCGCTCGGGGGATCAGCATTACGACGTGATTTCCGCCTTCGTGAAATCGATGCGCGGCTCGGATCCGGACGCCACCCTCTACTGGCTGGCGGTGCTGATCCACGCCGGAGAGGACCCGCGCTTCATCGCGCGCCGCATCATGATCCATGCCTCCGAAGATGTCGGGCTGGCGGATAATACGGCGCTGCAAACGGCTGTGTCGGCAGCGCAAGCCGTTGAAATGATAGGCTATCCTGAGGCGCAGATCATTCTGGCCCATGCCGCGCTGCATGTGGCGCGGGCGCCGAAATCGGGGGCCGTGGCGCGGGGGATCGGGGCGGCGCTGTCCTATGTCCGCTCCGAGCCAGAGGTCAAGGTGCCGCTGCATCTGAGGGATGCGCATTACACCGGCGCGGCCAAGTTGGGGCATGTCGGATACCGCTTGCCGCACAACGATCCGCGCGGCTGGGTCGAGCAGACCTATGCGCCGGGGATCGCGCCGGGGCAGTTTTACCTGAGTGATGCGCGCACCGCCGCGACCTTCGAGAAGCGCGCGGATGAGTTCTGGGCGCAGCTGTCGGGCAAGGATCAGCCGCGCCGGTTCTGAGGCGCCTGACATGCGAACGCCCTGCACCGGAAGGGGCGATGCAGGGCGTCGTCTGCGACACCGGATCGGGAGGACGGGACCGGTGTCTAGCGGGGCGCTCAGGCTCTGGCAAAAGGCGCTGAAATGGCCAGATCGGAACGTCGGTATTGCGTCGGTATCTGAACGGTAACTGAACGGTGCGATTTTGCGCCGTTCAGGCGGCTTGCGGTTCGGGCTCTTTCGCGCCGGTCATGAAGGCGACGGCATCGGACATGGAGTAGTCGCGCGGGTTGATGACGCAGAGACGACGCCCCAGCCGGTGGATATGGACCCGGTCGGCCAGTTCGAAGACATGCGGCATGTTGTGGCTGATCAGGATGATCGGAATGCCACGGTCGCGCACGTCCTGGATCAGCTCCAGCACGCGGCGGCTTTCCTTGACGCCGAGGGCGGCTGTCGGTTCGTCCAGAATGATGACCTTGGAGCCGAAGGCGGCGGCGCGGGCGACGGCAACGCCCTGACGCTGACCGCCCGAGAGGGTCTCGACCGTCTGGTTGATGTTCTGGATCGTCATCAGCCCGAGGTCCGACAGCTTCTGACGGGCGAAATCCTCCATCGCCTTGCGGTCGAGCTGGCGGAACACCTTTCCCATGATCCCGGGTTTGCGGATCTCGCGGCCCATGAACATGTTGTCGGCGATCGACAGGGCCGGCGACATGGCGAGGGTCTGATAGACCGTCTCGATCCCCGCGTCGCGGGCGTCGGTGGGGGCGGTGAAGCTGACGCGCTTGCCGTCGAGGTAGACCTCGCCCTCTTCGGGGACCACGGCGCCGGACAGCGCCTTGATCAGGGTCGATTTGCCAGCGCCGTTGTCGCCGATGACGGCCAGGATCTCGCCCGGCATCAGCTCAAAGTCGCAGTGGTCGAGGGCGGTGACGCGGCCATAGCGCTTGACCAGGTTCTTGGCGGAGAGGATGGGCGTGGTCATGCGGAGACCTTTCTGATCCATTGGTCGACAGCGACGGCGGCGATGATCAGCACACCGATGAAGAAGTAGGTCCACTGGGCGTCGGCCCCGAGCAGGCGCAGACCGAGGGTGAAGACCCCGACGATCAGCGCGCCGAACAGTGCCCCGAGGATCGAGCCACGTCCGCCGAACAGCGAGATGCCCCCGATGACGACAGCGGTGATGGATTCGATGTTTGCCTCATAGGCCGAGGTGGGGGAGACCGAGCCGAGCCGCCCGATCAGCGCCCAGCCTGCGAAGGCGCAGATCAGACCGGCGATCATGTAGACCGACATGATGGTCGCCTTGACGTTGACGCCGGAGAGTTGCGCCGCTTCGGGGTCGTCGCCGACGGCATAGACGTGGCGGCCCCATGCGGTGTGGCGCAGGATCCAGGCCATCAGCAGCATCAGCACGATCATGAAGACCACGCCGAAGGTGAAGACCGCGCCGCCGATCTGGAATTTCGTGCCCATGAACTGCAACAGCGGGGCGGTGGTTTCGATATCCTGCGCACGGATCGTCTCGTTGCGGGAATAGAGGTAGTTCGAGGCCAGGATGATCTGCCAAGTGCCCAGCGTGACGATGAAGGGCGGCAGTTTCATGCGGCTGATCAGCAGCCCGTTCAGTGCCCCGCAGAGGGTGCCGAAGGCGAGGCCGATCACGATCGAGATCGCCGGGGGAATGCCGTAGCGAAAGGTCATCTGCCCCATGACGACCGAGGAAATGACGGTAATCGCGCCGACCGACAGGTCGATGCCCGCCGTCAGGATGATCAGCGATTGCGCCGCCGCGACGATGCCGACGATCTGCACCTGTTGCAGGATCAGCGTCAGCGCGAAGGGCGAAAAGAACCGCGAGCCGAGCAGAGCGCCGAAAACGATGATGGAGATCACCAGCACGATCAGGGGCACAAGCGCCGGGGTGACGTGCAGGGTGTGTTGCACACGGTGCATGAAGCCGTGGTCTTCGTCCTGAAACTCGGCGAAGTTCTCTTCGCGGCGGGTTTTGACGATGTCTTCGTAAGAGTCGCTCTTGCTCATCGCGCCGTCCCCTTCTGGCTGGCGGGAGGGGTGAGGCGGCGCGGCCGCCTCACGGGTTGGTCAGGGTGACGGGGCTTAGCCCCAGCAGATGTCCGTGCCCTTGGTGGAGTCGATGGAGTCGACCCCGTCCACGGGCTGGTCGGTCACGAGGGTGACGCCGGTGTCAAAGAAGTCCTTGCCTGTCGTGGGTTGCGGCAGGGTGCCATCCTTGGCGTATTGGGCAATCGCTTCGATCCCCTTGGAGGCCATCTGCAGCGGGTATTGCTGCGAAGTGGCACCGATCACGCCGTCGGCGACGTTCTGCACGCCGGGGCAACCGCCATCGACCGAGACGATCAGCACGTCTTTTTCACGGCCCAGCGATTTCAGCGCCTCGTAGGCACCGGCGGCGGCGGGTTCGTTGATCGTGTAGACGACGTTGATCATGGGGTCCTGCGCGAGGAGGTTTTCCATCGCCTTGCGGCCACCCTCTTCGTTGCCTTGGGTCACGTCATGGCCGACGATGCGGGCGTCATCCTCGTCGCCGTAGCGGCCGGGGTCCTTGATGTCGATGCCGAAGCCCTGCATGAAGCCCTGATCGCGCAGCACGCCGACGGTGGGCTGGCTGACGTTGAGGTCGAGGAAGGCAATCTTGGCATCCGCTGCGGCGTCGCCCAGCTTGGCCTTGGCCCATTGGCCGATCAGCTCGCCCGCCTTGAAGTTGTCGGTGGCGAAGGTGGCATTGGCCGCTGTCGCGGGATCAAGCGGGGTGTCGAGGGCGATGACGATGGCGCCCGCGTCCTGCGCCTGCTTGACGGACGACACGATGGACGAGGTGTCCGAGGCGGTCAGCAGGATGCCCTTGGCGCCGCTGGCGATGCAGGTCTCGATCGCCTGAGCCTGACTTTCGTGGTCGCCGTCGTATTTGCCGGCGAAGGTCATCAGCTTGAGGCCCAGTTCTGCGGCCTTGGCTTCGGCGCCTTCGCGCATCTTGACGAAAAACGGGTTGGTGTCGGTCTTTGTGATGATGCAGGCAGTGTCCTGCGCAAAAGCCGTACCTGCCGTCGCAGTGAGCGCGAGTGCGGAAATGGCGATAAATTTCTTCATGTGTGGTCCTCCCAGACTGTACGCAGGGGCCGGACTCCTCTCCGGACCTTGTGCAGGCCGCCAACACAGCGGACAGGGCATGTGTAGGTGTGATTCCCGCCCCTCGTCAATAAATAAATCAAGTTGACTTATTAATTAAGTCATGCAGAACTTCGCCAAGGAGGAACCCTTTCATGACGATGACCGCCGCGCCCGGAATGGACGCGACAGTGCCCTTGCGCAGCTACAGCGCCAATGAACGTGCGATCCTGAACCTGTTGCGGGTCGGGGGGCCGACGCCGTCGGCTGAGCTGGCGCGCCTGACGGGGCTGTCGGCGCAATCGGCCTCGGTCATCACCCGTGGGCTTGAGGCCGAGGGGCTGGTGCGGCGTGGCGATCCGGTGAAGGGGCGCGTCGGCAAGCCCTCGACCCCCATCGGGCTGGACCCGGACGGGGCGTTCTCGGTCGGTCTGCGGCTGGGGCGGCGGCAGTCGGATCTGGTGCTGATGGATTTCATCGGGCAGGTGCGGGGCCAGATCACCACCCGCCATGCCTATCCGACGCCTGCGCGCACGCTTGAGTTCGTCGCGCAGGGGCTGGCACGCTTTGCCGAGACACTGACCCCGGCGCAGCGCGGCCGCATTGCCGGGCTGGGCGTGGGCATGCCCTATGACCTCTGGGACTGGCTGGATCTGGTCGGCGCGCCCGAGGCCGAGATGCTGGCGTGGAAAAGCTTTGATCCCGAAGCGGCGCTGTCGGCGCGGACCGGGCTGCCGGTCTATGTCGGCAACGACAGCTCGCTCGCCTGTTACGGAGAGCATCTGTTCGGGGCCGCTGCGGGGATTTCGGATTTCGGATATATCTACCTTGGCGCCTTTGTCGGCGGCGGCGTGATGATGGACAACCGGCTTTACGCCGGGCCGGGGGGGAATGCGGGGGCGATCGCCTCGATCCCGGTGCCGCGACGCGATGGCAAGGTCGTGCAGCTGCTGGAGGTCGCCTCGGTCTATGAGCTTGAGCGGCGGATTGATCTGCGCGAGGCGGGCGCGGCTAAGCGGCTGCTGGGCGGCGCGGGCTGGGACGGCTTTGAGGATATCCGTGATCTTTGGCTGGGCGAGGTGGCGGAATATATCGCCTATGGCACGGTGTCGCTGGTGGCGATCCTGGATGTGCCGGTGGTGGTGATCGACGGCAGCGTGCCCGAGGCGCTGCGCGCCCTGCTGGTGGCGCAGGTCCGGGCGCGTATCGCCGGGATGGACACCCGCGGCATTGTGCTGCCCGAGGTGGTGGCGGGGCGTCTGGGCACCACGGCCTGTGCGCTGGGCGCAGCCTATCAGCCTATCGTCGCGCGCTATCTGGTCGAGTGACGCTCAGCCGTTGAAGCGGGCCATGAAGGCGCGGTCGATGCGGTCTTTCAGGTGCCAGAACGCAGCCCCCGAGGCGGTCAGCCCGTGCCAATCCGCGATAGCGCTGTGCCCCCCGAGGGACAGCAGTTTCAGATAATCGCTCTGAGGATGGTAGGGCCGCAAGGGCTGCCCCTGCGCGAGGGCCTGCAGGTTGTCGGCGAGGATCGGCGCCTGCCGCACCGCGAAGACCCCCGCCTTGGGCAGAGGGCGGGCGGTGAAATGGGCGCAGTCTCCGGTGGCGAAGAGGTCGGGGTGGGCGCCTGTCTGCAGCGTCGGGGCGACGGGGATGCCTTGCGGGCCGGTGAGGGCGTGCAGCCAGCGGTGCGGCTGGCCTCCGGTGGCAGTGATCTGCAGGTCGGCTTTGGGGGCGATGCTCTGGCCGAGGTGCAGGGTGGCGCCTGCGGTGTTCAGCGCGCGGGTCAGGCGGTGGCGGAGGGCCGGGGCAAGCTGCGGCGCGATGTGCTCGGCCCGGTCGATCAGGGTGACGTGGCTGCGGGGGCCGAGGCGATGCGCAGCGGCCAAGGCCAGCTCGCACCCCGCAGCGCCCGCGCCGAGGATGGCGACATGGCCGCCGCCCGCCGAGACAAAGCTGTCCCAACGGTCGCAGAGCGTGGCGAAGGGTTTCACCGGCAGGCCCGGCCCGCTGTGGTCAAGGCCGATGTCGAGGGAGGCGATATCATAAGCGATGTCGCCGCCGCTCTGCAGGGTGAGGCGTTTCGCGATGGGGTCGATTGCGCTGACGTGGGCCTGCAGGAAAGTGGCACCGGCGCGGGCGGCCAGTTGGGCGAGGTCGATCTGTAACTGGTCGCGGGTGTAGTGCCCGGCGAGGTAGCCCGGCACCATGCCGCTGTAGGTGGCGTGGGGCTGCGCGTCGATCAGGGTCAGGCGCAGGTTGGGCGCGGCTTTGGCGTAGGCCTGCAGGACAAGGGCGTGGGTATGGCCGCCGCCGATCAGCACTACATGTTTCATAGGGTGATGACCGGGCCAGCGGCGGCCTCGGCATCCTCTGCGTCATGGGTGACCATGAGGGCGGGGATGTTGCGGGCGCGGATATGGGCGAAGGTGAAGGCGCGCATTTCGGCCCGCAGGGCGGTGTCGAGCTTGGCGAAGGGTTCGTCCAGCAGCAGCGCTCTCGGCTCGGCCAGCAGGCTGCGCATCAGGGCGACGCGGGCCCTCTGGCCGCCAGAGAGGGTGGCGGGGTCGCGGGCCTCCATGTCGGGCAGGCCTGCGTGCTCGAGGGCCTCTGTGACTGCTTTGCGGCGGGCCGTGCGGCCCCGGGTGCGGGGCGAGAGGCCGAAGGCAAGGTTGTCCCCGACCGACAGATGCGGGAACAGCAGGGCGTCCTGAAACAGCAGGCCGATCTGGCGGGTATGGGCGGGGCGCGTGGTAATGTCGTCCCCGTACAGGGTGATCTGGCCGGAGAGCGTGGCCTCGGGCGGCAGCGATCCTGCGATGGCATCCAGTAGCGTGGATTTGCCGACGCCGGAGGGGCCCATGACCGTGGTGATGCCCGGCGGGACGCTCAAGCTCAGCGGGGCGAACAGGGGCGGCTGGCCGGGGAAGTGGATCGAGAGGGCGGTGAGGGTCAGGCCCATGCGGTATGCCCTCCGTTGAGGGCGCGGCGGTTGCGGTGGACCAGCGCGGGAAGGGCGAAGGCGATCAGGTACGCAAGCAGTGGCAGCGCGGCTTGCAGGGTGGCGGTCGCCCCGGTGATGCGCCGGTCGGAGCCGGATGCGAGGGTCACGGCCTCGGTCGTCAGGGTGGCGATGCGGCCCGCGCCCATGAACAGCGTCGGCAGGTATTGCGCGACGGAGACGGCGACTCCGATGGCCGCGGCGGTCAGCAGCGGGCGCAGCAGGGCGGGGAGCTTGACCGCGATGAGCTGCCGCCATGGCCCTGCGCCAAGGGCGGCGGCGGTGCGCGTCAGGCGGGGGTCGAGGGCGCGCCACGGTGCCGAGAGGGTCAGCATGACATAGGGAAAGACGAAGAGCGTCTGCGCCCAGATCACCGCGCCCATGCCGCCTGAGATCCCGATCCGCAGGAACAGGATGTTGAGGCCGTAGAGGAACGAGATCTGCGGCACCAGCAGGGGCAGGTAGATCAGCGCCTCGGCCCATGGGGTGCGGCGGCGGGCGCGGTCCTCGCCCTCAAGCCAGGCCACGGCGAGCAGGGTCGAGAGCAGCGTTGTGGTGAGGGCGAGGAGGAGGGTGGTTGTCAGGGGGGCGGTGCTGGTGTCCCAGGCGCTGAGCGACCAGCTTTCGGGGGCAAGGCGCGGGAAGGGCCAGCGCCAGGCCAGCGACCAGACCAGCAGCGCGGCCATGGAGAGCGCGCCGAGGGCGAGAAGCGCCGTGGCGGTGAGCGCAGGCAGGGGGCCTAGCGCGCTGTGGGGGCCGCGTGTGCCTTTGCGCAGCCAGATGCGCCCAGCCCAGCCGGTGAGGCGCGCGGTGGCCCAGAGGGCGGCGAAGCTGGCGAGGACGAGGAGCGCTTGCAGGATCGCGCCGGCCGAGGCGGGCAACAGCTTTGCGGTGTCGGGGTCCGAGAACAGGCGGGCCAGCAGCACCGCCAGCGTCGGCGGGGTCGCGGGGCCGAGGATCAGCGCCATGTCGACGTTGGACAGCGCATAGGCCAGCACGACCATCAGCGGCAGGCGGATCAGCGGCCAGATCTGTGGCAGCACGAGTTTGAGCCAGAGCGCGCCCGCGCCATAGCCCAGCGCCCGCCCGGTGATCAGGCTTTGCCGCAGGGGGATTTGCGACAGGGCCGAGAGGGTGACCAGCAGCAGAAAGGGCACCTCCTTGATCACCAGCCCGAGGATGAGGGCGAACCCGTGCGGGTCGTTGACGGTGATCCAGAGCGGCGGCGTGCTCCAGCCAAGGACCTGCGCCAAGGCGCGTGCGATCCAACCCGAGGGCGCGATGAGGAAGGCGAGGCCGATGGCCATGGCGGCATGGGGCGCGGCGAGGAAGGGCGCCAGCAGGCGTGGCGGCACCGGGGCGCGGTCGGCGCGCGCAGCACAGAGCGCGACGACCAGCACGAAGGCGATCAGCGTCGCGCCGAGGCCCGTGGTCAGCGTCAGCGCCAGGCTGGTGGTGAGGCCGGGCAGCTGCATCAGCTGCCCCCATGGCGCTGGGCTGAGGGTGGTTGCGCCGAGGGCGGGCAGGATGCCGAAACTGGCGCGCAGGCTCTGCCAGAGACCGGCGAGGATCGGCAGAACCCCCAGCAGGGCGACCAGCGACAGCACTGCGCGGCGCAGGGTGGGCTGCCTCATCTGGTGATGCGCCGCGCCCAGTCCTCGGTCAGGCGGGTCGTCCAGCTTGGGTGCGGTTCGAGCAGCGTCGGGCCGAGGTCGGCCAGCGTCGGCAGGGCCGGGGCGCTGGGCAGGGCGTCGAAGGCGGCGCGGGCCGTGTCGTCGAGCTTGGCGGGGTCGAGGACGGAGAAGGAGCCGAGCACCTCGATATTCTGCATATGCGCCTGGGTTTCGGGGGCGAGGAGGAAATTGGCCACGACCTCGGCCCCCGCGCTATGGGCGGCGTTATAGGGGATGGCGACGAAGCTGACGTTGCCGATGGTGCCGCCTTCGGGGACGAAGACGCGCGCGGTGTCGGGCAGCAGGCCCTGATCTATGGCGGCGGCGGTGGAGGCGGGGTCAAATGACATGGCGATGTCGATCTCTGCGTCATTCAGCATCTGTTGCTGGACCGACTGGTTTTCGGGAAAGGCCGTGCCCTGCCGCCAGAGGTTTGGGCGCAGCGTCTCGTACCAGTCCCAGAGGGGGGCGGTCTGGGTGGCGTAGGTGGCGTCGGTCACGGGGGCTTGCAGGGCGCTCGGATCGGGGGCGAGTTCGACCAGCGCCTGTTTCAGGAAGGTCGCACCCATGAAGTTGGACGCATCCGGGTGCGTCATGCGGCCGGGGTGGGCGGCGGCCCAATCGGCGAAGGCGGCCATGCTGGTGGGCGGCGTGGTGACGCGGGCGCTGTCGGTGACGAAGACGAACTTGGCCAGCCGCCAGGGGCTCTCCATCCCTTCTACGGGCACGGTGAAATCGGTGGTGGCGGCGGAGCCTGTGGTGAGGTCGAGGTAGCGCGCATTCGGCAGGTCAGACACGAAGGGGCCATGCAGCAGGCCCTGCGCCTTCATCGCAAGGAAGTTCGGGCCGTTGATCCAGATCAGGTCGACCGAGCCGTCGCTGTCTTGCCCTGCGGCTTTCTCCGAGAGGACGCGGGTGACGGCCTCGGCCGTGTCGCTGAGTTTCACCTGCTGGACGGAGACGCCGAAGCGCGCCTCGGTCTGCTGGCCGACCCAGTCGATGAAGGCATTGGTGCGCGCGTCACCGCCCCAGGCGTTGAAATAGACGGTCTGGCCGCGGGCGGCGGCGAGGGTCTCGGACCAGTCGGCAAGGGCCGGGGTGGCGCTTAGGGTCAGGGCAAGGGCAGTCGCGGCGAAGGGCAGGCGCATGGGGGCTCCTCAGGGGGCGGTGTCGGAAAAGGCGCGCCAGCCCTGAAGCCAGCGCAGCACGGTGGAGAGGGCGCAGGCCAGCGCGAAGACCCCGGCGAGGGCGGGGAAGGCGGCGGGCCAGAGGCACATGGCGGTGAAGATCGCGATGGTCTCGAACCCCTCGGTCAGGCCGCCGAGGTAGTAGATGCCCTTGGTGGGGAAATCGGGTGCCGCGCGGCCCTGTTTCGCGGCGATGGTGGCGAAGGCGAGGAAGGACGAGCCGGTGCCGACGAAGGCCGCGATCAGGATGGCGGCGGGCAGGGCGTTGCGGACGGGATCGTGCAGGGCGAACCCCAGCGGCACCAGCGCGTAGAAGACGAAGTCGAGCGAGATGTCGAGGAAAGCGCCGCGATCCGTCGGCGTTCCAAGCCGCGCGACGGCCCCGTCGAGCCCGTCGCACAGCCGGTTCAGCGCGATCAGAAGCAGCGCGATGCCCCAGCCCCCCAAGGCCAGCGCGAGCACCGCCAGCAGACCGCAGGCAAAGCCTGCGAGGCTGAGGCTGTCGGCGCTGACGCCCCGTCGCGCCAGTGCTGACGCAAGGGGCGCGAGGGCGGCGCGTTGCAGGGGCAGAAGGCGGGCGTCGATCATCCGCGCCTCCAGTCGTGAAAGCGACGCACCACGCCCAGCAGGCGGGCGTTGATATGGGCGCGGCGCCAGGTGCCGGCGACGCTTTTGTTCGCCTCGGCCAGCGTCGGGTAGATGTGGATCGTACCGAGGATCTTGTTCAGCCCCAGCCCGTGTTTCATCGCCAGAACGAATTCGGCCAGAAGCTCGGCGGAGTGCGCGCCGACGATGGTGGCGCCGAGGATGCGGTCCTTGCCGGGCACGGTCAGCACCTTGACGAAGCCACGGGTGGCGCTGTCGGCGATGGCGCGGTCGAGTTCGGCGAGGTCATAGCGGGTGACCTCATGGGAGATATTCTGGGCCTGCGCCTCGGCTTCGGACAGGCCGACGCGGGCGACCTCGGGGTCGGTGAAGGTTGCGAAGGGGATGACGCGGTAATCGGCCTTGAAGCGTTTGAAATCGCCGAACAGCGCATTCACGGCGGCGAACCACGCCTGATGGCTGGCGGTATGGGTGAACTGGTAGGGCCCGGCGACATCCCCCGCGGCGAGGATATTGGGGTAGAGGGTTTCGAGGTAGTCGTTCGTCTCAAGCACGCGATCGCAGGGGATGCTCAGCTCCTCCAGCCCGAAGCCCTGCAGGCGGGCGCGGCGGCCCACGGCGACGATGATTTCATCGAACGCGATCCGCTGGGGGGAGCCGTTGTGGCTGACCTCAATCCATTTTTCGCCGTCGGTGATACCGCAGGCCTGCGCCTTGTGATCAGTCAGGACGCGCACGCCGTCGGCCTCGAGCGCGGTCTGCACCATGGCAGAGACCTCCGCGTCTTCGCGCGAAAGCAGGCGGTCGCCCTGTTCGATCTGGATGACATCGCTGCCGAGGCGGGCGAAGGCCTGTGACAGCTCGCACCCGATGGGGCCGCCGCCGAGGATCGCGAGGCGGGCGGGCGGGGTGTCGCGGTCGCTGAGGTGCGCCCACATCGTGTCGGAGGTGAGGGGGGCGACGACCTCCAGCCCCGGCAGTGGTGGCAGGTAAGGGCGGGAACCGGTGGCGAGGATAATGGCGCGGCTGGTCAGGCGCTGGACGGTGCCGTCATGGGCCGTGATCTGCACTGTCCAGGGGTCGATCAGGCGGGCATGGCCGAGCAGGACCTCGACGCCGAGGCCCTCGTAGCGTTCCACCGAGTCATGCGGTTCGATATCGGAAATGATGCGGTGAATGCGGGCCATCAGGGCGCGGAAGGGCACCTGCGGCTGGGTGTCGCTCAGGCCATAGTCGCTGGCGTGGCGCATCTGGTGGGCGAGGGTGGCGCTGCGGATCAGCGCCTTGGAGGGCACGCAACCGTAGTTCAGGCAGTCGCCGCCCATCTTGTGCGCCTCGACCAGTGTGACGCGGGCCTTGGTGGCGGCGGCGATATAGGCCGAGACGAGGCCCGCCGCGCCTGCGCCGATGACGATCAGGTTGCGGTCGTAGGCCACGGGCCGTGTCCAGCCGCGATAGGCGCGGCGTCGCTTGATCATGGCCAGGACCAGACGGGCGATCCACGGGAACACCGCCAGCAAAGCGAAGGACGCGAGGATGCGGGGCGAGACGATGCCCGAGAGGCTGTCGAGCGTCGCCAGTTGCGTGCCCGCGTTGACGTAGATCGCGGTGCCCGCCAGCATCCCGGCCTGACTGACGAGGTAGAACACCCGCGCGGGCATGGCCGAGAGACCCATCAGCAGGTTGACGGCAAAGAACGGCACCACCGGGATTAGTCGCAGCGTGAACAGATAGAAGGCGCCGTCGCGCTTCAGCCCGGCGTCGATCTTGTCGGCGCGCGCCCCGAGGCGCTGTTTCACCCAGTCGCGCAGCAGATAGCGCGCCGCGAGGAACGCCAGTGTCGCCCCGATGCTGGAGGCAAAGGAGACCAGCAGCAGCCCCTGCCAGAAGCCGAACAGCGCACCCGAGGCCAGCGTCATCCACAGCGCCAGCGGAAGTGACAGGGCGGTGACGATGACATAGCCCGCAAAGACCAGCGCGAAGAGGGTCAGCGCATGGTCCTGCCGCCAGCCCTCAAGACGGGCCAGCAGATCGCGCAGCGCGCCGAGGTCGAGCGGATGGGCGCGCAGCAACAGAGCTGCCGCAACGACCACGATCACCAGAACGAGAAAGAGCAGGGGTTTCTTCACGATGGGCCTTTCGGGCTGGGCGATAGGGTCTGACTGTCCCTTCGCCCCAAGGTAACGCTTTGTTACGCCGTGTCAGTGGCTTTTGCGAAATGATTGACGCGGCGTTGCTGGGCAGGGGCTGTGGCCGGGCTGCAAAAGCGCTGCAAAAGCGGGGGGCTGCGCTGATTTGACCTCGCATCCGGTCGCGCAAAGCAGGATTATCGCGGGCAGGTCCGGGCGGACCTTTGCACGAGGGCGCGACCGATGAACGATGAAATCCTGCTGATCACCTTCACTCTGTTTCTGGCGGGCTCAATCGCGGTGCCGATTGCGACGCGCTTTGGCCTCGGCTCGGTGCTGGGGTACTTGCTGGCGGGGATCGCGATCAGCCCGGTGCTGGGCTGGATCGGCGTCGATGTGATGGCTTTGCAGCACCTGACAGAGTTCGGCGTGGTGATGATGCTGTTCCTGATCGGGCTGGAGATGCAGCCGCTGTCGCTGTGGAAGATGCGCTCGCGCATTTTCGTCATGGGCGGCGGGCAGGTGGCGCTGACGGCGCTGGCGGTGATGGGCGTGGCGGTGGCCTTTGATCTGGCCTGGCAGAGCGCGCTGGCCATCGGGCTGATTCTGGCGCTGTCCTCGACCGCGATTGTCAGCCAGACCTTGCAGGAAAAGGGCCTGATGAAAAGCGATGGCGGCATGGCGAGCCTGTCGGTGCTGTTGTTTCAGGACATCGCCGTGATCCCGATGCTGGTGCTGATCCCATTGCTGGCGATGCCCGGTCTGGGCGCCAGCGGGGCGGAGGCGGAGCACGCGACCCTCAGCCTCAACATGGTGGATGGCTTGCCCGCGTGGGCTTCGGGCCTCGTGACACTGGGGGCGGTGCTGCTGGTGATCGTGGTCGGCCATTTCACCACGACGCCGATCTTTCGCTATATCTCGACCGCGCGACTGCGCGAGATTTTCGTCTCGACCGCGCTGATGATGGTGGTGGGGGTCGCTCTGCTGATGACGATGGTGGGTCTGTCCCCCGCGCTCGGCACCTTCCTCGCTGGGGTGGTCATGGCCAACAGCCCCTATCGGCATGAACTGGAGAGCGACATTGCCCCCTTCAAGGGCATCTTCCTCGGGGTGTTCTTCATCACCGTGGGGGCCAGTATCGACTTTGCGCTTCTGGCGGATCATCTGGTGTTGGTCGTGGGGCTGACGCTGGGGCTGATCGTGGTCAAGATGGCGGTGCTGGGGGCCTTGGCGCGTGGCTTTGGCCTGTTTGGCGGCGACCGCTGGCTGGTGGCGCTGGGGCTGGCGCAGGCGGGCGAGTTCGGCTTCGTGCTGATCAGCTTTACCGTCGGCAGTGGCGTGATCGCGCGCGACACGGCGGATCTGATGCTGCTGATCGTGACGCTGTCGATGTTCCTGACCCCGGCGCTGTTCATCCTCTATGACAAGGTCGTCGCGCCGCGTTATTCGCGTCAGCAGCAGACCGAGGCTGACGCGCCGCCCCCCGCCGATATCATCATCGCTGGGCATGGCCGCTTTGGCGGCATCGTCAACCGCGCGCTGCGGGCAGCGGGCTATCGCGCCACGGTGGTCGACTACAGCGCCGAACAGCTGGAAATCCTGCGCAACTTCGGCCTGCCGGTCTATTACGGCGATGCCACCCGGCCCGACCTGCTGGAGGCCGCAGGCATCGCCAACGCCCGCCTTCTGGTGATCGCGATCGACGGCAAGGAGGCGGTGACCGAGCTGGTGAAGCTGGTGCAGAGCCGCTATCCGCATCTGCACGTCATCGCGCGCGCTTATGACCGCTATCACGTCTATGACCTCTGGGCGATCGGCTGCCGCGATATCATCCGCGAGACCTACGACAGCTCGATCCGGGCCTCGCGCTCGGCATTCGAGGCGCTTGGCCATTCGCGCGCCAAATCCGAAGCGGCGCTGGAGCTGTTTCTGGCGTCCGACCGCGAGCATATGCTGGAGATGGCCAACCACTATGCCGTCTCCGACCCGAGCGACCGCGACGGCGTTCTGGCGCGCTATGTCCGCGAGGGGCGCGAAAGCTGGGAGGCGGAGCTGAACGTGCGCATCGCCGAGATCCTGCGCGGCTGAGCAGGATCCCGGGCCGGGGTCAGTGCGACCCGGTGCTTGAGGCGTGCCATGGCGCGAGCCAGGCGCGCAACCGGCCGATCAGCAGATAGAGGCAGAGTCCGACCAGCGTCAGCACCACGACCACGGCAAAGAGGTTCGGCACCGAAAGCTCCTGCAGGTATTTCACGGCGAGATAGCCGAGGCCTTCGCTGCCGCCGATGAACTCGCCGACGATGGCACCGATCATCGACATCACGACCGAAACCTCCATGCCGGTCAGCACCACGGGCAGGGCATTGGGCAGCTCCAGCATGACGAAGCGCTGCGCGGCATTGGCCTGCAGCATGGTCATCACGTCGCTGTCGCCGGGATCGACGGATTTGAAGGCGATCAGCGCGTTGGAGAAGACCGGAAAGAACGCCAGAGCGGCGGCGATGACGATCTTGGATTCCAGCCCGAAGCCGAACCACAGGATGAACAGCGGCGCCAGCGCGATCTTGGGCACCAGTTGCAGCAGCACGATGAAGGGCTTGGCGGCCCATTCCACCGGGGGAAACCGCGCCATCAGGAAGCCCAGTACAGTGCCGAGCGTCACGGCGATGACAAAGCCCGACACGGCCTCGGTCACGGTGATGCGGGCGTGATACCAGAGGTTTGGATCAAGGATCAGGTGGCCGAGGGCGACGGCAATCGCCTCGGGCGGGGGCAGCACGAAGGCCGAGACCTCGGCGGTGCGCACATAGACCGACCAGCCGACCAGAAAGACCACCACGGCAATGGCGGGCAGCGCGATGCGCCAGAAGTTCGCGGATCTAGGCATCATGGCCCTCCATCAGCTGGGTGCGCAGGTCCGCCACGATGTCCTGAAAGGCGGTGCTGCGTTGCAGATCCAGCGTGCGGGGGCGGGCGAAGGGGATGTCGACGACATTGGTGATGCGCGCCGGGCGTGGGGCCAGCACGATCACACGGTCCGACAGGAACGCCGCTTCGGCAATCGAGTGGGTGACGAGGATCGTGGTGACACGGGCGCGCGCACAGACCTCCATCAGCCCAAGATTCAGGGTGTCGCGGGTCATCGCATCCAGCGCGCCGAAGGGTTCATCCAGCAGCAGCACCTGCGGGTCGGTGACCAGCGCCCGCGCCAGTGAGGCGCGCTGGCGCATCCCCCCCGAGAGCTGCGCGGGGCGGTGATCCTCGAACCCCTTCAGCCCGACGGTGGCGCAGATTTCGCGCGCGCGCGCCATCCGGTCCGCATTGGAGGCGCCGGTGATGCGCAGTGGCAGGGCGACGTTTTCGGCGACGCTGTACCAGGGAAACAGCCGCGCCTCCTGAAACATCATCGACACCGGGCGCGTCGCCTTGCGCGAGCGTTTGCGCCCGCGCCAGACCGGCAGGCCGCGGATGCTGACGCTGCCTTCCGTTGGGGCCTCAAGCCCGGCGACGATGCGCAGCAGCGTGGTCTTGCCACAGCCCGACGGCCCGAGGAGCGAGATGAACGCCCCCCGGTCCAGATCGAGATCGGCCTTGGAGATCGCGGTGACGGCTGTTGCGCCCTCGCCGAAAATCTTGGTCAGTCCGCGGATATCGATCTCCGCGGACAGCAGGGCGGGGTCGTGCTCGCTCACGCCAGCGCGCTTTCCAGCAGGGCGTTGGTATAGAGCGTCGTCGGGTCGACCTGCTTGGTGATCATGCCGGACTCGAACAGCATGTCGACCGCGCTGGCCCAGACCTCGGGGACGTTGCGCAGCAGGTTGTCATCGCCCCGGGCGACCCAGTTACGGGCGTTGGTATAGAGGTCACTGCGCGCAGTTTCGACATCATCGAGGCCCGAGACATCGAACTTGCCGCCGATGGCCTGCAGGATCGGGTCAAGCTGGTCCTGCGGCAGGGCGGCGATCTCGGACGCGGCCTTGTGGGTGGCGCGCAGGAAGGCGATGAACTTTTCGGGATGGGCCGCGATCATCTCGGGGTGGGCGACATAGACCTGACCGGGCATCCCGTCGTCCATGGCAAAGGCATGCACGCCCTCGCTCTCGGCCTGCGCCTTGATCATCGAGGAGGTGTTGCCGATGAAGGCCCCGGCGCGCCCGGCTTCGATCAGCGCATAAGACGCCGCCGTATCCGCCACCTTGACCTTTTTCACGCTGGCGGGATCAAAGCCGCCCTTGCGCATCAGCAGATCCAGCGTCCCCTCCATCGACCCACCGAGCGAGGCCATGCCGACGGTGCGGCCCTGCAGATCCTCGACCGTATCGGCGGGATCTTTGCCGGAGGTGATGACGAAGAAGGGCGAGAGCTGCGCGATCGTCGCGATCGAGATCAGCGGCGCGTCATTCTCGACCCGCGACAGGATGTAGTTGGTGCCCCCGGTGCGCCCTGAATCCATCTGCTCGGCGATCACCATCTGCGAGGCGAGCGCGGCGCCCTTGCCCGATTGCGGGCGGAAGGTCAGGCCCTCGGCGTCGTAATAGCCCGCCGCATCGGCATAGAGTACGGCACCGAAGGCCAGCGAAAAGCTGAACGGAGTGATGAAGTCGAAGGTCATCTCCTCGGCGTGACCGGCGCGGCTGGTGGTCAGGTAGACGGTGCTGGCGGCGGATGCGGCCAGAAAGCTGCGGCGGCTGAGCGTGAGTTTGGGCATGGAAGCCTCCCTTGTTATGACTCTTTCGCATATGTTTCGGGCGTGGCCCTGCTGTGAGAAGCCGCCATTTTGCCGGTGAAACGGGCAGGGCTCTTTGGTGGCCCACTGGCCCGGTCCGTCGGGGCGATGCCTTTCTGAGGGCTGCACAGATGTGCATCAGTATGGCGCCGCGCGCCGGGGTCCATAACGTGACCAGCCAGTCACCAGACTGACCCGATGGCTGCTGTCACGCGGTCCGCGCCATGGCGCAGGACAGGCGCGCGCCATCGCCCCCCGGATGACCCCAAGGAGACCGCCATGACCTATCAGAGCTTCAACCCCGCCACCGGCACCCTGCTGAAAAAATTCGAAGAGCTGACGGATACCCAGCTTGAGGCCAAGCTGGCAAAAGCTGCCGAGTGTTTCCTGACGTGGAAAGCCACCTCCTACGACGCGCGCGCTGCGATCATCGCCAAGGCCGGTGTCCTGCTGCACGAGCGGGCCGAGGAGCTGGCCGAGACCATGACGCTGGAGATGGGCAAACGCATCGACGAGGCCCGTGGCGAGGTCGAGTTTTCGGCCCGGATCATGGCCTATTACGCGACCAACGCCGAGACCTTCCTCGCCGATACGCCGCTCTATCCCGAGCAGGGCGAAGGCCATATGGAGAGCAGCCCGATTGGGGTGATCTTCGGGGTCGAGCCGTGGAATTTCCCCTATTATCAACTGGCGCGCGTCGCCGGGCCGCATCTGATGGCGGGCAATACGCTGGTCGTCAAGCACGCCGGCTGTGTGCCGCAATGCGCCATCGCGTTCGAGAAGATCCTGACGGATGCCGGTGCGCCCGAGGGCCTCTATACCAACCTGATGATCAGCCACGACCAGTCCGATGCCGTGGTTGCCGATCCGCGCATCAAGGGCGTTGCGCTGACCGGCAGTGTCGCCGCCGGTCGCAGCATTGCCGCCGCTGCCGGGAAGGCGCTGAAGCCCTCCTCGATGGAGCTGGGTGGTGCGGATGCCTTTATCGTGCTGAAAGATGCCGATATGGAGCATGCGCTGAAGTGGGCGGTCTGGGGGCGGATGTACAACACCGGCCAGACCTGTTGCGCCGCCAAACGCTTCATCATCGCCGAAGAGGTCGCCGATCAGTTCACGACCGATTTTCAGGCCGCTCTGGGCACGCTGGAGGCGGGCGATCCGCTGGACAGCGCCACGACGCTGGGCCCGTTGTCGAGCGAACAGGCCCTGCTGGATCTGCTGGAACAGGTTGATGTCGCCGTCAAACATGGCGCCAAGGTGCTGATGGGCGGCAAACGCCTGAACCGCCCGGGCAGCTACATGCAGCCCACCATCCTGACCGATGTCACCCCCGACAACCCCGCCTTCCGCACCGAATTCTTCGGCCCCGTCGCGATGATCTTCCGGGTCAAGGACGAGGCGGCAGCGGTCGCGCTGGCCAATGACAGCGACTTCGGCCTCGGCGGGTCGGTCTTTACCGGCGATGAAGCGGCGGGTCGCCGCGTTGCCAGCGCGGTCGAGACCGGCATGATGTTCATCAACAACATCAGCTGGACCGACGCCGAGCTGCCCTTCGGCGGCATCAAGGACTCCGGCTATGGCCGAGAGCTGGGCGACATGGGCATCCAGCAGTTCGTCAACAAGAAGCTGGTGCGCACCATCAAGGCCGACGCCCCCGCCTGAGGCTGACACGGGCGCGGCGGGGCTCCTCCCGCCGTGCATTCCCTCTGACAGGAAAGGTCACCAGATGACCAAAATGATGCAAGCCGCCGTCGTCACCGCCTTTGGCAAGCCACTGGAAATACAACAGGTTCCGATCCCCATTCCCGGTCCCGGCGAGATCCTGATCAAGACCGAGGCCTGTGGCGTTTGCCATACCGACCTGCACGCCGCCAACGGCGACTGGCCGGTGAAACCGACGCCGCCGTTCACTCCGGGGCACGAAGGCATCGGCCGCGTCGTCGCCCTCGGCGCGGGGGTCACCATCGTCAGGATGGGCGACCGCGTTGGCGTGCCCTGGCTCTATTCCGCCTGCGGGCACTGCGAACACTGCCTTTCCGCGTGGGAGACGGTCTGCGCCGAGGCCGAGTTCGGCGGCTATACCAAGAATGGTGGTTTCGCCGAATACATCGTGGCCAATCCGAATTATGTCGCGCATATCCCCGCCGGTCTCAGCCCGCAGGAGGCCGCGCCGCTGATCTGTGCCGGCATCACCACCTACAAGGGCCTGAAGGAAACCGAGGCACGCCCCGGCGACTGGGTGGCGATCTCCGGCGCGGGCGGGCTCGGGCACCTCGCGATCCAATACGCCAAGGCGATGGGGTTCAAGGTCTGCGCGGTGGATATCGACGAGGGCAAGCTGGCCCATGCCACCCGGCTCGGCGCGGATCTGGTGGTCAACGCCCGCGATCCCGGTGCCATTGAGGCCGTGCGCAGCGGCACCGGCGGCGGCGCCCATGGTGTGCTGATCACCGCGCCGTCGATTGATGCCTTCCAGCAGGGCGTGGCGATGACGCGCAAACACGGCACCTGTGCACTGGTCGGCCTGCCCAAGGGCGAATTCCCGGTGCCGCTGTTCGATGTGGTGGCCAATTGCGTCACCATCCGCGGCTCTTTCGTCGGCACCCGTCAGGACATGGCCGAGGCGCTGGCCTTTGCCGCCGATGGCAAGGTGCGCGCCGACATCGAGCTGCAACCCCTGAGCGCGATCAACGACATCTTTGAGCGGCTGGAGCATGGCAAGGTCGCCGCCCGCGTCGTCATCGACTTTTCCAACGGGGCCGCAGCGCCGCAGGCCAGCAGCGAAACGGCCAAGGAACCGCAACCCGCCTGAGGTCTCCGGCTCCGCTCGCCCTGACGGGCGGGGCCGGACAAACGTGGCGCAGGGCCGGATAATTTGCGGAACGTCTTGCGCGGGTCGGGGGTTCTTCCTGCATAGGAGGACGCCATGACCATCAAAGCCCCGAGAGACATCGCCCTGCGCCGCCCGACCCTGCCGAAAACGCTGCCCCAGCTGCCGCCGTCCTCGAAAGAGCGTCTGGCGCCGGTTCTCTATGCCGGGGGGATGCTGGCGATTGGCGCGGTGATGCTGATCGCGAAACCGCGCCTCGGCCACGTGCCGAACCCCAGCCGTTCCGGCGATCTGCCGCGCGCCTCGCGTTGGCGGCGTGCGGCGCAGGTCAGCCGCGACAATGTGCAGGCCTTCGCCCCCGCCAATGTCACCGACTCTCTCGGGCGTTCGCTGTTGATCGGAGGGGCGGCGCTGCTGCTGACGCGGCTGTTTGACGAGGTTTCGGGCGAAGACGGCCAGTAACCCTCAGGACGCCGCGCAGGGGGCCAGACGCAGTGCCTCGCCCGGTGCGGCGCCGAGATCGGTGCATTCCGCGCCACAGAACCGCCAGGCCGAGGGCGTCATGCCCGAGGCGGCGAGGTTCAGCTCGGCCACTGGCGCAAGGTCCGGCACCCAAACCCACCAGCCGTCCTGAAAATGCCCGCCGGGGCCGGGCTCCATGCCCGCCCCCGATCCTTTCACGGCCGCTTCGACAAGGTGAAGGTGGTGATCTGCCACCTCCCACGTCTCGCGCCAGGCCTCGCGCTCAACCGAGTGTGTCCACTCCAGCGTGAAGCGGTCCCCGGCGGCAAGGCCGAGGACCAGCGCACCGGCCAGAACGCAGGCGCTCATGCCGCGCTCGCACGGTCCCGGCGCAGCCACATCTGGACCGCGAAGAGGGCCGTCAGGGCAAAGCCGACCTCATCCGTGATCGGCAGGGCGGCAACCAGCGTGAAGGCCGCAACCATCGCCAGCACCCGCTCCCACACCGCCAGCGGACGACCCATCCAGCCGATGACCGCCGCGCCCCAGAGACCCAGAGCAACCAGCGCCTTCAGCACGACGTAGGCGACCGCAGGCCAATAGCCGATCTCGCTCGCCAAAACGCCGCCATCCTGCAGCATCAGCGCAGGCGTATAGACGGCCATGAACGGCACCACGAAACCAGCGGCGGCGACCTTGACGGCCTCGAAGCTGATCTTCAGCCCGCTCTCCTTGGCGATCGGGGCGGCGGCAAAGCAGGCCAGCGCCACCGGTGGCGTCAGATCCGCCAGAATGCCGAAGTAGAAGACGAACATGTGGCTCACGATCAGCGGCACGCCGAGGTCCAGCAGGGCAGGGCCCGCGATGGAGGAGGTGATGATGTAGTTCGGGATCGTCGGAATCCCCATGCCGAGGATGATGCAGGTGATCATCGTCAGAACAAGGCTCAGGAACAGGCTGTTCTGCCCGACCGACACGATGAACTGACCGAACGCATTGGCGCCCCCGGTCAGGGTCATCACGCCGATGATCACGCCAACCAGCGCACAGGCGATACCGACCGGCAACGCGGTCTTGGCGCCATCCGCCAGACTGTCACGGCAGATCGCCAGCGTATCGCGACCGCCCTTCAGGCAGGCACAGGACACCACGAGGATCGCCAGAACCAGCAGCAAGGCGTTGATGCCATACCGGAAAAACGCGCTCGCCGCGAGGCCGAGGACGATCCAGAAGATCACCCGCAGCACCATGGAGGACATGCCAAGCGCCAGCGCCATGCCAAGGATCAGCATCCCCGTCAGCGCCAGCCCGATGGTGCCTGCAAACAGCGGTGTGTAGCCCGAGAACAGCAGGTAGACCAAGACGCCCAGCGGCAGCACCAGATACCAGCCCTCTTTCAGCGCCTTGCGGGCCGAGGGTTGATCTTCTTTTGCCAGCCCGCGCAGATCGCGCTTGCCCGCCTCAAGGTGGACCATCCAGAAGACGCCCGCGAAATACAGCACCGCCGGGATCAGCGCCGCCTTGACGACCTCGACATATTGCACGCCCAGCGTTTCGGCCATGATGAAGGCCACGGCGCCCATGACCGGCGGCATGATCTGCCCACCCATCGAGGCCGTCGCCTCAACCCCGCCGGCAAAGGCCGAGCGGTAGCCGAAGCGCTTCATCAGCGGAATGGTGAACTGGCCGGTGGTGACGACGTTGGCCACACCCGAGCCCGAGATCGTGCCCATCAGACCCGAGGACAGCACGGAAACCTTCGCGGCCCCGCCCATCCGGTGCCCGACCAGCCCGAGCGAGACATCGGTGAACAGCTTGATCATCCCGGCTTTTTCCAGGAACGAGCCGAACAGGATGAACAGAAAGATATAGGTGGCCGAGACATAGGTCGGGATGCCGTAGATGCCCTCGGTGCCATAGGCGATCTGCTCGACGACCTGCTCGAACGCATAGCCCCGGTGGTTGAAGGGCGACGGCAGATGCTGGCCGAACAGCGCATAGCACAGGAACAGCCCGCAGATGATCGGCAGCGCCGGGCCCATCAGCAGCCAAGCGGCGATGAACACGGTGGAAATCGCGATGACCCCGAAGACGAGGTCGGTTGTCAGCGGCGCGCCCGCGCGCATCAGCAGCGGCGTGTATTCGACCCACTGGTAGGCCGCGACCGACACCGCCAGCAGCGCCAGCGCCCAGCAGATCGCCTTGCCCACCTTGCTGTAGCTACGCGCGATGGCCAGCAGCGGAAAGCCAAGCGACATCAGGAAACCGACGTGCACGGCCCGCATCACCTGGCTCGGCAGGTCGATGACATGGGCGGCGATGGAAATCTGGTAGACGGAGAAGAGCACTGCCAGCCAGAACAGGAAGCGCCCCTCGAAGGTTGCCGGAAAACTCTGAGCGAGCGGATCGTGCAGCTCAAGCTCATCGTTCGGCAGCGTATGGGTGTGGGGGTGGTGGTCGGTCATGTCGTTGGTTCTCATTTCTCACCGCGAAGGTGGCCCCGAGTAGGTCGCAAGGTTCAGTCGCATCCAGCTGAAAACGGCCCGGGGTCTCCTCCGGGCCGTTTCGTGGTCATGTCAGATCAGAGCAGACCCATTTCCTTGTAGTACCGCTCGGCACCGGGGTGCAGCGGGATGGGCGAGTTCTTGACCGCGTCCTCGATATTGATCGCACCGGCAGCCGCATGGGCGGCCTTCAGCGTGTCGAGGTTTTCAAACAGCAGTTTCGTCATCTGATACGCCGTCTCGTCCGAGACGTCCGAGCTGGTGACGAGGATGTTGGTGATCGCCAGTGTCGGGATGTCGGCATCCTGACCGGGGTAGGTGCCCGCGGGGATCACGCCAGCGGCATAAGGCGCGCCAAGGGTGGTCGCAACGTCTGCCGGGATCGAGAGGTACGTCACGTCCTGCGTCGAGGACAGATCCTTCAGCGCCGCCGAGCCGAGGCCCGAAGATTGCAGCGTCGCATCCAGCTGACGGTTCTTCATCAGCTCGACGGATTCCGCGAAGGGCAGGTATTCGACCTTGCCCAGATCGTCATAGGTCATGCCAAGCGCCGACAGGATCTTGCGCGCGTTGACTTCGGTGCCGGATTTCGCCGCACCGACAGACACGCTCTTGCCCTTGAGGTCGGCAACCGTCGTCGCGCCCGCAGCCGAGGCCGCCGCGATCTGGATGTAGTTCGGATAGATCGCCGCAATCGCGCGCAGCTTGGTCAGCGGCTTGGTGAAGCCGACATCCGCATTGCCCTCATAAGCGTCCTTGACGGAATCGCCGAGCGCAAAGCCGATCTCGCCCCGGCCCTGCTCCAGCAGGTTCAGGTTTTCGACGCTCGCCTTGGTCGACTGCACCTGAGCGCGCACATCGTCCATATTCTTTGCATAGATGTCCGACAGCGCCACGCCGAGCGGATAATACACGCCCGAGGTGCCGCCGGTCAGGACGTTGATGAATTCGGTCGCCATGGCAGCGGGTGCGGAAAATGCAAGGCTGCCGGCAACAAGGGCACTGAGCCCAAAGGTCTTAATCATGATTACTCCTCCGAGATTTAGCGTGATTTGAGACGCTGTGCCCCATTGTTCGCGGTCTCAGAGGCCGTTGCAATCAAGATTCTTGGCCGATTTGGGGTTTTTCCACCGCAGGCTCTACGTGTTATTGGGTATATGTGTCTCAGCCGGGGGCAAAAGCCCGCTGGCACAGGCACAGAGCATTGAGAAAACCGGGCATTGCAATATGTATGACATATCATTCGGGCCCGTTTGGCCAGCGCCATGCCCCTGCGATCTGCGTTTCGGATCGGGGGGAGAGCGCCGGATGGTCGCCGCGCAGTGTGTGTGCGCAGTGGGTATGATTTCGTCAGTGTTTGACGCGTGCAGAGGCAAAAACTCTTGAACCGGACCAATGTGCTTATTCTGGTCGCGTCCGTCGCGATCTTCGCCCTCATGCATGCCATAGACTTTTTCGACAACCTCTATGTGCAGACCCGCGTCTATGAACATCTGCAGCTCGACGAATGGCTGAACGCGTTCTTCGTGGCGGTTCCGGCGCTGGCGCTGATGCTGGCCCTGCGCACCCGCACCCTCAGCACCGAAGTCCGCCACCGCGAACAGGCCGAGGCCGAGGCCTGCAAGCTGGCCAATTACGACGTGCTGACCGACCTTGCCAACCGCCGCCTGTTTCGCGCCGAATTCGATCGCCGTCTGGCCAGTGCCGCACAGGCGGGAACCGAGCTCAGCGTGCTGCTGATCGACCTCGACCGCTTCAAGATCATCAACGACCTCTATGGCCACGCCACGGGCGACGCACTGCTGGGCACCATCTCGGCGCGCCTCCGCAGTGTCACCCGCAGCACCGATCTGGCCGCCCGCATCGGCGGCGATGAATTTGCCATCCTCAGCGACACCCCCTTTGCCGCCCGCGCGCTCGAGAGCCTGCTGGAGCGTCTGCTGACCTGCATCGAGCAGCCGATCACCGCCGGGCAATACCAGCTCGCCACCACCGTCAGCATCGGCGTCGCGAGCTATCCCAAGGATGGCACGACGGCGGATGAATTGCTGGGGCAGGCGGATCAGGCGCTCTATCAGGCCAAGGCGGGGGGCAAGAACTGCTATGCGCTGTTCGACGATGAGCTGGCCCAGACGATGCGCCACCGCCACCGGGTCGAGGCAGACCTGCGCCGTGCGCTCATCCCAGACCGGGGCGAAATCGTGCCCTATTTTCAGCCGATCTTTGATCTGCCGTCGCATCGCCTGCGCCAGTTCGAAGTTCTGGCGCGCTGGAACCACCCCGAACAGGGCCTGATCGAGGCGCAGGATTTCGCTGCCATCGCCGAAGACATCGGCCTGTCGGACCCGCTCTACCGCACGATCCTGCGTCAGGCCTGCAGCGATGCCGCGTCCTGGGACGCTGACATCAGCATCAGCGTCAATGTCTCTCCGGCGCAGTTCGCCGACAAGCTGCTGGTCTCCAAAACGCTGGAAATCCTCGCGGAAACCGGCTTTCCCGCCAACCGGCTAGAGCTTGAGATCACCGAAACCGCCCTCGTGCAGGACTTTGAGCAGGCCAGCCGGGTCATTCGGGATCTGCGCCGCGTCGGCATCCGTGTCGCGCTGGATGATTTCGGCACCGGCTATTCCGGGCTGCGCCACCTGCATGCGCTGACCGTCGATCACATCAAGATTGACCGCAGCTTTGTCGAAGCCACGCGCACCCAGAATGACACCAAGATCATCGTCTCGGCGATGATCGCGCTTGGCCATACCCTCGGGATGACCGTCACCGCCGAGGGGATCGAAGATACCGGCGAGGAGGCATGGCTGATCGAACATGGCTGCGACATGGGGCAGGGGTTCCTGTTCTCGCATCCGCTGACCGGCAGCGATGCCGGGGCCTTCAGCGTGCAGGCGCGCAGCGCCGCCGCTCTGTCACGGCCACCCGAGGCGGCTGCTTTCTCCGTCGCGCGCCTGCCCGCGAAGGTCGCCGCCAAAGGCTCCGCCCCCTGATCGCTTTGGCTGCTGCCTCAGAGGTCGCCGCGCAGAAAGGGCACCAGTGCCGCGCTCAGCGCTGCCGGGTCGGCCAGTTGCGGCACATGGCCGGTGTCCAGAGCAACCACCTGCGCGCCGGGCACCAGCGCCTGCATCCTCGCCTGCGCCAGCGGCGTGACGCTGCGATCATGGCGCAGCGCGACATAGAGCCTGGGCAGGGTGCCAAAGCGCTCCGGCGTCAGGGTCGCGGTGATGCTGCGCAGCCCCTCGCCCTGTGGTGTCAGGCGGGCAGCGGCATCTGCGGCCGCCCCGGCCTCGCAATCGTGGAAAAAGATCTCCATCGCGGCCTCGGGGGGGACTTCGCTGATCTGCCCTGCCTGCGACCAGATCAGATGCTCGGTGATGCCCGCGCCAAAGCCCGGCTGGCCGCGCAGGCTGCCCTGCAGGTCGCCAAAGCTCATCCCCGAGGGCAGCATCATGCCCGCCACATAGGCGACGCGGCGGACATCCTCGCGAAACGCCTCCGCCGCAGCCGAGGCGATGACCCCTCCGCCCGAATGCCCCACCAGACTGACCGGGCGCCCGAGGGCGGCCATCAGCGCCCCGATCTGCGCCAGCGCATCCTCCAGGCGGACACCCTCAGGCGCGCGCCCGTCAGTGCCGTTGCCGGGCAGGTCGATGGCATGGGCCGGGATCCCGGCACGCGCGAGCAGGGGGAGAAGCCCCGCCCAGGCCCAGCTGCCCTGCCAGGCGCCGTGGATCAGGATCACCGGGTCGCTCTCTGCCTGCCTGTTCATACCGTGCCCTTTCGCCGCTGGCCGGAGTCGATGTGCCGCCCGTCTTTGTGGCGCGAAAGCCCATGGCGTACAATCGGCCCTCTGCGCCTTGCGCCAGCGCCGAAAACCGCACCGTTCGGATACCGTTCAAATACCGACCGGATACCGACATCCCGATTTCAGGCTGCAATGCCCCCTGCCGCACCCGTCCGCCGGGGCCGGGATCAACGAAAAAGAACGCCATTCCGCCGATCTGCTGCGCACCGGGCGCAGGTTCCATGCCCCTGCCTTCCCGGCGCAACCGGATCAGTTGCGCCCCGCTCCCCCTTGGAAAGTCCTTCGCGCGTCCTCGGGGTCGTTTTACGCAAACGCCTTGTTTTTCCGCATAAAAAGGCCGAAATATTGTTCAAAGCCAAAAGCTGACTCAAGACAGAACCAAGGACATTCCCATGAAGACGTTCCTTCTCTCCACGCTGGCCGCCGTCAGTTTCGCCACCGCCGGTCTGGCCGCCAATGACTTCGGCCCCCTCGTCACCCCGAGCGCGCTGGACACCGAGCTGACCGGCACCGCCCCGCTGGTCCTCGACATCCGCGGCGACGCCTACGACAAAGGTCACATCCCCGGCGCCGTCTCCGCCCCCTACGGGTTGTTCCGTGGTCCCGCCAGCAACCCCGGTCAACTGCTGCCCGAAGACCAGCTCGAAGCCGTTCTGCAAGGCCTCGGGGTCACCCGTACACAGCCTGTTGTCGTCGTGCACCAAGGCTCGGACGATTCAGATTTTGGTGCCGCTGCAAGGGTTTACTGGACGCTGAAATCCTCTGGCGTCAGCCATCTGGCGATCCTGAACGGCGGCATGAACGCCTGGGCGGCCGCCGGCCTTGCGACCAGCACAGAGGCGGTGAGCCCGGTCAAATCCGACTTCGACCTCACCTTTTCGCACCAATGGCTGGCCGATACGGACGAGATTGTGGCCATCGTCGACGGCAACAGCAAGGCCAAGCTGATCGACTCGCGCCCGCCCGCATTCTTTGAGGGCAAGCAATCCCACGCCGCCGCCAGCCGCCCCGGCACCCTGCCCGGAGCGGAAAATATCGCGCATTCTGAATGGTTTGTCCCGGGCACCCCGTCGATTGCCGACAGCGCCTCTGCCGCGACTCTGGCCGAGACGTTCGGTCTGAACACCGATGAAGAGGTCGTCGCCTTCTGCAACACCGGCCACTGGGCCGCGACCGACTGGTTTGCCCTGTCCGAACTGGCGGGCGTGCCCAACGTCAAGCTCTACCCGGACTCGATGGTGGGCTATTCCCAGACCGATCACGAGATGGCCAACACCCCGGGATTGCTGCAAAATCTGATGAACCAGCTTAAGGGCGACTGAGCCATGGCCAATGAAACATTCACTTCGGGGGCTGCCGTTCCGGCGGCCCCTTCGCCGTTCCTGCCGCGCCCCTTGCTGATCGCTCTGGCGCTGGTCGCAGTGGCGGTTCTGGCGCTGTTTGGCGGGGCCCGGTATGGGTTTCTGCTGGCGGTCGGCCTCGGCTTCGGCATCGTGCTGGAGGGGCTGCGCTTCGGCTTTGCCGGGCCATGGCGGGCGATGATCCTGCGTCGAGAGCCGGGCGGCATCCTCGCGCAACTCCTTGCAATTGCTTTGGTTTCTCTGGTCGCCTTTCCGCTGCTTGCGGCCCACCCGGGCGAGTTGTCGGGGGCTGAAGCCCCGATCGGCTTTGCCATGCTGGGTGGGGCTTTCGTCTTTGGCGCGGCGATGCAGGTGGTGCTGGGCTGCGGCTCGGGGACGCTGGTCAATGCGGGCAGCGGCAACCCTATCAGCTTGCTTGCGCTGCCTTTTTTCGCGATTGGCAGCTTTTTCGGCGCCTATGGCATGGTCTGGTGGACCAACCTCGGGGCGCTGCCGATCCTGGTGCTGAAGGGGACCTCGGGCCTTCTTGTGACGCTGGTCGGGCTCGCAATCGTGGCGGCCGTACTGCTCATCATCGCCAAGCCGGGCACGCGCAAATTGCCGCGCCGACTGGTCTTTGCCGCGCTGGCGATTGCGGCGCTGGCGGTGGCAAATCTGGTGATCTCGGGGCAGCCCTGGGGCGTGGTTTATGGGCTTGGGCTCTGGACGGCAAAGGTCGGCGTGGCGCTTGGCGCAGACCTCTCCGGCTCGGTGTTCTGGAGCGCGCCGGGTGCTGTCGCACGGCTGAACGACAGCCTGCTGACGGACGTTACCTCGTTGACAAACATAGGGATTATCGCGGGCGCCTTCCTCGTCGCGGCCTGGCGGCGTGGCGGGTTGGAGCAGGGGATGCCTGCCTTGCCGAGGCGCGCCTGGGTCGCGACGGTGGTGGCTGGCTTGCTGCTTGGCTACTCCTCGCGGATCGCGTTCGGCTGCAATGTGGGCGCGTTCTTTTCGGGGATCTCGACCGGTAGTCTGCACGGCTGGGCCTGGTTCGCGATGGCATTTCTGGGGGCTTTTGTCGGCATCTGGCTGCGCCCCCATCTGGGACTGGAGGCCAGACGATGACCCGGAGAGTGACGGCCAGTCTCAGCATCCTGTTCGTGGTCGGGCTGGTGCTGTTTGACCGGGGAACGGCGCCGCTGAATCCCTATCATGCGCCGGCGGCCTTTGCGCTCGGCTCGGGGCAGGTGGCGAGTGGCGGCTTCTGCGGGGCCCTGCCGCAGTGAGCCCATCCGGGGGGCGGTGAGGCCCCCCGAAATGGCGAAATCGGGATGTCGGTATCCGGTCGGTATCCCGTCGGTTTCCGAACGGTGCGGTTTCGGGCAGACTTTGGGCATGTTTCGCGCTATTTGCAGCGGACTTTGGGCGGCAGGAAGGATCAGCAGATGACGATTACACAGCAGGACGAACTGGACGCCCTGAAAGAGATCGGCCGCATTGTCGCCAACACGATGCACGCCATGGCCCGCGCGATGGAGCCGGGCATGACCACGGCCGAGCTGGACCAGATCGGCCGCCTCCTGTTGGAGCGCGATGGCGCCATTCCCGCGCCCGAGGCGGTCTATGACTTTCCCGGCGCGACCTGCATCAGCGTCAACGAAGAGATCGCCCATGGCATTCCGGGCGCGCGGGTGTTGGCGAGCGGCGATCTGGTCAATATCGATGTCTCGGCCAGCAAGAACGGCTATTTCGCGGATACCGGCGCGACCTTCCGCCTCGGCGCTGTGAAGCCGTCGTTGGAGACGCTCTGTCGCGATGGCAAGCGCGCCATGCAGATCGGCATCGCGCAGGTGGCCAGTGACAAGCCGCTGGCGGGGATCGGTGCGGCGATTGGCACCTTCGCTGAGAAGCGCGGCTATACGCTGATCCGCAATCTGGCGAGCCACGGGGTCGGCCGCTCGCTGCATGAATACCCTGAGGAGATCGCCACCTGGCCAACCCGCGGCGACCGGCGGCGCATCACCAAAGGGCTGGTGCTGACGGTGGAGCCTTTCCTGTCCAAAGGCGGCCTTTGGGCCGAGGATGGCGAGGATGACTGGACCCTCTACAGCACTCCGCGCGCGCCCGTCGTGCAATATGAACATACGGTCGTGGCGACGGACAAGGGCGCGATGATCGTGACGCTGCCGGGCTAGGCCTGACAGCGGCGCAACACGTCCCTCTCGCGCGGCCCTCTCAGCCGTCGCCAAAAGAAAAAGCCCCGGCTCGATGCCGGGGCTTTTTCTGTTTCAGGCGGCAGGGACCGGGCGTTGCACCCGGTCCCGAACCGTTTAGCCGATGATCATGTTCAGCGTTTCGCTGGGGCGCATGACGTCGGCGGTTTTCTCCGCGTCGCCGTGATAGTAGCCGCCCAGATCGACAGCGGTCCCTTGGGCCGAGGCCAGCTCGGACAGGATGGTGCGCTCATTGTCGACCAGCTTCTTGGCGAGGGGGGCAAAATGCGCCGCCAGACCTGCGTCGTCGCTCTGATCCGCGAGGGCCTGCGCCCAGTAACGTGCGAACCAGTAGTGGCTGTCACGGTTGTCCGGCTCACCCACCTTGCGCGAGGGCGAGCGGTTGTCGTCGAGGATGCCCTGTGTTGCCGCATCGACCGCCAGACCCAAGGTACGGGCCTTGGGGTTGTTCTTGCTCTCGGCGAGGAACTTCAGGCTTTCGCCCAAGGCGCAGAATTCGCCCAGCGAGTCCCAGCGCAGGTGGTTTTCTTCCATCAGCTGCTGGACGTGCTTGGGGGCCGAGCCACCGGCACCGGTTTCGAACAAGCCGCCGCCATTCATCAGCTTGACGATGGAGAGCATCTTGGCCGAGGTCGCCAGTTCCAGGATCGGGAACAGGTCGGTCAGGTAGTCGCGCAGCACGTTGCCGGTGATGGCGATGGAATCCTCACCCTTGCGGATGGTTTCCAGCGACAGACGGGTGGCTTCGCGCGGCGCCAGGATCAGGAACTTGTCCGCAACGCCCTGAGCCTCGAGGATCGGCTTGACGTAGGCGATCAGCTCGGCGTCGTGGGCGCGGTTGGCGTCCAGCCAGAAGATCGCCTGGCAGCCCATGTCCTTCTGACGTGCGATGGCCAGGTTCACCCAATCCTCGATCGGCGCCTTGCGGGCAGAGGCCGAGCGCCAGATGTCGCCCTTCTCCACCGTGTTCTCGTGCAGGACGGTGCCGTCCTCCAGGATCATCCGGACCACGCCATCGGCGGGGATCTCGAAGGTGGTGGGGTGAGAGCCGTATTCCTCGGCCTTCTGCGCCATCAGGCCGACGTTCTGCACGGTGCCGCAGGTCGCGGGGTCCAGCTTGCCGGTCTCTTTGAAGTACTTGATCGTCTCGTCATAGACGGGGGCGTAGCTGTCATCGGGGATCACGCAGTTGGCGTCGTGTTCCTTGTTGTCCGGGCCCCAGCCCTTGCCGCCGGCGCGGATCAGCGCCGGCATCGAGGCGTCGATGATGACGTCGGAGGGGACGTGCAGGTTGGTGATGCCCTTGTCGGAGTTCACCATGTACATGTCCGGGCGCTCGGCACGCACGGCCTCAATCGCGGCGACGATCTCGGGCTCGTCCTTGACGCGTTCCAGCAGCGAGCCGAGGCCGGCGTTGGGGTTGACGCCCAGCTCGGCCATCTTGTCGCCGAACTGATCGAAGACCGGCTTCAGCCAGACCTTGACCGCGTGGCCGAAGATGATCGGGTCCGAGACCTTCATCATCGTGGCTTTCATGTGCAGCGAGAACAGCGTGCCCTCGGCTTTGGTCGACTCGATTTCCTTGGCGAGGAACGCGTCGAGCGCCTTGGCCGACATGTAGGTCGCATCGACCACGGTGCCGGCGGGATAGGCGACGCTGTCCTTCAGAACCGTCTCTGTGCCGTCGGTGGCAGTGAGGACGATCTTGGCCTTGGCGGCATCGGCCAGGGTCGCGGACTTCTCGTTCGAGAAGAAATCACCGCCGGACATGGAGGAGACGCGGGTCTTGCTGTCGGGCAGCCATTCGCCCATGCGGTGCGGGTTCTTCTTGGCGTAGTTCTTGACGGCGACGGCGGCGCGGCGGTCCGAGTTGCCTTCGCGCAGCACCGGGTTCACGGCCGAGCCCTTGATGCCGTCGTATTTCGCGCGCACGGCTTTCTCTTCGTCCGTGGCAGGGGTGTAGGGGTAGTCGGGCAGGGCGTAGCCTTGCGCCTGCAGCTCTTTCACGGCGGCGACCAGCTGCGGCTCGGATGCCGAGATGTTGGGCAGCTTGATGACGTTGGCGTCGGGTTGCTTGACCAGTTCGCCGAGGATGGCGAGGTCATCGTCCTGACGCTGCTCTTCGGGCAGCACGTCCGAGAAGGTGGCGATAATGCGCCCGGCCAGAGAAATATCACGGGTGCCGAAGGTCACGTCGGCGGCGGCAGCAAAGGCGCTGATGATCGGCAGCAGCGACGCGCTGGCGAGCTCGGGTGCTTCGTCTACCTTGGTATACACAATATCGGGGGAAGTCGATTTAGCCATGTTTTCTTACCCTTTTTCCAAATCTGGAAGCTTTGCCCGCTGGGGCTGTGGCGGTGAACGTCTGTGCTGTCTGAACCAGAGGCAAGCTCTGGCGAGAGCGCATGTCAGTCTGAAAATTTCCGTCCCGATATTCCCTAGAGTGGGACGCGGGCGAGATCAACCATGCTGAGCGGGTGCGCGCGCGGCAATGCGCGCCAAAGCCGCATGTGCGAAGGGCGCGGGCAGGATCTGCGCCGCGCCCTTCTCAGGGGGTTCGGGGGTGCCGGATCAGTGCGGCTCGGAGCGCAGGCCCTTGATGATGGCGACGCACATCAGCAGCAGCACCAGCGTGAACGGCAGGCCGGTGGAGATCACCATGGCCTGTAGCGCACCGAGACCACCGCCGAGCAGCAGCACGATGGCCACCGCCCCTTCAAACGTCGCCCAGAAGACGCGCTGGGGCACCGGGGCGTCGACCTTGCCGCCTGCGGTGATCGTGTCGATCACCAGCGACCCGGAGTCCGAGGAGGTGACGAAGAACACGATGACCAGCACCACGGCAATGATCGAGGTGACCGAGGTGAAGGGCAGGTCGTCGAGCATGGCAAACAGCGACAGGGGTGGGTTGTAGTTGTCGATCACCTGCGCCTTGACGGCGGAGCCGATGGGGTCGGAGATCACCTGATCGATGGCGACGCCGCCGAAGACAGCCATCCACAGCACGCAGACCAGCGACGGGATGATCAGCACGCAGGTGATGAATTCGCGCACCGTGCGACCGCGCGAGACGCGGGCGATGAACATGCCGACGAAGGGGCTCCAGCTGATCCACCACGCCCAGTAGAAGGCGGTCCAGCCGTCGCGATAGTCGTCATCCGTGCGCCCGATGGGGTTGGAGAGGGGGATGATCTCCTTGACGTAAGCGACCATGCCCTGGCCCAAGTCGGTGAAGATGGCCAATGTCGGGCCGACGATGAGGACGAAGAGCAGCAGCAGCGCCGCGAGGCCCATGTTGATCTCGGACAGCAGTTTGACCCCGCCGTCGAGGCCGCGCAGCACCGAGACCAGCGCGACGGCGGTGATGCAGGTGATCAGGATGACCTGAACCGTGGTGGTGATGGGGATGCCGAAGACGTGGTTGAGACCGGCATTGGCCTGTTGCGCGCCGAAGCCGAGAGAGGTCGCGAGGCCGAACAGCGTGGCGAAGACGGCCAGGATGTCGATGATATGGCCGGTCCAGCCCCAGACGCGGTCTCCGAAGATCGGATAGAACGCCGAGCGGATCGTCAGCGGCAGGCCCTTGTTGTAGGAAAACAGTGCCAGTGCGAGGGCAACGACGGCATAGATCGCCCAGGGGTGCAGGCCCCAGTGATAGATCGTGCCGGCCAGACCCATGGCCTTGGCGCGCTCGATATTCTCGGGGATCAGGTTGCCGTCGGCATCGAAGGGAGAGGGGGTTCCCAGCGGGCTGGAGACGGCCATGTGATAGACCGGTTCAAGCACGCCGAAGAACATCAGCCCGATGCCCATACCCGCCGCGAACAGCATGGCGAACCAGCCGAGATAATTGAAATCCGGTGTGGCGTCGGCACCGCCGAGGCGGACACGGCCCCAGGGGCTGACGATCAGGAACAGGCAGAACAGCACAAAGAAGTTCGCCGCGCTCATGAAGAACCAGTCGAAGTTCGAGGTGAGGTAGGGACGCAGCCAGCCGAACAGCGCCGCTGACTGATCCGGTAACGCCAGCGCGTAGAACACGAAGGCGACGATGGAGAGCGCCGAAATCATGAACACAGGATTGTGGATGTCAAAGCCGATGGGGCCGACGCTGCCTTCGATATTGTTCTGGCCGATCTCGTACTCTGTATCGATCAGCTCGGTTTCGCCTTCCGGGGCGGGGATGCCCTGGGACTCGTCGGGGTCGGCCATATATGCGCTCCTGTCTCTGTAGTCTCTCTGACGGCGGCGATTTTCAGCCGGGTGTCAGGATTGGTTTTCAAACCTCTGTGAATGGTCGTGAGCAGGAGGGTAGGTCTGAGGCAGGGTAAAGTCCACTAAAGCACAACCTGTGGATGTTTTTGGAGCGTCGGCTTGAGGGCGAGGAGGGGGGATGTGCCTTGTGATAAAGAGGCTTTGGACACGCTGTGCGGTGGTAATTATTTTACCCGGTGGTCTGAGAAGGGAGAGGGTCGGGCCTGTGGAAGGGGCAGGCGCGGGGGCCAGCCCCCGCACCCCCGGGATATTTTCAACAGGGAAACTGGGCAGGGGCCGTGGGCTGAATGGGGGGGGCGAGAGAGGGTGCGGGCGGCTTATTTCAGCTGGCTGTCCTTGGAGCCGCGGCGGTTGATGCCGCCACGTTGGGCGCGGCGGCCGTCGCGTTCCTGCTGGCAGTCGATGCAGAGCTTGATGCCGGGGATCGCGATGCGGCGCGCCTCGGGGATCGGTTCTTCGCATTCTGCGCAGTGGGTCAGGCTGTCGCCGACCAGCGCGCGCCGGGTCTTCAGGCGGGCGAGCTCATCATTGATGGATGCTTCGATCTGTTCATTGACCGCGCCGTCGCGGGACCAGCCTCCGGCCATGGGGTCTCTCCTGTGTGATACAGGGGATATTTAGGGTGGTGGGCGGCGATTTCAGCCCCCAGCCGTGCAAAGGCGCGGCAATTGTGGCGCGGGGGCTTGCGTCTGGGCGGCTGGCGCGGATCTAGTCATGGCGCAAGACAGGGGGGCGCTGATGACTGAGCTTTGCAACGATCCGGTGATGCTGGAGCACTGGCACCCGGTGGTGTCGCTGGAGGAATTGCGCCGCCACGGGCGCTGCCGGACCATGCTGCTGGACCGGGCAGTCGAGATCGTGGCGCAGGGCGAGGGGGCGGTTGTGCGCTGCGAGGCGGCCCTGGTCGGGAGCCTGGTGCAGTATGGCTATGTCTGGGCGAGTTTCGGCGAGGCACCTAAGCCTCTGTTTGCGGTGCCTGAATTTGACGAGGCGGATCGCCGCTTTGTGGTGACGGGGGTGTTCGGGGTGCAGGTTTCGGCCGGGCGGGCGATCGAGAATTTCCTAGATATGGGGCATTTCCCCTATGTCCATGCGGGGATTTTGGGCGAGGAGCCGCACACGGAAGTCAAGGACTACGACGTCGAGGTGTCGCAGAACCGGGACGAGATCCTCGCGACGCGCTGCCGGTTCTATCAGCCGAAGGCGGCTGTGTCCTCGGACGCGGGGGCGGAGGTCGATTATATTTACCGGGTGCCGCATCCCAATTGCGCTGTGCTCTACAAATCCAGTCCAATGGACGCGGCGCGGCTGGACGTGATCTATATCTTCGTGCAGCCGATGGGGCAGGAGAGGATCCGTGCCCATACCGGCATGTGCATCATTGACGACGCGAGCTCGGATCTGGAAATCCGCAGTTTTCAGCAGACGATCTTTGGGCAGGACAAGCCGATCCTCGAAAACCAGTATCCGCGCCGATTGCCGCTGGATCCGCGCGCCGAGACGCCGATCCGGGCCGACAAGAGCGCGATTGCTTATCGGCGCTGGCTGGCCTCAAAGGGGCTGCGCTGGGGCGTGATCCCGGCGGGGGTGTGAGGGGTATGGCGATGATGGATCTCGCCGGATGGCACCCGATTGCGGCGGCCACGGATGTGGTGAGGCGGCATGTGTTTCACGGGCAGCTTCTGGGGCGCGAGGTTGCGGTCTGGCGGGCGGATGACGGGTTCGTCAACGTCTGGGAAAACCGCTGTCTGCATCGCGGGGTGCGCCTGTCGATGGGGCTGAATGACGGGCGCGAACTGCGCTGTCTCTATCATGGCTGGCGGTATGCCAACCGCTCGGCCGGGTGCACCTATATCCCGGCCCATCCGGCGGACGCGCCTGCGCGCAGGATCTGCAATCGGACCTATCCGGGGGTCGAGGCGGCGGGGATGATCTGGTCTGCCGTGGCGCCGGAAGCGGAGTTTGCCCTGCCGGAGGTGCTGGTGGGCACCGATCCGCTGGTGCTGCGGCCAGTATCGGTGAACGCGGCCCCGGGGGTGGCGCTGTCGATGGCCGAGGGTTTGGTGCCCGGCGGGAGTGTCGCGCGCGGCGCCTCGGTGCTGTTCGGGCAGGCGGGGCTGGTGGTCTTCGTGCAGCCGCTGGATGCGCATCGCTGCGTCTTGCGCGGCGTGCTTTTGCGGCAGCCTGAGGACAGGATAGCGGCCTTGCGGGACCATGACGGGCTGCTCTGCGCCCTGCGCGAGGGGATCGAGGCGGCGGGAGAGGCGGCTCCGGCACCGCTGGAGGTCAGCTTTCAGCCGGTGGACGAAGCGCTGGGGCAGATGCCTGCGCGCGGCGTTGGCGGGGGTGAGCTGCGGGTGCAGGTGACACGGAAATGGGCCGCCGCAGAGGGCATCGTGGGGGTGCAGCTGCGCGCCCTGCGGGGTGTCTTGCCGACGTTTCAGCCCGGCGCGCATATCGACGTGCATCTGCCCAACGGGATGCGCCGGCCCTATTCCATCGTGAACGCGCCCGGCGAGGAGGGCTATACCATCGGGGTGAAGCGCGACGATGCCGGGCGGGGTGGTTCGATCTGTCTGCACGATGCCGTGCGGCAGGGCGATGTGCTGGCGATCTCGGCCCCGCGCAACACCTTCCCGCTGCGCCGCGACAGCGAGCGGGTGCTGCTGATTGCCGGGGGGATCGGGATCACGCCCATGCTCGCGATGGCGCAGGCTTTGGCGGTGCAGGGGATCGCTTATGCGCTGCATGTCTTTGCACGCAGTGCCGCGCATGTGCCTTTTGCCGAGCGGCTGGAGGGGCTTGCGGTGACGCGGCACCTTGGGCTGGACGCGGCGCAGACTGGCGCGGCTTTGAGCGGGATCCTCAGCGGTTATGCCTTTTCGCACCATGTCTATGCCTGCGGTCCCGCGCCGATGCTGAGCGCCGCGCGGCAGATCGCGGCGGCTCAGGGCTGGACCGAAGAGGCGGTGCATCTCGAGTACTTCGCCAATCCGGAGGCGATCGACGACAGTTCAGCCTTCGAGATTGCGCTGGCACGCTCGGCCATGACGTTACAGGTGCCCGCCGGGCGCACCATCCTGCAGGTGTTGCAGGAGAACGGCGTCGATCTGCCCTCGTCCTGCGAGCAGGGCGCCTGCGGCACCTGCGTCTGTGGCGTGCTTGAGGGCGACGTGGCGCATCAGGATGTCTATCTCAGCGCCTCGGAACATGCGGCGAATGACCGGATCATGACTTGCGTCAGCCGGGCGAAATCGGCGCGTCTGGTGCTGGATATCTGAGGGATGGCGATGAAACTGTATGATTTCGAACTCCACGCCGAGTGTTACGCCGCCCGCCTGATGCTGAGCCTTCTGGGCGTGCCGCATGAGGTCGAGACGGTGGATGTCTACCCCGAGGCGGCGCATCTGACGCCCGCATTCCGCGCGATCAATCCGCTGGGGCGTGTGCCGGTGCTGGAGGATGGCGCGCTCAGGTTCGGCACGGTTCAGGGGATCCTCGCCTACCTCGCGGCGGCCTATGACACGTCGGGCCAATGGGCGCCGGACACAGCCGTGCTGCGCGGCGAGGTTGCGGGCTGGATGGCGATTGCGGCAGAGCTGGCGGCAACGGCGGGACAGGCGCGGCTGATCGAGACGATGTTCGCGCAAGGAGACGCCGAGGCGGCGCGCGCCGGGGCCGAGGGGCTGTTGCGCGTGATCGACCAGCACCTGTGGTTCGGCGAGGTCGAGGGGCGCGACTGGCTGTGTTCTGCGCCGCACCCGACCATCGCCGATATCGCCTGTTTTCCGCATCTCGTCCTGTCTGAGGACGGCGGGATCTCGCGGCAGGACTACCCGGCGATCCGGCGCTGGATCGACCGGGTGAAGCGCTTGCCCGGCTTCACCGTGATGTCGGGCGTCTTCGCCACCAGCTCAGCGCTCTGAGGCGCGGGGCGGGCGCGGCTGGCGCAGCAGATCGTCGAGGTCGTCACGCTCCAACCCGATGTCGCGCAGCAGGTGGCTGTCTTCGCGTTGCGCCAGAAACCCCATGGAACGGCGGCGCTGGGACAGGGCGCGGCGGGCGGTGAACGCCTCGGTCAGGCCGGTCCATACGCGGTGGATTTGGTCATGACGGGCGCGCTGCCCGCGTGCGACGGCGCGCGGGTCGATCAGGATCGAGCTGTGCATCGGAGGTCTCCGTAGGATTGGGTGAACTGGTGTCTTCGGGACGATCATTTCGCATGGCATCGCATCAGACAAACGAATAACACTTATGTATGCTATCGGTCTGGCTGATGGCAGGACGGGGGCGAAAGATGGCAGCACCACTGGAATCGGACTTGATGCGCAGCTTCCTGATGCTGGCCGAGACGGGCAGTGTCACGCTGGCGGCGGCGCGGATCGGGCGCACGCAATCGGCGATCTCGATGCAGCTGCGCCGGCTGGAGGAGAGCCTCGGGCAGAGCCTGTTCGAGCGGCGCCCGCGCGGGCTGGTGCTGACGGCGCGGGGGGCGCAGCTGTTGCCCTATGCCGAGCGGGTGGTGCACCTGCTGGACGAAGCGGCGGTGTCACTGCGCGAGCGCCCGCTGCAGGGCCCGCTGCGTGTCGGCATCCCGGAGGACTACGGCGAGAGCGTTCTGCCGCGCGCGCTGGCGGGATTTGCCACACGCCATCCCGGGGTCGAGGTCTCGGTGCGCTGCGATTATTCGGTGCCGCAGATGGCGGCGCTGGAGGCCGATCTGCTGGATCTGGCGGTGGTCTTCGAGTCGGGCGATGCCACCAAGGGCGAGGTGATCTGCGTCGATCCGACGGTCTGGGTGAGTTCGGTCACGCATGAGCAGCATCTGTGCAAGCCTTTGCCGGTGTCGAACTATTTCCACTCGGGCTGGTGCAAGGAATATGCGATGGCGGCGCTGGACCGCTCTGGCGTCGACTACCGCGTGGCGTTTGAATGCGACACCTCGGGGGGGATGCAGATCGCCGTCCGCTCGGGTCTGGCGATTGCACCGCTGTCGCGCAGCACCATTCCGGCGGGGTGTCGCGAACTGACGCAGGAGGATGGCTTTGGCGTGGTCGATGCGTCGTCGGTCGTGCTGTATCTGAACCCGCGTGGTGCCTCCGAGGCGGCGCGCGGGTTGGCGGCGGAGTTGCGCGCGGCGTTTCGTCCGCTTGAGGGGTAGAGCCGGGCTATCCCTCGCTCGGGGGCAGATTTTCGCGCAGCACGATGTCGAGCTTGATGGGCGGCACGGCGGCCTCGGGGCTGCGGATCGCGGCGATCGCACGGTCGATCAGCGCGGCGGGGTCTGTGTTGAAGACCACGTCGAGCGTGCCCTGCAGCAGCGCGCGCCGCGTGTCCGGCGTCAACCCATGGCCGATGAAGACGATGTCATGGCGCTGGTGTTCGGACAGCGCCCGCGCGATGCCGCCCGACGATCCGCCGACGTTGTAGATGCCGACGAGGTCTGGGTGCTGCTCCAACAGCTCGACCGTGTGGCGGTAGTTCTGGCCGCTGTCGTCGTGCCCCTCGCGCATGCCAACGACGCGCAGATGGGGGAACAGCTCCTCCTGAATCGACAGGAACCCGGCTTCACGCTCGGAGTGGGCGCGGTAGTGGCGCGAGCCTGCGACCAGCGCCACCGCGCCGGTCTTATGCGTCACGAACCGCCCCAGAAGATAGCCGGCGGAGCGCCCGACGCCGCGATTTTCCATGCCGACATAAGCAGATACGCCCGGATGCCCGAGGTCGGAGACGATGCTGACCAGCTGCGTGCCAGCGCGCGCCACGTCGCTGACGGCTTCGCGCACATCCGGGTGATCGAGCCCGAAAAACGCGATGCCATCGGCCCAGCGGGCATTGCGGCGCAGCGCGTCGGCCAGCGCGGTGGGATCGAAGCCTTCGATGAAGAAACAGCGCAGCTCGGGCGCGCCTTCGCTGTTCTGGGCGACGCGGGCGCGCACCATCTCGCCCAACAGCCGCAGATAGGGGTTGGAGCCGGAGGGCAGCAGGAAGACGATATTGGGCGGGCGGGTCGCGTCAAAGGCGGCCAGGTCCTCGGCACTCAGCAGGCCGATGTCGCGGGCGACAGAGAGGACATGGCGGCGGGTGCGCTCCTTCACGCCCTTGCGGCGGTTGATGACCCGGTCGACGGTGGCCAGCGACACGCCCGCCCGCGCGGCAAGGTCGCTGAGCTGGGGGCGGAAAAGCTGCTCGGAAACCTCAGACACGTCAAAACCCCTCAATCCAAAGACTTTGACTTAGGGTGAGGGGAAATTTAGCCTTGGTCAAGAGTGGGAGAAGACTGTTTCAGAGGCTTTGGGATATGGGATGCAGTGGGCTTTGGCCCCTCAAAACCCATCAATATCGCTGCTGGGCAAAGCGTCGAAATCCAGGGAGGATGATATGACACAAATCGACAAGATGAACCGCCGGTCGGTCTTGGCCATGGGCGCCGGGGCGGCCTTGGTGGCCGGTCTGCCGATGGCGGCGAGCGCCAAGACCACGCTGCGCTATGGCCATAACAACGAACCCGCCAGCGTCGCCGGCGCACAGGCCGACTGGTTCGCCGAAGCGCTGGCCGAGGCCTCGGGCGGCGATATGGACGTGCAGGTTTTCCCGGCCAGCCAGCTGGGCAAACTGCAGGAACTGGCGGAGGCGGTCAGCCTTGGCACCATCGCGTTTTCGCACAACACGGCGGGGGGTATCGGGTCGCTCTATGAGCCGTTCGGCGCGCTCGACACGCCGTACCTGTACCGCGACGTCGACCATCTGATGAAGGTGACGGATGTGAACTCGCCCGTCATGCAGATGCTGAACGAAGGGCTGATTGCGGCGGCGGGCGTGCGGGTGATCTATTCGCATTACTTCGGCAAGCGGAACCTGACCTGCAACAAAGCGATCCGGACTCCGGCGGATCTGGCGGGGGTGAAAATCCGCGCCGTGCCGTTCCCGATGTATACCACGGCGGTCGAGGGCATGGGCGCGGTTGCCGTACCGGTCGACTGGTCCGAGGTGCCGACGGCGCTGGCGACAGGCGTGGTGCAGGGGCAGGAAAACCCGGTCAACGTGGTGCTGAACGTCAAGCTGTATGAGGTTCAGAAGAACCTGATGCTGACCGGACATATGACGAACGCCGAGATGGTCGTGATGAACGAGGGCGTCTGGCAGGGGCTGAGCGCCGATCAGCAAGCCGCCGTGCAAACCGCAGCTGAGGCGACGCGGATCAAGGCAACCAAGGCGATCCTTGATAACGAGGAGGCCGAGACGCAGGCGCTGCGCGACCTCGGGATGACGGTGATCGGCGCCGAAGAGGGGCTGGATATCGACGCCTTCCGCGCGTCGGTCAGCGCTCTGGTCAACGACCGCTTTGGCGAGCGCTACGGCGAGATCTACGACATGATCGGGAAAATCGCCTGATGTCCGCATTGAACACCGGTCGCGCCTGTCTGGCGCGGCTGACTGAGGTCGGGGTCGGCCTCGGGATGGCCCTGCTGGCGGTGATGGCGACGCTGGTCGTCGTGCAGGTCGGCGCGCGCAATCTGCTGGATCTGGGGCTGCCCTGGGCGGACGAGCTGGCGCGGTTTTGCGGCATCGGCATGGTGTTTCTGAGCATTCCCGCGCTGGCGAGCCAGCGGGTGCTGGTCTCGGTCACCATGGTGCCGGACATGCTGGGACGGCGGGCGCAGATGGCCTCGGCCGTGATCTCGGATCTGTCGGTGCTGGTCTGCGCGGCGCTGCTGCTCTGGGGGTTTGCCGAGTTTCTGCCGCGGGCGGGTAAGTTCCTGACTCCGGCGCTGCAATTGCCGAACTATTTTTACTACAGCCTCGCGCTGATCGGGACGGCTGTGCTGGCCGTGGTCATGGCGTTTCGCCTGATCGAGCTGCTGACAGGCCGCTTGCCCGAAATTTCCGATCCGGTGGATATCCCGCAATGAGCCTGCTTCTTCTGACTTTGTTCCTGGGGCTGCTGGTCCTGGGTGCGCCGGTTGCCGTGGCGCTGGCGCTGCCCTCGGCCGTGGTGATCATCAGCCAAGGGCTGCCGGTCTCGGTGTTGGCGCAACGCTCGCTGAACGCGCTCGACAGCTCGCCCCTGCTGGCGGTGCCGCTGTTTATTCTGGCCGCCAGCCTGCTGAACGCCATGGGGGTAACGACGCATCTGTTCGATCTGGTGCGGATGATCTTCGGGCGGTTTCGCGGCGCGCTGGCGCAGGTCAGCATCTTTGTCAGCCTGATCTTCTCTGGCATCTCTGGCGCGGCGCTGGCCGATATCGGGGCGCTCGGCAAGATCCAGATCGACCAGATGAAAAAGCAGGGCTACCGCGAGGATTTCGCGGCCGGGCTGACCGTGGCCGCGGCGACCATCGGGCCAATCTTTCCGCCGTCGATCCCGATCATCATCTACGCCAGCGTCGCCAATGTCAGCGCGGTGAAGCTGCTGCTGGCGGGGATCGTGCCGGCGCTGCTGCTGACGGTTCTGCTGATGGTGCAGGTCGCCATCGTCGCCCGCGTCAAGGGGCTGCCGCGCGACACCATCCGCCCGAAACCGAGTGATGTGGCGAAGAAATTCGTCGTCTCCTTTCCCGCCCTGATGGCGCCGGTGCTGCTGATCGGCGGCCTCATGAGCGGCTATTTCGGACCGACCGAGGTGGCGGGAGTCACTGTCGCCTATGCGTTGGTGATCGGCTTAGGCCTCTACCGTTCGCTGAGCATCCGCAACGTGCTGCTGGCGCTGCGCGAGACGGTCGAGGCGACGGCGAACATCCTGTTCATCGTCGCGGCGGCGGCGCTGTTTGCCTGGGTGCTGACGCTGGACATGGTGCCGATGAAGGCCAGTGCCTTCTTGCTGAGCCTGACCGACAATCCGCTGCTGTTGCTGCTGCTGGTCAATATCCTGCTGCTGGTGGTGGGGATGTTTCTGGAGAGCATCGCCGCCATCCTGATCGTCGCGCCGATCATCGCACCGGCGCTGGTGCAGGCCGGGGTCGACCCGCTGCAACTGGGCATCGTCTTCGTGCTGAACCTGATGATCGGGCTGCTGACGCCGCCGGTGGGCATGAGCCTCTACATGATCTCGATCATCACCAGGATGCCGATTGGCACCGTCATTCGCGGCGTCATGCCGTTCTTCCTCCCCCTTCTGGTGGCCCTTGTCGTGGTCTCGGCCGTTCCGGCCCTGTCGACATGGCTGCCCAATCACCTGATGCAATGAGGCTGCTGACATGAGCACTTTTCTGGGTCCGATCCGCCAGCTCGGCTACGTCGTCGACGATATCGAGGCGGGCATGAGGCACTGGTCCGAGGTCATGGGCGTCGGCCCGTGGTTCTATAACCCACAGGTTCCCATCGAGAATTACCTGTTCGATGGCGAGAGCTATCAGCCGCATAACTCGGTCGCGCTGGCCAATTCCGGCGAGATGCAGGTGGAGCTGATCCAGTGCCGCAACGATGTGCCCTCGATGTACCGCGACTTTATGGCGAAGGGGCTGCGCGGGTTGCAGCATGTGGCTTTCTGGACCAAGCAATATGAGGCCGATCTGCAGATGATGCTGGACCGGGGCTTTACCCTGAAGATGTCGGGCGAGGTCGGGGTGAACGGGCGGTTCGCCTATTTCGCTGAGGAGCATCATCCGGGCACCGTGATCGAGCTGTCCGAGGTGCTGGGGCCAAAGGGTACGATGTTCGACATGATCCGCGCGGCCAGCGTCGATTGGGACGGCAGCGACCCCGTGCGCCCGTTCCCCGACCTGAGCAAACTGTAAGCCCATGGAACGGGTCATCGCGGAATACCTGCTGGAAACGCCTGTCGACGTCGCGCGCGTCGCGGCGATGATGGCGGGCGAGCAGTCCAGCGGCACCTTCGTGCGCGTCGCGGGCGAAACGGATGAGCTGCGCGCGCGCGCCGCTGCCGAGGTGCTGTCGGTTGAGGTGCTGAGCGAGGGCGAGGCGCCGACGCTGGCCTCGGCCTTTCTGCAACGGGCGCAGGCCTGCGGGCCTTGGCGCTTCGCGCGCGTCCGTATCGCCTTTCCCACAGGCAATATCGGCCGAAACCTTGCGACGCTGGCGGCAACCGTTTCAGGTAATCTCTACGACATTGGCGAGGTGACGGGGCTGAAGCTGGTGTCGCTGGAGATCCCCGCCAGTTACCGTGCCCGCTATGCGCTGCCCGCGCATGGCATCGCAGGCACGCGCGCCAGCACCGGCGTGCAGCGCCGCCCGATCTTCGGGACGATCCTCAAGCCAAACGTCGGTCTGCGCAGTGCCGAGATCGCCGCGCTGGTGGATCGTCTCTGCGCGGCGGGTGTCGATTTCATCAAGGATGACGAGGTGTGCGCCAACCCCGACTGGGCGCCTCTGGCCGAGCGTATTCCTGCGGTGATGGCCGTCATTCGCAAGTGGCGCGAGGCGACCGGGCGTCAGGTGATGATGGCCTTCAACATCAGCGACGAGGTCGACGCGATGCGCCGCCATGCCGATCTGGTGGCCGCTGAGGGCGGCACCTGCGTCATGGCCAGCATGAACTGGGTCGGCCTGTCGGGTATGGAGACCCTGCGCGCCCATACGCCGCTGGCGATCCACGCGCATCGCAACGGCTTTGGCGCGATGAGCCGCCACCCCCGGCTGGGCATGGGCTTTCAGGCCTACCACACGCTCTACCGTCTGGCGGGGATTGACCACATGCATGTCCATGGCATCGGAGGCAAATTCGTCGACAGCGCCGAGGAGGTGACCGAGGCCGCCCGCGCCTGCCTGCAGCCGCTCTGCGTCGATGGCCCGCAGGATCAGGTGATGCCCGCCTTCAGCTCCGGCCAGTGGGCCGGGACCCTGCCGGTGACGCTGGAGGCCGCGCAAAGCCCCGATCTGATGTTCATGTGCGGCGGTGGGATCCTGGCGCATCCCGACGGAGCGGAGGCCGGGATCGACAGCCTGCGTGACGCCTATGCGGCGGTACAGGACGGGCTGACACTGCAGGAGGCGGCAAAGACGCGGCCTGCTCTGGCCGCGGCCATCGGGTTTTTCGGGGGGCACTGATGGCACCGGTTGTCTTCATCGGGGATGATTTCACCGGCGCCTCGGACACGCTGGCGACCTTTGCACGCGCAGGCTGGCGGGCCCGGCTGTTCCTAAAACCCCCGAGTGCAAGGGAGGCGGAGGGTCTGGAGGTCGTCGGCCTCGCCACCGCCCTGCGCGCCATGGGTCCGGATGAGGCGCTGCGCGAGATTGCCGGGGTCTGGCCCTCGCTGGCGGCGCTGAGCCCGACCCGGGTGCACCTCAAGGTCTGCTCGACCTTCGACAGCCACCCCGAGATCGGCTCTATCGGGGCGGTGGCGCGGGCGCTTGAGACGGCCTTTCAGCCGGATCTTGTGGCGGTGCTCGGTGGCCAGCCCAGCCTCGGCCGCTACGCCGTCTTCGGCACGCTGTTCGCGCGCGCGCCCGACGGGGTGGTCTATCGCCTCGACCGACATCCAATCATGCGCAACCACCCGCTGACCCCGATGCGCGAGGCCGATCTGACCCGCCATCTGGCGGCGCAGGGGCTGACCGGTCTGACCCTGATCAGCGCACCACAGTCCAGCGACCTGCCGCAGGCGCTGAGTGCTGAGCGGCGCGTCTTCCTCGATGCCATCTCGCAGGTGCATATCCGCAAGATCGGCGCGGCGCTGGCGCTGCGGGGCGGTCGGCAATTGCTGATCGGCTCCAGTTCCGTCGCCGAAGCCCTGACCTGGGAAGAGAGCGACCGCATCGCGCACTCCGCGCCCCTGATCGCACCCCCCAACGGGCGGGTGCTGGTCTTCGCGGGCAGCCGGTCGGCACTGACACAGGCGCAGGTCGCTGCCGCCACGAGCTTCGCCCGCCTGCTTGTGATACCGCAAGCCCTGCGCCCCGGCGCCGCGGTCGAGGCAGAGGCGGCGGCCCTGCTGGGGCAGGGGAAGCCAGTGCTGCTGCACCTTGATCCGCAAACCGACTACGCCATGCCGCCCGAGCGTCTGGCGGCCCTCTCAAGCGCCCTGCTGGCCCGGGTTGTCGCGCGCCAGCCCGTCGGCTGGCTCGGCATTGCGGGGGGCGATACCTCAAGCCGGATCTGCGCCGCACTCGACATGAGCGCCATCGACTACCTCGCAGCGATTGCACCGGGCGTCGGGTTGTGCCGGGCCGTGCATGGAAACGCCGCAATGAACGGCATGCGCCTGATGCTGAAGGGCGGCCAGATGGGCGACGACACCCTGTTCGACACCTTCGCCGCCCTGGCCCGGCAAGACGCCTGACCCCCCACCCCCAAAAGCCACCCTTTTCAAAACTGGCCGAAAAAGCGCCTTTCGTCAGCGGTTTCAGCGGGCTTCCGCCCTTTTTCACGCCGCAGCCCGCCCACAATCGCCGGAATGCCTTTTTCCCGGGTCTGCGGCGGTTGAACCTTCTTTCCATGTTCGGATAACAGGCACCTCTCCGCAGACGGTCCTCCCCCGTCTGCGGTTTCCCGGCGCCGCCTTAGGGCTGCTTCGGGGCTTACCGGGGCCGGCCCTGCGCATCCTCCTCCCGGCGCACACCGGCCCCGGTTTCCCGACACCCCCTCCCGACACCGGGCCAGCGCACCCGGCACCCCTGTCATCTTGCCAGAAATACTTCGGGGGGCCGCAGGCGGGGGCAGCGCCCCCTCCGCGCTGCCAGTTAGTGGGCAATCATGATGTGACGCGCGACGGTATAGTCCTCCAGCGCATACATCGACAGATCCTTGCCATAGCCGGACTGCTTGAACCCGCCGTGCGGCATCTCGTTGGCCAGCATGAAGTGGGTGTTGATCCAGGTGCAGCCATATTGCAGCCGCGCCGCCGCCTCCATCGCCCGCCCGACATCCCCGGTCCAGACCGAGGAGGCGAGGCCGTAGCCGCTGTCATTGGCCCATCTGATCGCCTGATCCGGCTCCTCGAACCGCGTCACCGACACCACCGGCCCGAAGACCTCGCGCTGCACGATCTCATCCTCCTGCCGCGCCCCGGCAATCACCGTCGGTTTGTAGTAGAAACCGGGGCCCTCCTGCACCGCGCCCCCCGTGGCGATCTCGACATGGCTCAGCTCGGCGGCGCGCTGCACAAAGCTCGCCACCCGGTCGCGCTGCCGCTGCGAAATCAGAGGCGGGATCTCGTTCAGGCTGTCATCGGCATTGTCATAAACGATGGACGAGACCGCATCGGCCAGCGCACTCACCAGCCGGTCGTGGATCTTCGCCCCGGCATAGATCCGGCAGGCGGCAGTGCAATCCTGCCCGGCGTTGTAATAGCCGAACGCCCGCACCCCGGCGACCACGCGCTCCAGATCCGCATCATCAAACACGATGACGGGGGCCTTGCCGCCCAGCTCCAGATGCGTCCGTTTCAGGGATTTCGACGCCGCTTGCAGCACCTTGCGCCCCGTGGCGACGTCACCGGTGATCGACACCATATCGACGCCGGGATGGTTGATCAGCGCATTGCCCACGCTCGCCCCCTGTCCGGTGATCACGTTCACCACCCCCTCGGGCAGGATCCCCGACAGGATGCGCGCGAAGGCCAGTGCGGTCAGCGGTGTCTGCTCGGAGGGCTTCATCACCACCGTATTGCCGCCCGCCAGCGCCGGGGCCAGCTTCCACGCCATCATCATCAGCGGATAGTTCCAGGGCGCAATCGAGGCCACGACGCCGATCGCATCGCGCCGGATCATCGAGGTATGGCCCGCCAGATATTCCCCCGCCAGCGGGCCGGACATGTTGCGCACCGCGCCCGCGAAGAAGCGGAAGCAATCGGCGACGCCCGGGATCTCGTCCCCCAAGACCGCGTGATAGGGCTTGCCGCAGTTGAGCGCCTCCAGCCGGGCCAGCTCCTCGCCCGCCGCTTCCACCGCATCGGCAATTGCCAGCAGCTTGGCCGAACGTTCGCCCGGGGTGGTGCGCGACCAGCCGGGAAAAGCGGCGCGGGCGGCGGCGACGGCCCGGTCGATCTGGTCCGTGTTCGCCTCGGGCATCAGCAGGATCACCTCGCCCGTACGCGGGTTCAGCACCTTTTCCTCGACCTCGGTGCCAGCCTCGAAGCCGCTGCCGATCAGCATGTTGGTGTCCATGTTTTCCTCCGTCATTTGCCCTGACCGGCGACGGCATCGGTGCCGCGCGTCAGATAGTAGGCGCCCAGAATGGGCAGAAGCGTGACAAGCACCACGACCATCGCCACCACGTTGGTGACCGGGCGCTGGCGCGGGCGCACCAGTTCCTCAAGCATCCAGATCGGCAGGGTCTGCTGCTGGCCAGCGGTGAAGGTGGTGACGATGACCTCGTCAAAGCTGAGCGCGAAGGCCAGCATGCCGCCCGCCAGCAGGGCCGTGGCGATATTGGGCAGGATGACATGGCGCAGGGTCTGAAAGCTGTCGGCGCCAAGGTCCATCGACGCCTCGATCAGCGAGCCTGACGTGCGGCGGAACCGGGCCACGGCGTTGTTATAGACGACCACGACACAAAAGGTCGCGTGGCCCAGCACGATGGTCCAGAAGCTGAACGGGATCTCGGCGATGTGGAACGCGGATCGCAGCGCGATCCCGGTCACCACGCCGGGCAGAGCGATCGGCAGGATCACCAGCAGCGAGACCGTCTCGCGCCCGAAGAAATGCGCGCGGCTCACGGCGGCGGCGCAGAGCGTGCCCAGCACCAGCGCGACGGCGGTCGAAATCGCGGCGACCTGCAGCGACAGGCGCAACGCGGCCCAGACGTCCGGACGGCCCCATGTCACGGCGAACCACTTCAGTGTCAGGCCGGGGGGCGGCCATTGGTAGGATTTGTCCTCGGTCGTGAAGGCATAGATGAAGATCAGCAGGATCGGCAGATGCAGGAACAACAGCCCCGCCCCGGCGGCGATCTTCAGCGAGACAGGCGCGCGCTCAGAGGGCATCGAAGGCTCCCTTCTTCTTGGCCGCCCAGAGGTAGGCCGCCATGATCAGGATGGGCACCATGGCAAAGGCGGCAGCCAGCGGCGTGTTCCCCGCGACGCCCTGCTGTTCATAGACTGCCTGCCCGATGAAGCGGCGGGACGAGCCGATGATGCCGGGGATGATGTAGTCGCCCAAGGTCAGCGAGAAGGTGAAGATTGACCCCGCCACCACCCCCGGCATCGCCAGCGGCAGCAGCACATGGCGCAGGGTCTGAAACGGCTTTGCACCAAGGTCTCCGCTGGCTTCCAGCATCGAGGGCGGCACGCGCTCCAGCGCCGCCTGCACCGGCAGGATCATGTAGGGCAGCCAGACGTAGACGAAGACGATGAAGGTGCCCGTGGCGCTGACCGACAGGGAATTGCCCCCGACCACGGGCAGGGCCAGCCAGCCGTCGAGCAGCCACGTCAGATGCAGTTTTGCCGCGCCCCAGGTCAGGATGCCTTCGCGCGCCAGGATCAGCTTCCAGGAATAGACCTTGACCAGATAGCTCGACCACAGCGGCATCATGACCCCGAGGTAAAACAGAGCCTTCCAGCGGCCCCGAGCGTAGCGGGCGGCGTAGTAGGCGATGGGAAAGGCGATGACGGCGGAGGCCAGTGTCACCAGCGCCGCCATGACGACCGTGCGCAGGATGATGTCGAAGTTCGAGGCGCGAAACAGCTCGGCATAGGTCGCCAGCGTGAAGGTGCGGTTGATCTGGCCGGTGAAGTGGTCGATCGAGAAGAAGCTCTGCACCAGCAGCGCCGCCAGCGCGCCGAGGTAGACGACACCCAGCCAGATCAGCGGCGGTGCCAGCAGCAGCGCAATGGTCAGGCGCGGGCGCCGCCAGAGGGTATCGGAGAGCGCGCGCATCACGCGCCTGCCATCAGGTGCAGGTCGCTCGCATCCCAGTCGAGCGTGACCGTCTCTCCGATATGCGGTCGGGGCGCATCTTTTGGCAGCAGGGCGGTCAGGCGGATGCTGTCGGCGTCCAGCACAACCCGCGTGGCGGTGCCGAGGAAGGACATCGCGGTGACACGGGCAAGCAGGGGCCCGGTATCGACGATGCGCAGCGCTTCGGGGCGCAGGGCGGCGGGGCAGTCGCGGCCGGTAAAACGATGCACCAGACGGGCGGGCAGGATGTTGGAGGAGCCGACGAAATCGGCGACAAAGGCGGTCTCGGGGCGGAAATAGATGTCCTCCGGCGTGCCGGTCTGGGCGATCTGCCCGGCGTTGAAAACGGCGACGCGATCCGCCATAGACAGCGCCTCGCTCTGATCGTGGGTGACGAAGATGAAGGTGATGCCAAGCTGACGTTGCAGGCTTTTCAGCTCGTCCTGCATCTGTTCGCGCAGCTTCAGGTCCAGCGCGCCGAGGGGTTCATCCAGCAGCAGCACCCGTGGCTTCATCACCAGCGCACGGGCCAGCGCGACACGCTGGCGTTGACCACCCGAGAGGGCGGAGGGCTTGCGGTCGCCGTAGCCGGTCAGGCGCACCATCTCCAACGCTGCGTCGGCGTCGCGGTGGCGGTCGGTCTTGGCCTGACCTGCGATCATCAGCCCGTAGGCGACGTTGTCGCGCACGTTCAGATGCGGGAACAGAGCGTAGTCCTGAAACACCGTGTTGACCGGGCGACGATAGGGCGGCTGGTCCTGCACGGGCGCACCGAACAGGCGGATCTGGCCTGCGCTCGGGCGTTCAAACCCGGCGATCAGGCGCAGGCAGGTGGTCTTGCCGCTGCCCGAGGGGCCGAGCATGGCGAAGAACTCGCCCTCCGCGATCGAGAGGCTGACGGCATCGACCGCGCGCACCGCGCCGAAATGGCGCGACACATCGTCAAAGGTGACTGCTGACATGGGGGAAATCCAGTTGCCCCGCCGCAAAATGCCTGCGGCGGGGGCGTTTCAGGAAAGGCTCAGCGGCCGCCAATGACGCCGATGTAATCCGACACCCAGCGGTAATAGGGCACGCATTCCTCCTGGCTGGAGCACTTGGCGACGGGGGTCTTCCAGAACTTGATCTTGTCGAAATCGTCCAGCCCGTTGGCGGTACAGCCCTCGGCGGTCTGCATCCCCGATCCGTCAGTGCAGGCTTCGGGCACGGACGGCACCGCGCCGAACCAGACCGACAGATCGCTCTGCAGGTTCGACGACAGCGTATGCTCCATCCACATATAGGCGCAGTTCGGATGCTCGGCCTCGGCGTGCAGCATGGTGGTGTCAGCCCAGCCGGTCGCGCCCTCTTCGGGGATGGTCGAGGCGACCTTCACGCCATCGGCCTCCAGCAGGTTCACCTGAAACGGCCAGGAGCCTGAGGCGACCATGCCCTCGTTCTTGAAGTCGTCGATCTGGATGAAGGCGTCGTGCCAGTAGCGGCTGACCAGCTTGCGCTGCCCCCGCAGCAGGTCGAGGGCTGCGTCGTATTGCGCTTGCGTCAGCTCGTAGGGGTCGGTGATGCCGAGGTCGGGGGAATGCGCCATCAGATAGTTCGCCGCGTCGGCGATATGGATCGGGCCGTCATAGGCCTGCACGCGCCCGGCGTTGGTGGCACCGTCTGGCAGGTCCATTTCCTTGAACACCACATCCCAGGAGGTCGGAGCCTCAGGGAAAACCTCGGTGCTGTACATCAGCACGTTCGGGCCCCACATGTAGGGCACGCCGTAGTGCACGCCGTCGACGGTGTGCCAGGGCGCCTCTTTCAGGCGGTCATCGACCTTGGACCAGCTGGGGATCAGATCGGTGTTGATCGGCTGCACCCGCTTGCCCGCGATCATCCGCAACGAGGCATCGCCCGAGGCCGTGACCAGATCGAAGCCGCCCTCGTTCATCAGCGCGACCATCTCGTCCGAGGTATTGGCCGTCTTGACGCTGACCATGCAGCCGGTTTTCTCCTGAAAGCCGGTGACCCAGTCGAAGGCCTTGTCGGTCTCACCATTCTCGACGTAGCCGGCCCATGCGACGATGGACAGGGCGCCTTCGCCCGCGCCGATCTCGCTCACTTGCGCGACGGCGGTGCCGGCCAGCGCGGTGCTGGTCAAAAGCGCCACGGCGCCGGTCAGGATCCTCTTGGTCATTGCAAACACTCCCATGTTGGTGGGGCCGGGGCAGGGTGGGGGACAGGCGGTTTAAGCGCGCAAAGCACGGGGCTGTCTGGCACCCCGGTCAGGCACCTGATGTTGGATGATCGGGTCGCGGGCTTGCGCACGTCTGGCGTGTTTTGGCTGGATCGGCTGCCCGTCTCTGGTGTGACGACTATCCGCTGCCCCTGCAAAGATTGACAAACGGGTAATACAGAAAGGAGCGTTCGGTTTTTCCGATAGCTAATGCCTGAAATCTCTAAGCGACTGGGAGGATTGCGCTATTGCTATGAAGTCGCGTGTGGCTGGCGATAGGGACAGCCCCTTCCGCCAGACCAGACCCACCTGTAAAATAGGCAAAGCGCCCGAAACGTCGCGCGATTCAATGCGGTCCCCGTCCAGCGACCACGGCCGATAGATCAGATCGGGCAACAGGGCGACTCCCGCGCCGGTGGCCACAAGCGAGCGCACGGCCTCGACCGACTTGGTCCGAAAGGCGATCCGGGGCCGTCTGCCGAAGGCCGAGAGCAGGTTGACCGCCTCCTCCTCCATCTCGTCGATGTTGAGCATAATCAGCGGCTCACGCGCCACATCGTCGAGGGAGATACTCTCCTGCCGGGTCAGCTTGTGCTCCAGCGGCAGCCAGAGGCGAAAGGCCGAGACGTTGAGGATTTCCGACTGCAGCGCCATACGGTCGCGCAGGTTCGAGATGACCATGACGGCGACGTCCAGCTCTCCGCCGACCAGAAGATGTTCAAGGTATTCGCCGCTGTCCTCGATGGCCGAAGCCTCGACCCCCGGGTTCAGCCGCCGATAGCGCGCCAGCAGGTCCGACATCACATAGCCCGCCATGAGGGACGTGACCCCGACGTTCAGCCGCCCCGAGAGTGCTTCGCGACTGGGCGCAAAGGCTCGCCGCGCGCCGGACACATCGGCGAGGATCTTGGTCGCATGGCGCAGGAACTGGTGGCCGTTGTGAGTGATGTCGAGGCCGCGGGCGTGACGCTCAAACAGGGTGACGCCAAGGTCGCCCTCAAGGTTCTTGATCGCCTCGGTGATCGCGGACTGCGAGATCGACAGCAGCTGCGCCGCCCCGATGACCGAGCCCTTTTCGGCCACGGCGACGAAATACTGCAACTGGCGGATGGTAAAGGACATGGCAACCTCTGCGCGCTTGCCGCCATTGGGGCAGGCAAGACGCGCAGAAGCAAGAGGTTACGCGGTAAAGGTCAGCCGATTGAGGCTGCGATAGGTCTCACCTGCCGGAACGACAGCATCGGGAAAGCCGGGCTGGTTCGGCGCGTCGGGCCACATCTGCGTTTCCATCGCCAGACCGGCGCGGGTGGTGTAGCGGCGACCCTCAAGCCCCGGCTGCCCCTCAGCCGTCAGGTGCTGCGCGTCATAGACCTGCAGACCGGGCGCGTCGGTCTCCAGCCGCAGGGTGACGCCACTGGCTCCGCTGAGCACGGCAACCTCCCGCAGGCCCGCGGCGGGCGTCAGGCAGAAGTTGTGATCATAGCCCGCTTCGCCGACAGCGCGCAGGGTGCGGAAGTCGAACTTGGTGTCCGCGACCGGGGCGATGTCCCCCGTCGGGATCATCTTGTCATCCACCGGCAGATAGCCCTCTGCCGCGATGTGCAGCATATGCGAGGTGATATCGGCGCCGCCGTCGAGGTTGAAGTAGCTGTGGTTGGCGATGCTGATCGGGCAGGTCTTGTCGCAGGTCGCGCTCATCTCGATCTCAAGCGCGCCACCGACGATGCGGTAGGTCGTGCGCGCCAGCAGAGCACCGGGAAAGCCCATATGGCCATCCGCCTGCTCGACCGCGAAGGTCACGGCGGTGTCAGTGCTGCTCTCGACGCGCCAGTTGACCGCGCCCAGCCCCTCAGCGCCGCCATGCAGCGTGGTGCGATCCTTTTCGTTCAGGTCGGTCTGATAGGTCTCGCCGCCGATGGTGAACTGGCCGCGCGCGATCCGGTTGGCAAAGCGGCCCACCGTCGCCCCGAAGAACCGCAGATTGACGAAGTAGTCCTCCAGCGTTTCGGTGCCCAGCACCAGCGGATGATCGACGCCCGCAAGGCGCAGATCCTGTAGCTTCGCGCCATAGCTGATCAGATGCGCGGTGAGGCGGCCATCGCTGATGGTGACACGGGTCACATCTTCCCCGTTGGGCAGGGTGCCGAAAACTTCTGTCATGGGATCAGACCTTTACCCGGTGTTCTTTTTGCCCGGTCACGCCCGCGGCGGCGCTGTAGAGCAGCCCCTGCGCAGCGTCGGGGGCGGAAATGGCCTCAAGCGCCGTAGTCACAAACAGCGTGTCGAGATCCGGCCCACCGAAGGCCGGGCAGGAGGAATGCTTGCCACCCACCGCAATCGCGCGATCAAAGCTGCCATCGGGCGCATAGCGCGCAACACGCGCCGCACCCCATTGCGCGTTCCACAGATAGCCAGCGGCATCCACGACCGCACCGTCGGGGAACAGCCCCTCAGGCTCCAGATCGACAAAGACCTCGTGCTCGCCCGTGGGCCAGCCTTGGGCGTCCAGCGGCTGCCGCATGATCTTCTGCGTCGGCGTGTCGGCGAAATAGGCGCTGCGGCCATCGGGGGAAAAGCAGATCGCGTTCGGGATGGTGATGCCGAAAAAGATCGGCTCCACGGCACCCTCGTAAAAGCGATAGATGGCACCGGCGTCCTGACGCGGATTTTCCTTGCCCATGGTGCCGATCCAGAAGCCGCCAAAGGGGTCGGCGCGGCCATCATTGCTGCGGGTGTGGGGCTTGTCGGCCTCAAGCGGCACGATCTTTTCATGCGCGCCGCTGGCAATGTTGAACCGCCAGAGCGCGGTTTCCGAGGCCAGCATCAGCGTGTCAGGGTCGATCCAGCCAGCTGCGGAAAAGTATTCGTCGAACTGCCATTCCAGCGGCTGGCCATCGACCTGAGACATCAGCCGCTTGCCGATGATATCAAACCAGAACAGCTGGTTGCGCTCAGGATGCCAGAGCGGGCCTTCGCCGAGCGTACAGGGGCGGGCGTCGAAAACAGCGGCGCTCATTTCGGCACCGTCTCGTCGTAGCGGGCGACGATTTCGGCAGCGCGCGCAGCGATCACCGCCACGCTGTCACCGGGTTTGTAGAGCGATGAGCCGATCCCGAAGCCAGAGATCCCGGCGGCGAACCATTCGGCAAAATTCTCCGGACCTGCGCCGCCGACGGCCAGCACTTCGGTGCCCTTGGGCAGCACGGCGCCAATCGCCTTCAGCCCGGCAACACCGATGAGAGAGCCGGGAAACAGCTTCAGCCCGTCAGCGCCCGCATCCAGTGCGGCAAAGCACTCGGTCGGGGTCATCACGCCGGGATAGCTCTTCATCTTGTAGCTCTTGGTGGCCTGGATCACGTCAACGTTCATGTTGGGCGAGACGATCAGCTGACCGCCCGCCTTGTGGACTTCGCCGACCTGTGCGGCGCGCAACACGGTGCCAGCGCCAATCAGCGCGTCCTCACCAAAGCGGCGGGCCATCGCGCCGATGGAATCGTACGGATCTGGCGAATTCAGCGGCACTTCGATCTTGGTGATCCCGGCGGCAATCAGGGCTTCGGCAACGGGCAGGGCCTCTGCCGGGGTGATCCCACGCAGGATGGCGACGATATTGCGGCTCATGTCAGTTCCTTGGATAAATGCGCGTGGGCGGCGATCAGGCCGTTCAATGCCAGCGCGGGGTGTTCACTGCTGCGGGCTGTCGCGCCCGCGCGTGTCAGCGCATCGACATAGCGGGTGCTGAGCGCCGCATCACCGATGACGACGACGGGCAGATCCTGCCAGTAATCGCGCGTTGCGGCCAGTTCCGACCCGATCAGCAGACCAGAGAGGCGGGCACGCGCGGCCTCGGGCGGGGTGTTGTTCAGCAGTGACGCCGGGCGGATCGAGAACAGGTCGAGCAGCAGTCCCTCAGGCGCGCTCAGCGACATCGCCAGACCGTCGGCAAAGGCGGCCTCGCTGAAATCGTCGCTGATCACGGAATGGCGCAGCACCGACTGGCGCGACAGCAGGGCGAACATCTCGCCCGTCATGGCGGTGCGGAAATGCATGATCTGGCCACCGGCGACGCGGACCCATTTGGTATGGGTGCCGGGCAGGCAGAGCGTGCCGTCGAACTCGGGATCCGAGGCGACAAGGCCTGCGATCTGGGTCTCCTCGCCGCGCATCACGTCGGCGGGGTTGCATTGGCTGACGCCGGGCAGAATCCGCACCGAGAGGCGCGGATCACTGGTTTTTGCGAGGATGGGCGACAGACTGGCAGGCGGGCAGGGCGTGGCGGTATAGGGCGCCTCGATCCAGCCCTGACGGGCCCCGGCCATGCCGCAGATCAACACCTGCGTCACACGCCCCGGTTCCAGCAGGTCATCAACCAGCGCAAGAAGCGCCGGCTCAAACCCGTCGGGTGTCAGCTTGCCCATGCCATCGGGCGAGGCACGTTCGGTGAGCACCTGTCCCTCCGGGCCAATGGCCCAGAGGCGCAGGTTCGATGTGCCCCAATCGGCGGCAATCCAGTCTGCGTGCATGCGTCAGCCCTGCAGATCGACCGGCAGCAGCGCGTCCGGCAGGTTCTGGTAGCTGACCGGGCGCAGGAAGCGGCGGATCGCCATGGTGCCGACGCTGGTCGCGCCAAAGTTGGTCGACGCCGGGAACGGCCCGCCATGTACCATCGCCTCGGAAACCTCGACGCCGGTGGGGAAGCCGTTGGCCAGAATGCGGCCCGCCTTACGCTCCAGCACGGGCATCAGTTTCTGCCCCAGCTCGGTGTCGCCGTCGTCCATATGCAGCGTGCAGGTCAGCTGACCGTCAAGGCTGCGGGCCACCTCAAGCATCTGCGCCGTGTCCTTGACCTTGACCGCCAGACCCAGCGGGCCAAAGACCTCATGACCCAGAGCCGGGTTCGCCAGCCAGGCATCGCCCGTCGTCTCGAAGACGAACGGCGTGGCGTTGCGCTGATCGCTGGTGGTGTTCAGGATCTCCTGAACGCCCGACTGCGCTGCGATGGTATCGCGGCCCGAGCGGTAGGCGTCAGCGATGCCGTTGGTCAGCATGGTTTGCGGACCGACCTTGCCAAGCGCCTCGACAGCGGTTTCCAGGAACTTGTCGGTGTCGTCGCCATCGACCATCACCAGAACGCCGGGGTTGGTGCAGAACTGGCCAGCACCCATCGTCAGCGATCCGGCCCAGCCGGTGGCGAGGGCGTCGCCGCGCGCGGACATGGCTTCGGGCAGCATGAACATCGGGTTGACGCTGCCAAGCTCGCCGAAGAAGGGGATCGGCTCAGGGCGTTGTGCGCAAAGATCGAACAGCGCCTTGCCACCGCGGAAGGACCCGGTGAAGCCAACGGCCTTGATCAGCGGATGCTGAACCAGCGCGCCGCCAACCTCGTAGCTGCCGCCGTGGATCATGCTGAACACACCGGGGTGCATACCGCATTTCTCGATTGCGGCGTGGATGGCTTCGGCGACGATCTCGGCGGTGCCGGGGTGTGCCTCATGGCCTTTCACGACAACGGGGCAACCGGCGGCCAGAGCGGCGGCGGTGTCACCGCCAGCGGTCGAGAAGGCCAGCGGGAAGTTCGAGGCACCGAAGACGGCAACGGGGCCGATGGGGCGTTCGATCAGCTTGATGTCGGGACGCGGCAGCGGCGCACGGTCTGGCAGGGCCACGTCGTGACGCTTGTCGAGGTAGGCTCCGTCCTGAATGTGGGACGCGAACAGGCGCAGCTGACCGGTGGTGCGGCCCCGCTCGCCCTGCAGGCGGCCTTCGGGCAGGCCGGTTTCGGCGGTGCCGATGGCGGTGATCGCCTCACCACGGGCTTCGATCTCGTCCGCGATGGCGTTCAGGAAGGCAGCGCGTTCGTCCCGCGTGGTATAGCCGTAGACCCAGAAGGCCTCCTCGGCCGCTTTCGCGGCGCGATCGACCAGATCTGCGTTACCTGCGGAAAAGGTCTTGGCCTCTCCGGTCACGGGAACGGATTGGAACGTCTTGTCGGTGGCAACCCAGTCGCCTGCGATCAGGTGTTTGCCGTGTGGTTCGAATGTCATGTGCTTAAAATCCTTTTGCCCTTACTTGGCCCAGCGAAGCGCCAGAATGTCCAGCTCGCCTGCGAGTTGCAGCAAGCGATCCTTGGTCCGTTGGGTCATGGGTTTCAGCGGATGGCGAACGTAATCGGACCCGATCACGCCGCCGGCGGCGTAGACCGTCTTGCAGGCGCGCAGCCCGCACTGACGGTTCTCATGGTTGATAAGTGGCATGCAGAGCTTCCACTGTTCAAGGGCCGCGTCCTTGTCACCGGCAAGATAGTGCGTGACGATGGGGCGCAGCAGCTCGGGGAACATGCCAGAGGTCATGGTACCTGTGCAACCCGCGTCCAGATCGGCCAGCAGAGTGACCGCTTCTTCGCCGTCGAACGGGCCGACGATATGTTCGCCGCCCTGTTCGATCAGCAGCGCCAGCTTGTCGGCGGCAAAGGGCGTCTCGATCTTGAAGTAGCTGACATGCTCGATCTCTTTCGCCATGCGCACCAGCAGCGGCACCGGCAGGGTGACACCGGAGAGCGGCGCGTCCTGGATCATGATCGGGATGTTGATCGCATCCGACACCATGGCGAAATGCTCAAAGATCCCCTCAACAGCGGGCACAAGGCCGACACCGTGGTAGGGCGGCATCATCATGACCATCGAGGCGCCAAGCGCCTCGGCGTATTTGGCGCGCTCGATGACGATCTCGGTGCTGAAGTGGCTGATCGTGACGATCACCGGCACGCGACCCGCGACATGTTCGACACTGATCTTGGTCAGCAGGGCGCGTTCCTCGTCCGACAGCACGAACTGTTCGGAGTAGTTGGCAAGGATGCAGATCGCATCGACGCCCTGATCGATCAGCAGGTCGAGGACACGGCGCATGCCCTGTTCGTCAACGGTGCCATCGGCGTGAAACGGGGTCGGGGCGACGGGCAGGATACCGGTAAGGGGGCTTTTCACTGTCAGTCCTTTCTCAGAACTCAAAGGGGACAACCGTCTCGCGACGGCCAAGCAGGAAGGCATCGGCAACATGGCGCATCGGGGAGAGGTCCATGTCGATGCCACCGGCGCGCACAAGGGCGGCCATATTGGCGTAGAGGCGGGGGTATTCGCCGTGCAGGCCCGTCTCGGTGGCGCCCTGCGCCACGCCGTCGACGAACATCTGCGCGCCGCCGTGGGTCAGCAGCATCGTACCTTCTTCACAGACGGCTTCGATGGCCCAGGTCTGCTCGCCCTCCTGACGGAAGTCGAACACGGCCGAAACATCCGCGCCGCCGGGGTGGAAGAACTTCAGCTCGGCCGCAATCGGCGCCTGACGGTTTTGCGGGAACAGCAGGGTCGAGGCGGTCAGGTGGATCGCGTCGGGCAGGATCTTCGTGACGATCGACAGCGCGTTGATGCCGGGATCGAACACGCCGAGGCCACCGGCTTCAAAGATCCAGTCCTGACCGGGATGCCAGCGACGCACGTCCTCTTTCCAGGTCACGCGGAAAGATTTCAGCGTCTTGTCCGACAGCCAGTCCTTGGCCGCCGCAACCTTGTCAGCCTCACGCGAATGCCATGTGGCGTAAAGCGACACACCCTTGGCCTTCGCCATCGCTTCCAGCGCGTGACATTCCGACAGGGTTGCCCCCGGCGGTTTTTCCAGCATCACATGCCGGCCCGCCTTCAGCGCCTTGGAGGCATACTCAAAACGCGGAACCGGCGGCAGGCAGAGCGAGATCACGCGGATCTCTGGCCGCTCTGCCAGCAGCACGTCGAAGTCAGTGTAGGCGTCCACCCCGTCGACGGTCCCGGCGCGCGACACCGTCGCGGCCAGTTCCCAATCGGACGAGGCTGCAATCGCGGGGACGTGCTGGTCCACCGCGATCTTGCCAATGCCTATGAGAGCGATGTCCATCAATGGGAATCCTTCCCGACCGCCGATCCCCGGCTTCCCTTCAGGAAGTCCAGATCCGCGCCCGTGTCAGCCCCTTCGACATGGGTCTGGTGCAGCCATTCATAGCCCGAGGCCGCGCGCTCATGCGTCGGTGTCCAGGCGGCAAGACGGCTCGCCAGTTCCTCGTCCGAGATCTGCAGATGCAGGCTGCGGTTCGGCACGTCCAGCGAGATCATGTCGCCGTTCTGCACCACCGCCAGCGGTCCACCGGCCGCGGCTTCGGGCGAGGTGTGCAGCACAACCGTGCCATAGGCCGTGCCCGACATCCGCGCGTCCGAAATCCGCACCATATCGGTGATGCCCTTTTTCAGAACCTTCGGCGGCAGACCCATATTGCCAACCTCGGCCATGCCGGGATAGCCCTTGGGGCCGCAGTTCTTCAGCACCATGATGCAGGTCTCGTCGATGTCGAGATCCTCGTCGTTGATCTTGGCCTTGTAGTCGTCGATGTCCTCGAACACGACAGCGCGGCCCGTGTGCACCAGCAGATGCGCCGATGCGGCGGAGGGCTTCAGAACCGCGCCCTTGGGGGCAAGGTTGCCCTTCAGCACGGCGATGCCGCCCTGTTGCGTCAGTGCCTTTTCGACCGGCAGGATGACATCTTCGTTCCAGTTGACCACGTCCTTGACGTCGTCCCAGATCGAGGTGCCCGCGACGGTCAGCGCGTCCTTGTTCAGCAGAACCGTTTTACCAAGACGCTTCAGCACGACAGGCAGACCGCCGGCATAGAAGAACTCTTCCATCAGGTATTTGCCCGAGGGCATCAGGTTGACGATGGTCGCGACGTCCCGCCCGCAGCGGTCCCAGTCGTCCAGCGTCAGATCGATGCCCAGACGGCCTGCAATCGCCAGAAGGTGCACAACCGCGTTGGTCGAACCGCCAATCGCGCCATTGGTGCGGATCGCGTTCTCAAACGCTTCCTTGGTCATGACGTCCGACGGCTTCAGGTCATCCTTGACCATCTGCACGATGCGACGGCCGGTCATCTGCGCCATCACGCGGCGACGGCTGTCGACCGCAGGGATCGCCGCGTTGCCCGACAGCGCCATGCCAAGCGCCTCGGCCATGCTGGCCATGGTGCTTGCGGTGCCCATCGTGTTGCAGGTCCCGGTCGAGCGCGACATGCTCGCCTCGGCCTCAAGGAATTCCTCCTGGGTCATCTCGCCGGCTTTCACCATCTCCGAGAATTTCCACAGGTGCGTGCCGGAGCCGACGCGCTCGCCCCGGAAGTAGCCGTTCAGCATCGGGCCGCCCGTGACGGCGATCGAGGGAATATCGGTCGAAGCCGCAGCCATCAGCAGGCTCGGCGTGGTCTTGTCGCAGCCGACCATCAGCACGGCGCCGTCCATCGGCTGGCCGCGCATGGCTTCCTCGACCGCGAGGGCGGCGAGGTTACGGTACATCATCGCCGTCGGGCGGAAGGTGTTCTCGGAGGCAGAGAAGACGGGCACTTCGACGGGAAAGCCACCGGCCTCCCAGATCCCGGCCTTCACCTTTTCAGCCAGCTCACGCAGGTGGCCGTTGCAGGGCGTCAGGTCGGACCATGTGTTCAGGATGCCGATGATCGGGCGGCCATCGAACAGATCATGCGGGTAGCCTTGGTTCTTCAGCCAGCCACGGTGATAGATCGTGTCGCGTGAATTGCCGCCGTACCATTCCTGCGAGCGCAGCTTGCGGGGCCATTGGGCAGGTTTGAACGTCATTTCAGAGATACCTTATTCCTGTAGTGCCGGGCCGGGATCGGCTGCCGGTGGGGCGGGCGGCGGCGCGCTCGTGGGGGCCGCCACCCGCCGGGGTGTTTACGAAAAACCTCAGCTCTTGTTCTTCTGGTAGACGTCGAAGAACACGGCCGCGAGCAGCACCAGACCCTTGATCACCTGCTGGTAATCAATGCCGATGCCCATGATCGACATGCCGTTGTTCATCACACCCATGATGAAGGCACCAACCACCGCGCCGACGATCTTGCCCGAGCCACCCGACATCGACGCACCGCCGATGAAGACCGCCGCGATGACGTCCAGCTCGGTACCGAAACCGGCTTTGGGGGTCGCGGTGTTCAGACGCGCCGCAAAAATCAGACCGGCAAGCGCTGCCAGCAGACCCATGTTGACGAAGGCGAGGAAGGTCAGCCGCTCGGTCCGGATACCGGAGAGCTTGGAGGCCTTCTCGTTGCCGCCAAGCGCATAGATGCGACGGCCCAGCGTGGTGTTGGAGGTGATGAAGTTGTAGACGATCGTCAGCAGCACCATCGAGACCAGCACGTTCGGCAGGCCCCGGAAATACGCCAGTTTGTAGGTTATATAGAGCAGCGCACCGCAGATGATGGCGTTGCGCACCACGAAGAAGGCGGTCGGCTCGTCATCCATGCCGTACTGGCGGTTCTGTGCGCGTTGCTTCAGACCCATCCACAGGATCAGCATGACAGCGATGATACCCGCCGCCAGCGAGGTCGCATTGGGACGGCCCGCACCCAGGAAGTCGGGGATGAATCCGGTCGACAGCGCCTGGAAGCTGCGCGGGAAGGGGCCAACGGATTGACCTTCCAGCAGCCACAGCGACAGACCGCGGAAGACAAGCATGCCTGCCAGCGTGACGATGAAGGCCGGGATCTTCCAGTATGCCACCCAATAGCCATGCCAGGCGCCGATCACGGCCCCCATGATCAGACAGGCGGGAATGGTCATCCACACCGGCCAGCCCCAGTTGACGATCATCACCGCCGCCAGAGCCCCGATGAAGCCCATGACCGACCCGACGGACAGGTCGATATGCCCCGCCACGATGACGATCAGCATGCCGAGCGCCATGATGATGATATAGCTGTTCTGCAGGAACAGGTTGGTGATGTTGACGGGCTTCAGCAGCACGCCGTTGGTGACGATCTGAAAGAACGCCATGATCGCGATCAGCGCGACCAGCAGGCCGTATTCGCGCAGGTGCCCCGCGAGGTACGCGCCCAGGCTTTGCGAGCCGCCCTCTTTGTTGTTGTCTGCCAGTTCCATGGTCATTTCCTCATTCCGTCACGATGAGCGACATGATGCGCTCCTGGCTGGCCTCTTCGGCGGTCAACTCGCCGACCAGAGCACCCTCGTTCATCACATAAACCCGGTCACACATCCCCAGCAGCTCGGGCATCTCGGACGAGATCATGACGACCCCTTTGCCCTCGGCCGACAGCTCGTTGATGATGCCGTAAATCTCGAATTTCGCGCCCACATCGATGCCGCGGGTCGGCTCGTCCAGGATCAGAACCTCCGGCCCGGCGAACAGCCACTTGGACAGCACAACCTTCTGCTGGTTGCCCCCCGACAGGTTCATCACCTTCTGGAAGACGCTCGGCGTGCGGATGTTCATGGCGTCGCGGTATTTCTCGGCCACGGCGGTTTCCTGACCCTCATCCAGAACGCCCCGGCTGCTGACCTCTTCGAGGTTCGCCAGCGTCGTGTTCTTGATGATCGTCTCTTCCAGGATCAGACCCAGCGTCTTGCGATCCTCGGTGACGTAGGCCAGACCCGACTTGATCGCGTTCGGCACATCGCTGACGTTGACCACCTGGCCATGCATCGACACCTCACCCGAGATGTTGCGCCCGTAGCTCTTGCCGAAGATCGACATCGCCAGTTCGGTCCGCCCCGAGCCCATGAGGCCCGCGATCCCGACCACTTCGCCGGCACGCACGTTGAAATTGGCGTTGCGGATGACCTGACGGTCCTTCTGCTCGGGGTGCCAGACGTTCCAGTCCTTCACCTCCATCAGCATGTCGCCGGCGACGCGGGTGCGATCGGGATAGCGGCTCGCCATATCGCGGCCCACCATGTCGCGCACGATGCGGTCTTCGGTGATGTCGTCGGTCTTGGTGTTCATCGTGCTGACGGTCGCGCCGTCGCGGATGACAGTCACACTGTCGGCGACGCGGCGCACTTCGTTCAGCTTGTGGCTGATGATGATCGAGGTCACGCCCTGCGTCTTCAGCTCAAGCAGCAGATCCAGCAGCGCCTGACTGTCCCCCTCGGAAAGGGCGGCGGTCGGCTCGTCCAGGATCAGCAGGCGCACGTCTTTCGACAGCGCCTTGGCAATCTCGACCAGCTGCTGCTTGCCGACGCCGAGGCTCTCGATCAGCGTGCCGGGGGCCTCGGACAGGCCGACTTTCTTCAGCAGATCTTCGGTGCGCCGGAAGGTCTCGCGCCAGTTGATCACGCCGTTGGAAGCGCGTTCGTTGCCCAGAAAAATATTCTCGGCAATCGACAGAAGCGGCACAAGCGCCAGCTCCTGGTGGATAATGATGATCCCCAGATTTTCGCTGTCTGAGATACCTGAAAATTGGGCCAAATTGCCAGCGTAGTGGATTTCTCCATCATACGAACCAGCAGGATAGACGCCCGAGAGCACTTTCATCAGGGTCGATTTTCCCGCGCCGTTCTCGCCACAGATCGCGTGGATCTCGCCCTCGGCCACCGTGAGGTTCACGTTGTCGAGCGCTTTGACGCCGGGGAATTCTTTTGTGATGGAGCGCATTTCAAGCAAAGAATTCATGGCTTTGCCTTTTTTGCTTATCGTTATTTTAGGGAAAGGTCCGCCCATCCTGCGTACAGGTCAGGCGGACCCGATGGGCCGGTCGAGTGAAACCGGCCCGAAGGAACGCGTCGTTCAGATCAGAACTGGCTTTCTTCGTAATAGCCGGACCCGATCAGAATCTCTTTCCAGTTGGTGGCATCAACAGCGACCGGCTCCAGCAGGTAGGAGGGGACGATCTTCTTGCCGTTGTCGTAGGTTTTGGTGTCGTTGATTTCCGGCTCGGTGCCGTTGACCAGCGCGTTGACCATGCCCACGGTGACGCGGGCCAGCTCACGGGTGTCCTTGAAGATGGTGGAATACTGCTCGCCTGCGATGATCGACTTGACCGATTGCAGTTCCGCATCCTGACCGGAAACGATCGGCATCTTCACGTCGCCCGAGCCATAGCCGACGCCTTTGAGCGACGACAGGATACCGATGGACAGACCATCGTAGGGCGACAGGACGGCGTTGACTTTCTTGTCGGTGTAGTAGGCGGACAGCAGGTTATCCATGCGGGCCTGAGCCACGGCACCATCCCAACGCAGCGTGCCGACTTTTTCCATGCCGGTCTGGCCGGAGACGATCACGACAGTGCCGGCGTCGATCAGCGGCTGCAGAACCGACATCGCACCGTTGTAGAAGAAGTAGGCGTTGTTGTCGTCGGGCGAGCCGCCGAACAGTTCGACGTTATAGGGGCCATCGCCGAAACGCTCTTTCAGGCCGTCGACCAGGCTGGTGGCCTGCTGCACGCCAACCTTGAAGTTGTCGAAGGTGGCATAATAGTCGACGTATTCGCTGTCACGGATCAGACGGTCATAAGCGATGACCTTGATGTCTGCGAAATGGGCATTCTCAAGCGCGTTCGACAGCGTGGTGCCGTCGATGGCGGCGATGACCAGGACGTCGACGCCCTTGGTGATCATGTTCTCGATCTGCGCCAGCTGGTTGGGAATGTCGTCTTCGGCGTATTGCAGATCGGTTTCGTACCCGGCCTCTTCAAACTGTTTGACCATCGCTGCACCGTCGGAAATCCAACGCGCCGAAGATTTGGTCGGCATCGCGATACCGATGGTCTCGGCCTGGACGCCGCCTGTCAGCATAAGGGCTACGGCCGTGCTGGCCACGAGAGTCTTGAACATAGAGGCTCCTCCACTAAACGTGCCGATGGCTCTGATGGCCAGCAGTTACACGTGTTTTGATTTTTTTTGGCTGTTCTCCTCAACCGTCCTTTGCCTACTCTTCGGGTTCATACCTGTAAAATTCTAATTATGGCAAAGGTCATAACAATCATGGTATATCTTAACGCATCATGGATCTGATACGCCGCCTCAAACCCACTCACCTGCGCCTGATTTCGGAAATCGCGCGCCACCAGAAGCTGCAGCTTGCGGCGGAAAGCATGGGCGTGTCGCAGCCTGCGGCCTCGCGTATGCTGGCCGATATCGAAGCCGAGGCCGGTGCGCCCCTGTTCGTCCGCCACCCAAGGTGGATGGAGCCGACGCCCGTTGGTGCCGCCTTCCTGCGCCATATCCGGGTGATCCTGAGCGAGCTTGAAAGCCTGCAGACCGAGGTGGAAAACCTCAACGTCGGGCAGTCTGGCGAAATCCGCGTGGGCGCTGTGACCGGCCCGGCCATGGGCTTCCTGATGCCCGCGATTCGCGCCGTCAAGGAAGAGTCCCCCGATATCGAGGCCACGATCGAGGTCGGCCCCTCGGTGCAGCTGGTGCGCGGTCTGAAAGAGGGGCGCTTTGATTTCATCATCGCCCGCCTGCCGCCGGAATATGATGTCACGGATTTCCACATCTACCCGGCGCGCTCGGAAAACATCTCGATGCTGGTACGCGACAGCCATCCTCTTGCCGGGCGGCGCAACCTGCCGCTGGAGGAACTGAGCCAATACGAATGGGTGGTGCAGGAGCGCGGATCTCCCCTGCGTCAGGCGGTCGAGGCTGCCTTCATGCAAATCGCCCGCCCGGTGCCACGCAACGTCAACAACTCGTCCTCGTTGCTGGTGGTGCTGGCCCTGCTGGCCGAGTCCGACGTCATCTCGCCGCAATCCCAAGAGGTGGCCGAGATCCTGACAGGGCCGGGCCTTGGCGCGCGTCTCTGCGCCCTCGACCTCGATCAGACGATCACCGTCTCGCCCTATTTCATCATTGCCAACCGCGCGCATCAGCTGCCCCGCGCCGTCGACCGGGTGCTGAAAGAGGTGCTCCGCAGACTTTAGATGAGCAAGACTCTAGATGAGCAAGACTCTAGATGCGCAGACTTCAGAGGCCTGGCCGCAGCACCGGGCTGTCCCCGACCCGGCGATAGCCGTTGCGAATGACCGTCGCCATCGCCGCGCGGGCCTCCTCCGCCGCACCCGAGGCTATGGCGCGCGCAATCGCATGGTGGTTCTGCGCCACCTCTTCCTTGCCCTCGGGGAACCTCTCATGCGCTTCCAGCATGAACAGCGAATGCAGCGCCGTCTGCACGATATCGCCCAATGAATTCAGGAACCTGTTGCCCGAGAGCTTGAGCACCTGCTTGTGGAAATCGTAATCCGCCACGGCGAAATCCGCCCGGCTCTCGCTGGTTGCCAGCATGTCGCAGAGCGCGAACAGCGCCGCACAATCGGCCGTATTGGCGCGGGTTGCGGCCTGCGCGGCGGCGGCGGGCTCAAAGATCAGCCGGATCTCGAACAGCTCGTCATAGAACGCGCCGGGACTGCGCATCGAGGCGTGCCAGCGCAGCACATCCTCGTCGAACATGTTCCACTCGTCCGAGGGGCGGACATGCGTGCCGACCTTGGCCTTGGACTGGATCATGCCCTTGGCAATCAGCGTCTTCTTGGCTTCGCGCACGACGGTGCGCGAAACGTTGAACATCTCGCACAGGTCCGGGTCCAGCGGGATCATCGTCTCGGCCGGGTATTCCCCGGCGACGATGGCCCGCCCGATCTGTTCCACCACAAAGATCGTGTGGTTCGACGCCCGCTCGACCAACCCGCCCGCCAACCCGGCGGGTTGAACAAGGGTCATGAAAGGGCGGCGGAGCCAGTCGCTCTTCTTTTTCGTGCCGTCGTTGCCCAAATCAGCCCCTTTTGAAGCAGGATGAATGCGAACAGCAGCATCCCGATGACGATCTTAGTCCACCAGCTCGATAGCGTCCCGTCAAAGACGATATAGGTCTGGATCAGCCCCATGATCATTATCCCGAAAAAGGTCCCGGCGACAAATCCATAGCCGCCCGACAGCAAGGTACCCCCGATGACGACGGCGGCAATCGCGTCCAGCTCGACGCCCACGGTCGCCAGCGAATAGCCCGCGCTGGTGTAGAGCGAGAAGACGATGCCCGCCAGCCCTGCCAGACCGCCCGAAATCGCGTAGATCCCGATGGTGGTCTGCGCCAGCGGCACGCCCATCAGCTTGGCCGTCTGCGGGCCGCCGCCGAGGGCATAGACGTTCTGACCAAAGCGCGTGCGATGCGCCACGATGGCCCCGACGATGAAGGTCAGCACCATGACGCCGCCGATCAGCCGGAACCGCCCGCCGCCCGCCGCCTTCCAGTAGATGCCCTGCAGCACATCGTAGAACTCATGTTCGATCGGCACACTGTCGGTGCTCAGCACATACGCCGCACCGCGCGCCAGAAACATCCCGGCCAGCGTGACGATGAAGGGCGGCATCTCAAGGTAATGGATCGTCGCACCCATGGCTGCGCCAAAGGCCGTCGTGATGATCAGCGCCAGCGCGAAGGCCATCAGCGGATGCATCGAGGTATCGCGCAGGATCACCGCCAGAAACACGCCGGTAAAGGCGATGACCGAGCCAACCGACAGATCGATCCCGCCCGACAGGATCACAAACGTCATCCCCACTGCGACGATGCCGAGAAAGGCGTTGTCGGTCAGCAGGTTGGCCACCACGCGCGTGCTCAGGATCGCCGGGTATTGCGAGCCGCACAGCGCGAAGGCCAGAACGAAGGTCACCAGCGTCACGATCAGCGGCAAATGGGTTGAGCGGATCATTGGGTCTTCTCCTCAGGCGTCGTGCGGGGGCGGGGGGATTTGCGGTCCGGTTGCGGCTGCGGCCCCGAGGCGCGCAGCATGTACCACAGGTAGCTGACCTTGGGCGACTGGATCACCAGAATGCCGAGGATCAGCACCGCCTTGATGACCAGGTTGAACTCTGGCGGCATCCCCGACAGCAGGATGACCGAGTTCACCGACTGGATGATCATCGCCCCGAGCAGTGACGCGATGATGGAAAACCGCCCCCCCAGAAGGGAGTTGCCGCCGATGACGACGGCCAGAATGGCGTCCAGCTCCAGCCAGAGCCCGGCGTTATTCGCATCCGCCCCCTTGATGTCGGCGGCCACGATGACCCCGGCCAGCGCCGCGCACAGCCCCGACACCAGATAGACACAGACCAGCAGCACACGGGAGTTGATGCCGGCGAGGCGCGAGGACGCCTCGTTGATGCCAATCGACTCGATCAGCATCCCCAGCGCCGTGCGCCGCACCGCGAAGGCGACGAAGGCGCCGAGGCAGATCCAGATCACGATGGCCGTCGGAATGCCGAGGATTGTACCCGCGCCCAGCCGGATCAGGCCGGGGTTGAGGAAGGTCAGAATGGTGCCCTCGGTGATCAGTTGCGCCACGCCGCGCCCCGCCACCATCAGCACCAGAGTCGCCACGATGGGCTGAATCCTCAGCACCGCAACCAGCACGCCGTTCCAGGCGCCACAGATCGCCCCCGTCGCCAGGGCCCCGATCAGCGCGGTGAACCAGCCGTGCCCGTCGACCACCAGAGAGGCCGCTGTCGCGCCCGCGATCGCCATCACCGCGCCGACCGACAGATCGATGCCGCGCGTCGCGATCACCAGCGTCATGCCGATGCACAGAAGCGCCGTTGGCGCGCCCCGGTTCAGCACGTCGATGATATTGCCGAACAGCCGCCCATTGCGGAAATCGACATGGAAAAAGTCAGGGAAAACAATGACGTTCAGCAGCAACGCCGCCGCCAGAATGATCAGCTGAGGCGTGATCCGCTTCAGCAATCCTTGGGTCGAACCCGCCATCACGCAACTCCTCTTGCAGGCTCATCGGCAATCGCATGCACGATGTTCTGCGCTGTAATCTCGGCGCCCGTCAGCTCGGCCACCTGACGGCGGTCGCGCAGCACGATGACGCGGGTCGAATAGGCCACCAGCTCTTCCATCTCGGACGAGGCCACCAGCAGCGACATGCCCTGTTGGCGCAGCGTTTCGATCAGGGCGATGATCTCGGCGTGGGCGCCGACGTCGATGCCGCGTGTCGGCTCGTCCAGGATCAGGAAATCGGGGCTGGTCGCCAGCCAGCGCGCCAGCAGCGCCTTTTGCTGATTGCCCCCCGACAACAGCCGGATCGGCATGTCGAGGCTGGCCAGACGAATATCCAGCGTGCGCACGTAATGCTCGGCGATCTCGTTCATCTTGGCGCGCGACAGGGGGCGCATCCAACCTTGCCGCGCCTGCAACGCCAGCACGATATTGTCCCGCACCGACAGATCGCCGACGATGCCTTCGGTCTTGCGATCCTCGGGGCACAGCGCAAAGCCATGCCGCACCGCCTCGCGCGGGTTGCCGACGCGGATCTCCTTGCCGTGCATCTTCAGCACGCCACCATCCGCAGGCACCGCCCCGAACAGCAGGTTCGCCGTCTCGGTCCGACCGGAGCCGAGCAAGCCTGCCAGCCCGACAACCTCGCCCTTCCTCAGCGCCAGACTGAACGGCTCCAACATGCCGCGCTTGCCAAGGCCATCGACCTCCAACAGCATCTCGCCCGCCGCACCGGTCTGGCGGTCATGCACCTTGGCTTCCAGCTGGCGGCCCAGCATCAGCGTCACGATGTCATGCTGGCTGACCGTGCTCAGCACCCGCGTGCCGACAACCCGGCCGTTGCGCAGCACCGTCGCGCGGTCCGAAATCTCGAACACCTGATCGAGGAAGTGCGTCACGAAAACAATCGCCAGCCCCCGCTCTTTCAGCGTGCGGATGACCGAGAACAGCAGTTGCACCTCATCGCGGTCAAGGCTCGCCGTCGGCTCGTCCAGGATCAGCACCTTGCCCGACATCTCGACCGCGCGGGCAATGGCGACGACCTGCTGCACGGCGACAGAATAGCGCGTCAGCGGCTCGCCCGGATCGACGTCGAGGCCATAGTCGCGCAGCACCCGGCGCGCCTCGGCCACCATGCGCTTGCGCGACACCAGCCCGCCGCGCATCGGCTGACGACCCAAGTACAGGTTCTCGGCCACTGTCAGATTGGGCAGCAGGTTGACCTCTTGGTACACAGTGCCGATGCCGCAGATCTGGCTTTCGGCGGTGCTGGCGGGGTTGATCACCTCACCGTCCAGCGTGATCACGCCGCCGTCGCGCTTGTAAGCACCGGTCAGGCATTTGATCAGGGTCGATTTTCCGGCGCCATTCTCGCCCAGCAGGGCGTGCACCTCACCCCGGTGGAGCGTCAGCTCAACATCGTCGAGGGCTATGGTGCCGGGGAAAAACTTGGAAATGCCCTTGGCATGCAGCATCGGCGCGTCCTGCGCATCCGTGCCAGTGGGGGTGCCAGTCGGGGCGGTCTGTTCTGTCATGTCGCGAATCCAGCGGTCATGGGGCGTTGCGAATGGCCCTGCGCGAAACACGCAGGGCCACCCATGAAGACGACCGGAAAAACAACCACCGGCCCCTGATAAACCTCAGTACCCGAGGTCTTTCTTCATCTCGTAGACCGCCTGATTGTCGTCCTTGGCGGTATAGAGTTTGCTTTCGGTCTGGATCCATTTTGCCGGCATCGTGCCGTCGGCAAGGTAGGCTTCCATCGCGTCCAGCGCCGGGCCGGCCATGTTCGGCGTCAGCTCGATCGTGGCGTTCATCTCGCCGTTGGCCAGCGCCAGGTGCGCATCCGGAACCGCGTCGATCGACACGATCTTGATGTCGGTGCCGGGTTTCAGACCGGCTTCCTTGATCGCCTGAATGGCGCCCACGGCCATGTCGTCGTTATGCGCGTAGAGCGCGCAGATATTCGCGCCGCCCTCGGCCTTGAGGAAGCTCTCCATCACGACCTTGCCTTGCGACCGGGTGAAATCACCGGTCTGGCTGCGCACGATTTCCAGGTTGTCGTGGCCCTTGATCGCCTGCTCAAAGCCGGTCTTGCGGTCGATGGCGGGGGAAGAGCCGGTGGTGCCCTGCAGCTCGACAATGCGGCAATCCGCGCCTGCGACCTCATCCACCAGCCACTGGCCAGCGACATTGCCCTCATGCACGAGGTCCGAGGTGACGGCGGTCAGGTACAGATCTTCCGGTGCATCGACGGTGCGGTCCAGCAGGACGACGGGAATATCGGCGTCCTTGGCTTCCTCCAGAACCTCGTCCCAGCCGGTGGCCACGACCGGTGCGATCAGGATGCCGTCAACGCCTTGCGCGATGAACGAGCGGATCGCCTTGATCTGGTTTTCCTGCTTCTGCTGCGCATCGGCAAATTTCAGGTCGATGCCGCGCTCTTCGGCCTGCTGTTTGGTGACGGTGGTTTCTGCCGCACGCCAACCGGATTCAGACCCGATCTGCGAAAAGCCGATGGTCAGATCAGCCGCAAAGCCAGCCACAGGGGCCAGCGCCACGACGCCCGCCAGGAGCGTTGTTTTGATGTTCATGATGTCCTCCCTAAGAACACGTTATGTTCACGAATCCGATTAAGTATTACTTTATTATTTTTGTAAACAGATTTGTGATCAGCTTGTGAGGTGGGAGAGCCTTTTCATTGAACTTTCAACCATAGAAAGCGCCGCTGCTGCGCCGGTAATGCCTTTGCAATCAATCGGTTGTCGCATTTTCTGTTCGGCGCAACCTGGCGTTGATTTCCTCGGTGCGGCGCAGGTGCTCGGGCCGTTCCGCAATGGCCTTGCGGCTCGTCATGCTGGCGATCTGGTGGCAGATCGCGCTGATCGCGGCATAGTTGGACGGCGGTGTTGGAGTCTCGATCCGGCCGCGGAAATGCCAGGCGAATCGCGGGTCATCCGGCATGCTCTCGTCCGAGATCACGGCGCAGGAGGCCCCCGTCATCAGCACCTCCTGCAAGGCGGCCTCGATCACGCTGGGCCGGGGCGACAGCGCGAGGCACAGCACCAGATCGTCAGCATGCAGCAGCGCCAGATGGTCGCCCAATTGCTCTCCCGCCTGGGGGATGACGCGCATGTCCGGCACCACCCGAGACAGCTGCCAATACAGCATGCTGGCATAGCTGTGGCTGATTTGGTGGCCGATCAGCCAGACCCGCCGCGCCTTCAGAAGCGCCGTCGCCAGCGAGTCGAGCGAGTCCGGATCTATCCGCTCAAACGTCCAGGCGATGTTTTCCCATTCCTCGCCGAGGTTCAGCGCGGTCAGTGTCTGCATTGGCGGCTCAGTCGCGCCGATGGCGCTGCCCAGCGGTGTGAAATGCCGTGTCCCGGCCTGTCTTTCGCTGCGCGCCGCGCGCCGTGCCGCCTCAAAGCTCTCGAACCCGATGCGGCGGACAAAGCGAGACACGGTGGCCTTGGAAACCCCGCTCAGCTGCGCCAGTTCCTGCGCGTCGTAGGAGGCCACATCGCCCGCGAAATCCAGCAGAAACGTCGCCAGTTTGTGCTCGGCACGCTGCAGTTCCGGAAGGTGGACCCGGATGCGTGACAGAAAGGGCTGATGCGCGGGCGTGGGAAACTGTGATTTCATGCCAAAACTATGCGACAGCGCGTCAGACGGCACAAGACGGTCTGACCCTGATTAGCGTCAGGTGTCACAGAAACTGGTTATAATTTTAGTGTCCTCCGCCGAAATGAGGGCTCTTGGACGGTCTTCCCAGCGCGCACACATGCCCGATTGAAATCACAGTTTCAAAACAGCGCAAATCCGCAACACAGGTTTCCTGCCGACTCGGAATTCTCCTCAAGGTTGTACCGCGTTCCACGCCAGATCCCTGTGTTCCTCGGCCAGTGGCGGCGCTATGGTCCTCCGATATCAGCCACGCGGTCCCACCGGATCCCCAGCCACCCTGATCCACGTCTTTCGGGAGCCCTGACATGACCCTCACCGCGCAAACCCTTCGCCCGCTCGGCACCACCGGCCTGACGGTCACGGCCCTCGGCGTCGGATCGGCGCCGCTTGGCGGCCTCTATGGCGATGTGACCCAGGCCGAGGCGCTGGAGATGCTGGACACCGCATGGTCGCTCGGCATCCGCTATTTCGACACCGCACCGATGTACGGGCGGGGCAGGGCCGAGCACCTCGTCGGCCATATGCTGCGCGATCGGGGCGCGGGCTATACCCTCTCCTCCAAGGTCGGGCGGCTGATGCAGCGGGCTCGTCCGGGGCTGACGCTGCCGCCCGCGCAGGAACGTCAGCGGCCCGGTCCGACCTGGCACAACAGCCTGAGCTTTCGCGACGTCTATGATTATTCCTATGACGGCATCCTGCGCAGCTACGACGACAGCCTGCAGCGGCTGGGGGTCGCGCGGATCGATATGCTCTATGTCCATGACATCGGCCACGCCACCCACGGCCCCTATCAGGATGGGCACTGGCACGCGCTGACCTCGGGCGGCGGCTTTCGCGCGCTGGAGCAGCTGAAGGCCGCGGGCCAGATCAGCGGCTATGGCATCGGCGCGAACGAGTGGCAGGTGATGCGCGACGCGCTTGAGGAGACCGACCTCGATTGCTGCCTGCTGGCGGGACGCTATTCGCTGATCGACCGCGACGCTGAGGCGGAGTTCCTGCCGCTGGCGCAGCGTCGAGGTGTGGCGCTGGTGCTCGGCGGGGTTTTCAACTCCGGCATCCTCGCCGCCGATGCCGAGGCGCCGCAGATGTTCAACTATGTCGCCGCCGCACCCGAGGTCGTCGCCCGCGCCAACGCCCTGCGCCGCGTCTGCGCCGACCACGGCGTCGCGATGGGGGCGGCCGCGATCCGCTTTCCGATGCGCCAACCGGCGGTGGCCTGCGTGGTGATCGGGGCGACCTCCGCCGCGCAAATCCGCCAGAATGTCACGTGGTTTTCCAGCGAGCTGCCAGAGGCGCTCTGGTCCGACCTCGACGCCGCGCTCGCCATGGTCTGAGCCACCACCAGAGCAGGCAAAGCCCCGGCATCGAGCCGGGGCTTTGCCTTGGGCGGCGGCTGAAATCGCACCGCCCGGATACCGTTCACATACCGACGCGATACCGACGTCGCAATTTCACCATTTCCGAAGGGGGCTAAACGATCCCGCCGCCGCCGCCCGTCGACTTGGGACGCACCGCCGCGACCTGCTTGCGATAGCCGCTGGCGCGGTAGGTCAGGATCGGATCAATGGCGCCGCCCGCCTCAAGCCGCGCCATCGCCAGGATCGGCTCGACATCCGTGCGGAAGGCCGCGCGCAGCGTCGCACTGGCCATCAGAGCGTCGTTTGCATCCTGAAATCCACCCAAAGCCGCACGGTCCACAAGGCTCGCTTGCACATAGGCGCGCTGGATCTCGCAGGCAGAAATCATAAGGCTTTCAATGGGATCAGTGACATTATGGCTCTGGTCTATCATATGCGCCAGGTCGAGGTCGGCGCTTTCGGCATCCACCAGCTCGTTCCAGATCAGGAACAGGCGGTAGGGCTCGATCGTGCCGCTGTCGAGGTCATCGTCGCCATATTTGCTGTCGTTGAAGTGGAACCCGCCCAGCTTGCCCGCATGGATCAGACGCGAGACGATCATCTCGATGTTCACATTCGGCGCATGGTGGCCCAGATCGACCAGACATTTCGCTTTATCTCCAAGCTCTTGCGCGGTCAGAAGGCTGCTGCCCCAGTCCTGAACGACCGTCGAATAGAAAGCAGGTTCATAGATCTTGTGCTCGGAGAAGATCTGCCAACCCTCTGGCAAGCCTTGATAAATCTCCTTCATCGAGGAGAGGTAGCGTTCAAACTGCCGCCCCATATGCGACTGACCGGGAAAGTTCGTGCCGTCCCCGATCCAGACCGTCAGCGCCTTGGAGCCGAGCTTTTCACCGATCTCGATGGTCTCAAGGTTGTGCTCGATGGCCTGCGCGCGCACAGCCTTGTCCATATGCGACAGGGAGCCGTATTTATAGCTCAGCGGATGGTCCGCATGGTCTTGAAATGTATTGGAATTCATCGCGTCAAAGCCGACGCCGACCGCCTCGGCCTTTGCCAGCAAATCGGCCGGATCCGCCTTGTCCCAGGGGATGTGCAGCGACACGGTCGGCGTTGCCTGCGTCAGCCCATGGATCACGCCGCAATCGTCAAGTTTGTCAAAGATATCGCGGGGTTCGCCCTCGCCCGGGAAGCGCGCAAACCGTGTCCCGCCGGTGCCTGTGCCCCAGGACGGGACAGCAACGCCAAAGCCCTTGGCGCGGTCTTTCAAGGCCGCGATATCAATGCCGCGCCGGTCCAGATGTTCGCCCAATGCGGCGTAATCGGCGCGCAGAGCGGCCTCGCGCGTTTTGTTCTCAGCTTCGATCAAACCCTTGTCGATCATGGAAAATTCCTCCCCAGAATGTCGTGGGGCGCGGTGTGATCCCCGCCCAAAACCCCTCAGCGTGTGAAGGCTTCCTTGTTGCCCGCATCGACGTTGATGATATTGCCCGTCGACTTTGCCGACTTGTCGGAGGCAAAGAAATAGGCGGCCTCCGCAATATCTTCGGGCAGCACCGAGCGCTTCAGCATCGAGCGGTTGCGATACATCTCTTCCAGCCCGTCCTTGTCGGTCTTGTAGGTGCTGGCGCGCTGGTCCAGCCATTCGCCTTCCCAGATCTTGGAGCCGCGCAGAACGGCGTCGGGGTTGACCACGTTGACACGAATACCAGCCTCGGCCCCCTCCAGCGCCAGACAGCGCGCAAGATGAATTTCGCTTGCCTTTGCAGTGCAATAGGCCGCCGCGTTGGGGCTGGCGGCAAGGCCGTTCTTGGACGCCACGAAGACGACAGAGCCGCCAATCGCCTGCGCCCGCATCACCTTGAAAGCCTCGCGCGAGACAAGGAAGTAGCCGGTCGACAGGATCGACATGTTCTTGTTCCACAGCTCCAGCGAGGTTTCCTCGATCGGCGCAGACGAGGCGATGCCGGCGTTCGACACCAGAATATCGATGCCGCCAAACTCCACCGAAACCTCGGCATAGGCGGCAGTCACCGCCGCCTCATCCGTCACGTTCATCGCCACGGTGCGCACGACGTCCTTGGAGTAGCGCCCCGAGAGTGTATCCTTTGTCGAAGCCAAGGCAGCTTCGTCGATATCCGCCAGCATGACGCAGGCGCCTTCCGAGAGGTACCGTTCCGCCGTCGCCGCGCCGATGCCGCCCGCGCCGCCGGTGACCAGAGCCACCCGACCGGCCAGGCTTTTCGGCTTCGGCATGCGCTGCAGCTTTGCCTCTTCCAGCAGCCAGTATTCGATGTCGAAGGCTTCCTGCTCGGGCAGGCCGCAGTATTCCGACACGGCGGAGGAGCCGCGCATCACATTGATCGCATTGACATAAAACTCGCCCGAGATGCGGGCCGTCGCCTTGTCCTTGGCGAAGGTGATCATGCCGACGCCGGGCACGAGGTAGACCACCGCGTTGGGGTCACGAATGGCCGGCGAATCGTCGTGCTTGCAGCGCGCGTAATAGGCCGCGTAATCCTCACGGTAGGCGGCGACCTGCGCCGACAGACCTTCCAGAACCTCGTCGATATTGCCCTTGGCCGGATCGAACGCGACGACCAAAGGCCGGATCTTGGTGCGCAGGAAGTGGTCGGGACAGGAGGTGCCGAGCGCCGCAAGCGCCTGCATATCCTTGGAATTCACGAACTCCAGCACCGCGTCGCTGTCCTCGAAATTGCCAGCCATGTGCTGGTTGCCCGAGACGAAGCCACGAATGGCGGGCATCAGTTTCGCCGCGACCGCACGCCGCTCAGCCGCCTCAAGGCTTTGATGAACGGCACCGCCGAAGGCATCCTTGCCGCTGGTCTCTTTCTCGAAATAGGCGATGGCGGTGTTGATGATCTCCAGCGTCAGCTCGTAGCAGGCCTTGGCGTCGTCATCCCAGGTGAACAGCCCATGGCTTTCCAACACGACACCCTTGGCGTCGGGGTTCTCAAGGCAGAATTTCTCCAACCACAGACCCAGCTCGTAGCCCGGCTTCTTCCACGGCAGCCAGCCGATGGTGTCGCCGAAGATCTGCTGCGTCAGGGCGCGCGAATTCTTCGACGCCGCGATCGCGATGATCGCATCGGGGTGCATGTGATCGACGTGTTTCTTGGGCACATAGGCGTGCAGCGGCGTGTCGATGGAGGCCGCCCGCGGGTTCAGCGCCCAGGTGCAATGGGGCAGATAGCCGACCATTTCATCCTCGAATTCGACGCCGCGATAGAGGTCCTTCAGCGCGTTCAGCTTGTCCATGTAGAGCGTGGCAAAGCCGTCCATCTTGATCGAGCCGACATCGCCGCCCGATCCCTTGACCCAGAGAACCTCAACCGCTTCGCCCGTCAGCGGGTCCTTCTCCATCACCTTGGCGGAGGTATTGCCGCCGCCGTAGTTGGTGATCCGCTTGTCCGAGCCAAGCAGATTCGAGCGGTACAGAAGCTTTTCAGATTCGCTCATTGAGCTGGCCTTGGCCTCGTCCCACTTGGACAAAAGGCGCGTGGTTGCGGGTGTCATGATGGTCATTGCTGGTTCCTCCGGGGCGTTCCTGCCAGAACGATGTTTTCAGGCGAAAGCTGTCAGGGGTGCGTCGCATTGTCAATCATAAACGATCATGAACAATCATGCTGCGATGCAGAATGAAAAGTTACGATCATTTATGATTGACAATGATTGAGCTTCTACGACAGGTTGAAGGTAAGGTGAGGAACCACATGCACGAGAAAGAACGCCACAGGATCATACTCTCCGCTGTCCAGGACCGCCCGGTCGTGACAGTGCCAGAGCTTTGCGCGTTGACTGGCGCGTCTGAGGCCACGATCCGGCGTGATATCGCGTCTCTGCACGTCGCCAAAAAGCTGCGCCGGGTGCGCGGCGGGGCCGAGGCGCTGCACGGCACGCAGTTTCCCGGGTTGGCGGGGCGTCCCTTCACGCTGAACGAAACGGTCAGGATCGCTCAGAAACGCGCAATTGCGCGCGCGGCTGTCGAGCTGTGTGAGGATGGTGAGCCGATCATCATCAACGGCGGCACCACGACCTTTCAGATGGTGCATCCGCTTGCCTCGCGCCGGTTGCAGATCTTCACCAACTCGTTTCCCATCGCTGAGCATCTGCTGAAGAATTCGCGCAACACGATCCTGCTGTCGGGCGGCGTGGTCTACCGCGAACAGAACATCATCCTGTCGCCGTTCGAGAATGACGTGACACGCAATTTCTACGCCCGGCGCATGTTCATGGGCGCGCAGGGCATCGGCCCGCTCGGGCTGATGGAGGCCGATCCGCTGCTGATCCAAGCCGAACACAAGCTGATCGGGCAGGCGGACGAGCTGATCGTCCTCGCCGACAGTACGAAATTCGACAACCGCTCGTCACTTGTGCTTTGCCCGCTGGACCGGATCCAGCGGCTGATCACAGATGACGGCATATCGGACCGCGCCGCCTCGATGCTTGAGGCGGCTGGTGTGCAACTGATCGTGGCGACCCCGAGCACCACGATACAGGAGGCCTCTGGAGGGTAGACGCAAGCGTCTGCGAGGAGGCAGAAAAATCGGGATTTGTTCTTTAGGGAGGAGACAATCATGAAACTCGCGAAACTGCTGATCACCGCCGCAACGGCTGTCGGTCTGACGGCATCCGCCGCCGCCGCCGACGAGATGCGCATCGCGCTTGTGGTCAAGGCGCTCGGCATCGGGTTCTTCGAGGCCGCAGCAAAAGGCGCCGAGGAAGCCGCAAACGAGATCGGTGACGTCAAGATCATCTACACCGGCCCGACCGAAACCACCGCCGAAGGCCAGATCGAGGTGATCAACGCCCTGATCGCCCAGAAGGTCGACGCCATCGCCGTCTCGGCCAACGACACCGACGCGCTGGTGCCGACGCTGAAAAAGGCCATGCAACGCGGCATCACCGTGATCTCGTGGGATAGTGGCGTCGCCCCTGAGGGTCGCTCGGTCCACCTGAACCCGTCGTCGAACCCGCTGATCGGCAACATGATCATCAAGCTGGCCGCCGATCACATGCCCGATGGCGGTGACGTTGCCGTGCTGTCGGCCACCACCACCTCGACCAACCAGAACATCTGGATCGACGAGATGAAGAAGGTGATGCCGAACTATCCGGGCATCAACCTGGTCACCACCGTCTATGGCGATGATCTGGCGGACAAATCCTACCGCGAGGCGACCGGCCTGCTGCAAACCTACCCGGACCTGAAGGCGATCATCGCGCCGACCTCCGTCGGTATCGTGGCCGCCGCGCAGGCCGTGGCGGATGCCGGCAAGATCGGTCAGGTCAACGTGACCGGCCTTGGTCTGCCGTCCGAGATGGCCGGCGCGGTCGAGAGCGGTGCGTCGGACAGCTTCGCGATCTGGAACCCGATCGATCTGGGCTATTCCGCCGCGATGATCGCCTACCACCTTGCCAAGGGCGATGCCGAGGCGAAACCCGGTGCGGAAATTCCGATGGGCCGCATGGGCGCGCTGACACTGGACGACAATCTTGAAGGCGCGATGGCGGACCCCTTTGTCTACGACAAGTCCAACATCGAAGAGTTCAAGAGCATTTTCTGAGGGTTCCTCCCTGCAGGGCGACCCAAAGCGCCCTGCTGCACGACCGGACCGGGGGCCTGTTTCCCCCGGTCCACCTCTCTATCGTCAGGAAATCCGCCATGCCCTATGATACAACATATTCCGGCGCCCAGCCGCCCGCAGGGGCTCCGATCCTTGCTCTGAACGGCATCGAAAAGGTCTTTCCCGGCGTCAAGGCGCTCGACGGTGTCAACCTGTCGCTCTACCCCGGGCAGGTCACGGCGCTGGTCGGCGAAAACGGCGCAGGCAAGTCCACCATCGTCAAGATCCTGACCGGCATCTATCAACCCGACGGCGGGCAGATCCTGCTGAACGGCGCGCCCATTGCCTTTCCCACCGCCCAGCACGCCGCCGCCGCTGGCGTCACCGCGATCCATCAGGAAACCGTGCTGTTTGATGAGCTGACGGTCGCCGAAAACATCTTTCTCGGCCATGCCCCCCGCACCCGCCTCGGTCTGCTCGACTGGCGCGCGATGCGGCGCGACGCGCAGGCGATCCTGACCTCGATCGGCGCCGACATCGACCCCGGCGTGAAGCTGGCCGAACTTGGCATCGCCTCCAAGCACCTCGTCGCGATTTCCCGCGCGCTCTCCATCGACGCCCGTGTCGTGGTGATGGACGAACCCACCGCCGCCCTGTCGCACAAGGAAATCCATGAGCTCTATGAGCTGGTGGAAAAGCTCAAGGCACAGGGCAAGGCGATCCTCTTCATCTCGCACAAGTTCGACGAGATCTTCCGCATTGCCGATCGTTACACCGTGTTCCGCGACGGCCAGTTCGTCGCCGAGGGCCGCATCGACGAGGTGAGCGAGGGCGATCTGGTGCAGATGATGGTCGGCCGCTCCGTCGATCAGGTGTTCCCGCAGCGCACGCCCACCTTGGGTGAAGAGATCCTCACCGTCGCGGGCTACGCCCATCCGACCGAGTTCGAGGACATCAACTTCACCCTGCGCCGGGGCGAGATCCTGGGGTTTTACGGCCTCGTCGGGGCGGGTCGGTCTGAATTCATGCAATCGCTGATCGGCATCACCCGCCCCTCCAAGGGCGCGGTCAAGATCGAGGGCCACGTCCGCATCATCCGTTCGCCCGCCGAAGCGATCCGCGAAGGCATCGTCTATGTGCCTGAGGATCGCGGCAAGCAGGGCGCCATCACCGCCATGCCGATCTTTCAGAACGTCACGCTGCCCTCGCTGGCGCACACCTCGCGCAACGGCTTTTTGCAGCTGGCCGAGGAATTTGATCTGGCCCGCGAATACACTCAGCGGCTGGATCTGCGCGCGGCCTCGCTCGACACGCCCGTCGGCTCGCTCTCGGGTGGCAACCAGCAGAAGGTGGTCATCGCCAAGTGGCTGGCCACCAAGCCCCGCGTCATCATTCTGGACGAGCCGACCAAGGGCATCGACATCGGATCGAAAGCCGCCGTGCATGAATTCATGGCCGAGCTTGCCGCCGAAGGCCTCGCCGTCATCATGGTCAGCTCGGAACTGCCCGAAATCCTCGGCATGTCCGACCGTGTCATCGTGATGCGCGAAGGCCGGATCGTCGCCGAGGTTTCGGGCGACGAGATGACCCCGCAAACCCTTGTCCGCCATGCGGCCGGCATCGGGCAGGAGGACGCCGCATGATCCCCTTTCGTCTGACCCGCGAAGTGCTTCTGGCCTTCGCGCTGCTGGTGCTGCTGGTGCTGGTGGCGACCCGGTTCCCCGGCTTTGTCGCGCCATCCAATCTGGCCGCCGTCTTCAACGACACCTCGGCGCTGATCATCCTGGCGCTCGGCCAGTTCATCGTCATTCTGACGCGCTGCATCGACCTGTCGGTCGCGGCCAACCTCGCCCTCACCGGCATGGTCTGCGCGCTGCTCAACACCGTGGCGCCGGACCTGCCCATCGTCTTCACGCTGGGGCTGGCCCTCGCCCTCGGTGCGACGCTCGGTGCGGTGAACGGGTTTTTCGTCTGGAAGCTCGACATCCCCCCGATCGTCGTCACCCTCGGCACGATGGTGATCTTTCGCGGCATCATCTTCCTGATCTCCGACGGCCAATGGGTCAACGCACATGAGATGAGCCCGCGCTTCACCGCCTTCCCGCGGTATGAGATCCTCGGCATTCCGATGCTGTCGTGGTGCGCTGTGCTGGTGATCGCGCTGGTCTATGTGCTGGTGACGCGCACATCGCTTGGCCGGTCGTTCTTTGCCGTCGGTGGCAACCCTCACGCGGCGGTCTACACCGGCATCGACGTCGGTCGCACCCAGTTCCTGGCCTTCGTCATCTCGGGCACGCTGGCGGGTCTTGCAGGCTACCTCTGGGTGTCGCGATACGCCGTCGCTTACGTCGATATTGCCGGCGGGTTTGAGCTTGACGTCGTGGCCGCCTGCGTCATCGGCGGCGCAGCGATCAGCGGCGGGGCCGGGTCGGTCTTCGGCATCGTGCTGGGCGCGCTGTTCCTCGGCGTGATCAAGAACGCGCTGCCGGTCGTCGATATCTCTCCCTTCTGGCAACTTGCCATCTCCGGCTCGGCGATCATCATCGCCGTGGCGCTGAACGCCCGCTCGGGCCGCGCCAAGGGCCGTATCATCCTGCGCAAAGCGGAGCATGCACATGAGCCTGTCTGAAACCGCCCTGTCCCCCGCCGCCACCCAGCGGCGCGACCCCCGCCAGATCCCCGACCGCCTGACCACCCGAGGCCAGCGCGTGCTGAAGTCGTGGGAGGCGCTGTTGCTGCTGGTCGGCATCGCGATCTTCATCGCCAACTGCTTTGCCTCGCCCTATTTCCTGTCGCCGTGGAGCCTGTCGGACGCCACCTTCAACTTTACCGAAAAGGCGATGATCGCCTTCGCCATGGCACTGCTGATCATCTCGGGCGAGATTGACCTCTCGGTCGCGGCGATCATCGCACTGGCCTCTACCGCCATGGGCGCCGCGGCGACCGCAGGCTTCGGCACGCCGGTTCTGGTCGGCATCGGCCTTGGCACGGGGCTGCTTTGCGGCGTGTTCAACGGCGTCCTCGTGACCCGCCTCGGTCTGCCCTCCATCGTTGTCACCATCGGCACGATGAGCCTGTTTCGCGGCCTCTCCTATATCGTGCTGGGCGACGGCGCCTATCGCGGCTACCCCGAGAGCTTCGCCTTCTTCGGGCAGGGCTACGTCTTCTGGGTGGTGTCGTTCGAGTTCGTGCTGTTCGCCGTCCTCGCCGTGATCTTCACCGTGCTGCTGCACAAGACCAACTTCGGGCGGGCGGTGTTTTCCATCGGCAACAACGCCACCGCCTCGCTGTTTTCGGGCGTGCGGGTGCCGCGGGTCAAGATGATGCTGTTCCTGCTGACTGGCGTGATGAGCGGCGTTGCCGCGATCTGTCTGACCTCGCGCCTCGGCTCGACCCGCCCCTCGATCGGGCTGGGGATGGAGCTGGAGGTCGTCACCATGGTCGTGCTCGGTGGTGTCAGCATCCTTGGCGGCTCAGGCTCGATCCCCGGCGTGGTCATCGCGGCCTTTGTGCTGGGTCTGCTGACCTTTGGCCTTGGGTTGCTGAACGTGCCCGGCATCGTCATCTCGATCTTCACCGGCGCGCTGCTGATCGGCGTCATCGCCCTGCCGCGCCTTATTCAGAAATGGAGGGGCTGATGCAAAAGCACGCCTTCAAGATGCGCCTCAACCCCGGGTGCCGCGCAGAATACGAACGGCGTCATGACGAGATCTGGCCAGACCTGTCGGCGCTGCTGAAAGAGGCGGGCGTCTCCGACTACTCGATCCACTTCGACGCAGAGACGGACACGCTGTTTGCCGTCCTGTGGCGGCGCGACGATCACGGCATGGCGGCGTTGCCGGATCATCCGGTGATGCAGAAATGGTGGGCGCATATGGCCGACATCATGGCGACCAACCCCGACAATTCGCCGGTCGCGACCGACCTGCCCATGCTCTTTCACATGGCCTGATCCGCATGACCCGTCCCCGCCATATCGCCGTCATCGACGTCGGCAAGACCAACGCCAAGCTGGCGCTGGTCGAGGCGGGCTCCCTGCGCGAGCTCGACGTCGTCACCCGCCCCAACACCGTGCTGGCAGGGCCGCCCTACGCGCATTTCGATCTTGAGGGGCACTGGGCCTTCTTCCTCGTCCACCTCGCGCGGTTTCACACGGACCATGGGATCGATGCGATTTCGATCACCACGCATGGCGCTTCGATCGTGCTGCTGGACGGGCAGGGCGGGCTCGCCACCCCGATGCTGGATTACGAGGATACCGGCCCCGACACCCAGTCCGCCGCCTACAACGCGCTCCGCCCCGGCTTTGCCGAAACCGGATCGCCGCGTCTGCCTGCCGGGCTGAACGTCGGGGCCCAGCTGCATTGGCTGTTCGCCCGCGATCCCGATCTGCTGGAGCGCACCGCTCATATCGTCACCTATCCGCAATACTGGGGCGCGCGGCTGACCGGCAATTACGCCACCGACGTCACATCCCTCGGCTGTCACACTGACCTGTGGACTCCTTGGGAGGGCGCGTTTTCCCCCCTCGTCGACCGCCTCGGCATCCGCGACAAGATCGCCCCCGCGCTGCATTCCGGTGACACCCTCGGCACCCTGCGCCCCGATCTGGCGGCGCTGACCGGGCTGCCGGACAGCACGCCGGTAACCTGTGGCATCCACGATTCCAACGCCTCGCTCTATCCTCATGTCGCGGCGCGCAAGGGCGCTTTCTCGGTCGTCTCCACCGGCACATGGGTTATCGCGATGTCGATCGGCGGCGATCCCGTCAGCCTGGACGCCGCGCGCGACACGCTGGTCAACGTGAACGCCCTTGGCCAGCCGGTGCCCTCGTCCCGCTTCATGGGCGGGCGTGAATACGAACTGATCCGCCGCGACGCGCCCCCCGCCACCGCAGCCGACTACGCCACTGCCCTGCAAGGCGCGCTGCTGCTGCCCTCGGTCGAGCCGACCTCCGGTCCCTTCCAAGGTCGCCAGATGCGGTGGAGCGGCGACGAGCCGCAAGGCGCCCCGCGCATGCTGGCGCTGTCGTGGTACCTGGCGTTGATGACCGACACCTGCCTCGGCCTTGTCGGTGCGCGCGGCCCGGTGATCGTCGAGGGGCCGTTCGCGCGCAACCCTGACTACCTCGCCATGCTGGCCGCCCTGCGCACCGAGGGGGTCGAGACCGCCTCCTCGGCCACCGGCACCGCTGCCGGGGCCGCGCTATTGGCACAAAAGAACACCGCGCCGCCCGACACGGCAACGGTGCCGCGCCCGAAGGATCGCGCGGCGCTGATCGCCTATGCCAAGCGCTGGCAAGCGGCCGTGGAGCAGGTCGCTACGATGGCCTGAAGTGTCACGCGCTCAGATGCGTCAGCAGCACGCCGCCGCCCATGCAGATCAGCGCCACACCGCCCAAGGCCTCGGCCGCCCGGCCAAAGCGCACGCCCAGAAACCGCCCCGCCATCAGGCCCGCCGTCGCCATGCAGGTGGTCGCGACGCCAATCGCCACTGCCACCGTCAGGATATGCACATCGGCAAAGGCCAGCGACACGCCGACAGCCATCGCATCAACCGAGGTGCCAAAGGCCGTCGCCAGCAAAGCCCAGAAGCTGCCCCGCGCGGGCAATGCGGCGTCCTTAGGGCCCTGAAGCGCCGACAGGATCATCCGCAGGCCGACCCCGCCCAGCAGCGCGAAGGCGATCCAGTGATCGACGACTGCGACATAGCGGCTGGCGGCGATCCCCAAGGCCCAGCCGATCAGGGGCGTCACCGCCTCGGCCAGACCAAAGATCAGCCCGGTGCGCAGCGCGCGCGCCAGCCCCGGTTGCTGTCGTGTCGCACCCCGTCCGAGCGCGGCTATGAAGGCGTCGACCGACAGGCTGAGGGCCAGAATGCCAATGCTGACGGGTGTCATGGGCCGTATCCTGTCTGCGAAGATGCAAAAGACGCCACCCGGTGGGGCAGCGTCGTCTGGGGCATCTGATTGCTTTGGTCGCATCTGTTAGGCGTGGTGCCAACAAGTGTCAATCAATTCAATGGTCTATAGAATGAGACGCATTCGCAACTGGTCTGCTTTGGCGCGTGTGGATCAGGCCTCGTTCGCGTCTTATCTCGCCAGCAGCTTCAGCACATGGGCCGGGCCGGTGGGCACGATCCCCGACGGGTTCAGCGCCTTGATCGAGTAATAGCCGCGCGTGATGTGGTCCATGTTCACCGTCTCGGCGACGCCGGGCAGGGCCAGCACGTTCTCCATCAGCGCCTGCAGCTTGGGGTAATCCGCGATGCGGGCGCGGTTGGTCTTGAAGATCCCGTGATAGGCCGCGTCAAAGCGGATCAGCGTCACGAACAGGCGCACATCGGCTTCAGTCACCGCATCGCCGAACAGGAAATCGCCCGCCACCCGCGCCTCTAGCATGTCGAGCGTTTCGAACACGCCCTCGACCGCCTCGTCATAGGCCTGCTGCGAACTGGCAAAGCCCGACTTGTAGACGCCATTGTTCAGCCTGTCATAGAGCACCGGATTCAGCGCGTCGATCTCAGGGCGTAGCGCTTCGGGATAGAGGTCAACCGTGCCCGGCACCAGCCCCTCAAACGCGGTGTTCAGCATCCGCAGGATATCGGCGCTCTCGTTGTTGACGATGACGCCCTGCTGTTCATCCCAGAGCACCGGCACCGTGGCGCGACCCGTAAAGACTGGGTCCACGCGGGTGTAGATCTGGTGCATGAACTGCGCGCCAAACAGCGGATCTTCGTCCGCGCCGGGATAGCCGCCAAACGACCAGCCCTGATCCCCCAGCACGGGCGACACCACCGTCACCGCGATCATGTCCTCCAACCCCTTGAGCTTGCGCGCAATCAGTGCCCGCGACGCCCAAGGGCAGATCAGCGCCACATAGAGACGATAGCGCCCGGCCTCGGCCTTGAAGCCTGCCTCGCCCGTCGGACCGGCGGCGCCATCCGGCGTGATCCAGTTGCGGAAAGAGGAGGTCTGGCGGACAAAGCGCCCCTCGGCATCCTTGGCCTGCACAGGGGTCCAGTCGCTTGCCCATTTTCCGTTGACCAGCATCGTCTCAATCCTCTCCACTTTACCGTTCAGACATAAAAAACGCCCGCCCCGAGCATGTCGGGACGGGCGCTTTGGCAGGATCAGATCTTGGTTTTACGACCCAGCGGGAACAGCGCATAGGCCCCATCCCCAAGACCGGCGATTGCGGCCATCACGAAGGCCCACAGCACCGGGTATTCCCAGCCACCACCGGCATTGGAGAAGGTGAAGCCGTTGCCGCCGTGACCGAACAGCGCCGCGCCCAGCAGGACGGGAACCATGATCAGCGCGACCAGACGGGTGCCGAGGCCGAGGACGAGGGCGATACCGCCGACGATCTCGATCACCATCGTCACAACGCCGAGCCAGCCCGGCAGGCCGATCGACTGAAAGTAACCAGCGGTGCCGGCGGGGGTGAAGACGAACAGTTTGATCAGGCCGTGGGTCAGCATGTAAACGCCGGTGATCACGCGCAGCAGCAGCACGGCATAGGGTGCGGTTCTTGTATCAATCATAACATTTACTCCGGTGCGCCAGAATGGCGCGTGGTTTTCAGATGTGCGTCAGCAGGGCACTGCAGCCCCTGTCGCGATGACCTTCTTATCGCGCAATCCCGCCCTCCATGATATGGCGCATATGTGGATTAACTTTCGCCAGTATGTTCCGAATAGGAGGGCCCATGGATTTTCTCGACGGTATCCGCGTCTTTGTCGCTGCGGTCGACACCGGCTCTTTCGCGCAGGCCGGGGCGCGGTTGGGGATCTCGGGCAAGCTGGCGTCGAAATACATGGGCGCGCTTGAGGATCGCCTTGGCACCCGGCTGTTGCAGCGCACCACCCGCAAGCTCGGCATGACAGCGGCGGGAGAGAGCCTCTATGCCCGCGCCCCCGCATGGCTGGACGAGCTTGAGGAGATGACCTCTGCCATCAACGAACCGGGGCGAGGGGTGACGGGCACGCTGCGCGTCTCGGCCCCGGTGATCTTTGGCGAGCATCATGTGCAACAGCTGCTGCGCCGGTTTCGCGCCCAGCACCCCGATCTGGTGGTCGACCTGCGCCTCACCGACGCCTACAGCGACCTCGCGAGCGAAGGCATCGACGCCGCGATCCGCATCGGCACCCTCTCCGACAGTGCGCTGATGTCGCGGCATCTGGGCAGCACCGGGCTGATGATCGGCGCGTCGCCCGCCTATCTCGCGGCGCATGGCACGCCACAGTGCCTCGACGATCTGGGCCGGCACGCCTGCATCCGCGACACCAACATCCGCAGCCGCGGCGGGTGGGAGCTGTCGGAGGGCGGCATCCTGCGCAAGATCGTGGTGCGCGGCCCCTATCTGGTCAATTCCGCCCGCGCCGCGCTGGAGCTGGCCGTGGCGGGCGAGGGCATCGTCATGTCGCCCGATTACGTCCTGGCCCCCGCCCTGCGCGAAGGCCGGCTGGTGCGCGTGCTGGCTGATGTCGAAGCCGCGCCGCTGGATATCCAGATCGTCTATCTGGCCGGGCGCAGCATGCCGCGCCGCCTGCGGGCCTTCCTCGATTTCCTCTCCGTGCAGAAACGGGACCTCTTCGATCCGGGAATTGCGACCCTGTGAGCACAACTTATAGGCGTACCTTCGCAAAACATTGCAGAAACGCCGCTATCAATGGTACGAGACCCGACCAAACCGAACGGGGCCAGAGCTGATGCTGCGAACTTTCTGGGAAAATGTCATATCGCCGCTGATTTCGCGGCCCAGCCGCTTTCAGGTCGCGGCGCTTTGCTACCGCAGGCTCGGGGGCGAGGTGCAGGTGCTTGTGATCACCTCCCGCGACACCGGCCGCTGGATCCTGCCCAAGGGCTGGCCGAAACGCGGCTATGATGCCGGTGGCACCGCGCTTGAGGAAGCCTGGGAAGAGGCCGGCGTCAAATCCGATGGCGCGCCGCCACGCCTGATCGGCACCTACCGCTATGACAAACGCCTCAAGGGCGGCGTCCCCGTCACCACGGATGTCGAGGTCTTCGCGATCCGTGTCATCAAGCTGCTTGACGACTTCCCCGAGGTCGGCGAACGCACCCGCGAATGGATGACCCCTGAAGACGCCGCCGAGGTCGTCGATGAAACCGGCCTGAAGGCGCTGTTGCGCGACCTGCCGGTGACACTCTCGGACTGACGGCGTAAAGGCTGGCCAATCTGCGCGGCACGAAGGCGTGCCCCGCCGCCCCCCTGCGCCCTCAAACGATAGCACAAACGGAACAAGAACCTTGCCAGAGCCGACCAACAATTATCAGTGGCAGACGCTAGACCGCGATCTGAACCGTTTCTCGCGGGTTGAATATGCCACCAACTACGTCTCTCGCCCACTGGTCGGGGTGGGGGTCTCGCTTGTGTTCATCGTGCTGGCCACGCTGGCGGCGGCCCTGATCATCGGACGCGAGCCGGGCTCGCTCATCGTGATCGCGGCAGCAGCCTTCGGCGCCTATATGGCGCTCAACATCGGCGCCAATGACGTGGCCAACAACATGGGGCCCGCGGTCGGGGCCAATGCGCTGTCGATGTTCGGCGCCATCGCCATCGCGGCGATCTTTGAAAGCGCCGGGGCGCTGCTGGCCGGCGGCGATGTCGTCTCGACCATCTCCAAGGGCATCATCGACCCCTCCAGCGTCGCCACCACCCGCGTCTTTGTCTGGGCGATGATGTCGGCGCTGCTTTCGGCGGCGATCTGGGTCAACCTCGCCACTTGGATCGGCGCACCGGTCTCTACCACCCACTCCGTCGTCGGCGGCGTCATGGGGGCAGGGGTCGCGGCGGCAGGCTTTGGCGCGGTGCAATGGGGCACGATGGGGGCCATTGCCGCCAGCTGGGTGATCTCGCCCCTGCTCGGTGGCATCATCGCCGCCGCCATGCTCGCCTTCATCAAATCCCGCATCATCTATGCTGAGGACAAGATCGCTGCGGCCCGCAAATGGGTGCCGGTTCTGATCGGCCTGATGACCGCAGCCTTTGCCACCTACCTTGCCCTAAAAGGCCTCAAGCACCTGTTCGAAGTCACCATGGGCCAGGCCCTGCTGATCGGCGCAGGCCTCGGTCTGGGCAGCTGGCTCGTCGCGATCCCGCTGATCCGGCGCCAGTCACGCGGCCTTGAAAACCGCAACCGCTCGCTCAAGGTGCTGTTCGCCTTCCCGCTGGTCGCCTCGGCGGCTCTGCTGTCCTTTGCCCATGGCGCGAACGACGTGGCCAACGCTGTCGGCCCTCTGGCGGCGATCGTGCACGCCCAGCACTTCGGGGCAGCAGCAGGCGAAGTGGTGATCCCGATGTGGGTCATGGTGATCGGCGCCTTCGGCATCTCCTTCGGTCTGATCCTGTTCGGCCCGAAACTGATCCGCATGGTCGGCAACCAGATCACCAAGCTGAACCCGATGCGCGCCTATTGCGTCTCGCTCTCGGCGGCCCTGACGGTGATCCTCGCCTCCTGGCTCGGCCTGCCTGTCAGCTCGACCCATATCGCGGTGGGCGGCGTCTTCGGCGTCGGCTTTTACCGCGAATGGTACATGGAAAAGCGCGCCCGCTCCTCCGCTCAGGCCCGCCCCACTGTTCCGGGCCATGCCGCCGAGGAACGCCGCCGCCGCAAACTGGTGCGCCGCTCGCACTTCATGACGATCATCGCGGCTTGGGTGATCACTGTCCCCGCCGCCGCCCTGATGTCGGCACTCATGTTCCTGCTGCTCGGAGGCCTGCTCGGCTGACCGCCCGGATACCGTTCAGATACCGACCGGATACCGACACTGCAATTTCGCCCCTCAGAGGCCTAGCGCAGGCCGCATGAGACAAGCCCCCCCCTGTCATCTTGCCCGAAATACTTCGGGGGAGGCCGCAGGCCGGGGGCAGCGCCCCCTGCGACACTACATCCCCGCGTGTCCTGCCCTCTGCCCATTCAAACATGCCGCGAAAATGGATATATGGCGGGATAACAACGACGGAGCATCCGATGACAATGGTCACAGACATCCCCACCCGAGAGCTGAAGCCCGCCATGCTGCGCGGCGCCCGTGGTCGCTGCCCGCGTTGCGGCGAGGGGCATTTGTTCAGCAAATACCTCAAGATAGGCGATGCCTGTTCAGAGTGCGGCCTGGATCTGACACATCAGCGCACCGACGACGGTCCGGCCTATATCACCATCCTCATTGTCGGCCACGTCGGGGTCTTCATGCTGACGACGCTGTTTCACTACATGTCCGAGCACCCTCTGGCGCTGGCGCTGATCATGTCGACGGTGTGCTTTGGCCTGGCCCTGCTGATGCTGCCCCGGGTCAAAGGGGCCATGGTCGGTCTGCAGTGGGCCAAGCGGATGCACGGGTTTTAGGTTTTTAAGTCAGGCCCTTAGCCCACCGGCGTCAGCAATGCCTCGCCTGCGAAATGCGCGGCGAGGTTGTCGACCACCAGTTGTGCCATCGCATCCCGCGTCTCGACAGTGCCGCTGGCGTGGTGCGGGGACAGCGTGACAGTGTCGAGGTCGGTCAAGGCCTTGTCCGGACCAGGTTCGCTGGCAAAGACGTCCAGCCCCGCAGAGCCGAGCCTGCCGTCTTTCAGCGCGGCGATCAGCGCCGCCTCATCCACGACACTGCCGCGCGCGATATTGATCAGCGTGCCCTGAGGCCCGATGGCCTCGATCACGTCTTGCGACACCAGAGCCTGCGTCCCCGCGCCGCCCGGTGTTGCGACGACAAAAATATCAGACCACTGCGCAAGGGCTTGCGGAGTCTCGAAAAATTCAAAGTCCACCGGCTTTTCAGAGCGCGCACTATAGCCCACCTGCAGGCCGAAGGGCAGGCAGCGCTCGGCAATCGCCTGGCCGATCCGACCCAGGCCGAGGATGCCAACCCTCTTGCCTCTGAGCGCCGAGGTCAGTGCAAAAGGCCCCTTCTGTGCCCAGGTGCCGGAGCGGACATATTCATGCCCCTCCACCAGTCGCCGCCGCGTCATCAGGATCATTCCGAGTGCGATATCGGCCACGTCGTCGGTCAACACATCCGGCGTGTTCGTCACATGGATACCCCGCGCGGCGCAGGCCGTCAGATCAATCGCATCCGTCCCGACACTGGAGGTTGCGACGATCTCAAGCGCCGGGAGAGCCGCGATCTCAGCCGCAGTGATGCCCCGTCCCCCAGTCGTGACCGCCGCGCGGACACTGGGGGCCACCTCAGCGAGAAAACTCGCAGGATCTGCCGCAAGATCAAGGCGGTGCAGGGTGTAGGCCGCGTCGAGCTGGCGCATCTGATCGGGCCGGATTGCGGACAGGACAAGAAGGTCGGGCTGGGGCATCGGGTCTCTCCGAAGGGGGTGGAACAGGGGCCCGGCCGCCCCCTATTGTGGGGGGGGCGGCCGGGGGTTTCAGGGACGGGGAATCACCGACCTTGCGTCTTGCGCCAGAGCGCGAACTTTTGCAGGTTCTCATCCTTGGTCCCGGGATACAGCCCGATGATCGCCGCGCCGGCCTTCACCTCGTCCAGCACGAAATCCTCATACACCGTCATTTCGACAGCCTCGTCCGCGACCTCATCCGCGATCCCGGCGGGGATGACGATGACACAATCCGCATCTCCCACGATCACGTCGCCGGGAAAGACCGGTGCGTCTCCGCAGCCGATTGGGCCATTGATTTCAATGGCTTCGTTGCAGGTCAGGTTGGTCGGGCTGGAGGGGCGCATGTGGTAAGCCGGGATCTCGAGATCGGCGATGGTGGCCGCATCACGAAAGCCACCGTCGGTGACCACGCCCGCGCCGCCACGCATCATCAGCCGCGTGATCAGGATATCGCCAGCCGAGGCCGCCTCGGCGCTTTTGCGGCTGTCCATGACCATGACGTGCCCGGGTGGGCAGGTCTCGATCGCGACGCGCTGTGGATGCTCGGGATTGCGGAATTCGACGAGTTGGTTGCGGTCCTCACGTGCCGGCATGTAGCGCAGCGTGAAGGCGGGCCCGACCATGTTGGCACCCTTGAAGCCGATCGGGTGCACTCCCTGAATGACCTGATGCCGCAGGCCACGTTTGTAGAGCGCGGTGGCGAGTGTCGCGACCGACACCCCCATCAGTTTTTCGCGGGTTTCTTCTTTCATTTCAATAACTCCTCCTCACTCGAGGTCATCGGGCAGGACGCCCTGAGGGATGTTCTGGAAACAGACGGGGCGCAGGAAGCGGCGGATCGACAGGGTGCCGACGGAGGTCGCGCCAAAGTTGGTCGAGGCGGGGTAGGGGCCGCCGTGCACCATGGCGTCGGCGACCTCGACCCCGGTGGGGAAACCGTTGGCCAGAACCCGACCGGCCTTGCGCTCCAGGATCGGCAGCAGCTTGCGGGCGAGGTCCTTGTCGGCGTCGTCCATCTGGATCGTCGTGGTCAGCTGGCCCTCGAAACCGCGGGCAAGGCCGAGCATCTCTTCGGGGTCGCTGATGCGCACGATCAGGCCGAGCGGGCCAAAGACTTCCTCGCCCAAGGCGTGGTCCTGGAGGTAGGCGTCGGCGTCAGTCTCATAGAGGTTCGGCCTGGCGGTGCGTCCCTCGTTTTCGGTGGACAGCAAAGGGGTTACGGCATTGCGCCCCTCAAAACGGGCCTGCCCGTCGCGGTAGGCCTTGGCGATGCCGGCGGTCAGCATGACCTGCGCGCCGGTGGCGGAAAGGGCCTCTTTCGCGGCGGCGACAAAGGCGTCGCCCTCAGGCCCCTTGGCGATGACGGCGATGCCGGGGTTGGTGCAGAACTGGCCCGCGCCCATGGTCAGCGACCCGGCCCAGCCGGTGCCGATTTCAGCGCCGCGCGCGGCGGCGGCGGCGGGCAGCACGAACATCGGGTTGACCGAGCCGAGCTCGCCGAAGAAGGGGATCGGCTCGGGGCGCTGTGCGCAGAGGTCGAACAGCGCGCGACCGCCGCCGAGCGAGCCGGTGAAGCCGACGGCCTTGATCAGCGGATGGGTCACGAGGGCTGCGCCGACCGCGCGATTGCCGCCTTGGATCAGAGAGAAGACGCCGGGGTGGAGGCCGCATTTTTTACGCGCGGCATCAATGGCTTCGGCGATGATTTCACCGGTGCCGGGATGCGCGGAGTGGCCCTTGACGACGACGGGACAGCCCGCAGCCAGCGCGGCGGCGGTGTCGCCCCCGGCGGTGGAAAAGGCGAGCGGAAAGTTCGAGGCCCCAAAGACCGCGACGGGGCCGATCGGACGCTGGATCATGCGCAGCTCGGGACGCGGCGGGGTGCGGTCGGGCACAGCGGCGTCGACGCGGATGTCGAGGTAGTCACCCTTGAGGATATGCTCGGCAAAGAGGCGCAGCTGGCCGGTGGTGCGGCCTCGCTCGGCATTCAGACGCGCCTCGGGAAGGCCGGTTTCGGAGGTGCCGATGGCGGTGACAGCCTCGGCGCGGGCTTCGATTTCATCCGCTATGGTGTTGAGAAACTGCGCTCTTTCGGCGCGCGAGGTATAGGCGTAGCTCCAGAACGCCTCCTCTGCGGCGGCGCAGGCCTGCGCCACGAGGGCTTCGGTGCCGACGGAGAAATCATGCGCGGAACCCGTGGCGGGATCGGAGGCGAAGGTCTGCGCGGTGGCGACCCAGTCGCCGGCGATCAGGTGTTTGCCATGCGGGGTGAAGGCGGAGGCTGTGCCATCCATGAGAGGCTCCTTTCGAGGTGTCGGTATCGGGTCGGTAAGTGGTCGGTATCTGAACGGTGCGATTTCTGGCGGCTCCCACTGGCGCGCTTTTGTCGTTTCCCTGTTGTAAATATCCCGGGGGAGGCCGCAGGCCGGGGGCAGAGCCCCCTGCGCACCAGACACAGGGGGCTCTGCCCCCGGCCTGCGGCCTCCCCCGAAGTATTTCTGGCAAGATGATGGAGCGGCCACAGCGCGGGGAGGCTGGGATGGGTCAGATCAGGGCGTTGCGGGTCAGGAAGTCTTGCAGGCGGGTTTGCTGGGCGGCGGTCAGGGGCCACGCTGAGGGCGGGCGGGTTGGGCCGCAGTCGTTGCTGAGCGCCATGAGGGCGGCTTTGACGCCGGTGACGTTGGTGCCGTTGAGTTCTTCTGCGCGGATGTCCTCGAAGGCGCGCATCTCGGCGATGAGGGCGTTGGCTTTTGGGTAGTCGCCGGCGTCGAGGGCGGCATGGATCGCGAGGGAGCGTTCGGGCCAGATGTTGATCAGGCCGGAGGTGAAGCCGCGCGCGCCGACGGCGTAGAAGGCGGGGGCCCAGACCTCGGCCAGGCCTCCGACCCAGGTGATCGAGGGGTCGCAGGCGGCGATGGCATCGGCCAGTTTCTGGACGTTCGGCGTGGCCCATTTGACGCCCTTGACGCCGTCGATATCGCAGAGCGCCTTGATGCCTGCGGTGCCGATGGCGTCGTTGCGCAGGTAGAGCATGATGGGCAGGCCACCGGAGGCCTCGGAGATCGCCCTGACGTAGTCGACCGTGCCGCGTGGGGCGACGAAGGGGTCGGGGGCTGGTGGATCATCAGGGCGGTGGCGCCGGCCTCGGCGGAGGCTTCGGCCAGTTTGCAGGCGTCGCGGATGCCGCGACCGATGCCGGCGAGGACCGGGGCACGGCCATCGACCATGGCGCAGACCTCGGCCGCCATGGTGCAGGCCTCGTCCGTGGTCAGGGCGTAGAATTCGCCGGTGTTGCCGTTGACGACGGGCATGTGCAGGCCCGCGTCGAGGGCGCGGTCGAGGATGGGGGTGAGTTTTTCCGGGGCGATGTTGCCTGCCGCGTCATAGGGGGTGACGAGGATGCCGGAGATGCCGGAGAGGGCGGTGTCGAGATCGAGCATGGGGGTGTCCTCAGAAAATGTCGGGTTCGGGGGCGGTCCTGCCGAAGTCGGCCTCGAGGTAGTCGAAGTCGCAGCCCTTGTCGGCCTGCGTCACGTGGCGCGAGAACATGTAGCCGTAGCCGCGTTCGTACCGGGGCTGGGGGGGCTGCCAGTCGGCGCGGCGGCGGGCGAGTTCTGCATCATCCACCAGCATGTTCAGGCTGCGGTTTGGCAGGTCGAGGCGGATGATGTCGCCGGTTTTCAGCAGGGCGAGCGGGCCGCCGATGAAGCTTTCGGGGGCGACGTGCAGCACGCAGGCGCCGTAGGAGGTGCCGGACATCCGCGAATCCGAGATCCGCAGCATGTCGCGGTGGCCCTGCTTGATCAGCGCCTTGGGGATCGGCAACATGCCCCATTCCGGCATGCCGGGGCCGCCCTGGGGACCTGCGTTGCGCAGCACCAGCACCGTGTCCGGCGTGACGTCGAGGTCTTCGTCGTCGATGGCTTTCTTCATCTCGGGGTAGCTGTCGAAGACCAGGGCCGGGCCTTCGTGGACGTGGTATTTCGGGTCGCAAGCGGCGGGTTTGATCACCGCGCCGTCGGGGCAGAGGTTGCCGCGCAGCAGGGCCAGCGAGCCTTCCTTGTAGACCGGGTTCGACAGCGGGCGGATGACGTCATCGTTGTAGACCACCGCGCCTTCGAGGTTTTCGCCCAGCGTCTTGCCGGTGACGGTGAGGCAGGTGGTGTCGAGGCGTTGCTCCATCTGTTTCATCAGGGCGCGCAGGCCACCGGCGAAGAAGAAATCCTCCATCAGGTAGTCCTTGCCCGAGGGGCGGACGTTGGCGATCAGCGGCGTGGTGCGGCCCAATGCGTCTAGGTCATCGAGGGTCAGGTCGACACCGGCGCGGCGCGCCATGGCGATCAGGTGGATGACGGCGTTGGTGGAGCAGCCGGTGGCCATGGCGACGATGGCGGCGTTCTGCACCGCAGCCGGGGTGATGATCCTGGAGGGCGTGAGGTCTTCCCACACCATCTCGACAATGCGGCGACCACATTCGGAGGACATGCGCATGTGGCCCGAGTCGACCGCCGGGATCGACGACGCGCCGGGCAGGGTGAGGCCCATGGCATCGGTGATCGCCGTCATGGTCGAGGCGGTGCCCATGGTCATGCAGGTGCCCGCCGAGCGCGCGATGCCGCCCTGGACGCCGAGCCATTCCTCGTCCGAGATATTGCCCGCGCGGCGTTCGTCCCAGTATTTCCACGCATCCGAGCCGGAGCCGAGGATCTTGCCTGCGTAGTTGCCGCGCAGCATCGGCCCGGCGGGCAGGTAGATCATCGGCACGCCTGCGGTGATGGCGCCCATGACGAGGCCGGGGGTGGTCTTGTCGCAGCCGCCCATCAGCACCACGCCGTCGAGGGGGTGGGCGCGGATCTGTTCTTCGGTCTCCATCGCCAGCATGTTGCGGTAGAGCATCGAGGTCGGCTTGTTGAAGCTTTCATCAACGGAGAGGGCGGGCATTTCCACCGGCAGGCCACCGGCCATGGTGACACCGCGTTTCACGTCACGCACCCGCTCGGGGAAGTGGCTGTGGCAGGAGTTCAGCTCGGACCAGGTGTTGAGGATGCCGATGATCGGTTTGTCGCGGTACTCGGCGTCCGTGTAGCCGAGCTGCATCATCCGGGAACGGTGGCCGAAACTGCGCAGATCGTCGGGCGCAAACCAGCGGGCTGAACGGAGCTGGTCGGGGGGCTTGCGGGGGCCTGTCGACATGGGTTTCCTCCTCTGGAAAGGCTGTCGTTTGTATTTTTGTATGCGCATACATAAGTGCGCGTCAACTGCAATGAATGCGGATTCTGCAGAAATGAAACGGCTTGACAGAAGGTGGCGCGGCATGTTTTTAGATTATGTATGCGCTTACATTGGTGCGTTCCAGCGTCAGGAGAGCGCTTGGAATAGGAACTGGATGGGCCGCTGCGGCGGTTCAGGGAGGATCAGATGAAGATCAATCGCAGAACACTTCTTGCCGCGGCGTCGGCTGTCGCGCTGCTGGCGCAACCGATGATCGCGCAGGCGCAAAACCTGCCGCGCAACATGCGCATGGTGATCGGGTCGAAATCGACCGGCGGCGATACCTATCAGGCCTCGGCGATGGTGGCGGATGCGCTGTCGGAAAAGCTCGGGATCAACATCAAGGTGGATGCCGTCGGCTCCTCCGAAGCGTTCAAGGTGCTGGAGCGCGACAAGCGCGGCACGACGATCATGATGTTCCACGATCAGGCCTACCTCGGGCATCTGTACGGCGTGACCGGCTATGACGATATCTTTGCCAATTACAACATTGGCCCGACGGTCGCGATCAACCCTGGCAACGCCTATCTGGTCGCCGCCGATTCGCCCTATCAGAGCATGCAGGACATCCTGCAGGCTGCCGCCGATGGCACCCGCGTGCGTGTGGCGATCCAGCCCGGTGGCGTCTCCGAGATCGGCTTTTCCGCTATGAAGAATGCCGCCAAGGTACTGAACCCCGGGTCGGAAGAGAACATCGTGCCGGTCAACACCGGGTCGCAGTCCGACAAGAACCAGGCGATGTGGGATGATCTGGCGGATGTGATCAACGGCTCGATCCAGGGCAACGAACAGTTCACCCAGCTGCCCGCCGACGACGTTAAGGCGATGCGCTTTGTCTGGATCACCGCGCGCCCCGAGACGCTGGAGCAGGCACCCGAGGCCGGCATGGGCGGCACCAGCCGCGACGAGATGCTGAAGCACGCCAGCCCCGCCACCAGCGTGACGCTGGACGGGTCCAAGGATTTCACTTTCGATAAGGAATTCTTCCTGCTTTATAACAAGGACATGGACCCCGCCGTCTCCGAGGCGATCGATGCCGCACTGACCGAGATCTATGCCGATGGCGAGATCCAGAAGCGTCAGAAAGAGGCCTTCTTCATGCCCAACTTCCTGCCCGCGGCCGAGGCCAAGGCGCATCTGGAAGACAAGAACGCCACCTACGCCAAGGTCATCGACCAGATCTCCGCGGGGAACTGAGGCCTGAACCGGACCCGGCCAGAGACGCTCTGGCCGGGGTTTCCCGCGTGTGCGGTGCCCGGTGCCGGGATCACGACCGAATAACCAAGACTGAAAGGGAGGGGGAGGCAGCATGGGCGACCTGACCCGCGTGACGATCGACTTTCAAACCTCGCATCTGATTTTTCCGACGCTGATCGCCTGCGTGCTGGGCCTGCTCGGGCTGGCGGTGCTGATCCGCGACCGCAGCAAAATCGCCGCTGCCGTGCCTTACTGGCGCGGTGTGCTGGAGGGCATGGACAAGCTGCGCTTCTTCGGCGCGCTGGTGCTGACGCTGCTCTACTTCTCGCTGATGGTGCCGGTCGGAAACATCTGGCCGAACACCGGCCTGGGGTTCCTGCTGTGCTCGATCCCCTACCTGCTGGCGACGGGGCTGCTGTTCATGCACGAACGCCCCCTGCGTCAGGTGCTGCCGTTGCTGATCGTCGCCGTCGTCGGCCCGGTCTTCGTGTGGTGGCTGTTCACCTATCCCCTGTTCCTGTCCCTTCCCTGAGGCCGCACACATGCTGGAAATTCTCACGCCGCTGTTCCTGTCGCTGATCGTCGGTGGCACGCTGGTCGGTATCATCTTTGGCGCCATTCCGGGCATGACGGCCACCATGGCTGTCGCTGTCTGTCTGCCGCTGACCTATTCACTGGGGCTGGAAAACGGCCTCGCGCTGTTGCTGGGGCTCTATGTCGGGGGCATCTCGGGCGGGCTGGTGCCGGCGATTCTGCTCGGGATTCCGGGCACGCCAAGTTCGATCACCACGACGTTCGACGGCTATCCGATGGCGCAACGGGGCGAGGGCGAGAAGGCCCTGCGCATCGGCATCGTGTCGTCCTTCGTCGGCGGCATCATCAGCCTGATCGTGCTCTGGCTGTTCGCGCCGACACTGGCCGATTTCGCCATCAAGTTCAGCTACGTCGAAAAATTCCTCATTATTTTCTTCGCGATGACCGTCATGGCGGCACTATCGTCGGACATGCTGATGGGCGTCTTCTCGGGCGTACTCGGCGTCTTCATCAGCCTGATCGGCACCTACGACATCTCGAATGGTGGCAACGGTGAGCTGCGGCTGATCCCGCCGGGCACCGAGTACTGGCTCGAGTCCGGCTTTTCCCTGTTGCCGGTGCTGATCGGATTGTTCGGGCTGGCCGCCATTCTGGAGCAGGCCGAGATCGGCGTGCCCAAGGGGCATTCGGCGAAGGATCTGCAGGTCGGCAAGTCGTCGTCGTTCTCCTTCCGGATCTTCGCAACCAATGGTGTGAACCTTGTACGCTCGTCGCTGATCGGGACGTTTGTGGGGATCCTGCCAGGGGTGGGGGGCTCTGCGGCCTCGATCATCGCCTATACCAACGCCAAGACCTTCTCCAAGACGCCGGAGAAGTTCGGCAAGGGCGAGCCTGCGGGCATCATCGCGTCGGAGTCAGGCAACAACGGGCTGACCGGGGGCGCGCTGGTGCCGCTGCTGAGCCTTGGTATTCCCGGCGATTCCACCACTGCTCTGCTGATCGGGGCGTTTACGCTTCAGGGCATTCAGGTGGGACCGCTGTTCATCGGCAACAACCCTGTGACCTGGGACGCGATGATCATCGCCATGCTGATCGCCAACGTCGCGATGTTCGTCATGATGTATTTCGCCATCCGCTACTTTGCTCTGGTGGTGACGATCCCCAAGCACATCCTGTTTCCGGTCATCCTGATGATGTGCGTGATCGGCGCCTATACCATCAACTACGGCATCATGTTCGACGTCTGGACGCTGCTGATCTTCGGGGTTTTCGGCTGGCTTGCCAGTAAGATAGGCATCGAGGTCGCGCCCTTCATCATCGGTTTCATCCTGGGGCCGTCGGCCGAGGTCTACTTCGTCAAGAGCCTTGAGAGCTTCGGAGATCTGACGATCTTCTTCACCAAGAGCTGGATTGCGGTGCTGCTCTGGGTGCTGATCCTGGGGTCGATCGTGGGGTCCGTGCTGATGTCGCGCAAGCAACGCCGGATGAACCAATAGGGCGCGCATGGCTCAGAGGCTTGCGCTGGCGCGCCGGGGGGCCGAAAGATGTGTCCGATGGATGAGCATGAACATAACGCCGCCTCCCGCGATGCGGGGGGCAGGGCCGCAGGGCGCAAACCGGCGCGCGGCGTCACGATGGAGACGGTGGGCCGCCTTGCCGGGGTGTCGCAGGTTACTGTCAGCCGGGCGCTGAGTGATCCGTCGAAAGTGTCGCCCAAGACCCTCGCAAAGATCCACGAAGCCATTGAAATGACGGGCTTTGTGCCGAACGCTCTGGCGGGGGCGCTGGCGTCTAGCAAGTCAAAGCTGATCTCGGCTCTGGTGCCCTCGATCCGCAATTTCGTCTATGCGGGGATGGTGCAGGCGTTCAGCGCGGTGATGCGCGACAATGGCTATCAGATCATGCTGTCCGAGACCGGATTCGAACCCGAGGAGGAGGAAAAGCTGATCGCCGCCCACCTGTCGCGCCGCCCCGATGCAATGATGCTGACCGGCATTCACCATTCTGCGCAGGCGCGGCGGATGCTGCTGGGCGCCGATATTCCGGTGGTCGAGGTCTGGGATATCACCGACTCGCCCATTGATGTCTGCGTCGGGTTTTCCCATGCCGATACCGGGCGCGCGGTGGCCGAGTTTGCCCATGCCAACGGCTATCGTCAGGCCGGATGCGTGGCCGCCGGGGACGAACGCGCCCGCCGTCGCGCGCGCGCCTTTTCCGAACGTTTCAAGGCACTTGGCGGCGAAGGCGTGGCGATTGCACAGTTCGACGCTCCGGCCAGTCTGGAGCGGGGGCGGCAGGGGCTGGCGCAGCTGATGGACGCGCAGGGATTTAGCGGCGGCGTTGTCTTCTGCAGCTCGGATCTGCTGGCGCATGGGGTGCTTGTGGAGGCGCGCGAGCGTGGCTTGCAGGTGCCGGGACAGCTGGCTGTGATCGGCTTCGGCGATCAGGATTTCTCGGCCTTTGTCACGCCTGCGATCACCACGGTCCGCGTGAATATGGAGGCCTTTGGCCAATCCGCCGCGCGTGCCGTGCTGGAGCGGATCGAGGCGCAGCGCGGTGATCAATCGGTGATCGACCTCGGGTTCGAGATCGTGCGGCGCGAGTCGGCCTGAGCGGCCCAAACCCCCGAAATTGGGATGTCGGTATCTGGTCGGTATCCGGGCGGTATCTGAACGGTGCGATTTCAGCCCAGTTCGGCGACCAGATCCGGCAGCTCGGCAAAGCGGGAGAACCGCCCGGCGCAGTCGATCGCCTCGGCCGGGCCCTTGGGATAGCCTTCGGTGAACAGCAGAAAGGGCACCGCAGCGGCATGGGCGGTTGCGGCGTCCGTCTCGCTGTCACCGACATAGAGCGCGTGGGTGTCGCCGAGGTTGGCCAGGATCGCCAGCAGCGGTGCCGGGTCGGGCTTGCGCTGGGGCAGGGAGTCGCCGCCCAGCATGACATCGAAATATTCCGCCAGCCCGAGGTGGGCGAGCACGGCGCGCGCCGGTCGCGCCGGTTTGTTGGTGCAGACCCCAAGGCGATGGCCCGCAGCGCGCAGCGACTCCAGCGTTTCAGCGACGCCGGGATAGGCGGTGGTCTGCCCGACAGCGGTGTCGTAACGCGCAAGGAAGCCCTTGTGCAGGGTGTCATAGCCCTCCGGGTCCAGCCCGCGCGCGGCGATCATGCGCTGCAGGAAGGTCGGCACGCCCTCGCCCATAAAGGCGCGGGTCTCGGCCAGGGTCAGAGGCGGCTGATCGGGTGGCAGCAGGGCGTTGGCGATGCCCTGCACATCGGCTGCGCTGTCGATCAGGGTGCCGTCGAGGTCAAAGACGATCCGGGTCATGCGAGGCGGCCTTTCATGCGGGTTCGTCGCGGGTCTGACTTCCTTATGGCGCAAGAGGCGGCATTGGTCGCGGGAAATCGGGGGGGCGGGAAAAAAGACCGCAGCTGCTTGAAACCCGCCCAGCTGCCGTGTCAGGTGGCGGCGATCGCCAAGGCCCGCCCGCGCGGGCCGCTGCGCCCATAACATGAAGACATCAAGATCATGCCTGAGCATCTGTTCCTTCTGGCCCTTGCGGCGTTTGTCGTCGGGCTGGCCAAGGGCGGGCTGTCGTCTGCCGGGGCGCTGTCGGTGCCGCTGCTGAGCCTGTTCATGGACCCTTTGCAGGCCGCCGGGGTGATCCTGCCGGTCTATATCGCCAGCGACATGATCGCGGTGTATCTGTACCGGCGCAATTTCTCGGTGCAGAACCTGAAGGTGCTGGTTCCGGCGTCGCTGGTCGGCATCGTCATCGCCATGGTGATTGCGCCGCTGGTGCCGGTGGCCGGGGTCATTCTGGCGACGGGGCTGATCGGGTTGATCTATTGCCTGCAGGTGGCCTGGGTACGGCTGAAGGGCGGACAGGACGCGCGGCCGTTTTCAGCGCGGCGCGGTTGGGTGTTCGGCATACTCTGCGGCATCACCAGCTTTATCTCGCACAATGGCTCGCCGCCGTTTCAGGCCTTCATGCTGCCGCAGAAGCTGGAGAACCTGACCTTTGCGGGCACGGCGACGATCCTGTTCGCGATCATCAATATCTCGAAGATCCCCGCCTATACCGAGCTGGGGCTGTGGGATCAGATCGAGCTTGTGCGGATGCTGTGGATGATCGGCGTCGCAATCTGTGGCGCGTTCATCGGGCGCTGGCTGGTGGCGCGGTTGCCCAAGTGGTTCTACATGGGGATGATCCAGATCATGCTGTTCTGCGTGTCGGTCTTCCTGATCTACGAGGCGCTGAGCGCGCTTCTGTGATCGCTCACATCGGCCGGGTTTCGGTGACATAGGTTTCAAAGAAGTCCGAGAAGGTGGCAAGGCGCGTCGGCAGCCGGTCGTAGGGCGGGTAGTAGAGCGTCAGCCAGAGCTCGGGCGGGGTCCAGTCGGGCAGGACCGGGCGTAGGGTACCGGCTTGCAGCGCATCGGCAGTGATGAAGCGCGGCAGCAGGGTGATGCCTTCGCCGTTGATCGCGAGGCGTGCGGTCAGGTCGCCGTTGTTGCTGGAGAGCACCGCCCCGGCGGTGATGCGACGGCGGCTGGCGCCATTGGCCAGATCCCAGACCTCAGGCCCCGCGTCGGAATCGTAGCCGATGCAGGTGTGGCGGGTCAGATCTTCGGGCGTCTCCGGGGTGCCATGGGCGTCGAGGTAGCGCGGGGAGGCGACCAGCAGGCGCGGCACCCGGCAGATCTTGCGCCAGATGGTCAGCTTGTCCTTGGGGGGTTCCGAGATGCGGATGGCGAGGTCGGTGTTTTCCGAGACAATGTCGATCATGCGGTCAGTCAGGGTCAGGGCGACACTGACACGCGGATGCAGGGTGCGGAACTGAGCGATGACGTCGGGCAGCACCCGTTCGCCCATCGACATCGGCGCGTTGATGCGGATCAGCCCGGCGGTCTGGGACTGGCCATCGCGGATATCCTCGGTCGCGTCGTCAAAGCCCTGCACCAGCGGCGCCACCCGCGCGGCATAGGCGGCCCCCGCTGAGGTGAGCGAGACCTGCCGCGTGGTGCGCAACAACAGCTGCACGCCAAGCTTTTCCTCAAGCGCGTTGAGGCTGCGGGTGACGGAGGGCGGGGTCATACCAAGGGTGCGGGCGGCGGCGACAAAGCTGCGCTGCTCGGCCACGGCCAAAAACACCTTGATGGATTCGAGGTCGCCCATGGGGGAAGGATGCCTGATTGTTGCGATATGTGGAATAGTGAACCGAAGATTATTGTTATTCTCTATTGGCGGCACTGGGGCCATGTTGGGTGCAGGCAAAGACACCGGCCAGCACACAGGCTGGTCCCCAGACAGAGGGCTGACCCTACAAAAGGTCCGGCGCCCCTCAAGGAGCGAACACATGGCACTGAATATCAATGGTCTGCACCACGTCACCTCGATCGCGTCGGATGCTCAGGAAAACAGCGACTTCTTCACCAAATCCCTCGGGCTGCGGCGCGTCAAGAAAACCGTCAACTTCGACAGCCCCGATACCTATCACCTCTATTATGGGGATGAGGCGGGCAGCCCCGGGTCGGTGATGACCTACTTTCCGTTCCGCAATGCCGGGCGCGGTCGCCCCGGTGTCGGGGAAGTCAGCGAGACGCAGTTCTCGATCCCGAAAGGGACGGTTGGTTACTGGAGCGAGCGCCTCGGCAATCGCGGCGTTTCGGGTCTGAAGGAAACCGAAGTGTTCGGTGAGAAGCACCTGCGCTTCAAGGGTCCGGATGGTGATGGCTTCTCGCTGGTGGAAGTGGCGGATGACACGCGTGCTGGCTGGACCGGCGCGGGTGTCAGCGACGCGGAAGCGGTGCGCGGGTTCCGTGGGGCCACGCTGCGGCTGCGCGACGGTGCGGCGACAGGCGAGCTGCTGACCTTCATGGGCTACCAGAAGGTCGACACGCAGGGCAATGTCACCCGCTATGGCGTGAACGACGGCAATGGCGCGGACTTCGTCGATGTCGAAACGCTGCATGGGGCGAGCTTTGCCCAGCAGGGCGCAGGCTCGGTGCACCATATCGCGTTTTCGGTGAAGGACCGTGCGGTTCAGCTGGAGGTGCGCAAGGCACTGATGGACACAGGCTATCAGGTGACACCGGTGATCGACCGTGACTATTTCTGGGCGATCTACTTCCGCACCCCCGGTGGTGTGCTGTTCGAGGTGGCCACGGACGAGCCCGGCTTTGACCGCGACGAATCCCCCGCCAAGCTGGGCACCGCGCTGAAACTGCCGAAACAGCATGAGCGGATGCGCAAACAGATCGAGGCCTATCTCGACCCGATCAAGGATTGATGCCGAGCGGCGCGGAGGGGCAGGCCCCCTCTGCGCCATCCGGTTCCCAGAATGACAGGAGGCAGAGATGTCCCAACTCGACAAACACGTCTATCAGAGCGTGGCCGTACCCGGCGCGCCGATCGTTTTCGCCTTTCACGGCACCGGAGGGGATGAGACGCAATTTTCCGATCTCATCGCTGATGTGCTGCCCGAGGCGGGTATCATTGCGCCGCGCGGCGATGTCTCGGAACACGGGGCGAACCGGTTCTTTCGCCGCACTGGCGAGGGGGTCTATGACATGGCCGATCTGGCGAAACGGACAGAGGCGATGATTGCCTTCGTGCGGGCCCGTCAGGCGGCCAATCCCGGCGTGCCCTTCTATGCGCTGGGCTATTCCAACGGCGCGAATATTCTGGCGGCGATGTCGTTTGTTGCGCCGGATCTGTTTGAGCGCACGGCGCTGCTGCACCCGCTGATCCCCTGGACGCCGGAGCCTGTCGCGGGCCTGAAAGGCGCGAAGGTGCTGATCACCGGTGGGCGGCGCGACCAGATCTGCCCGCTGCCGCTGACCGAGGCGCTGGCGACCTATTATCGCGGGCAGGGGGCCGATCTGACGGTTAGTCTGCATGACGGAGGCCATGAGTTGCGCCCCAATGAGGTGACGGCTCTGCGGGCCTTTTTCCGCTGACACAGCAGTTGTTAACGAGTGATCCTGTTTCTGCCGCCGTCCGTGGAGTGTCCCGGGCGGCGGTTTGCGTGTGGCGCGCGCGCCTTCACCTGCCGTTGAGGGACCTTGCCTGAGGGTGCCAGAGGCCCAAAATAACGCTCTCAATCCCGTGCCGGTTGAGGCATAGGGGAAGGGCAGGCAGGAGATACAGATGCAAGACGAGACCGGCAGTCCCCCCCAGACACCGCAGGCCCCGACACCCGACAGCCGCCACCCCTTGCGCCGGTTGTCGCTGCCCGAGGTGATGCGCCGACATGCGGCGCTGGTGCTGACGGCGGTGCTGTTTCTGGCCGGGATCTATGCGCTCTATCGCTTGCTGGCACCGCTGGACATGAAGGTCGTGCTGGGCCAGATCCGCGCGACCCCGCCGCATCTGGTGGCGGGCGCACTGGCGGCGACGGTGGTCGGCTATATCGCTTTGATCGGGTACGACTGGTCGGCGATGCGCTATATCGGCAAGAAAGTGCCCTTTGGCGCGACGGCGCTGGGCAGCTTTCTAGGCTATTCCATGGGCAATACCATCGGCCTGAGCGCGGTGTCCGGGGGCGCGGTGCGCTATCGGATCTATTCGGCGCTGGGCCTGGATGCCTATGATGTTGCGGCGATTTCTACCTTTGGTGCGGTGTCCTACGGGGTTGGCGCGACGCTGATCGGGCTGATCGCGCTGGCGCTGGATCCGGTGTCGCTGGAGGGGCTGGTGGCGCTGTCGACCGCCACCTTGCAGACGCTGGCCTGGTGCGGGGTGGCGGTGATCGTGGCTGTGCTGATCTGGGTGACGCAGCGCGGCGGGGCGCTGCAGATCGGGCGGTTCTCGATGCGCGCGCCGACATCGGTCGAGACGCTGCGCCAGCTTTGCATCACCTCCACCGATGTCGCCATGGCGGCGCTGGTGCTCTATCTGCTGCTGCCCACCGGCGCGGTGCCCTATGTCAACGTGCTGGCGGTGCTGGCGGTCGGCACGCTGATCGGCGTCGCGAGCCATGTGCCCGGCGGGATCGGCGTGTTCGAGAGCGTGGTTCTGGCGGCGCTGCCTGCCTCGGTGCCGGTCAACGATGCGGTGACGGCGCTGCTGCTGTTCCGGCTGATCTATTTCCTGCTGCCCTTCGTTCTGGCCCTCGCGCTGCTGTCGCTGACCGAGATCTGGGGCAGTGCCGCACAGCGCATCGCGGGCGTCGCGGGCCTTGCCCCCGTGGTGCGGGCCGGGCGGTCGCTGATCCCGACGGCGACGGGCGTGCTGGTGCTGCTCTCGGGTCTTTACATGATGTTCGCGGGAATCCTGCCGAACCCGCGCATTTCCCCCGAGGAGATCGAGACCTTCCTGCCGCTGGCGCTGGTCGCGGGCGGGCCGATGCTGTCCTCGGTGCTGGGGTCGTTCATGGTGGTGCTGTCGATCTCGCTGTTCCGCCGCTCGCGCATGGCGTTCTGGCTGGTGCTGGCGGTGCTGGTCTATGGCGCGGCGCTGGCGGCCTGGCGCAGCCATGACCTCGACCGGGTGGTGACGCTGGGGGGCATGGCGCTGATCCTGCTGCCCTGCCGGCATGAGTTCTACCGCAAGGCGCGGTTTTCGCAGGGGTTGCTGTCGGCGCAGTGGATCGTCTTCACGCTGGCGATCATCGCGTCGCTGGCGCTGACATGGTCACTGGTGCACGAGGGGCGCGCGCCGCGGGACATGATGTGGTGGCAGGTGATGGGCGACGCCCCCGCTGTCGCTGCCTGGCGGGCGGTCTTCACCGGCGCGGTGCTGCTGAGCGCGGTTCTGCTCTATGCCGGGCTGCGCGCCGCGCGCACGCTGACCAGCCTGCCCGACACTGCCGAACTGGACGCCGCGCAGGCGCTGATCGCGGCGCATGGGCGCGGCGGCGACATGATCGCGGTGACGGGGGACAAGATGCTGATGTTCGGTCCGGCGGGCAAATCCGTGCTGTCCTATGCGGTCAAGGGCACCAGCTGGATCGCCATGGGTGCGCCGGTGGGCGAGGCCGAGGATGTCGAGGATCTGTCCTGGGCGTTTCACGACGCTGCCCGCGCCGCAGGGGCGCGCCCGGTGTTCTACGAGGCCGATCCGGGCTTTACCGAACAGGCGATCGATATGGGGCTGACCCTGCACAAGATGGGCGAAGAGGCGGTGGTGCCCCTGACCCGCTTTTCGCTGGAAGGACCTGCCCGCAAGAAGCTGCGCACGACGCACGCCCGCGCGGGCCGGGACGGGCTGGTGCTGGAGCTGGTCGCGCCGCCGCACGCGGAGGAGCTGATCACCGGGTTGCGCGGTATCTCAGACGACTGGCTGGGCCAGCACGCGGCGCGCGAAAAGCAGTTCTCGGTCGGGCGCTTTGATGCGACCTGGCTGGGGCGCACCCGTGTCGCGCTGCTGCGCCACAACGGCGTGCTCTGCGCCTTCGCCAACCTGATGGAGAGCGAGCGCGGCTGCGCTGTCGACATGATGCGCTATCGGCAGGGCGCGCCGACGGGGACGATGGAGTTTCTGTTCACCGAGTTGATGTTGCAGCTGAAGGCCGAGGGCTGCACCGAGTTCAGCCTTGGCATGGTGCCCTTTGCCGGTCTGCCGGGGCGGCGGGGTGCGACGCTCTGGGCGCGGTTCGGCAATCTGGTCTATTCGCGCGGCGAAAAGCTTTATAATTTCGAGGGCTTGCATCGCTTCAAGTCAAAGTTCGATCCCGATTGGCAGCCGCGCTATTTCTGCTGCCGCTCGGCGCTGCCGCCTGTTGGCCCGCTGGCGGACGCCGCCCGGCTGATCGCAGGCTCGGCGCGCGGCATCGTCGGCAAGTAGCGCGGGGTGTTGTCGCTGATGAGGGCCTGCGCCGCCTGTGGCGCGGGCTGAGGGGGCAGGGTGGCGCATACGGCGCACACTGGTTCATGCCAGCTAGACCTAGGCTCTCAGCGAGCCTCTCAGGCGGCCTGCCTGGATGTCACGGAAGACGCCCGCAGACGGGCGCACCGCCGCGTTACACGGAAAGCGACCGCACCGCCGGAGCGGCGTCGAATGCTTTGATTTATTTGAGTGAGTTGGCTGGGATGGTAGGAGCCGCAAAGGCCTGTCCAGCATTTAAGAAAATATTGATAATCAGATGTTTATCGGATCGTCGCAGCAGAGAAGAGACGCTTCTGTGTAAACTGTTGTGTAGATTCTCATGTAACCTCTACCTGCCTTCGATAGCCTCAAGATTTCGATGTGTATAGGTTCTTGATGGTGCGATACCTTCCTCGGGTACGGGCTCGCGGGCGCATCCCGAGCCACATCGGGGGGGCGTTGCCGCAAATATTTCGGAAGCTATGGTGCCGAGCCTGGGCGCCGTTGCCATGGTCGGCGCGTAACCCGAGGTGCGAGTGTGTCCGAGGTCGGCGATGCGCATAGAGCGGCCCCCTCAAACCCGGTTTTTCGACAACGGGCGACATGTTTCGTGCCGAGATGTCGCCAGCAAAAGCGGCCAGTCGCGGCGGGCGCAGGGCCGACTGTCAGCACAGCCTAGTAGTCCACCGCTAATCCACAACGCTATGAGGCAATAAATCGCATTTTGGGTGCGGTGTGAGCGTTGGCGCCCTCACCCAGAAAAACCTGTTCGAACTGGGCACTCATCAGATCGCCCTCCACCGCTGCATAGAACACGAGGCGAAGATGCCGATCTTGGTCAACGACAAATGTCGAGTGGCTGAACGTGACGCGACCTACCGCTTCAATGTTGAAGCTGCGCTGACCCTCGCAGGATCCGTTGACCCGATGATCTGCCCACAAATGCCGAAACTGGCTTGAGACCGATTGTAGCCGCTCGACCAGCTCCTGCATGTCGGGCCTCTCAACGGCCTGCGCGAAGTCACGACGAAAACTTGCGACGATCTGGGGCGCCTGGTGAGGCCAGTTCTCGACGCGCCCGCTCAGCCGGTCGTCAGAGAAGTACATCCATAGCATGTTTCGATGTTCGGCGGGACGCGCGTCGAAGCCGAACACCCTGTCAGCAGCGGCATTCCATCCGATCACGTCCCACCTGAGATTCATGACGAAAGATGGTCGTACTGGCAGATCTTCAAGCAGCCTCCTGACCAGCGGGGGCAATACGCACCAAGTTTTTGCGGGAGCGGAGGGAGGCCGTTGCTGTGCAAGAAGGTAGAGGTGCTTGCGCTCATCCCCGTCCATCTTCAAAGCGCGGGCGACATTGTCCAGAAAGGCTGACGAGACGCTGATCTCGCGTCCCTGCTCGAGCCACGTGTACCAGCTCAACCCGACCCCTGCGAGTGTGGCGACCTCTTCTCGCCGCAACCCCGGTGTCCGACGCCGAGTTCCAATTGGCAGGCCGACCTCTTCCGGCCGGATGGCTGCTCTTTTCCGGCGAAGAAACTCCGAGAGTTCGGAACGGGTGCGTGAGAGGCGGGATGCTGTCATGAGACCTCTAGTCATAGGATAACTTCCCTCATTGTAACAGCATGAGTGTCGCGCGACATGCAATTTCCATCGAAAGGAAATTAAATGTCCTCTGACCTATTGCTCACCTCAGCCTCTCCGCCTCGGGCTCGCGCCCAGATCGCGCTGCTTTTGGGGGGCTTCATAACAATCTTCGATCTCTTCGTGGTCAATGTCGCGATACCTGCGATCCGTACCGACCTGAACGCCAGCCTTTCTGATATCGCGTTTGTCGTCGCTGGCTATGAGCTGTCCTTTGGTGTCTTGCTGATCGCCGGAAGCCGCCTCGGCGATCGCTACGGTCGGCGCAAGGTTTTCATGCTCGGCATGCTGGGCTTCACACTTGCGTCGATCCTGTGCGGTCTCGCGACCAGTGCATCCATGCTCATTCTGGCGCGCCTCGTTCAGGGCGCGGCTGCAGGGATGCTCTTTCCGCAGGTCTACACAATGTTGCGCGTGCTCTACGACGAGAACGGGCGTAGACGCGCTTTTGGTTTTCTGGGCATGACACTTGGCTTTGCCGCTATTGCGGGTCAGGTGCTCGGTGGATGGATCGTAACAGCGGATTTCGCGGGCCTCGGATGGCGCTCGGTCTTCCTGATCAACCTCCCCGTCGGAGTGATCGGCCTGGCCTGCGCCGCCACAATTGTGGAAACGTTCAGCGAAGACGGCAGCCGCATCGACAAGCTTGGTACACTTCTGGCCTCTGGGACACTGTTGCTGGTTTTGTTTCCGCTACTGGAAGGCGCAAAATTTGGCTGGCCGCTGTGGATATGGGCATGTTTCATGGCTGCCATCCTGCTTGCAGTACTCTTCGTAGCCTGGGAGCGAAAACTGCGGGAATCCGGCGGTGCTCCCGCGGTAGATCTGGAATTGTTCAGCAACCCTGCCTTCAGTGCTGGTTCCTTGGTGGTTCTCCTCGTTTACTCGACCTCCACCTCTTTCTTCCTGTGTTTCGCGTTGCTCGTGCAAACCGGGTTTGGTCTGTCGGCTTTCGACGCGGGCACATTATTTGCTCCCGCAAGCGTCGCCTTCGTGGCGGCTTCCCTCATAGCGCCCAGACTTGTCGCGAAATTCGGCGACCGCCTTTTAGCAGTCGGAGCCCTGATCTACGCCCTCGGAACAGGCTGGGTCATCGCGATTGCTGTCAGTTTGACGAGTGCTGACGAAGCACATCGCCTGTTGCCCGCGCTGATCCTATTCGGATTCGGGCAAGGGCTTTCGATGACACCATTGCTGAACTTTGTGAGTGGCCTCGTTCCAGCCCGCCAGGCTGGAATGGCGGGCGGCATCATCTCGACCATGCAACAGATCGGCGGTGCTTTTGGCGTCGCTCTCGTCAGCATCCTATTCGGAGAGCTGCTCGGCGGGGGAGAGGCGTTGGCCTATACTGCAGCTTTTGCCGGGGCGCTTGCCTACAATATCGTTGCACTGGTGATAGTAGCTGGCGTTCTGATCAGTTTGGCACGGAGGGCGAACTAGCAGGTCATCTCGATGAATGGTGACGGCGAACCCTACTAGGACGAAAGTAATACGTCTCGGTAGGGTAGATGCCGTGACATGGGCTCGAAGCCGCCATGTGGCGGCGCGGCATGAAGACCGCGGTCCCACACCGCCTCGGCGATGACAACATCCGGCGGCAGCAAGCCCTTTCGCGACGCCCCTGCGAAGCGCAGCATGCCGCGTGGGGCCGACACTAAGAAAGCAACTAAGGGCTGCACAAGGCTAGGTTCATCCCTGCCCCAAGGAAGCGACTCCTCCTGTTCACTGGTGAATCTTAAGGAAAAGCACAGTTCTGCATACTATAAATATTGATGAACTGTCAGCGTTTCAGGCGGTTGTTCAGTTCGAGGAAGATCACTATCATCAGGTCAACTGCGAAATAATTTATATCTTCCAGTGGCGAGGCGATTTCGCGGGGCGATAGTATAGACGAGAGAGACAGATCTTGACGAGGTTAGAGCAATTTGCTTCAAAAGAAGCACTACCAAAAAAGCCAACATCTCGAGAGCCTAAAGTTGTAGACCTTTTTTCAGGGGCTGGAGGCTTTTCGCTAGGGGCACGTAATGCGGGTGCTCAAGTCGCATTTGCGGTAGAGTTTGACAAATTCGCAGCAGCTACCTACCGTAATAACCTATGTAGAGATGGCAAAACTACGCTCTACACCGAAGATATTGTTGAGCTGGATGCGAATGCTCTGGCCGAGAAGCATTTTCCAAATGGTTCAGAGTGCGACATTCTTTTAGGCGGACCGCCCTGTCAGGGCTTTTCTACCCATCGAATAAATAATGCGGGTGTGAACGACCCTCGAAACACCCTGATTTATCGATACTTCGACTTCGTAAGGGCCTTACGTCCAAGGGCTTTCTTGTTGGAAAATGTGCCCGGGCTACTCTGGCCCAGGCATAAAGAGTATCTGGAAAAATTCTATCAACTTGCAGCGGATGAGGGGTACACTGTTTTTGCGCCATCAACGCTCGATGCTAGAAATTTTGGTGTGCCGCAACGAAGAAAGAGAGTTTTTATTCTGGGCATCTGCAAGCGAAGACTGACACCATCTTTGAATTGGCCGCTGAAACCGTCCCATTCAGAAACAAGTCAAGATCCGGAAAAAAAGTGGATCTCATGCCAAGATGCTTTCTTGCCAGCAACTTTGGGTGACCCTAACGACCTGCACATGAACCACAATGAAGAACTGATCGGAGCGTTCAAGAACACGCCTCCAAATGGCGGTTCAAGACGGGACTCTGGCCGCACTCTTCCCTGTCACAAGAACCATGACGGGCACAAAGACGTCTATGGTCGGATAGACCCGCGGGTTCCAGCTCCCACAATGACAACTGCATGCATCAACCCTTCGAAAGGTCGCTTTGTTCATCCAACTGAGCACCATGGGATCACTGTGCGCCAAGCGGCGCGCCTCCAAACATTTCCGGACGATTTTGTGTTCGAAGGGGGCTTGACCGCAGCAGGAAAGCAAATAGGCAATGCGGTTCCAGTGAAAATGGCAGAAGCATTGATAAATCATCTAGTTTCGATGGTTTGCCCAGTAACTGAGCCAGCATGCCTACCGGTCCATAATGAGCAAAAATCATGAAACGTTCCGGCTTCAAGACAAGAGCTAGGACCGTCGACCATTTGGGCAGAGAACAGGTCGCTGATTGCCCAACCGCAATTTCGGAACTTTGGAAAAATGCGTTTGATGCATATGCGACAGACGTTATCCTGGACATTTTCGACGAGAAATCTCCGATAGCCGTGGTTTCAGACAATGGCCACGGAATGAATCTATCCGAATTTCAAGATCGATGGCTGGTCATTGGGACTGAATCCAAGGCGACGGGAGACAAAGTACCAAAGGCTGATCGAAAAGGTCTTCAGGAAAGGGTTAAGCAAGGTCAGAAAGGCATTGGCCGGCTGTCGTGTGCCAATCTGGGGCCTATACTGCTACTAGTCTCTAAACGCTCTGGTGAAAAATTCGTCGTTTCTTTGGTTGACTGGCGATTATTCGAAAACCCATTCCTAAACCTTTCTGACATTTTTTTTCCGACTGTCGAAGTCTCCGGTCTCGAACATGCCTTTGAACGCCTTCCAAGCATGATCGAGGAGCTTGTCCAAAATATTGAGCCGAACAGCAGGCCAGTCTTGGACGACTCTGACACAGAGTATGATGATGCGAACAGAATTGCAGAGGCTTGGAACGATTTCGACAATCTTCCAGAACGTTCCGGAGGTGTGACTTCGAAGTCGATAGTTAAGAGCATCCGAGAGCTGAGTTTCTCGTTTCACCACCTGTCCGGATGGGCCGTCGCTCAAGGAACTGCAGATAGCGGTACCGCTCTCTTGGTTTCGGGTATCAACTACGACTTGCAATCTCAACTTCTATCACCGCCCTTCAAGCAGTCGGTTGCCAGAACACGTAAGAATTTCAGAGAAACTTTGGCTAGTTTTCTTGACCCATTCGTTGATGCAGATGATCAGACACTTCCTGATTATTTTTCGGATTTTTCCTATCAGGTGCGCATCTGGAAAGATGATGTATCAAAGACGATTGTTGGCCGTGAAATCGGCATCTCTCGCCGTGACGTTTCACAGTTGGAGCACTGCATTATTGGTAGCGTGGACATCGAAGGTGTTTTCCGTGGGCGTATAAAAGCTTGGGGAAAATGGCTCCCCGACCAAGTCAAAATACTTCCAGCGACTGATGTTCAGATCCCTACCAGAGCAGATACAAGACTTGGAAATTTCGAGCTTTTCATCGCGGCCATGGAATTTGACTACAAAAACTCGACCCACGAAAAGGCGGAACATGACAGATTCAGAGAGATAGCCGAACTGTACGCAGGCTTCATGATATTCAGGGATGGTTTGCGCGTACTGCCATATGGCCGCAGTGGCGATGATTTCTTTGAGATTGATGATCGTCGATCAAGGCATGCAGGTCGTGAATTCTGGAACCATCGCCGGATGTTCGGACGTATCGGAATTACTCGTGCTGGCAACCCAAACCTGAAAGACAAAGCCGGTCGCGAAGGAGTCATAGACAACCGCGCAGCAAAAGCTCTAAAAGATGTCGTAGTCAATCTCCTCATGCAGTCGGCACGGAAGTATTTCGGTACTGATGCACCAATCAGAAAAGAGCTGCTACCGGATGTAGTGGCAAACAAAAAGCAAGCACGCGACGCAGAAGCTCGGCGCAAACTGAGCGATAAGAATAAGAAGACTTTTGCACGCAACCTCAAAGAGGGCCTTGAGGCTCTCCCTGATTTGCTGGGCCGGCTGGAGTGCGCAGCGAAGGACCTGACTATCAAAAACGACGCTGATGTAGCGGATAAACAAGAGCTCATTTCTGCATTTCGAGACCAACTTCCGCCAGCGACAATTCCAGGCGCGCCTCGTTCAATGTCACCACGTCAACAAGAGAATTATTCGGCCTATCGCTCTCAAGCTTCTCAAGCGCGAAATCTTTATGCCAGTGTCTCCAGAGCTGTCGATGACGAGGTTGAAAGGTTCAGACCTTCGGACCCACTTTCAGTTTTACAAAGCCAGGTAGAGAAGTCCCGGAACAGAATTTCAGCTCGAGTCAATCACTGGCAAAAGCTTGTTCGGACACTTCAAACTGATGAATTCAAGAGAATCCTTGATCTGTCTGATCAAAGAAAAACACTGTTTAAAGCTGAGGCTGAAGCCGTGCTGCAACTATTCAAAGCCGAGCGAGAAACCTTCTCCTCGGCATCAGCAAAGCTGACAAAGATCGATCGCGACATTTCAGAACAGAATGAGGACATTTTTGAACCGTATGTACGCGCTCTTGAAGGGCTGAAAGAGAGTATTGATCTTGAGCACCTTGCTACACACGGCATGGAGGAACTCGCGGAAGCAAGAGTTGAGCTCGAGAGGCTCAACAGCCTAGCGCAACTCGGCATAGCGGTGGAGATCACCGGACATGACTTGCAAGACTTTGATGATATCATTGCCTCTGGCCTTCGGGCGCTTCCTTCTGAACTTTCGCAAACAAAGGCAGTTCGAGATATAACACTTGGCTACGAAGGATTGACGGATCAACTTCGCTATCTTTCACCACTCAGATTATCCGGAATCAAGATTGAGAGATGGATTACTGGCGCTGAGATTCAAGATTATATTCATGATTTTTTCGCCCCAAGCTTTAAGAAAAACCAGATCGACTTTCGGGCCACTGAAATCTTTCGTGGCTTCAGAGTCTTTGATCAACCTTCGAGGTTATTCCCTGTGTTTATCAACTTGGTGAACAACAGCATCTACTGGGTTGGTACCAGCCGAAGTGCCGAGCGCACAATTTTATTTGACGTTAATTCTGAGAAAATCGTTGTCGCCGATAGCGGGCCGGGTGTAGCAACTGAAGATATCGAAAACCTCTTCAAACTCTTTTTCACAAGAAAAATTCAAGGGGGAAGGGGTGTCGGACTTTACCTCGCTAAAGCTAATCTGGTCTCTGGCGGGCACTCTATTTCGTATGCCCGAGACGATAGCAACCAGCTACTTGCGGGCGCAAACTTTGTTATAGACTTGAATGGGGCTGAATTTAAAAATGGCTGAGGGATTCGAGAGCTTCATTGAAGATGCATTTATTGATCCAATCCGGTCGGTTGTAATTGTTGATGATGACTATCCCACGATCGAAGAGGTTTTGAATTCTAATGTCGAGGGTGAAGGTAAAGTTACAAAGACTGATAGCCAAAAAGGCTGGGTAAAAAACCCCCGACAGGTACTGGAGGTAGTCAGCGAATTTCGTTCCAAAGAGAAGAAGTACATACTCGACATTCACGACGCCCAGAACCTTACTGACGATCAAGAAGTTGAGGGTGCGGCCCACCTCCATCAGACTGATTTGTTAGTTTTGGACTACCAACTTGATCCCGAGAATGTTGAAGACCATACACGCTCCCTTCGGATTGCGCGCAAACTCTTTGCTAGCGATCACTTCAATCTAATCATCGTCAATACCAATAAAGATCTTAACGAGGTATTTGAAAATTTTTTAATTGGGCTGCTAGAGAGGGATTGTTTGCCAGCCCTTTCGGAAGAAGCCAGCGCTAGGGTCGAGGAAGCATACGAAAAAAATGACATCCCAGATAGTTTTTCGGATGGCTTGAGGAAGGCTGTGGGGTTTCGACAATTTATTTCGGTGGTACAAGATTGTAAAAATATTTCTCACGTGATGTCGGGAAAATCTGAGTTTGCGGCGCTGTCTAAACTCTTTGCAGATTCAGGGTTGCCAAAAAAATATTGGATCAGTATCGCAATGTCTGCAATCCTATCCTATCAGGAGAAAATAGCTGACCAGATGAGCGTTGGAAGCTGTGGAGTATCTAGTTTCCGCGATTCAGGCAATGTGAAGTGGATTCGATCTGATCGTGGCTTCATCACATTTTCAGACAAGAAGGCAAAGAGGCCGCTGCTGGATGCTTTACGCGCAGCGCTAGCTGACTGGAAGCCGAGACCCTCGCGTCTTTTATTGGCTAAGATGTCAGCTGATATCGAAAATCAAGGTGTCGAAATGCAAGATCGTGCCCTTGCCGACAATCATTCATCCGCACTTTGGTTTAAAGATTTGCTGCTTTCCAATGAATTAGAGCGAAAATCGGCCATAGACGGTACAGTCAGACGGCACATTGAGGCCATGGTCGCTGAAGTGCTTCCAGGGGTTCGAGCTTTTGCTGAGAGGCTTGTTGCGTCTCAAAGACAAGATCTGGAAGCGGACAACATTTCTATTGTCAAGAGTCATTACCAAGTTGATCTCTCTAAAATGGAACAACTTCAGAAGGCTCAATTGTTCCATAATGCCCTAACTTGTAGCGAGGACGTGTCTGGGTGGCATATCCAGACGGGTCATGTTTTCGAAGCCGCCGGGGAAACCTGGATTTGTGTCTCACCGTTGTGCGACACTGTCCCTGCTCAAATTTCCAATAATAATATCCAGCTGCACGGAGATAGACTTAGATTTAGCGCAATCAAGCTGCATTCGAAAAATTCGAACAAGATGCCCAAGAACGTTCAAAGCAATCAGTTCTTATTCTTTAATTCTGAACATGGCATATCAGTCTTCTCGATTGTTGTGAGTCCGGATGCCATGCCGGAGACGGAGGTTTTCTATGCCGAGAACAAAGGCATCTTTCACGACGGCTTTAAATTCACGATATGCCGTTCTGAAGTGAACCGAAACTCTAACGAGCTCGGCATGGTCAGCCACTCTACTGAGGTTAGTTACCAGCTTAGGTACGAGTATGCACAAAATCTTGTCCAACGTCTTGGAGGGGCGGTGACAAGGATCGGACTTAATTTCGCTGGCAACTAAAGCGTCTAAATGAGCCCTTTGGAAGCTATTTTTTTGAATAGACTGGTATCAGTTTTTTTCGCAGGCAGCGAATGGCAGCTATGGCGCGCCGCATCGACGTATTTAGAGTATTTCATGAACGGCAGATCAGGGCCGTTCACTCCACTTACGCTCGGCCCGGCAACAAATTTGCGAGGTCCGCTTCCTGAGCATCTCTGCCGGTCAAGCAGCCTGCAGCATCACCTAGCGCCGCGTCAACGCGCCGAGCATCAGCTTTTGGGAAGTTGGTCTTGGGATCTCACGGCAGCAGCATAGCTATCGCTGCGCCAGGCAAGAAGGTCGCGAAAGGGCTGCAACCGGTCATGCGCGGCGTCTTGCACGAATGGCGGCTCTGCGCCGGAAGTGTCGAACATGCTGGTCGTAGCGCCCCCGGGCGGAACGGCAGCTACCTGAGCACCTCTGCCTTTCGCGCCAGGCGTTACTAAGGACAGCTATCTTAGCCACGTCGATGGATGTAAATGGTGATCTCCGACATTTAGTCACGCGTGAGGCCGAGATTTCGTGCTGGAGCGCACGGCTGAAAGCTAAGTGATCAAATTTGACCAGTGTCGATTCAGGCCTTCAACTACCGTCTTCTGCGTTGCTGGTACTTTTGCAGCTTCAGAGAGCTCGGCGCAGTTCGCCCTGACCAGTGCCTCGGCGAGGGGCGGGCACACGCTGTTCCCGCAGCAGCTGACCTGGACGTCTTTGGTGAAGGGCCGGAACTCCCAAGCCCCGTCGGTTTCCTGCCAGTGGCCGTCGATCACGTAGTCTGGCGGAAAGCCTTGGGCGTTGAACAGCTCGCGCGGGGTGAGCATGCGCAGGCCGATATCGGTGATGACGTAGGTGGCGCCATCGATCTCCATAGTGACGACATCGCCGCCGTCCCAGACGCCATGGGCCCGGAGGAACTCGGCCACGGCGTGGGCGCGGGGCGCGTGGGCTTCGGTGAACGGCGGCACCTGCAAAGCCGCCTGAACATGCGCCATGCGATCCTTGACGGTGATCGTGTGGCAGGGCGCGTTGGTCCGGGCGCCGTCTCCGGTGCCGTAGTATTTGGCGAAGAAGGATGCCACGGGCTGCTGAGCCAGCGTAGGGATGATGACGGCGTTCTGATCCTTGCGGCTCGCACAGATTGTGGAATGGGGCAGGGTCGCCGGGCGGCAGGCGCCGCCGTGCTGGGCATAGGTCAGCACCGGTGCGATCAGCGCGCTGTGACCGCCGCCGGCCAGAACGGTCGGATGCGGGGCCGTGACCGCGCTGTCGCGCCGGGCTGTGCCCTTGAGCGACATGAGCGACGGCGCAAGCAGACCCAGCGGGGCCGCGCCGCCGGGGCGTTTGATCCAGCTGTTGGCGGTGATCGTCGGCGCCGGGGCGCGCAGGTCGGATCCTGTGGCGCCGCCGTTGAACCGGGTCAGACTGGGGACCACGAGGGCCTTTTCGCCCCGATGCGCTCCGGTAATGGTGCGCAGGGGCTCGGCGAGATCTTCGATCCGCCCGCCGTGGGTGAGGTTGACCAGGAAGGGGCGCTCGGCGTCCAGCACATAGCGTTTCATGCCGCGCGCGATGCGGGCCAGCGTGTTGGCAGCCAGAGGGCGCTTGGCCCGCAGGCCATGCTTCGCCATGACCTCGGCACTGCTGTCGAAGATCGAGGGACATGGCAGCGACCAGTCGATGCACTCAGCCGCCGCACGCCATGGTTGCAGCTGACCTGACATCACCTCGGCGCTGTCGGGCGCGCCGTGCGTCGGCGCGGGCCAGACGATGGGCTTGCCGTCAAAGCGGATGATGACAAACAGACGCTTGCGGATGGTCGGGGCGCCGTAGTCACAACCACGCAGCTCGCGCGTCTGCATCTTGCCGCCGAGGCGTCGGATCTCCTTTTGCCACGCCCGAAAGGTCTCGCCACGCCGGTCAGGGCAGGGCATCAACCCGCACGGCGTTTCCACCAGCGGCCCCCAGTCCTTCCACTCCTCGACGTTTTCCATGATCACGACATCGACCCGGCCACCCTTGCGCTGCAGGCGGTCGATCCACCCCGGAATGATCCAGGCGAGGTCGCGGATGTTGCGCTCGACCGGCTTGCCGCCCTTGGCCTTGGAGAAGTGCTTGCAGTCGGGGCTGAACCACATCAGCCCGATGTGACGGCCTTGCATGTGATCCAGAGGATCGACCCGGAAGACGTTCTCGGAGAGGTGCAGGGTGTCAGGGTGGTTCGCGGCATGCAGCGCCAGCGCGGCGGCGTTGTGGTTGATGGCGATGTCGGGACTGCGCCCAAGGGCAAGCTCTATGCCAGTGCTGGCCCCGCCGCCGCCCGCGAAGCTGTCGACGATCAGCGGGCGGGGATCGGAGTACACCGGGACAGGTGAGGGGTCCGCCAGAATGCCGAAGAGGTCGGAGCCATCCATCAGGCCATCCCCAGGGCTTCTTTGTACATCTCCAGCACCGCCTCTTCCTCGGCGATGTCGTCGGGCTCGCGCTTGCGCAGGGCGATGACGCGCCGGATGATCTTGGTGTCGTAGCCGCGGCCTTTGGCTTCGGCGAAGACCTCCTTTTGCTGGTCGGCGAGGTCTTTCTTCTCGGCCGCCAGCCGCTCTATGCGTTCGATGAAAGCGCGCAACTCGGCGCCAGTGACGCGGAAGGCGCTATCGCGGACGGCCTTGTCGGCCTCGGTCTCTTTCATCGGCGTCTTGCCGGTGGGGTGGTCAGACATGGGGTGTCCCTTTGGTGCGGGGTAAATGGCGCAATCGAGCTTGGCGCAGGCATCGCGCTGGCCTGCGGCGTTGGCTGGGCCGTAGACGGTGGGCGCTTCAGCAGCGGCCCACGCTGCTATGGCGACAACCGCGCCGATGGCAGCAACCTTGAGCCAGGTGGGGGCGGGTGCTTCGGACATGACGGCTCCTAGCGCGGGGCTGCGATCTTGCCGGTCCAGACGTCGAACTCGGTGATCAGGATGTTGAACCTGACGAGGGCCTGCACGTCGCTGTGCAGGTCGGCCCGGCTGAGAATGTTGCACTGATCCCGCAACCAAGCAGAGGTGACGTCCTCGGTGAAAAAGCTGACGCTGTAGCCGCATTGCTGCGCGGCGAAACGCTGGAAGCGCGAATCCTTAAAGAGCAAGGCCGCCTGCGTCCCGGCGGGCAAATCCGCGAAGGCGGGGCGTCTGGCTGTGCGGGTCATGTCTGCGCCCCGACAATCGCGGACAGCAGCGGACTCACGATGAGCCGCCAAACTGCGAAGCCAGTGCCGTAGAACAGCATCAGGCTGGCCAGCACGATGAGGATGCGCTGCGAGCGGACCGAGCGGCGGGCAAGGGCGTTCAGCGTCCGCTGCCATAGTGACGATGTTGTCGATGTCGTGCTGATCGGGTGGCCGGACATAGGGATCCCCATCGGCCAGCAGGACATGCGGCCGTCAGCGCTGAAGTGCGCTGGTTGAAAATGATGGATGGAAGAAGCGCCGGGGCTTACGCCTCGGCTGATGCGCCTTCGAAGGTGATCTTGTGCGCGGTCCGCTTCCAGGCGCGGAAGGCGTCGGCCTCGTCGCGCCCGGAGGCGCTGATGCCATGCAGGCTGATCTCGAACAGGTGGAGCGCGTGAGGCGTTTCGGGCGGCGCGTCATAGCGACCCCCGGTCTCCACGATCTCGCTGACCAACGCGTCGCGCTGACCGGCGGTATCGAGGCATTCGAGGTTGGTCAGGAATGCGGCCAAGCGGTTGTGCAGGGCATCAAGGGTCATGCTGGGCCTCCGCTCGTCCGCCGCGCGATGATCTCGGCGAGGCGCTGCTGGGTGCGCTGGCAATGCGGCTGGATCTGTTCTGCGACGGTGCCGACGGCTGGCATGGCTTGGCCGAGGGTACGCCCACGGGCGGCGCTGGTTTGATCGTGCAGCGGCGTCAGGCGGGCGAGGCGCTCGGGGTCGATCTCTTGTCCACGGGCGGCCTTGGCGGATGCCCAGTTTGCCGCTCTGGCGGCTGGGGAGCGCGCGATCAAGTTGGTGGTGCAGATGTGGGCGTAGTAGTCGGTGAGGGTAGGGGGATGCATGTGGATCTCCATCAGGTCGATGGGAACCTTTCGTAATCCGAAAAAATCGGATAGGCAACAAGTAAATCCGATAATATCAGATAGCCTATTTGAAGCGAAGTCTTGTCACCAAACAGTCCTGCGGGGATCAAACCATGAACGAAGAGCAAGTAGGATGGTGCTAGCGATTCTCCACGCTTTGCGACGTCTGGGTCTTAATGTTAATTGGATAGGTGACTTCAGGACGGCTCTCGTTCACCAAGAGCAGCTAACAGCTCCATCTGAACATTCGAAGGAAGCTGAGGCAGATCACCGTGCAGGATGAAATTGAAATCGATCCTAAAAGACCTGTAAAAATAGCGCATTAGCTTAACTGAAGGTCGACCGGAAAGCACCTGAGAGTTGAGTGTGGTCGGTGAGAGGCCCAAGTGTGCTGCTATTTCCTTCTGCGCCATACCACTGACCTTCTCGGCCGCCTTAAGGCGGCGAGAGATGGCTTCATCAGAGGTATCGCCAGTACGAGCAAGACGTTCTCGCGCTTCCGGATCGTTGGAAATTGGGGCTCTTTTCATGAGGTAACTCATACCCCGGAAGTCCATCAAACCGAAGATCTCGGATCGAAAAGCTTGCATATCCGATATTATCGGATTATTGGCGTTATTCATGACAGAAAATGTTCGTGAGATGCTGAGAACTATGGGCGGTTTTCGACACATGGCCCTGAGAGTTGGATTGGCTGCGGCGACGTTGCACAGCGACATGATGGCAAACGTCCTGCGAGCGAAGTTTTACTTTGCCTTTCGGGATTTCGTTACCGAGCTGGGCTGCGTTTCTCCCTCGCCGGATTTGTTCGGCTTCGCTGCCCCTCTTCGTTCCGCGTGTGTAGGTGAGGAGTGTGACGTCGTATGACGCATTCATTCGGCCTTTTCTCCGCGCTGCCGTGCTGCCCGAGACACGATACAGAGTCGCGAGCATACCCACCTCTTTCTTACCCTTTCACCGTCCGCTTTGAGCTCCGTTCTGCCCGAATGGGCTTCATCTGTCCCGCGAAACCGTCAGGAGAGTTTCCCCATGCGTAATGTGCGCCCTGCGTCGATCCAGTCGGCGGTCCAGTCCTCGATGCGAGCGGGCGGCGGCCTAGAGGCCGTCGCCAATGACCTCGGCGTCGGGGTGTCGACGTTGTCCCACGGCACCGAGTTGTCCGAACAGCGCCCCGGCGGGTTGGGTGTGAACTACCTTGACCGGCTCGGGCGGATCTCGCCAAAGGCTGCCGTGCCGATCGCTCAGCACTTTGCGGCGCTTGGCGGCGGGGTGTTCCATCCGCTGGAGGTCGAGGGGCGGCTGGCCTCGGACATCCACCAGATCACGCGCGATTTCTCGGACGTGTTGCAGCGCCATGGCGAAGCGCATTCGCCGAGTTCGGAGAACCCGAACGATTACACCCCGAAAGAGGCGATGGCGCAGGTGGTCGAGCTGGACCAGATGGTTTGCGCCGCGATGAACTTCCGCGCGGCTCTGCTGCAGAAGGCGGGCGTCTCCGTGGTGCCAGCACAGACGCGCGCGCAATGACGCGGGGCCAGATTTTGGAGGTGCCGGCATGGACATCCTGACCGAAGAAGAGCGCCGTTTGATCGACGAGGCTCTGGCGCGGATTCCCGAGGAAGCGCGTCGCGTCCCAACGGGCGTCAGCGGGATGGATCCCGACTATGTCTGGGATCCGAAAACCCAGCGGATCATCACGCGCAACGAGGTCTTCGCTGGCGGCTATCGGACGATGACCCTGCGCAACGTCCGCAGCCCCGAGGATCGGATGAAGGATCGCGAGATCTCTCTCGATATCCGCGACGGTTTGAGCATCGGAGAAATCTCCCTGCTGCGCCACACCAGCCGCGAGCGCATCCAGCGTGTGGCACGCGAGTACGGGATCGAGGTGGCGCGTGCCAAGCCAGCGCCGCGCCAAAAGACCGCCTCGGGCAATGACGACGATATCACGCGCAAGATCCTGACCTTCGTGGATGGGGAGCGCGGCCTGACCGAGATCGCCCGGTTGGCGGGGTGTCACAAGGACGCGGTGAGGCTGCGGCGTGACCGGCTGGGGCTCAATATCCCGGCAGCCATCCGGGGGCAGGCGGCATGAGTGCAGAGATGGACCACGCCCCCGAAGCGGGCTCTTGCGCCGCCAGGTGCCGGGCGCCGCCCCCGCTAGGGGCTGAGCGCACAGAGCACTGTGGGGGCCGCTCAAGCGGCTGATCTCACACCATGAAACTCGCCGCGCGGAGTGCGCGGAGTTGATGCGGCCTTGGCCCGTCGACGCAATTGGGCTGCCCGGAGGACACCATGAACACTACAGCCATGACGAAAGACGCCGCGACAGAACCGGAGCCGGAAGACGGCTTCACGGTCCCCGAGGGCTACCTGCTGATCGCCCCCGCCGACTGGGAGCGCCAGCGCTGGCACTGGCTGAAGGGCGTGCGCCGCGATGGCGGTCCGGGCAGGCTCAGCCCGATGGCCCGGCTGGTGGCGCATGCCCTGGCGCTGGATTTCGCGCACCATCTTACGGCGCGCTGTGATCCGCTGTTCAGCCACCTCACCTCGGCCGTCGGGGCCTCAGCGGCGACCGTGAAGCGGGCTCTGGCAGAGCTTGAAGCGGCCTGCTGGATCGTGCGCGATTCCGGGCGCGGCAAGGGGCGGCAAAGTCGCTTCGGCTTCCTGACGCGGCCCCGGATTGCGCCGCTGAAAGGAGGTGGCTCGACCCCTCCGAAATCGCGCAGAAATGAGCCATCAAAGGCCCGCGAAAAGGCTCAGAATTGTAGCTCTTCTGGCTCAGATATGAGCCATCCCTATAATAAGGATAAACCATATAAGAACCATAAGGGGCGCGAGGGTGCGCGCGAGCTCTCTCAAAATCCGATGGTTCGCAAGCGGGCCGAGGACGCTGTGCGCAGCTTTCGAGGGGGTCGCTCCGAAGCCTTCGCCGAGCTTCCCCGCTACGTCTTGAACCACATCATCGCCGCAGACCTGCTGACGCCGCTCGAGCTTCAGACGTCGGGTATTTTCTGAGAATGGAGGCGCTGGCCATGACCGAGGATCTCAAGATCGAAACCAAGCGCGACCGGGTGCGTCGCCTGCTGCTGACACCGATGGCCGAGCTCGGCTTTCGCTTTCCCAAGGCGGTCAGCGCCGAGGACGGCCAGCGAAAGCTGGACCGCATTGCGGATGACCTGGCCTACATGGCCGATGACCGCCTGCAGCTGCGGATGCTGCCTGTGCTGCGGACCAAGGGTCAGGGCAGTGCTCGGAACTTCTGGCCGGATCACGCGACCTTCATCGCCTATGCCCAGATCGCCCAGCCGCGCCCGCTTAGCGAGATGCCGGGCATTGCCAGCTGGTTCGGCAGCGTTGCGGGGCAGCAGGCTCTGGACGGCGGCCGCCTTGTCGCCGAGTTCCGGTTCTGGCTGGAGAAGAACAGACCCCCGCAGGGCGAGGCCGAGAAGCGCCGTGTCGCCTCCAAGGGCGCAGAAGATCAGAGCCGCGTGACGCGGATCCGCGAACGGCTGAGCCACAACCTCGCTGTCGATATCATTGATCGCGGCTGGCTCGCCGAGTTCGAACAATCCGAAGCGCGGGCCATGGCCCTGGTCGACGCCAAGCGGGGAGAAGTGGCATGACGATGCAGATGCCGATCCGGGCGACACGGCGCAGCCACGACATGCGCGAGGTCTCGATCCTCCAGCTGATCGAATGGGCCTTCCAGCGCGAGAAGGTGCGCATCGACTTCGAGCAGGGCACCCAGCACCGCCCGCAAGGCGCGCTCAAGGGCTACGGCATGGAGCACATCCTGATGCGCCAGGCAGAGCTTGGCTGCCGTGTCGATGGCGGTGGCACATCTGAGCCGCACCCGGACGCCGACGCTGTCGCTGACGCGCTGGCGGTCCTGCCCGAGGGCCACGGCGGCCAACGCATGGCGATGCGCATCGGAGAGCTTGCAAGGGCAGGGCAGGTGCCCAGCTGGCACATCCCCGAGAAGACCCGCGTCGTGCCCTGCGAGTGGCGCACCACCAAGCACGGCACCTTCGCGCAGACCGAAAGCGCCGGGATGCTCAGCTACATGAGCCGGGGCAAACTCCGCGAGGTCGAGGTCAAATACTGCCCGATCACCATCCAGAACCATCCGGGCGATGCGGCTGCTCTGCGCAGGGAATATCTCGGCTGGTGGGGTGCTCTGCTGGAGCTGCGGGACACCTTCCGGATCTACGGTGGGCTGACGTCCTATGTGGTGACGGAGGCGATGCCACCTCGCACGCCATGGAAAGACGCGGCACGCTGATCGCGAGCGGGTGGCCCCCAGTGGTGGGGGCTGCCGCCGTGGCGGAGGATCGGGCACTGCCCTGGGTGATCCGCCGCATAGGGGGGGGCTATCCGAAAATCTGGGCGAAGACACGTTGACCGGTATGATAACAGTTGTTTTCGTGCGCGCTGAATTGGAGAAAAAAGCCCAATTTGGAACGGGTTAGCAGTGATAGGAAAGTGCGTTTGGCCAAGGTGCTGCAAGCTCCGCTGCGCTACCAGCTCCCACCATGCTTACCTTCGGATGCCGCGACCGAAAGTCGTAGCGTAATGTAATTGAAGCATCAAAATTAACCCGAGCGGCTGCTGCGCGGACTTTGCGGCCGGTTGATCTTATAGGCGATAGCCGCCGGAAACGGTGAGGACTTCACCTGTGATAAACGAGGCGTCATCCCCGGCCAAGAACCGGACTGCTCTTGCGATATTGTCGGGGGAGGCGATACGGCCCAAAGCTGTCTCATCGGCAAAAAGTTTCACGAGCTCATCCGGCCGCGGCGCTTCTGGAATATTCACCGCACCGGGTGCCACAGCATTCACCCGGATTTGGCTGGGCCCAAGTTCCTTCGCCATACCTTTTGTCCAAAGGTTGATCGCAGCCTTGCTGGCTCCATAGATCGCAGCACCTTTGGGCGGCAAAACCGCATTGACCGACGAAATGTTTACGATGGATGCTCCTGCCTTAAGATGAGGCAAAGCGGCGACCAGAAGTGAATGGGCTGCTAAGACATTCACATTCAGCATCCGACCCAAACCATCCGCATCGAACACGTCATTTCGGGAAGGAGAGATCAATCCGGCATTATTGACAATCACGTCGAGACGCCCGAACCGATCTATGATTTCCGCCACGATCCTGGGGGCAGCGTCTTTGTCTGTCAGGTCCGCCCGAACCGCCAGCGCCCCATCAGGCAAAGCGGCCGGCGGTGTGTTCAACCACGTCACAGCAAGGTCATGGTCCCGCACAAGGTTCAGTGCGATGGCTAAACCAATCCCTCTGGCGCCGCCCGTGACAAGCGCAACTTTCCGCATGGCAATCTCCGGACTGATAGGAATTCCAGACGACCACGAGGCCCCGTCTTTGTCCAGAATGCTTTCGATGTCATCGAAGGGCAAAATTGGGCTCGGACCGGACCTGCGCGGCGCACTGCGTGAGGGTCCGGTGAGCGGACTTTCCTGTCGTTGACTGCGATCTGCGCGAAGGTCCGGTTTTCCAAATTGGGTCAGTTGGTAACGTGATAGTCAAAGTCATCCGACCTCTGACACCCATGGGAAGATTGGCTTTTCATGAAAACATCGTATCTGGTGGTTTTTCCAACAATCCGGTGGGTACAGGGCCTCACCCCCTCTATGGCATGAGCTTTCAATGGCCACTTCAGAACAACTCTTTTGGCGTCATGCTGAAGGGCAGTTCTGACGAGGTCCGCGGCATCGTCATCGTTTCCCACTATCTCGCGGACTTGCCGCAAATCGAGCTTCACTAGGGCAGATCCACTGCGAGCAGGATGCATCGGATCAATCAGGATCGCTTCTGCGGGGATTTGGGGTAGCAAATCCTTTGCGTCTCCCCTCAGTAGCGACATCCGGCCAATGATATCGCGCAGTTCCCCACCTTCCTTGGCCGCACGAGCCATGCCTTCAGCCAGCAAGAAGTGCATAGTTTCGGACCGCTCGATCATTGTGACCCGAGCTCCGAGCGAGGCCAGCAGAAAGGAGTCTCGACCCAGACCGGCAGTAGCATCAATGATGACCGGGGTATTTCCCCCACGCAGGCCCATGGCCTTCGCAAGCGGCTGGCCGCGACCCCCACCGAACCTGAGCCGATGTGCAACGGCCCCCTTAACGAAATCAACTCTTAGGTCACTTACGGATTGCTTCACGGGGGTGCTCATCACTGTTGGAGACTAAAGGGAAGACTGCAGGGTAGGACTTGGACGATTTGTTTTCTGGTCCGCTAAAGACCAGATCTGAGCCGCATTGATTTTACAGGATGCGACATTTCAATCGGGTTCCAACTTGAATGAAGTTGTCCTTGTAGTGCGGGTCGCGCTGCTGCGTATGACCCGCATCATCGTCAAGAGCAATACGCCGTCCCGCGAAGCAAGTCTGCTAAGAGATGTGGCCTCGCCACGATGTGCCTGAGCTACCTGCCTGCGGGCACCGGAGCGGATCAATCGGCATAGCGCCATACCGCGGTCGCCCGGCCTGAGGGGATCCAAAGCGCGATCAACCAAAGCTGCCGTTTATGTAGATTGCGGCATTAAGAAGAGAGGGCGAAGGCCGGACCTTCGCCGCACACGGCAGCGAGGTCAGGTGAGCGGACAATGGGGACTTTCGCTGCGATTTTGCCAATGTCGGCTTTCGTAAATAGAAAGGCGTCGATAAGTTTGGTTCTAGCGAAGCTATTTGGCGCATTGGTTGCTGCGCTTGCTCCACTATGGGACATCTCCCAACTAGACGGTTGTGGCTTTGCCGTGTGTTCCGGTATTCTGCGATAGAGTGTATCGACTTAAGAGGAACCATTTCATGGAAGACAAGGTTAAAGGCCCCGCGTCCTATTTCCCCTCTATCGAGAAGACTTACGGCAAGCCGGTTCAGCATTGGCTCGACCTGATCTCAGCCAGACCCGAAGAGAAGCACATGGAGACAGTTGCTTGGCTTAAGTCTGAACATGGGCTCGGTCACGGACATGCAAATGCGCTCGTGGCTCATTCGCGGGCCTCGAACAGTTAGGTAGAAATTACGATTTCGCCACAGCAGACCCAAAAACCAGACATATCTTGATGGCGCAGCATCTTTTATTCTGGGCTCAGACCGGACTTGCGGCGGCGCAGCGCCAAGGCGAGCATCCAAAGCCGCTTCTGTGACGAACACAGCAGGTCGCAGCCAGCCCTTTCGCGACCTTCGTGCCTGGTGCAGCGGTAGCTATGCTGCCTGTGAGAGAGGCCAAATTCAAGGAAGCGGACGCTAGGCCACTTAGCGCAGAGCCCAATGATCCTGCGGACCGCCCGACTGACAGAGAAGCTTGCCGTTAGAGAGGATTCAAGGCAAAGTTCTCACTCAAAACACGAAGAGGACGTAAACCGATGCTTCGACTTCTACGCCGTCTCTTCACCACCCCTCTAAGCTCACGCCCTCGAAAGCCGGGTAGCGCGTTTGCTCCTTCGGTAACTCAGCCTGATGTCTCTGTTGGCCACAACGCATAAATGAGGCGCATCTCGGGGCGTTTCGTGCGGCATCTCCTTTTTGTCATCGCGCTGGTCGCGGCCACCTGGGTCTTTGCGCCCGGGTCGGCACAGGCGCATGAAACGGCGCAGAGCGTGCCTATGTCAGGCGACTGTCCGAACTGCATGGACATAGACGCCGAAGGATCGGTCGATCACAAGATGACCCACGATTGCCACCAGGGCGCAGTCTGCGGCCCGGCGCTTGCTGGCTTTTCCGACAGTGCTGGCCTGGTCATTTCGTTTCCAGCGGCAAAGCTGAATTTGCGCCCGAGGAGCCAAGCGGCGCCCGGGTCCGAGGTTGTCGCTAGGGACCTGCCTCCACCGCGAGCCTGACTGCATTCGAAACCGGGTCGCGGGCAACTCCGCGTCCACGATGCATTCACGGCCATGACGCCGAGTTTTTCAGGACAACCATTATGAACAAGATCATTCCCGCCTTGGTAGCGGCTATTGCCGTTATGGGCGGTGCCTACTACGTCACAAAACCCTCCGAGCAGACTGTAGCGGACTCACCTGTTCAGGGGGAGCCGCTGGTGGCTATCACCCTGCCCGCCGACCTCTCACCCGAGGCAAAGATGGGTCAGCGCGCCTTCGACGCCACCTGTGCCGAGTGCCATGGGCAGAACGCGACGGGCAAAATGGGCTTTGGCCCGCCGCTGGTGCACAAGATCTACGAGCCAAACCACCACGCCGACATCGCTTTCCAGATGGCCGTACAGAACGGCGTCCGGGCACATCACTGGCAGTTCGGAGACATGCCGGCCCAATCCGGGCTGACCCGTAGTGATGTCGGCAATATCATCGCCTATGTGCGCCAACTTCAGCGCGTCAACGGGATTAATTAGAACGCCATGCCTCGTGTGGCACGAGGACCGGGGTCGCAGACCCTGCAAGACAATATGAACCAAAGTCGCCTTCGCGGCCGCACCCACTAAGGATCTAAAAATGAAGAAATATATCGCACTTGGTTTCATTGCGGCTGGAACCGCCGCCCTCGCACATGGTGGGGTCAAGGACCCGGACGTCATGAATCGCATGATAGGGATGTCGGAACTTGCAAAGCAGATGAAAGTCGTCGGGAGCATGGCCAAGGGAGAGACCGCATTCGACTCTGCCGCCGCCAACGCAGCTCTGGCAAAAATGTCGGAAGAGGCGTCGTATATCCCCAGCCTTTTCGAAACTGAGGCGATAGACCCCAAGTCCGAAGCGCTGCCGATAATCTGGGATCAGTTCGAAACCTTCGCCGCACGCGCCAATGACTTGGAGCAGGTCACAGGAAGCCTCGCGGGCCAAGTGCTGACGGTCGGCGATCTCGGTCCGGCCATGCAGCAGATCGGCAAGGCCTGCAGCGCCTGTCACACGACGTTCCGCAAATGAAGCGTGCTGGCATATCGTAGGTTTGTGCCGCGCCCGGAGCCCAAACGGACCGCCGCTTCCGGGCGCGCGATCTGGAAGCAGCGGCACCCTCTATGAAAGCCATTCGCTGCGCATGTCGCGTAGTGGCTCTGGAAGAAGCAGCCCTCAGCGCAGTGTGCGACCTTCTGGCGTGTGTCTGGTCGACCTGGCCAGACCGCGCGCAAGAGGTTCAGCGTCAACGCACGCATGGCGTCGAGGAACCACGATAAAAACGCAGGCGCGACGATCCTGAATATTTCCTCGTGCCTTCAAAACCTTCAGGTCGTCAGCAGCGCCTTGCGTGCGGCATAGTCCTCCGCTTCGATCTCGCCACGGGCGAAGCGGAGGTCGAGTTCCGAACGCGCGCTTGACGCTGCACCGTGCGCATGGTGGCCGTCCATCCGACGGACGAACCAGATCACCCCGGCAACGATTAGCCCAAGGACAATCAGCCAGAGCACCGGACCAAACATCATGCCCATTCCGTATCCATATCCGCCGTCCATCATATGGCCGTAGCCATCCGTATCGGCCAGGGCAGGTTGGGCCATTATGGCCAACAGCAGTGCAATACGTTTCATAATACTCTCCGGTGTTTGAGGTCTGTCCTGACGATACTGCCCCCGCTCAGAGGCTGGCGCGCTGATCTGCATCAAGTGCGTTGTGATCAGGCGAAAGCCAAAGGCGCGCCGAAAATATCGACGCGCCCCTTCGCAGAACAGGTAGCTCGCTAAGCCGCTACCTTGGCGTTACTCGGTCATTATCTCCGTCACGGTCAGCTTGCCCTTCACGCGGTCGGCAACAAAATCGACCTCCTGGCCTTCGGCGAGGCCTTCGATCATCACGGGGTCAGTGACTTCGAAGACCATTGTCATAGCATCCATTCCGAGATTTTCGAGCGGGCCATGATCGATTGTCAGCTTGTTCCACTTGGTGTCGATCTTGGTGATTGTGCCATGGCTCATCTGCATGTCGCCATGGTCGGCGGAATGGGTGCCTTCGGCGTGAGCGGTGGCGGCAAAAAGGGCGAAAGCGAGGGCAATCAGGGTTTTCATTCAGGATGTCCTTTCAAGGTACTAGGGGGAGCGCCTAGGCGCTCCGGCGATAGTCAGCCTTTGTGAAGATGGCTGCGCGGGGTGAGGATGGTGTCGGGGCTATCGTTGCGGGCGTGATCGGGAAGTTCGCCTGTCCACTCCCACGCCTGCGTTCCGGGCGGGTTTTCATACCAGCCGGGGTCGGAATAATCGTTGTCGGCAATGCCGTCCCGGACCTTCACGACCGAGAACATGCCGCCCATTTCCAGCGGGCCATACGGACCCCAACCCGACATCATCGGCACAGTGTTGTCGGGCAGCTCCATCGACATTTCAGCCATGTCCGCCATGCCGGCGGTGCCCATGGGCATATAGCCGGGGGTCTGGCGGCGGATCATCTGGGCGAGCTTCTTCTTGTCCGCCCCGATGAACGTTGGCAGGTCGTGACCCATGGCGTTCATGGTGTGATGCGCCTTGTGGCAATGAATGGCCCAGTCGCCCTCATGATCGGCGGTGAACTCATAGGCGCGCATCGCCCCGACCGGGATGTCGATGCTGACCTCGGGCCAGCGGGCCTCGGGGCGCACCCAGCCGCCATCGGTGCAGGTGACCTCGAAGTCGTAGCCGTGCATGTGGATCGGGTGGTTGGTCATCGTCAGATTGCCGCAACGCACCCGTACCCGGTCGCCCTTGGACACGACCAAAGGGTCGATGTCGGGAAACACACGGCTGTTCCATGTCCACATGTTGAACTCGGTCATGGTGGCTACGCGGGGGATATAGGTGCCCGGGTCGATGTCGTAGGCCGCCAGCAGAAAGGCAAAGTCCCGGTCCACCGGCATGAAGGCAGGGTCGCGCGGATGCACGATGAACAGGCCCATCATCCCCATGGCCATCTGCACCATCTCATCCGCATGAGGGTGATACATGAAGGTGCCCGACTTGATCAGGTCGAACTCGTAGACATAGGTCTTGCCCGGTGGGATCGCGGGGTGGCTCAGCCCGCCGACGCCGTCCATCCCTGATGGAAGGATCATGCCGTGCCAATGCACCGTGGTATGTTCTGGCAGGCGGTTGGTGACATAGATCCGAACTCGCTCTCCCTCCACCGCCTCGATCGTCGGGCCGGTGGACTGGCCGTTGTAGCCCCAGAGACGCGCCATCATGCCGTTCGCCATGATCCGTTCGACCGGCTCGGCCACAAGGTGGAATTCCTTGACGTTGCCGTTCATGCGCCAAGGCAGGGACCAGCCGTTGAGGGTTACGACAGGGTTGTAATCCGGCCCTGATCCGGGTCGCGGGGGCACCATGGTGTCCGGGCTGTCGTATGTCGCCGCATCGGGCAGATCGCGAAAACGGGTCTGTGCTGTCGCGGCGGAGGCCATCACCAGCCCGGCGCCTGCGGTCAGAAGCTGTCTGCGGTTCATTCGCGGGATCCTCCGTTGGAGCCGCCCCAGATGGCGGCAGTCATGTCGGCCTCGGCGCGCCAGTAGTCGGCCTTGGCCTCGGCTGTGCTGAGTTGGGCCTCAAGCCCTTCGCGGGCGTCGGTGATCAAATCAAAGGTCGAGATCAACATGCCGTTGTAGGACCTCAGCGCGTCTTCATCGATGATACGGCGCAGCGGCAGGACAGCATCGCGCCAATGCTTTGCGACGTTGTACTTCCCAGTGACCGCAGCATGAGCAGACCGGGCCTCTGACCTTGCGTTTACGGCCTTTTGAGCAAGGTCGTTCGCGGCGCGCATGTATTCAATTTCGCCCCTGCGCGCGATCAGAGAGCCGGTGTCGTAGATCGGGATTTCGAACGTGACCTCCAGCACCGGCGACACCTCGGTTGTCCGGCTCGAGGGAGAGCCCGATCTTTCCGCCGTCGCGCCTGCGACGATAGACACGTCTGACAGCATGCGCGTTTGTCCGGAAAGGCGGTACTCCTGTGCGACGGCCTCAAGTTCAAGCCGACCGATGGCAAGGTCGGTGCGGTGCTCCAATGTCAGCCGTTCCACATCCGACCGCCCCGGCCTGCGCCCTGGCAGGCCCGGCAGTTGGTTTGGCACGTAATAGTCGATATCCGCGCCCCAAAGCCCCATCAGCCGGGTCAGCTTTTCTTTCGCCAGTTGCGCCTCAAGCTTCGCGTCAGCGCGCTCAGCAGCCAGTTCGGCCGTAAAGGCATGTTCGCGCGCCTGATCCGAACGGCTCATTGCCCCGGTGCGGCCCAGTTCCACGGCAAGTTCAGACGCCGCATCCGCGGTGTCCTGCGCCCGCCCGATCAACGCGGCCGCCTCGAAGGCAGCAACGGTGTCGACCCAGGCCTGCCGGGTCTCGGTAGCCAGTGCGATAGTGGAGCCAAGCGCTGCGAACTGGGCCTGCCGGAATCGCGTCTCGGCAATATTCCGGCGCGGCTTCGCCGTCGCCGCCTCCAGGATCGCCCCGGTCACTGATGCCTCCAGAGAGCGCGCCAGCCCGACCTCGCCGATACCCGAGATGGTGACGCCAAAGGTCGGCACGGGACCACGCGCGACCTCCCATAGATCGGCCGCTGAAAGGCCAAGATCGCCGTAGGCAGCCTGAAGTCCCCGATTGTTCATCAGCGCCACCTGAACGGCAGTGTCCGGCCCGATGGTCTTGCCATGCACCAGAGCGCGCGCCTTGGTCTCGTTGGCTGCCACCTCTGCCGCCGATTGCGCCCAGACGCCGACAGCGCCGGTGGCCTGCTGCGTGCCACTGGATACCAGAGAGTACCCCGCACGTGGGGCCGAGGCCTTTTGCACCAGCCCCGTGTCAGCACAGGCCGCCAAAGCAAGGGGGAGTGCTGCTGCGGTCATCTTCAAACCCCAGATCATGAGGAGCCTCCCGGCGCTTGTGCGTCGTTCAGCCGTCGCCAGTCTTCTGGCTCGGCAATGGTGCGCAGGGTGTTTGCGACGCCCGGACCGGGTCGTGCAGCGCGCGACGTGGAGGGATCGGCCGCGCGGGTGAGCGGTGTTGCAACAGGCGGCGCATAGGGCTGCGCACAGCCCGCAAGCGCCAGCGGCACGGCGGCCGCAAACAGGATTTTCATGGAATAACTCCGGAAGGGATCGGCAGTGCAGGCGCCTTACAGCGCCCTACGACATGTCGATCAGGCCTTCGGAGGTCGGCGCAGTCCGTTCGGGTGGTTCAGCTCGGTCAGATCATCCGACGCCCAGGCATGAATTGCCCTGGAGCTGGACCCTGCGGTGACAAGGTCAAACGATGGCGTAGAGGCCTCGAAAAGGCACGCATGGTCGCAGCACACCAACGCCTGCGTGTCCGAAGTCCTGTCCTGTTTCGCATGCCCCGCATGAGAGGTACTTTCGACGTCGGCCTTCATATGGTCCGCATGCGTGGCCACGAGAGGCTGTCGATCCTGCTTGTCCTGCAGTGCTGCCCGCTGTTCACAGAGCATGTCTCCAGCCATAGCCATGGCTGCGACCGGAGAGATCGCGACCATGGAACCGGCCAGCGCCAGGAACATTGTGAGCAGGTATCGCTTCAACATGCCGGCATAGATGTCCGATCAGTTTGTATCTGGCAAGACACGAGTGCATGATATGACGTCAGAAAACAGAGATACGGGATATGACGGTTTCTCCGTGACGCGACCTATGACGCGGTATCGAGGCGCGGACCCAAGGGATGGGGGCGAGCGTCGCACAGCTGGAAAAGGGGGGCTGATCGGGTCCGGGGTAATTCCGGCCAAGGGTGTCCAGAGGGAGCGGCGCGTCCCTCTGGCAGGTGTTTCGAAAGAGGGCAGCGCCTTCTTCGTCAGGGTTTCGAAAGGGGCGAAGCACCCTTCGCCGGAGAGACAAAACCGCAGGTTATGGCTAGTAGGTTCAAGCGTAGCGCCGAAGCGTAATGATTGCCCTGATCGGTTTCTTGATCGTCATAATTCCTGAATCCGGGTCGATCCTTTGACAGCCATCGTGAGACTAGAGCCGTCACAGCCGTTGTCACGGGGCCGTCCCGTAACTGGTGAGCGTTACGCCGCTCCACCACGCGTTCTCGGGAAAAGCAAGAATAAGGCAGATTAGGCGAGGGGAGAAGAAAAGGCCGCTAGGGACTTTCACGGGACGGGGCGATCCTAGTGACATGAAGGATTTGTGGCTCTCAGATACCGGCGCTGATGCCAACCCGCGCGCGGCTTCTCTCAGGCTGAAGTCGCGCTCGATGAGCCGCGCCTATGGCCAGCGTCGCCATGATTTCCGCAAGGGGGTCCAGCCGAATTACGTGCAGGGGGAGCGGACACATCTGAACCGTGTGTTGCTTCAGCCCCGGCCCTTGCCGCTGATCCGTGAGGAGATCGAAACTGTGCGCCGGGAGCGTGGCGCGCAGAGGGCGCTGAAGTCCAACGCAGGCATTGTCACCGCAGGGATCATCACCTTTGGTCAGGAAGCTGCCTTGCTCTTCGAGGCCTTGTCCCCGGATGCACAGGATGCGGCGTTCCAGTCGCTCGCCCGGGCTGTGGCCGACCGGTTGGATACCCAGCTCGAGGCACTTTTGGTGCATTGTGATGAAGTGACGCTCCACGCCCATTTCGAACTGCGCGCCTATTCCAAGACGGGTATCCCGGTCAGCAAGATTGCTCTGGCTGGCGTGATGTCCGAACTGCAGGACCTGACTGCCGAGATCATGGGGACCCATTGTCCGGGAATTGAACGCGGGACCAAAAAATACGATCGACTGGCGGCCGGGGCGGATTACGCGGCGACATTGAACCGATCCGTCAAGCAGCTTCACAGGGATTTGCCGAAAGAGATCGCCGCGAAGGAGGCGAGCTTGGCCGAGCTGTCCGATGAAGTGATGCGCCTGTCGATCGCGCTTGAAAAGGATAAGGCCCGGGTCGCGAAGCTGATCGCGATGGCAGAGCGCACAGCCAAGGAAGAAAAGCGCCTGGCGACCTATACCGAGCGCCTTAAGAAGCGCGTTGTGGCACTAAAGGTTGCGGAAAAAGCAGTGCAGGAAGGCGAAGCACGCAACCAGCGCCGGACCGATGCAATCATTCAGATCCAGAAAGAGCAGGATGCCCGCCAGTCCACACAAGAGGCCGCAGATGCCCTACTCCTTGATCGCGCTGCCACACTGGAGACGCAGGAGGCACAAGCCCGCTGTGACGCCGCCGCACTGGAGGCCGTGACGCGAGAGCTGGCCGAGAACACGGTGGGGCACACAGACGGTCGCCTTACTCTGCAGGACCCGACTCCCATGCTCCGTGCCTCGCTGCCCATGCGCAAGCGCCTCGCGCAGGTGATGCGCCAGCACCTCGACTTGCGGGCGGCGCTTGTGGATCGGATGGCTTTCGTGGATCAGCTGATGACCCGTGTGACGAGATGGCTCAAACGGGACGATCTGCCCGCCGACGCCCGGCAGGAAGCCGAAGAGATCCGCCAGAAGCGGGACGAAGGTCCGGGTTTTTAGGGGCGCTGTGTTGGGCGTTTGGTAGGAGGGGCCATGCTGACGAGGGCGCTTCGGTGCGACGTTCGCCCCGCTCCGACATACCGCCCATGTTCTTGTGGCGCTCATCGTCGTGCAGAAGATAGTCGTTTCGAACATTTCGAAGCGGGAAATAGTCGCCGTGAAAAGGCTGCAAACGCCGCATGAACGGCCCGCCGTCCTTCTGGATAAGCGCCTCGGCGCGGGTGCGAGCAGGGATAAACGTTTGCCTGCTGTTTTCAGCCCAGAGGCGTCGACGGGCTTGTGTTGGCAGGTGCCCCCTCAGAAAAGGCGCGGCAACGTCCTGACAGCGGCGTAGAGCGGCCCGAGGGGCTGTTCCGGACGCCGGTAGGTGGTCAGGTTCACCCCCAATGGCGTGTGCCCCAGCAGGTCCATCCTATCCATTTCGGAAACGACTTGGGTGGTGCCATCTTCCTGCCGCAAGGTCACAAGATGGTCGTTCACGTAGTGTCGGAACCCATGACAGGACAGCCCGCGCGGGTTACCATTGAGACTCAGCTCGAAACTCCTGCGCAGCGGGTAGTCCAGACTGTCTGCGAACTTCTTGTCGTAGAGGACTTCACCGCCCTTGGTGGAATGGGCCAGGCGACGGCGATCCTTTGGAAGCGCCTCGGGGAAAAGGGCGACCAAGTTCCGCTTACGGCACTTGCTGACGAACTCTGCAAAGCCGAGCTCGATGACATGCGGGTGCAGGGGGACGCGCCGCGTGCTGGCCAAAGTCTTCAGGCCGCGCATGTGGTTGGGCCGAATATGGACATAGGGAATCCCGCCCTCTTCCCCAAGATCACCGACCAGCAATCCGGCGATCTCGCTGCGCCGTGCGCCCGTGTAGGCCAGCAGCAGGTTGATCCAGTAGTGATGATCCCTGAGAACCACTTTCCCGGGCACATGCCGCCGCCCGCGTGACTTGCAGCCCTGCCAGAGGGTGTGGCTGAAGAGTGTTCTCAGATCGTCCAGGGTGGGAACGGCGCGCATCTCGCTTGGGGCACGGGTTTCTTCAGGAACCAAGCCGCGCAGGTTCGGAACGAAGGTGCCGACGTTGCCTTCTGTTCTGGCGTGATGGATCAGGCTGGCGATCGCATTGATATGGCGTTCGATCGTATTTGGCGCAAAACCACAGGGCAGGCCAAGGCGCGTGGCATGTGTGATGGTCTCTTGGCTGGTCAGGTGGCGGTCTTCCTCCCTGCGCCAGTATTTCGTGGGCATCCGCTGCTTGATCAGTTTTGCAAAGCGGTCCAGATGGTGCTGGCGGATCTCGGACATGCGCTGCACGCCGGTGAGGTACATGAAGAGGGCGACCGAGGTCAGCTTCTGGTCCCGCGTGTTCTGATTGCCTTTGATGCGCCAGGTCATCCGAACGGCCGTACCTGCGATGTCGTCGCCGTAGGTGCGTTCGATCTCGACCGACTCTGCGAAGCCGTCAAAGCTATCGTCCTGCGGTTGTGCGCGTGCTGCGTTGATCTGGGCAAGGATCGACACGCCTGTCATCCTGCCTTCGATCAACGCGACGCCGGGCGTCAGTGTCGGGCGCGCCTGGGCCGGGGGGACCGGGGCGGGCATTGCGATTGGCGTCTGTACTTCGGGGGCGGGGCCTTCGGGCTCGGTCGGTACCGGCACAGGCGCGGGAGGGGTGATGCCGGCGGCGGCCTTCTGCATCAGGCTGCGCAGCAAGGACACGGCTGCCTCCTTCGCCTCATCACCCGCGTGCAGGGGAACGGCCTCCGCTGCTTCATGCGCTGCCATACGTGCCTCGACGGCCGCCCAGCGAAGATGCAGCACATCAAGCTGGGACAGATCGCTCCTCGCGGTGGCGCGGGCCTGAACCTCGCGATTGAAAGCAGGTGACAGGAACTCTCGGAACAACGTGCTCTGGATTTCGATGGCAGTAATCTGGTCGTTGGGGGCAAGCGTCTTCAGGCGCTCGGGCGCCATCTCTTCGCGCAAACCATCCTCGACCATGCCGCGCAGCACGATCGTCTCCAGCTGATTCCGACGCGTCTTCTCGGCGGTCAGGCTGCCATCCATCCGCTCGATCATCCGAACCTGTGACACGGCATCCACGCAACGGCGCAGCTCGGCCTTGAAGAAGGCCGCCACCTCCGTGGAGGGCAATGTCTTATGTAGGTTCTCGTCGAGCATCCGGTCCATGCGTGCTGTGAGTTGCACACATATCTTAAGTGCCCCGGAGCGGTCCGTCGTCCCCAAGGAGACCATGAGGGGCATATGAGATGTGGATAACCCCGGAATGCGGCGACGAAAGTAAAACCGTCCCGCCCGCGCGCACAGGTAGGGGATCGTGATCATGACGACTGCTCCGTAGCTCAGTCATCTCTTCGGTCAGGTGCGACGTTTACCGGGCCGGGCGACGAGGCTGTGTCACCCCGTGTGTCACCTTGCGTGTAAACGCTTGTGTAACCTGTACCTCAAACCACCGCAGGCAAGAACCTGAAGTATCTGATATCGCAATATTTCTTGAGTGAGTTGGCTGGGATGGTAGGATTCGAACCTACGGTACACTGTACCAAAAACAGTTGCCTTACCACTTGGCTACATCCCAACTTGGAGCGCTGATTACTCTGGACTTGCCGCGTGTTCAACCCCTTTCGCACGGAAAAATGCACGACATCGAAAGCTAATTTTTCCGTCCGCTTCTCCGCGGGCTCACCACAGGGGGCAGGGCCGCGCCGCAACCGTTGAAAATAAGAGAAACCGAGGCCGTGTCGCGGCTTACTCGCGGATCTCGTCGGCCATGACACCCCAGAGCGCGGTTTTCGGAGCCCAGCCTTTGTAGCCGGCGACGGAAACCTTGCACCAGTCGAGCGTGCATTCATCGAGATCGGCAATCACCCCGGCTTCGAGCTTCGCGGTGATGCGGGAATCGCTGTCGGGACGGAACCGCAGCTCCAGCATGTCCTGTTCGACAAGCACCGTGCGATGCCCCGAGATCAGCGCATAATGCACCCAGCCGCCCATGCCATCATGATCGCGGATCCGCCGCCAGTGGCCATATTCGGCGACCACCTCGACCGGCATGCCACGGCGCAGGAACTCCCAGTCGATTCGATGCGTCTTGCTGGGGCCCCGGCGCACATTGGTGCGTTCGGTCTTCATCGACAGAAACCGCGGCAGCGGCAGATTGGTGACAGGGCCCAGCACGGGGCCAGAGCCGTTGCTCTGCTCTGGGTCGGGCAGGGGGGCGGGCAGCACGCCGGGGATCGCACTGGCGGCGGCGCGGGTGTCCTCGGGGGCCATCAGCACAGGGGTATCGGGCACCGCGTCGGAGTCTGAGAATTCGGACGGGATATCGGGGCTTTCCTCGCCGGGCAGCTCTTCTGCCACCAGAAAGCCTGCGACCGAGAATAGGGATATGGACAGCGCAATCGCGCTCATTCGCCAAGGGCTCATTGTCGTCGCCTGTTCTTGCCTCATCAGCGCCAGAGTTCTTGTGCCCCCGGTCACTTTGCGCCACCTTGCCCCCAAAGCGCCTGATTGGGAAGCCGCCGGAGGAAATCTATGCCATCTCAACGCCTGAGTGTTGTTGTAACGCGACGCCTGCCGGAGCGGGTCGAGGCCCGTCTGAGCGAGCTGTTCGACGTCACCCTGGGCCCCGAAGACCGCCCCATGACGCGCGAGGAACTGGTCGAAGCGGTGCGTCACGCCGATGTGCTGGTGCCCAATCTGCGGGACGTGATCGACCAGTCGCTGCTCAGCCAGGCCGGCGAACAGCTGCGCCTGATCGCCAACTACGGCGCCGGGGTCGACCACATCGACGTCGCCACAGCGCGCCAGCGCGGCATTCTGGTGTGCAACACGCCGGACGTGGTGACCGAAGACACCGCCGACATGACCATCGCGCTGATCCTGGCACTGCTGCGCCGGGTCCCCGAAGGCCTCGCGATGATGCAGGCGGATGAATGGACCGGCTGGAGCCCCAATTCCATGCTCGGCAGCCGCATCACCGGCAAGCGGATCGGCATCCTCGGCATGGGGCGGATCGGGCAGGCGGTGGCCCGCCGGGCGCGCGCCTTCGGCATGCAGGTCCACTACCACAACCGCCGCCGCCTGCGCGAGGAAACCGAATCAGAACTCTCGGCGCGTTACTGGGAAAGCCTCGACCAGATGGTGGCGCGGATGGACGTGATCTCGGTGAACTGCCCGCACACCCCCTCGACCTTCCACCTGCTGAACGCCCGCCGGCTCAAGCTGCTCAAGCCCGAAGCGGTGATCGTCAACACCTCCCGGGGCGATGTCATTGATGAAAATGCGCTGACGCGGATGCTGCGCGCGGGCGAAATCGCCGGCGCCGGCCTCGACGTCTTCCGCTACGGCCGCGATGCCAACCCGCGCCTGCGCGAGCTCAAGAACGTCGTGCTGCTGCCGCACATGGCCTCCGCAACGATCGAGGGCCGCATCGAGATGGGCGAGAAAGTCCTGATCAACATCAAGACCTTCGCCGACGGCCACCGCCCCCCCGACCTGGTCCTGCCCGCCATGATCTGAAGCGCGACGCCACACCTCTGCAGACCCCGCGCCACCCGTCATCTTGCCAGAAATACTTCGGGGGAGGCCGCAGGCCGGGGGCAGAGCCCCCTCCAAGCCCGCAGCCCGCGCCGCCTTCAGCGATTGGCGCCCGGCACCCAGAGCACATCCCCCGCGCCGCCGTCATTGGCTGCGCGCGAGGCGACAAAGAACCAGTCGCTCAGCCGGTTGAGGTACTTCACCGCCAGCGGATTGCAGCCCTCGTCCAGCATCAGCGCGACCGACAGACGCTCGGCGCGGCGGCTGACGGTGCGGCACAGATGCAGATGCGCCGCCAAAGCCGAACCACCGGGCAGCACGAAACTGCGCAGCGGTTTCAGATCGGCGTTCATCACGTCGATCTCGGCCTCCAGCCGGTCGACCTGCGCGGCGATCATGCGCAGCGGCGGGTATTCGGCCACGGCGTCCTTTTCCATCCCCGGGCGACACAGATCCGCGCCGAGGTCGAACAGGTCGTTCTGGATACGGGCCAGCGCCGCGTCCATTTCGCCCTCCGCGTGCAGCCGGGCCAGCCCGACGGTGGCGTTGGTTTCATCCACGGTGCCATAGGCCTCGACCCGGTCGGAGGGTTTCGGCACCCGGCTGCCATCGCCCAATGCGGTATCCCCGGCGTCGCCGGTGCGTGTATAGATTTTCGACAGAACGACCATGTCAGCCCCCTCTGCGGATCAGCACGAACAGCACGATCAGAACGACCGCCCCGAACTGCGCGATGATCCGCCATTGCATCAGTTTGTTGGATTTCTTGGCATCGCCGCCCTTGGCGAAATTGCCGATCCCCAGTGCCAGGATCAGCGCCACCAGCAGCACGGCAGCGGCAGCGGCGAGGAAGACAGGATCACGTCCCATGGGTCAGCTCCTTTTGGCCCCGGTCGGTCACAGGATAGTGGCCTTTTCGGCTGGCGGGTGCCTCTTCCCCATCTAGAGGGGACGGGGCCAAAAGCGAACAGGAAAAACCGCCGCAGGGGGGCGGCGGGCTCACCGGGCGCGCCTTCAGGCGTTGCGCACCAGCCGGTCGATCAGGCGCGCGGGCAGCAGGCGGCGGATCACGGCGGCGCTATAGGTCGGCGTCGTCACCATGTAGCGGGCCTTTGGCCGGGGATCCTCCAGCGCGCGGATCAGCTTGGCGGTCACCGCCTCCGGACCCAGCTCGAAGCGGTCGGGTTTGCCCGCCGAAGCCCCGCGCTTGTAGAGCTTGTCGAGCAGCCAGTCGCGATAGTCCTGCGCCCGTTCGGAGGCCTCCCAGTCCACCCAATGCTCAAAGGCGGCGATGGCGTTCTTGCGGAAGTCGGTGCGGATCGGGCCTGGCTCGATCAGGATCGGGTGAATGCCTGTTCCCGCGAGCTCGACCCGCAGGGTATCGGTCATCCCCTCCAGCGCGAATTTGCTGGCGTTATAGGGCCCGCGCCACGGCGCCGCGACCAGCCCAAGCACCGAGGAACAATTGACGATTCGCCCATGCCCCTGCCGTCGCATCGCCGGGATGACGGCGCGTGTCAGGGCGTGCGGGCCGAGGAGATTGACCTCGAACTGCGCGCGCATGGCGTCGCGGGGGATATCCTCCAGCGGGCCGGGAATGGCGAAGGCGCCGTTGTTGAACACGGCATCAAGACGCCCGCCGGTCGCGCTCAGAACATGGGCGACGGCAGCCTCGATGCTGCTCTGGTCGGCGTAATCGAGGTGCAGCGCCTCTAGCCCCTCGTCCGCAAGGCGGGCCATGTCGGCGGGGCGGCGCACGCTGGCGAAAACGCGCCAGCCATGGGCCTTGAGGCCGAGAGCCGCGTCACGTCCGATGCCGCTGGAGCAGCCGGTGATCAGGATTGTTTTCATGCCCGAAGTGATGCCGTGACCGAGACGGCAGGGCAAGGGGCAGCCGCGCCGCAACAAAAAACGCGCCCGGTCAGGGGCGCGTTCGGGAAGGGGAGGCTTCCTTGGGTATCAATTGTCGGGCATCAAATTGGCGGCGATCAGTTCGCGGCGGCAGTGACCAGAAAATCAGCCATCCAGCCGATCCGCCCGGTTTCGGCGACGCGCAGTTTCAGCCAGCTGCGTTCCTGTCCGATCACCTCGACCGTCTCGCCCTGACCCAGCTGATCGACGACGCCGAAGCTGGTGCCGGGGCCTTGGCGCAGATTGACGTGGCTGCCTGCAACGGCTCGCACATCGGCGGCCGCCTGAAGGGCGGCGGCGGCAATAGCGCGGCGCTCAGCCCCTGCGGGCAGGGTCGAAGAGGGGGTCTTGGACGCGACCTGGGAGATCTTTGCCAGCGGGAGCGCAGAGACGGAGGGGTCGATCTGCGCGCTCTTGTCGGCGACGGGCATGGAGGCCAGAGTCACGACCGCATCGGGGTATCCGGGCAGGCTGGTCGCGGACTGTGTCTTGGCCATGTTCGCGGCAATCATGTTGCCGGGGGTCTGCGTCGCACCGATACCGGCACCGGGTGCAGCGTCCGCCAGCTCAGCGGTGGTCTTGGCCCCCGTCTCGGAGGTGTCAGCCTCGGCCGAGCGCGGCTGGAAGTCGAAGCCGCCGCTCGCCTGAAAGAAAACACCGGCAAGCAGAAGGGTGGTCGCGGACATGAACTTGAACATAACAGGCCTCCAATGGTCTCGTAGGGTCAACCACCGGACCGCCGAAAGGTTCCCGAAAACGTGAACAGATCGTGCATTGTCTTTTGGGGCGACCCCAGGTCGGCTTGGGGATGCCGCTGAAACAGGCGCGCACCAGAGGCCGCAAGCTACAGCGAAACTGACGGCTTTACCGTGGCCCGACCTGCGGCTATCACCGCGTCATGAGCGATACCCCCGAAGATCCCAAGACCGGCCCGAAAAAGGCCCCGAAAGCTGGTGCCGACGCCAGCCCGAAGATTGCGCATGAAGTGCTTGCGGAACCGTTGCGCCGTGCCATCGGCGACCGGTACCTGACCTATGCGCTGTCCACCATCATGCACCGTGCGCTGCCCGATGCCCGCGACGGGCTGAAGCCGGTGCACCGCCGCATCCTCTATGCGATGCGAGAGCTGAAGCTGGGGCCGAACTCGCGCTTCCGCAAAAGCTCCAAGATCTCGGGCGACGTGATGGGCAACTATCACCCGCACGGCGATACCGCGATCTATGACGCGATGGCGCGACTGGCGCAGGATTTCAACGTGCGTTATCCGCTGGTCGACGGCCAGGGTAACTTCGGCAATATCGACGGCGATAACCCGGCTGCCTCGCGCTATACCGAAGCGCGGCTGACCGTCGTGGCCGATGCCATGATGGAAGGTCTGACGGAAAACGCCGTCGATTTCCGCGACAACTACGATGGCACGCTGCAGGAACCCGTGGTGCTGCCTGCGGCGTTTCCGAACCTGCTGGCGAACGGTTCCTCCGGGATCGCGGTCGGCATGGCGACGAACATCCCGCCGCACAATATCGTCGAACTGTGCAACGCCTGTCTGCATCTGATCAAGACACCGGATGCGCCCGATGACTCGCTGCTGAAATTCGTCCCCGGCCCGGATTTTCCGACCGGTGGCGTGCTGGTGGAAAGCCCGGAGAACATCGCCCAGGCCTATCGCACCGGGCGCGGCGGCTTCCGCCTGCGCTGCAAGTGGGAAAAGGAAGAACTGCCGCGCGGTCTCTGGCAGATCGTCGTCACCGAGATCCCCTATCAGGTGCAGAAATCCAAGCTTGTCGAACGGCTTGCAGATCTGATCCAGACCAAGCGGGTGCCGATCCTGGCCGATGTGCGCGACGAATCCGCGGAAGACGTGCGGCTGGTGCTTGAGCCGCGCTCGAAAACCGTCGATCCGGACGTGCTGATGAACCTGCTCTATCGCAACTGCGATCTGGAGCTGCGGTTTTCGATGAACATGAACGTGCTGATCGACGGGCTGACGCCCAAGGTCTGCTCGATGAAGGAAGTGCTGCGCGCCTTCCTCGATCACCGCCGCGACGTGTTGCAACGCCGCTCGCAGTATCGTCTCGAAAAGATCGACCACCGGCTGGAAGTGCTGGAAGGCTTCATCACCGCCTTCCTCAACCTCGACCGGGTGATCGACATCATCCGCTACGACGAGGATCCCAAATCCGCGCTGATGGCCGAGGAATGGGCCAAGAAGCGGGGCCGGGCGCGTGACGAGAAAAGCTATGTCTCGCCGCTGGGCCAGGGCGATGACGGCGAGCTGACCGAGATCCAGACCGAAGCCATCCTCAACATGCGCCTGCGCAGCTTGCGCCGGCTTGAGGAAATGGAGCTGATCCGCGAACGCGACGCCCTGATCGAAGAACGCGCCGGCCTCGACGACCTGCTCACCACGCCCGAACTGCAGTGGACGCGGATCGCCGAGCAGATGCGCGAGACCCGCAAGGCCTTCGGCAAGGACTACTACGGAGGCGCGCGCCGCACCCTGATCGAAGCCGCCGCCGAGGCCGAGGAGGTCCCGCTGGAAGCCATGATCGACCGCGAGCCGCTGACGGTCGTCTGCTCGAAAATGGGCTGGATCCGGGCGATGAAGGGCCACCTCGACCTCGCGCAGCCGCTGAAGTTCAAGGACGGTGACGAGGGCCGCTTTGCGTTCCACGCCGAGACGACGGACAAGCTGCTGGTCTTCGGCTCGAACGGGCGCTTCTACACGCTGATGGCCGCCAACCTGCCAGGCGGCCGCGGCATGGGCGAACCGCTGCGCTTGATGGTCGATCTGCCGAACGAGACTGAAATCGTCGAGATGCGCATCCACCGCCCCGGCGAGCGGCTGATCGTCGCCTCCTCGGCGGGCGATGGCTTCATCGTGCCCGAAGACGATGTGGTGGCACAAACCCGCTCCGGCAAGCAGATCCTGAACGTGCGCGATGATGTGCGTGCGCTGCTGGTCAAGCCGGTCTGGGGCGATCACGTCGCCGTTGTGGGCGAGAACCGCAAAGTGCTGATCTTCCCGCTGGAAGAACTGCCCGAGATGACCCGCGGCAAGGGCGTGCGCCTGCAAAAGTACAAGGACGGAGGGCTGTCTGACCTCTCAACACTTGTGCTGGCAGACGGCCTGAGCTGGCACGACCCGGCCGGGCGCACCCGGACCGAGATGGTCCTCGAGGATTGGCTCGGCAAACGCGCTGGGACGGGCCGCATGGCGCCCCGCGGCTTCCCGAGGGACAACACCTTTACCTGAGACGTTTCCCTGTTTCAAAATATCCTCCGCGAAGCGCGCCCCGGGCCTATGGCCCGGGGCGTTTTCGATCCTGCGGACCGAAGCCTCCGGCGGGGATATTTGGAACAGGGAAACGATAAGGCGTCCGCGCTGAGGCCGCGGGTCAGTCGAGGGGATCGACGGTCAGCCAGATGCCGCCTTCGGCGCGCAGGGTCAGGATCATGACGGGTTTGGGGGATTTGCCCGGCACGGCGGTGAAGCGGAACCTGGACAGCAGCGTGGCGAGGATGATCACTGCCTCTTGCAGCGCGAAGCTGGCGCCGATGCAGACGCGGGGGCCGTCGCCGAAAGGCAGGTAAGCGTAGCGCTCGATGCTCTTGCGATCGGCGAAACGCGCGGGGGCAAAGCTGTCGGGATTGTCCCAGAGCAATGCGTTGCGGTGCAGGGCGTAGATCGGCAGCATCACGGTGTCGCCTGCGCGCACCTCGCGGCCACAGAGGGTGTCAGCGCGTTTAGCGGTGCGCGATACTAGGGCTGCGGGCGGGTAGAGGCGCAGGGTTTCGTCGATGATCTGACGCGTCAGGGGCAGGTTGGCGACATCTTCGGCGGTGGCGGTGCGGCCCTGAAGCAGGGCGCGGGCTTCGTCGCGCGCGGCTTCCTGGATCTTCGGGTCGAAAGCGCAGAGGTAGAGCGCCCAGCCAAGTGTGAGGGCCGTTGTCTCGTGCCCCGCGACGATGAAGGTCAGCAGGTTGTCGGCCAGCTCGGCGTCGCTCATCTTGCGTTCGGACTGAGGGTCCTCGGCACCGAGCAGCAGGTCGAGCAGGTCGGGCGGCAGGTCGGTTGGCGCGCGGTCACGGCGCGAGGAAATCGCGTCGTCTGCAATCGCCTTCATCTGTTTCAGCGTGCGCGCCGACATCAGGCGGCCGGGGCGTGGGATCCAGTCCGGCATGCCGAGGATGTCGAGCAGCGAGACCTTGCCCGCCTCGGAAATATAGGCGTCAATGGCGCGATGCACGGCGTCACGGTCAAAACTCTTGCCGCCGGAGAAGGTCACGTCGGAGATCACCTCGAAGGTGGCGCGCACCATTTCATCGGCCATGTCGACTGCCTTTGGCCCGACCTGAGCGAGGCGGGCGGAGGCGCGGTCAGCTGCGATGGACATCACCGGCGCAAGGCCCGTCACGTTGCGATGTGAGAAGACGGGTGCGACCGCGCGTCGCTGCCAGCGCCAGTGCGCGCCCTCTGCAATGAACAGGGATTCGCCGATGGCCGGGCGCAGCAGGTTCTTGGTGACATCGGATTTGGGGTAATCCTCGACCGCCTCGAGCAGGATGTGGCGGATCGCCTGCGGGTCCATCACCATATGCCAGCGGATGCCCATCTTGCCCGAGACGATGGGTTGGGTCACCGCCAGATGTGGCAGGATTTCCAGCACGTTGCGCCGTGCGGCGCGGAGCGAGCCGAAGAGGCCCAGCGGCTCGGTCACCAGCGGGACATGGACGGGCAGGGCATTGGTGTCGGGCGTTGGCAGGGTGGTGTCGGGCATGGCGCCTCCGTTGCCGGCGGACTGCGCGCGGCTCTCGCTTCGATATAGGCGCGACGCGGGGAATTTCAAAAGAGCCGCGGACATACGGGTTCTGACAGAGGCCGTGGCAGACAGACTGCGGGGGGGGGGCGCAGGCGGAGCCTCGCCAATGCGCCCAGCAGGTTTGGCGGGAATGCGCTGGTGAATTGTAAAGCCGGGGCCGATCCGCTATGCGAGGTGGGTTGTCATCGCATCCGAGGGTCTCATGTTCCGCATCCGCTCTGCCATCCGCGTGTCTCTTGTCGCCCTTGCCGCGGGGGTCTTCCTGAGCGCCTGCACCAATTCCGACGACCTCGGCGAGCCGATGAAGGACCTCGGCCAGTTCCGTCTTGGCCATGACGTCGTCGTCGCCGAGAAGATGAAGAAGGGGCCGTTGTCGCGCGAAGCCACGCCGGAACAGTTCGAGGAGGCGATGAAGGCCGCCGTGGAGGAGCGTTTCCGCCGCTACGATGGCAGCCAGCTCTATCACTTCGGGATCTCGGTCGAGGGCTATATGCTGGCCACCCCGGGCATTCCGCTGCTGTTTTCGCCGAAATCGGCGCTGATCATCAACGTCACCATCTGGGATGACGCCGCTGGCAAGAAGCTGAACGAGGAGCCGCATCAGATCACCGTGCTGGAAAGTTTCTCCAAGACGACGATCATGGGTTCGGGGCTGACGCTGTCGCCGGAAGAGCAGATGCAGAACCTGACGCGAAACGCCGCGAAAGAGATTCAGAACTGGATGCAGCAGAACCGCGAGTGGTTCGGGGCGAAAATGCCTGAGGTCCTCGCGGCCGAGAGCAAAGAGGTCGCAGCGGCCAAGACCAAGGCCAAGGGCGACACTGCGCCTGCCATGGTCTTCCCCGAACCCATGGCCCCGCCCTCAGACCCAAGCTGAGCTGATTTTCGACATTCCGCGAAGGGGTTAGGCTGCGCATCGCCGGTTTCTGCGATGCGGGCGCGGCGTGCTTTTGCACCAGGATGCGCCGGGATCTGTGTCGCGGGGCGGCAAAGACTGGCGCAGCTGCAACAATCGCAGCGCCTGTTGCACAGGGCTGCGCGACGTGCCGCTTGATTTTCCTCCACAGACTCAATAAATGCCCCCCGGAGCGAAATCGGCCCGCCCTATACCTTGGGGGGTCCCCAACACAGAGGCGCCTTACGATGGGAAAAGGTAAGTTTGAGCGCGGCAAGCCGCACTGCAACATCGGCACGATTGGTCACGTTGACCACGGCAAAACCACGCTGACCGCTGCGATCACCAAATACTTTGGTGAATTCAAAGCCTACGATCAGATCGATGGCGCACCGGAAGAAAAAGCCCGTGGCATCACGATCTCGACCGCACACGTGGAATACGAGACCGCTGCACGCCACTACGCACACGTCGACTGCCCCGGCCACGCTGACTATGTGAAGAACATGATCACCGGTGCCGCACAGATGGACGGCGCGATCCTGGTTGTGAACGCAGCTGACGGCCCGATGCCCCAAACGCGCGAGCACATCCTGCTCGGTCGTCAGGTTGGCATCCCGTCGATGGTTGTCTTCATGAACAAAGTGGACCAAGTCGACGACGAAGAGCTGCTTGAGCTCGTCGAGATGGAAATCCGCGAACTGCTGAGCATGTACGACTACCCGGGCGACGATATCCCGATCGTTTCGGGTTCGGCTCTGGCCGCGCTTGAAGGTCGTGACGAAGCCATCGGCGAGGACAAGATCCGCGCTCTGATGCAGGCTGTCGACGACTACATCCCGCAGCCCGCACGTGCCATCGACCAGCCGTTCCTGATGCCGATCGAAGACGTTTTCTCGATCTCGGGTCGTGGTACTGTTGTGACCGGCCGTGTTGAGCGTGGCATCGTGAACGTTGGCGACGAACTTGAAATCGTCGGCATCCGCGACACCCGTAAAACCACCTGCACCGGCGTTGAAATGTTCCGCAAACTGCTCGATCGCGGTGAAGCTGGCGACAACATCGGCGCCCTGCTGCGCGGCATCGACCGTGAAGGCGTGGAACGTGGTCAAGTGCTCTGCAAGCCCGGTTCGGTCAAGCCGCACACCGAGTTTGAAGCCGAAGCCTACATCCTGACGAAAGAAGAAGGCGGCCGTCACACGCCGTTCTTTGCGAACTACCGTCCGCAATTCTACTTCCGCACCACGGACGTCACCGGCACCGTCAAGCTGCCCGAGGGCACCGAGATGGTCATGCCCGGCGACAACCTGAAGTTCGAAGTCGAACTGATCGCGCCGATCGCCATGGAAGAGAAGCTCCGCTTCGCTATCCGTGAAGGTGGCCGGACTGTCGGTTCGGGCGTCGTCTCGAAAATCCTGAAGTAAGAAAGACCTTTTCGCCCCGGCGAAAAGTCTTTCACTGCGCGAGGTCACTTTCCCGACGGGAAAGTGACTTAAGCGGCACCCGGTCGCAGATTGCCCGCGGATGCACCACACAACGAATGGCGGGGCCTCTGGCCTCGCCATTTTACATTCCCGACGCGGATCTGCGCTAAAGCCCAGTTCTCGCTAGAACTTCCGTGTCCCCGCTCTATCCTCGCGATGACCAACCTGCCCTGATCAGGACGCCCCCCCATGACTCAACCCTGCCAATTTGCCTATGCCCTGAACGGTGATCGCCGCGGCCAACTGCTGAGCGGCAGGGATATCGAGGAGCTGCTTGAGGCCGAGACGCTGTGCTGGGCACATCTGGACGCCGCCGATCCCGAAACGCCTGACTGGGTGTCGATGAAGCTCAACTACCTCGATCATACAGTGACCGAGGCGCTGACCCAGACCGAGACGCGCCAGCGGGCCAATGTCATCGGTGACGGGCTGCTGGTGATCCTGCGCGGCATCAACATGAACGAGGGTATGGACCGCGAGGACATGGTTGCCGTGCGCGTCTGGGCGGATGCCAATCGCATCGTCACCCTGTCGCGCCAGCGTGTGCGCGCGCTTGAGGATATCGCGAAGGAAGTCGCCCTCTGCGAAGGTCCCGAGACCGCGGGCGAGTTCCTGTCACTGCTGGCGGCGCGCCTGAACGCGCGATTCGCCCCCTTCGTGCATGAGCTGGACCAGAGCGTTGAGGCTCTGGAGACCGAGGTGATCGATTCGCCCCGCTCCGAGCTGCGCCGCAAGATCGTCGCTCTGCGCCTGTCGGTGGTTGAGTTGCGCCGTCATGCCCCGCCGCAACGCGACGCGGTCAACGATCTGCTGGAATCGGGCAGCCCTCTGCTGTCGGATCAGGATCTGCGCGAACTGCACGAGGCCCATGACAAGCTGGTCCGCCTGGCCGAAAACCTGGATGAGCTGCGCGACAATCTGTCTGTGTTGCGCGACGAATTGCAGGGCCAGCTGTCGGACCGGCTGAACCGGCACATGTACCTGATCTCCATCATGTCGGGGGTGTTTCTGCCGCTGGGCTTTCTGACCGGCCTGCTGGGGATCAACGTTGGCGGCATTCCCGGCGCGGGGGATCCGCATGCCTTCTGGGTGTTTTCCGCCATTCTGATCGGTATTCTCTGCATTCAGGTTGTGGTGCTGCGGGTCTTTCGCTGGATGAACTGAGCCGGCGGGCAGGGCCCTTGTCCTTGCCCGGCAGGGGGGATGGGGTGGATTTGCCCCCGGCGTGCGGACGACGCGAGAAAAGTGGCAAAAGGCGGTGCGGGCCCTCTTGATCTTCATGGCCCGCTGCCGTATCCGGGCGCTACGGACTAGGGGTTTAGCTCAGTTGGTAGAGCATCGGTCTCCAAAACCGAGGGTCGTGGGTTCGAGTCCCTCAGCCCCTGCCAGTCCGGATCTCATGACATGATGACCTGCCAAAGCCCTCTCCGGGGCCGCCGCGGGCTCATGTCTGTGGCGCGGGCATTGAATGCGGCCTTGAAACACCCCGCTGGTTTCCGTATGTCGGCGCAGATCTAACGTCGGTCGATGTACCGGCGCGATACCTACCTGACACCGACGTAGAACCGACACAGGATTTTACCCATGGCGAACCCGCTGCAATTCATCCAGCAGACCCGTGCCGAGATTGGCAAGGTCTCATGGCCGACCCGCCGCGAGGTTGTGCTGACCACCATCATGGTGCTCATCATGTCTGCGCTGGCGGCTATTTTCTTTGCCCTCGTCGATGTCGGCATCCGTTCGGGTCTGCAGGCGATCCTCAGCTTCTTCGGCTGAGGTCACGCAGGGTCGGGGGGAAGGCTTGCGCTTTCCGGCGCATGTTTGTATCTGACAGCCAATTCCCCAATTTTGGCGCGTGGCGATTCGAGCCCTGCGCCGATTTTCTATTGGGGGTCCGGCATTTGGGCAGATCAGCCCGGGCTGGACAGACATAGCAGAATTTCGACCGATCGGTCGCGATGGAATAAAGGGTCGACACGACATGGCAAAGCGGTGGTACTCGGTCAGCGTCCTCTCGAACTTCGAGAAGAAGATCGCCGAGCAGATCCGGCAGAGCGTCGAGGAAAAAGGTCTTGAGGACCAGATCGACGAAGTGCTCGTGCCGACCGAAGAAGTGATCGAAGTGCGTCGCGGCAAGAAGGTCACGGCAGAACGCCGCTTCATGCCCGGTTACGTGCTGGTGCACATGGAGATGTCCGACGCGGGCTATCACCTGATCAACTCGATCAACCGCGTCACCGGTTTTCTGGGCCCGCAAGGTCGCCCGATGCCGATGCGCGATGCCGAGGTGAACCAGATCCTGAACCGCGTTCAGGAAGGCGAAGACGCCCCGCGCACCCTCATTCACTTCGAGATCGGCGAACGCGTCAAGGTCAACGACGGCCCCTTCGAGGGCTTCGATGGCATGATCGAGGAAGTCGACGAAGACAACCAGCGCCTCAAGGTGTCGGTTTCGATCTTTGGCCGGGAAACCCCGGTCGAGCTGGAATTCACGCAGGTTGCAAAACAGACGTGATGTTCGAGACGTGGGAGGGGGCGCTACGGCGGCTCCGAACCACGGCATGCCCTTCGGGGCAGTTGTAAGGCGGGATTTTCCCGCCGCTTGAAAATAGGAGAGGCCACATGGCCAAGAAACTTATTGGTAGCCTGAAGCTGCAAGTTAAAGCAGGCCAGGCCAACCCGTCCCCGCCCGTCGGCCCGGCCCTGGGTCAACGCGGCATCAACATCATGGAATTCTGCAAGGCGTTCAACGCCAAGACGCAGGAAATGGAGCCCGGCGCGCCGTGCCCGACCGTGATTTCCTACTACCAGGACAAATCCTTCACGATGGAAATCAAGACGCCCCCCGCGTCTTATTACCTCAAGAAGGCTGCAAGCCTGAAATCCGGCGCCAAACTCCCGGGCAAGGAAACCGTTGGTACGGTGACCATCGCTCAGGTGAAAGAAATCGCCGAAGCGAAAATGCGCGATCTGAACGCCAACGACATCGAAGGCGCAATGCAGATCATCCTGGGCTCCGCCCGCTCCATGGGCATCGAGGTTAAGTAAGATGGCAAAGTTCGGAAAACGCACCCGCGCCGTCCGCGAAGCCTTCGCTGGCAAAGAAGATCTGTCGGTTGAAGACGCCATCGCGCTGATCAAAGCCAACTCGAAGGTCAAGTTCGACGAGACCATCGAGATCGCGATGAACCTCGGCGTTGACCCGCGTCACGCAGACCAGATGGTCCGCGGCGTTGTCGGCCTGCCCAACGGCACCGGCAAAGACGTGCGCGTCGCAGTGTTCGCCCGTGGCGCGAAGGCTGATGAAGCCACCGCAGCTGGCGCAGACATCGTCGGCGCAGAAGACCTGATGGAAGCCATTCAGGGCGGCAAGATCGATTTCGATCGTTGCATCGCCACCCCGGACATGATGCCCGTCGTCGGTCGTCTCGGCAAGATCCTGGGCCCGCGCAACCTGATGCCGAACCCCAAGGTCGGCACCGTGACCATGGACGTCGCTGACGCCGTGAAAGCGGCCAAAGGCGGCGAAGTTCAGTTCAAAGCTGAAAAAGCCGGTGTTGTGCACGCAGGCGTTGGCAAAGTCTCCTTCGACGACGCCAAGCTGGCCGAAAACATCCGCGCGTTCGTGGATGCCGTTTCCAAGGCGAAACCGGCAGGCGCCAAAGGCTCCTACATGAAAAAAGTCTCGCTGAGCTCGACCATGGGTTCCGGCGTTTCGGTCGCGATCGAAAGTGCCACCGGCAACTGATTTTTTTCAGATCCAGTGAATTGAAAGGCGGAGTGCAAACTCCGCCTTTTTTTTGTCTCTCTGGCAGCGTGGTAGGCCTATTTTAGGGTGTTGCCCAAATAGTAGCTGCCTGACTGTTGCCCGAAGTCGTCGTTGTCTGGCGGGTCAATACCTAAAGGCGAATGCGCCTTGCTTTTAAACCTTGCAAGGCTACTAAATTCGGCAACGTTTTTGTGAGTCTTTTGATGAGAGTGGAGAAATGCTTGTCATGTTCGATTGTGTGAAAAGGGCTGGTCTGGCCGTTCTGGCGGGCGTGACAGTGATGACCGCAGCCGTGAACACGGCTTCTGCGCGCGACATTGGCAACGTGACGATGTTCGGCGCGGATACGGCCTTCATCCTGCCCCATGGTGCGATGTTTATCGGCGGCACACTATCGGATCCGCGCGGCGGCGTTGCCGGCAATGACATGGATGGTGACATTGCCTTCGGTGCCGGCTTCCTGAGCCCGACGGACTCCATCGGTCTGGAAGTCGATGTGAACATCACGGGGACTGACCCGATGTTCGATTCGGGTGCGCTGACCTTCAAGGCCTCCCGCGCGCTGTCGCTGCAACCCAACAGTGCCATCTTCGGCTCGGTCGCCGTGTCCAACGTGGCCGCCTGGGGGGATGCCAAGCTGGCAGACGAGCGCTGGAATGCGACGATCTCCGGGATGACCCAGATCGTGGGACCCAGCATCACGCACCCGATCATGTGGACCGTCGGTTACGGGTCCGATGCCGTTTTGCGCACGCCTGGCAGGTCGCTTGTTGATAGCGGCGTGTTCGCCGGTGTTGGCATCGGGGTCAACAAGTACTTCGGCGTTTCCGTGTCGGGCACCGAAAACCAGATGAACGCGGGTATCGGTATTTCTATTCCTGGTCTTGATGGTGTTGGTATCAGCTATGGCGTCAACGACATCACTGACCACATGGAACGTCGCCAGCAGCTGCTGAGCATCACCTTCACCAAGCTCAACGTTTTTAAAGGGTACTGACATGATGAAAAATATCGTCCGTTTCTCGGCCGTCGTCGCGCTGTCGCTGGCTGCAGTGTCGCCTGCCTTTGCTGGCGGGTCTTCCGTGGTGAATTCGACGGGCACCGCAACGAGTTCTCAGCTTGCAAGTTCAGGCGTTGTGACCGCGGCTTTTAGTGGTGCGGTCGTCGTCGCGCCTGGAGCGCCTGCAGGCATCAATTTCCAGTCGGCGTTTGTGGAATTCTATGGCTTTAATCCCGGTGAGCCTACAACGGCCTCTGCCCCTGATGCTGTGACGCTTAGTTTCGCTGAGTAAGCTCCCAACATCCATATTTTGAAAGCGCCGGGATCTTCCCGGCGTTTTCTTTTGCGGCAGGCGCTGACGCACTTTTCCCCTTCACATTCCCTTCGTCATTGTCTAAGACCGGCGACTGTTACGCTGCCGGGAGCGATTTCGGCGGCGGACGATTCGTCCGAGACGGTGGGTGAGGGCTCCGGCCTTCATAATTCCTGCCTGAGACGGGAAAAGACCAGATTTCTTCGGGTTTTGCGCAAGCGGCGCCCGGGGTGACCTTGGACGGACCCGTAAATGGACCCGAATGCCGGGACTCTTGTTCCGGCAAAACTGAGCCGGAGGGTCAAACCTCCCTACTTGGAGTGAAACTGTGGATAGAGCCCAGAAAGAGAAATTGGTCGACGAACTCGGCCAGATCTTCGAAAGCTCTGGCGTTGTTGTGGTTGCCCACTACACCGGCCTCACGGTTGCCGAAATGCAGGACCTACGTGCGCGCGCTCGCGACGCAGGTGGTTCCGTGCGTGTCGCCAAGAACAGGCTCGCCAAGATCGCCCTGGAAGGCAAGCCCTGCGCAAGCATCGCTAATTTCCTGACGGGCATGACCGTTATTACCTATTCCGAAGACCCCGTGGCAGCAGCCAAGGTGGCCGAGGATTTCGCCAAGACAAACAAGAAGTTTGAAATTCTTGGCGGCGCAATGGGTAACAACGCTCTGGACCGTGCCGGTGTTGAAGCCGTGTCGAAAATGCCGTCGCGTGAGGAGCTTATCGCTTCCATCGTCGGTTGCATCGGCGCACCCGCTTCCAACATTGCCGGTGCCATTGGCGCTCCTGCTTCGAACATCGCGTCCATCTTGTCTACAATCGAAGACAAGGCAGCCGCGTAAGCAACCCAGAGACCGGCGTAGGGTTGAACTCCCCATCGTTGGAACACATCTAGAGATACGGAAACAGTACAATGGCTGATCTGAAGAAACTGGCTGAAGAGATCGTCAACCTGACGCTGCTCGAAGCACAAGAACTGAAAACCATCCTGAAAGACGAGTACGGCATCGAGCCCGCAGCCGGTGGCGCCGTCATGATGGCTGGCCCGGCAGATGCCGGTGGCGCTGCTGAAGAAGAGCAAACCGAATTCAACGTTATCCTGAAATCGGCCGGCGCTTCCAAAATCAACGTCATCAAAGAAGTCCGCGCCATCACTGGCCTGGGCCTCAAAGAAGCCAAAGAGCTCGTTGAAGCTGGCGGCAAAGCTGTCAAAGAAGGCGTGTCGAAAGACGAAGCCGAAGACGTCAAAGCCAAGCTGGAAGCAGCTGGCGCAGAAGTCGAAGTCAAGTAATCTGCTCCGGGATATTCCCGGGTGTAAGATTTTTAAGGCTGGACGCGGGGTGACCCGCGTTCAGCCGAACCCGTCTCAGACAGGGCTTTAGCAAAAGCCTTGTCTAAGGCGAGGTTTAAGGATCGGGAGGTCACCCTTGGGAAGGTGGCCAGGCATGGATCCTAACCCCCTGTCTCGAAAGGGCGTGGTGCCGGAGCCCGACGGCATCGCCCCCGAATGAGAAACGAAAGGTGACTTCTGTCATGGCTCAGACCTTCCTTGGTCAGAAACGACTTCGCAAATACTACGGTAAGATTCGCGAAGTTCTCGAAATGCCGAACCTCATCGAGGTTCAGAAAAGCTCTTACGAACTCTTTCTGAAATCCGGAGACCAGATCGACCCCACCGACGGTGAGGGCATCAAAGGTGTCTTCCAGTCGGTATTCCCGATCAAGGATTTCAACGAGACCGCAGTTCTCGAATTCGTCAAATACGATCTGGAGCGTCCGAAGTACGACGTCGAAGAATGTATGCAGCGCGATATGACCTACAGCGCACCGCTGAAGGTGACCCTGCGTCTGATCGTGTTCGATATTGATGAAGATACCGGAAACAAATCCGTCAAGGACATCAAGGAACAGGACGTCTTCATGGGTGACATGCCCCTGATGACCCCGAACGGGACGTTCATCGTGAACGGCACCGAACGCGTGATCGTGTCCCAGATGCACCGTTCGCCGGGCGTGTTCTTTGACCACGACAAGGGCAAGACCCACTCCTCGGGCAAACTGCTGTTCGCCTGCCGCATCATTCCCTACCGCGGCTCCTGGCTGGACTTCGAGTTCGACGCCAAGGACATCGTCTTCGCCCGCATCGACCGCCGCCGCAAACTGCCGGTGACGACGCTGCTCTATGCCCTTGGCATGGATCAGGAAAGCATCATGGATGCCTACTACAAGACGGTGAACTTCACCTACCGTCGCGGCCAGGGCTGGGTCACCAAGTTCTTCCCGGAGCGCGTGCGTGGCACCCGTCCGACCTATGATCTGGTGGACGCCGACACCGGAGAGATCGTTGCCGAAGCCGGCAAGAAGATCACCCCGCGCGCCGTCAAGAAGATCGTCGACGAAGGCACTGTCGAGAACCTGCTGGTTCCGTTTGAACACATCGTTGGCAAGTTCGTCTCCAAGGACATCATCAACGAAGAAACCGGCGCGATCTATGTCGAAGCCGGTGACGAGCTGACGCTGGACTACGACAAGGCCGGTGACATCACGGGCGGCACCCTGCAGGATCTGCTGGAAGCCGGCATCACCGAGATTCCGGTGCTGGACATCGACAATATCAACGTCGGTCCCTACATGCGCAACACCATGGCGCAAGACAAGAACATGAACCGCAACACGGCGCTCATGGACATCTACCGCGTCATGCGTCCGGGCGAGCCGCCGACCGTCGAAGCCGCGTCGAACCTGTTCGACACGCTGTTCTTCGATAGCGAACGCTATGACCTCTCGGCCGTTGGCCGCGTTAAGATGAACATGCGCCTGGACCTCGAGAAGCCCGACACCCAGCGGACGCTGGATCGCGACGACATCGTTCAGTGCATCAAGGCACTGGTCGAACTGCGCGACGGCAAGGGCGACATCGACGACATCGACCACCTCGGCAACCGTCGTGTGCGTTCGGTTGGCGAACTGATGGAAAACCAGTACCGCGTCGGGCTGCTCCGCATGGAGCGCGCGATCAAGGAACGTATGTCCTCGGTCGAGATCGACACGGTGATGCCGCAGGATCTGATCAACGCCAAACCGGCAGCAGCGGCTGTGCGTGAATTCTTCGGCTCCTCGCAGCTGTCGCAGTTCATGGACCAGACCAACCCGCTGTCCGAGGTGACGCACAAGCGTCGTCTGTCGGCGCTTGGGCCGGGCGGTCTGACCCGCGAACGCGCAGGCTTTGAGGTGCGTGACGTTCACGCAACCCACTACGGCCGGATGTGCCCGATTGAAACGCCGGAAGGCCCGAACATCGGTCTGATCAACTCTCTCGCGACCTTCGCGCGCGTCAACAAGTATGGCTTCATCGAAACCCCGTACCGCACCGTCAAGGACGGCCAGGTCACGGACGAAGTGAACTACATGTCGGCGACCGAAGAACAGCGGCACGTGGTGGCGCAGGCCAACGCGACGCTGGACGAAAACGGCCGTCTGGTCGACGAAATGGTGAACACCCGTCAGGCGGGTGAATACACTCTGACGCCGATCGAAAACGTGGACCTGATCGACGTGTCGCCGAAACAGCTGGTTTCGGTCGCCGCTTCGCTGATCCCGTTCCTTGAAAACGACGATGCTAACCGCGCTCTCATGGGCTCGAACATGCAACGTCAGGCCGTTCCGCTGCTGCGGGCCGAGGCGCCGCTGGTCGGCACCGGGATCGAAGAAGTTGTCGCACGTGACTCCGGCGCGGCCATCATGGCCAAGCGGGCAGGGATCATCGACCAGGTTGATGCGCAGCGTATCGTTATTCGCGCCACGCATGATCTTGAGCTCGGCGATGCTGGCGTCGACATCTACCGCATGCGCAAGTTCCAGCGCTCGAACCAGAACACCTGCATCAACCAGCGCCCTCAGGTGAAGGTCGGTGATACGGTTGTGAAGGGCGAAGTGATTGCAGATGGTCCGTCCACCGATATGGGTGAACTGGCGCTCGGCAAGAACATCATCGTCGCGTTCATGCCCTGGAATGGCTACAACTACGAAGACTCGATCCTGATCTCCGAGCGGATTTCGCGCGATGACGTCTATACCTCGATCCACATCGAGGAATTTGAAGTCGCCGCACGGGACACCAAGCTCGGGCCGGAAGAGATCACCCGCGACATTCCCAACGTCGGTGAAGAAGCGCTGCGCAACCTCGATGAGGCTGGCATCGTCTACATCGGTGCGGATGTCGAACCGGGCGATATTCTGGTCGGCAAGATCACTCCGAAGGGCGAAAGCCCGATGACGCCGGAAGAAAAGCTCCTCCGCGCCATCTTCGGTGAAAAGGCATCGGACGTCCGTGACACCTCGCTTCGTGTGAAGCCGGGCGATTACGGTACCGTTGTCGAGGTCCGCGTCTTCAACCGTCACGGCGTCGAAAAAGACGAACGTGCGCTGCAGATCGAGCGTGAAGAAGTCGAACGTCTGTCGCGTGACCGCGACGATGAGCTCGCCATTCTGGATCGCAACATCTACGCCCGTCTGAAAGACATGATCCTGGGCAAGGTGGCTGTCAAAGGCCCCCGTGGCATCAAGGTCGGGTCGGAAATCACCGAAGAACTGCTCGGCACCATGTCGCGCGGTCAGTGGTGGCAGCTGGCGATCGAAGACGATCACGAAGCCAAGATCGTCGAAGCCCTGAACGAGCAGTACGAGGTGCAGAAACGCGCCCTGGATGCCCGCTTTGAGGACAAGGTCGAGAAAGTCCGTCGTGGCGACGATCTGCCGCCGGGTGTGATGAAGATGGTCAAGGTCTTCATCGCCGTGAAGCGCAAGCTTCAGCCGGGTGACAAGATGGCCGGTCGTCACGGTAACAAAGGTGTGGTGTCGCGCGTCGTCCCGATGGAAGACATGCCGTTCCTCGCCGATGGTACCCCCGTCGACTTCTGCCTCAACCCGCTGGGCGTGCCGTCGCGCATGAACGTCGGTCAGATCCTTGAAACCCACATGGGTTGGGCCGCACGTGGCCTTGGCATCAAGATCGACGACGCCTTGGGTGATTATCGCCGCTCCGGCGACATGACCCCCGTGCGCGAAGCGCTGCGCATCGCTTATGGCGATGACGTCTACGAGGAAGGCTTCGCCCATATGGAAGAAGCCCAGATCCTCGAGGCCGCAGGCAACGTCACACGCGGTGTGCCGATCGCAACGCCGGTCTTCGATGGTGCCAAAGAGGCAGACGTGAACGATGCGCTGACGCGCGCCGGTTTCGACACCTCGGGTCAGTCGATCCTGTTTGACGGCCGCACGGGCGAGCAGTTTGCACGTCCCGTCACCGTCGGCATGAAGTACCTGCTGAAACTGCACCACCTGGTTGACGACAAGATCCACGCGCGTTCGACCGGCCCGTACTCCCTCGTCACGCAGCAGCCGCTGGGTGGTAAGGCACAGTTCGGTGGTCAGCGCTTCGGTGAGATGGAAGTCTGGGCTCTGGAAGCTTACGGCGCCGCCTACACGCTGCAGGAAATGCTGACCGTGAAGTCGGATGACGTGGCAGGCCGGACCAAGGTCTATGAAAGCATCGTCAAGGGCGAGGACAACTATGAGGCCGGTGTGCCTGAATCCTTCAACGTTCTCGTGAAGGAAGTCCGCGGCCTCGGCCTGAACATGGAACTCCTGGACGCGGAGGACGAGGAATAAGGGCCTTCCAGCCACCGCGCGGGCATCGACCCGCGCGGCTCCTCACCTCCAAGCCCTGTCTATTTAGGAAGACGACATGAACCAGGAACTGACGAACAACCCGTTCAACCCACTGACCCCGCCGAAGGTTTTCGACGAGATCAAGGTATCCCTGGCCTCCCCCGAACGGATCCTCTCGTGGTCCTACGGCGAGATCAAGAAACCCGAAACCATCAACTACCGGACCTATAAGCCCGAGCGCGACGGCCTGTTCTGCGCCCGGATCTTTGGCCCGATCAAAGACTACGAATGCCTCTGCGGCAAATACAAGCGGATGAAGTATCGCGGCGTTGTCTGCGAGAAATGCGGCGTCGAAGTCACGCTGCAAAAAGTCCGCCGTGAGCGTATGGGCCACATCGAACTGGCGTCGCCGGTTGCGCACATCTGGTTCCTCAAGTCGCTGCCCTCGCGCATCGGCCTGATGCTGGACATGACCCTGCGCGATCTGGAGCGGGTTCTCTACTTCGAGAACTACGTCGTGATCGAACCCGGTCTGACGGACCTCACCTACGGTCAGATGATGACCGAAGAAGAGTTCATGGACGCTCAGGACACCTTCGGCATGGACGCCTTCACGGCGAACATCGGCGCCGAGGCCATCCGTGAGATGCTGGCACAGATCGACCTCGAGTCCGAGGCCGAGAACCTGCGCGCAGAGCTCGCCGAAGCCACTGGCGAACTGAAGCCCAAGAAGATCATCAAGCGCCTGAAGGTGGTTGAAAGCTTCCTGGAATCCGGCAACCGCCCGGAATGGATGGTCCTGACCGTGATCCCCGTGATCCCGCCCGAGCTGCGCCCGCTGGTGCCGCTGGACGGTGGCCGCTTTGCGACCTCGGATCTCAACGACCTGTATCGCCGGGTCATCAACCGCAACAACCGTCTGAAGCGTCTGATCGACCTTCGTGCGCCCGACATCATCGTGCGCAACGAAAAGCGGATGCTGCAGGAATCCGTCGACGCCCTGTTCGACAACGGCCGTCGTGGCCGCGTGATCACCGGCGCCAACAAGCGCCCGCTGAAATCGCTGTCGGACATGCTGAAGGGTAAGCACGGTCGCTTCCGTCAGAACCTTTTGGGCAAGCGCGTCGACTTCTCGGGTCGTTCGGTCATTGTGACCGGCCCCGAGCTGAAGTTGCACCAGTGCGGTCTGCCCAAGAAGATGGCGCTCGAGCTGTTCAAGCCGTTCATCTATTCGCGTCTTGAAGCGAAGGGCCTGTCCTCCACGGTCAAGCAAGCCAAGAAGCTGGTCGAAAAAGAGCGTCCCGAAGTCTGGGATATCCTTGACGAGGTCATCCGCGAGCACCCGGTTCTGCTGAACCGCGCGCCCACGCTGCACCGTCTTGGCATCCAGGCGTTCGAGCCGATCCTGATCGAAGGTAAAGCCATCCAGCTGCACCCGCTCGTCTGCTCGGCTTTCAACGCCGACTTCGACGGTGACCAGATGGCTGTGCACGTCCCGCTGAGCCTTGAGGCCCAGTTGGAAGCGCGCGTTCTGATGATGTCGACGAACAACGTTCTGTCGCCTGCCAACGGCGCACCGATCATCGTTCCGTCGCAGGATATGATCTTGGGTCTCTACTACACGACCATCATGCGTCAGGGCATGAAGGGCGAAGGCATGATCTTCTCGTCGATCGACGAGGTGCAATACGCGCTGGATACCGGCACCGTACACCTGCACACCAAGATCATCGCCCGCGTTCCGCAGATCGACGAAGAAGGCAACGAGATCGTCAAGCGTTACGAGACGACCCCCGGTCGTGTCCGCCTTGGTTCCTTGCTGCCGATGAACGCAAAAGCACCGTTCGAGCTGGTCAACCGTCTGCTGCGCAAACGCGAAGTTCAGCAGATCATTGACACGGTTTACCGGTATTGCGGTCAGAAAGAGTCCGTCATCTTCTGTGACCAGATCATGACCATGGGCTTCCGTGAAGCGTTCAAGGCCGGCATTTCCTTCGGCAAGGACGACATGGTTGTACCGGAATCGAAATGGCCGATCGTGGAAGAGACCCGCGATCAGGTGAAAGACTTCGAACAGCAGTACATGGACGGCCTGATCACTCAGGGTGAAAAGTACAACAAGGTTGTCGATGCCTGGTCCAAGTGCAACGACAAGGTCACCGATGCCATGATGACCACCATTTCGTCGGTGAAATACGACGAAGATGGCGCTGAAATGGAGCCGAACTCGGTCTACATGATGGCGCACTCCGGTGCACGTGGCTCGGTCACCCAGATGAAGCAGCTGGGCGGGATGCGCGGCCTGATGGCGAAGCCGAACGGCGACATCATCGAGACCCCGATCATCTCGAACTTTAAAGAAGGTCTGACCGTTCTCGAGTACTTCAACTCGACCCACGGTGCCCGTAAGGGTCTGTCGGATACCGCTCTGAAGACAGCGAACTCGGGTTACCTGACCCGTCGTCTGGTGGACGTTGCGCAAGATTGCATCATCCGCGAACATGACTGCGGCACCGACCGCGCGATCACCGTCAGCAACGCCGTCAACGATGGCGAAGTTGTGGCGACGATCGGCGAACGGATCCTTGGTCGTGTGACGGCCGATGACGTGCTGCGCCCCGGCACAGAAGAGGTCATCTGCAAGAAGGGTCATCTGATCGACGAACGCATGGCGGATCTGATTCAGGACGCTGGTGTCCAGTCGTTCCGCATCCGCTCGCCGCTGACCTGCGAAGCCGGTGATGGCGTTTGCGCGGCCTGCTACGGTCGTGACCTTGCACGCGGCACGATGGTCAACCAGGGCGAAGCTGTCGGTATCATCGCGGCTCAGTCCATCGGTGAACCCGGCACACAGCTGACGATGCGGACCTTCCACATCGGCGGCGTTGCGCAGGGTGGCCAGCAGTCCTTCCTCGAGGCCTCCTCGGACGGTGTCGTTGAATTCGAAAACGCCACGCTGCTTGAAAACGCAGCCGGCGACATGCTCATCATGGGTCGGAACATGAAGCTCCGCATCATGGACGAGCATGGCGAAGAACGCGCCAGCCACAAGCTGGGCTACGGTACCAAGCTGTTCGTCAAGCACGGCGAGACCATCAAGCGCGGCACCAAGATGTTCGAATGGGATCCCTACACCCTGCCGATCATCGCGGAAAAAAGCGGTACGGCCCGTTATGTCGACCTGATCGCCGGTATCGCTCTGCGCGAAGACACAGACGATGCGACAGGCATGACCCAGAAGATCGTTTCGGACTGGCGCGCTGCCCCCAAAGGCAACGAGCTCAAGCCCGAGATCATCGTGGTCGATGCTGATGGCGAACCGGTCCGCACAGACAGCGGCAACCCGGTGACCTACCCGATGTCGGTGGACGCGATCCTTTCGGTCGAAGATGGCCAGGAGATCCGTGCAGGTGACGTTGTGGCGCGTATCCCGCGGGAAGGCGCGAAGACGAAGGACATCACCGGTGGTCTGCCGCGTGTGGCCGAACTCTTCGAGGCCCGTCGTCCCAAGGACCACGCCATCATCGCCGAGATCGACGGTTACGTCCGCTTTGGTCGCGACTACAAGAACAAGCGCCGGATCACGATCGAGCCTGCGGATGACACCAAAGAGCCCGTGGAATACATGGTGCCGAAGGGTAAACACATCCCGGTTCAGGAAGGCGACTTCGTTCAGAAAGGCGACTACATCATGGACGGCAACCCTGCGCCGCATGACATCCTTGCCATTATGGGTGTCGAAGCGCTGGCGAACTACATGATCGACGAAGTCCAGGACGTCTATCGTCTGCAGGGCGTGAAAATCAACGACAAGCACGTTGAGGTTATCGTCCGTCAGATGCTGCAGAAGTGGGAAATCACCGACAGCGGCCAGACGACGCTGCTGAAGGGCGAACACGTCGACAAGATCGAATTCGATCAGGCCAACGAGAAAGCCGAACTGAAGGGCTTCCGTCCTGCTTCGGGCCAGCCGATCCTTCTCGGGATCACCAAGGCCTCGCTGCAGACGCGCTCCTTCATCTCTGCCGCCTCGTTCCAGGAAACGACCCGCGTCCTTACCGAAGCTTCGGTTCAGGGCAAACGCGACAAGCTGGTCGGTCTGAAAGAGAACGTGATCGTCGGGCGTCTGATCCCGGCCGGGACCGGTGGGGCCACCATGAAGGTGCGCCGCGTTGCAACCGACCGCGACAACGTCGTGCTGGAAGCCCGTCGGGACGAAGCCGAAGCCGCCGCAGCGCTGGCTGCTCCGGTCAAGAAAGAGGTCGCGGGTGGTGACGCCTTTGATCCTTTCGCGCCCAAGGCTGACACGCAGGACTGATCGTCCGATCTATCTTGATTTGGAGAAGGCCCCCGGTTTCGGGGGCCTTTTTCGTTTGTGCCTCCCGCAGCGGCTGCACCGGGGCGCAGCAGTGCGCCGGGGCAGGGGGGCCGGGCCCGTGAAGAGTGGGCACTGATCCGGTCGCCGGGCAGGGCGCTCAGCGGCTCTCTGGGGACAACACCTTTTCAAATCCGCGCGCCTGTATCATGTGTGCGGACAGGAACCGTCAGGGAAGGCCCGAGACAATGACCGACAACGTGAAGGCCGCGCTGCTGATGATGGGGGCGCTGGCCATGCTGGCGCTGAACGACACCGCCATCAAGACCATGGCGCTGACCATCCCGCTGTTCCAGATCGTCGTGCTGCGCAACGGTGTGACGACGCTGGCGCTTGGCTTCTCGATCCTGCGCGGCGGCAAGCTGCCCAGGCTGTCGCGCCGTGATCTCGCCCTGTCGTTGCTGCGCGGCGTGGGCGAGGTCGGGGCGGCCTACTTCTATCTGATCGCGCTGGTGGCCATGCCCTTTGCCAATGTCGTGGCGATCCTGCAATCCGCGCCTCTGGTGGTCACGCTGGCGGCGGCGCTGTTCCTGGGCGAGAAGGTCGGCTGGCGGCGTCTGTCGGCGATCCTTGTCGGTTTTGTCGGGGTGCTGCTGATCGTGCGCCCGGGCACCGAGGGCTTTGACATCTTCGCGCTGGACGTCCTGATCTCGGTCGGCTTCATCACCCTGCGCGATCTGGCAACCCGGCGGCTGTCGCGCGAGGCGCCGGCGATGACCGTCACGGCCATCACCTCCTCCATGGTGCTGGCCTTCTTCGTGGTGCTGGGGCTGGACGAGCCCTGGGTGCCGATGTCCGCCTGGTCGATCGTGCTGACCTTCGTGGCGGCGGGTTTCGTGCTCGGCTCCTACCTCACGACGATTCAGGCGATGCGCATCGGAGAGATCTCCTTCGTGTCGCCGTTCCGCTACACCAGCCTGCTCTGGGCGCTGCTGCTGGGCTTCGTGCTGTTCGGAGAGTGGCCTCAGGCGTTGACGCTGATCGGGGCGGCCATCGTCGTGGCCTCAGGTCTGTTCACCCTGTACCGCGAACGCAAGACCGGACAGCCGGTGCCACAGGGCCCCGAGGTCATCCAGGCGCTCGAATCCAGGCCGTAAAACGCACCTACCGGTTACCGACGCAATACCGACCGGATACCGACATGCCGTTCAGGCCCCGAATTGAGCGCCGCTGGCGGCCCGGCGTCGGCTGACGCCCTCCTGCGCGCGCCCAGTCATGCCCCTGCCTGTGGACCCCGCTGCAGGCCCTGCGGCGGGCGTGACTTTCGCTTGATCACCGCGGCATTCGCCACTAAACGGCGGGCGTTACCAGAGTCTTGCAGCCGCAGGGCAGGCGGCCAGCCCGCCGCACCCTGTCTGTGGCGCCCCGTATGGCCGCTGAGCCCTGCGCCGAGGCGCCTGAAGCTGCAGCAATCCTTGGCCTTGTGGGCGGGCGCAAACTTCACCTCTTGTTGACAACCCCCACGACTCCCCCTATACGCGCCCCAATCAGGCGAGGGGGCCGCCCCTTTGCCTTCCAGGTTTGAAGTGGTCAAGATCCGGGTTAACCACCCCGATCCTCTGGAAAACCCACCGCGTCGTTCCCCGTGTACGAGGGGACGGATGCGGTTTTTTACGTTGCGCGCAATGCGCGGCGAATGTTTCTCAGCCCTCTTGTGGCTGGGGGACGGGCCCGTGAAAGCGCGCTCACGAACCCGGTTCGGGCGGACGCGCCAGGGACCATCGGAAGGAAACTCGCATGGGGACACGGCCCCTCATGCAACACATGTGTTAGAGACGGGAAAAGAACCCTATGCCTACGATCCAGCAGCTGATCCGCAAGCCGCGGCAGCCCAAAGTCAAACGCTCGAAGTCGATGCACCTGGAACAATGCCCGCAGAAGCGCGGCGTTTGTACCCGGGTTTACACGACCACACCGAAGAAACCGAACTCGGCTATGCGGAAAGTCGCCAAAGTGCGCCTGACCAATGGTTTCGAGGTCATTTCCTACATCCCCGGTGAAAGCCACAACCTGCAAGAGCACTCCGTTGTGCTGATCCGCGGCGGCCGGGTAAAAGACCTTCCGGGTGTCCGTTACCACATCCTGCGCGGTGTTCTGGATACCCATGGCGTCAAAGATCGTAAGCAACGTCGTTCGAAATACGGCGCGAAGCGTCCGAAGTAAGAGGATTAACAGATGTCCCGTCGTCACGCCGCCGAGAAGCGCGAAATTCTGCCCGATGCCAAGTATGGCGATCGGGTTCTGACAAAGTTCATGAACAACCTGATGGTCGACGGCAAGAAGTCGATCGCAGAGAAAATCGTCTACAACGCGCTTGGTCGCGTCGAAGACAAGGTGAAGCGCGCGCCCGTGGAAATCTTCCACGAAGCTCTCGACAACATCAAACCCTCGGTCGAAGTCCGTTCGCGCCGTGTGGGTGGTGCCACCTACCAGGTACCCGTCGAAGTGCGCCCCGAGCGTCGCGAAGCTCTGGCCATCCGCTGGCTGATCAACGCGTCCCGCGCCCGTAACGAAAACACCATGGAAGAGCGTCTGGCGGGTGAACTGCTCGATGCTGTGAACTCGCGCGGCTCTGCCGTCAAAAAACGCGAAGACACCCACAAGATGGCCGACGCGAACAAAGCGTTCAGCCATTACCGCTGGTAATCCATTCCACAAAGGCTGCACATTATGGCACGCGATTATCCCCTCGAACGCTACCGGAACTTCGGCATCATGGCTCACATTGATGCTGGTAAAACGACTTGTTCCGAGCGGATCCTGTACTACACCGGCAAATCCCACAACATCGGTGAGGTGCACGATGGTGCAGCCACCATGGACTGGATGGAGCAGGAACAGGAACGCGGCATCACGATCACTTCCGCAGCCACAACGACGTTCTGGCAGTGGCAGGAAGATCCGACCGCTGAAGGTACCTACGACACCAAGTACCGCATGAACATCATCGACACCCCCGGCCACGTCGACTTCACCATCGAAGTCGAACGTTCGCTGGCGGTTCTCGACGGTGCCGTCTGCGTGCTCGACGCCAACGCCGGTGTTGAGCCCCAGACCGAAACCGTGTGGCGCCAAGCAGACCGTTACAAGGTTCCGCGGATCGTGTTCGTCAACAAGATGGACAAGATCGGCGCAGACTTCTTCAACTGCGTGAAGATGGTTGCTGACCGTACTGGCGCGATCCCGGCACCGATCCAGATTCCGATCGGCTCCGAGACCGAGCTTGAGGGCATGATCGACCTCGTGACCATGGAAGAATGGGTCTGGAAAGGCGAAGATCTGGGCGCGTCCTGGGTTCGTCAGCCGATCCGTGAAGACCTGCAGGACCTCGCCGACGAATGGCGTGCCAACCTGATCGAATGCGCCGTCGAAATGGACGACGGAGCCATGGAAGACTACCTGGAAGGCAAAGAGCCCGATATCGCTTCGCTGCGTGCTCTGATCCGCAAGGGTACTCTGGCTCTGGCGTTCGTTCCGGTTCTCTGTGGTTCGGCATTCAAAAACAAAGGTGTGCAGCCCCTGCTGAACGCCGTTGTCGATTACCTGCCCAGCCCGATGGACGTTGTCGACTACATGGGCTTCCGCCCCGGTGATGAAACGGAAACCCGTGACCTGCCGCGTCGTGCCGATGACAACATGCCCTTTGCTGGCCTTGCGTTCAAAATCATGAACGACCCCTTTGTCGGTTCGCTGACCTTCGTGCGCGTTTACTCGGGCATGCTGAAAAAAGGCGACTCGCTTCAGAACTCGACCAAGGGCAAAAAAGAGCGCGTCGGTCGTATGATGATGATGCACTCGAACAACCGCGAAGAGATCGAAGAAGCGTTCTCGGGCGACATCATCGCGCTGGCCGGTCTGAAGGACACCACCACTGGGGATACCCTGTGCGATCCTAAAGATCCGGTGGTTCTGGAAACGATGACCTTCCCCGATCCAGTGATCGAGATCGCCGTCGAACCCAAAACCAAGGGCGACCAAGAAAAGATGTCGGCGGGCCTTGCTCGTCTGGCGGCTGAAGATCCTTCCTTCCGGGTGGAGACCGACCTCGAGTCCGGTCAGACCATCATGAAGGGCATGGGCGAACTTCACCTCGACATCCTGGTTGATCGTCTGCGTCGCGAGTTCAAGGTCGAAGCCAACATCGGTGCCCCGCAAGTGGCATACCGTGAAACGATTTCGAAGCAGGTCGAGCACACCTACACCCACAAGAAACAGTCGGGTGGTTCGGGTCAGTTCGGTGAGGTCAAGCTGATCATCACACCGACAGAGCCGGGCGAAGGTTACTCGTTCGAGAGCAAGATCGTTGGTGGTTCGGTGCCCAAGGAATACGTTCCCGGCGTCGAAAAAGGGATCAAGTCGGTCATGGACTCCGGTCCGTTGGCAGGCTTCCCGGTCATTGACTTCAAGGTTGCGCTGATCGACGGTAAGTTCCACGACGTTGACTCCTCCGTTCTGGCGTTCGAGATCGCTGCACGTATGTGCATGCGTGAAGGGATGCGTAAGGCCGGTGCGAAACTGCTCGAACCGATCATGAAAGTCGAAGTGATCACCCCGGAAGAATACACCGGCGGGATCATCGGCGACCTGACCTCGCGTCGCGGTCAGGTAACGGGCCAAGAAAACCGCGGCAATGCCGTGGCGATCGACTGCTTCGTGCCGCTGGCCAACATGTTCGGCTACATCAACACTCTGCGTTCCATGTCTTCGGGCCGCGCACAGTTCACGATGCAGTTCGACCACTACGATCCGGTTCCGTCGAACATCTCGGACGAGATCCAGAAGAAATACGCTTAACGGGAAGGCGGGGAGTACCCCGCCCTACCCACATTCCGTAGGGCGGGGACACCCCGCCACCCGACAAGACAAGGAGCCCATGATGGGAAAAGGTAAGTTTGAGCGCGGCAAGCCGCACTGCAACATCGGCACGATTGGTCACGTCGACCACGGCAAAACCACGCTGACCGCTGCGATCACCAAGTACTTTGGTGAATTCAAAGCCTACGATCAGATCGATGGCGCACCGGAAGAAAAAGCCCGTGGCATCACGATCTCGACCGCACACGTGGAATACGAGACCGCTGCACGCCACTACGCACACGTCGACTGCCCCGGCCACGCTGACTATGTGAAGAACATGATCACCGGCGCCGCACAGATGGACGGCGCGATCTTGGTTGTGAACGCAGCTGACGGCCCGATGCCCCAAACGCGCGAGCACATCCTGCTCGGTCGTCAGGTTGGCATCCCGTCGATGGTTGTCTTCATGAACAAAGTGGACCAGGTCGACGACGAAGAGCTGCTTGAGCTCGTCGAGATGGAAATCCGCGAACTGCTGAGCATGTACGACTACCCGGGCGACGATATCCCGATCGTTGCAGGTTCGGCTCTGGCCGCGCTTGAAGGTCGTGACGAAGCCATCGGCGAGGACAAGATCCGCGCTCTGATGCAGGCTGTCGACGACTACATCCCGCAGCCCGCACGTGCCATCGACCAGCCGTTCCTGATGCCGATCGAAGACGTTTTCTCGATCTCGGGTCGTGGCACTGTTGTGACCGGCCGTGTTGAGCGTGGCATCGTGAACGTTGGCGACGAACTTGAAATCGTCGGCATCCGCGACACCCGCAAAACCACCTGCACCGGCGTTGAAATGTTCCGCAAACTGCTCGATCGCGGTGAAGCTGGCGACAACATCGGCGCCCTGCTGCGCGGCATCGACCGTGAAGGCGTGGAACGTGGTCAAGTGCTCTGCAAGCCCGGTTCGGTCAAGCCGCACACCGAGTTTGAAGCCGAAGCCTACATCCTGACGAAAGAAGAAGGCGGCCGTCACACGCCGTTCTTTGCGAACTACCGTCCGCAATTCTACTTCCGCACCACGGACGTCACCGGCACCGTCAAGCTGCCCGAGGGCACCGAGATGGTCATGCCCGGCGACAACCTGAAGTTCGAAGTCGAACTGATCGCGCCGATCGCCATGGAAGAGAAGCTCCGCTTCGCTATCCGTGAAGGTGGCCGGACTGTCGGTTCGGGCGTCGTCTCGAAAATCCTGAAGTAAGTCTGGCGTCCTGCCCTGGCGGGACACCGACCGAACAGGTCCAGAACCGGATGAAACGGCGGGGGAAACCCCGCCGTCTCTCTTCTGGTTACGAAAAGGAAAAGTTGTGCTGGACATAGCGTCCCACACAACGTATTCCGCGCCAATTCCAAACGGCGGGTCGCCTTGTTTTTGCAGGGTCCGCCGCGTGGGTTCGACGAGGGGCAGGGGTGATCCCTGCTCGTCCTATCAACTCCAACGCCGCGAAAGGCTGACAACATGAGCCAAACCATTCGCATCCGGCTGAAGGCATTTGATTACCGCGTACTGGACTCCAGTACCCAGGAAATCCTCAACACGGCGAAGCGCACTGGCGCGACTGTCCGTGGCCCGATCCCGCTGCCCAACAAAATCGAGAAGTTCACGGTTCTCCGTGGCCCTCACGTTGACAAGAAATCCCGCGATCAGTTCGAGATCCGTACGCACAAGCGTCTGCTCGACATCGTGGATCCGACCCCGCAGACGGTGGACGCGCTGATGAAGCTCGACCTCGCCGCCGGCGTGGATGTCGAGATCAAGGTGTAAGGGGAGCAACGGATATTATGCTGCGTTCCGGTATCATCGCAAAAAAAGTCGGTATGACCCGGCTGTTCATGGAAGACGGTAAACAGATTCCTGTGACCGTTCTTCAACTCGACAAACTGCAGGTTGTTGCTCAGCGCACTTCCGAACTCAACGGCTACACTGCTGTTCAGCTCGGCGCCGGCACTGCCAAGGTCAAGCGCACCTCGCAAGCTATGCGCGGTCACTTTGCTGCAGCCAACGTCGAACCCAAACGCAAGGTTGCCGAGTTCCGTGTGGACCCCGACAATCTGATCAAGGTTGGTGAAGAAATCACTGCCGACCATTACTTCGCTGGCCAATTCGTCGACGTGTCTGGCACGTCGATCGGTAAAGGCTTCGCGGGCTCGATGAAGCGTCACAACTTCGGCGGTCTGCGTGCTTCGCACGGCGTCTCGATCTCTCACCGGTCGCATGGTTCGACGGGTCAGTGTCAGGATCCGGGCAAAGTCTTCAAAGGCAAGAAGATGGCTGGTCACATGGGTGCCGTTCGCGTCACCACGCAGAACCTGCAGGTCGTCAAGACCGATGCAGACCGCGGCCTGATCATGATCAAAGGCGCCGTCCCCGGTTCCAAAGGTGGCTGGGTGACTGTCAAGGATGCTGTCAAGAAACCGTTCCCCGAGAACGCGATCCTGCCCGCAGCCCTGCGCTCTGCTGCTGAAGAAGCTTCCAAAGCCGCTGCTGAAGCTGCTGCGGCCGCTGAAGCCGAAGCCAAAGCAGCCGAAGAGGCCGCACTGGCCGAACAAGCTGCTGTGGAAGAAGCCGGTCTGAAAGAGGCTGCGGCCGATATTCAGGCTGATAAGAAGGAAGGCGAAGAATGAAACTCGACGTGATCAATCTGGACGGCTCCATTGCCGGTTCCGTCGATCTCGGCGACGAGATCTTCGGCCTGGAGCCGCGTGCAGACATTCTGCACCGTATGGTTCGCTGGCAGCGTGCCAAGCAGCAGCAGGGTACCCACAAGGTTCTCGGCCGCTCGGAAGTGAGCTACTCGACCAAGAAGATCTATCGCCAAAAAGGCACCGGTGGCGCACGTCACGGGTCCCGCAAGGCGCCGATCTTCCGCAAGGGTGGTATCTACAAGGGCCCGACGCCCCGCAGCCACGCACACGATCTGACGAAGAAGTTCCGCAAGCTGGGTCTGAAGCACGCGCTTTCGGCCAAGGCACTCGCGGGCAACCTCGTCATCATCGAGAATGCAGAAGCTGAGGGCAAAACCTCGGTTCTGGCCAAGCAGGTCGCAAGCCTCGGCTGGAAACGCGCCCTGATCATTGACGGCGCCGCTGTCAACGAAGGGTTCGCCCGTGCTGCCGCCAACATCGACGGTCTGGACGTGCTGCCTTCGATGGGCGCCAACGTTTATGACATCCTGCGTCGTGACACCCTCGTGCTCACGAAGTCGGCTGTCGAAGCCCTGGAGGCCCGTCTGAAATGAGCGCGAAAGCAGAACATTACGACGTGATCCGCAAGCCGATCATCACCGAAAAAGCCACGATGGCGTCCGAAGCTGGCGCTGTGGTTTTTGAAGTCGATATCGCGGCCAACAAGCCGCAGATCAAAGAAGCTGTAGAAGCCCTGTTCAACGTCAAGGTGAAGGCCGTCAACACGACCATCACCAAGGGCAAGGTCAAACGGTTCCGCGGTCAGCTCGGCAAGCGTAAAGACGTCAAGAAGGCTTATGTGACCCTGCAAGAGGGTAACACTATCGACGTGACCACGGGTCTCTGATAGTAAGCCGCGAATCTTACATGGCCCCGGACCTCCGGGGCCATGTATTTTTGGTCACGAGACGGGCGTAAGCCGGTCATCTGACCGCCGGGCAGGGTTACCTGCCTCACCCCACCGGGGACCTTCGGGGCCCTAATTCAGGGTAGTGTGTCGTTTGCGGACCTTTCCATCCGCGCGGCAAGTACCCAATACATAGCGGCCCTGGTCCTCTCTGGGACAGACGGGTCGCACTTGCTAAACGGAAGACAGAAAGCATGGCACTTAAGTCGTATAAGCCGACTACGCCGGGCCAGCGCGGGCTGGTGCTGATCGACCGTTCGGAGCTGTGGAAAGGACGTCCCGTCAAAGCCCTCACCGAGGGTTTGACGAAATCGGGCGGCCGGAACAACACCGGACGGATCACCTCGCGCCGTCGCGGCGGCGGGGCGAAACGCCTCTACCGGATCGTTGACTTCAAACGCAACAAATTTGACGTCGAAGGCGTCGTGATGCGGATCGAGTATGACCCGAACCGCACCGCCTTCATCGCACTGATCCAATACGTCGATGGCGAACAGGCCTACATCCTGGCGCCTCAGCGTCTGACGATCGGCGACAAAGTCGTCGCCAGCGCCAAGGCAGACATCAAGCCGGGCAACGCAATGCCCTTCTCGGGTATGCCGATCGGTACGATCGTCCACAACATCGAGCTGAAGCCCGGTAAAGGCGGTCAGATCGCACGTGCCGCCGGCACCTACGCCCAGTTCGTTGGTCGTGACGGTGGCTACGCACAGATCCGCCTGTCGAGCGGAGAGCTCCGCATGGTGCGTCAGGAATGCCTGGCAACCGTGGGTGCCGTGTCGAACCCCGACAACTCAAACCAGAACTACGGTAAAGCCGGTCGTATGCGCCACAAGGGCATCCGCCCGAGCGTTCGCGGCGTTGTCATGAACCCGATCGACCACCCCCATGGTGGTGGTGAAGGTCGGACATCCGGTGGTCGCCACCCGGTTACCCCCTGGGGTAAACCGACCAAGGGCTACAAAACCCGCAAGAACAAGGCGACGGATAAATACATCATCCGTTCGCGTCACGCGAAGAAGAAGGGTCGCTAATCTATGGCACGCTCTGTTTGGAAAGGCCCCTTCGTTGACGCTTACGTCCTGAAGAAGGCCGAGGCGGCACGCGAAAGCGGTCGTAACGAAGTCATCAAAATCTGGTCGCGTCGCTCGACGATCCTGCCCCAGTTCGTGGGCCTGACGTTCGGCGTTTACAACGGTCAGAAACATATCCCTGTCAACGTCTCGGAAGACATGATCGGTCAGAAGTTCGGTGAGTATTCCCCGACCCGGACCTATTATGGTCACGCTGCAGACAAAAAAGCGAAGCGGAAGTAAGTCATGGGCAAGGAAAAGAACCCCCGCCGCGTGGCAGACAACGAAGCAATGGCAAAATTGCGCATGCTTCGTACCAGCCCGCAGAAACTGAACCTGGTTGCAGCGATGATCCGCGGCAAGAAGGTCGGCAAGGCTCTGAACGATCTGACCTTCTCGAAAAAGCGTATCGCTGAAGACGTTAAGAAATGTCTCCAGTCCGCGATCGCCAACGCCGAGAACAACCACAGCCTGGACGTTGACGAGCTGATCGTCGCCGAGGCTTATGTCGGTAAGAACCTGGTGATGAAACGTGGCCGTCCGCGCGCACGCGGCCGTTACGGCAAGATCATGAAGCCGTTTTCGGAACTCACCATCAAGGTGCGTCAGGTCGAGGAGCAAGAAGCGTAATGGGTCAGAAAGTCAATCCGATCGGTATGCGTCTGCAGGTCAACCGGACCTGGGACAGCCGCTGGTACGCCGACACCAAGGATTACGGTGATCTTCTTCTTGAAGACCTGAAAATCCGCGCATTCATCAAGACCGAGTGCAAGCAAGCTGGCATTGCCCGCGTGATCATCGAACGCCCTCACAAGAAGTGCCGTGTGACCATTCACACTGCACGTCCGGGCGTGATCATCGGCAAGAAAGGCGCTGACATCGAGGTTCTGCGCAAGAAGCTGGCGAAGATGACCGACAGCGAATTGCACCTCAACATCGTTGAGGTTCGCAAGCCCGAGCTGGACGCGGCCCTGGTTGCCGAATCCATCGCTCAGCAGCTGGAACGCCGTGTGTCTTTCCGTCGCGCCATGAAACGTTCGGTTCAGAACGCCATGCGCATGGGTGCACTTGGTATTCGTGTCAACGTCGGTGGCCGTCTTGGCGGCGCCGAGATCGCACGGACCGAATGGTACCGTGAAGGCCGCGTGCCTTTGCATACCCTGCGGGCCGATATCGATTACGCCCACGCCGAAGCAATGACCCCCTATGGTATCATCGGGATCAAGGTCTGGATCTTCAAAGGCGAGATCATGGAACATGATCCGCAGGCGCGTGACCGTAGGGCACAAGAACTCCAGGACGGACCCGCCCCTCGTGGCGCCGGTCGCGGCCGGTAAGGAGAGAGTGATATGCTTCAACCGAAACGCACCAAATTCCGCAAAATGCACAAAGGCCGTATCCACGGTCTGGCAAAAGGCGGTTCGGACCTGAACTTCGGCACCTTCGGCCTCAAGGCTACTCAGCCTGAGCGTGTGACGGCTCGTCAAATCGAAGCGGCTCGCCGCGCGATGACCCGCCACATGAAACGCCAGGGCCGTGTCTGGATCCGGATCTTCCCGGATCTGCCCGTAACCTCGAAACCGACCGAAGTCCGTATGGGTAAAGGTAAAGGTTCCGTGGACTACTGGGCAGCCAAGGTGAAACCGGGCCGCGTCATGTTCGAAATCGACGGCGTCAGCGAAGAAGTCGCACGTGAGGCTCTGCGCCTTGCGTCGATGAAACTGCCGATCAAAACCCGCGTCGTCGTTCGCGAAGACTGGTAAGTCCGGGGTGGGCCTCAGCGGCCCGTCATCTGACCATCTAAAGAAACCCCCGCTGATCCGTCAGCGGGGGTTTTTCTGTGTGGGGCAGGGGCCGCGTCTGGGGTGCGTTTGTGGTCACCTGAAGGCGGGGTGAAGCCCGCCCTCCGGCAGGATTTCATTTGACTTCGCGCGCCCCATATCGTTCGCCTCGCCCCAAGCCTTCAAAGGAGTCTCGCCATGTCCGATATCCGGTCCCTCTTCGCCACCCGCCTCTACCGCGCCGCCCTGTCCGAAAAGGGCAATACTGTCGATGCGGATGAGCTTGAGGCCTCCTGCTACTCCATCGCCGAGGATGACGAGGCCGGGCAGGAATGGTGCGAGGACAACGATTACCCCGGCTACACCAGCTATGCCTCGCTGACCGATCTGCCCTGGCGGTTCCCGATCTTCGGCGATCTGGTCAAGCTGCTGGATGCCCATGTCGCCAGCTTTGCCGAAGACCTCGGCTTCGATCTTGGGGACAAGAAGCTGAAGCTGGAAGACCTCTGGATCAACATCCTGCCCGAAGGTGGCACGCACAGCTCTCATATCCACCCGCACAGCGTCATCAGTGGCACGACCTATGTCGCCATGCCCGAGGGCACCAGCGCGCTCAAGCTCGAGGATCCGCGCCTGCCAATGATGATGGCGGCCCCTGTCCGCCGCAAGGACGTGCGCGAGGAGCTGAAAACCTTCGTCTACGTCAAACCCGAGGTTGGCGACGTGCTGCTCTGGGAAAGCTGGCTGCGTCACGAGGTGCCGATGAACATGACCGAGGCGGACCGCATCAGCATCAGCTTCAACTACGCCTGGGGCTGAGGCCGGGGAGGGGGGCTGAAAGCCTTGCGAACCTTGTCTGCAAGGGGTTGCAACATGAGGCCCCCCCGCGTATAGGCAGCGCTCGTACTTGTAAAATAACCCACCGGATTCGCGGGTCACCTCAAAAGGGCCCCCCGGTGCAAGGATGGAAAGGAAGCGCTATGAGCGCCATCGAGCTTCGCGAGAAGACTCCGGACCAGCTTCGTGAGGAGCTGGCAGAGCTGAAGAAAGCACAGTTTAACCTGCGTTTTCAACAAGCGACCGGTCAACTGGAAAACTCCGCACAAATCCGCGTCGCGCGCCGTCAGGCTGCCCGCGTTCTCACCGTGCTGAACGAAAAAGCTGCAGCTGCAGCCGCTTCTGAATAAGGAAGATCCAGATGCCCAAACGTATTCTTAACGGCGTCGTCACTTCGGCTGCCAACGAACAAACAGTCACCGTCTCCGTGGAACGCCGTTTCACGCACCCGGTTCTGAAGAAAACCATCCGTAAGTCCAAGAAATACCGGGCTCACGATGAACTGAACACCTACAAGACAGGTGACGCGGTTCGCATTCAGGAATGCGCTCCGAAATCGAAAACGAAACGCTGGGAAGTGATCGCCAGCTGATCGGAAAGGCCTGCCCGCAAGGGTGGGCCGCAACCGTGAAGCCGGGCAACATTTCCCGGTTCAATCGAAACCCTGGGGCTCTGTTGATCATCAGAGCTTCCACAGGTCGGGAGAAACCACATGATCCAGATGCAGACCAATCTGGATGTCGCTGACAACTCCGGCGCTCGCCGAGTTCAGTGCATCAAGGTTCTGGGTGGCTCCAAGCGTAAGTACGCTTCGGTAGGTGACATTATTGTCGTCTCCGTCAAGGAAGCTATCCCGCGCGGCCGCGTAAAGAAAGGTGACGTCCGTAAGGCCGTCGTCGTACGCACCGCCAAAGAAGTTCGCCGTGAAGATGGCACCGCGATCCGTTTCGATCGCAACGCCGCTGTTATCCTGAACAACAACAACGAGCCCGTAGGTACGCGTATCTTCGGCCCGGTTGTTCGTGAGCTGCGTGCCAAGAACTTCATGAAAATCATCTCGCTGGCGCCGGAGGTGCTGTAATGGCTGCTAAACTCCGCAAAGGCGACACGGTCATCATTCTGACTGGCAAGGACAAGGGCAAGACCGGCGCAATCGCGTCTGTTGATCCCAAATCCGGCAAAGCCGTCGTTGAAGGCCTCAACATGGCAATCCGTGCGACCCGTCAGACACAGACGTCGCAAGGTGGCCGTATTCCCAAAGCAATGCCGATCGCTCTGTCGAACCTGGCACTTGTAGACGCAAACGGCAAAGCGACCCGCGTCGGCTTCAAAGTTGAAGGCGACAAGAAAGTCCGCTTTGCCAAGACCACGGGGGACGTGATCGATGCTTGATTCTGAGACCTACACCCCGCGTCTGAAGGCGATGTTCAACGACACGATCAAGCCCGCTCTGAAAGAAGAGTTCGGCTATAAGAACGACATGCAGATCCCGCGTCTGGATAAAATCGTTCTGAACATTGGTTGTGGCGCTGAAGCTGTCCGTGATTCCAAGAAAGCCAAATCGGCCCAGGAAGATCTGACGACCATCGCAGGCCAGAAGGCACTCATCACTGTCGCCAAGAAATCCATCGCTGGTTTCCGCGTTCGTGAGGACATGCCCCTCGGCACCAAGGTGACCCTGCGCGGTGACCGCATGTACGATTTCCTTGACCGTCTGATCACGATTGCAATGCCTCGTATCCGCGACTTCCGCGGCGTTCCGGGCAAATCGTTTGACGGCCGTGGCAACTATGCCATGGGCATCAAGGAACATATCGTGTTCCCCGAGATCAACTTCGACAAAGTCGATGAAGTCTGGGGCCTCGATATCGTCATCGGCACCACCGCGAAAACCGACGCGGAAGCGAAGGCCCTGTTGAAACACTTCAACATGCCTTTCAACAGCTGATCGCGCGAGGGAGATAGATATGGCTAAAAAATCCATGATCGAGCGCGAGAAGAAGCGCCAGCACCTGGTCGACCAATACAAGACCAAGCGCGCCGCTCTGAAAGTGATCATCAACGACCAATCCAAGCCGATGGAAGAGCGCTTTCGCGCAACTCTGAAGCTTGCACAACTGCCGCGCAACAGCTCGGCCACTCGGCTGCACAACCGTTGCCAGCTGACGGGTCGTCCTCACGCTTACTACCGTAAGCTGAAAATGTCGCGGATTATGCTTCGTGAACTGGGCTCCAAGGGCGAAATCCCTGGCCTGGTTAAGTCGAGCTGGTAAGGAGGGCATAAGATATGAACGATCCTATCGGCGATATGCTCACCCGTATCCGTAACTCTCAGATGCGCGGTAAATCCGTGGTCTCCACGCCGGCTTCCAAGCTGCGCGCATGGGTCCTGGATGTGCTGGCGGACGAAGGTTACATTCGCGGCTATGAGAAAGGCACTGATGTCAACGGTCACCCGACCCTCGAAATCAGCCTGAAATACTTCGAAGGCACTCCTGTCATTCGCGAGATCAAACGGGTTTCGACCCCGGGTCGCCGCGTTTACATGAGCGTCAAGGACATCCCGTCGGTCCGTCAGGGCCTGGGCGTGTCGATTGTCTCCACGTCGCGAGGCGTGATGTCGGATGCAGCAGCACGTAGCGCCAATGTTGGCGGCGAAGTGCTCTGCACCGTATTCTAGGGAGGTCTGTAATGTCTCGTATTGGTAAAAAACCTGTCGAGCTGCCATCGGGCGTCACAGCGACGATCTCGGGCCAGACCGTTGAAGTGAAGGGGCCGAAAGGCACCCACTCCTTCACCGCTACGGACGATGTGACAATCGAGTCAGCTGACAACACGATCACCGTGACCCCGCGCTCCAAGACCAAGCGCGCGCTCCAGCAATGGGGCATGTCCCGCACTGTCGTGTCGAACCTCGTCAAAGGCGTCACCGTCGGCTTCAAGAAAGAGCTTGAAATCGTCGGCGTGGGTTACCGGGCACAGATGCAGAGCGCAAACGTTCTGAAACTGAACCTCGGCCTCAGCCACGAAGTCAACTTTCAGGTTCCGGATGGGGTCACAGTGACCGCGCCGAAACCGACTCAGATTGTTGTCGAAGGCACCGATTCACAGCTCGTCGGCCAGGTTGCGGCTAATATCCGCGAATGGCGTCGTCCCGAGCCCTACAAGGGCAAAGGGATCAAGTACAAAGACGAGTATATCTTCCGCAAGGAAGGTAAGAAGAAGTAAGGAACGCGAAAATGGCAAACAGCAAAAGAACCCTGTTTCTGAAGCGCCGCCTGCGCGTTCGGAACAAACTGCGGGCGGTAAACGCCGGGCGTCTTCGCCTGTCGGTTCACCGCTCCAACAAGAACATCAGCGCACAGCTGATCGACGATGTGAATGGCGTCACCATTGCCGCAGCTTCTTCCCTCGAGAAGGATCTGGGCGTGTTTGGCAAGAACAACATCGAAGCGGCCACGAAAGTGGGCGCAGCCATCGCCGAGCGCGCAAAGAAAGCGGGCATCGAAGAGGCTTATTTCGATCGCGGTGGTTTCCTCTTCCACGGCAAGGTGAAGGCTCTGGCCGACGCTGCGCGTGAAGGCGGGCTCAAAATCTAAGGACGGGTCTGCGGGCAACCGCATACCTTTCTGACGATCCCGCAGGGTGCGTGGTTCTCCACGCACCCTGCACCTTTCAAGAGGGCGCAGGTCGCCCCGATGATCCGGGAGATATGTTCTCACCTGGATTGGGACAACGGGCAGGGGCCGCAGGGTCAATGCCCAGAAATTCAAGGAAGCCACAATGGCAAGAGATGACAACCGAGGCCGCCGCGACCGCGACGAATCCCCGGAATTCGCAGATCGCCTCGTCGCGATCAACCGTGTGTCCAAGACCGTTAAAGGTGGTAAGCGCTTCGGCTTTGCCGCTCTGGTGGTTGTGGGCGACCAAAAAGGCCGCGTCGGTTTCGGCAAAGGTAAAGCGAAAGAGGTCCCCGAGGCCATTCGCAAAGCCACCGAGCAAGCCAAGCGTCAGATGATCCGCGTCGCTCTGCGCGAAGGTCGCACGCTGCACCACGATATCGAGGGCCGTCATGGCGCTGGTCGCGTGGTCATGCGCTCCGCACCGACGGGTACCGGTATTATCGCTGGTGGTCCGATGCGTGCCGTTTTCGAAATGCTCGGCGTCCAGGACGTTGTTGCGAAATCGGTCGGGTCTTCGAACCCCTACAACATGATCCGCGCCACTCTGGACGGTCTGACGAAAGAATCGTCGCCCCGTTCGGTCGCACAGCGTCGCGGCAAAAAAGTGGCTGACATTCTGCCCAAGCGTGACGAGGCTCCGGCCCAGTCCACGCAAGTGGCTGAAGAAGCGTAAGGAGAGCTGGATATGGCAACTATCGTCGTCAAGCAGATCGGTTCTCCGATCCGTCGCCCCGCCAAGCAGCGTCAGACGCTGATCGGCCTCGGCCTGAACAAGATGCACAAAACCCGCGAGCTGGAAGATACCCCTTCCGTGCGCGGCATGGTCAACTCGATCCCTCACATGGTGAAGATCATCGAGGAAAAGCCCTGATTTCAGACGGTGGGGCACGCCCCGCCTGACGAACATCTTAAAGACGCCCCGATCGCAAGGTCGGGGCGTTTTGCGTTTGGGCGGCTGGCGGGCGCCACAGAGCACAGGCCGCAGGGCAGGGGGCCTTCGCCGCACCCCAGACACCCAGCCAACGAAAAACGCCCCCGGATTTCTCCGGGGGCGTTTTGCTATCTCAGATCGTGGGTCGCTTAGGCTGCGCGTGTGCTGCGACGACGTGCGCCACCCTTGGCCGAGTGGCCTTCGGACTTGCCGAAGCCGCCACCGGGCTTGCCACGGCCTGCGCCGCCACCACCGCCACCGGGGCCACCACGGCTACGGGCACCGCCGCCGCCGCCTTTGCCACGACCGCCACCGTTTTTCGAGGTGCCGCCACGGACTTCCCAGGCTTCGCCACCGGCCACGGGAATATCCCGGCCCATGACTTTCTGGATGTCGCGCAGTTCGCCCATCTCGGCGGGGGCGCAATAGGCAATCGCGGTGCCATCACGGCCCGCGCGTGCGGTCCGGCCGATGCGGTGGACATAGTTGTCCGGCACGTTCGGCAGGTCGTAGTTGTAGACGTAACGCACTTCGGGGATGTCGATCCCACGCGCGGCCACGTCGGTCGCAACCAGAACCTTCAGATCGCCATTGCGGAACGACTTCAGCGCGCGATCACGTTGGCCTTGGCTCTTGTTGCCATGGACGGAGCCTGCGGAGTAGCCGGCGCGCTCAAGCTGACCCATCAGGCGCTCGGCGCCGTGCTTGGTACGCGAGAACACCAGAGCCGACTGCTCGCGGTGCTTGTCGAGGTGCTGGATCAGCAGCTGGGTCTTGTCACCTTGTTGCACAAAGTGAATGTACTGGTCGATTTTCTCGGCCGGCTTGCCCGGAGGCGCCGTTTCAACCCGCACAGGGTTGGTCAGGTACGCCGAGGAAATCTCGCTCATGTGCTTCGGCATGGTGGCCGAGAACAGCATGGTCTGACGTTCCTTCGGCAGCAGCGGCGCAATGCGACGCAGCGCGTGAATAAAGCCGAGGTCCAGCATCTGGTCAGCTTCGTCCAGCACCAGGAACTTGGTTTCGTCCAGACGGACGGCCTTGCGGTCCAGCAGGTCAATCAGGCGGCCGGGGGTCGCGACCAGCAGGTCGGTGCCCTTTTGCAGCTTGGAGATCTGGGCGTTGATCGAGGCGCCGCCCACAACCAGCGCAATGCGAACGGCAGTGCCGTCTGCATAGGCGTGCAGGTTGTCGAGGATCTGTTTGGCCAGCTCGCGTGTCGGGGCGAGGATCAGCCCGCGCACGCCTTTCGGCAGCGGACGGCCCTCCATACGCAGCAGAGCGCTGAGCAGCGGCAGGCCGAAGGCAGCGGTCTTGCCGGTGCCGGTCTGGGCCAGACCCATCACGTCACGGCCATTCATGGCGTGCGGGATGGCTTGGGTCTGGATAGGGGTGGGTTCAGTAATGCCAAGCGTTTTCATGTTGGCGCAAAGGCGGGACGGCAGTCCCAGCATGTCGAAATCCAATAGATCGTCCTTCATCGCAGGCGGCATTGTGCCACCCGCTTGCAAGCGGGCGCTTGGCCCTTTTGCAGGACAGCGCGTCACTCGTGGGTTACGCCCGGAAGGAACCCCATGGCCGTATGCCAGTGGAGTATCAGGGCGCTGGACCCCCGCGTGAAATGGGAACCAATGTGTAGAAAAACCTGCCGGCGGGCAATCATGGCCCTGCGGCCTGCTCACGCGGCAGGAACGGCAGTTGATGGTGATATGGAGGTTTCTTCCGGCATTGTCAATGCAGCTGCAGCATTCCACACCGAGCGGATGCCGCAGCCTGCCCCGTATCACAGATCAGGGGCGCAATTTTTCGCCGCTTTAAGCCGCAAACGACAAAAAAGAAGAATTTCCCGTCAAAACTGATCACAGATTAACGCATGCAATTACACCCTAGGGTAGAGTTTCCCTGTGGGTGCTGGATCAGGCCGGAGGCACGCTGTGAATCTGTTCTATGAATTGAGCGAAGATGACCGGATACTCGCTGTCTGTGACGGCTGGGATGACTTCGGTCGTGCCAACAACGCCAGCAAGCTTGGCGCCGATGTCATTGGCTATCCGATCTGGCAGTTCATTTCGGGGCAGGACACCCGAAGCTACATGAACTCGATCTTTTTCTCCTGTCGCAGCTACGCCCGCCCTCTCACGGCGCTCTATCGTGGCGATTCTCCTGAGATGATGCGGGTCTACAGAATGACGGTGGCGCCGCTGCCGGATCTGGGTCTGCGCCTCACCCATCACCTGACGGCTGAAATGCCGCACTGGCACGATCCACCTGTGCGCCGGATACCGCGCGCGCTGGTCCAGTGCAGCCAGTGTCTGTCGCTGCAAACCCCGCAGGCCTGGGCGCCCGGTCCCGGCCCGGCGTTTCGCGCAAAGGGCGAGATTTCCTACCATGTCTGCCCTGATTGCCGCCAAAGCCTCTCGCGGCAGATCGAACGAACGGCGCTCAGCGAGGTGGCGGCCAGCCGACCCAAAGGCGGCGGCGTGCTGACGGCCTGAGCGGATCTCGCGGCACTCCGGGGGGGGCGCGCAGGGGCCGAAGTCGCCTTTTCTGACAGGGGTTCTGGCGTCGGCGCCGCGAAACCCGCTTGATCCGGGGGGTGAGCTATCCTATACGCCCCGGGTGGCCTGATCGGGCCCGGAATCAAAACCAAAAAATGCCGTGTCTGTCCATTCCGCTTCGGGGGCAGTTCCGGCTTAGGAGAAGCGACATGAAACTGAACGAACTGCGCGACAATCCAGGCGCAACCAAAAAACGCATGCGCGTTGGCCGTGGCCCGGGTTCGGGCAAAGGTAAAATGGGTGGCCGTGGTATCAAAGGTCAGAAATCCCGTTCGGGCGTAGCGATCAAGGGCTACGAAGGCGGGCAGATGCCCCTCTACCAACGTCTGCCGAAGCGCGGCTTCAACAAGCCGAACCGCAAAGAATTCGCTGTCATCAACCTGAGCTTGATTGCCAAGTTCGTTGAAGCCGGCAAAATCGACGCCTCCGCAGTTGTCACCGAAGACGTGCTGGTTGCATCGGGCGCTGTCCGTCGCAAACTGGACGGCGTTCGGGTTCTGGCGAAGGGCGATTTCTCGACCCTGCTGAACCTCGAAGTGACCGGCGCCTCGAAATCGGCTGTCGAAGCCGTCGAAAAGGCTGGTGGTTCGCTGAAGGTGGCCGCAGCCGCCGCGGAATAATTAGGTTGTAGGCGGCGTCCGCGCCGCTTACCTAACCGTTAGTTTTCCCAGAAACGCCGCCGAGCCGGAAAACGGCCCCGGCGGCGTTCATGCATAAGAGAGAGCCTTATGGTATCTGCAGCAGAACAGATGGCGGCCAACACCTCATGGGCCGCACTCAGCAAGGCGACGGATCTGCGCAAGCGGATCGTGTTCACCATTGGCCTTCTGATCATCTGCCGGCTGGGCACCTATATCCCCGTTCCCGGCATCGATGGCGCAGCGCTTCGCAACTTCATGGAAGGTGCAGGGCAGGGGATCGGCGGCATGCTGTCGATGTTCACCGGCGGCGCGCTTGGTCGGATGGGGATCTTTGCCCTCGGCATCATGCCCTATATTTCCGCCTCGATCATTGTTCAGCTGATGACCTCCATGGTCCCGGCGCTTGAGCAACTGAAGAAAGAGGGCGAGCAGGGCCGCAAGAAGATCAACCAGTACACCCGCTACGGCACGGTGATCCTGGCGACGCTGCAGGCCTACGGTCTGGCCGTTTCGCTCGAATCAGGCGACCTGGTCAGCGATCCGGGCCTGTTCTTCCGCGTCGAATGTCTGATCACGCTGGTCGGCGGTACCATGTTCATGATGTGGCTCGGTGAACAGATCACCGCACGCGGCATCGGTAACGGCATCTCTCTGATCATCTTCGTCGGCATCATCGCCGAAATCCCGGCCGCCCTGGCGCAGTTCTTTGCCTCGGGTCGTTCGGGCGCCATCAGCCCGGCCGTGATCCTCGCGGTGATCGTGCTGGTGATTGCCACCATTGCCTTCGTCGTCTTCATGGAGCGCGCTCTGCGCAAGATCCACATCCAGTACCCTCGCCGTCAGGTCGGCATGAAGGTCTATGATGGCGGATCGTCGCACCTGCCGATCAAAGTGAACCCGGCCGGCGTCATTCCCGCGATTTTCGCCAGCTCCCTGCTGCTGCTGCCGGTGACGATCTCGACCTTCTCGGGGGCCGATTCCAGCCCGATCATGTCGACGATCCTGGCCTATTTCGGCCCCGGTCAGCCGCTGTATCTGCTGTTCTTCATCGGCATGGTCGTGTTCTTTGCGTATTTCTACACGCATAACGTCGCCTTCAAGACCGATGACGTGGCCGATAACCTCAAGAATCAGAACGGCTTCATTCCCGGCATCCGTCCCGGCAAGAAAACGGCAGAATACCTTGAATACGTTGTGAACCGTATTCTGGTGATGGGCGCCGCATACCTGGCCGCCGTCTGTCTTCTGCCGGAGGTTCTGCGCGGCCAGCTGGCCATTCCGTTCTACTTCGGTGGCACCTCCGTGCTGATCGTGGTTTCTGTCACGATGGACACAATCCAGCAGGTGCAATCGCATCTTCTCGCGCATCAGTACGAAGGGCTTATTGAAAAGTCCCAGCTGCGCGGCAAAGGTAAACGGCGGACACGTAAAGGGGCAGCACGTAGATGAACATTATACTTCTAGGGCCGCCGGGTGCAGGTAAGGGCACCCAGGCGCGAATTCTGATGGAACAGCGGGACATGATCCAGCTCTCCACCGGCGACATGCTCCGCGAGGCGCGCAGCTCGGGTACCGAGATGGGCAAGGTCGTCGCGGATGTTATGGACAGCGGCGCACTTGTCACGGACGAGATCGTGATCGGTCTGATCCGTGAAAAGCTGGAAGGCGACAAGAAGGGCGGCTTCATCTTCGACGGTTTCCCGCGCACGCTGGCTCAGGCCGACGCGCTGGAAGGTCTGCTGTCAGACATGGGCGAGACGCTGGACGCGGTGATTGAACTGCGCGTCCGCGACGAAGCTCTGGTGGATCGCATCGTGCACCGTGCCACCTGTGGCAACTGCGGCGAAGTCTACCACGACAAGACGAAACCGATTCCCGCGGACGGCAAATGCTCGGTCTGTGGCGGAACGGAATTCAAGCGCCGGGCGGATGACAATGAGGAAAGCCTCAAGACCCGTCTGATGGAATATTACAAGAAGACCTCGCCGCTGCTTGGCTACTATCACGCCAAGAAGAAGCTGCAGCGTGTCGATGGCCTGGCAGAGATGCATGTGGTCAAGGCCGCAATCGGCGCCATTCTCGACGCCTGACACGATTTTCGGAGGCGGCGCGTTCGCCTCCGACACGGTCCCACAGGGACCGACACGGGCACCCACGGGGGCCAAGCTTTCGGATCAGCACAGTCCGGTCCCCAAGATATGTAGCCATATGACCCCCGAATCCGGGGAGAGGCCGCAACAGGTGTAAAAGGGGTTGACGCTTCGCGCTTTCCCCAATACCCAGCCCTATCTCGTGTGCAAGGTGATTCCGATTGCCTGACGCGAAACCGCCGAATACGACTCAGGCCCGGTGGCAAAAGCCTCGGGCCATGTGTTGTGAAAAAAGGTTCTGGTGCTACGGAACCGCAACAATAAGGAAGACGAAACATTGGCACGTATTGCCGGCGTTAACATCCCGACTGCAAAGCGGGTTCCCATCGCCCTTACCTACATCACCGGAATTGGCCCGTCCTCGGCGCGTTCCATCTGCGAAGCCGTTAACATCGACCTGACCCGTCGCGTCAACGAACTGTCGGACGCCGAAGTGCTCTCCATCCGTGAGCATATCGACGCCAACTTCACCGTTGAAGGCGATCTGCGTCGCGAAACCCAGATGAACATCAAACGCCTGATGGATCTGGGTTGCTACCGTGGCCTGCGTCACCGTCGGAACCTGCCGGTTCGCGGTCAGCGTACCCATACCAATGCTCGTACCCGCAAAGGCCCCGCTAAGGCCATTGCCGGCAAGAAGAAGTAAGGGAGCGCAACAGATATGGCACGTGATACCCGTCGTGGGGCCAAGAAAAAGGTCTCCAAGAACATCGCAGCTGGCGTCGCACATGTGAACTCCAGCTTCAACAACACCAAGATCCTGATCTCTGACGTGCAGGGCAACGCCATTTCGTGGTCGTCTGCTGGCACCATGGGCTTCAAGGGTTCGCGCAAATCGACCCCTTACGCCGCTCAGATGGCTGCAGAAGATGCGGCTAAAAAAGCTCAGGAACACGGCGTCAAAACGCTGGAAGTCGAAGTTCAGGGCCCCGGTTCGGGTCGTGAGTCGGCTCTGCGCGCTCTGGCTGCTGTTGGTCTCAACATCACCTCGATCCGTGACGTGACCCCGATCGCGCACAACGGCTGCCGTCCGCCGAAACGTCGCCGGGTCTGATCCGTACTGGTCTTTGAAGGGGGCTGCGCAGTTTGCGCGGCCTCTCTTTCGTCATTTTAACCTCGGGAGTTCCAGCCCTCGGACATGGGGCCAGAACAGGAATTGAGGAGACACGCATGATCCATAAGAATTGGGCCGAGCTGATCAAACCAACGCAGCTTGACGTCAAGCCGGGCAATGACCCGACCCGTCAGGCCACCGTTGTCGCAGAGCCGCTGGAGCGGGGCTTCGGCCTGACGCTCGGCAACGCTTTGCGCCGCATTCTGATGTCCTCTCTGCAGGGCGCCGCCATCACCTCCGTGCAGATCGACAACGTCCTGCACGAGTTCTCGTCCGTTGCTGGCGTGCGCGAAGATGTGACTGACATCGTTCTGAACCTCAAGGGCGTGTCCCTGCGCATGGAAGTCGAAGGCCCGAAACGGCTGTCGATCAATGCCAAGGGTCCGGGCGTCGTGACCGCTGCCGACATCACCGAGACGGCTGGCATCGAAGTGCTCAACAAAGAGCACGTCATCTGCCACCTCGATGAAGGCGCCGATCTGTTCATGGAACTGACCGTGGACACCGGCAAAGGCTATGTCGCTGCCGACAAGAACAAGCCCGACGATGCGCCCATCGGTCTGATCCCGATCGACGCGATCTATTCGCCGATCAAGAAAGTCTCCTATGACGTTCAGCCCACCCGTGAGGGCCAGGTGCTGGATTATGACAAGCTGACGCTGAAGATCGAAACCGACGGTTCGATCACCCCGGATGATGCCGTGGCTTATGCCGCACGTATCCTTCAGGATCAGCTGTCGATCTTCGTCAACTTCGAAGAGCCCGAGAGCGCTTCGCGTCAGGACGACGACGACGGTCTGGAATTCAACCCGCTGCTGCTGAAGAAAGTGGACGAGCTGGAGCTTTCCGTACGGTCTGCGAACTGCCTCAAGAACGACAATATCGTGTATATTGGCGATCTGATCCAGAAAACCGAAGCCGAGATGCTCCGCACCCCGAACTTCGGCCGCAAGTCGCTGAACGAGATCAAAGAGGTCCTGTCCGGCATGGGTCTGCACCTCGGTATGGACGTCGAGGACTGGCCGCCAGACAATATCGAAGACCTGGCGAAGAAGTTCGAAGACCACTTCTAAGATACCAATACAGGGCAGGGTGGGGCCTCCTCCACTCTGCTCAGACTTCGGGACGGGTCGTTCGCGCCTCGCCCCGGTGGTTCGGTCGGAAAGAAACACGCAATGTGTTAATCTCCGACCTGACCGAAATCGCACCTACGGTTGACCGCCGCGATACCGACGTTATACCGACGTGCGATTCTAGGGCCTTTTCGGGTCCGTTAATCAGACTGGGCATGACGCCCCAAGGAGAGTGATCCGCTCGCATGGATCACCAGACAAAGCAAAACCGCCCGTAGAGGGCAATAGGAGTAAGACACATGCGTCACGCACGGGGCTACCGCCGCCTGAACCGCACCCATGAGCACCGCAAGGCGCTCTTCGCCAACATGGCCGGCTCGCTGATCGAACACGAGCAGATCAAAACCACGCTGCCGAAAGCCAAAGAACTGCGTCCGATCGTTGAAAAACTGATCACGCTGGCGAAAAAAGGCGACCTTCACAGCCGCCGCAACGCCGGTTCGCGCCTCAAGCAGGACGCACTGGTTGCCAAGCTGTTCGAAGTTCTCGGCCCGCGCTACAAAGAGCGTCAGGGTGGCTATGTCCGCATCATGAAAGCGGGCTTCCGCTATGGTGACATGGCGCCGATGGCGATCATCGAATTCGTCGACCGCGATCTCGACGCGAAAGGCAAAGCCGACAAGGCTCGCCTGGAAGCGTATGAAGACGCTGAGTAATTCTCGGACCTGAGGGGCGCAAGCTCACGATGGTTTGAACCAAACCCCCGGTCCTTGTGGCCGGGGGTTTTGCTTTGTTCCGGGGCTGTGCCTTGCTTTTTGCTGTCCCGCTCCGCATATCTTCGGGGTCGCCATCCATCATAGGAAAGGCCCTCATGACCTTCTCGATTCCCCGCAGTTCCGTCCTCGCCTCCGCCCTCGTTGCGCTTCTTGCGCTCGGTCCGGGAGGGCCGCTTGCTGCGGAAACCAAGGTCCCGTCCTCTCAGGCCGAGATTTCGATGGGCTTCGCGCCACTGGTCAAGACGGCCGCGCCCGCCGTGGTCAACATCTACGCGAAACGCATCGTTGAAACCCGCCAGTCACCGTTTGCCAATGACCCTATCTTCTCTGATTTCTTCAAGAATTTCGGGCAGGTGCGGCCTCAGGTGCAGAACTCGTTGGGCTCTGGCGTGATCCTGTCGGACGACGGCTACGTGGTGTCGAACTTTCATGTGGTGGGCCAGGCGGACGAGATCCGCGTCGTGCTGAACGACCGCCGCGAATTCAACGCCAAGGTCTTGCTGGCAGACGAAAATTCCGACCTCGCGATTCTCAAGCTCGACGGCGTGAAGGACCTTCCGCACCTCGATCTGCGTGACAGCGACTCGGTTGAGGTGGGCGAGCTGGTGCTGGCCATCGGCAACCCCTTCGGCGTCGGTCAGACCGTCAGCTCTGGCATCGTATCTGGCCTCGCGCGCTCCGGCACCGCGACGGGCAGTGAGCGTGGTTATTTCATCCAGACCGATGCGCCGATCAACCCCGGCAATTCCGGTGGGGCGCTGATCGATGTGAACGGCAGCCTGATCGGCGTGAACACCTCGATCCTCAGCCGCTCAGGTGGCTCCAACGGGATCGGTTTCGCAATTCCGGCGGCCTTGGTGCGTCAGTTCCTTGATCAGTCCCGCGCTGGCAGTACCCATTTTGAACGTCCCTGGGCGGGCATGTCGGGCCACCCGGTGGACCTCGACATGGCTGAGGCGGCTGGGCTTGATCGCCCCGAAGGCATGGTCATCGACTCACTTCATGACGAAAGTCCGTTTGCGATCAGGGGCTTCGTGCCCGGTGACATCATTCTGGCGGTGGACGGCAAGCCGATCTCCAGCCCGGCAGAGATGCTCTATCGCATGACGGTCAAGGGGCTGGGTGGTCAGGCAGATGTCACGCGCCTCAGCGGTGGCAAGCGGGCCGACATCACTGTTCCGATGATTGCCGCACCAGAAGAACCAGCGCGCGCGGCCTTGGAAACGGGCGATCAGACCGCCATTCCCGGCATGACTCTCATCAACGTAAACCCTGCCGTGATCAATGAATTTCAGCTTCAGCTGGATGCGACAGGCGTGATGATTCAGGACCCCGGTCGCATCGGTCAGCGCGCGGGCCTGAAGGTCGGTGACGTGATCCTGACGATCAATGGCAAGGATGTCACCTCGCCAAAGGTGGCAGAGAAGGCGCTCAGCAATCCCGGTCGCTCGCTGGAGCTGGATCTGCTGCGTGACGGCAAGCAGGCGACGATGCGGTTCCGGCTCTGAATGGTGGATCTGTTCGACAACGGCACCCCGGAAGCGGAGCAGGGCAACGCGCCGCGCCCGCTCGCGGACCGTCTACGCCCTCAGACGCTGGCCGAGGTGATCGGCCAGCGTCAGGTGATTGGGCCTGATGCGCCACTGACGGTGATGCTTGAGGCAGGGTCGCTCGGCTCGATCATTTTCTGGGGTCCGCCCGGCACCGGCAAGACGACCATCGCGCGTCTGTTGGCGCATGAGACCAACCTGCATTTCGTGCAGATCAGCGCGATCTTCTCTGGTGTGGCCGACCTCAAGAAGGTATTCGAAACCGCCCGCCAGCGCCGCCGCACCGGGCAGGGCACGCTGCTGTTCGTCGACGAGATCCACCGCTTCAACAAGGCCCAGCAGGACGGCTTTCTGCCGCATATGGAGGATGGCACGATCCTGCTGGTCGGCGCCACGACCGAGAACCCGTCCTTTGAACTGAACGCGGCGCTGCTGTCACGCGCCCAAGTGCTTGTGCTGGAACGGCTTTCCTTTGAAGATCTTGAACGGCTTGCGCAGCGCGGAGAGGAGGCTCTGGGCCGCCCCCTGCCGCTGGAACCCGCCGCACGCGAGGCCTTGCTGGGCATGGCCGATGGCGACGGCCGCGCCTTTCTGAACCTGTTCGAACAGGTTGCGGCCTGGAAGGTGAAGGCACCCCTGACCCCGGAGGAGCTGGCCAAGCGGCTGATGCGGCGCGCGGCGAAATACGACAAGAACGGCGATGAGCATTACAACCTGATCTCGGCGCTGCACAAATCGGTGCGCGGCAGTGATCCGGATGCGGCGCTCTACTGGTTTGCGCGTATGTTGGAGGGCGGAGAAGATCCGCGTTTCCTCGCGCGTCGGATCACCCGCATGGCGATCGAGGATATCGGCATGGCGGACCCGCAGGCCCAGACAATTTGCCTGGACGCCTGGCAGGTCTACGAACGCCTTGGCAGCCCGGAGGGCGAGCTGGCGCTGTCACAGGCGCTGATCTACCTCGCGTTGGCGCCAAAATCCAACGCCGGCTATGCCGCCTACAAACAGGCCCGCGCTGCAGCCCGCAAGACCGGCAGCGCCATGCCACCCAAGCATATCCTGAACGCCCCCACCCGGCTGATGGAGGAGCAGGGCTATGGCAAGGGCTATGACTATGATCACAATGCCGAGGATGGCTTTTCCGGGCAGAACTACTTTCCCGACGGCATGAAACGGCCAGACTTCTATCAGCCGGTCGAGCGTGGGTTTGAACGCGATCTGCGCAAGCGGCTGGAGTATTTTGAAAAGCTGCGGATCAAGCGCGCGGAGGGTCGTGAGGACTAGCGTGCATACCCGCTGCGCCTTGACAACAAGGGGCTTCCGCGCGACAGACGGCCAATGATCCTGACTGTTTTACAAGTGGCCCTCGGCGGCGCTATCGGCGCGTCCCTTAGATATCTATCGGGCGTCGCGATCCTGCGTCTTTTCGGCTCAAGCTATCCTATTCCGCTCGGCGTGCTTTTCGTCAACATCTTCGGCTCTTTCCTGATGGGGGCGCTGGTGGTGTTGCTGGGCAACAAGGAGCTGACCCATCTGAACGCCTTTCTGGTGACCGGCGTTCTGGGTGGGTTCACGACGTTTTCCTCCTTCTCGCTTGAGGCCTACAGTCTGTTCGAACGCGGCCAGGTGGCCGCAGCGGCCACCTACGTTGGCCTGTCCTTTATCCTGTCCCTGCTGGCGATCGTGCTGGGCTTCACTTTCATGCGGGCGGTCTTGTCATGAGCGGCGTACAAACACTTACGATTTCACAAGAAGATGACGGCATGCGGATTGACCGCTGGCTGCGGCGTGCCTTTCCGCAGCTCGGTCAGGCCCGCATCGAAAAGATGTGCCGCAAGGGCGAGATCCGCGTCGATGGCGGGCGGGTGAAAAGCAACCACCGTCTTGCGCCGGGGCAGGAGCTGCGGATTCCGCCGCTGCCCGACACGGATGAACGCCCCACCACCGCCCCCGTCCAGCGCCGCATCTCGGCCGAGGACGAGGCGATGATCCAGGCCTGCGTGCTCTATCGCGACGACCATATCATTGCGCTGAACAAGCCGCCGGGCCTGCCCGTGCAGGGCGGCAGCAAGCAGACCCGCCATGTCGACGGCATGGCCGAGGCGCTGAAGTTCGGCTACGAGGAAAAACCGCGTCTGGTGCACCGCCTCGACAAGGATACCTCGGGGCTGCTGCTGCTGGCGCGGACCCGCGAAGCCGCACAAAAGCTGACCGCCGCCTTCCGCTCGCGTGAGACGCGCAAGATCTACTGGGCGCTCGTCGCCGGTGTGCCGACGCCCTACATGGGCACGATCAGCTATGGTCTGGTCAAGGCTCCGGGGCATGGCAAGGACGGCGAGGGCGAAAAGATGCTCTGCGTCCACCCGCGCGCCGTGGATGAGACCCCCGGTGCCAAGCGCGCCGTGACCGATTACGCCGCCCTCTGGCGGCTGGCGCAGCGCGCGACTTGGGTCGCGCTTGTGCCGGTCACCGGGCGCACGCACCAGCTGCGCGCGCATATGGCCGAGATTGGGCATCCGATCATTGGCGATGGCAAATACGGTGGGTCGGGTCAGGAAAACCTCGGCGATGGCTGGGGCGCGCAACTCGGCGGCGACATCAGCCGCAAACTGCACCTGCATGCGCGGTCTCTGCGCCTCAAGCACCCCTTCACCGGCAAGGAGCTGTTCCTTGAAGCGCCGCTTGCCGAACACATGTCCCGGACCTGGAAGTCTTTCGACTGGTCCGAAAAAGATGCCGCCGTTGATCCGTTCGAGGCCCAGGAATGACCGATTCGCACAAGCACCCCGACGCACAACTTCGCCTCGTGATTTTTGATGTCGATGGCACCCTTTCCGACAGTCAGGCCGATATCATCGGCTCGATGACAGATGCCTTCGTCGCAGAAGAGCTGACAGTTCCGCGCCCAGATGAGATCCTGGGCATTGTCGGTCTGTCGCTTGAGGTCGCGATGCCCCTTCTGGCGCCCGAGGTTCCGGACGAGACGTTGGACCGCCTGATTGCTGCCTACAAGGCCGCCTACATGCAGCGTCGTCTGGACGCCGGGGCAGGGCATTCTCCGCTCTATCCCGGGATGCGTGAGCTGGTCGAGGCCCTCTCGGCCGAGCCGGAAACCCTGCTGGGGATCGCCACCGGAAAATCCCGTCGCGGTCTGGTTGCCCTGCTGGAAACTTACCAACTGAGCCGCGCCTTCCAAACCATTCAGGTCGCGGACGATCACCCCTCCAAACCGAACCCCTCGATGATTCTGGCCGCTCTGGCCGAAACCGGTGTGGCGCCTGAACATGCCGTGATGATTGGCGACACACAGTTCGATATCGACATGGCCAAGGCCGCCGGCATCCGCACCATTGCGGTCAGCTGGGGCTATCACCCGACGACCAAACTGGCGCATGCCGACCTTCTGGTCGATGACGCCGCGGCGTTGCGCAAGGCTATCGACACACTCACATAAAGGAGCACCGGATGAGCGAGTGGAAAGCCCGCAGGTTCTGGAAGGCCGCCGACGTGGCCGAACAAGGCAACGGCTATACAGTCCTGCTCGACGGGCGTGAGGTCAAGACGCCGGCCAAGTCGCCGCTGATCCTGCCAAGTCGCGCGCTGGCCTTGCAAATCGCCTCTGAGTGGGACGCGCAGGACGGGGTGATTGATCCGCTCTCGATGCCGCACACGCGCACCGCGAACTCCGCCATCGACAAGGTGACGCCGCAGCACGCCGAGGTCGCAGACCTGCTGGCCGACTACGGCGACAGCGACCTGCTGTGCTATCGCGCCGAAAGCCCGACCGAGCTGGTCGAACGGCAGCAGGAGGCCTGGGATCCGATGCTGGACTGGGCCGCCCAGACACTCGGTGCCCGGCTGCATCCGCGCGCGGGTGTGATCCATCAGTCGCAGGATCCCGAGGCTGTCGCAGTGCTGACGCGCCGTGTCCGCGACCTCTCGGCGTTCGAACTGGCAGCCTTCCACGATCTGGTCAGTTTGACTGGCTCACTTGTGCTTGGTTTTGCGGCATTTTTGGATGCGGCGCCAATTAATCGTGTATGGGAAATATCCCGTATCGATGAGACCTGGCAGCAGGAGCAATGGGGCGTCGATGATGATGCTATGGACGTTGCTGGAAGGAAAAGCGTCGCGTTTCAGCATGCCAAGCACTTTGCCGATCTGACACGGGCCGTTTCCTGACGCCCTGAAGACGTTTCAACACACCACATGTTTGCCATTCTCGTCGCCATCTCGCGGCGCGAAGCCGGGTGATCGTTTAGTTTTCGTTATGTCACTCTTGACCACATGCGATGAATGAGCACACACTTTAGGCACTGTTGGGGGAGCGCCCCTAACGACTTTCGCTCACGGCCCTTTGAGGTCGTAGAACCGCCAACCTTCAAAAGGCGGATAATCAGGAAGAGGTAAACATGAACAAAACCGTATTTCTTGGCGCGTTGACCGTCGCTGGTCTGGCCGCTGGCATCGCCGGCGCGGCCACTCTGGATGACGTTAAAGCACGCGGCAAACTGAACTGCGGCGTTACCACCGGTCTCGTGGGCTTTGCGGCCCCCGATGCGAACGGTGAATGGACTGGCTTTGACGTTGGCATCTGCCGTGCCGTCGCTGCCGCCGTTCTGGGTGACCCCAAAGCAGTCGAGTTTGTCCCGACAACCGGCAAGACCCGCTTCACCGCTCTCGCCTCTGGCGAAGTTGACCTGCTGGCGCGTAACACCACATGGACCTTCTCGCGCGATGTTGACCTGAAGTTCACCTTCATTGGCATCAACTACTACGATGGTCAGGGCTTCATGGTTCCCAAGGCACTGGGCGTCAGCTCGGCCAAGGAACTCGACGGCGCGACCGTCTGCATCCAGACCGGCACCACGACCGAGCTCAACCTTGCTGACTACTTCCGCAAGAACAACATGAACTACGAGCCGGTGCCGATCGAAACCAACGCCGAAGCGCAGCAGCAATTCCTGGCTGGTGCCTGCGACGTCTACACCACGGATGCCTCCGGTCTGGCGGCAACCCGCGCCACCTTCGAGAACCCGGCCGACTATGTTCTGCTGCCGGAAATCATCTCGAAAGAGCCGCTTGGTCCTCTCGTGCGTCACGGCGACGACGAATGGGCAGACATCAACATGTGGACGCTGAACGCGCTGATCTCGGCTGAAGAGCTGGGCGTCACCTCGGCAAACGCAGCCGACATGGCCGCAGCACCGGGCAACAACCCCGAAATCAACCGTCTGCTGGGTACCGAAGGCAGCCTGGGCGCAATGTTCGGTCTCAGTGATGACTGGGCGAAGAACGCGATCCTGGCCGGTGGCAACTACGGCGAACTGTTTGAGAAAAACATCGGTGAGAACACCCCGATCGGTCTGGCGCGTGGCTTGAACGCACAGTGGACCGAAGGCGGTCTGATCTACTCGCCGCCGTTCCGCTAAGAACGACGGAGAAGGGCGCGGATCAAACCGCGCCCTTCTGCCATCTGCCCCTCGGGGTGTAGCAATGACCGGTCCTCCGCGCGTAGACGCATCATAAAAACGGGCCGGATCACGGGGATCATCTGACCATGACAACCTTCACCGACCCGCCGGCGGAGTCGTTCAAGCTATCCATGCTTGTGTACGATACCCGGTATCGCTCCATCACTTTCCAGATTCTCGCCCTCGTTGCGGTGCTGCTGCTGTTTGGCTGGCTCACCATGAACACCGCGCAGAACCTGAATGACCTAGGCAAAGAGCCGTCCTTCGGGTTCCTTGGAGAATCCGCTGGCTACGACATCAACCAGCGCCTGATCGATTATTCTTCGCAATCCACGCACCTGCGGGCCGCGTTTGTCGGATTGCTGAACACCTTGCTGGTTGCGGCCATGGGCTGTGCGACCGCAACCGTCATCGGCGTCATCGTCGGTGTGTTGCGTCTGTCGGGCAACTGGCTGGTCGCCCGCCTGATGACCGTCTACGTCGAGATCTTTCGCAACGTCCCGGTGCTGATGTGGATCGTGCTCTGCATGGCCATCCTGATCGAAGCGATGCCGGCGCCGAGCGCCTTTCGTGGTGACAATCCAGACGCCACGATGAAGCTTTTCGACACGATCGCCATCACCAACCGCGGCGTCTATATCCCCGAGCCGCTGTTTTCGCGCTCGCTCGGCAATCTACACATCGGCACCGCCTTCGACATCAGCATCAACCTTCTTGCGATCCTCTTCGTGCTGGGTGTTTCGCTGTGGATCGCGCGCGACATCACCCGCCGCGCCAATGCCAAGCAAGAGGCCACAGGCCTGCGTCCGCGGACCTGGCACACCCGCCTCGCCGTCATCGTTTTGCCGACGGCCATCCTGCTGGCTTTCCTCGGGTTTCACCTCGGTTATCCTGAGCTGAAGGGCTTCAACTTCGCCGGCGGCACCTATATGCGCAACTCGCTGATCGCGCTCTGGCTGGCGCTGTCGCTCTATACGGCGGCTTTCATCGCCGAGATCGTGCGCGCTGGCATTCTGGCGATTTCCACCGGTCAGACCGAAGCGGCCGCGGCCCTTGGTCTGCGTGGCAACCGCATCATGTCGCTGGTGGTTCTGCCGCAGGCGATGCGCGTCATCATTCCTCCGCTGATCTCGCAGTACCTCAACCTCACCAAGAACTCTTCGCTGGCGATCGCCGTGGGCTACATGGACATCACCGGCACTCTGATGGGCATCACCCTGAACCAGACCGGGCGCGAGCTTGAGACGGTTCTGCTGGGCATGCTCGTCTACCTCACGATCAGTCTGATCATCTCCGGCGTGATGAACTGGTACAACAACCGCGTCAAACTGGTGGAGCGTTAAGATGGCTGACACACATGCAGAGACCGTCCTTTTCGTTCGTGACACGATGCTGCCGCAGAAAGAGCCACCCCTGTCGACCGTCGGTCCGCTGGGCTGGGCGCGCGGCAACCTGTTCTCCGGTTGGCTGAACTCGATCATCACGATTGTCGCCTTTCTTTTCGTGGTCAATCTGATCGCACATCTGCTGCCCTGGTTCATTTCGGGGACCTGGAACGCGAATTCGCTGACCGATTGCCGCGATATGATGGCTGCCGCCGGGCGTGAGCAGGGGGGCGCCTGCTGGGGCGTCATCCGCGAACGCTGGCCGCAGCTGATGTTCGGCTTCTATCCATCCGAGCTCTACTGGCGCCCGGTTCTGGTTCTTGTGCTGCTCTTCGTGGCGCTTGCACCGATCCTGTTCGCAGATCGCACGCCGACCAAGATGCTGGGCTTTACCATGCTGTTTCCGTTCATCGGGGCATGGCTGCTCTGGGGTGGCACGATCTGGAACCCGATCACGGCGCTGCTCGGCTTCGTCATCGGCTACTTCGTGTTCACCTTCCTCTCCAGGGTCGTGAACGCCGGTATCTCACTGTTCCTGGCCGCCATCGCCGCCTTCGTGTGGTGGAGCGTTCTGTCCGGCTACGTGGTCTCGGGGCTCTCCGCGATTGCGCCACTGGCCATTCATTCGGTGCAGAGCCGTGAGTTCGGGGGCTTCCTGCTGTCGATCACCATCGGCGTCACTGCGATCATGTTCTCGCTGCCCATCGGTATCCTGCTGGCGCTCGGTCGCCGCTCGGATCTGCCGCTGGTCAAGGCGCTCTGCGTCGGGTTCATCGAGTTCATTCGCGGCGTGCCCCTGATTACCCTGCTGTTCGTCGCCTCGACGCTGCTGAACATCTTCCTGCCGCCGGGCACCAACTTCGACATCATCCTGCGCGTCATGATCATGACCACGCTCTTCGCCTCTGCCTATATGGCAGAAGTGGTGCGCGGTGGCCTCGCCGCCCTCGGCAAGGGCCAGTACGAGGGCGCCGATTCGCTCGGTCTCGATTACTGGCAGGCGCAGCGGCTGATCGTCATGCCGCAGGCGCTCAAGATCTCGATCCCCGGTATCGTCTCGACCTTCATCGGCGTGTTCAAGGACACCACCCTCGTCTCGATCATTTCGATGTTCGATCCGCTGGGGCTGGCCAACGCGATCCGTGCCGACGCCAACTGGAACGGCATCTACTGGGAGCTGTTCATCTTCATCGGCGCAGTTTTCTTCATCTTCTGTTTCTCAATGTCCCGCTACTCGATGTATCTGGAGCGCAAGCTTCAGACCGGGCATCGCTAAGAGGTATCCCCCATGTCTGACACCGCTTTTGACACGACGCCCGTCATCGCCCCCTCCGCGCTCAAAGTCTCGGATGAGGTCGCCATCGAAATCAGCAACATGAACAAGTGGTACGGCTCGTTCCACGTGCTGCGCGACATCGACCTCACCGTGCACCGCGGCGAACGGATCGTCATCGCCGGCCCTTCGGGGTCGGGCAAGTCGACGATGATCCGCTGCATCAACCGGCTTGAGGAGCATCAGTCCGGCAAGATCATTGTCGATGGCACGGAACTGACCAGTGACCTCAAGAACATCGACAAGATCCGGTCGGAAGTGGGCATGTGCTTTCAGCACTTCAACCTGTTCCCGCACCTGACGATTCTCGAAAACTGCACGCTCGCTCCGATCTGGGTGCGCAAGACACCCAAGAAAGAAGCCGTCGAGACCGCGATGCACTTCCTTGAAAAGGTGAAGATCCCGGATCAGGCCAACAAGTACCCCGGTCAGCTCTCCGGTGGTCAGCAGCAGCGTGTGGCGATTGCCCGTTCGCTCTGCATGAAGCCGCGGATCATGTTGTTTGATGAACCGACCTCGGCGCTCGACCCGGAAATGATCAAGGAAGTCCTCGATACCATGATCGAGCTGGCGCAAGAGGGGATGACGATGATCTGCGTCACGCACGAGATGGGCTTTGCCCGTCAGGTGGCGAACCGTGTGATCTTCATGGATCAGGGCCAGATCGTGGAGCAGAACGAGCCTGAGGAATTCTTCAACAATCCTCGTTCGGAACGCACCAAACTGTTCCTCAGCCAGATTCTCGGCCACTAGGACACCGCGAATCGTTCGCTGCAAAATACGCCCGCCCGGATATTTCGGGCGGGTTTTGCGTTTCACAGGATTTTGTCTGTCCTCGCGTCAGTCAGTCAAATTGCGCGCTGTAATGAAATCCGTCGTGATCGCTGCGCCGAATGTCAGATCCGTCCAATCGGCGATTTCAAGATCGGCCACCAGAGTCGCCCCGGTCGGATAATCGTCAAACCGCGGGTGATCGGGCGGAATCGCAACGACGCGTTGCGCAAAGTCACCGATACCGGGGTTATGGGCGATCAGCAGCACGCAGTCGCCTTCGGCCTGTCGCAGCGCTGCCATGATCGCAGCTGGCCCGGCGTTGTAGAGGCTGTCGAGCAGACGCAACTCAGACCCACTCTCGAGGCCCGCATAAGTCTCCTGAGTGCGCTGCGCAGTTGAGACGAGGGCGAGGTCAGCTTCGTACCCCTGCGCCTCCAGCCAGCGCCCCAGAGCCTTGGCGGAGAGCTGGCCGCGTGTATTCAAAGGGCGGTCGTGATCGAGCTGACCAAGGGTGGCCCAGCTGGATTTGGCGTGCCGCATCAGGATCAACCGCTTCGCCATCACGCCCTCGCAAACCTGAACAGGGTCGCCCAAGCCCGGAGGCTTGAGCTGGTCTTGCAAGCGCCCTCAGTCAGCGCGGATCATCGAGCCGGCACCATGTTCGGTGAACAGCTCCAGCAAGACAGCATTGGGCGCACGTCCATCCAGAATGACCACGGCGCGCACACCGCCCTCAATGGCAGCAAGGGCGGTTTCCGTCTTGGGAATCATCCCGCCCGCGATGGTGCCATCTTCGGTCATGTCGCGGATCTGCTGGGCTGATATCGCGGTGACGACCTCGCCTTCCTTGTTCTTCACGCCCGCAACGTCGGTCAGCAGCAACAGGCGGTCGGCCTTCAGAGCAGCAGCAATGGCGCCCGCGGCCGTGTCACCGTTGATGTTGAAGGTCTCGCCGTTGCGGCCCATGCCGATGGGCGCAATCACGGGGATGATATCGCTGCGGAACATCGAATGCAGGATGGTCGTGTCGATCTCGTCCGGGGTGCCGACCAGACCGAGCTCAGGATCAGTCTGGGTGCAGATGATCATGTTGGCATCCTTGCCTGACAGGCCCACACCCTTGCCGCCCTGTTCGTTCAGCGCCTGCACGATGCGTTTGTTGACCTGGCCCGACAGGACCATCTCGACGACCTGCATCGTGGCGGCATCAGTGACCCGCTTGCCCCGGACGAACTCGCTTTTCACGTCGAGCTTTTCCAGCATTTCGTTGATCATCGGACCACCGCCGTGAACAATGACCGGGTTCACGCCGACCTGACGCATCAGCACGCAATCGCGCGCAAAGGTCGACATCGCCTCGTCGTCGCCCATGGCATTGCCGCCGAACTTGACCACGACAATGGCGCCCTCATACCGCTGCAAGTAAGGCAGGGCCTCCGACAATGTGCGGGCGGTAGCGATCCAGTCTCGGTTCATGGCTGTCTGCTTCTTCATCTATCGTGTCCTCGTTTCATACACTTGATACGCTGTGGGGGCGGTCCTGCCAAGCCCGCGGGGCCGCGAAGCCGAGTCGAACGGTATTACTGGTAATGCCCGTTTTTGTATTTCAAGGGGGCCTCAAGCTAACTGAACTGATTGTTTCAGTTTCAGGCGATTGCCCGCCTGCGGTCAGGGGGGTGTTCAGCGCAAACTGGCCGACATTACGGGGACGTGTTCGTGCCCTATGGAACTTCCCTCCGATCTAAGTCGTTTGTGCCTCGAACGCGGAAGAACGCGCGTTGGAATTGCTTCGGGGACAGGCCCGGGGCAGGGGCGAAAGCCTCGAGAGACAAATCAGGAGACTACAATGCTTCGCAATAAAATCATCGCAGCAGTCGCAACCGTCGTCGTCGCAGGCCCGGCATTCGCTGGTTCCTATGCACCGGCACCCGCTGAACCCGTCGTTATGGTTCCCGCAGCTGCTCCGGTTTACACCGGTGGCGACTGGACCGGCGGCTTCGGCGGTCTGAGCCTCGGCTGGGGCGACTTCGACGCCGGCACCGGTTCGAGCGATGGCACGGTTTACGGCGTGCACGCTGGCTACGACTACGACTTCGGTTCGTACGTCATGGGTGGCGAACTCGAATACCAGAAAAACGATTTCGACTCGGTTGCCGGTGTATCTTCGGATTCCGCGACCCGTCTGAAACTGCGCGCAGGCTATGACGCCGGCAGCACGCTGATCTACGGTGTTGCAGGCGCGGTCAACGCCGACACCAACTTCGGCAACGACACCGGCTACACCGTCGGTCTGGGTGCAGAATACAAAGTCACCGACAATGTGAGCCTCGGTGCCGAGTACCTGTACGACGATATCTCGGACATCAACGGTTCGGGCAACGACTACACCGGTAACTCGGTTGTCGCGCGCGTCAACTACCGCTTCTGATCTCCAGATCAGAGACCCCTTCCCGTCAGGGAAGCGAAAGGGCCCGAGCTTCACCGCTCGGGCCTGTTTCGTTTGAGGTGCGAAAACGTCGTTAAATAATCGCCAAAAAGTTGAACTTTTCGTGTTCTGGCGGCGTTTGTTCTGCATGAAACACACAGCGCACATCCTTTTGATCGGTCTGGCCCCTCTGGCCTTTGTGTCACACTCCGGTGCGGTCACCGCGCAGGAGGCTCCCTGGTCCGGCGCCTACTTCGGTGGGGATGTCGGGCTGACCTTGGGCAACAGCAACGACGTCACCCGCAGCCTGCACTTCGGCGTCAATCGCCAGATGGGCAGAACGGTGTTGGGGGGCGAGGTTGAGTATATCGAGACTGATATCGGCACGCGCGTGGGCACGATCGACGACATGACGCTGGTCAAGCTGCGCGCCGGTCGCGTCAAGGGCAAGACGCTGTACTACGGCGTGCTGGGCGGCGGTCAGGCCCATGGACGCTTCGGCTCTGAAATCGGCTATGTGGCGGGCTTTGGTGCAGAATATGCCATCTCGTCCGACCTGACAGTCGGCGGCGAGATGATGCATCAGGGATTTTCAGATTTTGCAGGCAGTGGCAGCTTGGGTGTGAACACCTTGTCAGCCCGCGTCAGCTACCATTTCTAAGCGCCCCTGAGGGCGCGAGGGGCGACGATGGGGGAACCTACCCCAAGACGTCGCCCTATCGCGTTCACAGGCCTTATTCCAGGCCTGCAATGATGGCGCGAAGGGTGGCGATGCCGTCGCCCTTCTCAGAGGATGTCAGGACGATTTCCGGGAAGGCCGCAGGGTGCTTGGCGAGGGCCGTGCGCACCTGCGTAAGGATGGCTTCGCGGTCATCTTCTTTGACCTTATCGGCCTTGGTCATGACGCATTGAAAGGTCACAGCGGCACTGTCGAGCAGCTTCATGATCTCTTCATCCACAGCTTTCACACCGTGGCGGCAATCCACCAGCACAAAGGCGCGGCGCAGGGTCTGGCGGCCGGACAGGTAACGCTTGAGCAGGCGCTGCCACTTCTCGACCACCGCCAGAGGCGCATTGGCGTAGCCATAGCCCGGAAGGTCGACGAGATAGCGTTCTTCGCCAAGACTGAAATAGTTGATCTCCTGCGTCCGACCCGGCGTGTTGGAGGCGCGCGCAATCCCTTTACGACCGGTCAGAGCGTTGATCAGGCTGGATTTCCCGACGTTGGAGCGCCCGGCAAAACAGACCTCGATCCGGTCGGCGTCGGGGAGGCCATCCATGTGGACGACGCCTTTGACAAAATCGACGGGCCCGGCAAACAGCAGGCGGCCTTTTTCGGAGGCCTGATGATCGGGCTCTTCTACGAGGGGGAAGGGGAGGGTGATCACAGCAGTTCCGCTTTCTGTCCAAGGGCGATGGTGCCGCCGGTAACGACGCGGGCCTTCACGCCAAAATCGATATGACCCCAGGTCTTGCGCAAGACCTGCAGGGTGTTGATGTCGCGTTCCCCGGTGTCGGGGTTGGTCTCGGTCGCGCGGCAGCGGTCGATCCGTTCGGAAACCTCCAGAACGGTATCGCCTATCTTCAGCTGCCGGCCCGGCCAGTCAAGTTCTTCAAAGGGCTGCAAACCCTCGATCCAGAGATTGCCACGAAAGCGACGCGGATCAAGCGGCGCGCCACAGGCCTCGGACAGCGCCGCCAGAGAGGCGGTGCCAAGGATCGACAGGCACGCGTAGGGCGCATCGCTCATCCCCTCTTCAGGGGCCTGAATGAGACGTCGCAGCGCGGGGCGTTCCTGCGGCCAGAGCGGCGACAGCCACGCCACCAGTTTCTGCCCATCCTGCGCCGGGTTGATCGTGATCGCGCCGGCAGTGGGGTGGGACAGGTGAACAACCTCGCCCTCGCTCCGGGCGGTGATGGCCATCAGTTGCGGACCATTGCAGCCACGGGCGAACAGGTTGCATTTCTGCCAGCCACCGGTGTCTTCGGCGGCCCCGGTCAGCAAGGCCCACGCCCGGTCACCGGGCATGGGCCTGTCAGGCGTCAGGGCCGCGCGCTCCAGTGGTTCGGCACCGATCCCTTTGATCGGATGCCTCCAGATCTGCGCGACCCTGCTCATGTCATTTCGTGCCTTTGGCGTCTGCTGGCTTCTTCTTCCGGAACGGAATGGCGTTCTTGATGTTGCCGAACACGTCCGGTTTGAAGCCGTGGCTGCGCATGATCAGGTACTGCTGGGTGAACGTGATCGTGTTGTTGGTGATCCAGTAGAGCACCAGACCGCTGGCAAAACGACCCAGCATGAACATGAACACCCAAGGCATCCAGGCAAAGATCATCTGCTGCGCGGGGTCGGCTGGCGCCGGATTGAGCCGCTGTTGCAGCCACATCGAGATACCCAGCAGGATCGGCAGCGCGCCGAGGCTGATGATGTGGAAGGCACTTTCCGGCCCCGGGGTGGCATAGGGCAGCAGGCCGAACAGGTTCAGGATCGACGATGGATCGGGCGCGCTCAGATCGTGGATCCACAGGATCCAGGGCTGTTGACGCAGTTCCAGCGTGACGAAGATCACCTTGTAGAGCGAGAAGAAGATCGGGATCTGCAGCAGGACCGGCAGACAACCCGCAGCAGGGTTGACCTTCTCGGCCTTGTACATCGCCATCATTTCTTTCTGAAGCTTCTGACGGTCATCGCCCGCCTTCTTCTTCATCTCTTCCATGCGCGGCTGCAGTTCCTTCATCTTCGCCATGGAGGCGTAGGACTTGTACGCCAGCGGGAACAGCAGAGCCTTGAGGAAGATCGTCATCACGATGATCGACCAGCCCATGTTGCCGATGAAGCTGTGCAACCAGTGGATCAGCCAGAAGATCGGCTTGGTCAGGAAGAAGAACCAGCCCCAGTCAATCGAGTCGATGAAACGGGTGACGCCCTGCGCCTCATAGGCCTTGATGGTTTCCCATTCCTTGGCGCCCGAGAACAGCTTGGTGTCGACGTCATAGGTCTGACCCGGCGCGACCTCGGCGTTGCCCAGAACGGCTTCGGTTTGGTAGATATTCGGCGTCTCGTAGTATTTGACGGTCGAGCGGAACGGCTGATCGCCAGGGATCAGTGTCGACATCCAGTAGTGTTCGGTGAAACCGACCCAGCCACTTTCGCTGACTTCGATCCGGCTGGCGCGGGCGCCTTCACGCGGATCGGTGTCCATCTTGTCGATTTTCTTGAAGGTCTCTTCTTCCAGCTCACCGTCGGACATGCGGACCAGACCTTCGTGCACGACGAAGAAGTTCTGCAGGTCTGAGGGCTGGCCGTGGCGGCGCAGCAGCCCATAGGGGCGCAGCGCGACGGCGGCACCAGTGGTGTTCTCGACCGATTGCGCGATGTCGAACATGAACTTGTCGTCGACCGAGTAGGTCTGATGGAAGATCAGGCCCTGGCCATTGTCCCAGCTCAGCGTCACGGGCGTTTCAGGCGTCAGAACGCTGCCGCTCTCCAGGCTCCAGGGGGTGTCGGCACCGGGAACCGCGTCTGCGGCGACGTTGGTGCCGGGGATCCAGCCATAGACCGCGTAATAGGCATCTGTCGGGCTGCCTTGCGGGCGGAACAGCGTGACGTCGGGCGAATCCGGATCAAGCGTTTCACGGTAGTTCTTCAGGCTCAGATCGTCGATCCGACCGCCGACAAGGGCGATGGAGCCGGACAGGCTGGGCGTGTTGATCTCGATGCGCGGCGAGTTTGCCACGGGCGAGGTCGGGCTGACCGAGGACGCCGAGGCATCTGTGGGCGTGCCGCCAGGCGACAGCGAGCCGTTGTTGGCACCCGTCGGATCGATGGCGGTGCCGACATCACTTTGCGTGACCTGGGCCGGGGTCTGTTCTGGCACCTGCTCGGGCGGTGGAAATACCACGAACCAGATGATGACAACGATAAAGCTGAGCACCGTGGCCAGAATGAGGTTTTTGTTCTGATTGTCCATCGCGCTGCGCCACCCTTGGTATTTGCGGTACGGGAATTTGGTCTTGGGGCGTTCAACCTGTCACTGGCCCAAAGGTCAAGGCCCTTCACCGATTCTGCGACATCACAGAGGTATGTTTGCAAGGTATGCCGGGTACAGCCAGAGATGCAGACCCCTGTTCTCGGCTCGCCTACGGGGGGTGATCGGGATCCTGTCGTCGCAAGATCCTATCGGTCGCACTGCTCGGAGACGGGACCGATACCACTCCTTTACGCTCACGCAGAATTTCATCTTCAAGCCCGATGCGGATACGCCGAGCGCAGGATTTTCCCTTTAACGCTGTGCCGGCAACGACTTGGCGGACCTATCTGCAGTCTTTCGCGGGGGCTCTTACTGTGAAGACCGCCTCGCTGAGACTGCGTGACATGGTTAATGCTCACGGGACTGAAGGCAAACATACGCTGCAGTCGAACGGTGTCGCCGCCCTTTCCCTCTGCTGATGCGGGGACTTCGGTGAAAACCGCCGATGCGTGCCCTCGCCATCTGCAACGCGAGAAAGTGAAGACAGGCGGCGGTTGTCTTGCCGCCTCGCCAACGAGTCGTTTGGCCAGAGACCCATTTGCGAACGCTTTCGTCGACCCGGCAAAATTCACGGGACTATGCCATCACCATATCTTGGCTGCACCGGAGTTCAGCCTGCTCTCTGTTCAGGCGTCATGGCATTGGTGTTTGCTCCCCCGAAGGCCCAACTGGCCCGACGCAGTCAGCCAGAGAGTTCTTTACCCGGCATCCCGCCCGAATTTCGGCGCGGTGATGAGGCCTGCATGGTGCGTACGTACCCATTCCGCAGTCTGATCAAACGGCATCGGACGCGCGATTTCAAACCCTTGCACATGGCCGCATCCAAGCTGCGCCAGCGTGGCATGTTCGCCCGGTGTCTCCACCCCTTCGGCCAATGTCTCCAGCCCAAGACGTTCCGCCATGGTCAGTATGGCCGAGACCATGCGTTGCTGATCGATATCCTTGTCGACCTTCATCACGAAACTGCGGTCGATCTTGAGCCGCTCAACCGAAAACCGCCGGATGGACGAGATTGAGGCATGCCCTGTCCCGAAATCATCCAGATCAATCTTGCACCCCAGCTTGGACAACCCATTGATATTGCGTGACACAACGTCTTCAGGCGAGTCTGCCACGACCGTTTCCAGCACCTCTACCGCCAGCCGCTCCGGCTTCAGCCCATAGCGGTCCAGTTGCCAGCGCACCTTTTCCATCAGGCGCGGATTGCGCAGTTCATCCGTGGCGAAATTGACCCCGACCTGCGGGACATTCAGCCCCATTTCATCCCAGCGGCGCAGGGCAATCAGCGACTGAACCAGCATCAGATCACCAAGCCGTTCCATCTGGCCAGAGTGCTGGATCACCGGAAGAAACTCTGCGGGAGAGATCAGTCCACGCTCAGGGTGGCACCAGCGCGCCAGCGCCTCGAAGCCAGAGACAAGGCCCGTGTCGGTGCACAATTGCGGTTGAAAGAACGGCACGATCTGTCCGTTTTCCAGTGCGGCCGATACCTCGTCCGTCAGGGCGGTCCGGGCCAGATGCGTGCGCTGCATATCCGCCGAAAACGACCGGATGGCTGAGGGCGCAAAGCGCAGCGCCTCGCTCAACGCGTTCTGGGTTGCCGCGACCAGAGAGGCGCCGGTGGACAAGGGGCTGCGCGTGCCGAGGCAGAACCCGATCGAGCAGGAGACATAAACTGTCGTGGCATCCAGCGCCAAAGGATCTTCGACAACGGATTGCAGCCGCGAGGCCAGCTGAATGGTCGTTTCAAGATCGACCTGGGTGACAGGCGCGATGCCGATCCCAAAGGTGGCGGGGCCGATCTTGCACAGAATGTCATCATCGCGCAGCGCACCGCGCAATCGCTGCGCCATGCGGTTCAGCACGTCTTCTGCAGCGGCCTGACCGTATCGCTCTGAAAAGTCGTCGAAATCATCGATCTGGACCATCATGCAGGCGGTCTTGCGCGCGGATGTTGCCTGCAGGGACAGGGCCGCGTCCATCGCCAGATCCAGACTGCCGCGCATCCCAAGACCGGTCACAATATCGCGGCTGGGGTCGGATTCGGTCGGGCGCACACCTGCCAGAAACGCATACAAGGCGGAGAGGCTGAGCGCGGTGGCAATCAGCGCCGCCTCGCCCGCCAGCCAGAACGCGCCCAGACAGACAGCGGGCACTGTCGCCAGCATCAGCGGTCCGGTCAGCACAGTCTGCGCCCGCATCCGGGCCCTTGTAAATCTAGTCCTGGTCAGTTCTGGCATCTGCGCATGTCCCATCGTCGTCGGGGGTCACGCTAGAGTGAGAACTTCAACAGCGGTTTAACGCAGACGCGGAATCGCATCCTCTTCTGTGGGTTTCGCCCCCAGCATCAGCCCGGCGAAATCGAACAGCTTGGGGTCCAGCAGATGCGAGGGGCGCGCATTCATCAGCGCGCGGAACATGATCTGACGCCGCCCAGGGCTGTTGCGCTCCCAGCCATCAAGGATCTGTTTCACCTGCTGACGCTGCAATCCGTCTTGGGAACCGCAGAGATCACATGGAATAATAGGGTAATTCATCGCTTTGGAGAATTTCTCGCAATCCACCTCAGCGACATGGGCCAGCGGGCGATAGAGGAACAGATCGCCTTCCTCGTTCACCAGTTTCGGCGGCATCGTGGCCAGACGGCCGCCGTGGAACAGGTTCATGAAAAATGTCTCTAGAATGTCGTCGCGGTGATGCCCCAGAACCACGGCCGTGCAACCTTCTTCGCGCGCGATGCGGTACAGATTGCCGCGACGCAGCCGTGAACACAGCGCACAGAAGGTACGGCCGGCAGGCACCTTGTCCATCACGATGGAATAGGTGTCCTGATATTCGATGCGATGCGGGACACCCATCTTTTCCAGAAACTCCGGCAGAACGGTCGCGGGAAAGTTCGGCTGACCCTGATCCAGATTGCAGGCCACCAGATCCACCGGCAGCAGGCCGCGCCATTTCAGCTCATAAAGCACCGCCAGCAGGGTATAACTGTCCTTGCCGCCGGACAGGCAAACCAGCCATTTGCCACCACGTTCGATCATGCCGTATTGTTCGATCGCCTCGCGGGTCTGGCGCACGATCCGCTTGCGCAGCTTGCGAAACTCTGTCGAGGAAGGCGCCCCGTGAAAGAGCGGGTGAATATCGTCGCGCTCGTCGAGCATGGCCCGTGCACTCCCGTGAGACTGATGTCAGAGCATGGGCTCCGAACCGTGATGGATCTGTTTAACAAGTCTGCTGGCCGAGTCACATGGCGAGAGTGGCCTGGCCTCTGTTTGGCGCGCGGTGTCAGTCCGGTACGTCATCGACGCCCATGCCGCCCCAGGGGTGGCAGCGCGCGACGCGGCGGACAGACAGCCAGAAGCCCTTGATCGCGCCATGTTTTTCCAGCGCTTCAAGGATGTAGGCGGAGCACGTCGGATCATAGCGGCAGTTGTGACCAACCCAGGGCGAAAACACCGCCCGGTAGCTGCGGATCGGCAGCGCCAGGACCCAGGCGAGGGGCGTCACTTGAGCTTGCCCTTGGCGGGGTAGGGGCGCGGCGTATCCCCCTGACCGGCATGAAGGCGGTCCAGCGCGACTCGCAGATCGCTCAGCAGCAGGTCGAAGGGGCGCGCGGCGGTGCTGTCCTTGCGTCCGACCAGAACGTAATCCCAGCCGGGTTGCGCCATCTCGGGCAGCACGGCGCGCGCAATCTCGCGCAGCCGCCGCTTGGCGCGGTTGCGTGCCACGGCATTGCCGACCTTTTTGGAGCAGGTAAAGCCGACGCGCGCGACATCTGTGCTGCCCTCGGCCCGCTTTCGCGCCTGCACCAGCATGGCCGGGCCACCGTGCCGCTTGGCGCGCGACGCCAGCAGAAAATCCGCCCGCTTGATCATGACGTTGAGAACACCCGAGCGACGGAATCCGTTCACCGTATCGGCGTTGACCGCCTCGCTGGGAACCGGGGCAGGGGCGTCAGAATATCCACCGTCCAGACATGATGAAACCGCCGAAGCGTCCACCGTCTGCGCCGCTGGTGCGGGATCGGGTTTGGCATTCGGCGGTGTCATGTTCAGAACCGCTTCCATATTGGAAGGGCTGGCGCGAACTTATGCGCTCAGCGTTTTCCGGCCGCGTGCGCGGCGTGCGTTCAGGATTTTCCGGCCAGCTTTGGTCGCCATGCGAGCGCGGAAACCGTGGCGCCGCGAGCGGACCAGGTTCGAAGGTTGGTAGGTGCGTTTCATCGCTCCGTCTCCGTTTGTATCCCCGCCGGCAGGTCCACCGGGGCGTGTATTTGATCCTTCGCGCTCAAACCTCTGTTAAAAGGTCGTCCCGCTCGGGAAAGGGCAAAGCGGGTGCAATCCGGGAATCGCCCCGAGGCCCGCGTATATATGAAGCCCGGTCTATAAGAAGACGCCGCTCCGTTGTCAAACCCGCAGCCGGTATTTCGGCAGAGATTTCTGTCGTCGTCGCGCAATGGCGCGCCTTGTGATCGTGTTGCGCCGGTCCCGAAAGGCCCCGACCGCGCACCCCGCCATAGGGCCCTCTTTTCAGGCGTGGCGCAAAATACCGGGCGTTTCGGGCTTTCCCGGCGTGTTCCCGCCCTATCCATTGGTGCTGCATCTGGCTAAAAGCGCCGCAAGCGCCTATTTTACACTGAGATTTCTGGTAACACACGGGTCTGCGGTCCGCTTTTCGGTCCCGACCCTCGTCCTCTAGGCACAGCGCGTCATGTTCCGATCCCTCTCCGGCCGCTTCCTGATCCTCACCGCGATCTTCGTGATCCTGGCCGAAGTGCTGATCCTCGTGCCCTCGATTGCCCGCTTTCGCGAGGATTATCTGCTGTCGCGGCTCGAGAGGGCGCAGATCGCCTCGCTCGCCCTGCTGGCCGACGACATGATTGCACCGGATCTCGAACAGGAACTGCTGCGCAATGCTGAGGTCTATAACGTCGTGCTGCGCCGCGACGAGGCGCGCCAGCTGGTCCTCTCCTCTCCGGTGCCCGGGCCCGTCACAGATACCTATGATCTGCGCGACCCCACTGCGGCCGAGCTGATCCGCGAGGCCATCGTCACGCTCTGGCGTCCTGAAAATCAGGTGATCCGGGTGATCGGCAACCCGGTGCGCGAAGCGGGCCTTCTGATCGAAGTCACCATGCCCACCGGCCCGCTGCGCACTGCGATGCTGGAATACGGCATCAACATGTTCTTTCTCTCTGCGGTCTTCTCTATCTTTACGGCCGTGCTGTTGTTCCTTGCCGTGCGCAGTTTCATCCTGCGGCCCATCAAGGGCGTCATCACGCATATGCAGGTCTACGCCGAAGACCCCGAGGACAGCCGGCGCATCATCGAACCCTCTGCCTCTGTCCGGGATCTGCGCGATGCCGAGGTCGCCCTGCATGATCTGCAGACTCAGCTGACCAATGCATTGCGTCAGAAAGAACGTCTCGCCCAGCTCGGCTCTGCCGTGGCCAAGATCAGCCACGATCTGCGCAATATCCTGACCTCGGCGCAGCTTTTCACCGACCGGCTGGAGATTTCCGAGGATCCGGCGGTCAAGCGACTCGCCCCCAAGGTCATCAACTCGATCACCCGCGCCGTGAACCTCTGTGAGGCCACACTGGCCTTCGGGCGCGCCGAGGAACCTGCGCCACGGCTGTCTCAGGTCGCCCTCATCGACGTCGTGGGCGATGTCATCGACAGCGAACGCCTTGCCGTGGGTGAGCACGACATCTCCTTTGCCGAGGATATTCCGGCGACCCTGCGCCTGCGCGCCGATCCCGAACAGCTCTACCGCGTGATCTTCAATCTGGTGCGCAATGCCCGTCAGGCGATCGAGAACACCGGCGCCCCGGGCGAGATTGCCGTCTCCGCAGAGGAGACCGACAGCCACTGGCTGATCCGCGTCTCTGATACCGGCCCCGGTCTGCCGCCGAAAGCGCGCGAGAATCTCTTTACTCCGTTTCAGGGTGGGGCGCGCAAAGGGGGCACCGGGCTTGGCCTCGTCATCTCGGCCGAGCTGATCCGGGGGCACGGCGGTCAGATCGAGCTGGAGAGCACCGGTCCCACAGGCACGACCTTCCTCATTCTGCTGCCCAAAGAGATCACCGGAGTCGGGCTGGCCGCCCGCTGAGCCGTCCCGTCGATCGCGGCCCTCCCCAAAAGCCGACCACCCCAGGATCGCTAGGAGGCGGCGCGAAAACTTTTTTTCCGCCGCGTTTTCGCGCAAAGCCAATAAACCAAAGCCTTCGCGCGTGCCTCGAAATCTTTGTCGCAGATTTTTTAATTTTTCTGCTTGCGCCCCCCGGACGCTCGGTCTAAACGGCCTCCAACGCACCCGTAGCTCAGCTGGATAGAGTACTTGACTACGAATCAAGGGGTCAGAGGTTCGAATCCTCTCGGGTGCACCATTCTCCTCAACCAGTTGAAAACAGGCCGCTTTTAGCAGTCACGCGGCCGCAGTCGCATGCGATTTGCCCTCAGCCAGACCTGCGCCCTGATGCAAGGCCCTGTGCGGCCTGTGCCTGCTCAGCAGGGGCGAGGTGACGCGGTAGTCGGAAGCAGATCGTCGTGCCCGGATTGCTGCCCTCCACAGGTTTCGACTCCTGCGCCATGCACCAGATGGTGCCGCCGTGGCGCTCGACGATTTTTTTGCAGGTGGCCAGCCCCAGCCCCGACCCCGGAATATCGTCCGAGGGTCTCAGCCGCCGGAATGGCTCGAATATCGCATCCTGAAAGCGCGCAGGCACGCCGATGCCATTGTCGCTGACGCTGAAGCGGAGATGGTCCGCGCCGTCCTGCACGACGCTGACGCGCACATGCGGGCGCACGCCACAGGAAAACTTGATAGAATTGGCCAGAAGATTCTGGAGCAGCTGCGCAATCTGCGGCGGATTGCAGGTGATCTCATAGGGCGCAGGGGCGATCTCGATCACGGCGTCGGCCTGCGCAATGGTGCGCGCCAGTGCGGTCATCGCCCGGTCGTTCAGCGCATCCGCTGTCACCGTCTCGAGTCGCGACGCCTGATCGCTGCGCAGCAGCGCCGACAGGCTGTCGACCAGCTCCGCCATCTGCCGGGCGGATTTCTGCAGCATCGCCAGTTCCTTCAACGTGGCCTCCGTGTCGCCGTCGCGCAGACTTTCCGCCAGCAGCTCGGCCATGCAGGACACCTGAATGATCGGGGCGCGGAAATCATGCACCAGCACATTGGCGAAGGTCGTCAGCTCCTCGCGCTGCTGTTCGATCTTCCAGCGCATCAGGGCGGTCTGCGTGCCGACCTTCAGCATCCTGCGCACCGCGCCCTCGGACAGCCTGCGCTTGGGGATATAGTCGACCGCGCCGCGCAGCAGCGCCGATGTCGCCAGCGCCTCATCCCCCTGCGTCAGCGTTAGGATGATGGCACAGCGGGGCGAGGCGTCCAGCAAAGCCTCAATCGCGCGCAGCACCGCATCGCCCGGCAGGCTGTCATCCAGAAAGACGACATCCGGCGCACCAGCCTCCGCCATGCCTTCGTCCAGCGTCCCGGCAACCGCGCATGTACTCTCGGGATCGCTGGTGGCGATCAGCCGCTGCAGCCGCTCCGCGTCGCCAGGGATCGGGTCGATCACCAAGGCGCGCAGCCCCGCATCCAGGCGGCCCGGCCCGATCCCATGTTCACCAGCGACTTGCCGCACACCCCGGCTGATCCTGAAACCTGTCATCTCTATCCTCGTGCCCCGGCGCAAAAAAGGGCAGGGCGCCGCAGCAGACTTAGGCTGGATCTGGTTAGCACAAGATGAACGCAGGCCGGGAGACAGCCTTCCCCCATCGCCCACCTGCACCAAAGCCGCACTTGGCCCCGCCCGGCCTTTGCTCTAGCGTCGCCAGCGACCCCGGAGCACTCCGGGCCCCATACCATTCTGAACCTGACCACTCCGAGCCAGAGGAACTCCGCCATGGAAATGAGCGACAGCCGTGTTATCCGCGCCGACCGTGCCACCGTATTTGCCGCCCTCCTGTCCCCCGAGGTGTTGCAGGAATGCGTGCCCGGCGCGCAGGATGTGACCGGCACGCCGGAAGACGGCTTTGAGGCAACCGTGGTGCAGAAAGTCGGCCCCGTGAAAGCCACCTTCAAGGGGATGGTTGTCGTCTCCGATCTGGTGGTGAACGAGAAACTGACCCTCTCGGGCGAGGGCAAGGGCGGCGCTGCGGGCTTTGCCAAGGGCGGCGCCGCCGTGCGTCTGGAAGAACACCCCGACGGCACCGAGCTTTTCTATGATGTCGAGGCCAAGGTCGGTGGCAAGCTGGCCCAGCTGGGCAGCCGCATCATCGATGGCTTCGCCAAGAAGATGGCGGACCAGTTCTTCACCCGCTTTCAGGAAGTGCTCGAGGCGCCCGCCGAGGCCGATGCCGATGCGGATGCCGCGCCTGCCGAGGCTGAAACCGAATCCGTGGCAGAGAAAAAAGGCTGGCTCAGCCGCATTCGGGGCAACTGATCCCGCCGAGCCGGGGCCGCCTTGCGCGCCCGGGCGCAGCCACCGCCGGGCATCTCGGCCCTACGCTGCGGCGGCGGTGCCGCTGCAATGGCCCCGCCTCCGCACCAAGGCAGGCGGGGTTGTGTGAAATGGCACAATGAAACTTACACCGTTCCGGCCTATGTCCCTATCAAATCCCGTACATCGGGCATGTGTTATGCGGAAGGGGGACGACCATGGCTGCGATCCTGCAGATCCGAGATCTGAAAAAGACCTATGAGGGCGGTTTCGAGGCCCTCAAGGGCATCACGCTCGACATCGAAGCGGGCGAGATCATCGCCCTGCTCGGGCCCAACGGCGCCGGCAAGACGACGCTGATTTCCACCATCTGCGGCATCACCGAACCCACCTCCGGTTCGGCGACCGTGGGCGGGCACGACATTCAGCAAGAATTTCGCAAAGCCCGCTCCATGATCGGGCTGGTGCCTCAGGAAATCAACCTTGAGCCCTTCTCGGTGGTCGAGGACAACCTGCATTATTCGCGCGGCCTGTTCGGTAAGCCCCGCGATGAGGCCTTGGTCGAGCGGATCCTGAAACGCCTTTCGCTCTGGGACAAGCGCCGCTCGCGCGTGCGCGAACTGTCGGGCGGCATGAAGCGCCGGGTGCTGATCGCCAAGGCGCTGGCGCATGAGCCGCGCGTGCTGTTTCTGGACGAGCCGACCGCGGGGGTCGACGTTGGCCTGCGCAAGGACATGTGGGAAACCGTGGCGCAACTCAAATCCGAAGGCGTCACGATCATCCTCACCACCCACTATATCGAGGAAGCCGAGGCGATGGCCGACCGTGTGGGCGTGATCCTCAAGGGCCAGATCCTGATGGTCGAACCGACCCAGGACCTGATGCGCCGGTTTGGCCGCAAGGAGCTCAGGATCGAGTTGCGTGCGCCGCTGGACGCCCTGCCGGCGCAGCTCTCCGACTACGACATCGAACTCGCTGACGAGGGCCAGACGCTGGTCTATTCCTATGACACCCACGCCGATCGCACCGGCATTGCGGGCCTGATGCGGTCTCTGAACGAAGCGGGCATCGTGTTGCGTGACGTTCAGACCCGGCAAAGCTCTCTGGAGGAGATCTTCGTGGATCTCGTCTCCGAAGGCTCCACCGAAGAGGAGGCAACAGCATGAACCTGCTGGCCGTAAAATCGATCTACAAAGCGGAAATGGCGCGGTTTTTCCGCACGATCGGGCAAAGCTTCATTTCCCCCGTCATCTCGACCTCGCTCTATTTCGTGGTCTTCGGCGCCGCCATCGGCTCGCGCATCCAGGAAGTCGAGGGCGTGCCCTACGGCGCCTTCATCGTGCCCGGCCTGATCATGCTCTCGGTGATCATGCAGTCGATCTCCAACGCCTCCTTCGGGATCTACTTCCCCAAGTTCATCGGCACGATATTCGAACTGCTCTCCGCCCCTGTGAACTTCCTCGAAATCGTGCTGGGCTTCGTCGGTGCCGCCGCGACAAAGGCGCTTTTCATCGGCCTCGTGATCCTCGGCACAGCGGCGCTCTTCGTCGACCTGACCATTCAGCACCCGGTGGCGATGATCGCCTTTCTGGTGCTGACCTGCCTCACGTTCTCTCTGATGGGGTTCATCATCGGCATCTGGGCCAAGAACTTTGAGCAATTGCAGCTGGTGCCCTTGCTGATCGTCACCCCATTGGTCTTTCTGGGCGGCTCTTTCTACTCGGTCACAATGCTGCCGCCGTTCTGGCAGACGGTCACGATGTTCAACCCGGTCCTATATCTGATCTCCGGATTTCGCTGGGCCTTCTTCGGAGTCTCTGACGTCTCGATCGGCATCAGTCTTGGTGCTATCGCCGTGTTCTTCGTGATCTGTCTGACGATCGTCTGGTGGATCTTCAAAACTGGCTGGCGCTTGCGCGACTGATCGCTCGGGAAGGGGGCTCTGCCCCCGCGCCTGGCGGCGCTCCCCCGAAGTATTTCAGGCAAGATGACAGGGGAGCCGCGCGCTTTATCATCTTGCCAAAAATACTTCCGCCGGAGGCATACTGCAGAGGACATCATGTGGAGGCGTGGAAATAATCGTAGATCGTTTCTGCAAGACTGTCTGACACGCCATCAACGGCCTTCAGATCCGAGAGGTTGGCGCGCGCCACTGCTTTGGCGCTGCCGAAGTGCGCGAGCAGGGCGCGCTTGCGGGTCGAGCCGACGCCGGGCACGTCATCCAGCGGGTTGGCCGAGATCTGCTTGGAGCGTTTCGCCCGGTGTGTGCCGATGGCCCAGCGGTGGGCCTCATCGCGCAATCGTTGAATGAAATAGAGCACCGGGTCGTTCATGCGCAGCGCGAAGGGACGCGTTCCGGGGCGGTGGAACTCTTCCTTGCCATGATCACGGTCCACGCCCTTTGCCACGCCCACCATGGGCAGGTCGGGCACACCCATCTCGTTCAGGATCTGCTGCACCGCCGAAACCTGACCGGCCCCGCCGTCGATCAGCAGCAAGTCTGGCCAGAGGCCCTTGTCGCGGTCGGGGTCCTCTTTCAGCAGCCGTTTCAGGCGACGGTTCAACACCTCTTTCATCATCCCGAAGTCATCGCCCGGAGTGAGCTCCTCGCCCCGGATGTTGTACTTGCGATACTGGTTCTTCATGAAACCGTCCGGCCCGGCGACGATCATGCCGCCGACCGCATTTGTGCCCTGGATGTGCGAGTTGTCGTAGACCTCGATCCGGGTCGGCATGCTGGCCAGTCCGAAAGCTTCGGCCACGCCTTTCAGCAGCTTTGTCTGGGTCGCGCTTTCGGCCATCTTGCGGCCCAGACTTTCACGGGCATTGCGCGCGGCCCCCTCGATCAGCTCGGCCTTTTCGCCGCGTTGCGGGACGAGGATCTCGACCTTGCGACCGGCCTTTTCGCTCAGTGCTTCGGTCATCAGGTCTTCGTTCTCAATGGCGTGGCTCAGCAGGATCTGGCGGGGCGGGTCCTTCTGGTCGTAGAACTGACCGAGGAAAGCCTCCAGCACCTCGGCCTCGTCGATGTCGGCGCCGACGCGGGGGTAGAAGTCCTGATTGCCCCAGTTCTGGTGCGCGCGGATGAAAAAGACCTGCACGCAGGCCTGTCCGCCCTCAAGATGCAGCGCCACGACGTCGGCCTCGCCGGTGACGCGCGGGTTGATGCCTTGGGCGCTTTGCACCTGAGTGAGGGCGCGGATGCGGTCGCGCATGGCAGCGGCACGCTCGAATTCCATCGCTTCGCTGGCGGCGGCCATTTCGGCGGCGAGCTTTTCCTGCACGCCGGTGGTGCGCCCCTGCAGGAACTTCTCGGCATCCGAGACGCTGGAGGCATAGTCCGCCTCGCTGATGTAGCCGACGCAGGGCGCCGAGCAGCGCTTGATCTGGTACAGCAGACAGGGGCGCGAGCGGCCCTCGAACATCGAATCCGTGCAGTTCCTCAGCAGGAAGACCTTCTGCAGCTGGTTCAGCGTCCGGTTTACCGCCCCAGCACTGGCGAAGGGGCCGTAGTAGGCGCCCTTCGAGGTCTTGGCGCCGCGGTGTTTGCGGATCTGCGGATAGGCGTGATCCTTGGCGACCAGGATGTTGGGAAAGCTCTTGTCGTCGCGCAGCAGCACGTTGTAGCGCGGCTTCAGCTGCTTGATCAGGTTCTGCTCGAGCAGCAGCGCCTCGGTCTCGGTCCGGGTGGTCAGGAACATCATGCTGGCGGTTTCGCGGATCATCCGGGCGATGCGCGCGGAATGCCCCGTGGGGCGCGAATAGTTCGACACCCGCGCCCTGAGATTGCGCGCCTTGCCGACGTAGAGCACCCGGCTTTCAGCATCCAGCATGCGGTAGACACCGGGCGAACTGTCCAAGGTCGCCAGATACCCCTGAATGATCTCGTGCCCGTAGGGCGCGCGCTGTGCAGGGCTGTTCACTTGGGTCTCGTCAGACATCATTTTCCTTACGCAGGGGCAGCTTCAAACGCTTCCGATTCTTCGGCCTGACTGCAAAACTCCCGCACCCAGCACAAGGGAAAAGGTTTCCCCCTATTCTGTGGATAAGTCTGGGGGTACTCATCCGTGAACGCGAAAAAATCGTTGTTTCAAGGCCCCTTCCTTGACCTGCCTAAAAATTAGGCGCAAATATAATGCATTGTAATCGTTCGCTTTTATTATTTGACGATGCCAAGGGCCTGAAAACGTTAGGGTTTTGGTAACGGTTTGATGACGGTTTTCAGGCCCGTGCAGAAGTCAAACGAAAAGGCTCATTCGACGCCCTGAACATCGGGGGTTTGCCAGGCAAGATGCTGCCCACCATCGGTGCACAGCAGCTGTCCGGTGACCCCGGGCGCGTTCAGGAAGTACAGCAGGGCGGCCGTGATATCCTCGGGGTTGGAGCCGCGCTCCAGCACCGTATTTTCGCGCTGTGCGGCGAAGTGCGCCTCGCTCTGGCGCGCGCCCTGCAGGGTTGGTCCGGGGCCGATGGCATTGACCCGCACAGCCGGGGCCAGCGCCCGCGCTGCGGTCTGGGTCAGCGCCCAGAGGCCCATCTTGGAGATCGTGTAGCTCATGAATTCCGGGGTCAGCTTGTGCACCCGCTGGTCGAGCAGGTTCATCACCATACCCTGCGCCAGCGGCTCGTCGCGGCTGTCGCGCAGCGGGGCAGGGGCCTGCGCGGCGAAATGCTGCATCAGCACGAAGGGGGCGCGCAGATTGGCCTCCATGTGCATGTCCCAGGTCTTGCGCGTCGCGCTTTCGATATTGTCGTATTCAAAGACCGAGGCGTTGTTGACGAGGCAGGTCAGCGCCCCGCCGAGGCCCTCGGCCGCGCGCGCGACCAGCGTCTGCACCTCGGCCTCCAGCGTCAGATCGGCCTGAACGGTCACCGCCTTGCGTCCCATGGCGCGGATCGCGGCGCAGACCTCTTCGGCGGCGTCGGCCGATCCACCGTAGTGCACCGCAACATCATGCCCCTGCTCGGCCAACGCCAGCGCCATGGCCCGCCCGAGACGTTTTGCGCCCCCGGTGACCAAAGCGCGGCGGGGGGCGGGGGTCTGTGGCAGGCGGGCTGTATCGTCGCTCATGGGGCTTCCTCTTGGGGTATCAGATCAGAACTGCTCCGATATAGCAGGCGTAGAGCAGGATCAGAATAGCGCCGACGGGCCATGTGATGTTGCGGCGGAAAAACACGAAGGGCACCAGCAGCAGCGAACTGCCGAGCATGACGGCAAAGTCGAACTCCAGCTCGGCCACATCGACCGGCACCTTTCCGATCAGCGTGGTGACGCCCATGATGCCCAGCAGGTTGAACATGTTCGACCCGATCACGTTGCCAAGCGCCACGTCAGCCTGCTTGCGCAGTGCCGCCATCACCGTCGTCGCCAGCTCCGGCAGCGAGGTGCCGACCGCCACCAGCGTCAGGCCGATCACCGTCTCGCTGATGCCGAAATCGCGCGCAATGATCGAGGCATTGGTGACCAGCAACTGCGCGCCAAGCGGCAGCCCGACCAGACCGATGACCAGGAACATGATGACCTTCCACCAGCGCATCGCGGGATCGGCGCCCTCGACCTCACCCTCGGGCAGGGCGCAGGCGGCGCTCTCGGTGTCGCGTTTGTGGCGGATCACGTCGCGCCCCTGATCGGCGAGGATCAGCGCCAGCATCGCCAGCATGATCCCCCCCGCCATCAGATCCAGCGTGCCGCGCATTGCCAGCCCGATGAAGACCAGCGTCGCCACGATCATCGTCAGATAGCTTTTGCGGCTGTCGTGTTCGCTGGTGTGCATCGTCGCCAGCAGCGCCGGAATGCCCAGCACCAGCAGGATATTGGCGGTGTTGGAGCCGACCACATTGCCAAGCGCCAGCCCCGGCTTGCCGTCCATCACCGCCGAGATCGAGATCAGCAGCTCTGGCGCCGAGGTGCCGAAGGCCACCACGGTCAAGCTGACGATCAGCGCCGGGATGCCCATGCGCAGCGAAAGGTTCACCGCGCCGCGCACCAGCGCGTCACCGGCAAGCAGCAGGATGACAAGGCCCAGAACGGCCAGCAACCAGGGTAGCATATCTTGGGATTATCCCTTTTTGGACCGGCAGGCGCAGGGCCCTTTGCCGATCATGTAGCGCCCGCAAGCGGAGCATTTCTTGCCGCCAAGCTGGCCCGGTTTCTTCGCGCCCGGCTTCTTTTGTCCCGGCAGCGTCAGCTTGCCGAACATCGCCATGACGCCCATGCCGACCAGAAACAGGATGACGACCTTGACCACCACCTCAGAGGCCGAAGCGGGCGTAAGCGGCCCGCTCCTCGATGGAATTCAGCCCGTCGTTCAGCACCGAGGCACCCAGTCGGCTGATCAGCCCGCGCTTCTTGCCATAGGTGCGGAAACGCACGGTGTCGCCAAAGCGGTCCTTCATCACCGGCACCATATGCCCGATGCCATCAATCAGACCGCGCTCGACCGCCTTGCGGCCCAGCCAGACCTTGCCGGTGAACATCTCTTCGTCGGTCTTCAGCGCCGCACCCCGACGCGATTTGACGTATGCGATGAAGGTGCCGTGGATATCCTCAAGCAACCCTTTCAGGCGCGCGACATCCTCTTCGCTCTCGGGGCGGAACGGGTCGAGCATGCTCTTGCTCTCGCCTGCCGTATAGACCCGCCGCTCGATCCCCTGCCGCGCCAGAAAGACATGCGCGCCGAACCCGGCGGAAATCACCCCGATCGAGCCGAGGATCGAGCCCTCGTCCGCCAGAATCTCATCCGCCGCGCAGGCCAGCCAGTAGCCGCCCGAGGCCGCGACATCTTCGACAAAGGCATAGACGGGGATGTGCTTTTCATCCGCCAGCCGCCGGATGCGGGCGGCAATCAGCGACGATTGCACCGGCGATCCGCCGGGCGAATTGATTTTCAGCGCCACGGCCACGGGTTTGCCGCGCCGGAACGCCTTCTCGATGACAGGGGCCAGAGCCTCGTCACTCAGCGGGCCGCGCGGGCCGGCGGAAATCATGCCGCCGAGGGCAATCACGGCCACCATGGGTGGGCGCTTCTTCAGGGGGTTCCATCTACTCATGGTGGTGGATGTAAGGTCCGCCCGTGCCTCAGGCAAGGCGACCCATGGCAGGCCCGGATAAAAACGTGTGGCGGGGCTGCGAAAAAAGTCGCCCAATGATGCCTTGATGGTCGCTTTTGCGGCCCCGGAGGCGCAGTCTCTGTGTTTGGGTGGCGGAATGCGGCGCACGCGGGCCGGAACCATCGCCTCGCCGGGCCGTTGAACATGAGTTGAACGTGAAACGCCTTGAATCCCGCTTTCCCGGCGCTGCAAGGAAGGATAGGAGAGGGATCATGACCCTGACACTTCCCAATCTCCTGACGATCCTGCGCCTGCTTTGTGCGCCCGGTATCGCGCTGTGCTTCCTTCTGCTGCCCCGTCCCTTTGCGGATTGGTGGGCGCTGATCCTTTTCATCGTTGCCTCGGCCACCGACTGGTTTGACGGCTACCTTGCACGCAACCTCAATCAGGTCAGCAAGCTTGGCACCATGCTCGACCCGATTGCCGACAAGGCGATGGTGGTCATTGCCCTGATGGTGCTGGCGCATGTCTCGTCGCTGGCGCCTCTGCTGATCCTGCCCGCCGCCGCGATCCTGTTCCGCGAGGTCTTCGTGTCGGGCCTGCGCGAATTCCTCGGCGAAACCGCAGGTCTGCTCAAGGTCACCAAGCTCGCCAAGTGGAAGACGACCTCGCAGATGGTCGCCATCGTCGTGCTGCTGGCGCAGGGCATTGCCGAACATCAGCTCGGCACCGCCATCTTCGGCCTCGAATCCGAATCTGTCGACGCGATCCTGACCGGCAGCCAGCCCGATGACCTCAACCTGCGTCTGCTGATGGTGCTGAACGACTGGACAACATGGGGCGGCGTGGCGCTCATCTGGATTGCCGCCGCGCTGACCCTGATCACCGGCGCGGACTATTTCCTCAAGGCGCGCCCGCACCTGAAGGACGACTGATGGACGTGCTGTATTTCGCCTGGGTCCGTGAACGCATCGGCCTGCCGAAAGAGCGGGTCGAGAGCTCGGCCGCCACCGTCATGGACCTCGTGCACGAACTCTCGGCGCGCGAAGACCGCTACGCGCTGGCCTTCTCCGACCTCACGGCCCTGCGCGTCGCCGTCGATCAGCAGCTCTCGGACTTCGACGCGCCCCTCGCGGGCGTGCGCGAGATCGCGTTCTTCCCGCCGATGACCGGGGGCTGAGCGGATGAGCCTGATCGACATCCGCGTTCAGGACGCCGCCTTCGATCCGGGAGTCTTGCTCAGCGCCTTCACCACGCTTGCGGCGCAGGCCGGGGCAGGGGCCGTGGTCTGCTTCACCGGCCTCGTGCGCGATCTGCCCGGCGCCAATGGCGGGCTGTCGAAAATGGTTATCGAACATTATCCCGGCATGACCGAAAGCGCCCTGCAGAGCATCGCTGAGGAGGCCGCGACGCGCTGGTCGCTTGGGCCGGTGCTGATCCTGCACCGCTACGGCGCGCTGACGCCGGAGGAGCCGATCATGATGGTTGCCACCGCCTCGGCGCACCGTGCAGATGCCTTTCTGGCCGCCGATTTCCTGATGGATTACCTCAAAAGCCGCGCGCCCTTCTGGAAGAAGGAATTCACCGCTGAGGGCGCGACCTGGGTCGCCGCCAAGGACAGCGACGAAGACGCCCTGTCGCGCTGGCGCTGATCATCCCCCCCTTAGTGGGTGGGGGCCTCATGACCTCTGGTGAATACGCTCGATATAAGCGCGCAGTTCCTCGGCCTCATGGCGCGCTTCGCGCAGGCCCTCCATCGTGGCGGAAAGCTCTGCTTCACTCTGGTTCAGCTGCGTTGTCAGGTCGTCCTCGCGCTGCTGCAGATAGGTGATCGCCTGATCGCGGGTTTCTTCCGCGTCGTGCAGATCCTGCGCCATCTTCTCCAGCTCGCCCATGTCCGATTTCGACACGCGGGTGAAGCGATGGATCAGCCAGTATGAAAACCAGCCCATGCAGAATGCCACGAACAGGATGATCGCAGTGGCGATGATAAATTCCGTTCTGTTCACCTAGTCGTCCCCTGTGTCCCAGGCCAGTCCGCCATGGGCATTTGATATGTCCTCAAGCCGCTCGGGCTGTCTTGTGCGCGCCGCTCACTCTGCGGGCAGATCCTCGCCCGCATCGCTGCCCTCGCCCATGTCATCGCCGGAAAAGTCGCCCGACCCGTCGTCTGTCGCGTCGCCCGAGCCGTCGATATCCTCGCGCCCCTCGTCCCCCGAGACGTCGACATCGCTGCCATCGCCCAGCAGATGCGCGCCGCCCAGACCGTCCTCGACGATCATGCCCGGCGCGGTGCCCGCATCGTCATCGGCGGTGGCCTGCAGGCGGAACTCGATGCGACGGTTGGCTTCGCGGCCCTCTTCGGTGGCGTTGTCGGCGATCGGATCGGCCTCGCCAAAGCCTTCGGCGGCAAAGCTGCTGGTCAGCACGCGGCGGGTGCGCAATTCGTTCAGCACTGCCTGTGCGCGGCTCTCGCTCAGCGCCAGGTTCATCTCTTCGCGGCCCTGACTGTCGGTGAAGCCGGCGATCTGCAGCGGCAGCTCGGGGCAGGTTTTCAGCACTTCCGCGATCTGGTCCAGCAGGCCGCGGCTGTCCCCGGTCACATTGGCCGAGCCGGGCTCGAAGTTGATCTTGGCCTCTTTCTGCACGCCCTTCAGCAGCGCCAGACATTCCTCAGGCGTGGGCAGGGCGGCCAGCGGGTCCAGCTTTTCCTGATAGGTGACATTGATCTGAAACTCTGCGCCTTCGCCCAACCGGCTGCCGAACATCCGCGCGATCTCGTTGCTGGCGTCCTGATTGCCGGTGTTGCCGCTGATGTCCACCGAGTCCGGCGTCACCGTGACGGCACCATTGGCCAGCAGCGACAGCGCATCAAGGCTGGTCAGCACCCGCACCGGCCAGCCCTCGGGCAATGTCTCGTCCAGCCGCGCGGCAGTATAAACGCTGTCACTGCCGAACCGCGCCTTGGCGAGGGATTCGGTGGCGTTGCGCATCACCTCGTCACTGACCCGGCCGCGCAGCTGCACCTTCCCCTCAGGGCTCAGCGTGGCGGTGAACTCGGGCGTGCCCGAGGGGGCGGCATCGGGCATCTTCGGCAGCACGGTGTGCAGCGCATAGACCTCGGGCAAGCCATTCTCCAGCTCGCCGACAACGCGGTCGAAATCGGCCTGTGTGGTGCCTTCGGCGGCGATCAGGCTGATGTCGGCGTCCGACACGGTAACACTGCCACCGCCCAGCTCGCCCACGGCACGCACCGCCATCGAGGTCGCCCGCCCCCAGTCGGAGGAGGGCACGCCAAGGCCGATGACACAGCGACCCGGCGCCTCCATCCCGGCGACGCGCCCGGCGTCCAGAATCATCCGCGAGGCGCGCTCGGTATCGGCCGAACAGGCGTCAAAGCGCGCGCCCTCGGCGTCGCGGACGAATCGCAGGGTGAAGGGCGCGATGATCGGGCGCGGCGCGCTGATCGACAGCATCAGCCGCATGTCGGGGTCGGCGCGGCGGCGCAGATCGGCCTCCAGCGCGCGCTTGGCCTCGGGGCTGTCGCTCATTGCGGTGATCGACACCCGGTCCGAGGACAGCGAAATCTTGGAATGAGGCAGGTTGCGCAAGGCGTTGACGGCATAGGAGACCGTCGCGCTCCAGCCCGCAGGCACCGGATAATCCGCGCTTTGCAGCAGGTCGGAGACATTCTCGACGCCGCGCAGCTTGGACACCCGGTCCACCAGCGCCGCGCGATCCGTCTCCGCCGGGATCAGCCCGATGAGAGAGATTTCCCCCTCATTGCGCAGGATCTCGATGGAAAAATCCGGGGCCGCCAGCGCACTGCTGGCCTGCACCTGCATCCGGTCGATGACCCGGCTGGCCTCCACCACCGAACTGGCGACGGACTTGGCACGAAACCGCAGCGCCTCGGTCGGGGCGATGCCGCTCAGCCGCACCTGCAGGCCGTCGGCGCGCACCTCGGCCCAGCCCAGTTCGGACTGGTCCAGCGACCGGCGGACATTGGTTTCCGACGCGTTCTCGATGGTGTCGACGGCAAAGCCTGCAGCCACCATGCTGCCCGCAGCGGCGGCAAGGAACGTTCCGGTCAGGATGAAGATCGAGGACAGACGCATCAGGCGGGGTCCGGGCGCAGTTTCAGTTGCCCCGTGTCTAGACGTCGGAGCCGGGCGTGGCAATCAGAGCAGGATGGCGGCGGCGAAAAACGGCAAAGGCAACAGACCGGCATCGCGATTGGCGCGGAACAGGAACAAAAGCCCGTCAAAGTCGGTGTCATCGTAGTGTTTCAGCTGCCAGAGCATGTGCGCCCCGAACGCCCAGGCCCCCGCCAGCGCCATCACGATGCTGAGAGGCGAGGCGCTCGGCAGCAGCGCCACCAGAATGGCCAGCGACATCAGCGCGACCGAAGCGATCAGGAAGCGCGCCAGCCACTGCGGCGTGCGCTCCATGAACAGGCGGGCGGTGGATTTGACGCCGATCAGCGCGTCGTCTTCCTTGTCCTGATGGGCATAGATGGTGTCGTAGAACAGCGTCCAGGCGATCCCCGCGATATAGAGGATCACCGGCGCCGCGCTCAGGCTGCCGGTATGCGCCGTCCAGACCATCAGCGCGCCCCAGTTGAACGCAAGGCCGAGGAAGACCTGAGGCCACCAGGTGAATCGCTTGGCAAACGGATAGATCGCGACGGGTATGATCGAGATGAACCCCAGCACGATCGCCGCCACCGGAAACGTCAGCAGGATGCAGAAGGCGATCAGCGCCTGCGCCACCATCCACGCGACCGCCTGCTTGACGCTGACCTGACCCGAGGGGATCGGCCGCGAGCGGGTGCGCGCGACCGAGGCATCGAATTCCCGGTCGGTGATGTCGTTCCAGGTACAGCCCGCGCCCCGCATCAGGAACGCGCCAAGCCCACAGGCCACGAATATCCACAGATCCTGCCAGCGTGGTTGCCCGTCCGACGCGATGGCCAGCAGCAGCCCCCACCAGCAGGGCAGCAGCAGCAGCCATGTGCCGATGGGCCGGTCGGCGCGTGACAACCTCAGATAGGGGCGGGTGGCGGGCGGCGCCAGCCTGTCGACCCAATTGCCACGGACCGCGTCCGCAACCTGACCCTCATCGTTGGTCGCATCTGGTGTCGCTGGGCGATGGGTCATATGTAGGCCTCATGGAAACTGCAAAGATCAGGCTCTGTGTAGAGCACCCCTTGGGGGAAGGGCAAACCGTTCCGCTCGACCGGGACCAGGCGCATTACCTTTTCGGGGTCATGCGGCAGGTCGCGGGGGCGGCGATTGCCCTTTTCAATGGCCGTGACGGCGAATGGCAGGCCGAGGTCGTCGACGCCGGCAAGCGCGGCGGCATCCTCGTCTGTCGCACGCAATCGAAACCGCAGGGCGGCCCGGCGGATGTCTGGCTGCTGTTCGCGCCGATCAAGAAGGCCCGCACCGACTTCATCGTCGAAAAAGCGGCCGAGATGGGCGCCGCCCGCATCCTGCCGGTGCAGACCGACTTCACCAATGCCGAACGCATCCGCCGCGACCGCCTGCAGGCCCACGCGGTCGAGGCCGCCGAGCAATGCGGCAACACCTATGTCCCCGAGGTCGCCGACCTCACCAAGCTCGACCGCCTGCTCGCGGACTGGCCCGAAGGCCGCCGCCTGATGTTCTGCGACGAAGCCCTTGCCGACACCGACGCGGCGCAAAACGGCCTGACCGGCGCGCCGCGGGGCCCCTGGGCGATCCTCATCGGCCCCGAGGGCGGCTTTTCAGAGGCTGAGCGGACCCGCCTGCGCAGTCTTCCCTTCGCCCACTCCGTCCAGCTCGGCCCCCGCATCCTGCGCGCCGACACCGCCGCCGTGGCCGCCCTGACGCTCTGGCAAGCCGCGTTGGGCGACTGGTCATGATCCGCGAGGTGGCGCCCGCCGACGCGCCCGCGATCGAGGCGTTTCTGGCGCAGCACGCCGAAACCTCGATGTTCCTGCGCAGCAACCTCGCAGGGCAGGGCGTCGGCCTCACCGATCACCCGCACTCCAGCCGCTACTGGTGCGCCCCTGCAACCGGCGCGATCACCGGCGTCGTCGGCCTTTCGCGCGACGGCTTCGCGATGCTGCAGATCCCCGGCGCGAGTGACGCCACCATCGCCGCCTTCGCCGCAGCCCTCGCAGGCGAACCCCTGCAAGGCCTCACGGGCGAGGCCGATCAGGCCGCTCGCCTGCTCGCCGCGCTGCCCCCCGCCCGCCTGTCGATGAACGACGTCGAACCGCTCTACCGGCTGGAGCTGTCGCAGCTCGCCCCCAGCACGGCCACGATCCGCCCGCCACAGCCGGATGACCTCGCTCTGCTGAGCGACTGGTTCACCGCCTACGCCCGCGACACCGGCCTCAGCGCCACCGATGCCGAGGCACGGGCGCGGGGCCGCGACCGCGCCGAACAGGCGCTGCGTCCCGACGCCACGCTCCGACTGTTGCTGGAGGGTGACCAGCCCGTCGCCATGGCCGCCCTCAACGCCCGCGTCGCCGATATGGTGCAGGTCGGCGGCGTCTACGTCCCGACGTCCGCCCGCAACACAGGCCGGGGCCGCCGCGTCACCCAAGCCCTGCTGGCCGAAGCCGCCGCCACAGGTGCGCGCACCGCCATCCTCTTCGCCAACAACCCCGCTGCTGCCCGCGCTTATGAGGGGCTGGGCTTCACCCTCATCGGCCAGTACCGCGTCGCCATGATGGCCACCGCATGATCCTCATCCGCCCCGAAGCCCGCCGCGCCGTGGCGCGCTGGCGCGAGGCCCTGTTCGGGCTGGCCGTCACCGGTGTCGGCGTCTGGTGGATGCTGATCAGCTACGGCCTCGTGTTCTGGATCAGCGGCGTCATCAGCCTCGCCGGTCTCGCCATGGTCGCCGCCGGGGTGCAGCAGGGACGCTTTCGTACCATGGCGGGCGGCCCGGGCGTCGTGCGCATCGACGAAGGCCAGATCGGTTATTTCGGCCCCTTCACCGGCGGCGCCGTCGCGCTGTCGGAAATCTCCCGGCTGACGCTCGACCCCAACGTCACGCCGCCCAGCTGGCGCCTCTCGCAAATCGGCCAGCCCGACCTTCTGATCCCGCTCAACGCCGAAGGCGCCGACGCGCTTTTCGATGTCTTTGCCGCGCTTCCGGGCATCAGCACCAGCAAACTTGTCAGCGAAGTCCAGCGCGCCGTTTCTGGCCAGAAGTCCGCACCGGTCATCATCTGGCAACGTCGCCAGCTCTGGCTCCATTGACACGCGCGCCATTTCAGAACAGACCTAGGCCCCTTGGTCCGGACATCTCCGGCCAGGCCAGTTTCCATTGACCCCCTAAACGACGCGGAGATCCCCACATGTCCATCCCCCAAACCGGTGGCGGCCCGATCGAACGGCAAGAGCAACTGGCCGAATATCTGGCCGAGGGCTGCAAGCCCAAAGAAGACTGGCGCATCGGCACCGAGCACGAGAAATTCGGCTACTGCAAAGACAGCCTGAAACCGCTGCCCTATGAGGGCGACCGCTCCATCGTGGCCGTCCTGCAGGGCCTGCGCGACCGCTTCGGCTGGACCCCGGTCGAGGAGGGCGGCAAGCTCATCGGTCTGACCAAGAACGACGCCAACGTCAGCCTTGAACCCGGTGGCGCGCTCGAACTCTCCGGTGCCCCGCTTGAGACGATCCACCAGACCTGCGACGAGGTGAACGACCACCTGCGCGAAGTGAAGACCATCGCGGATGAGATCGGCGTCGGCTTCATCGGCCTCGGCGCCGCCCCGATCTGGCAGCACGAAGAGATGCCGCTGATGCCCAAGGGCCGCTACAAGCTGATGGACAGCTACATGCAGTCCGTCGGCACCATGGGCACCACCATGATGCGCCGCACCTGCACGGTTCAGGTCAACCTCGACTTCGGGTCCGAACCCGACATGGTCAAGAAGATGCGCGTCGCCCTGGCGCTGCAGCCCGTGGCCAATGCCCTCTTCGCCAACTCGCCGTTCTTTGAAGGCAAGCCGAACGGCATCAAGAGCTATCGCGGCCTTGTCTGGCGCAATCTCGACAGTGCCCGCACCGGCATGTTGCCCTTCGTCTTCGACGAGGGCTTCGGGTTCGAATCCTACGTGCAATACGCCCTCGATGTGCCGATGTACTTCGTCTACCGCGACGGCAAGTACATCAACGCCCTCGGCCAGTCGTTCCGCGACTTCCTCAAGGGCGAACTGCCCGCGCTGCCGGGGGAAAAGCCGACCCTCTCGGACTGGGCCGACCACCTGACGACCCTGTTCCCCGAAGCCCGCCTGAAGAAGTTCATCGAGATGCGCGGCGCCGACGGTGGCCCGTGGCGTCGCCTCTGCGCGCTGCCTGCCTTCTGGGTCGGTCTGATGTACGACGACACCGCGCTGGATGCCGCATGGGATCTGGTCAAGGGCTGGACCTCGGCGCAGCGCGACGCCATGCGCATCGCCGCGTCCGAGCAGGCGCTGCAAGCCAATGTCGACGGCATCTCGCTGCATGACATTGCGCGCGAGGCTCTGGCGATCTCCGAAGCCGGTCTGATCGCCCGCGCCCGCCCCGGTGCCGGGGGCCTGATCCCGGACGAGACGCACTTCCTCAACGCCCTGAAGGAAAGCGTCGACAGCGGCAAGGTGATGGCGGATGAGCTGCTCGACCTCTACAACGGCCCGTGGGATCACGATGTGACCCGCGTGTTCAAAGAGTTCAGCTACTAAGGATGACGGCAGGGGCGACGGCCCCGCGTCTCACGGGAAAAGGGGGCGCACCTGCCGGGTGCCGCCCCTTTTTCATGGGTTCTGAGTGTCGCTTCGTCGGGGTAGGGGCGGAAAAACGCACCGTTCAGTTACCGTTCAGATACCGACGCAATACCGACATCCCGATCTGGCTGTTTCTGGCGCTGTCGCCGGGCGCCCGGTTTGCGGCGTTAGGTCTTCTTGCCGATCTTCGGCTCTTCGCCGGTCATCAGCCGTTCGATATTTGTGCGATGGCGGATAAAGATCAGCAAAGCCAACAGGATACACAGCAGAGCCATATCCGTGTGGCCCAGCAGCACCGCCCAAGCCGCGCTCAGCGCCGCCGCAATCAGCGCCGACAGCGAGGAATAGCGCGTGACAGCCGCGACAACCGCCCAGGTGGCGCAGCACGCCAGCCCCACCGGCCAGAATAACGCGAGCAGGGTGCCAAGGTAGGTTGCCACCCCCTTGCCCCCCTTGAAGCCCAGCCAGACCGGAAAGCAATGCCCCAGAAACGCAGCAAAACCAGCCAGTTGCACGGCATCCTCAGGGGCCACGGCGCGCGCGATCAGCACCGCCGCCGCGCCTTTTCCGCTGTCCATGATCAGCGTCAGCAGCGCCGCCGTCTTGTTTCCGGTGCGCAAAACGTTAGTCGCCCCGATGTTGCCAGACCCGATCTGACGCAGGTCACCAAGGCCGAATGCCCGCGTGATCACGATGCCAAACGGGATCGACCCCAGCAGATATCCCAGCCCCGCCGCCAGCAGCAGAATGACCGGACCAGAGACAATCGCAGGTGTCATTAATTCAAGCATTACAAAGGCTTCCCATGTACCTGACGACCACCAACCCAGGTGGCACGAACCCGCCCCTGCATCCGGGCGCTGTCAAAGGGCGTGTTCTTCGACTTCGACAGCATCGCGAAACGATCCAGCACAAACGGCGCATGCGGATCAAGCAGCACCAGATCCGCCGGAGCACCCACGGCCAGCCGCCCCGTCTCCAGCCCTAGCAGCTTTGACGGGTTCAGCGACAAGGCTCTGAAAAGCGTCGGTAAATCCAGATCTCCCGCATGCACCAGCCGCATCGCAGCGGGCAGCAAAGTCTCCAGCCCCACCGCGCCGCTGGCGGCTTCCTCGAACGGCAGGCGCTTACTTTCCTCGTCCTGAGGCGTGTGCATGGATGAGATGATGTCGATCAGCCCCGACGCCACGGCGGCCACAACCGCCTGCCGGTCATCCTCAGACCGCAGCGGCGGCTTTACCTTGAAGAAGGTGCGATAGTCGGCCACGTCATATTCGTTCAGCGTCAGGTGGTGGATCGACACGCCAGCGGTCACGTCCAACCCGTTTTTCTTGGCCCGCTCCAGCGCCGGCAGCGCCCGCGCGGTGGTCACCTGATCAAAGTGATAGCGCACGCCGGTCATCTCGATCAGCGAGACATCGCGGTCAATTCCCATCCGCTCGGCCATCGGCGACACGGTGGGCAGACCACGCAGGGCAGCGAATTTGCCAGAAGTCGCACAGGCACCGGCAGACAGTCCTGGCTCCTGAATATGGCCGATTACCAGAGCCTTACGGGCCTTGGCGTAGGTCAGCGCGCGGGTCAGAACCTTGGTGTCGGTAATCACATGGTCGCAATCGGTGAAGGCAACAGCCCCCGCGTCGAGCAGAAATCCGATCTCGGTCATCTCGCGCCCGTCGCGCCCCTTGGTCAGCGCGGCCATCGGCAGGACCCGCACCGGCGCATCCTCGCGCCCCCGGCGGGCGACGAATTCCAGCGACTCCGGGCTGTCGATCGCAGGGGTGGTGTCGGGCCGTGTGACGATGGTGGTGACGCCCCCAGCCGCAGCCGCACGACCGGCAGTGCCAAAGCTTTCCTTGTGACGCTCGCCCGGCTCACAGACTTTGACGCCGATGTCTACGATGCCCGGCGCAAGGCACAAACCCCTGCAATCAAACACTTCGTCGGCGTTCGTGGCATCGACCGTATCGCCGAGGCCGACAATCACGCCATCCTCGATCAGCAGGCTGCCTTCAGTCTCCGTCCCCGCTTCGGGGTCGATCAGAATGACGTTGGTGAGAAGGGTGGTGGTCATCGGCAGGCCCCTGAGTTCCGGCTAAGCGTTCCGGGGTCTGCTATAAAGCATGTCGGCGCCGGGGTGTAGGCGCGAAATGGCGCCATCCTGCTCAGCGAAGGGCAAGACCCAGTGCAACCAGCGCAATCACCACCCCAACCCCGATGGTCAGCGAGGCAACCCACGCCTTGTTGCGCGGCATCGGGGCCATGGGAGGCGTCATCACCGGCGGGATCACCCCGACCGCCGATTGCGCCGCCAGAGGCATCATGCCGACTTCGGTGCGGTTGAGGAGGTATTTGCCGATATAACTGACACCGCGCGGAAGGGTGATTTCACTGTCACCCGCCTCGGCCAGACGTCCGCGCACCAGAATGACCGGGCTGCGCAGGGCGTCGAGGTTCTGCCTGTCGCGACCCACGGCCTCTTCGTTGAGCCCGAGGCCCTGCGTGAGGTAGGCGGACAGGCCCAACCCCTCCAGATCGGCCGGATTGACCAGCTCGACCTCGCCTGCGTGATCCTCGGACAGGCCCAGCAGCGAGGCGGTGGTACGCCCGGCAGAGCCGTTCAGCCGCTTGGGAGCCATGATGGCGGCGACTTCGGGCGCTTCGGGGTCGGTGGCCAGCACATAGACGGCGTCGCGATCAGCGGGGCGAACGGTCAGGCTCATCAAAAAGGGTCTCCTGCGCAATTGGGCGCGGGATGCGCCGTTGCACAGTCAACCCGCGCAGGGGCTGCCGGGTTCCGCAAAGGCCCGCTGTTTCAGGCCGCGTCGGCTGCTGCAGCGCGGCGCGCCCTGAGGTTGCGCGCCAGCAGATCCATTGCCGCCATGCGCACCGCGACGCCCATCTCGACCTGATCCTGAATGACCGAGCGGTTGATGTCGTCGGCGATGCTGCCGTCGATCTCGACCCCGCGGTTCATCGGGCCGGGGTGCATGACGATGGCGTCCTCCTTGGCGTGCGCGAGCTTTTCCGCGTCGAGGCCGTAGAGGTGGTAATATTCCCGCTCAGACGGAATAAAGCCGCCGTCCATGCGTTCTTTCTGAAGGCGCAGCATCATCACGACGTCGACGTCCTTCAGGCCTTCTTCCATGTTTTCATAGACTTCGCAGCCCAGCTCGGCAAAGGCCGAAGGCACCAGCGTCGGCGGGCCGATCAGGCGAATGCGGTTTTCCATCTTGTGCAGCAGCAGCATGTTGGAGCGCGCAACGCGGCTATGGGCAATGTCACCGCAGATCGCGATGTTCAAGCGGTGCAAGCGGCCCTTGGTGCGCCGGATCGTCAGCGCGTCCAGCAGTGCCTGCGTGGGGTGTTCGTGCCGCCCGTCGCCGGCGTTCAGCACGGCGCAGTTGACCTTCTGGCTCAGCAGATCGACGGCACCGGAGTGGGGGTGGCGCACGACCAGCAGATCCGGGTGCATCGCATTCAGCGTCATTGCCGTGTCGATCAGGGTCTCGCCCTTTTTGATTGAGGAGGCCTGCATCGCCATGTTCATCACATCCGCGCCGAGGCGCTTGCCCGCCAGCTCGAAACTCGCCTGCGTGCGGGTGGAGTTCTCGAAGAACATGTTGATCTGGGTCAGCCCGTTCAGCGCATCGCCGTGCTTTTCAGCCGAGCGGTTCAGCGTGACGTATTCGTCCGACAGATCCAGCAAGGTGGTGATTTCATCCGGGGCAAGCTGTTCGATCCCCAGCAGGTGGTTCTGGCGGAAGCTCATGGCGGTTCTCCCCGGTGCGCCCCGGGCAGGGGCGGTGATGCGTTTCGCCCCGCTTATAGGCCGCAGCACCCCCCGAGGTCCAGCGATGGCGCGCCTCCGCGATCGCGCTTCCGCCCGCAGGTGTGGCGCGATAGGGTGCGGCCATGGAATCGGCGCTGGATTGGGATCTGGCCCGCACCCTGCTGGAATGGCAGGTGGAGCTGGGCGTGGACGAGTGCATCGGGGAAGCCCCGGTGGACCGCTTTGAACTTGCGCCCGAAGCTCCGGCAAAACCCTCCCGCGCGGCGCAGGCGCGTCAGGCAGAGGATCTGCCGCGTGAACGGCTGGAGGTCGACGCCGTCGATATTGCGCGTCAGGCGGCTCAGGCGGCTGGGTCGCTGGAGGATCTGCGCGCCGCACTTGAGGCCTATGACCATTGCGAGCTGCGCCTGGGGGCCCGCAATCTGGTGTTTTCCGATGGCCTGCCCGGTGCGCGCGTGATGATCATAGGCGAAGCTCCGGGACGCGACGAGGACCGCGAAGGCAAGCCCTTTGTCGGACGCGCGGGTCAGTTGCTGGACAAGATGCTGGAGGCGATCGGCCTGTCACGCACCGCGACGGAGGCAGATCAGGGCGTCTATATCACCAATGTGCTGCCTTGGCGGCCGCCGCAGAACCGAGACCCCAAACCCGAAGAAATCGCGATGATGCTGCCATTTGTGCAAAAGCACATCGCGTTGGCGAAGCCAGAGGTTCTCGTGCTGATGGGCAATATCTCCTGTCAGGCCGTGCTGGGGCAGCGTGGCATCCTGAAGCTTCGCGGCAATTGGTCCGAGGGCTTTGGCCTACCCGCCCTGCCGATGACCCACCCGGCCTATCTGCTGCGCCAGCCCCATGCCAAGCGCGAAGCCTGGGCGGATCTTCTGTCGCTGAAGGCGCGACTGGGGAAGGGCAAGTGATGCCGCTCGACTGGCTGGTGCTGCTGACCTTCGTGCCCGCGTCGCTGGCGCTGAACGTGACCCCGGGGGCAGACATGATGTTTTGCGTCGGCCAGGGGCTGCGCGACGGAGCCCCTGCCGCCTGGAAGGGCAGTGCTGGCGTGGCGCTCGGTGGGCTGTGCCATGCGCTGATTGCGGGCCTGGGCGTTGGCGCGCTGGTTGCGGCGCATCCCGTGGCGTTTGAGGCGATCCGCTGGATCGGTGCGGCCTATCTGCTGTGGATGGCGGTGCAGATCCTGCGCTCGGACGGGCCGGGGCGGGCGTCGGCCAAGGCTGGGCACCCGTTTCGCGACGGGCTGCTGGTAAACCTGTCGAACCCCAAGGTGATCCTGTTCATTCTGGCCTTCGTGCCCCAGTTTATCGACCCCAGCGCCGCCGTTTTGCCCCAATTCCTGATATTTGGTGCGGTGCTGTCGGCCGGTGGGCTGATCGTCAATGGCGTTGTCGGCTCTCTCGCAGGGGTGCTGCAACAGCGCTTTGCAGGGGGCGGCGCGGGCGCGCGGTGGCTGCAAAGGCTGTCGGCGGCGATTTTTGCCGGGCTCGCCCTGCGCCTGATCTTCTTGCAACGGAGCTGAGCTGATGTCTTCCGACCCGCGTGCCTTTATCCCCGTCCGCATTGCCGTGCTGACCGTCAGCGACACCCGCGGGCCGGAAGATGACCGATCCGGTGACACTCTGGTGGGACGGATCGAGGGCGCCGGACACCTGCTGGCAGATCGCAAGATCTTACGCGATGATCGGCCTCAGATCGCGGCGCAGCTGCGCGTATGGATCGCGGATCCGGGCATCGACGTCATCCTCTCGACCGGGGGCACGGGGCTGACGGGGCGCGACGTCACCGTCGAGGCGCACCGCGACGTCTATGAAAAGGAGATCGACGCCTTCGCCACGGTGTTCACCATCGTTTCCATGCAAAAGATCGGCACCTCGGCCGTGCAGAGCCGTGCCACGGGCGGCGTTGCGGGGGGCACCTATCTGTTTGCGCTGCCCGGCAGCACCGGCGCCTGCAAGGACGCCTGGGATGAAATCCTGTGCAAGCAGCTGGATTACCGGCACAAACCCTGCAATTTTGTCGAGATCATGCCGCGGCTGGACGAGCATTTGCGTCGAAAATAGCGCGACTTCCCCGACAAATTCGTGACTTGGCATGTGCAGGTGCCGTAGCATCAGGACAGCGCAGCGTTGTTTGCGCAGATTGACGGCGGCGCTATCGGTAAATCCAACCCTGGATCCAGCACATGCGATTTCTGACCCGAAGCCTTTCCGGGCTTTTCCTGTTGTCGGTGACCCTCGGTCTGCTGGTCTATGCGGGCAGCCTGATTGCCAGCGCGATCGAGTCGCGGATGGCGCAGGAGCCGTTCCTGCCGAAGGCGCGCGAGCGGGCGTTTACCGTCAATGTGGTGCGCGCTGCGCCTGAGACTATTTCCCCCATCCTGACGGCCTATGGCACGGTGCAGAGCCAGCGCACACTGGATATCCGCGCCTCGGCTTCGGGCCCCATCGTGTCGCTCGCGCCAGAGTTTCGCGAGGGCGGAGCGGTGCGCGCGGGACAGGAGCTTTTGCGGATCGATCCGCAGCAGGCGCAGTCGGCGCTGGACCGGGCGGGCGCGGATCTGGCCGATGCCGAGGCCGAGGTGCGCGACGCCGCGCGCGGTGTGGTCATCGCCCGTGACAGTCTGCGCGCGTCGGAGGATCAGGCGACCCTGCGCGGCAAGGCCCTGACCCGGCAGACCCAGCTGGTCGAACGCAGCATCGGATCCGCGGCGGCGGTCGAGGAGGCCGAGCTCAGCGCAGCTCTGGCGCGGCAGTCGGTGCTGTCGTTCCGCAATGCGTTGGCGCAGGCAGAGGCGCGGATCGACTATGCGGCCACCGCGCTCGACCGGGCGCGCATCGCCCGTGACACGGCGCAGCGCGGACTTAGCGATACGGTGATCAAGGCGGGGTTCGATGGTACGCTGTCGGGGGTCACGCTGGTGCAGGGGCGGCTGCTGTCTGTAAACGAGATGCTGGCCCAGCTGGTTGATCCGGATGCGCTGGAGGTGGCCTTCCGGATCTCAACCCAACAATATTCGCGGATGCTGGACGCGTCGGGGCGGCTGATGCCTCTGCCGGTCGAAGTCTCGCTGGAGAATGCCGATGCCGCGCTCACGGCACAGGGGCGGATCAGTCGCGACAGTGCCGCCGTCGGCACGGGCCAGACAGGGCGGCTGATCCTCGCCACGCTGGAGCAGGCGCGTGGCCTGAAACCCGGCGACTTCGTCACGGTCGAGATCGTGGAGGAGCCGATTGCCGATGTGATCCGTCTGCCCGCCACCTCTGTGGATGCCACGATGCAGGTGCTTGTCCTGGGCGAGGGCGACAGGCTCGAGGCGCTTGGTGTGACGCTGGAGCGGCGACAGGGCGATGATGTGCTGGTGCGCGCCGAGGGGCTGACCGGGCGGGACGTCGTGGCGCAGCGCACGCCTTTGCTGGGCGCGGGTATTCTGGTGCGCGCCAATCGACCGGGGCAAGCCGGTGAGGCGGCCGGTGGCGCACCGCCTGAGGACCCGCTTGTCGAACTGTCGCCAGAGCAGCGCGCGCGATTGGTGGCTTTTGTGCAGGCCAATGCGTCGATGCCAGCCGAGGCCAAGACCCGCATCCTCGGACAGCTGGAGCAGCCCAAGGTGCCCGCCGCCATGGTTGCGCGGCTGGAAAGCCGGATGGGTGGCTGAGCGATGATGCGTCGTCCCCCCAGTCCCGCCACGGGCATCCTGAGCTATTTCACCCGCCACGGCACGGCGGCGAACCTGTTGCTGGTGGTGATGCTGGTGGCCGGGATCGCTGCCCTGCCAAGGATGCGGGCGCAGTTTTTCCCGGATGTGATCATCGACGATATCGGGGTCAGCGTCACTTGGGACGGCGCGGGGGCGGAAGACGTTGATCGTGCCATCGTGCAGGTTCTGGAGCCTGCTCTGCTGTCTGTCGAAGGCGTCGCGACGTCGGAGGCGACCTCGACCGAGGGGCGGGCCAGTCTTACGCTGGAATTTGATCCGGGCTGGGATATGGCGCAGGCCGCCGATGACGTGCAGGCGGCGGTGGACGCGGTCACGACCCTGCCAGAGGAAGCCGATCTGCCCGAGGTGGGCCGCAGTGCCTGGCGCGACCGGGTCACGGACGTCATCCTCACCGGTCCCGTGGGGGTGGATCAGCTGGCGCGGTTCGCGGATGAATTCGTCACCCGGCTGTTTGCGGCCGGTGTGACTCGCACGACGATCCGGGGCCTTGCCGCGCCCCGAACGGTGGTCGAGGTGCCATCCGCCAGTCTGATCCGCCATGATGTGACGATGCAGCAGATCGCCAGCGCGATCGCCGCCGAGGTTGATACCGATCCGGCGGGTGATGTTGCGGGGGCCAATGCACGGGTGCGCACAGGCTCCGAAAAGCGCAGCGCCAAGCAGATCGCAGGAATCGTGCTGCGGACCAATCCCGACGGCTCGGCGCTGACCATCGGCGATGTGGCGCGGATACGGGTCGAGGGGGTGGACCGCGCGCGCAGCTATTTCGTCGGCGAGGATCCGGCGATCTCGGTGCGGGTGGACCGGTCGGACAAGGGCGATGCCATCAAGATCCAGCAAAAGGTCGAAGAGGTCGCGGCAGAGCTACAGGCAACCTTGCCGGCAGGCACCTCGGTCGATCTGATCCGCACGCGGGCCGAGGCGATTTCCGGGCGGCTGGATCTGCTGCTCGACAACGGCGCCATGGGTCTGGTGCTGGTGCTGGCACTGCTGTTTCTGTTCCTGAATGCGCGTACGGCGATCTGGGTGGCTGCAGGCATCCCCGTGGCAATGCTGACGGCCATTGCGCTGATGTACGTGGCCGGGCTGACGCTGAACATGATCTCGCTCTTCGCCCTGATCATCACGCTGGGCATTGTGGTCGATGACGCCATCGTCGTCGCGGAATATGCCGACTCGCGGGTGCGCCAGACGGGCGAAGGCCCGGTGGAGGCGGCCGAGAGTGCGGCCAGTCGCATGGCCATGCCGGTGTTCTCGGCCACTTTGACCACGGTCATCGCCTTCTTCGGCCTGACCGTGATCGACGGGCGCTTTGGCGACATGATCGCCGATATTCCCTTCACAGTGATTGCAGTGCTCCTGGCCTCTCTGGTGGAGTGTTTCCTGATCCTTCCCAACCACATGAGCCATGCTCTGGCCCATGCTGGAACGCAGCATTGGTACGACTGGCCGTCGCGCTTCGTGAATCGCGGGTTTGAGCAGGCGCGGGACCGTCTGTTCCGGCCGATGATGGCCGCTGTGATCTGGGCGCGCTATCCGGTCCTTGCCTTCGTGATGCTGATCTTTGCCACGCAGGTGTCAATGTTCATCCGCGGTGATCTGCAATGGCGGTTCTTCAACTCGCCCGAGCAGGGCTCGATCACCGGCAATTTCATGATGGCGCCCGGCTCGACCCGCGACGATACGCTGGCAATGATGCGCGAGATGCAGCGCGCCACCAATGCCGTGGCCGAACGCTATGCCGCTGAATACGGGCGCAATCCGATTGATTATGTGATCGCCGAAGTGGGCGGCAACAGCGGCCGTGATCTTGCAGGTGCCGATACCAAGGACCCAGAGCAGCTCGGGTCGATCGCAATCGAGCTGATCGATGCAGACCTGCGCCCCTACTCCAGTTTTAGCTTTGTCGCGGCCCTGCAGGAGGCCGTTCAGCAGCACCCGCTGACCGAAGTTCTGTCGTTTCGCAGTTGGGGGTCCGGACCGGGCGGCGACGCCCTGGACGTCCAGTTCTATGGTGCTGATGCGGACACGCTGAAGGCCGCTTCGGAGGATCTCAAGGCGGCTCTTCAGCGCTATCCCGAGGTGTCGGCGGTCGAGGACAACCTCGCCTACGACAAGGAGGAGCTGCTGCTGGATCTCACGCCACAAGGCCAGGCTCTGGGGTTCACCATTGACGATCTTGGCCGGGTGCTGCGCCACAGGCTGAACGGGATTGAAGCCGCAACCTATCCCGATGGCCCGCGCAGCGCCGTCATCCGCGTCGAATTGCCCGAGCAAGAGCTGACCGCCGATTTCCTCAGCCGCACCAACCTGCGCAGCCCATCGGGGGAATATGTGCCCCTTGCCGATATCGTGCGGGTCACGCAGCGCAGTGGGTTTTCCACCGTCCGGAGGGAAAACGGGCTGCGGGTGATCTCGGTGAATGGCGATATCTCCGAGGATGACCCGGCCCGCGCGGCTGACATCATGGCGGCCCTGACCGATGAGATCCTGCCCGCCATCGCCTCTCAGCGTCAGGTGGGCTTTCGCCTGTCCGGGCTGGCCGAGCAGGAGGACAGGTTTCTGTCAGATGCCGTTACAGGGCTGACCTTTGTGCTGACGGGGATTTATCTGGTGCTGGCCTGGGTCTTTGCCAGCTGGACTCGCCCTCTGGTGGTCATGGCGATCATTCCGTTTGGCCTGATCGGGACGCTTTATGGCCATGCGCTGTGGGACGTGCCGCTGTCGATGTTTACGGTCGTCGGGTTGCTGGGCATGACGGGGATCATCATCAACGACTCCATCGTTCTGGTCACGACGATTGATGAATATGCGCAGGAGCGGGGCCTGTTCCCGTCGATCATTGATGGCACTGCGGATCGCTTGCGGCCTGTGATGCTGACGACCCTGACCACGGTGCTGGGGCTGGCGCCGCTGCTCTATGAGCGCTCAAGTCAGGCGCAATTCCTCAAGCCGACAGTGATCACGCTGGTGTATGGGCTTGGCTTCGGAATGGTGCTGGTTTTGCTCGTGGTGCCGGCCCTGATGGCGATGCAACACGATCTGATGCGCATCTGGCTGGCCCTGCGCCGGTCGCTCAGGGCGCGGCGGGCCCGCAGGCTGCGGGTGCTCAACCAGATCGGAGTGGTGTTCATGCTGGGCTGGCTGGGACTGACGCTGGGCTATGCGATCTGGCAGCAGGCGCTTTTCCCTGCGCTGCTGGCCTTTATGCCCTCGCTGGCAGAACTGCCCGTGATGCCTGTCGCTCTAGGTCTGTTCATCGCGGGGATGGCGGTCGTCACGCTGATCCTCTTTGCGGTCAGCGCGGTCGTGTATTCCGGCAGGCGGGCGCGATCGGTATGAGCACGCACGGTGCTTTAGTTGGCGTCGCAGCCCGTGATCTCGACCGCGTAGCTGTCCCCCAGAACTGTTATGCGGATGCGCGAGCGATCAATCACCACGGGCCCCCCGTAGGAGATCACCTTGGCACGCGAGATCAGCGTGTTCCCCTCGCGATGTGACGTCGTGTCAGAGATCATGACATCGGGAAGAGCCGTCTCGAACACCGTCACCTCATCGCCGCCGGCCGAGGGCATGTCGAGGCGCGCCTCAAGATCAAGACCGTCTCTGGCTGGCGATAGTTTGCAGGTGGCTTTGCGCAGTTTGCCCTCGGAGGCCGAATAGGGCCGCGCCGCAAGGGCCGCTGCAATGGCAGGCGCGCGATGGGTCTCGTTCGCGTCCAGTTCCGCGCTGACGTGGACATCCATCGGCACGCAGACTGTTTCGCAGATGCCGATCTGGATATCGCCGTTCAGTGACACCGCTTTGCTGTCATCCTTAGGTGTGATCCTCAGCGGCAATACCACCCGGTCCTTGTACCCAATGGAGCGCAACCCTTCGAGGTCGAAGACATGCGGGCGTGGCCATACCACCTCAACCCCGGCGAGATTGGTCGAGCCTGACCAATTGAAGCTGGGCGGGATACCTGCGCTGCCGGGGGACCGCCAATAGGTTTTCCAGCCCGGAGCCAGCGTCAGTTCCAGCCCCGCCATGTGGTGACCATCACGGTCGCGCCAGCCGGGCAGCACTTTGGCATCCAGATAGGCGGCATAAGGGTTCGCCTGCGCTGGCAGAGCGGCGAAAAAGGGGGCCGCCGCAAGGGCGAGGCTGATCAGAAGCGATTTCATGGTCCACAGATGGCGCGCGCGCTCTGAAATGCCAACTCACAAAGCGGCGAGAGGCGCGTCAATTAAAACGGTATGGAAGCTATGTCGCGTCTTTCCTATTGCTTATGATGCCACCTCGCGTCAAAACTATTGGCGGTGGTGTTTTGTTTTCGAGTCATGAGAGGGCATTTGAATTGCCAGACCTCTTCGATCTCACAGGCAAGATTTTGATTGCCACGCCGGGACTGGTGGACGACCGTTTCTCGAATTCTGTCATTGTGGTCTGCGCACATTCGCATGAGGGCGCAATGGGGTTGATGGTCAACAAACCCGCTGAGCAGGTGACCTCTGCCGAACTTTTCGATCAGCTCTCGATTCCGCTCGGTCCGGTAGTGCCGGGCCTGATGGTCTATGCCGGTGGCCCTGTTGAAATGGAGCGCGGCTTTGTTTTGCACTCCCCGGATTACAGCTCGGCGATTTCGACATTGGCGGTGACTGAGGCGTTGGCAATGACGGCCACGCTGGATATCCTCGAAGACATTGCCGAGGGGCAGGGGCCGGACCAGTCGTTGCTGGCTCTGGGCTATTGTGGGTGGGGCGCTGGACAGCTTGAGGGAGAGATCTCGGAAAACGGCTGGCTGATCGGTGACGCATTGCCAGAGCTTGTCTTTGCCCAAACGGACTCTCGCAAGTGGGAGCTCGCTCTTGCAGCGCAGGGTATTCATCCGCTGACATTGTCGTCGGCCTACGGTCACGCCTGACGCAAGGGGACAGCCTATTGTCCCTTAACTGCGTGGCGCGGCGGCCCGGATCAGTCGATCATTGATGGCCAATCCAATTCCAGTCATCGGAATGGGCGACACCGCAATTTGCATCGCTCCCATATCATCGAGCCGGTGCATCATTGAGAACAGATTGGCGGCGGCTTCTGCAAGGTCTGCCCCGGGCGACAGGTTTACGGCGGCATCGACGGCACCAAATCCCAACAGCGTTTCGCCCGCCTGAACCTCGCGCACATTCAGACGCATGGTGCCGCGTGGGGCATAGTGCGACAGCATCTGCCCCGGCGCTTCGATGCCCCTTTCGTCGACAGGGGTCTTCTGCACGGACAGTCCGGTACGCTTGCGAATATCCTCTGGGCCGATGCTGCCGGGACGGAGCAACCGGACCGTGCCATCTGCATCCACGGCCAGGATCGTCGATTCGACCCCGACAGTGCAGGGGCCGCCGTCAATCACGGCAGCGATCCTGCCATCCAGCCCGTGCAGGACGTGATCGGCCATGGTTGGACTGATCTTGCCCGAGGGATTGGCCGAGGGGGCGGCGACCGCACCGCCGAAGCGTTGCAGCAAGTCGCGGGCCAATGGATGGGCGGGGACACGCAGCGCCAGCGTGCTGAGACCCGCTGTCATGACGGGGGAAATCGGTGCACCCGGCCGGATCGGCAACACCATGGTCAGCGGGCCGGGCCAGAAGGCCTTAGCCAGAAGGCGTGCAGCATCGGGGAATATCGCCAGCCTGGCAGCGGCCTCGGCATCGGGAACATGCGCGATCAGCGGGTTGAAACTGGGCCTGCCCTTTGCCGCGTAGATCGCCGCAACAGCCCGGTCACTTGAGGCATCGGCGGCCAGACCATAGACGGTTTCGGTCGGCATTGCGACCAGCTGCCCCTCGGCCAGCAGGCGAGCGGCTTGGTTCAGGCTGGTCTCGTCTTGGCCCAATCTTAGAGTTTTCAGCTCGGACATGCGCCGTCCTTTTCCGATGTGTCGTCATCCGTGACGCGGCGTTGCTGTTGATGACAGCTGCCGTCTGGATACGGTAGCAGACCTATGAGACGTGCCAATACAGCCCGGCATTCGCAATGCCAAGCGGCACAGGGAGGAGACCACCATGCCATTTCGCGCGCCAGTCACCGAATTTACCTTCCTTCTGGACAAGGTTGTCGGTTTTAAACACGTCGCTGAAACCGAGATCTTTAGCGAGGCTACGCCGGACACGGTCGAAGCGATTCTGACCGAAATCGGACGTCTGAGCCAGGATGTCTGGGCGCCGCTGCAGCGCAATGGCGACACCGATCCCGCAAAGCTGGAAAATGGTGCCGTGCGCACCTCCAAAGGTTTTGTGGATGGATTTCGCGCCCTGGCTGATGGCGGCTGGCTGGGCCTGTCGGCCCCCGAAGAGTTCGGCGGTATGGCGCTGCCCGGCACGCTGACGGCGGCGATGAACGATATGCTGGCGGCGTCCTGCCTGTCGCTGGGGCTGAATCCCCTGCTGACGCAGGGCCAGATCGAAGCGCTGGAGCATCACGCCAGCCCGGAGATTCAGGCGCTCTACCTGCCCAAGCTGATCAGTGGCGAATGGACCGGCACCATGAATTTGACCGAGCCGCAGGCGGGCTCGGACGTGGGAGCGTTGCGCTCAACTGCCAAGCCGAACGGCGATGGCACCTACGCGGTCTCGGGGCAGAAGATCTACATCTCCTGGGGGGATCATGATTTTGGCGGCAATGTCTGCCATCTGGTGCTGGCCCGTCTGCCGGATGCGGCCCCAGGCACCAAGGGGATCAGCCTGTTCATGGTGCCGAAGTATCTGCCCAACGAGGACGGCTCTCTCGGCGATGCGAATTCCTTGCGCGTGGTCAGTCTGGAACACAAGATGGGCCTGCATGGCTCGCCCACGGCCGTGATGGAATACGACGGCGCAAAAGGCTGGCTGATCGGCGAGGAACACAAGGGCATGGCTGCGATGTTCACGATGATGAACAACGCCCGCCTCGGTGTCGGCATTCAGGGGATCGGCGCTGCGGAAGGCGCCTATCAGCACGCGCTTGCCTTTGCACTGGACCGCAAACAGGGCCGCACGGTGCTGGAGGGCAAACCGGGCGCCACTGGCGCGATTGTCGACCACGCCGATGTGCGTCGGATGCTGGCGACGATGCGTGCCGATGTCTTCGCGTCGCGCGCCATCGCCCTGTCCTGCGCCGTGGCAATTGACCTAGCCAAGGCAACGGGCTCGGCCGAGTGGAAAGCCCGCGCTGCGGTTCTGACGCCGATCGCCAAGGCTTTTGGCACTGAAACGGGGATGCGTGTCGCCGAGCTGGGTGTGCAGGTCCACGGCGGGATGGGCTTTATCGAGGAGACGGGCGCGGCGCAGTATTACCGCGACGTGCGTGTCACCGCGATCTACGAGGGCACCAACGGTATTCAGGCGATGGATCTCGTCGCCCGCAAGATGATGGACGGCGGCGAGGCGGTCTATGCCCTGATCGAAGAAATGCACACCGTCGCCGAGGCTGCGCGGGGCCAGTATGACACCCTCGCCGAGCCCCTTTGGCAGGCTGTTGAGACCCTGCGCGAGGCGACCGAGTGGATGGTCAGCCAGAGCGATCTGAACGAACGCTTTGCCGGCTCTGTCCCCTATCTGATGGGCTTTGCGCGGGTGCTGGGGGGCTACTTCCACCTCAAGGCCGCGCTCGCCGAGGAGGGCGAGGGGCCGCGCAGCCGTCTTGCGGGCTTCTACATCTCCCGGCTGTTGCCCGAGCATGTCGGCTTGCTTGCCCATGCCACGGTCGGGGCCGAGGATCTTTACGCGATGTCCGTGGAGGATCTGTCCGCATGACCGTGAACGCCCCGATCCGCTTTCCATGGGAAACGCCGCCCGACATCGGGCAGACCGTGGAGGTGGCGGACGGGGTGCTCTGGATCCGCTTGCCTCTGCCGATGGCTCTGGATCACGTCAACGTCTATGCGCTGGACGACGGTGACAGCTGGACGATTGTCGATACCGGGTTCGATACGAAAAAAACCCGCGACATCTGGCAGACCCTGCTGGCGGGTCCGCTGGCGGGCAAGCCTGTCGCGCGCGTTCTGATGACGCATCACCACCCTGATCACTGCGGTCTTGCGGGCTGGTTCATGGCGCAGGGCGAGGTCGAACTGGTCTCCTCGCGCACTGCATGGCTGACGGCACGGATGTTGTTGCTGGATCAGCAGGACGCGCCTTCGGACGCCGCCGTGACCTTTTGGCGGCGGGCGGGCATGGCGCCGGAACTGCTGGAACAGCGCATTGCCGAGCGGCCTTTCAACTTTATTGACGTGGTTCACCCGCTGCCGATCGGCTTTACGCGACTGCGCGAAGGCGATGTGTTCCGCGCCGGTGGGCGAAGCTGGGACGTGCGCATGGGCGATGGTCACGCCCCGGAACACGTAACGCTCTGGTCGCGTGACGATGCGTTGGTGATCGGCGGCGACCAGTTGCTGCCCTCGATCAGCCCCAATATCGGCGTGCATGCAACAGAGCCGGAGGCCGACCCGCTGGCTGAATGGATCGAGGCCACTCACAGGCTGGCTGAGTTCGGGCGCGATGATCAGCTGGTGCTCTGCGGTCACAAACTGCCCTTCACCGGGCTGCCAACCCGCTTGCGGCAGATGATCTTCAACCATACTTCGGGCCTTGATCGCCTGCTCAAGCACATCGCAACGCCCCGCACGGCGGTTGAGTGCTTTCCGGTGCTTTTCAAGCGTCGCATAGACGAATCCGTCTACGGCCTTGCCTTGGTCGAGGCCGTGGCCCATCTCAATAACCTGCACCAGTCCGGTGTGGCGACGCGTCGTTTACGCGACGACGGAGCCTATATCTGGCAAAGCAGGGAATGAGAGATGTCCGAACCCATCGATACCAGCGTCGAGGCAGCTGAAAATGCGGTGCTGATGTGCCGGCACGAAGCCCATACCAACAAGGATGCCTCCAAGGCCGGTGACTTGCCGGTGAATGTCATCGACAAGCCTATCCAATCCAAAAGCCCGGCCGCTTGGGCGTACGAGCGGCTTGTCCTCTACATCCAGACCTTCGAGGAAAGCCTGGACAGCGAGCACGAAGTCGCAATGGGCTTTGCCGGTGGCGATGCGGGGGTGCTGAGGATCGAGGGCATGGGGTACTTTGACCCCGACATTGTGACCTTTTACGGCACTGATACCAACGGCGCGAAAACGCAGCTGATCCAGCATGTCACCCAACTGGCCGTGATGTTGCGCGCCATGCCGAAAGAGGCGCCACAGGAGGCACCCCGGCGCATCGGTTTTCAGTTGCGGGCAGATCTGGAAAACACCGAAGCCGACGCAACCTGAACAGGTGACAGGCTTGGCGGAATCCGCTATCCAGACCTGCGATGATGATTTCTTCTTGAGGGTACAGAGACATGGCTGAACACAAGCACGGCGACATGGATATCGAAACGCAGGAAAAGACCTTTGAGGGCTTTCTGCGCACCTCGACATGGGTTGCAGGCATTTCGATTTTCGCACTGATTTTCCTCGCGCTGTTCAACAGCTGATCTTTCGCTGAGGGCACTGCCCCGGCCGAAAGGTCTCACTGCGCGGGAGATCGCCATGAGACTTGTGTTACTCGCCCTTGCCGCAATTGCGGTCCTTTCGGGCTGCGCAGGTGGACCGTCTCCCGACGCTACCAGCGCGTCGAACACCGGGACACCGGATGTCACTCGCGGAGCCTACCATTTTGACGGCCCGCCGTCGCTGACCCTGATCACCGTGCGCAGCAATCGTACCGGATCGGGTGGGCATACGGCACTGATGATCAATGCGGATCAACGGGTCATCTTCGATCCCGCCGGATCCTTCCATCACCCCAAGATTCGGCGCGAAGGCGACGTTCTGATCGGCATCGATCCGGCCTTCTACAATGGCTACAAGAGCATGCATGCGCGCCCGACCTATAATGTCGTGACGCAGACGGTCACCGTTCCGCCAGCAGTGGCGGCAAAGGCGCTGTCCTTGGCGATGGCGCGCGGGTCGGTCGGTCAGGCACGATGCGCACAGTCGACATCCAGCATTCTGCGCCAGCTGCCGGGCTTTGAGGGCATCTCTTCGACCTTCTTCCCGAACGCCCTGATGAACAGCTTTGAAGCGGTGACGGGCGCGCCGAAAGAGATCCTCTACGAGGGGTTCACACCGTCACGGATCACTGCAAACATGACGGTTCAGCCCAACGGCTGAACCTACCCCACCAGCCAGAGCATCAGATAGAGCGTGGCGGCCCCGCCAAGGATCGCAACAAGCGTGTTGCGCAGATAGATGCCCGCAATCAGCGTCACCATCGCGGCGATAAACCGTGCCGGGTCGAGATGACCTCCCGTCGCGGCCGGCCAGGCCACGAGAGGGGCGACGATCGCTGGAAGGATGGCGACAGCCGTATAGCGCAGATGCCGCAATACCCATTCGGGCATGGGCCTGTTGCCGATCAGCCCGATGAACACAAAACGCAGGGCAAAGCTGCCAAGGCCCAGTCCTATTATGACCAGCCACAGGTCGCCCCGGTTGATTGCGCCAGCTGTTTCCATGACCCCGTTCTCCATTATGCGCGCCGCCCCATCATCAGCTCAACCTGAGCGCCGGTCATCATGCCTGCCAGACCCGCCACCAGCAGCCCGAGATTGTAAGGCAGCCAGGCAAAGCTGAGCGCTATGATAATGGCCATGATGCACGCCGACAGATGTGCCAGCGTCTTCAGCATCGGTGCTACCATGGCGATAAAGGTGATGGGCATGGCGAAGTCCAGCGCCAGTTCTGGCGGGATGGCACTGCCGATCATCGCCCCGACGATGGTCATGAGATACCAGAACGGACAGATCGGCACGACAACGCCGAAAAAATAGCTCAGTCGGTGCTGCAGGGTCCAGTCGGGGTTTTTCTCATAAGCGACAACGGCGCAGGCATAGGTCTGATCTACCATGCAATAGGCGATAAGGGCTCTTTTCCACAGTGGAGCAGCCCCGAGGTAGGGCGTCAGAGACGCCGAATACATCGCCATGCGTAGATTGACCGCCAACGCCGAGGCGAGTGCGATGAACACAGGCGCGCCATCGCTGAGCAATTGCAACGACGTGAACTGGGCAGCACCCGCAATCACCGCGACAGAATACAGCGACGCCTCAAGGATGTTGAGGCCAGCTTCGGTCGCCACGACACCGAACAGCATGGCGAACGGAATGATCACAAGAAGGAAGGGTGCGGCATCACGCATACCCTGCCAAAAGGCGGACTGGACACTGGCGGTTGCCGGGGGATTTTCATAAACTGACATGCGGCCGGACGCTATCCTGAGCGCCGGGCAGAGACAATTGTATCTGATGCAAATTCGCGTCTGCGTCTTTCGTCAGGTGACTTTCAGGGACGGAGCACAGCACATGATCATCCCCGGTGTCATTCTGGCGGGCGGGCAGTCCCGTCGTATGGGCGGCGGCGATAAGGGCCTGCTGAGCCTGAGCGGGCGTCGTCTTTTGTCGCACGTGATCGATCGCATCGAACCGCAGGTGGCGCAGCTGGCGCTGAATGCCAATGGCCCGCCTGAGCGGTTCGCGTCTTTCGGTCTGCCGGTTCTGCCGGATTCGGCGCCGGACCTGTCTGGCCCTCTCGCTGGTGTGCTGACTGCGATGGACTGGGCGGCAGCCATGGGCACGGATGTGGTTGTGACCGTGTCGGGGGATACGCCGTTTTTGCCGGGGGATCTTGTCCCGCATCTCTTGCTGGCGTCTGAGGGCATGAAGGCCCCGTTGGCCATCGCGTCCAGTCAGGACAGCACAGGCGTTTTGCGCCTGCACCCGACCTGTGCGCTCTGGAGCGTTGCGCTGCGCGAGGATCTGCGTCAGGCGCTGGCGGCAGGCACGCGCAAGATGATGAACTGGGCAGACGGACAGGGGGCGCGCAGTGTCGCGTTTCCCTCGGCCAAAGGCGATCCGTTCTTCAACATAAACGCGCCCGAGGATCTGGAGCAGGCCGAGGCAATGATCGCCTCAGCCGAGTAGCGTCAGCTCTTTTTCATGCCGGTTTCTGCCAGCTTACCCTGCCGCTTTGCCTCGTAGTAATAGCCGCTCGCGTACCAGTGGACGGCGGTATCAAAACTGCCATCGGCAAGCAGCCACGCGCCGCGCAGATATTTCACGGCATACTTGAGGTTAGTTTCCGGGTCAAGAAGATCGCGGGCCTGACCACTGAAGCCCATGCCGCGCGCGGTGGCGGGCAGAATCTGCATCAGACCGTAATAGGGCCCGTTGCGTGCATCTGCACGGTGTGTGCTTTCGCGGATCACCACCCTCTGGATCAGTTTCACCGGAACTTCATAGGTCGCGGCGTACTTTTCGATCAACTGACGCAGCTCGGGCGTCTCGTTCGGATGGAGAGGTGTGGGGTCGACGAAATACGCTCTCGTCGCTGTGTCGTTGGTGCCGTTCATGGCACAGCCTGCCAGAGGCAGAAATATCATAAGGGCGAAACAGCGGGCAAATGCTCGCATACCTAGGCTCCGTCATCATTGCTCTGATACGGCTTAGGGCAATACGGTTAATCCACCAACCTAATACAATTTGCATAGGCGAGTATCGGCCAATGCAGTCTATTTCAGGACGACTGATTGCACCCACCAAGTCGGATTCGCCTTTGAAATAATCATTGCAGCTCTGTCGGATTGTTCCGTTGACGCAAAGAGGCCAAAGCAACTGGCTCCGGAGCCTGACATGCGCGCCAAGAGGCAGGATTCGGCACTCGCCAGTTGCGCGAGGACGCCCGCTATCTCAGGGGCGATCGAGATCGCCGGGGCTTGCAGGTCGTTGCGCTGCAGGGTCAGCCACGCGGCAACCTCAGCTACTGTTTTCAGGTTTTGCGGCACCTCGGGCATCGCTGGATTGTCACGCTTCTGTAATGCCTTGAACACTGGCGGCGTGGCGACAGGGATGCCGGGGTTCACCAGCACAGCGGGCAAGGGGGGCAGGGCGGGGACCTCGGACAGGACATCGCCGAGCCCGCGCATCCGCATTGCGCGGCTGGGGATGCAGACGGGGACATCTGCGCCAATGCGCTCGGCGCTGGCCAGCACAGGTGCAGAGGTGAGGCGGGCGATAGCGCGCAGCACGGCCGCCGCATCGGAGCTGCCACCGCCCAGGCCAGCCTCGTTCGGCAAGTGCTTTTCCAAGGCGACGCGCACGCTCTGCCCGGCAAGCCTTGCGGCCTTCAGGCAGAGATTGCGCGTGTCCATGGGCACCCCGGCGGCACGCGGCCCGGTGACAGAGATCGCATCGACCTCGGACAGCGCCACATGCAGCAGATCGCCATGATCGGCAAACACCACCAGCGAATCGAGCAGGTGATACCCGTCGTCCCGTTGCCCGGTGACATGCAGCGTCAGATTTACTTTTGCCGGGGCAAGCAGACGCACCCCGGAGCCATCAGGCAAGCCGTCGATCAAACTCATTCTGGCTTTATGCCGTCAACCGTCGTCGCGCGCCAGTTGTTGCAGCTCCTTCGTGGCTTCTTCAGCCACAACGGCATCCAGCCCCACTTTCAGTTTGCGGCGGATGCGGTCAGCGTCCTTGTCTTCGGGATCGCAAGACAGCGCCCGGGTCCACTGAAACTGCGCTTCAAGCTGACGACCCGCGGCCCAGTACACATCGCCCAGATGATCGTTGACGACAGCGTCGACCGGCATCAGCTCGGCGGCGTGTTCCATGTAGGGGACGGCCTCGTCGTTGCGACCCATCCGGTGCAGCACCCAGCCGAGGCTGTCGATGATATAGCCTGACTCGGGGCGCAGTTCGGCGGCGCGCTGGATCATGTTCAGGGCCTGCTCCATCCGCTCGTTCTTCTCAACCAGCGAATAGCCGAAGTAGTTCAGCACGTTCGGTTGGTCAGGGTTGAACTTCAGAGCTTTGAGGAAATCGACTTTCGCCGCATACCAGTTGCCAAGACGCTCTTCACTCATCCCGCGGGCATAGAGCAGGAACCACTGCGAAGGATCGTCATCGGCGAACAGGGCAAGGGCCTTGTCATAAGCGACGACCGCCTCTCTGTGGTTGCCGGACTGACGTTGCAGATCGCCCAGCGACGCCTGCACATCCGGGATCGTCGGATAGTCCGCAGACAATTGCTCCAGCACTTCACGGGCGGCATCGGGCCGGCCAGCTTTGCGCAAGGCTTCGGCGCGGCCCAGTTCCGCCTGGTAAAAACTCGGATTGTCGCGGGGCACCTTGCGATAGGCCACAGTCGCCAGCTCGGGCCGGTCGAGCTTCTCCAGCAGGTCACCCGTCAGCAGCAGAGAGTCGATGTGATCGGGGCGTAGGCTTTCTGCCAGCCGGGCGTAGAGCAGCGTGTATTCATAGCTCGCCTCGCTTTGCAGCGCGGCGGCGACGGAGTAGAAAATCTCGGCGACGCCATCTCTTACGGAGGTGACATGGGTGTAGGGCAGGGTCTGATTGGCCTCAAGCGCGGCCTTCAAGAACTGAAGTTCGGGGTTGAGGTCACTGCCAAACAGCCTGTTCAGCAGCGATAGGGCATCCTTGTCGCGATCAAGTTGCGACAACACTTCGATCCGCGCCAGAGCGCCACGACGGGTCATTTCCAGCGGCCCGTCGGATTGCGCCGCATAGATGCTTTCCGCGCCTTGAAAATCACCGACATATGCCAGCGCCAGAGCTTTGTGATAGCGGGCGAATCTTTCAAGCCCCTCCTGTGCGGAGACCTTGTCGAACTCGGCCAGAGCCTCGCTCATGTTGCCTTTACCAAGGTGGATCCAGGCGGCCAGCAACCCGTCAACAAGAGGGCCGACGCCTTGTCCACCCTCGATCCGGGCCTGCAGGGCGTCGTAATTACCCTTTTCGACATCATCCACGACCAGCGCCATTTGCGCGATCTGGCTGCTGACCCCCATCTTCTCAAGTCGCTCGGCGGGCACGCTCGCGGCATCGGCAGCACCGGCGGCGATCTGTGCCTGTATCAGGCCTTCGAGGATGCGAGGTTCATGGGGGGAGGAGGAGAGCGCGCGTTTATAGTACCGAACCGAGGCGTCATAATCGTTGGTGACACTCGCTTGCCGTGCGGCGAGGTAACTGCCCACAAGATCGCCCGCCAGCGATGGCAGTGGCAGCATCGTCGCAAGAGCAAGTGCGGAAACCTGAAGTAATCTCATCCCGGAACCCCGAATTCTGTGTTCAGGATGAGCGTAGGCAAGGCAAGTGCATATGGCAATGCGCAGCGGGGGTATCAACGCCCCGCCACGCAGAAAAGTTCCGATGTCGTTTACATATTGGGATAATTCGGCCCGTCGCCGCCTTGAGGCGTGGTCCAGTTGATGTTCTGGCTGGGATCCTTGATGTCACAGGTCTTGCAATGAACGCAGTTCTGGAAGTTGATCTGGAACTTGGCGTCCGCGCCTTCACCGATGAATTCGTACACCCCGGCGGGGCAATAACGCGCGGAAGGCCCTGCATATTTCGCCAGATTCACTGCGACCGGCACAGTCGGATCCTTGAGCTTCAGGTGGCAGGGCTGGCTCTCCTCGTGGTTGGTCATCGAGAAGGACACGTTGGTCAGCCGATCAAAGCTGAGCTTGCCGTCGGGTTTGGGGTAAACGATGGGTTTGTGCTTTTCGGCCAGTTCGGTCGCTTCGGCATCTGTCTTGCCGTGCTTGACGGTGCCGAGCAGAGAAAAACCTAAGGTGTTGGTCCACATGTCGAACCCGCCAAGGGCCAGAGAGGCACCAAGGCCGAACTTCGACCACAGCGGTTTGACATTGCGCACTTTCTTGAGGTCCTTGCCGATCGCGCCGCCGCGCACCTCGGTTTCATACTCGTTCAGCTCATCACCGGAGCGACCGGCCTTGATGGCAGCAAAGGCGGCCTCGGCTGCGGCTTTGCCTGATAGCATGGCGTTGTGGTTGCCCTTGATGCGCGGCACGTTGACCATCCCGACCGAGCAACCCAGCAGCGCAGCCCCGGGCACGACCATCTTCGGCATCGACTGATAGCCGCCCTCGGAAATCGCCCGCGCGCCATAGGCGACGCGTTTGCCGCCCTCCAGAAGCTCTTTGATCATGGGATGATGCTTGAAGCGCTGAAATTCCATGTAGGGGAACAGGTAGGGGTTCTTGTAGTTCAGGTGGACGACGAAGCCGACATAGACCTGATTGTTTTCAAGGTGATAGATGAAGGAGCCACCGCCCGCATTCTTGCCAAGGGGCCAGCCCATCGTGTGGGTGACGCTGCCTTCCTTGTGTTTGGCGGGGTCGATTTCCCAGATCTCTTTCATGCCGAGGCCAAATTTCTGCGGCTCATGACCCGCGGAGAGATCGTACTTGTTGATAAGTTCCTTGGCGAGAGAGCCGCGCACGCCTTCGCCGATAAAGACGTATTTGCCATGCAGCTCCATGCCAGGCTCATACCCAGGGCCTTCGGTGCCGTCGGGGTTCCTGCCGAACTCGCCCGCGACGACCCCTTTGACTTCACCGTTCTCGCCGTAGACCAGTTCCGAGCAGGACATGCCTGGGAACACCTCGACGCCAAGCGCTTCGGCCTGTTCGGCCATCCAGCGGCAGACGTTGCCCATCGAGACGATGTAGTTGCCGTGGTTGTTCATCAGGGGCGGCATCGGCAGGTTCGGGATGCGGATTTCGCCCGCTTCGCCGAGCAGGTAGAAGTTGTCGTCCTTCACCGGCACGTTGAGCGGGGCACCCTTTTCCTTCCAGTCCGGTATCAGCGCGTTCAGGCCGACCGGGTCGAGCACGGCGCCCGACAGGATGTGCGCGCCCACTTCCGAGCCTTTTTCCAGCACGACGACCTCGAGATCGGCATCAAGCTGTTTCAACCGTATCGCCGCCGACAGGCCCGCCGGGCCTGCTCCGACGATGACCACATCGTATTCCATGGTTTCGCGTTGCGTCTCGGACATGTTCTGGGTCTCCGGTGGCTTGGCTGCGTAATAATGTTGCGTCTGACTAGCGTTAATGCGGAACCATCGTCAATTGCTACGATACGTCAGAGGGGATTTGTCCTTTGATTTTCGCGCGATTCCAAGGGCGGTATGGTTTGCAGCGCATAGTTCGCAGCGAGACTGCCCATCTTCGTTCCTGCATGTCGCTGTAAATAGGTCGGTGTCGGGCAAAGTCGCGCGTCTGTTTTATGCTTGCCCTGGGCTCGCGACACGCGCGGGCGCGATGCTTGCGAGGGTTGCCGCGTAAATCGCTGGAATGGCGTGGTTCTTCGTTGGAGAGGAGGGCGGGCCATACGTCTCGCTCTGGATCGGTCGTTATCCGCCGGACCGGGCAAACCGCTTGCATTCAGGTCCTGCTTTGGGTCAGGTAGCTGAACCGTTTAGGATACGAGAGGGGCCGCAGTGGCCCCTTTCTGCGTGCCATGGAGGGCCTTGATGGAAAAGATACCAATGACCCGGGCGGGCTTTGTCAAACTCGAAGCCGAGCTGAAACAGCTCAAGTCCGTGGAGCGCCCAGAGATTATCAAGGCGATTGCCGAGGCCCGTGAACACGGCGACCTCTCGGAAAACGCCGAATATCACTCTGCCCGCGAAAAGCAGAGCTTCATCGAAGGGCGGATCAAAGAGCTGGAAGGCGTGTTGTCTCTCGCCGAGGTGATCGACCCCAAGACCTTGTCCGGAACCGTCAAGTTCGGCGCGACCGTGACACTGGTGGATGAAGACACGGACGAGGAAAAGACCTGGCGCATTGTTGGCGAATATGAGGCCAATATTGACAAGGGACTGCTGAATATCCGCTCGCCCATTGCCCGTGCCCTGATCGGCAAGGACGAAGGCGACTCGGTCGAGGTGCGCACCCCGGGTGGCGATCGCTCCTACGAGGTTCTGAAGATCACCTACGAGTAGTGGGGGCGCGGCGGAACACGTCGGGACCCCGTTCAGGCAAGCCAGCCGGGGACACTTTATGCCAGCCAGAGGCAGCACATGACTGACAGCCAGGATCAGGAAGGCAAGCCGACGCCGCTTGGCCTGCAGGACGCATCCGAACAGCAGGGCTTCAGCCCTGTTGAGACCATTGCCCTGCTTGTCAGTCTGCTGTGGATGGTGGGCGCGGGGGTCTATTTCGGGGTGTTTCGACAGCCCTCGGACAATGGCGTCGAGGGGCTGCACACACTTCAGGTCGCTATGATGGTGATGGCTGTCGTCGTACCTGTTGCGCTGATCTGGGTGGCGGCCATGGCCGCGCGCTCGGCCCGGGTGATGCGCGAAGAAAGCCGTCGTCTGCGGGCGGCGATCGACGCCATCCGCCACGCCTATGTCACGCAAAGTCAGCGTGGCGGCGGGGCAGGTGACAGCAGCATCACCCGCAAGCTTGACGAGATTGTCATGGCGCAGCGCAAGACCGAAACCGCGCTGCTGACCGTCAGCTCTATCCGCGAACACAGTGTTGCGCGGGCCGATGCCCCCGTGATGCCGGTCCGCTCTGCCGACGAAGGGCAGGCGCCTTTGCCACTTGGGCCTTCTGACGCCGATGTTCCGGCGCCTCTGAGCCGGGGCGATTTCATCCGCGCGATGAATTTCCCCGAAACCGCTGAGGATCAGGAGGGGTTTGCTGCCCTGCGCAAGGCCCTCAAGGATCGCCAGTCAGCCCTGCTGATACAGGCGTCGCAGGATATTCTGACGCTGCTCAGCCAGGACGGCATTTATATGGACGACCTACGCGTCGATATGGCCAGCGCCGAGATATGGCGGCGCTTTGCCGCGGGCGAGCGCGGGCCACAGGTTTCAGCGCTTGGTGGGATTCGCGATCGCTCTTCCCTGGCTCTGGCGGCGGGACGGATGAAGCAGGATCCCATCTTTCGCGACGTGGCACATCATTTCCTGCGCCGCTTCGACAAGATGTTCATCGATTTTGAAAAGACAGCGTCCGACGCCGAAATACAGGGGCTGTCGGAAACCCGCACCGCCCGTGCCTTCATGTTGCTGGGGCGCGTCGCAGCCATCTTTGACTGACGGCAGGTGTAAAAAGAGAGACGCAAGCCTTCGCCTGCGTCTCTCTTTTTCATTCAGACCATCGCCTCAGGTGAGACGCGAGACGACATAGGCCGCGAGATCTGACAGGATCGTGCGCAGGTCGCTCTCAGGCAGCACGGTCAGTGCGTCGCGGGCCTTTTGCGACCAGTCATGTGCCGTCTTGCGCGTGCTCTCCAGCGTGCCGTGCTTGTCCATCAGGGCCAGAGCCTGCTCCAGATCGCCCTCTGCCTGTTTGCCGCGCCCGATGGTGCGTTCCCAGAAGGCACGCTCGGTGTCGTCCGCAGCGGCGATGGCACGGATCACCGGTAGGGTCAGTTTGCGCTCTCTGAAATCATCGCCGACGTTCTTGCCGGTTTGTGCGCTGTCGCCGCCGTAATCCAGCAGATCATCCGCCATCTGGAACGCCACGCCGAGCGCGTCGCCATAGGTGAACAGCGCCTCGACATGCTCTTCCGGGGCTTCAGCCAGCACGGCACCCGATTGCGTCGCTGCGGAAAACAGCGCCGCCGTCTTGCCCCGGATCACCTGAAGATAGGTCTCCTCCGACGTCTTGATGTCCTGCGCCACAGTCAGCTGCAGCACTTCGCCCTCAGCGATGGTCGACGAAGCCCCGGCGAGGATATCCAGCACACGCAGGTTGCCCGGCTCGACCATGAGCTGGAAAGCGCGCGCAAAAAGATAGTCGCCAACGAGAACTGAGCTCTGGTTGTCCCAGAGCAGGTTCGCGGTGGGGCGTCCGCGGCGCTGTTTGCTTTCGTCCACCACATCGTCATGCAGCAGGGTCGCCGTGTGAATGAACTCGACTGTCGCCGCCAGATGGATGTGATAGCCGCCCGCGTATCCGCAAAGCTTGGCGGCCGCCAGCGTCAGCATCGGGCGCAGTCGCTTGCCACCAGCCCCCACAAGGTGGGCGGTCACTTCTGGGATGCGAGGCGCGTGGCGCGACGACATCTTCTCATTTATCAGCGTGTTGACCGCGTCCAACTCCTGCTGGAGGGCTGCGGCCAGCGCATCATGAGGTCTGCTTGCGAATTGGTCCAAACCGACTCTCCCGTCATTGGTCTCGACAAACCGGGTTGCCTGCATTTATCTGCAGAGCAATGAAACAGCTCCTGCGCACAAATGACCCGACCCGCCTCGCCTTCGCCCAGGCTATGCTTCAGGGCGAGGATATAGACTGCTTTGAAATGGACGTAAATATGAGCGTGCTCGAAGGCTCGATCGGCATTTTGCCGCGACGGCTGATGGTGCGCGAGTCTGACTACGACGCAGCGGTCATCGTGATGCGGGACAATGACATCCCCCTTGATGGATGAGAGCCTGAGCCGTGACCGCTTTCTGGGTGGGCGGCTGACCCTTTTACAGCCCAAGCGGGGCTATCGTGCGGGGGTGGACCCGGTGTTTCTGGCGGCCTCTGTGCAGGCGCGCGCGGGCCAGTCTTTGCTGGATCTGGGATGTGGTGGCGGGGTCGCTGCGCTCTGTGCCGGAGCGCGCAATCCGGGGCTGTCGCTGACCGGGCTGGAACGGCAGGCGCCCTATGCTGCGCTGGCGCGACGCAATGCCACTGAGAACGGTCTGGAAATGACGGTCTACGAGGGGGACCTGACCGCGATGCCCGGCGAGCTGCGTCAGATCCGGTTCGATCACGTTATCGCCAATCCTCCGTACTTTCGCCGCGATGCGTCGGTGCCAGCACAGGCTGAGGACCGGGAGGGCGCGATGGGTGAGGATACTCCGCTGGCCTCATGGGTCGAGGTGGCAGCGCGGCGCTGCTTGCCCGGCGGCTATGTCACCTTCGTACATCGCAGCGAGCGTTTGCCAGAATTGCTGGGCGCTTTCGCCCTGCACCTTGGCTCCCTCGAGCTCAAGCCTTTGTTACCCAGAGCCGGGCGTGCGGCGCATCTGGTATTGTTGCGGGGGCGCAAGGGTGGGCGTGCGGCATTTCGTCTGCATGCCGGGCTGGTCCTGCACCGCGGCGAGACCCACGACTGCGACGGCGCGAACTACAGCCCTGAGGTGAGTCGCATCCTGCGGGACGGCGATCCGCTCATCTTCGCGCCATAGGTCAGCGGGAAACCGCGCGACATTAACCTTACGTCAGGGTTTTGAGCGACATTTTACTGTTGATTAAGAGATTGGGCGCAGTTTTGCCGGTGCACTGCAGGTGCAACGTGACAGAATTATGAAAGTGTGGTGGACTGATTTCACTACATCATCAGAGAGGAGACGATCCATGAGCTTGAGTTCACACGTTGAAGAACTGAAGAAGAAACACGCATCTCTCTCGGCAGCCGTCGATCAGGCACGTCGATCGCCGAGCATGTCGGATCTGGAAATAACCGCGCTGAAAAAGCGCAAACTGGCGCTGAAAGAGCAGATCAGTCGGCTGGCGACCTCGCACTGACACTGCACTTTCCCGGGGCCTCGTCCCGCATATCTCAGCGACCCTGCCGGTGACGGCTGGGCGCATATGACTAGGAAAAAATACAGAAAAACTGCGCGGTCGGCACTTTGCCTCCTAGCAATTGAGTTGATTACTAAAGTGCTTTTTGCCTGCCGTGATCAGGGTTTCTTTTGCCCCGAGAAGGACCTCGGACGCCCGAATAGACAGCAGTTTCGGCCGCTTATTGAATTTCAAAGTCCAAAGTCAGCATTCGATCACGCATGCAATTTTTTCACGATGCAGTTTGTCGCGGCCACGTGTGAGTCTACCCAGCTTCGTCCTCGAACGTCCAAATCGTAAGGGGCCGCAGCTGATAACTCCGGCCCCTTCTCTGACATAACGAACAGTTCTCAGACGAAGAACTGTCCTCCATTGGCTGTGATCGTGGAGCCTGTGACAAATCCTGAGTCTTCGGAAGCCAGGAACACCACGCAGCGCGCGATTTCCTCCGGCTCCCCAAGGCGACCGACGGGGATCTGGCCGATGATCGCATCGCGCACCTTTTCCGGTACCGCCATCACCATGTCCGTCGCAATATACCCAGGGCAAATCGCATTCGCGGTGATGTTGAACCGCGCGCCCTCCTGTGCCAGCGATTTCACGATGCCAAGGTCACCTGCCTTGGTCGCGGCGTAGTTCACCTGACCGAACTGACCTTTTTGGCCGTTGATCGAAGAAATGACGATGAAGCGGCCAAATTTTCGCTCGCGCATCCCTGGCCAGACAGGATGGATGGTGTTGAAAACACCCGTCAGGTTGGTGCCGATGACCTCGCTCCATTGATCGGGCGTCATCTTGTGGAACGGAGCATCGCGGGTAATGCCCGCATTGGCAACGACCACATCAATCGGGCCAATGTCAGCCTCGACCGACGCGATCCCCGCCTTTGATTCGTCGTAGTCGGCGACGTTCCACTTGTACGTGGCGATGCCGGTTTCTTTGGTAAACGCCGCTGCCGCCTCTTCATTTCCGGCATAGGTGGCCGCGACGGTGTATCCGGCGGTCTGCAAAGCTATGGAAATAGCTGCGCCGATCCCCCGCGATCCCCCTGTTACAAGAGCTGTTCGAGCCATGTTGTCTCCTCCCCCTTACAGAAACTCATTCCGCAATACTATTAAATATTACGCCATAAATACGCAAGATTATTTCCTTAGTGAGGGGCGCGTCCTCGGCCACTCTTCCTTGAGTAGAGCGTTTAACGGCATGCAGATGCAACAAAAAAGGCGCCCGAAGGCGCCTTCTTCGCGAGATGTGATCAAGGGCGCTCGAGACACATGGCAACACCCATGCCGCCACCGATGCATAGGGTCGCAAGGCCCTTCTTGGCGCCGCGGCGCCGCATCTCGAACAGCAGGGTGTTCAGGATGCGGGCGCCCGAAGCGCCGATAGGGTGACCGATCGCGATGGCACCGCCGTTGACGTTCACGATCGCCGGATCCCAGCCCATATCCTTGTTCACAGCGCAGGCCTGCGCGGCGAAGGCTTCGTTCGCCTCGACAAGGTCGAGATCCTCAGGCTTCCAGCCGGCTTTTTCCAGCGCCTTGCGCGACGCGTGGATCGGTCCGACGCCCATGATCGACGGGTCAACCCCAGCGGTGGCGTAGGAGACGATTCGCGCCAGCGGTTCGATGCCGCGCTTTTCAGCCTCTTGAGCGGTCATCAGCAGGGCACCAGCAGCACCATCGTTGATGCCCGAAGCGTTCGCTGCGGTGACGGTGCCATCCTTGGTGAAGGCGGGGCGCAGTTTCTGCATGGCTTCAATCGTTGCACCGTGGCGGATATATTCGTCTTCGGAGACTACGATGTCGCCTTTGCGGGTCTTGACCGTGAAGGGCACGATCTCATCAGCGAATTTGCCCGCCTTTTGGGCGGCTTCCGCCTTGTTCTGCGAGGCGACTGCGAAGATGTCCTGCGCTTCGCGCGAGATTTGCCATTGCTCGGCTACATTTTCGGCGGTCTGACCCATATGGTAGCCGTTGAAAGCATCCCAGAGGCCGTCACGGATCATCGAATCGATGTATTTGACATCGCCCATTTTGTGACCGGCGCGCAGGTGCGCTACATGGGGGCTGAGCGACATGCTTTCCTGACCACCAGCGGCGATGATCGCGGCATCGCCAAGCTGGATGTGCTGGGCAGCAAGGGCAACGGCGCGCAGGCCGGAGCCACAGACCTGGTTGAGGCTCCAGGCAGAAGAGGCGATCGGCAGGCCGGCATTGATGTGGGCCTGACGGGCAGGGTTCTGGCCCTGACCGGCGGTCAAAACCTGACCCAGGATCGTCTCGGACACTTCGGCTTTTTCGATCCCGGCGCGGGCGACAAGCTCTGCCAGAACGGTAGCGCCGAGGTCGTGGGCCGGGGTGCTTGCGAAAGCGCCAAGGAACGAGCCGACGGGTGTGCGGGCCGCGGATGCAATTACGACGTTGGTCATGGTATCCTCCACCAGTGCAGGCGCAATGCCGCGCCCATTGACTCGAGACATATAGGAATTGGTGGGGTGCCTCAATAACGGCGGGGGTTCCTGCGGCTGAATGCGGCGCTTTGTCTGCCGTCAGCGGGGCGGTTCGGGGGCACTGCTGCTGACTGACCAAGGGGGGTAGAGCGTTGGTCGCGCGAAGAAATAGCCTTGCAGGTATTCCACACCACAGTCCGCCAGCCAGTCTGCATCGCGCTCGGTTTCGACACGTTCGGCGATGGTCAGCATATCGAACTGGTCAGCGATCATCACCAAAGCCCGGGTCAGAACCTGATGATCCGCTGAGGTGCTGATATCGCGGATGAAAGAGCCATCGATCTTGACCATGTCGAAGGAAAAGTCGCGCAGATAGCGAAACGACGTGTAGCCAGACCCGAAGTCATCCAGAGCAAAACAGACCCCGTGACGCTGCAGATCATGCATGAAACTGATCACGAGTTCAGGTGACAGCATGGCGGAGCGCTCGGTGATCTCAATGATCAGACGCTCGCCAATTGTGGGATCCTGGTCGAGCCAGTGATGCAGGGTGCGGTTCCAGTCGCCATAGCCGATGGAGCGCGTCGACATGTTGATTCCGAGACGTATATGCTGTTGTTCGTGCAGTGTTTTAAGCCCAAGCTCCAGGGCCTTGCAGTCAAGGATGCGCCCAAGTTCCGATGTCTCGACCGCGCTGATGAAATCCTTTGCCGGGGTGACACGGCCGGCGGGGTCAAGCAGCCGGATCAGACCTTCGTGATAGGCGATGCGACCGTTGCTGCGGGGGTTAACGACAGGCTGATAGGCGAGGGCCACGGAACCGGTGCGCAGCGCGGTGGCGACGAGCTCTTTCGCGGTGGACACGTCAAGGGCGGGACGGCTGATGTCGCCCTGAGAGGTGTCGGTCTTTCCCGCGGAAAGTTCCGCCCCTTCGCCCTTGCCACCGGCCATGTCATAATGCCTCTTTGTCCGGTCTAGGTTTATGCTGCCGCTCGGTTAAAAAGGCGATAAGATATGGAAATGAATACGCTTCCTCTGAATGACCCGCCGCGCTGTGCATGGGTCGGCACCGAGCCGATCTATCTTGAGTACCACGATACGGAGTGGGGGGTGCCCGAGTGGGACAGTCGAGCGCTCTGGGAAAAGCTGGTTCTCGACGGCTTTCAGGCCGGGCTGAGCTGGATCACCATCTTGAAAAAGCGTGACAATTTCCGCGAGGCTTTCGCCGGGTTCGATCCTGAGGTTATCGCCACCTGGGGCGAGCCGGAGGTGCAGCGGCTGTTGGGGGACGCTGGCATCATCCGGCACCGTGGCAAGATCGAGGCAACCATCGGCAATGCGCAGGCCTGGCTGAAAATTGAGGAAAAACAGGGCTTTGACAAGCTGCTCTGGGGCTATGTCGAGGGCGAGGCGCTGCAGCCGGGCTACCGGAGCCACAGTGAGGTACCCCCCTCGACTCCGCTGTCGGAGCGGGTCTCCAAGGATCTGAAAAAGGCCGGGTTCCGCTTTGTCGGGCCGACGATCGTCTATGCCTTCATGGAGGCCTGCGGGCTGGTCAATGACCACCTTGTGGGGTGCCATTGCCATGCCCGCTGTGCGGCGTTGAAGGCCGGTTAAGTCACGTCTCACGCCGCTCGGAAACGGGGCTTTTTGCTGCAAATCGGCATGTCGGTATCGCGTCGGTATTCCGACGGTAACTGAACGGTGCGAAATCTGACGCCCCGGGGCGGGGTTACTGACGGAAAGCGGCGATCAGGGCGCGGGCCTCGGGGGAGTTCCAGTCGGCCCCACCGATCAGGCGGGCCACCTCGGCGCCCTGCGGGTTGACCAGCACGGTCACCGGCAGGCCGAAGACTCCGGCGTCGCGGGCCTGTTCGGTGTTGGGGTCGCGCAGGCGGGGCAGGTTGGCAGCGCCATTCTCAGCCAGAAACTTGTCGACGGCCTCGGGGCGGTTGGGGCCAGAGGCGAGGGTCACCACGGCGAAATCACCACCGCCGAGATCGGTCTGCAGCGCCGAGAGGGTCGGCATCTCTTCACGGCAGGGGGCGCACCAGACCGCCCAGAAGTTCAGCACCACCCATTTGCCAGCGTAGTCGCCAAGCGTGACCTTGCCGTCGGGCGAGAGCCATTCGACATCGGTTCTGAGCTGGCTGGGGGTGTCGAGCACGGTCAACTTGCGCATCTCGCCGGTGCGTAGAGCGTTGATATTGTCGGGGGCTGCCATGGCGGGCAGGGACTGGCTGGCGATTGCACCCAAGGCAAGGGCCGTATAAACGAACGCGGAACGCAATTTCTTCATGTTTCCTCCGACGGGTGGCCCGATGACCGACAAGACTGCGAACCAGATGTGGGGCGGCCGTTTCGCCTCTGGCCCCGATGCGATCATGGAGGCGATCAACGCCTCGATCAGCTTCGATCAGAGACTGGCGGCACAGGATATTGCCGGTTCTCGTGCCCATGCGGCGATGTTGTCCGCGCAGGGCATAATCACAGATAAGGATGCCGAGACGATCAGGGAAGGGCTTCTCACGGTCTTGTCAGAGATCGAGGGCGGATCTTTTCAGTTTTCGACCGCGCTGGAGGACATTCACATGAATGTCGAGGCGCGTCTGAAAGAGGTGATCGGTGAACCTGCGGGCCGTCTGCACACAGGCCGGTCGCGCAATGATCAGGTGGCGACGGATTTCCGCCTCTGGGTGCGGGACCAAGCCGATGCGGCGATTGCCGGGCTGGAGGCGCTGATGCGCGCGCTGCTGGGGCAGGCCGAAGCGGGCGCCGATTGGGTGATGCCGGGCTTTACCCACCTTCAGACCGCACAGCCGGTGACATGGGGTCATCACATGATGGCCTATGTCGAGATGTTCGCCCGCGACAAGAGCCGGTTCGAGGATGCGCGCCGTCGCATGAACGAAAGCCCGCTGGGGGCGGCGGCGCTGGCCGGCACCTCTTTCCCGATTGATCGCCACGCAACCGCCGAGGCGCTGGGCTTTGACCGTCCGATGGCGAATTCGCTGGATGCCGTGTCGGACCGGGATTTCGCACTGGAGTTTCTGGGCGCGGCGAGCATCTGCGCCATGCACCTCAGCCGGATGGCTGAGGAGCTGGTGATCTGGTCGTCCGCCCAGTTCCGCTTTGTCGTGCTGTCGGATCGATTCTCGACCGGGTCGTCGATCATGCCGCAGAAGAAGAACCCCGATGCGGCGGAGCTGATCCGTGCCAAGATCGGCCGGATCTTTGGTGCCAATGTGGCGCTGATGATGGTGATGAAGGGGCTGCCCTTGGCCTATTCCAAGGACATGCAGGAAGATAAAGAGCAGGTCTTTGACGCCGCCGACAACCTGATGCTGGCGCTGGCCGCGATGACCGGCATGGTCGGTGACATGAAGGCCAATGTGCCCGGGCTTGAGGGCGCGGCGGGGGCTGGTTTCAGTACCGCGACGGATCTGGCCGACTGGCTGGTGCGGGTGCTGGGCATGCCGTTCCGCGATGCGCACCATGTGACCGGCGCGCTGGTGGCGCTGGCGGAGGGCAAGGGCTGCGATCTGCCCGAGCTGAGCCTGAGCGATATGCAGGGCGTTGAGCCGCGCATCACGGAAGAGGTTTTTGGCGTTCTGGGGGTGCACAACTCGGTCGCCTCGCGGATGTCCTATGGCGGAACAGCGCCCGAGCGGGTGCGGCAACAGGTGGCGGCATGGACCGAAAAACTGGGCTGATCGCAGCGGCTTTGCTGCTGGCACTGGCGGGCTGCGGGGTCGACGGATCGCCCCTGCCGCCTCAGCCGAACACGCTGCCGGCGCCGGGCGCGGGCATGGACATCAGCCCCGAGATCGGCACCGGGATCGGTGTGGCAAGCTCGCAGCTCTACGGGACGTCGATCTGATGTCGCCGCTGCGTATGGGCTACCTCGGGCTGGCGGTTTGGGGCGCGGTGCATCCGATGGCCTGGTTTGTCAGCTGGTTCCGCGAGCAGGGACTGTCGCTGACCGGCCTGCTGGAGGGGTGGCACGCCAATGCCGCGACCTCCGGTCTGGTCTGGGATCTGACGATTGCCGCCGTGGCGCTGACGCTGTGGATCCTCGCCGAGGTGCGGGTGCGGCGCAATTGGAGCGCGCTTTTGGCGATCCCGGCGACCTTTCTGATCGGGGTCAGCTGCGGGCTGCCGCTTTATCTTTTCCTCCGCACACGCCCGGTGTAAGCGGGGCGCGGGCTGCGGCCCAGCTTTTCTCATGATCCTGCCGGAGGGGACGCCTTGGACCATTTTCTGTACCGCGATGGCGCGCTTTATGCCGAAGACGTGCCCCTGGCCGAGATTGCCGCCGCTGTCGGCACGCCGTTCTATTGCTATTCCACCGCGACGCTGACGCGCCACTTCAAGGCCTTTGACGAGGCGCTGGCGGGGATGGATCACATGATCTGTTACGCGATGAAAGCCGCCAGCAATCAGGCGATCCTGAGGCTGATGGCCAGCCTCGGGGCGGGGATGGACGTGGTTTCGGGGGGCGAATATGCCCGCGCCAAGGCCGCCGGCGTGCCCGGCGATCGCATCGTCTTCTCTGGCGTCGGCAAGACCCGGGACGAGATGCGGATGGCTCTGTCCGGCGGCGTGCGCCAGTTCAATCTGGAGAGCGAGCCGGAGATGGAGGTGCTGAACGCCGTCGCGCTTGAGATGGGCGTCGTGGCCCCGGTGACCGTGCGGGTGAACCCCGACGTCGACGCCAAGACCCACGCCAAGATCGCCACCGGCAAGAGCGAGAACAAGTTCGGCATTCCGATCACCCGTGCCCGTGAGGTCTATGCCCGCATCGCTGAGATGCCCGGTCTGAAGGCCGTTGGCATCGACGTGCATATCGGCAGCCAGCTGACGGATCTGGAGCCCTACCGGCAGGCGTTTACCAAGGTGGCCGAGCTGACGGAGGCTCTGCGCGCCGATGGGCATGACATCATCCGCCTCGACCTCGGCGGCGGCCTCGGGATTCCTTACGAGCGCAACAATACCGCGCCGCCGCTGCCGAAGGAGTACGGCGCGATGGTGCAGGAGATCCTCGGCCATACCGGCTGCGAGATCGAGATCGAGCCGGGTCGTCTGATCGCGGGCAACGCGGGCGTCATGGTCAGCGAAGTGATCTACGTCAAACAGGGCGAGGGCCGCGATTTCCTGATCATCGACGGCGCGATGAACGATCTGATCCGCCCCGCGATGTATGATGCGCACCACGATATCGTGCCCGTGGTCGAGCCTGCGCCCGGTGCCGAACAGCAGCCCTATGACATCGTTGGGCCGGTCTGTGAAAGCGGCGATACCTTCGCCAAGCAGCGCATGATGGTGCCACTGGCAGCGGGCGATCTGGTCGCCTTCCGCTCGGCGGGGGCTTACGGTGCGGTGATGTCCAGCGAGTACAACACCCGGCCGCTGATCCCTGAGGTTCTGGTGCATGGCGATCAATTTGCCGTCATCAGAAAAAGACCGTCCTTTGAGGAGATCATTAACCGAGATACGCTACCTGAATGGATGTAGCGCGATCCCCGCGCAACCCCATCGGGACGGAGCATGGCTGACCAGACTCACTACACCGATACGCTGCGCCGCCTGCGGTGGCCGCTTTTCCTGACCTTCCTCGGCCTTCTTGCCGAGAGATTGGCGCGTGCCTTCTGGCCGCTCTGGTCGATCTGCATTGCCGCGCTGGCGTTGCTGATGCTGGGGGTTCAGGATTCCGCCTCGGTCGAGGTGGTCTGGGGGTTTGCCGCGCTGTCGGTGATCGCGGCGCTCTGGTATCTGGTGCGTGGCGCGTTCCGGTTCCGCTTTCCGCGCCGGGTTGAGGCTTTGTCCCGGCTTGATGCCTCGCTGAAAGGCCATCCATTACAAGCCCTTAGGGACAGTCAGGCGATTGGCGCAGACGACGCCGGGTCCAACGCGCTCTGGGCGGCGCACCAACGCCGGATGGCGGCGCGTGCGGCGCAGGCCCGCGCGGTTGAACCGGATCTGAGGCTGTCATCGCGCGATCCTTTCGGCCTGCGCTATGTCGCCCTGCTGGGGCTGATGGTGGCGCTGCTGTTCGGGTCGTTCTGGCGCGTTGGCAGTGTCGGCGGCATGGCCCCCGGCAGTGCCAATGCCGCCGCCGGGCCGAGCTGGGAGGGCTGGATGGCCCCGCCCGCCTATACCGGTCTGCCGACGGTTTACCTCTCGGATATTCGCGACGCGACTCTGACGGCGCCCGAGGGTGCGCTGCTGACCCTGCGCCTCTACGGGCCTGAGGGGCGGCTTTCTGTCGCAGAGTCGGTCTCTGGCCGCATCGGGGAGCTGCCGCCCGCGACCTCTGCTGCTCAGGAATTCAGCGTCATGCAGCCGGGGGAGCTGTCGATTGACGGCCCCGGCGGGCAGGCGTGGCAAGTGGCGCTGATCCCCGATCACGCCCCCGAGGTGAGCGTCGATGCCCCCGGTGAGGCGACGGTGGACGGCCAGATCTCGATCCCGTTCACGGCGCGCGATGACTACGGTGTCGAGTCGGGGCAGGCCGTGATTTCCCTCGACCTGGCCGCGCTGGATCGCCGGTATGGTCTGGCGATCGACCCCGAAGCCCGTGCGCCGATCGAGGTTGCGCTGCCGATGCCGATTTCGGGCAGTCGCAGCGAGTTCACCGAGGCGCTGATCGAGAATTTCTCTCAGCATCCTTGGGCGAATATGCCGGTGAAGGTGAAGCTGACAGTCGAGGATTCGCGAGGCCAGACCGGCACAAGCGACGATTTCGCCATGATGCTGGATGCGCGGCGGTTTTTCGACCCCGTCGCCTCGGCGCTGATAGAGATGCGGCGCGATCTGCTGTGGAACCGCGACAATGCGGTGCGTGTCGCGCAGGTGATGCGGGCGATCACCTGGTCGCCAGAGGGGCTGTTTGCTTCTGAGACGACCTACATGCGCACCCGCGCCCTGATGCGCCGGATCGAGGCCATTTCGGACTATGGCCGGATGAGCGATGTGCAGGTGGGCGAGATCACGCAGGCCCTCTGGGATCTCGCGGTCGCGCTGGAGGAGGGCGACCTCGACGATGCGCGGGCCCGGATGGAACGTGCGCAGGAACGCCTAAGCGAAGCGATGCGCAACGGGGCCTCGGATCAGGAAATCGCCAAGCTGATGCAGGAGCTGCGCGACGCGACGCAGGATTACATGCGCCAGCTGTCCCAGCAGGCGGCGCGCGATTCCGAGCAGAACCCGGATCAGCCCGCGATGAACATGGATAACGCCATGCAGATGAATCAGGATGATCTGCAGCGTATGATGGACCGCATTCAGGAGCTTATGGAGCAGGGCCGCATGGCGGAGGCGCAGGAAGCCTTGCAGGAGCTGCAAAAGCTGCTCGAGAACATGCAGGTCACGCAAGGCAAGGGCGGTCAGGGACAGCAGAGCCCCGGCCAGCAGGCGATGGAGGGCTTGTCGGAGACGCTGCGCGATCAACAAGGTCTGTCGGACGAAGCCTTCCGCGAGCTGCAGGATCAGTTCAATCAGCCCGGCCAGCAGGGGCAGGGCCAGCAAGGACAGGGCGAAGGCCAGCCGCAAGGTGAGGGTCAGCAGCCGGGGCAGGACCGTGGTCAGCCGGGTGGCCAGCAGGGCGGGCCGGACGCTGGTACCCTTGCACAACGCCAGCAGGACCTGCGGCAGGAGTTGCAGCGCCAGCGGGGCAATCTGCCGGGCGAAGGCTCGGCCGAAGGGCGCGCCGCGCGTGAGGCCCTGAACGACGCTGACCGTGCCATGCGCGGCGCAGAAGATGCGCTGCGCGACGGCGATCTGGCCGAGGCCATCGACCAGCAGAGCCAGGCCATGGAAGCTTTGCGTGAAGGCATGCGTCAGGTCGGCGAGGCAATGGCCGAGCAGGACCGCCAGATGGCCGGTCAGCAGGGCGAGGCCGAGGGCAATACCGGTGGTAAGACCGAAGATCCGCTGGGCCGCAACGCTGGCACCAATGGTAACCTCGGCAACGATCGCGAGATGTTGCAGGGCGAAGACGTCTATCGCCGCGCCCGCGATCTGCTGGACGAGATCCGCCGCCGCTCAGGTGATACCGCCCGCTCCGAGGTGGAGCTGGAGTATCTGAGACGGCTGTTGGAACGCTTCTGAGCTGAAACTCTGAAGGTGTGTTTGCGCTTATGGCTTTGTGAAGGCGTCAGGCTTTGCCCCAAGTGGGGCAGAGCCTGATGTCGGCTTAACCGTTTGACGACCCGTTGAAATATCCGACAACGGCCTGCATCTGATCGGCAAGCCAGAACCGGCCCGCGTCCAGCGTGCTGGTAAAGCTGTCGATGGCAGGCACCGTCTGGGGCAGCGACAGGCGGATACGGTCGGCGTTGAAGTAGACGAAGGCGACCAGCAGCGCGGCGAGGATCGGCAGAGCCAGACCGATGCGGAAATTGCGCTGACGGGTGGCCGGGTCCTCTTGAACCGGCGCCTCTGGCTGAGAGGTCTCGCGCAGGGAGGCACTCGTCTCCTCAATGTCGGGCAGGAGATCACGGCGCGGTGTGGCGCCGGGGATAGGCGCTGTCTTTTCGGGGTCGCCAAGGCGGGCGAGGCGGGCACGGGATTCCCGGTCGCGGCGGGCAGAGTCGCTCTCGGATACGGCGGACGCGGGCTGAGCGGCGCTCTCAAGGGCGCGCAGACGGGCCTCATGTGCCACTTCTTCGCGCAACAGGTCGCGGATGCCTGGGTCGAGCTCACGGCGGCGCACGGCGGGCGGATCGAAGACCGTCTCGACGTCGTCGTCGCGATCCTGAGCGATCGCGGCCCCGCTGCCGGGTTGAAACCATGTTTCATGACAACTGGAACATTGCACGTCGCGCCCGGCGGTCGGGATGACCTGCGCCGGAACCTCGTATTGTGCGCTGCAATTCGGGCACGTTAGCCGCATTCTGCCCCCTTGGACTGGCGCCTTTCAGATGGTCCGGATCAGCGCCGCGCCCCTGTCGGGAGCAGCCCCCCGAGGATGGCCACGCCGCGTCGTGATCCGGGCCAGCCTGGCCCCGTATTGAGCCACCTACCATATGTGCTTAGCCCTTAGCGGAAAAGTGCTATTTCCGCGGGGCGCTGCGATTGAAAGACCGGGCATCCTCAGGCAAAAGGAAACAGCAATCCCCGGGGGTCACCTGTGATCGAACTCGACAATCTGGCCTATAGCTACGGCGGCGGGGAACTGCTGAGCGAGATCTCGCTGCGCCTTGCGCCGGGGTCGTTCCATTTTCTGACCGGGCCGTCCGGCGCGGGCAAGACCACGTTTCTGAAACTGTGCTACGGCGCGCTTGTGCCGACCTCGGGCGATGTGACGCTGTTCGGTCAGGACGTGCGCAGCATGGGGCGCAACGACATGGCGTTGATGCGGCGCCGGATCGGTGTCGTGCATCAGGATTGCCAGTTTCTGGACCACCTGCCGCTGGTCGAAAATATCGCTCTGCCGCTGATGGTGTCTGGGCGCGATGTGGCGGCCGAGGCGCAGAACCTCGATGATCTGATCGCCTGGTGCGGGCTGTCGCACCGCAAACATGCCCTGCCGCCCGAACTGTCGGGGGGCGAGCGGCAACGCGCCGCGCTGGCGCGTGCGGTGATCATGAGCCCGGAGGTGATCCTTGCGGATGAGCCGACCGGCAACGTCGACTGGGAGATGTCGCAACGCCTGCTGCAATTGCTGGTCGAGCTGAACAAGATGGGCAAGACGGTGATGATTGCGACCCACGATCTGGCGCTGATCCGGGCGGCCAAAAGCCGGGTGCAGACGCGTGTGCTGCGCATCGCCAACCGCCGTCTGCACCTCGCTGGGGCGGATCTGTGAGGCGGTTCTTGCTGATCCTGGCGGATCTGGTGCGCGGCGACACGCAGGCGGACCGGGTTGTGCCGCCGACGGGCTTTACCGCGCGGCTGACGCTGTTTTCCGCTGCCGCCATGACCTTTCTGGCGGTTTTCGCACTGGCCCTGTCGCTGGCGACGGGCCGTCTGGCCCATAACTGGAGCGCCGAGCTGGCGCGCAGTGCGACGCTGCGTCTCTCGGCCTCCGACGACCAGATCGCGGCGCAGACACAGGCGGCGCTGAGCGTGCTGAAAACCACCGAGGGCGTCGAGAGCGCGCGGGCGCTGAGCGAGGCGGAACAGCAGGCGCTGCTGGAGCCATGGTTCGGACCCGATGTGCCGATCGCCGATCTGCCCGTGCCGCAACTGATTGAAATCATTGAGACCCGAAAGGGCTATGACGCGGAAGGCCTGCGCCTGCGACTGGCCGCCGAAGTGCCCGGAGCGGTGCTCGACGATCACACGCGCTGGCGGCGGCCTCTGGTGCGCGCGGCGTCGCGGATCCGCACGCTGGGGCTGCTGTCGCTGGCGCTGATCGGGGCGATCATGGCAGCGATGATCACGCTGGCGGCGCATTCCGCGCTGGCGGCGAATGCGCAGGTCATCTCGGTACTGCGGCTGGTCGGGGCACGGGATGATTTCATTGCCCGCGCCTTTGTGCGACGCTTTACCCTGCGGGCGATTTCCGGGGCTATACTGGGTCTGGCGCTTGGCCTTGGCGGGATCATGCTGCTGCCCGCGGCGCAGGCCGAGGGCGGCTTTCTGACGGGCCTCGGGTTTCAGGGCTGGGGCTGGATCTGGCCGTTTTTCCTGCCGCTGCTGGCGGGCGTCGTGGCGTTCTGGGCCACGCGCAGTGCGGCGCGGCGTATTTTGCGGGGGCTGGCGTGATGAAAGCGCTTCACTACATCCGGTCGGTGATCTTTATCGTGCAGATGTATCTGGCGATGCTGGTGGTCGGGGTGATCTGTCTGCCTTGGGCCGTTGTCAGCCGGGATGGTGCCTATGCCGCCGTGCGCGGTTACAGTCGCTATGTGCGCTGGTCGCTGCGCGTGATCTGCGGGCTGCGCACCGAGGTGCGCGGCGAGGTTCCGACGGGCGAAATCGTCATCGCCTCGAAACATCAGAGCTTTCTCGACATCATCATGATCACCAGCGTGGTCGACCGGCCCAAGCTGATCATGAAGAACAGTCTGCGCTATATGCCGGTTCTGGGCTGGTACGGCTTGCGCATTGGCTGTGTGCCGGTGCGCCGGGGCCATCGCGCCGAGGCGATCCATGCCATGATGAACGCGGTTCACGATGGCAATGCGCCCTCCGGTCAGCTGATCATCTTTCCGCAAGGCACCCGTGTCGCGCCGGGGGCCAAGCTGCCCTACAAGGTCGGCGCGCTGGTGATTTATGAGGAAACCGGCCAATATTGCGTGCCCGTGGCGGCGAATGTCGGTCTGTTCTGGCCGCGTCAGGGGCTGCTGCGCCGCCCCGGTCTGGCGGTGATCGAGTTCCTGCCGCCGATCCCGCCCGGGCTGAGCCGGCCTGAATTCCGCTCGACGCTGGAGCGGGTGATCGAGACGCGATCCAACGAATTGATGCGTGAGGGAGGCTTTGGGGCCGATGAACTATCTGGACACCACCGAGGCGCTTGAGGCGCTCTATGGCACGCCCGCCGCGGCGGCGCTGCGCAAGGTCGCGCATCAGCTGACACCGGAGTATCGCAGCTGGATCATGGCCTCGCGCTTTTGTGTCGTCTCGACCGTGGGGCCGGAGGGCGCGGATGGCAGCCCGCGCGGTGACGATGGCCCGGTGGTGCGCATGCTCGACGACCAGACGCTGGCGATGCCCGACTGGCGCGGTAATAACCGTCTGGATACGCTGCGTAATATCGTGCGTGACCCGCGGATTGCGCTGATGTTCATGGTCCCCGGCTCGGCCAATGCGGTGCGGGTCAACGGTGCGGCACGGATCACCGACGACGCCGATCTGCGCGCCAGCTTTGAGCGTGATGGACGCCAGCCGGCGACCGTGATCGTCATCAAGATCCACGAGATCTACAGCCAGTGCGCCCGTGCGATCATCCGGGCCCGCCTCTGGTCGGGCGAGGATGAGAGCGGCGATCTGCCCACCGTCGGCCAGATTCTGGCGGCGATGACTGAGGGTGAGGTTGGCGGCAAGGACTACGACGACAGCTGGGCGGATCGCGCCGCGCGCACCATGTGGTAACCGCGCTGCGGGGGGGGGGGAGGCAGAAAGATGCCACCCCCCGCCGCATACACGCGAAGGTGCGACGGAAGTGAACGGGCCTTGCGTAGAATATGGCAGACAGACCTGAACAAGGACGCCTGCCATGTCGCCTGAGACATCCGCCACTTCTGGCTCCGACATCGCCCGCCGCAAGTTGTTGCGGTTCCTTTCGCTGTCGCCTGTCGCGATGATGGGGGTGGGGGCCTTTGCCTCGGCCACGCGCGCGCAGGCCGAGGCCGCCGGTCTGATCAGCGCCAATGTCTGTATGGTGCAGCGCGAGGTGACGGAGGGGCCGTTCTACATCGACTCCGGGCTGATGCGCCGCGATATCACCGAAGGCCGTCCCGGCGCGCCGCTGCGGCTGAACCTTCAGGTGGTGACCGCTGATTGCGCGCCTGTGCCCGGTGCGCGGGTCGACATCTGGCATTGCGACGCCGAAGGGATTTACTCCGGCGTGACCAACATGGGCGCCGAGGACACCACGGGACAGACCTTCCTGCGCGGCACGCAGACCACGGGGGCGGATGGAGTCGCGATCTTCGACACGATCTATCCGGGCTGGTATCGCGGCCGCACCACCCATATTCACACCAAGATTTTTCTGGACGATCAGACGGTTCTGACCAGCCAGATCTTTTTCCCCGATGCGCTGTCGGCCTATCTGTTCCGCTCGGTCCCGCCCTATAACGCGCGCGGTGCGACGCGGGATACGATGAACGCCGGGGATTCGATCGCGAAACAGGCCGGGGACGGCGCTTTCGCCAGGGTGCGCGAACAGCCTGACCACTACGATGCCTCTCTCGTGGTCGGGATCAGTTCCTTTTCTGGATCGAGGTTGGGTTAAGGCGTCGTCCGCGCGGCGACGAAATCATAATAGCTGAGGCCCGGCGCGGCGCGTGCGGTGAAGTCGTGGTTGAGGCGGTCCTTGTCGCGGAACACCTGCGCGCAGCGTGCCCGCATCGTGTCCGGGATATCACCTTCGCCGGCCTCCATCTCGGCGATGTGGCGCTGATAGGCGCGGCCCACCCGCGTGGCAAAGCCCTCATCGGCGGTGGCGCTGGCGGGGTTGAGATGCAGATTGTAGCAGGTCTGCCCCAGCGGCGCTGTGCCCCCGAGACGGGCCAGCAGCTCGATCGCGTGGCGCACATCCTGGGAGGGCTGGTTGGTGAAGGGGCGGGCCTGCTGACGTTCCAGCACCGGATGATAGCTGGCGCCTGTTGCTCCGAAATCCTCCAGCGTCAGGGTGACGGCCCCGGGGCGGGGCAGATGCAGCAGCGGCACCCCCGCACTGAGCACGGCCGTCAGCCCGAAAGCCGCACCATTGCGCCGCGCCAGCGGCAGCAGTGTCGCGAGGTAGCCCGGGGCCCAGGTGTCATCGGCATCGAGAAACGCGATGAAGCTGCCCTGCGCCTGTGCCAGCGCGCGATTGCGCGTCGGCCCCGCGCCGCTGCGCAGGGGGCCCGGGGGGGTGAAGGAGAGCATGGAGTCGCTGAACCGGGTGGCGTAATCCTGACCGTCATCCGAGGCGATGATCACCTCGATCTGGTCGGTGGGCAGTCCGGACAGGCGGATGGAGGCGAGGGCGGCAGGCAGTGTGCCCATGGCCTGATAGGCGGGAATGATCACGGAAACATAGGGTACTGGCATCGCATTCCTCTGGGTGGGCAGCGAAAAGGCCCCGAGGCGAACACCTCGGGGCCTGTGGGCCACGTTAGACCGAAAGCGCGGGCGGTTGAAACCCGCGCCTGCCCGATCACATGTGAATAGCGCCGTCGCCGCAGGCCAGTGCTGCTTCGCGCACCGCTTCGGAGAAGGTCGGGTGGGCGTGGCAGGTCAGGGCCAGATCCTCGGCAGAGCCGCCGTATTCCATCGTCACGCAGATCTCGTGGATCAGATCGCCAGCGCCGGGGCCGATGATATGGGCGCCGAGGATACGGTCGGTGTCCTTGTCGGCCAGCAGCTTGACGAAGCCGTCACCAGCAAAGACAGCCTTGGCGCGGGCGTTGCCCATGAAGGAGAACTTGCCGACCTTGTAGGCGCGGCCTTCCTCTTTCAGCTGCTCCTCGGTCTTGCCGACGGCAGAGACTTCGGGGTGCGTGTAGATGACGCTGGGGATGACGCCGTAGTTGACGTGCCCGGCCTTGCCCGCGATGACCTCGGCGACGGCCATGCCCTCGTCCTCGGCCTTGTGGGCCAGCATCGGGCCGGTGATCGCGTCACCGATGGCGTAGACGCCTTTGACGTTGGTCGCCCAATGCGCGTCGGTCTTGACGACACCGCGCTCGGTCATCTCGACACCGAGCTCTTTCAGGCCGAGCCCGTCGGTGAAGGCGCGACGGCCCGTGGCGACCAGCACGACATCGGCGTCGAGCTGGTGTTCGCTGTCGTCCTTGCGCAGCTTGTAGGTCAGCTTGGCCTTGCCCTTGGCGGCTTCAGCGCCCTGGACGGCGGCGCCCATGATGAACTCAATGCCCTGTTTCTTGAGCATTTTCTGGAAGGTCTTCTGCACTTCGCCGTCCATGCCGGGGGTGATCTGGTCGAGGAATTCGACGACGGTCACCTCGGTGCCGAGACGGGCGTAGACCGAGCCCATTTCCAGGCCGATGACGCCCGCGCCGACGACGACCATCTTCTTGGGGATCTTCGGCAGCGACAGCGCGCCGGTGGAATCGACGATCACGCCCGCGTCATTGTCGACGTCGAGACCGGGCAGAGCGCTCGGGACAGAACCGGAGGCGACGACGATGTTCTTGGTCTCGTAGATGTCGTCACCGACCTTGACCTTGCCGGCCTCGGGGATGGAGGCCCAGCCCTTGATCCAGTCGATCTTGTTCTTCTTGAACAGAAATTCGATGCCCTTGGTGTTGGTGTCGACGACGGACTGCTTGTAGCCCTGCATCGTCGGCCAGTCGACCGAGGGGGATTTGCCCTTGAGGCCCATGGTGGCGAAGTTGGTTTCGGCCTCATGCAGCTGGTGGGTCGCGTTCAGCAGCGCCTTGGAGGGGATGCAGCCGATGTTGAGGCAGGTGCCGCCGAGAGTCTCGCGGCCCTCGACACAGGCGGTTTTCAGACCGAGTTGGGCGCAGCGGATGGCAGACACATAGCCGCCGGGGCCAGAGCCGATCACGATGACGTCGTATTGGGCCATTTGGGGTCTCCTTCGGGTCGGTTTTCCGACGTCGGTATCGCGTCGGTATTGGAACGGTTTATGGTCGGACCGGGGCGGGGGCGCTGCCCCCGTCAGCTGGCGCTGACTCCCCCGGGATATTTGGAACAGGGAAACGGATCAGAGCAGGGCAGTGATCAGCATTATCGTGGTCGCGGCGAGGCCGACGAGCCAGATCAGGCTGCGCCATGGCACCCAGCCGAAGGCGTAGGCCGGGATGTAGAGGATGCGCGCTGCGAGGTAGAGGGCGGGGCAGGCGCGGGTGAGGGGCGAGGAGGCATCGAGCAGTGTCACGGTGAGCACGGCGATGGTGAAGAGGATCAGCCCCTCGAAGTGGTTGTTCATGGCGCGGTAGAGGCGCCCGGTGACCGGGTGGACCTGATCCATCAGCGGCTTGTCCATCCGGGCGGGATCGCGCGGTGAGGTGGTCTTGCCCCGGCCAAGCTCAAGGTTGGCGGGGACGGCCATCAGGATGATCTGGAGCACCTGCAGCAGGCCGGCGAGGGCGAGGATCTGGAGTTCGTTCGGCATCACAGCACCGCCGCGATGATCATGGCGAGGGTGGCGACAAGGCCGACCGTGTAGATCAGCGAGCGCCAGGGCGCCCAGCCGTAGAGATAAGCAGGAATGTAGAGCGCGCGGGCCGCGACGTAGACATAGCCGCAGGCGGCCGTGAAGGCGCTGGCCTGGCCTGAGAGCGTGACGATGACGACGGCGGCGATGAAGATGCCGATGTTCTCGGTATGGTTGTCGAGGGCGCGGCGCAGGCGTTGCGTGGTTTTCGAGAGCGGCGGGACGTCGTCGCGCGGCGAGGCGTTGACGTCGGCGCCGACATCCTTGTTGAAAGCAGCCTGCGACAGGAAGACGAGGACCACATGCAGCAGAACGATGAGCGCGAGGGCGATGAGTTCGGGGGTCATATGGCGGCCTTTCGCAGGCGGAACAGGGGAAGCAGCATGTCGAGCAGGGCGACGATGGCCAGGGCGCCCATCAGCAGCGCCGTGAGGTTGTTCCAGGCCAGACCGCCGGAGATCGCCTGAACGTAGAGGGCGAAGCACCAGAACAGCGTCAGGGCGATGCCGCTGCGTCCCGGAACCGGGCGGCTGAGCAGGAACAGGACGGTGCCGCAGGCGATGAGTTCGGCCAGCTGGTACCCGAGGTCGGCAAAGCTGGAGCGCCCGGCAGGCACGAGCGCGCCGGTCAGCACGAACCGTGCGGCACTGACGGCGAGGATCAGCCAGAATGACAGGCGGGCGAGCTTCATCAGATATGTCCAGAGAGGGCGCGCGCCCAGGGGCAAGGCCTTGGGCGCGCGGGGTCTTATCAGAGGTCCATCAGCAGGCGACGGGGATCTTCCAGCGCTTCCTTGACGCGCACGAGGAAGGTCACGGCACCTTTGCCGTCGACGATGCGGTGATCGTAGGACAGCGCGAGGTACATCATCGGGCGGATTTCGACCTTGCCGTTGATTGCCATCGGACGGTCCTGGATCTTGTGCATGCCGAGGATACCGGACTGCGGGGGGTTCAGGATCGGCGAGGACATCAGCGAGCCGTAGACACCACCGTTGGAGATGGTGAAGGTGCCGCCCTGCATTTCCGCCATCGACAGCTTGCCGTCACGGGCGCGTTTGCCCTTTTCGGCGATCGCCTTTTCGATGTCGGCAAAGGACATCTGGTCGACGTCACGGATGACCGGCACGACGAGGCCCTGAGGCGTACCAGCGGCGACGCCCATGTGGACGAAGTTCTTGTAGACCACGTCGGTGCCGTCGATTTCGGCGTTCACATCCGGCACTTCCTTCAGCGCATGGACGCAGGCCTTGGTGAAGAAGGACATGAAGCCGAGACGCACGCCGTGCTTCTTCTCGAACATGTCCTTGTACTGGTTGCGCAGGGCCATGACCTCGGTCATGTCGACCTCGTTGTAGGTCGTCAGCATGGCGGCAGTGTTTTGCGCTTCCTTCAGGCGGCGCGCGATGGTCTGACGCAGGCGCGTCATCTTCACGCGTTCCTCGCGGGCTGCGTCATCCGCGGCGACGGGCGCGCGGGTGGCGGCAGCGGCGGGGGCCGGTGCGGATTTGGCGGCCGAAAGCGCCTTGGCGACATCGTCTTTCATGATGCGGCCGTCTTTGCCCGATCCGGACACCTGATCGCGCGACAGGCCTGCTTCGGCCATGGCTTTCTTGGCGGAGGGCGCGTCTTCGACGTCCTTGCCCGAGGCGGCAGGGGCGGCGGCTTCGGCTTTCGGAGCTTCGGCCTTGGGAGCCGCTGCGGCGCCCTCGCCCGAGGTCATCTCGGCCAGCTGACCGCCAGCCTCAACCGTGGAGCCTTCGGCGGCTAGGATCTTGGTCAGCACGCCGGAGGCCGGCGCGGGGACTTCGACGGAGACCTTGTCGGTTTCCAGCTCGCAGAGCATTTCGTCAGCGGTGACGCTGTCGCCCTCTTTCTTGAACCAAGTTGCGACAGTCGCCTCGGAGACGGACTCGCCCAGTGTCGGGACCATGACGGCCACGGTCTCGGACTTGGCGGAGGAGGCTGCGGGCGCGCTGGCTTCGGCCTTGGGCTCTGCCTTGGGCGCGTCGCTGCTGCCAGCGTCGGAGATGTTGCCCAGAAGGGCATCGACGCCAACGGTGTCGCCTTCCTTGGCGACGATTTCGGACAGCACGCCTGCGACGGGGGCCGGTACTTCGACGGTCACCTTGTCGGTTTCCAGCTCGCACAGCATTTCGTCAACGGCCACGGTGTCGCCGGGTTTCTTGAACCAGGTTGCGACGGTGGCTTCGGTCACGCTTTCGCCCAGGGTGGGGACTCGGATTTCGGTGCTCATTGGTCCTTAGTTTCCTTCGATGGTCAGCGCTTCGTCAATAAGCGCGGCTTGCTGTGCTTTGTGCTGGGCTGCGAGACCCGTAGCGGGGGCGGCGGCGGCTTGACGACCGACGTAGCGCGGACGCTGTGATTTGGAACCGATACGGCCCAGAACCCATTCGAGGTTGGGTTCGAGGAACGTCCAAGCGCCCTGGTTCTTGGGTTCTTCCTGACACCAGACGACTTCGGCATCCTTGAAGCGTTCCAGCTCCTTCACCATGGTGATGGCGGGGAAGGGATAAAACTGCTCGACGCGCATCAGGTAGACATCGGTGATCCCACGGGCATCACGTTCTTCCAGCAGGTCGTAGTAGACCTTGCCCGAGCACATGACGACGCGCTTGATCTTGTCATCCGCCACCAGCTGGGTGTCGGAATTGCCCTTCTGTGCGTCATCCCACAGGATCCGGTGGAAGCTGGAGCCGGTGGTGAAGTCTTCTGCCTTGCTGACGGCCATCTTGTGACGCAGCAGCGATTTCGGCGTCATCAGCACCAGCGGCTTGCGGAACGACCGGTGGATCTGGCGGCGCAGAATGTGGAAGTAGTTCGCCGGGGTCGAGCAGTTCGCCACGATCCAGTTGTCCTGACCACACATCTGCAGGAAGCGTTCCAGACGCGCCGAGGAGTGCTCGGGGCCCTGACCTTCATAGCCGTGCGGCAGCAGCATCACGAGGCCGGACATGCGCAGCCACTTGGCTTCGCCGGACGAGATGAACTGGTCGAACATGATCTGCGCGCCGTTGGCGAAATCGCCGAACTGCGCTTCCCACATCACCAGGGCATTGGGTTCGGCCAGCGTATAGCCGTACTCGAAGCCAAGAACCGCGTATTCGGAGAGCATCGAGTCGATGACCTCGTAACGCGACTGGCCAGCCCGGATGTTGTTCAGCGGATAGTAACGCTCTTCGGTTTCCTGGTTGATCAGGCCCGAGTGACGCTGGCTGAAGGTACCACGGGTCGAATCCTGACCCGACAGGCGCACCGGATAACCCTCGGTCACGAGAGAGCCGAAGGCCAGCGCTTCGCCGGTGGCCCAGTCAAAGCCTTCGCCGGTCTCGAACATCTTGGCTTTGGATTCCAGCAGACGTTCCACGGTGCGGTGCAGCGGGAATCCTTCGGGCGCACGGCTGAGAGCGGTGCCGACGTCCTTCATGGTCTCTTCGCTGATGGCGGTTTCGCCGCGCTGGTATTCTTCCTTTTCGCGGTCGAAACCGGACCAACGCCCATCCAGCCAGTCGGCCTTGTTGGGTTTGAAGTCCTTGGCGGCTTCAAATTCACCGTTCAGGTGCGACTGGAAGGCGGCTTTCATGTCCTCGATCTCGCCCTCGGGGATCAGGCCGTCCTTGATCAGGCGGTCCGTATAGAGCGCAAGGGTCGTGCGGTGGCCCTTGATGTTCTTGTACATGATCGGGTTGGTGAACATCGGCTCATCGCCTTCGTTATGGCCGAAGCGGCGATAACAGAAGATGTCGAGAACGACGTCCTTGTGGAACTTCTGGCGGTACTCGGTCGCGACGCGGGCGGCGTGCACCACGGCCTCGGGGTCATCCCCGTTGACGTGGAAGATCGGCGCCTCGACCATCAGGGCGATGTCGGTCGGATAGGGAGAGGAGCGCGAGAAATGCGGCGCGGTGGTGAAGCCGATCTGGTTGTTCACCACGATGTGGATCGTGCCGCCGGTGCGGTGCCCGACGAGGCCCGACAGACCGAAGCATTCCGCAACAACACCCTGACCGGCAAAGGCCGCATCGCCGTGCAGCAGGATCGGGATGACGCTGGTGCGATCGGGGTCGTTCAGCTGCGCCTGTTTGGCACGCGCCTTGCCCAGCACGACCGGATTCACCGCCTCAAGGTGCGAGGGGTTGGCGGTCAGCGACAGGTGGACCGAATTGCCGTCAAAGGTGCGGTCCGAAGACGCGCCGAGGTGGTATTTCACATCGCCCGAGCCATCAACGTCATCGGGCTTGTACGACCCGCCCTGGAATTCGTTAAAAATGGCGCGGTAGGGCTTGCCCATGACGTTGGCCAGCACCGACAGACGACCGCGGTGCGGCATGCCGATGACGACCTCTTTGACGCCGAGGCTGCCGCCGCGCTTGATGATCTGCTCCATCGCGGGGATCAGCGCTTCGCCACCGTCGAGGCCGAAACGCTTGGTGCCCATGAACTTGACGTGGCAGAACTTCTCGAAGCCCTCGGCCTCGACCAGCTTGTTCAGGATGGCGCGACGGCCTTCACGGGTGAAGGTGATTTCCTTGCCGTAGCCTTCGATCCGCTCTTTCAGCCAGGCGGATTGCTCGGGGTCGGAGATGTGCATGTATTGCAGCGCGAAGGTGCCGCAATAGGTGCGCTTCACGATGTCGATGATCTGGCGCATCGAGGCGATCTGCAGCCCCAGCACGTTGTCGATGAAGATCGGGCGATCCATGTCGGCTTCGGTGAAGCCGTAGGTCTTGGGATCAAGCTCGGGGTGGGTGTTCTGGTCCTGCATGCGCAGCGGGTCCAGATCGGCGATCAGGTGGCCGCGGATGCGGTAGGCGCGGATGATCATCAGCGCGCGGATCGAATCGAGCACGGCGCGCTTGATGGCGTCGTCCGAAACCGAGACGCCCTTTTCAGCCGCCTTTTCCTTGATCTTCTTGCCGGCGTCCTTGGCTTCGGCCGGGGCGGGCCACATGCCATCGAGCGCGGCCGTCAGGTCGTCGTTCGGGGTCGGCGGCCAGTCGGTGCGCGACCACGACGGGCCTGCGGCCTCGGCACGGGCGTCGTCTTCGGTGACGTCGAGCTGACGGAAGAACTCCGCCCAGCCTTCGTCGACCGAGGAGGGATCCGCGGCCCAGCGGGCCTGCAGCTGTTCAAGGTATTCGGCGTTATGCCCCTGCATGAAGCTGGAAGCATGGAAGAGATCATTCGGGCTTTGTTCGGTCATTATTTCACCTCGGGGGTGTGGTGGGCTGGATGACGGGAGAAGAGAGCGGTGGCAGAGAGGGCCGAGAGTGGCCCTTTGTCGTGGTCGTCAAGCGCCGGTGGCGGGTGGCAGCGAGACGCAGCCCGCTGCCGGATCTTGGTGGAATTTCGGGCGCGTCGCGGGCGGCTCATGGTGCCACCTGCAGGGCGGGGCCCCAGTCGTTCGCGCCGGGCTGGCTGGGGCGGCTCAGCCACCACAGCACCAGCAGCGGAGAGATGAACAGGATCAGCATCGCGCCCATCATCGCCAGCATCAGCACGCCCTCAAGTTGCCAGGGCAGCAGATGGAAAAAGGCGGTGAACGTGCCAATGCCGACAATCACGATCAGCGGGTAGAGCAGGAACAGCCCCGAGCGCCCGGTGTCATGCATGCGCCGCCAGCCCACCGCAAGGGCAGGGATCACCGTCGCAAGGTTGAACAGGCTGCCCAGGGGCCCATCGGCACTGATCATGAAACTGAAGGGGGTGGCGCTGACAACATCGTTGCCGAACAGCATGCCGTCGACGGCGCCGAGGACAAGACTGGCCAGCAACAGGAAAAGGATGAAGTACCAATACTCCGGACGCGAGGCGCGGCCCGAAAAGGTGGCATACTTCTGAAAACAGGTGCGGATGGCGTCAGAAAAGCTCATGCCAGCCCCCCGGCGCGGATCGCGCGGCAGGAGGAGCGGGACAGGCGTGGCGCCATGGCGGCAGGGCCGCTGTTGGCTGAGGTCGATGGTACTGCACGCATCGCGAGCGCTTTCAGGACATTCGCCCGGTCCGCGAAGGGCCGGGCGAGAATGTGACGTCTGGTCGTTCTGGGGTCGCAAGACACCGGCAGTGGCGCCGGGCAGGGGTCACCACGCTGCGGACCGGAACCCCGGTGCCGCGCGTCGCGCCCTTGCCCTATGGCCACTGCCGGCCTCATTCTATCAGCCGATCGCCTTGAGAACGGCTTCGCCGAGGCCCGCCGGGCTGTCGGCGACAACGATACCGGCCAGTTTCATGGCTTCGATCTTGTCTTCAGCGCCGCCTTTGCCACCGGCAACAATGGCACCCGCGTGACCCATGCGACGGCCAGCAGGAGCTGTCCGGCCAGCGATGAAGCCAGCTGTCGGTTTCCAACGGCCTTTCTTCTTCTCATCGGCCAGGAACTGCGCGGCTTCTTCTTCAGCCGAACCACCGATCTCACCGATCATGATGATCGATTTGGTCTCGGGGTCAGCCAGGAACATTTCGAGGATGTCGATATGTTCGCTGCCCTTGATGGGGTCGCCGCCAATGCCGACTGCGGAGGACTGGCCGAGGCCCGCATCCGAGGTCTGCTTGACAGCTTCGTAGGTCAGCGTGCCCGAGCGCGACACAACACCGACCGAGCCACGCTTGTGGATGTGGCCGGGCATGATGCCGATCTTGCAGGCGTCCGGCGTGATGACACCGGGGCAGTTCGGACCGATCAGGCGCGATTTGGAGTTCCGCAGCGCAGCCTTGACCTTCATCATGTCGAGCACGGGAATGCCCTCGGTGATGCAGATGATCAGCTCCATCTCGGCATCGATCGCTTCCAGGATCGAGTCGGCCGCGAAGGGGGGCGGCACGTAGATGACCGAGGCATTCGCCTGGGTGCGATCTTTTGCTTCGTGCACGCTGTCAAACACCGGCAGGTTCAGGTGGGTCTGACCACCTTTGCCGGGGGTGACGCCGCCAACCATCTTGGTGCCGTAGGCGATAGCCTGTTCGGAGTGGAAAGTGCCCTGCGAGCCGGTGAAGCCCTGACAGATCACCTTGGTGTTTTCGTCGACGAGAACTGCCATGGTTCTTAGCCCTTCACTGCTTTCACGATTTTCTCGGCACCGTCCGACAGGTTGTCGGCGGCAATGACGTTCAGGCCTGAGGTCGCGATGATCTCTTTGCCTTTTTCGACATTGGTGCCTTCGAGGCGGACAACCAGCGGAACCTTCAGCCCGACTTCCTTGACCGCGGCGATCACGCCCTCGGCAATGACGTCGCAGCGCATGATGCCGCCGAAGATGTTGACCAGGATGCCTTTGACGTTGGGGTCAGAGGTGATGATCTTGAAGGCCTCGGTGACTTTCTCCTTGGTGGCGCCGCCACCAACGTCGAGGAAGTTCGCCGGTTCTGCGCCGTAGAGCTTGATGATGTCCATCGTCGCCATGGCCAGGCCTGCGCCGTTGACCATGCAGCCGATTTCACCGTCGAGCGCGATGTAGTTCAGGTCGTATTTCGACGCTGCCAGCTCTTTGGGGTCTTCCTCGGTCTCGTCGCGCAGGGCGGCGATATCGGGGTGACGGTACATGGCGTTGCCATCAAAGCTGACTTTGGCGTCGAGCACCTTGAGGTTGTCACCGGGCATGACGATCAGCGGGTTGATCTCCAGCATCTCCATATCCTTCTCGACGAAGGCTTTGTAGAGCTGACCCATCAGCTTGACGCACTGCTTGACCAGCTGGCCTTCAAACCCGAGGGCGAAGGCGACGCGGCGACCGTGGAACGGCTGGTAGCCGGTGATCGGGTCGACAGAGAACGACAGGATCTTGTCGGGCGTGGAGGCCGCAACCTCTTCGATGTCCATGCCGCCCTCGGTGGAGCAGACAAAGGAAATCGAGCTGGTCTGACGATCGACGAGCAGAGCCAGATAGAGCTCACGCTCGATATCGGAGCCGTCTTCGATGTAGATGCGGTTGACCTGCTTGCCGGCGGGACCGGTCTGGTGGGTCACCAACGTGCGGCCGAGCATCTTCTTGGCCTCTTCGGCGGCTTCCTCGACCGATTTGGTCAGGCGCACACCGCCTTTTTCACCAGCGTCGGATTCCTTGAAGGAGCCCTTGCCGCGACCACCTGCGTGGATTTGTGCCTTTACGACCCAGAGCGGGCCGTCCAGTTCGCCGGCGGCGGTTTTGGCTTCGTCGGCCTTGGTGACCGGACGACCTTCCGAAACCGGGGCGCCATATTCGCGAAGAATAGCCTTCGCCTGATATTCATGGATATTCATGAACTCCGTCCCTCGTTTGCTACGATTGGCATCGGTACTGGCACAGTATTACGGTGCAATGAACTCATTTTTTTGTGGAACGGACAATTTTCGCCGATTTGATGCGATTTGTGATCACACGCAAAAAAGGTGTGATCACAAATCCTGCGGGCTGGGCATAAAAGCGCCGGGACAGGGCGTGCGGGCGAGTCGGGTTAACGACATTGGTCGCGGCGCCAGAGACGGCGGAGGGTATGGGCGAGGGCATTGTCATACCGAAGAGGTGGGGAGCAAAAGGGCCCCGTGCCATACCGCAGACGCAAAAAAGGCGCCCGGAGGCGCCTTTTTCTCAGATCTGTCCAGCGTGGCTTATGCCAGCGAGGAGTCGATGGCCTTGCAGGCTTCGACCAGGCCTTTGACGGCCTCGACGGATTTGTCGAACATGGCTTGTTCGTCTTTGGTCATCTTGATCTCGACAACTTTCTCGACGCCACCGGCGCCGATCACGGTCGGGACGCCGACATACATGCCTTTGAGGCCAAGCGCGTTTTCAACGTAGGCCGCGCAGGGCAGCACGCGCTTCTGGTCTTTCAGGAAGGCTTCGGCCATTTCGATGGCCGAAGTGGCGGGAGCGTAGAAGGCCGAGCCGGTTTTCAGAAGGCCAACGATTTCAGCGCCGCCATCACGGGTGCGCTGGATGATCGCATCCAGTTTTTCCTGCGTGGTCCAGCCCATTTCCACCAGATCCGGCAGCGGGATGCCCGCAACGGTCGAGTAGCGCGACAGCGGCACCATGGTGTCGCCGTGGCCGCCCAGAACGAAAGCGGTGACGTCCTTCATGGAGACCTGGAATTCCTCGGCGAGGAAGTGACGGAAGCGTGCGGAATCGAGCACACCCGCCATGCCGCAGACTTTGGAATGCGGCAGGCCGGAGAATTCACGCAGCGCCCAGACCATCGCGTCGAGCGGGTTGGTGATGCAGATGACGAAAGCGTCGGGGGCGTTGTCGCGAATGCCTTCGCCGACCGACTTCATGACTTTGAGGTTGATGCCGAGCAGGTCATCACGGCTCATGCCGGGTTTGCGCGGCACGCCGGCGGTCACGATGCAGACATCAGCGCCAGCGATATCAGCGTAGGACTGGGTGCCCTTGAGCTTGGCGTCGAATTTGGCAGACGGGCCGGATTCGGCGATGTCGAGGGCCTTGCCCTCGGGGGTGCCTTCCGAAATGTCGAAAAGAACAACGTCACCAAGTTCTTTCAGGGCTGCGAGATGGGCGAGCGTGCCGCCGATCTGGCCCGCGCCGATGAGGGCAATCTTGGGTCTGGCCATTTGGATATGTCTCCGGTCCGGTTGAAAACGTCGCGCATGGCGTAGGTCTTTTAGCCCAGCAGTGCAAGAGTGCGTCGCGTGAGAGAGGGGGGGCAGGGCCGAGAGGCCCGTTGAAAAGAGGCCCATCTTCAACGGGATGGACGTTTTGTAGGCGGGCCGGTCACAGGTTCGGCAGCCGCAGTGCAGGCGCTGCGTCGGCTCTGTTAGCGGCAACATAACGCCGGAGCGATTCTGAACGCTGTGGTTGAACGGCTGCGTCCCGAACTGGCGTGGGCGTCGCCTAACTCTCTTGGCCTGAGCCTTTCGCCGCTGCGACAGCCAGGGCGTCAGGCGTCCTGATCATCGATGGGCAGCGCCTCGGCCAGCGTTTCAAACGCCTGCCCGCTGGCGATCAGGCAGGTGATGCCCTGAGGCGAGGTGACAGTGATCGTCCAGCTGCCACTTTCATCGGAGGCAAAGATCTCGACCATGGAATTGTTGGTGCCGAGGCCGATGGATTGCCGCGTCTCGCCGTAGCCGGAGGCAAGGCGTTTCACCACCACCTCACGCGGCGCGCAGGTTTGCGCCGGGGTGGCCTGGGCCGCCGTGGCAAGCAGCAAAACGGCGCAGCCAAGGGTCATCGCGGGCAGGGTGCTGGTCCGGAAGGGCCATTTGCACAGCTGTGCCAAAGTCGGATCGTGTCGCTTCATGGCAGTCCCTTTCTTGTCCCTTGGGTCCCGTTGGCGGGGTGGGGAGAGGCGGTTGTGTCAGCGGCTGGAGCGCCCCGTGACGTCTGGGGTCACCCTGCGCCGGGACAGGCTGCGATCCGGTTAATCCCCCTCGGTTTCACTAGGATTGTGCGGATTTTCATGCGACGGGCGCTGCGAAGCGGGCCTGAAATCTGCCCCTGTTGCGGATTTGGCTTGAATTAATCGCGCCAATAATGCCATCACGACGCAACAATATTACCCAAAGGATTTGACCATGGACGCTCAGTTCCGCCCGTATCGCTCGCTTCTCTATATTCCCGGCTCCAAGGCGCGGGCGCTGGAGAAGGCGCGCGGGCTGGCGGTCGACGCCATTCTGTTTGATCTGGAGGACGCGGTGACCCCCGATGCCAAGGCCGACGCGCGCGAGACGCTGAAGGCCGCGCTGGCTGAGGGAGGATACGGTGCGCGGGCGAAAATCATCCGCATCAATGGCCTCGACACGCCCTGGGGGGCGGAGGATGTCGCGGCGCTGAAGGACGCCGGCGCCGATGCCTTTCTGCTGCCCAAGGTGAACAGCGCCGCCGATATCGACGCGTTGGCGGCTTTGCTCGGCAATGACACACCGATCTGGGCGATGATGGAGACGCCGCTGGCGATCTTCAACGCCCTCTCCATCGCCGCGCACCCACGGGTGCAGGGCTTTGTCGCGGGCACCAATGACCTCGCGAAAGAGCTCGGCTGCCGCGACCGCGCCGACCGCCTGCCGATGCAGATGGCACTGCAAACCATCCTGATGGCAGCGCGGGCGCATGGGGTGATCGCCGTGGACGGCGTCTATAATCAGTATAAGGATGACGCGGGGCTGCACGCGGAATGCGAGCAGGGCCGTGACCTCGGGTTCGACGGCAAGACGTTGATCCACCCGGCGCAGGTCGAGATTGCCAATGCCTGTTTCGCCCCGACCGAGGCCGAGATCGACCTCGCCCGCCGTCAAATCGCCGCCCATGCCGAGATCGAGGCGACGGGGCAGGGGGTCGCCGTCGTCGATGGCAAGATCGTCGAGAACCTGCATGTCGAGACCGCCAAAAAGACCCTCTCCAAGGCCGAGGCCATTGCACATATGGCCTGATGCGCCCAACGTGGTGGCAATTGACCCTGGCGTAGGAACCTCGCGTGGCACTGATCCTGATTGGCCTGATATTGTGGACCTGGCCCCACATGATGAAGGAATATACCCCCGGTCTGCGCGCACAGCAGTCGGAAAAGCTGGCGCGTCCGCTGGTGGCGGTGATCGCGCTGGTCGCCATCGTGCTGATGGTGATCGGCTACCGTTCGGCTGACGTGAGTCCGGTCTATGCGCCGCCCGTCTGGGGCCAGCACCTGAACAACCTGCTGATGGTCTTCTCGGTGCTGATGCTGGGCACGTCGCATTCCAAGTCGCGGCTGCGTGGCATGCTGCGCCACCCGATGTTCTTGGCCGTCATCCTCTGGGGTGTGGCCCACCTGCTGGTGCGCGGCGATGTGGCCGCTCTTCTGCTCTGGGGCGGCATGATCGTCTGGGCGGTGGCGGGCTGGATCGTGACCAATGCGCGCCATCCCGACTATATCCCTTATAGCGGTGGCAAACTGGCGGGCGACATTCGCCTTGCTGTCATCACCGTCGTCGTCTTTGTCGTGATCGTGCTGATCCACGGCTGGGTCGGCCCGAGCCCCCTTCCAATGTGAGACCAGAATGAAACTGTACCGATTCCTCTCCGAAGACGACACCTCGGCGTTTTGCCATAAGGTCACCAAGGCGCTGAACGCCGGCTGGGCGCTGCACGGCGACCCGACCTATGCATTTGACGCGGCCAACGGCACCATGCGCTGCGGTCAGGCCGTGGTGAAGGAGGTGGAGGGCACCTACACACCCGACACCAAGCTGAGCGACCACTGATGGCCAAGACCAATCCCGGCCGGTTCTTTGAGGATTACACCGTAGGGCAGCAGATCCAGCACGCGGTGCCGCGCACCGTGACGGTGGGGGAGAGGGCGCTCTATCATGCTCTCTACCCGGCGCGACATGCGCTCTATTCCTCGGACGAATTTGCGCGCGGGTGCGGTCTGCCCGGGGCGCCGCTGGATGATCTGGCGGCGTTCCACATCGTCTTCGGCAAGACGGTGCCGGATATCTCGCTGAATGCCGTGGCCAATCTGGGCTATGGCGAGGGGCGCTGGCTGAAGCCGGCGTATCCCGGCGATACGCTGCGGGCGCGGTCAACCGTGATCGGGCTGAAGCAGAACTCCAACGGCAAGACCGGCGTGGTTTACGTCCGCTCCGAAGGGCTGAACCAGCGCGACGAGCTGGTGATGAGCTTTTGCCGCTGGGTGATGGTGAAGAAGCGCGACGTCGAGGCCCCTGCGCCCGAGACTGTGGTGCCGGACCTCGCGCAGGCGATTGCGCCGGGCGATCTGGTGATCCCCGAAGGCCTTGATTTCACGAGCTATGATTTCGCACTGGCGGGTGAGGCGCATCGCTGGAGCGACTACGAGATAGGCGAGCAGATCGACCACGTCGACGGTGTGACGATCGAAGACGCCGAGCATATGATGGCGACGCGGCTGTGGCAGAACACCTCGAAGGTGCACTTCGATGCCACTTTGCGCGCTGATGGACAGCGGCTGATCTACGGCGGGCATGTGATCTCGCTCGCGCGGGCGCTGTCGTTCAACGGGCTGGCCAACGCGCAGATGATCGCGGGGCTGAATGCCGGGGCCCACGCCAACCCCTGTTTTGCCGGAACCACGGTGCATGCCTGGTCCGAGGTGCTGGACAAGGCCGAGACCACGGCCCCCGGCGTCGGTGCGATCCGGCTGCGACTGGTCGCGCGCAGCGGCGGAGAGGCGTTCACCCTGAAGGACGCGGCGGGCCGGTATCTGCCCCACGTTCTGCTGGATCTGGACTACTGGGCGTTGATTCCGCTGTAGGATTTCCCGCCTGGCCGGGGCGGTCACGACCTCCGCCCTGCGCAGATTGGCTGCAGAATCAGACGCAAAAACCTAGCAAATCAGTCGGATATGATGCGCGGAAAACTGCGCCTAATTTGTGATCACAGCATTATTTCTTGTGATCACAATTGCGAAAAGAAATGGTTGCTTGTGTCAAATTCTGTGCACTGCGGCATGGTGTGCGGATGACAAAGCGCTATTGTCTGGTACAAGACGACCCCAAGGGATTTCGGAAAGGACATGTGATGGCCGACGTCAATCGGGGCAACCGCCCCCTTTCTCCATTCGTACTTGGGAAGGATTACCGCTTCCAGCTGAACTCTGTCACGTCGATCCTGAGCCGGATCACCGGCAATGCGCTGGTGCTTGAGGCCTTCCTGATCGCCTGGTGGCTGATGGCCGCCGCGACGGGACCTGAGTATTTCGCGACAGTGGATTTCGTGATCACATCCTGGATCGGCGATATCATCCTGCTCTTCTCGACCCTCGGCCTGTGGTACCACGCCCTCGCCGGTGTGCGTCACCTGCTCTGGGACAACGGCTACTGCCTGGATGTCGAAACAGCCGACAAGCTGGGCTGGGGCATGCTGATCGGGTCGGTCGTCCTGACCTTCATCACAATCATCTTCGTCTGAGAGAGGGGCCTGTCATGAGCTTTCTGACCGACCGCAAACGCGCCGTAGGCATGGGCGCCTCCAAGACCGGGACCGAGCATCACTGGTCGATGCAGATCAGCTCGATCGCGCTGATCTTCCTGGTGCCGCTGTTCGTCTTCACCTTTGGTCCCGCCCTGGGCGGCACTTGGGAAGAGATCGTCATCTATTATTCGCATCCCTGGCCCGCAATCGTGGCCGCGCTGACGATGACCGTCGGCATGATGCACTTCAAAAACGGCGCCCAGATGGCGATCGAGGATTACGTGCATGGGCTGACCGGCCGCATCACCATCATCCTGGTCACCTGCCTGGCCTACGCCATCGCTGGTGTCAGTGTCTTCTCGCTGATCCGGCTCGCCCTTTAAGACCCGAGGTTCCCTATGGCTGCTTACGAATACGAAACACACGAATATGACGTGGTCGTGGTTGGGGCTGGCGGCGCTGGTTTGCGCGCGACCCTGGGCATGGCTGAACAGGGTCTGCGCACCGCCTGCGTGACCAAGGTTTTCCCGACCCGTTCGCACACGGTTGCGGCGCAGGGTGGCATCGCCGCCTCGCTCTCCAACATGGGCCCGGACAACTGGCAGTGGCACATGTACGACACCGTCAAAGGGTCGGACTGGCTGGGCGATACGGATGCGATGGAATACCTCGCCCGCGAAGCCCCCAAGGCTGTTTATGAGCTTGAGCATTACGGCGTGCCCTTCTCGCGCACCGAAGAGGGCAAGATCTACCAGCGCCCCTTCGGCGGCCACACCACCGAATTCGGCGAAGGCCCGGCCGTGCAGCGCACCTGTGCTGCGGCGGACCGCACCGGCCACGCCATCCTGCACACGCTCTATGGCCAGTCGCTGAAGAACAACGCCGAGTTTTACATCGAATATTTCGCCATCGACCTGATCATGTCCGACGACGGGCAGTGCCAGGGCGTTGTCTGCTGGAAGCTCGACGACGGCACGATGCACATCTTCAACGCCAAGATGGTCGTTCTGGCCACCGGCGGCTACGGTCGTGCGTTCTTCTCCGCGACCTCGGCCCACACCTGCACCGGCGACGGTGGCGGCATGGTGGCGCGGGCAGGCCTGGCGCTGCAGGACATGGAATTCGTCCAATTCCACCCGACCGGCATCTACGGCTCCGGCTGCTTGATCACCGAGGGCGCGCGCGGTGAGGGTGGTTACCTGACTAACTCCGAAGGCGAACGCTTCATGGAGCGCTATGCGCCCCAGTACAAAGACCTCGCGCCCCGCGACTACGTCTCTCGCTCCATGACCATGGAGATCCGTGAGGGGCGTGGCGTCGGCGAACATGGCGACCACATCCACCTGAACCTGGCGCACCTGCCGCCCGAGGCGCTGCAACTGCGTCTGCCGGGCATCTCGGAATCGGCCAAGATCTTTGCCGGTGTCGACGTAACCAAGGAACCGATCCCGGTTCTGCCGACGGTGCACTACAACATGGGCGGCATTCCGACGAACTATTTCGGCGAAGTGCTGAACCCGACGGCGGAAAACCCGACGCAGGTCGTGCCCGGCCTGATGGCCGTGGGCGAAGCCGGTTGCGCAAGCGTTCACGGGGCCAACCGCCTCGGCTCCAACTCGCTGATCGACCTCGTGGTCTTTGGCCGCGCCGCCGCGATCCGCGCCGGTACGGTTGTCGACCGCGAAGCGCCTGTCGCGACGCCGAACCAAGCCTCTATCGACAAGGCCTTTGATCGGTTTGATTTCTTCCGCAACGCCAAGGGCGGCACGCCGACAGCGGAACTGCGTCTGGAAATGCAAAAGACCATGCAGTCCGACGCCGCCGTTTTCCGCGCCTCCGAATCGCTGAAAGAGGGCGTCGAGAAGATGACCGAGATCGCGGGCAAGATCCCCGATCTGCACGTCACCGACCGCAGCCTGGTCTGGAACAGCGACCTGATGGAAACGCTGGAACTGACCAACCTGATGCCGAACGCCATGGCCACCATCGTTGGCGCCGAAGCGCGCCACGAGAGCCGCGGCGCCCACGCCCACGAAGACTACTCGGCGCGTGACGACGAAAACTGGCGCGTGCACACCATCAGCCGCGTTGACGGTAACAAAGTCGATCTGACCTATCGCCCGGTCATCCTCGATCCGCTGACCACCGAAGACGAAGGTGGCATCTCGCTGAAAAAAATCGCGCCCAAGGCGCGGACGTTCTAAGGAGGACGACATGGTACAACTGACGCTCCCCAAGAACTCACGGATGAAGACCGGCAAGACCTGGCCGAAACCCGAGGGTGCCACCAACGTTCGCAAGTTCCAGATCTATCGCTGGAGCCCGGATGATGACGCTAACCCGACCATCGACACGTATTTCCTCGATATGGATAAATGCGGCCCGATGGTTCTGGACGCGCTGATCAAGATCAAGAACGAGATCGATCCGACGCTGACCTTCCGCCGCTCCTGCCGGGAAGGCATCTGTGGTTCCTGCGCGATGAACATCGACGGCGGCAACACGCTGGCCTGTATCTTCGGGCTGGATGAGGTGAAGTCGAAGGTCATCAAGATCTACCCGCTGCCCCACATGCCTGTGGTGCGCGACCTGATCCCGGACCTGACGCACTTCTATGCGCAGCATGCCTCGATCATGCCCTGGCTTGAGACCAAGACCAACCGGCCCGCGAAAGAGTGGCGCCAGTCGATCGAGGATCGCAAGAAACTCGACGGTCTGTATGAGTGCGTCATGTGCGCCTCCTGCTCGACGTCCTGCCCCAGCTATTGGTGGAATGGCGATCGGTATCTCGGCCCGGCTGCCCTGCTGCACGCCTACCGCTGGATCATCGACAGCCGCGACGAGGCGACACCAGAGCGCCTCGATCAGCTGGAAGACCCCTTCAAGCTGTACCGCTGCCACACGATCATGAACTGCGCCAAGACCTGCCCCAAGGGTCTGAACCCCGCCGCAGCGATTTCGTCGATCAAGCAGATGATGGTCGAACGCACCGTCTGATCTGATGTGAGAGACCAGAAAAAAGGCCCCGGAGCGATCCGGGGCCTTTTGCGTCTTTCAATGCTGCGCTGCAGCCGCATTCTCTGCCCATCCGCGCCGAAAACGGCGAGAAACCCGCCCGGTCAGATGTCCGGGCAGGCTGCGGTGGGGCACGTCACTGGCAGGGCGAAGGGGAGGGCCTCAGCCCTTCTTCTTGGCCTCTGCTGCGGCCTTCATGCGGGCCAGCAGTTCTTCTTTCGAAGAAGCGCCGCCAATACCGGCATCCTTGCCGTTGTTCGACTTGTCGCCCTTGTAGCGCGGGGCATCTTTGTGGAGCTTGGCAGCACCTTGTTTTCCGTAGTCCATTGCGGGCGTCCTTTACGGTTGGCGCGTGTCGCCAGCAAATGCACCAAGTTGCGCCGCCGCACAAGCGTTCCTGCATGCTCGGGATCCGGATATTCGCTAAAACCGGCTGCTCCGTGCCGTTCGGGCCCCTGAGCTTTGCGCGGGTGGCATAGCGCATGTGCAGGAATGTCCATTCCCCTCGCGCCCCCGAAGCCCATATGGAAGGACAGGGAGGCGAGACAGTAAAGAGGCCCTCGCATGACCAGCACCACACAGACTATTCAGACCAAGACCGCTCAACAGCGCCCCCAGATTTCCCCCGCCGAGGCGCTGACGCTCCTCGAAGAGACGCTCTCCTACTTCACGCCGCTGGCTGCTGTTGCTGCCGCGCCTGAGGTCAGCGCCCCGGAGTATGTCCCCTACGCCGCCTGAGTGACCTTTGGTCAACAGGCAGGCCGACGCGAACCGCGCAGTCTCCCTCGGGCTGCGCGGTTTGCGTTTTGAAGGGCCTCTGAGCGATCTGCCTTGCGCCGCCCCGGCACGTGAGCTGCGTGCGCTGACAGGTGAAAAAGGAGTTCCGCCATGATCTTTGCCCCCATCTTTCTGGTCATCGCGATCGTTCTGATCAGGATCTATTCCAACCCGTCGACGCGGGGCTGCCGCTGGCGCATGGACCGCTCGCGCAACCGCGACGGGCAGACCTATTTCCGCTGCTCCGCCTGCGGCGCGGAGGCGTGGGTCGACGGCACCACGCCGCCAAAGATCTGCATCGCCAAGGCCAAGTGATTGAAATCTAACGTGCGGGCACTAGGTTAGGGGTCAGCACCGCACAAGCGGACCCTGACTGAACCGCAGGATCGGACAGATTTGGCCGAGCCTGCAAAATGGCCCTTGATCGAATCCGCGATCAGCCCAATATCCCGCTCACAGACGCCAACGCACGCGCCTCTGGCGAAAGGGCTGACAGCCCTAAGGTTACGTAGCGACGGTAACGTCTCCCTTGGAAGTGAGCGGTCATAGATGGCCGGGTCTATTGGAGATGACCATGAACGTGAACGTAACCGATTTTTCGGCGCGCGCCCCCATGCGCCCTGCCTCCCGCGTTGAAACCTTCATCCGACAAAACCGCTTTGATCGTCCGACCCTCGTGCTGGACATCGACCGGGTCGAGTCCCAGTACCACGCGATGAAGGCAGGCCTTGGCCGCGCCCATATCCACTACGCCGTCAAAGCCAACCCGCAGCGCGAGATCATCGAGCGGCTGGTGGCGCTTGGCGCAGGCTTTGACGCCGCCTCGCGCGCCGAGATCGAGCTTTGCCTGTCCCTCGGTGCCCAGCCCGATCTGATCTCTTTCGGCAATACGGTGAAAAAGCCGCGCGACATTGCCTTCGCCTATGGCGCTGGCCTCACCCTGTTCGCCGCCGACGCCGAGGAAGAGCTGGACAAGATCGCCGAACACGCCCCGGCCTCGGATGTCTATATCCGCGTCATCGTCGATGCCTCGCAGGCCGACTGGCCGCTGTCGCGCAAATTCGGTGTGTCGCGCAGCCATGTCGTGCGCCTGATGGACCACGCCGTCACGCTCGGCCTGCGCCCGGTGGGGCTGTCGTTCCACGTCGGCTCGCAAACCCGGCGGGCCGAGATGTGGACCACGACGCTGGATCAGGTGGCCGAGGTCTGGGCCGAGGTGCAGGCCGCCGGTCACGACCTCTCCCTGCTCAACATCGGTGGCGGTTTCCCGGCGTACTACGGCGAGGCGATTGACGGCCCGACCCCCTACGCCGCCCGCGTCATGCAGCTGATCGCGGAACGCTTCGGCACCGTGCCCCGCATCATGGCCGAACCGGGGCGGGGCCTTGTCGCCGAAGCCGGTGCCATCGCCGCCGAAGTGCTGCTGGTCTCGCGCAAGTCCGACAATGATCTGCATCGCTGGGTCTACCTCGACATCGGCAAGTTCTCCGGTCTGGCCGAAACCATGGACGAGGCGATCCGCTATCAGTTCCTGACCGACCGCGACCTTGAGCCGACCGGCCCCTGCATCCTCGCCGGCCCCTCCTGCGACAGCGCCGATGTGCTCTATGAAAAGCGCCCCGTCGATCTGCCGCTGGGCCTGCGCGCGGGCGACCGCTTCGTGATCCGCAACTGCGGCGCCTATACCTCGACCTATGCCTCGATCGGCTTCAACGGCTTCCCGCCGCTGGATATCGTCGTGCTGCAGAACTGATCCGCGCGGCCAGAGCGCGGCGGGAGGAGAGATCTTCCCGCCTCGCCCTCTTGCACCTGCGCCGCTGTCGCGGTTCTGTGGCGCAACCCGCAGAGGAAAGGCCCGATCATGCGACACGCCCCCGAAGATGCCGACGCCCGCCGCGCCATCCCGCCCGTCATCTGCTACCCCGTAGAGACGCTGCCCCAGCCCGACCTCGCGCTCTACCAGAGGGCCCTCGCAACTGCGAAGCCCAGTGCCCGCGTCACCGCGCCGCCCCGTGACGCCGCCACCTTCCGCGTCCCCGCCGGCTCCTTCTTCCGCATCACCTGCGAGGGCGGCCCCCAAGTCGGCGACCTCAACCTCTGGAACGCCGAGGATCTGTCCGAGCGATTCTACTCCGGCAAGACCCGCGCCCTGCATGGCACCCATGTCAGCACCGGCGACCGGCTCTGGTCATCCTTCCCGCACCTGCGCCCCATGGCCACCATTGTCGCGGATACGCTCGATTGGTACGGCATCGATGCCTTCGGCGGCGCGGTGCATGATGTCATCGGCACCCGCTGCGACCCCTACACCGGCCATCTGCTGGCGGGCACGCAGTACCACCACTGCTGCCACTCCAACCTGACCCGCGCCCTCGCGGATGCGCTCAACGTCCCCCTGCACCAGGCCGAACCCCTCGTGCATGACGTGCTGAACGTTTTCATGTGCACCGGCTTCACCCGCGACACCGGACAATACTTCATGAAGGCCAGCCCGGTCCGCCCCGGTGACAGCTTAACCTTCTTCGCCGAAATCAACCTGCTCGGCGCCCTCAGCGCCTGCCCGGGCGGCGATTGCTCCGCCGAACACAGCTCCGACACCGCGCACTGCCACCCCCTCGGGATCGAGGTGCTGACCCCCGATCCCGAAACGCTCAGCTCCTGGCAGCCCCCCGCGCGCAACGCCTATGACGGCACCCACGGTGGCCCAGCTTCTTCTTGCCCCTAATATTCTGGGGGGCCTCCCCTTGGGGAGGCGGGGGCAAAGCCCCCTGCACCCTCAGCAGTAGCGCTCGACCGACACCGCCTGCGCATCGGAATACCGATCGCCATGGGCAAACCCCACCGGCAGCAGCTCCGCAATCTCGGCCATATCCGCCGCGCTGAGCGTGATATCCCCCGCGCCCAGCCATTCGTTCAGATGCGCCGGGGTGCGGGTGCCGGGGATCGGGATCACATGCTCGCCCCGCTCCATGACCCAGGCCAGCGCCGCCGCCGCAACCGTCCAGCCCTTGCCGTGCGCCCAGGCGCGAAAGCCGTCGATGGCGGCCAGGTTGTAGCCATAGTTCGGCTCCATGAAGCGCGGGTTCTCTTTGCGGAACTCGCCCTCGCGCATATCCGCCGGATTGACCGACACCTCACCGAACATCCCCCGCGCCAGCGGTGAAAACGCCACAAAGGCGATGCCGAGGCGCTCGCACAGATCAATCAGCCCCAGCTCCGGCTGGCGCGACCAGAGCGAATATTCGTTCTGTACCGCCCGCACCGGGCTGACGGCATGGGCCCGGGCGACGGTGCCGGGGGCGACCTCGGACAGGCCATAGCCTCCGATCAGCCCGGCCTCGATCAGCCGCTGCATGGTCTCGGCCAGCGCCTCGGGCGGGGTGGCGGGGTTGTGACGATGCGCATAAAACAGATCGACGCGCTCCACGTTGAGCCGCTTCAGCGACCCCTCCAGCTCCGCGCGCAGATGGTCGTAGGAGTTGTCGATGCTGCGCGGCGGGCCCGCCACGATGCTGGCCTTGGTCGCCAGCGTGATCTGCGGGTTTTTCGCGGCGATATACTTGCCCAGCACGGTTTCGCTGATCCCCATGCCATAGATATTGGCCGTGTCCCAGAAGGTGATGCCCCCGGCAATCGCGGCGTCGAGCGTGGCAAGGCTGGTTTCCTCGTCCGTCGCACCGAACATGCCGGCCAGCGACATTGCGCCAAATCCCAGTTGCGGCACCTTTGGTCCGCCGCGGCCCAGTTCCACTTGTTTGAACGTCATTTGAATGCGGCCTCCGTTGCACTTTCGCCGCCAACCTAAGCGGTTCACGCGCAGGGGCAAGGCGATCGCTGATCACCGGGCCGGGAATGGCGCAAGTGTGAGGGGCAAAGTGCTGTCGCTCTGCGCAAAAACACCCCCTCAGGGCACATAGAGCGTGCCATAGCCCAACTGCCGTTCTGGCGCAGGCACGGTGACGGTGCCCTCGGCCTTCGCGCCCTTCAGGCGGTAATACTCGTGCATCTTGCGCGGCGTATAGGCACGGCGTCCGCAATCGAGCTGGTCCAGCGGCGTCGCTCCCGGGCGGATATGGCAGGCGCGGCTGGGCTGCAGATCCCCCACCGGGCGCTTGCCCTGCGCATGGATCACGGGCCGCGCGCGGCGCAACTGCAGCTTCAGCCGGGGCGCGAGGGTCTCGCCCGGGGTATAGCGCCCGCTCAGCGCCGCACTCAGCGAGGTGCCCTGCGGCAGGCCCCGCGTCACCCGGCTGGTCAGGGACAGGGTGCCGATGCCACGGGCTTGCCGGGTGTTGGTGGCAGGGTACTGAAACAGGCTGGCGCGGGCGCCCATCTGCAAGCCGTCGCCCATCTGCTGCGTCCATGCGACATAGCTGTCGAGGCCGCGCCGGGGCACCCAGGCGCTGCTGGTAAAGCGCGCCTGAGTGTAATCCTGAAACGTCAGATAGAGGTTGCCGCCAAAGGTCAGATTGGTCGCGGAATAGGCGCCTTTCAGGGCCACCTCATATTCGACACCAAAGCTCGCCTGCGCCATCACCGCATCGATCTCGGCCTTCTTGCCGAAGTCGAGATAGCTGTTGAGGCCGAAGACCCGGTTTTCTGACAGGCTGCTGCGCCAGACCCGGCCAAAGCTCAGACGCCCGTTCTGGTTCGTGTCATTGCCGCTATAGGCCAGCGCCATGTGGTTGAAACTGGCCGAGCCGAGGCCGTCTGGCCCAAGGCTGGCGGCCTGCGGGGTAAAGATGTCGAAGGCCAGAGAGCCCCAGTTGCGGCTGAACGACAGGGCATAGCTGCCCTCGGAGGCATAGGAGATGGCACGTGGCCGCAGCAGCCTTGTCTCGGCCGCCCCGGAAACGGCGGCGCTCGGCGCCAGGGCGGCGAACGTCAGAGCCAGTCCGCAGGCCAGAAGAGAAGAGATCTTGCGCATGGGGCCCTCTCTGGCCCTGCGAAGGGTAAACTTCCATGAGCGATGCGGCGAGGGCAGGCGGGCGCGCGGCTGTTTGCCGATTGACGCCGCGCCTTGCGCGAAAATTCAGCGCTGGATGTGAAAGCCGGGCTCTGTCGGCGGCGTGCCGCTGCCGGTCTCGATATTGCGCACCGAGGCCGCGACAGGGCCGCTCCAGCAGGCGGTAATCATCGCCTCGACCTGCGCTTCGGGGCCGTGAAACAGCGCCATGACCGCGCCGTCGTCACAATTTCTGACCCAGCCGCCGAGGCCGAACTTGCCCGCTTGCCCCCGCACCCAGGCGCGGTAGGCAACGCCCTGCACGCGCCCCGTGATGCGCGCTGTTCTGGTGATATCGGCCATGGCGGTCTCCTTCCGGGCTGTTTGGCCCAGACCTAACACGATGAGAGGCGCAGCACAGCAAGTCCCGCCTATTCTGCCGCGACAGGGGCTGGCGCGACCAGTGCCACCACGTCCATCATGATGCGGTTCAGCTCAAAATCCTTCGGCGTATAGACGCGGGCGACGCCCATCTGCAGCAGGCGGCGCGCGTCGTCCTCGGGGATGATGCCGCCGACGATGACGGGGATATGGCCCAGCCCGGAGGCTTGCATCAGCGCCAGCGTGTCTTCGACCAGCGGCATGTGGCTGCCCGACAGGATCGACAACCCGATGACATGGGCCTCCTCGGCGCGGGCGCGGGCGACGATTTCCTCCGGCGTCAGGCGGATGCCCTCATAGGAGATGTCCATGCCGCAATCACGGGCGCGACAGGCGATCTGCTCGGCACCGTTGGAATGCCCGTCCAGCCCCGGCTTGCCGATGACGAACTTCAGCCGCCGCCCGAGGCTGTCGCTGGCGGCATTCACCGCCTCGCGGATCTCGTCCAGCCCTTCGGTCTGGTTGCTGACCCCGGCGGCGACGCCGGTCGGCCCGCGATATTCGCCGTGGATCGCGCGCATGCAGGCGGCCCATTCTCCGGTGGTGACGCCCGCCTTGGCCGCCGCGATCGAGGCCGGCATGATATTATCACCACCCGAGGCCGCTTCGCGCAGCGCATCGAGCGCCGCGCGAACCGCGTCAGCGTCGCGCGCTGCCCGCCATTGGGTGAGGCGACCCACCTGTTGCGCCTCGACCGCAGGGTCCACGGTCATGATCCCCCCGTCGCTGCCCACCAGCGGCGAAGGCTCGGCCTCGCGCCAGCGGTTGACGCCGACGACGGTGATCTCGTTGCGCTCGATCCGGTTGACGCGCGTGGCATTGCTCTCGACCAGACGGGCCTTCATGTAGTCGATCGCCTCGATCGCGCCGCCCATGGCCCCGAGGTTGGCCAGCTCCGCCCGGGCGGCCTGCTTCAGCGTGGCGACCTTGGCATCGACCGCCGGGTTGCCGTCGAACAGGTCGTCGAACTCCAGCAGGTCCGTCTCATAGGCCATGATCTGCTGCATCCTCAGCGACCACTGCTGATCCCAGGGCCGGGGCAGGCCGAGCGCTTCGTTCCACGCCGGCAGCTGCACGGCACGCGCGCGGGCCTTCTTGGAGAGCGTCACCGCCAGCATCTCGATCAGAATACGGTAGACGTTGTTCTCGGGCTGCTGCTCGGTCAGGCCCAGCGAGTTGACCTGCACCCCATAGCGGAAACGGCGGTACTTCTCCTCTTCCACGCCATAGCGTTCAAGGCAGATCTCGTCCCAGAGATCGACGAAGGCGCGCATCTTGCACATCTCGGTCACGAAGCGGATGCCCGCGTTGACGAAGAAACTGATACGCCCGACCAGCGCCGGGAAATCGGCAGCAGGCACCCGGGGCCGCAGCTCGTCCAGCACCGCGATGCCGGTGGCCAGCGCATAGGCCAGCTCCTGCTCCGGCGTCGCCCCGGCCTCTTGCAGGTGGTACGAGCAGACGTTCATCGGGTTCCATTTCGGCACATGCGCATAGCAATACTCGGCCACATCCGCGATCATCTTCAGGCTGGGCTTCGGCGGGCAGATATAGGTGCCCCGGCTCAGGTATTCCTTGATCAGGTCGTTCTGAACTGTCCCCTGTAGCGCCGCGACCTCCGCCCCCTGTTCCTCGGCCACCGCAATATAGAGCGCCAGCAGCCAGGGTGCTGTGGCATTGATCGTCATCGAGGTGTTCATCTCGGCCAGCGGGATCTGGTCGAACAGGGCGCGCATGTCGCCGATATGCCCGACCGGCACGCCGACCTTGCCAACCTCGCCCCGCGCCAGAATGTGATCGCTGTCATAGCCCGTCTGCGTCGGCAGATCGAAGGCCACCGACAGCCCGGTCTGCCCGCGCGCAAGGTTGCTGCGATAGAGCGCGTTGGAGGCTTCGGCCGTGGAATGCCCGGAATAGGTGCGGAACAGCCAGGGGCGGTCGCGGGTCGGGCTGTCTGGCGTGGTCTGGGTCATAGCGGGCCTCATGAGATTTCGTAGGGTAATTTAATTGCGCTTAGGCGTTCGTATCCGGAATAATGTGGTTCTGTCAATTCGCCGCGACGCGGCGTAGCTGTGCTCCCGTGCGCGCGGAGTGAAGATTCACTGAGAAATAAAATTACAAAACAGATCACACAAGTATTGCATTGTTGCGCGACGAAAGTTATCCCAAAGCCATACCGAGCGATTCTGCATCGCGGCAATTCACGACCGGAGGAGGTTGTCATGGCTCTGGACACCGATTTGGGCATCGCGCCCTATGACGCACCGCAAAAGGACCTCTACGAGGTGGGCGAGCTGCCGCCCCTCGGCTATGTGCCGCGCCAGATGTACGCTTGGGCGATCCGGCGCGAACGTCACGGCGACCCGGACACCAGCTTTCAGCAGGAAATCGTTGATGTCCCGACGCTGGAAAGCAACGAAGTTTTGGTCCTCGTCATGGCCGCAGGCGTCAACTACAACGGCGTCTGGGCGGGCCTCGGCGTGCCGATCTCGCCCTTCGACGGGCATGGCGCCGACTACCATATCGCGGGCTCGGATGCCTCGGGGATCGTCTGGGCCGTCGGCTCCTCCGTGCGCTCCTGGAAGGTGGGGGACGAGGTCGTCATCCACTGCAATCAGGACGATGGCGACGACGAGGAATGTAATGGCGGCGACCCGATGTTCTCCCCCTCGCAGCGGATCTGGGGCTACGAGACGCCCGACGGCTCCTTCGCGCAGTTCACCCGTGTGCAGGCGCAGCAACTGATGCCCCGCCCCAAGCACCTGACGTGGGAGGAATCCGCCTGCTACACCCTGACGCTGGCCACCGCCTACCGCATGCTGTTCGGCCACCACCCGCATGAGCTCAAGCCCGGTCAGAACGTGTTGGTCTGGGGCGCGTCGGGGGGCCTCGGCTCCTTCGCGATCCAGCTGATCAATGCGGCGGGCGGCAATGCCATCGGGGTGATTTCTGAGGAGGACAAGCGCGATTTCGTCATGGCCCTTGGTGCCAAGGGCGTCATCAACCGCAAGCAGTTCAATTGCTGGGGCCAGCTGCCCACCGTCAACACGCCCGAGTATAAGGAGTGGTTCACCGAGGCGCGCAAGTTCGGCAAGGCGATCTGGGACATCACCGGCAAGGGCAACAACGTCGATATCGTGTTCGAACACCCGGGCGAGGCGACCTTTCCCGTCTCCACGCTGGTCTGCAAGAAGGGCGGCATGATCGTGATCTGCGCTGGCACCACCGGGTTCAACTGCACCTTCGACGTGCGCTACCTCTGGATGCACCAGAAGCGCGTGCAGGGCTCGCACTTTGCCCATCTCAAGCAGGCGGCGGCGGCCAACAAGTTGATGATCGAACGGCGAATCGATCCGTGTATGTCCGAAGTGTTTCCTTGGGACGAGATTCCTGCCGCCCATATGAAGATGCTGAAAAACCAGCATAAACCGGGGAATATGGCAGTTCTGGTGCAGGCGCCCCGCACCGGATTGCGTACAGTTGAAGATGTTCTGGAAGCCGGTCGGTAACACCTCCTTAAGGCCCATAATGACAATGTGACAGGCGAGTCGATGGGCGCGCCTGACACTGTCTTTCAGGCGCATCCGGGGCACTCGCACCGTCTTTCATGGGGAGCGATGAACATGCGTGGACAGAACAGAGTTGAAGCGGACCTTGCGTCCCTGGCCATTCCGCGTATGGCGTCGGACCAGTGGATGGTCGACGTCCTTGCCGATCTGCAGGAGGCAGCGCGCGATCGCGGCATGATGGCTGTGGTGGACCAGCTGGCCATCGCCACCCGCGTCACCAAGGAAGAGATCGTGCGCAAGCGCAACGAGGCCAATATTCGCCGCCCGAACGAGGTCGAGCATACGGCCTATTACTACACCGTCCCGCCCGCAGGCTACCGCCGCAACTGACACCCTTGGGCCAGGCTGCGGGTTCCGGTCCCGACGTGGCCGGTCCAGCAATACCCACCTATCGAGCGCCGTCAGGCGTGCCTAAACCTTGACCGCCCAAGGGTAAGCCCGTCCTGCCACGTGGACATTTTCTTGACGCGATAGTCAAAATATTCGATCTTTCAAAGATGATCCTGCAAGTTTCTGTAAACAAGCGGCTTTCAGACTTTGTCCTTTGACCTATGGCATTGTGATGGCTGCAAACACCGGCTGACGGTCGCTATGCCGTCGCCCTGTTCAGCGCGGTTTCCGGTATGAGATCCAATCTTTGGATGATCGATGTCCTGGCGGATTTGCAAGAGGCAGCGCAACAGCGCGGTCTCACGGCCTTTGCCGACCAGCTCAGGATCGCAAGGCGCGTGGCGCATGCTGAAATGTCCAGCCATCCGGATGCGACGCCGCCGCCCGACGGCCCCGACAGCGCCGTACAGGATGTTTCGGGCGACGATCCGGGGCAGGACGAAACAGCCTGACGCCCGACCGCTTTTGCCACGCGGAGCCCGTATCCGTCTGGTGCTTTTTGCCCCCAGATAGTAGCGTCGCACCATGACTGTTCCGGCGCTTACATTTTCCCATGATCAGGCCGACGCCTTCGATCGTATCGCCGAGGCTCTGGCCGAAGCGGGCATCAATCTTGTCGAGGGCACGACCGCTCAGGCCCGGGACGGCAAAAGCCGGGTTCTGGCGGTGATCGGCAAGGCCGGCTCGGGCAAGACCCTGCTGCTCAGCGCCCTGGCCGAAGCCTGCGAGGCTGCGGGCCTCGCCATAGTATCGGGCGATTACGAACCCAAACGCGGCCGTGAGCGTCGCAGTCTGGCAATCCTTGCGCCCACCAACAAGGCCGCTTCGGTGCTGCGCCTGCGCGGCGTGCGCGCCACCACGATCCACCGCATCCTCTATACGCCGGTCTATGACCCGGAGTACGAAAAGGTCGCCGAATGGCTGGAAGGGCAGGGCGAGCGCCCCGTCGTCGAGGGTCTGACGGACGAGGCGATGGACCGTGCCAAACTGTTCTATGCGGGCAATAAATCGATCCCCGGGGCGCTTGCCGTGGCGGGCCTGCGCGGCTCTGACTTCATCACCGGCTGGAAGCGCCGCGATGACCCGCTCGACGTCGGCTTCGTCGACGAGGCTTCCATGCTCGACGAAAAGCAGTTCCAGGACCTCTGCGAGATCTTCCCGATCCTGATCATCTTCGGCGACCCGGCGCAGCTCGCCCCCGTCGGGCAATCCGGCGAGATGGTGTTTGAGACGCTGCCCGCCCCGGCCCAGCTGGTGCTGTCGCGCATCCACCGACAGGAGGCCGACAACCCGATCCTCGACCTCGCCCACGCCCTCGCCGACCCTCAGGTCGATTTCTACCGCTTCGAGCGGATGATCGAGGAAGCCGCGCAACGCGACGAACGCGTGGTCTGGGCACAGCGGGTCGAGGCAGGCCTGATGGCACGCTCGCCAGTCCTTGTCTGGCGCAACGCCACGCGCATCCGCCTGATCAACGCCTTCCGCTCCGTCCACGGCGCGCCGGAAGATGCGCTTCTGCCGGGGGAGCCGCTGATCTGTGACGGCATTGAACTGCCTCTGAAGCACCGCAAGAAACGCCAGGATCTTGAGGCACGCGGCCTGATCAAGGGCGCACAGGTCATCTACCTCGGCCCCGGCGCCAAACCCGGATTTTCGCGCCTGCACGTCGTCGGTGCCGAAAATCCGCAGGTTTCTGCGGCATCGATCGTCAAGATCGAAAAGCCGGACGAGGAAGAACCCTTCATCCCCTACGCCGCGCGCATGGGCGCGACCTTTTTGCATGGCGCCGCAGTGACGATCCACAAATCTCAAGGCAGCCAGTGGCCCGCAGTCCAGGTGTTCGCCCCCGACATCTATGCGGCTTCGCGCGCTGGTCGTGTCGAAGCGGGCCAGCCGCTGTGGAAACGGCTCGCCTATGTCGCCATCACGCGCGCCGAAAATCGCTTGCTCTGGGTGGTACGCAATCGGTTGTCGCGCCCTGACGAACCCCTCGGTGTCGCAGATCTACGCGCCCGCGAGGCGGCACCGCTGGAACTGACGCAGCCGGAATCCGAAGACCTCTGATCAAGGAAGTTTCGCTCAGCCTCGTACTGAGCCACGCAACAAGTGGGGGCTCTGCCCCCGCCAGGCTACGCCTGTCTCCCCCGAAGTATTTCCGGCAAGATGACACTGGAGCGCTGAGCTCTTCATCATCTTGCCTCAAATACTTCCGCCGGAGGCTTCTGCACTGTCAGCGGGTCGGAACCGGCGTCTCTCCGCGATAGTCGTAAAACCCACGGCCCGTCTTGCGGCCCAGCCAGCCGGCTTCCACGTATTTCGTCAGCAGGGGGCAGGGGCGGTACTTGGTGTCCGCCAACCCGTCGTGCAGCACATTCATGATGGCGAGGCATGTATCAAGGCCGATGAAGTCGGCCAGTTCCAGCGGGCCCATCGGGTGGTTCGCGCCGAGCTTCATTGATTCGTCGATGGACTTCACGTTTCCGACGCCCTCGTAAAGCGTGTAGACGGCCTCATTGATCATCGGCATCAGGATGCGGTTGACGATGAAGGCCGGGAAATCTTCCGCAGAAGCAGCTGTCTTGCCGATCTTTTCCACCACCGCCAGGCAGGCCTGATACGTCTCGGCATCGGTCGCAATGCCGCGGATCAGTTCGACCAGTTGCATCACCGGCACGGGGTTCATGAAGTGGAAGCCCATGAATTTCTCGGGCCGGTCCGTGCGGCTGGCCAGTCGGGTGATCGAGATCGAAGAGGTGTTCGAGGTCAGGATCGTCGTTGGCTTGAGGTGGGGCAGCAGGTCCTGAAAGATCGCTTCTTTCACGGTTTCGCGTTCCGTCGCGGCCTCGATGATCAGGTCGCAGGTGCCAAGGTCCGACAGCGTCTTGGTGGTCGAGATGCGGGCCATGGCGGCCGCCTTGTCTTCGGCGCTGAGCTTTTCGCGCTGCACCTGGCGGTCGAGGTTCTTGTTCACCAGCGCCACCGCGCGATCCAGCGCCTCCTGGTTGATATCGTTGAGCAGCACGTCATAGCCCGCAACCGCCAGCACATGTGCGATGCCGTTGCCCATCTGCCCTGCGCCGATGACGCCAATCTGCTTGATATCCACCTGAAACTCCTCTGTCTCTTGATGGGCGCAATGTGGACTGCTGGTGACATTGCCGCAAGGGCTCCCGTCCTGATCCTGATCATTTGTGCTGAATTTCCGGGTTAGCAATTTGGCAAGCTCTGCCCTGCAGATTGCCGGGGGGTGATGAGGTGGTGAGATGAGCTTTGATCAGATGGGCCGGGGCGGGCTTGCGTATGTCCCCTGTCGCTATGGCGCGTCACGGATGATGTTTCGCGGGCCGGCGCGGGCGTTGGACGGGGAGTATGTCGTCTGTCTTGGCGGGGCCGAGACCTATGGCAAATTCATCCCTGAGCCCTTCGCGGCGCGGGTCGAGGCCTGTCTGGGGCTGCCGGTGGTCAACCTTGGCTGGGCGAATGCCGGGGTTGACGCCTTTCTTGGCGATGGGGATCTGTTGCAGGTGGTGGCGGGGGCGCGGGCGGTGGTGATGCAGGTTCTGGGGGCGCAGAACCAGTCGAACCGCTTCTACGCCGTGCACCCGCGCCACAATGACCGCTTTCTGCAGGCCACGCCCGCGATGCGGCGGCTCTTTCCGGAGGTGGATTTTACCGAATTCCACTTTACCCGCCATCTGCTGCATACGCTCAACGCCGTCTCTGCCGTGCGCTTTGCCGAGGTGTGCGCCGACCTTCAGGCCGAATGGGGCGACCGGATGCGCCATCTGCTGGCCCGCATTCCCGCGCCGGTGGTACTGCTGTGGCTGGCCGATCAGCCGCCGGGAGCCGCGCCGCCCGGTCTGGGGCAGGAGCCGATGCTGGTCACCGGTGCGATGCTGGAGGCTCTGCGCGCGCATGTCGCCGGGATTGTGACAGCCGTGCCGGGGGCTGCGGCACTGGCCCAGGGCACACAAGGCATGGTCTTCTCGGCGATGGAGGCGCAGATGGCGGCGCAAGGCCTCCCGGTCGCCGCGCACGACATGGCAGCCGAGGCGCTGATCCCGGCCTTGCGCGCGCTGCTCGCATCAAGCGAAAAGGCCCGCCATTGCTGACGGGCCTTTCCAATCTCTGCAGGGCAGGGGGTGCCCTGCCGTGACGTGCCTTACAGCTTTTCGATCAGCTCGGGGACGGCGGTGAACAGATCCGCGACCAGGCCGAAATCGGCAACCTGAAAGATCGGCGCCTCTTCGTCCTTGTTGATCGCGACGATCACCTTGGAATCCTTCATCCCCGCAAGGTGCTGAATCGCGCCGGAAATCCCGACAGCGACATAGAGCTCCGGTGCGACGACCTTGCCGGTCTGGCCGACCTGCCAGTCGTTCGGGGCAAAGCCCGAATCGACTGCCGCGCGGGATGCGCCGACAGCCGCGCCCAGCTTGTCTGCCAGTTTCTCGATCAGCGCGAAGTCGTCTTTCGACCCGACGCCACGACCACCGGACACGACAATCCCGGCCGAGGTCAGCTCGGGGCGATCGCTGGCGGCAACCTTGTCCTCGACCCATTCCGACAGGCCGGGGTTTTCAGCGGCGCCGATGCTCTCGACCGAGGCCGAGCCGCCGTCGCCAGCCGCATCGAAGGTCGAGGTGCGGAAGGTGATGACCTTGGTCGCATCCGAGGATTTCACCGTCTGGATCGCGTTACCCGCGTAGATCGGACGCTCGAACGTGTCGGCGTCTATCACGGCGGTGACCTCGGACAGGACCATGACGTCCAGCAGGGCCGCAACGCGCGGCAGGATGTTTTTCGCGTCCGTCGTCGCGGGGGCGACGATGTGCGAATACTCCCCCGCCAGCGACACGATCAGCGCCGCAACGGGTTCCGCCAGGCGGTGACCATAGAGCGCATCTTCGGCGACCAGCACCTTGGAGACACCGGCGATCTTGGCGGCTTCGGCTGCAGCGTCGGCCGCCTTTTCGCCCGCGACCAGAACAGTCACGTCACCCAGCTTCGCGGCACCGGACACGGCCTTGGCGGTGGCGTCCATCGCCAGCACACCATCATTGACTTCGGCAAGCAGAAGAACGGCCATTACACGATCCCCTTCTCTTTGAGTTTGGCAACCAGTTCATCAACCGACTTGACGATGATGCCCGCGCTGCGGGTTTCCGGCTCGGAGGTCTTGACCACTTGCAGGCGCGGCGTCACGTCGACGCCCAGCTCTTCGGCGGTCTTCTCGTCCAGCGGTTTCTTCTTTGCCTTCATGATGTTGGGCAAGGAGGCATAGCGCGGTTCGTTCAGACGCAGATCGGCGGTGACGATCGCGGGCAGCTTGACCTTGACGGTCTGCAGGCCGCCGTCGACCTCACGGCTGACGGTGGCGAAATCGCCCTCGACATCCAGATCGTTGGCGAAGGTTGCCTGCGACCAGCCGAGCAGCGCGCTCAGCATCTGGCCGGTGGCGTTCATATCGTTGTCGATCGCCTGTTTGCCGGCGATGACCAGACCGGGCTGTTCGTCCCCGATGATCTTGGCGAGGATCTTGGCGACGGCCAGCGGTTCGATGTCCTGATGAACGTCGTCCGTGGCGATGACCAGAATGGCGCGATCCGCCCCCATGGCCAGCGCGGTCCGCAGGGTTTCCTGCGCCTGTTTGACGCCGATGGAGACGACGATGACTTCCTCAGCCTTGCCGGCCTCTTTCAGACGGATCGCCTCTTCGACGGCAATCTCGTCGAATGGGTTCATCGACATCTTCACATTGGCAAGATCGACCCCGCTGCCATCCGCCTTGACGCGAACTTTAACGTTATAGTCGATCACGCGTTTGACAGGCACCAGTACCTTCATCTGCGGTCACTCCCCTAGTTTTTTCCACTCTGCGATCTGTGCCGGATTCGGCGCAGATCAATCAGTCTCAGGCACTTTGATATAATCTTGCGCCCAGTCGTGACAGGACAAAACAGACTTTCCATAGCCTTGCAACGTCACGTTTTATTCCGTCATGCGGGGGTTATTCTGCAATGCGGCAGCATGATGCGCAACCCCTGTCTCTTGATGCGCGCCGCGCATGGCGGGCTGGCGCGCGCAAATCGCCGCCATTCTTGCGGCGCGTCGCATTCAGCGCGCATTGCGTCGGCTGGGCGGTGCGGAAATTTGCCATGGTGGTAAAGCTGGCGGCAGATCATCCAATCAGGAACCCTGCGTCATGAAATCCCACGTCAAAGCTCTCGTCGTCGGCGGCGGCGCCGTCGGCACCTCCATCGCCTATCACCTCGCGGCTGCGGGCTGGGATGACGTGATGCTGCTCGAACGCGATGAGCTGACCTCCGGCTCGACCTGGCACGCCGCCGGTCTGCTGCCGCTGTTCAACATGAGCTATGCGACGACCCATATCCACAAATACTCGGTCGAGTTCTACAAGTCGCTGGAGGCCGAGACGGGCCTGAACGCCGGTTTCTCCATCGTCGGCAACCTGCGCATGGCGCAGACGCAGGACCGCATGGATGAATACATGCTCTACGCCTCGACCGCCGAGACTGCTGGTGTCCCCTATGAGTGGCTGACGCCCGCGCAGATGAAATCCCGCTGGCCGCTGCTGAACACCGAAGACCTGAAGGGCGCGATCTTCCACCCCACCGACGGCTATATCAACCCCGCCGACGTCACCATGGCGATGGCCAAGGGGGCGCGTCAGCGCGGCGTGCTGATCGAGCGTAAATGGCAGGTCGACAGCTACACCTGGACCGGTTCGGAATGGCAGGTCGGCGTCACCAAGATGGTGGAAAAGGGCGGCAACCTTGTCGCCTCTGAGGAAACCGCGATCATCACCGCCGAACATGTCGTCACCGCCACCGGCAACCACGCACAGCGCACCGCGCGCCTGCTCGGTCTGAAAACCCCCGCGATCCCGGTCGAGCATCAGTTCATCGTGACCGAGCCTGATCCCGCCCTCGTCGAGTTCCGCAAGACCAACCCCGAACACCCGGTCCTGCGCGACGCCGACGCCAAATGGTACGTGCGCGAAGAACGCGGCGGCTGGATCCTCGGCCCGTATGAGCGCAACGCCCCCGCGCGCTTCCGCTACGGCGTGCCCGACAGCTTCCGCGCCGACCTCTTCCCCCTCGATCTGGAGCGGATCGAAGAGGAATACATGTCGATGATCCACCGCCTGCCGACCTCCGAAACGGTTGGCCTCAAGGACGATTTCAACGGCCCGATCTGCTACACCCCCGACGGCAACCCGCTGATCGGCCCCGCGCCCGGCCTGCGCAACATGTGGCTGGCCGAGGGGTTTTCCTTCGGGATCACCGCCGCGGGCGGCACCGGCTACTACCTCGCCCAGCTGATGACCCAGGGCGAGGCCGAGATCGACATGGCCTCCCTCGACCCCAAACGCTACGGCAGCTGGATGACCTCCGAATACGCCGTGCAGAAGAACGAAGAAGCCTATGAGCATGTCTTCGTCCTGCACCACCCCGATGAGGAGCGTGAGCGTGCCCGTGCCCTGCGCACCTCGCCCGCCTACGACCGCCAAGCGGCAAAAGGCGCGCAATTCGGCGCCGTCAACGGCTGGGACCGCCCGAACTACTACGCGCCGATGGGCTTTGACGACCACGCATCGCGCAGCTTCCGCCGTGGCGGCTGGTGGCAATACGCGGTGGAGGAAGCCAAGGCGATCCGCGAAACCGTCGGTCTGGTCGACGCCACCGCCTTCACCAAGCACGTCGTCAAGGGCCCCGGCGCGACCGCCTTCCTCGACTGGTTCACCTGCAACAAACTGCCGAAAGTCGGCCGCATCAACCTGACCTACGCGCTGACCTCCGCCGGGACGACCCGCACCGAATACACCATCGTGCGGATTTCCGAGGACAGTTATTACCTCGTCTCCGCCGGGGCATGGACGGCCTACGACGCCGACTTCCTGCGCAAAGCCGCCGAAGATAAAGCCCCCGAGTTCGGCTATATCGAGATCCAGGACGTCACCACCCAATGGGGCGTCTTCGCCATCGCAGGCCCGAAATCGCGCGAGCTGCTGAAATCGCTCATCTGCGACGCCGACCCCGAAACCGCCCTGTCGAACAAGCGCTTCCCTTGGCTCTCGGCGCGCGAGATCGAGCTTGGCATGGTCCCCGTCCGCGCCATCCGCGTCGCCTACACCGGCGAGCTGGGGTGGGAACTGCACCACCCGATCGAGATGCAGAACCACCTCTGGGACATGCTGTTGAAAGCAGGCGAACCGCTCGGCCTCAAACTCGTCGGTGCCCGCGCGCAAAACTGGCTGCGTCAGGAAAAATCCTACCGCGCCTTCGGCAACGAGCTTGGCCGCGACGCCACGCCTTTGGAGGCTGACCTTCCCCGCTTCGTCGACCTCACCAAGGACTTCCACGGCAAGGCGGCGATGGAGGCCACCGGCATCCGCTCCAAATGCGTCACCCTGCTGATCGACGGCCCCGCCGACGCCGATCCCTGGGGCCGCGAGGCGCTGTATGACGGGCCCTCCAAGGTCGGGCGTCTGACCTCGGGCGGCTACTCCGTCGCCTTCGGCAAGAGCATCGGCATGGGCTACGTCAAACCCGAACTTGCGGTGCCGGGCACCAAACTGAAGGTGAAGATGTTCGACCAGCTCTGGGACTGCGAGATCACCGAGGACAGCCCCTACGATCCGACCAACGCCAGGATCCGCGTCTCGGAATAAAGCACAGGGCGGGGGAGACCCCGCCCTAGGCCTGCCGCGCGTGAAACCTCTGGCGGTGCCGCTGCATCAGCGCAGGGTCAGGCAGCGAGCGTTCCGGCATGCTCAGCCGGTCACTGTCGACCCGCTGCAACTGGCGGCGCGCCTCGGGCGGGACATCCGCCGCGATCACCATGCGATAGTCATCGTCAAAGGTGATCAGATGCCGGTCAAACGCCCGGTCATGCAGCGCGTTCAGCGCAATGCCGTTGCGCGGGTTCACCCGGACACTCGCATCCTCGGCCCAGCCGACGATATGGCTCGCCGTGATCAGCCGTGCATCCTCGATCCCCGTCAGCGCGCAGCGGTTGCCGTAAGCGGTCAGGATCATCTCGCGGAAAAAGCTTTGCCCGATACGCTGGCGTACGGTCGCCGTGACGACGCGGTCCTGCCGCCCGGCAAAGGCCTCGGCCCGCTCTGCGAAGGTATTGGCTGGGGGCGCAGGGCTTTCCTGCCGCTCAAAGGCCAGAAGGACCTGCTCGGGATCGTTCAGGAACCGCGCTCAGACCCGCCTGTCGATGGCCGAGGCATTGGCCATGCCCTTTTGCGCCAAAGTCTCGTCCAGCGCGGCAAGGTTGGTCAGCTTCAGCGCCACCGCAGACGGCGTGCGCCCAAGCCGGGCCGCCAGCGCGATCACCTGCGGGTTGCGGCTGTGGAACTTGCCGAAGGCCAGCCGCAGGTACAGCGCCAGCGCCTCGGCCACCTCGGTTTCGCTCCAGTTGCGCCGCTCAGCCACCTCAGGTCTCCGCCCCGTTCGCGGCCAGCTTGCCAGGGCGGGGCAGGGGGTTCAAGACATGGTTAACGGCGCGGCGCATTAACCTTTACCGGGGGCGCCTGCGCCGCACCGACGTGATACCGACGCAATACCGCCCTGATACCGACCGTCGGAGTCGGCGTTAACCAAACCGCGCCGGGCTGAGCGCGGCAACCACGCTGGCGGGCAGCTCAGGGGCGTCTCCGGCCACCAGATCTGCGACCAGCTGCGACACCGCCAGCGCCGTCTGAAAGCCATAGCCGCCCTGCGCCGCGACCCAGACGAACTCCGGTACAGCGGCGTCGCGGCCCACCACCAGCGTGCGGTCGGGGGCAAAACTGCGCAGCCCCGCCCAGCTGTGTTCGACCCGGGTGACCTGCATCGTCACCATCGCCTCGAACCGCGCCAGCCCCTCGGCCAGCACCATGTCGTCGGCCCAGGAGTCCATCGGCTCCGAGGCATCCTCGTCCCCGGGCGAAACCAGCAACTTGCCCGCCTGTGGCTTGGCGTACCAGCCCTCGCCCACGGAATCGACAAAGGCCCAGGCGCTGCTGTCGAACCCCTCGGGCAGGGGCAGAACGGCCATGCTGCGCCGGAACGGCTGAATGCCCAAGGGCGTGATCCCGGCCATTTGCGCGACCCCGTCGGCCCAGGCCCCGGCGGCATTGACCAGCACCTGTGCGCGGTAGACCTGATCGCCGGCCTGCACCTCCCAGACGCCGGAGTGGCGGATCGCCGTGACCTCAGCGCCGGTCTCCACCACCGCGCCACCCGCCCGCGCCCGCTTCAGCGCGTTCTGGATCAGCAGGTCGGTGTCGATGTCGCTGGTGTCGTGGCGCACAGCAGCGTGGCTCACAACCGATTGATCGAGCAGAGGAAACAGCGGCAACGCCTGCTCCACCCCGATCCGCTCCAGCCCCAGATCTGCGGCCTCACCCGCGAAGCAGGCCGCATCCTCATCGCGTCCCAGCAGCAGCATCGGGCGCGGCGACAGCACGCCGCCATCGCGCGTCGCCAGCGGTTCGGCGCTGGCATCGTTCAGCGCGCGCACCACGGCATTGCCATAGTCCTGCAGGAACATCGCGGCCGAACGCCCCGAGGCGTGATAGGCCAGCTGGCGTTCGCGCTCCAGCACCCGAACCGAGCCATGTGGCGCCAGATCGGCGGCGGCGGTGATGCCGGCCACGCCGCCGCCGATGATCAGCATATCCGTGTAATTTTCGCTCATGCGCGGCATCCTTGCACAGGCCCGCCGCGTGAAACAGGCCCCGTCGCGTGAAAAAGCCCCGCCGGACATCTGTCCCGCGGGGCCCTTTAGTGGATGGGCGATAGGCCCGATCCTTAGTTCGGCAGCTCGGCGTCGATACCTTCGACGTAGAAGTTCATGCCGGCCAGCGTGCCGTCATCGGCGGTCTCGCCCTCGGCCAGCCAGTCAGAGCCGTCCTGCTTTTTCAGCGGGCCGGTGAAGGGGTGGTATTCACCGCTCTCGATCGACGCCTGCAGGGCTTCGGCCTCGGCCTTGACTTCAGCCGGAACGGCCGAGGTGATCTCGCCGATGCCGACCATGCCGGTGTTGATGCCTTCCCAGACGTTGTGGCTTTCCCAGGTGCCATCCATCACGGCCTTGACGCGCGAGGTGTAGTAGGGCTCCCAGTTGTCGATGATCGAGGAGACGCGCGGCGACGGCGCGTATTCGATCATGTCACCCGCCTGACCGAAGCCGATGACGTTGCCCGCATCGCGGGCCGCTGCCAGAGGCGCGGTGGAGTCGGTGTGCTGGAAGATCACGTCAGCGCCCTGTTCGATCAGGGTGCGCGCCGCGTCGGCCTCTTTCGCCGGGTCCATCCAGGTGTAGAGCCAGATGACCTTGAACTGGACGTCCGGGTTCACCTTCTTGGCGTGGATATAGGACGAGTTGATGCCGCGCACGACTTCGGGGATCGGCACCGACGCGATATAGCCGATGATGTTGCTCTTGGTCATGCGGCCCGCAATGGTGCCCATGACGGCGCGGCCTTCATAAAAACGTGCCGAATAGGCCGAGACGTTCGGAGCCGTCTTGTAGCCGGTCGCATGTTCGAACTTCACGTTCGGGAACTTGGCGGCGACGTTGATCGTCGGGTCCATGTAGCCAAAGGAGGTCGTGAAGATCAGGTCCGCCCCCTCCAGCGCCATCTGGGTCATCGCGCGCTCAGAATCCGGGCCCTCGGCCACGTTTTCCTGATAGACCATGTCAACCTTGTCGGCGCCGATGGTCTCGACCATCTTCAGGGCGCTCTCGTGGTGGTGCTGGGTCCAGCCGCCATCGTTGATCGGGCCGACGTAGACAAAGCCGACCTTGACCTTGTCGTCCTGTGCCCAGGCGCCGGTGGCAGCCAGGCCAAGCGCCATGGCGGTGCCTGCAAGAAAGCTTCTTTTCTTCATTTTCATGATGTTCTCCCCATTAGAATGACGGCGTTTTGCCGCCCGAGTTTTGTGCGGCCTCATTGGGCCGCGTGGAACGTCTTGCCGAGCGAGGCCGGAGAGGCGCTGCGGCGGTTGGACATGATCACCAGAACGATGATCGTGATCAGGTAGGGTGACATGGAAAGGTATTCGACGGGAATCGCAATACCTGCCGCCTGCAGATTAAGCTGCAACACGGTGACACCGCCAAAAAGATAGGCACCCAGCAGCACGCGCCAGGGCTTCCAGCTGGCAAAGACCACCAGAGCGAGGGCGATCCAGCCGACACCGGCGGTCATGCCTTCGGTCCATTGCGGCACGCGCACCAGACTGACATAGGCCCCGCCGACCCCGGCGCAGGCCCCGCCGAACATGATCGCCAGCACCCGGATCCGCACCACCTTGTAGCCGAGCGCATGGGCCGCCTCGTGGTTTTCGCCCACGGCGCGCAGCACCAGCCCGGCGCGGGTGTATTTCAGGAACAGCCAGACCAGCACCACCAGAAGGATGCCGAAATAGACCACCATATCGTGGCGGAACAGGATCGGCCCAAGCACGGGAATATCGCTCAGCAGCGGGATGTTCAGCTTGGGAATGACCGGCGGCTTGATCCCGACATAGCCCTGACCGATCAGCGACGACAGGCCCAGCCCGAACAGCGTCAGCGCCAGACCACTGGCCACCTGATTGGCCAGCGCCACCTGCGTCAGCAGGGCAAACAGCAGCGACAGCCCCGCGCCCCCCACCGCCGCCGCAACAAAGCCCACGGCGGGCGAGCCACTGTGCACCGCGGCGGCAAAGCCGATGATCGCCCCGGTGATCATCATCCCCTCGACCCCAAGGTTCAGCACCCCGGCGCGTTCGACGATCAGCTCTCCCAAGGCCGCGATCATCACGGCCGTGGCCGCCACCATCAGCGAGGCCAGCAGCAGGATCGGATTGATTGCGCTCAGATCCATCACGCCACCTCCCTCTTGGTCATCTTGATACGGTAATTCGTCAGCACATCGACGGCGAGCAGGAAGAACAGCAGCATCCCCTGCACCATCTGGATGGCGGCCGCCGGCAGCTGCAACCGGCTCTGCGCCACGTCGCCGCCGATATAGGTCAGCGCCATCAGCAGCCCCGCCAGAATGATGCCTACGGGATGCAAACGCCCCAGAAAGGCGACGATGATCGCGGTAAAGCCATACCCGACGTTGAAGCTGAGGGTGATCTGTCCCGAGGGGCCCGCCACCTCGAACATCCCCGCCATGCCCGCAAGTGCTCCGGCCACGCCCATGCAGATCAGCACCAGCCGCGCCGGTTTCACACCCGAGAACTTCGCCGCCCGTGGTGCCTCTCCGGTCAGACGGATCTGAAAGCCCAGGATATGCCGGTTCAGCAGGATATAGCTGAAGATCGCCGCGATAAACGCCGCCGCCACGCCCCAGTGCATGCCCGTCCCGGCAATCAGCTCACCGTTGAAGGCCGCCGGATACTGCTGCAGATTGCGCGATCCCGGAAAGCCATAGCCTTCGGGGTTCTTCATCAGCCCCAGTGCCATCGAGGCCAGCAACTGCTCGGCGACATAGACCAGCATCAGCGACACGAGGATCTCGTTGGTGCCGAATTTCACCTTCAGGATCGCCGGGATCATCGCCCAGGCCCAGCCCCCCAGTGCCCCCGCGATCACCATCAGCGGAAAGATGTACCAGGCGTCAAGCGGATAGAAGGCCAGCGCCACCCCCGCGCCACAAATGGCGCCGATGATATACTGCCCCTCGGCGCCGATGTTCCAGATCCCGGCACGAAACCCCAGGCTCAGCCCCAGCGCGATCAGGATCAGCGGTCCACCTTTCACCAGCAACTGCGGGCGATAATAACTGGCAAACTCGCCAAACAGCGGCTCCCAGAAGATCGTGCGGATCGCCACGACCGGATCCTTGCCAAGGGCGGCAAACAGCAGCCCCCCCGCAATCATCGTCACGATCACTGCCAGCACCGGCGTGATATAAGACAGCGCCTTGGACGGCTGCGGCCGTTTCTCCAGCGTCAGCATCCCGCGCGCCCCCCAAACTTCTTCTTGCTCATCATATTCCCGCCGGAGGCTCCCGCCGCCTCAGCCCGCGCACAGATGCGATCACGCATGCGCCACCTCCAGCCCGTGCGCGCCGCCCATCATCAGGCCGATCTCTTCCATGCTCAGCCCCTTGGCGGGCCGGATCTCCGACAGACGCCCCTCGTTCAGCGCCGCGAAATTGTCCGCAACCTCCATCAGCTCGTCCAGATCCTGGCTGATCACCACGATCGCCGCGCCACCCACGGCCAGGTCCAGCAAGGCCTGCCGGATCACCGCCGCAGCCGAGGCATCGACCCCCCAGGTCGGCTGGTTCACCACCAGCACATCTGGGCGTTGCATGACCTCGCGGCCAATGACGAATTTCTGCAGGTTGCCCCCGGAAAGCGCCCGCGCTGCCGTCTCCGGCCCCGGGGTGCGCACATCGAAACGCTTGATGATCGCCTCGGCAAAGCTCTTCGCCTTGCCCCATTTCAGAAACCCGTTCTGCATCAGCGCTTCGCGCTCGGCGCCGGTCAGCAGGGCGTTCTCGGTCAGGCTCATATTCGGCGCCGCCGCATGGCCCAGACGTTCCTCGGGCGCCGTCAGCAACCCCATCTTGCGCCGCGCGCCGGGGCCCTTGGCACCGATCTCGGCGCCATCCAGCACCACCATCCCCGGTTTCGCCAGAATCTCGCCGGCCAGCGCCGCCAGCAGCTCGTCCTGACCGTTGCCAGCCACTCCCGCCAGCCCCAGTACCTCGCCCGCACGCACCTCGAGCGAGATGTCCTTCAGCGACGTCCCGAACTGCCCCGGCGATGTCACCGACAGCCCGCGCAGCGCCAGCCGCACCGCGCCTGGCACCGTCGCCGCGCGCTCGGGGCGGTGCAGCTCGCTGCCCACCATCAGCTCGGCCATCTGCGCGGCAGAGGTGTCGCGCGGCACGCAGGTGCCGACCTTCTTGCCCAGACGCAGGATCGTCGCCTCGTCACACAAGGCCCGGATCTCCTCCAGTTTGTGCGAGATATAGAGGATCGAGGTCCCCTCGGCCTTCAGCTTGCGCAGGGTGGCGAACAGGATCTCCACCTCCTGCGGCGTCAGCACCGAGGTCGGCTCGTCCATGATCAGCAGCTTCGGGTCCTGCAGCAGGCAGCGGATGATCTCGACCCGCTGACGTTCGCCCGCCGACAGATCGCCGACGATCTTCCACGGATCCAGCGGCAAGCCATACTGTTCGGAGACATCGGTGATCTTCGCCGCCAGCTCACTGGTTTTCGGAGGGTTCGCCATCCCGAGCGCGACATTCTCCGCCACGTTCAGCGCGTCAAACAGCGAAAAGTGCTGAAACACCATCGCCACGCCAGCGGCGCGCGCCGCCTGCGGCTCAGCCGGGGTATATTCGCGCCCCTGCAGTACCATGTGGCCGCTGTCGGGCTTCACCAGCCCGTAAATCATCTTGACCAGCGTCGATTTCCCGGCGCCGTTTTCCCCCAGCAGAGCATGCACTTCGCCCGGCTCGATATCGAAGGACACGTCGCTGTTGGCGACCACGCCCGGATAGGCCTTCGTCAGGCCCCTGATTGAAAGAAGTTTCCCCGTCACCCTACCGTTCCCTATCCGCCATCGCGGCTCTTCTTGGCCTGTACGGCCTTGTTGACCTCTCCGGGCCTTGATGCGTCTTGTCGCGCCGATTGCCTCAGTAGCGCAGCGGCTACGCCCACGGCAATCTCTTGCGGATGTTTGCCGAGCTCCGGTGCGCCAATCGGGCAGTCGATGCTCGCAATACGGGCAGGATCATGGCCCATGCCCGCCAGCCGTTTGCGAAACCGCGCCCACTTGCTGGCGGACCCGATCAATCCACAGCGCGCAAACCCGCGCCCCAACAGGGTATCACACAGCGCCAGATCCAGCGCATGGGAATAGGTCAGGATCAGATGCTCCGCCGCGCGCGGCGCATGCGCCGCCAACAGCGCCGGATCGACAGCGGGCAGCATCGTCACCCCTTCCGGAATCACCTCGGGAAACCGCCCCGCCCCGGTATCGACCCATGTGATCGCAAAGCCGGGCAGGGGCGCCAGCACGGCGACGATCGCCCGCCCGACATGCCCCGCACCCCAGACCCAGACCTCGCGGCTCGGGCGCGCCACCGGCTCGACCATCCAGCCCTCGATCAGCTGCGCGCGCGGCAGATTGCCGGACCGCGCCCCCGCCAGCACCCGCTTGACGGCAAAGGGCATATCACCCGCCCCCCGCGCAATCACAACCTCATCCAACGCCGCCACCCGCACGGAGTCGTAAACCTCATAAAGCAGCGTCACCGCCCCGCCACAGCATTGCCCCAGATCGGGCCCGAGGGCGCGTTTTTCGAGCCGGTCCGCGTCCGCCCCCAGCATCTCCCGCGCCCGCAGCATCGCCTCATGCTCCAGCGTGCCGCCGCCGATGGTGCCCTGAAACAGGGTCTCGCCCACCAGCATCGCCGCGCCCGCCTCCCGGGGAACCGAGCCGCGCGTCTGCGCCACGACCACCCGTACGACGCGGCCCGCCTGCGCCACGGCGCTGCGCAGGCCGACCAGATCAAACACCGCGCACCCGCTTTACAGCGGCCAACACCCTCTCGGGCGTCGCCGGGGCATCCAGCGCCGGATAGGCAGTGCCGCAGGCTGCCACCGCATCCGACAGCGCCATCAGGGCCGAAACACCATGCATGAACGGCGGCTCCCCCACGGCTTTCGAGCGATAGATCGTCGCCGCCGGGTTCGGCTCATCCCACAGATCGACGTTGAACACCCGAGGCCGGTCGCCACAGGCCGGGATTTTGTAGGTCGAGGGCGCATGGGTGCGCAGTTGCCCCTTGCCGTCCCAGACCAGCTCCTCCGTGGTCAGCCAGCCCGCCCCTTGCACATAGCCGCCCTCAATCTGCCCGATATCAATCGCCGGGTTCAGGCTGCTGCCCGCGTCATGCAGAATATCGGCGCGCAGAATGCGGTACTCCCCGGTCAGCGTGTCAACCACCACCTCGGTCAGGGCCGCGCCATGGGCAAAGTAGAAGAACGGCCGCCCCGCCCCCCTGATCCGGTCCCAGGCGAGGTCCGGCGTCTTATAATGCCCGGTGGCCGACAGGCTCACCTGAGCTTCATAAGCCAGCTGCGCAGCCTTCGCGAAGGTCATCTCATTGCCCCCCGCCAGCACCATGCCACCCTCAAAACGCACGGTCTCCACGGCCACCTGATGCAGCTCCGCCACCACGCCGGCAATCCGGTCGCGTATGGTGTCGCAGGCCGCCTGTACCGCCATCCCGTTCAGATCGGTCCCGCTCGAGGCCGCCGTGGCCGAGGTATTCGGCACCTTCGCCGTATCCGTCGCGGTGATCTTCACGTCGCCCAGATCAATCCCGAACCGGCTCGCCGCCACCTGCGCAACCTTCAGGAACAACCCCTGTCCCATCTCCGTCCCACCATGGTTCAGATGCACCGAGCCGTCCTGATACACATGCACCAAAGCCCCCGCCTGATTGAGATGCGTCAGCGTGAACGAGATCCCGAACTTCACCGGCGAAAACCCAAGGCCCTTCTTCAGCACCGGATGGCTGTCATTCCACTCATCAACCGCCGCCCGCCGCGCCGCATAGTCCGACGTCTCCAGGAACCGCTCCGTCAACCGCCCCAGCAGAAAGTCGACAACCTCCTGCCCATACGGTGTCGTCTGTCCGCCTTTCGCTTTGACAGCCGCACCCTCCACCGGAAACGCCCCCGCCGCCCCACGCGAGGTCACATCTTCCTGTGTTTCCCTGTTGGAAATATCCCGGGGGAGCGGCTCTGCCGCGGGGGCAGCGCCCCCGACGACACCGCCCACAGGCGCATCCGCATAATAGTTCACCTGCCGCACCTTCACCGGGTCCAGCCCCAGTTCATGCGCGATATGATCCACCACCCGCTCGATCCCGACGACGCCCTGCGGCCCGCCGAACCCGCGATAAGCGGTGGCCGAGCACATATTGGTCTTCAGCCGATGACTCTCAATCCGCGCATTCTCCAGCAGATAGGCGTTGTCCGCATGCAGCATCGCGCGGTCCGCAACGGCCAAGGACAGGTCCTGGCTCCACCCACACCGGGTATATTGCACGAAATCAACACCATGGATACGGCCCGTCTCGTCGAAGCCCACCGCATAATCGATCCGGAAATCATGCCGCTTGCCGGTGATGATCATGTCGTCATCGCGGTCATAGCGCATCTTCGCAGGCCGTCCGGTCTGGCGCGCCACCACGGCGCAGGCCACGGCGAGCGGGTTGCCCTGGCTCTCCTTGCCGCCGAAGCCACCGCCCATACGACGCGTCTCGACGCGCACCGCATGCATCGGCTTGCCGATTGCCTCGGCCACCTTATGCTGGATCTCGGTCGGGTGCTGGGTGGAGGAGGAGACGATCATGTCGCCGCCCTCCTGCGGCATCGCCAGCGCGGCTTGCCCCTCCAGATAGAAATGCTCCTGACCGCCCATCTCGATCCGACCCGTCAGGCGTTTCGGCGCCGCAGCGATCGCCGCCGCCGCGTCGCCCTTGGCGTAAACTCGCGGACCTTCCTCGAACCGGCTGTCAGCGGCCAGCGCCGCCTCGATCGTCAGGATCGGCTCTTCCTCGTCAAACGCCATCACCGCCTGACGCGCGGCAAAGCGTGCCGCATGATGACTGGTCGCAGCCACCAGAAAGATCGGCTGACCGACAAAGTTCACACGCTCCACCGCCAGCAGCGGCTCATCATGGGCCCCGGCCGAGGTGTCGTTCTCGAACGGCAGATCCGCCGCCAGCAGCACCGCCACCACACCCGGCGCCACGCGCACGGGGTCAAGGTCCAGCGAGGTGATCACGCCGCGCGCAACGGGCGAGACGCCGAACGCCAGATGCAGGCAGTTCGCCGGCGTCGGGATATCGTCGATATAGCGCGCCTCGCCGGTCACATGCAGACGGGCGGCGTCGTGGGGCAGGGGTTTGCGCACCTGGTCGTTCATGCCGAAACCTCCGCAATATCCGTGACTTCGCCCATGTCGGCCAGCAGGTAGCGCGCGAACATGCCGCGCGCGCCCTCCAACCGATAGGCTGCCGAGGCCCGCATGTCCGAGAGCGGCTGAAAGTCCTGCGCCCATGCGTCCTGCGCCAGCCCCAGAATGCTCTCGTCCCACAGCTGCCCGGTGATCGCCGCCTCGACAGCCGTCGCACGTTTCGGCGTCGCCGCCATACCCCCAAAGGCAATCCGGGCAGAGGCCACGCGTCCGCCTTCAACCACGATATTGAAGCAGCCACAGACAGCCGAGATATCTTGATCCAGCCGCTTGCTCAGCTTGTAGGCCGCGATCCGGTCCGCCTGCCGTGGAAAGCTCACCGCCTCGACGAACTCGCCCGGCTGACGGTCCTGCTTGCCGTAGGCGACAAAGAAGTCCTCCAGCGGCAGCGAGCGCCGCACGTCGCCACGCCGCAGATGCAGCACCGCACCAAGCGCGATCAGCGCCGGCGGGCTGTCCCCGATGGGCGAGCCGTTGGCGATATTGCCCCCGACGGTCGCGGCATTCCTCACCTGAACCGAGCCAAACCGGCGCAGCATACCGGCCAGACCGGGATGCAGCGGCGCAATCGCCGCCAGAAAATCCGTCAGCGAGGTCATCGCGCCAACGCGGATCTCGCCCTCGCCAATCTCGACGCCCTTGAGGTCCGAGCAGCGGTTCAGAAACGCCACTTCGCCCAGGTCCCGCATGCCCTTGGTGACATGCAGCCCCAGATCGGTAGCCCCCGCGATCAGCGTCGCCTCCGGGTGATCGACATACCACGCCGCCAGCGCATCGGCGCTGCGCGGCTGGAACGGGCCAGAGCCCTCAGCCTCATCGGGCATCACAAAGGTCTTGGGCAGATGCGCCGGGGCGGGGTGGGCAAAGGCTTCTTCGGCGGCGCGGATGATCGGCGCATAGCCGGTGCAGCGGCAGAGGTTGCCCGCCAGCGTCAGGTCATGCGCGTCCGAGCCTGCCAGATGCGCCGTCGCCAGCGACATGGTGATGCCCGGCGTGCAGAAGCCGCATTGCGAGCCGTGCTTGTCGATCATCGCCTGTTGCACCGGATGCAGCGCGTCGCCCTGCTTTAGCCCCTCGACGGTGGTGACAGCGCGGCCCTGAAGCTGGGGCAGGAACAGGATGCAGGCGTTCAGGGCGCGCGGCCCGTCCTCGCCGGTGACCATCACCGTGCAAGCGCCACAATCGCCCTCGTTACAGCCTTCCTTGGTGCCGGTCAGCCCGCGCTCGGTGCGCAGCCAGTCCAGCAGAGTGGTCGTCGCGTGTACATCCGGGATGTCCACGCGTTCTCCGTTCAGGTGAAAGGAGAGTGTCATATGCTATCATCCGCCGCGTTACCCTTGGCGCCCTGAATGCTTTCCCGATGCGGCGTAAGAAAAGCGGCGTTATATATTTCTTTTGTCCTAAAAAACCCTGTGGCCCGCGGCTTGGCAAGCCCCCGTAAACTGCAACGGCAACCAATTGGACAAAAAGGCCTATCCGCTAATCTTTTTTGCCAGATCCGACAGTTGATTTGCCGCCGCGCCCCAGCCTTCGTGAAACCCCATCTCTTCGTGGCGGGCGCGTTCCTCGGAACTGGCATGCAGCAGCATCGCGCTGTAGCGCGTGCCGGCCGCCACCGCATCAAAGGTGACGATGGCGGTCATGAAGCCTGCGCCGGTCGGGCGAAACCCCGCCCCAAGCGCGTCGGTAAAGCTCAGCAAACGCCCCGGGTCCGCCGCCAGAACACAGCCTTCCGAGGCGATCTCGGTGCCATCGGGCAGGCGCATCTTGGTGTAGAATCGCCCGCCGCTGCGCGGCTCGATCACCGCCTCGACGGTTTCCACGGGGGCTGGTGTGAACCACTGCATCAGCAGCGCCGGATCGGTCCAGCAGCGCCAGACCGCATCGGGGCTGGCGGGAATCGTGCGGGTCAGATGCAGGTCCAGATCAGATGTCATCAGCTTGGGCTTTCTGTTGCGCGCGCACACGCCTGAGGAGGGCGATTTGCGATCCGCTCGACTATGGCGGGCACCCTTTCGCGCATCAAGCCAAAAGCCGCGCCCGCTGCGCCTGTTTCCCCTTGGGCCTTCTTGCTGGGGAGGCAGCGCAGGCTTAGGATCGCGGGCATGAGCACCTCCCCCCGATTCATTCACCTGCGCGTCCATACCGAATATTCGCTTCTGGAAGGTGCCGTGCGCCTGAAGAAGCTGTCGGGCATGTGCGAGAAGGCCGGAATGCCCGCCGTCGCCATGACCGACACCAACAACATGTTCGCCGCGCTGGAGTTTTCCGTCACCGCCGCCGGGGCAGGGGTGCAGCCGATCATCGGCTGTCAGGTCGATATCGGCTGGCATGACGCCCAGCCCGGTGAAAAGCAGCACGCGCCGTCCCCCATGGTTCTGCTGGCCCAGAACGAGACCGGGTACGAGCATCTGATGAAGCTCAACTCCTGCCTCTATCTCGACAACAACGGCCAGATCCCGCAGGTCACGCTGGAGGAGCTTGAGGCCCATTCCGACGGCCTCATCTGCCTCACCGGCGGCCCCGATGGCCCCGTGGGGCAGATGCTGCAGGCCGGGCACCGTCCCGATGCGCAGGACCTGATGCAGCGCCTCGCGCGCGCCTTTCCGGATCGTCTCTACATCGAACTGCAGCGCCACCCGGACGAAGACGGCCAGCCCGAAAAGGAACGCCTGACCGAGCGCGGCTTTGTCGAGATGGCCTATGCGATGGACCTGCCGCTTGTCGCCACCAACGACGTCTATTTCCCGACGCCGGACATGTACGAGGCCCACGATGCCCTGATCTGCATCGCCGAGGGCGCCTATGTCGACCAGCAGCAGCCCCGCCGACGCCTGACCCGTCAGCACTACTTCAAGTCCCAGCAGGAGATGGTCACCCTCTTCGCCGACCTCCCCGAGGCTATTGACAACACGGTCGAGATCGCCCGCCGCTGCGCCTTCATGGCCTATCGCCGCGATCCGATCCTGCCGAAATTCGCCGATGACGAGGTGCAGGAACTGCGCCGTCAGGCCAACGAGGGGTTGCAACAGCGCCTCTCCGTGATCCCCCATGCGGTGACGGTGGAGGAGTACCAGAAGCGCCTCGACTTCGAGCTCGACATCATCGAGGGCATGGGGTTCCCCGGCTACTTCCTGATCGTTGCCGACTTCATCAAATGGGCCAAGGATCACGACATCCCCGTCGGCCCCGGTCGTGGCTCGGGGGCAGGCTCACTCGTCGCCTACGCGCTGACGGTCACCGACCTTGACCCCCTGCGCTATTCCCTTCTGTTCGAGCGGTTCCTCAACCCCGAGCGGGTCTCCATGCCCGACTTCGACATCGACTTCTGCATGGACCGGCGCGAAGAAGTCATCCGCTACGTCCAGCAGAAGTACGGCCGCGACAAGGTCGGCCAGATCATCACCTTCGGTGCGCTGCTCTCCAAGGCCGCCGTGCGCGATATCGGCCGCGTGCTGCAAATGCCCTATGGCCAGGTCGACCGCCTGTCCAAGATGATCCCGGTCGAGGGCGTCAAACCCGTCTCCATCGAGCAGGCCCTGATCCAGGAAGACCGCCTGCGCGAAGAGGCCCGCAACGAAGAGGTTGTCGACCGCCTGCTGAAGTACGGCATGAAGGTCGAGGGGCTGCTGCGCAACGCTTCCACCCACGCCGCCGGTGTGGTGATCGGCGACCGACCGATTGATGAGCTGGTGCCGCTCTATCAGGATCCCCGCTCGGACATGCCTGCGACGCAGTTCAACATGAAATGGGTGGAGCAGGCCGGTCTGGTCAAATTCGACTTTCTCGGCCTGAAAACCCTGACCGTGATCCAGAACGCCATTGCCCAGATCCACTCCGGCGGGCGCGACCTGCACACCGCTGCCGATGGCCGTCACCTCTATGACCCGGCGCCGGGCGGCGAGAACCAGATCAACCTGATTCCGCTGGATGACGAACGCACCTACGACCTCTACGCCCGCGCCAAGACGGTTGCGGTGTTTCAGGTGGAATCGACGGGCATGATGGATGCCCTGAAACAGATGAAGCCGACCTGTATCGAGGATATCGTCGCCCTCGTCGCGCTCTACCGTCCCGGCCCGATGGAGAACATCCCGACCTATTGCGAGGTCAAGAACGGGCTGAAGGAGATCACCTCGGTCCACCCCACCATCGACTACATCCTCGCCGAAACTCAAGGCATCATCGTCTACCAGGAACAGGTGATGCAGATCGCGCAGGTCATGGCGGGCTACAGCCTCGGCGGCGCTGACCTGTTGCGCCGCGCCATGGGTAAGAAGATCAAGGAGGCGATGGACGCCGAGCGCCCGAAGTTCGAAAAAGGTGCCGCCGAAAACGGTGTCGACAAGAAGAAGGCGACCGAGGTCTTCGACCTTCTGGAAAAATTCGCCAACTACGGCTTCAACAAATCCCACGCCGCCGCCTATGCCGTCGTCAGCTATCAGACGGCCTGGCTGAAGGCGAACCACCCGGTCGAGTTCATGGCCGGGGTGATGAATTGCGATATCCACCTCACCGACAAGCTGACGATCTATTTCCAGGAGGTGAAGAAGGGCCTCAAGCTGCCGTATGTGCCCCCCTGCGTGAACCGCTCGGATGCGACCTTCAAGGTGGTCGATGGCGCGCTCGTCTATGCGCTGGGCGCCCTCAAGAACGTCGGCGTCGAGGCGATGAAGATGATCGTCGAGGGGCGCGCCGGCAAACCCTTCGCCAACCTCTTTGACGTCGCCCGCCGGGTCGAGCTCAAGAAGGTCGGCAAGCGCCCGCTGGAAATGCTGGCCCGCGCCGGTGCCTTTGACGAGCTGGACCGCAACCGCCGCCGCGTCTTCGACAGTCTCGATGGGCTGGTGCAATACTCCGCCGCCTTCTGGGACCAGAAGACCTCCTCTCAGGTGTCGCTGTTCGGCGAGGCGGGCGATGACCTGCCCGAACCGCGCCTCTCGCCCGTGCAGGACTGGCTGCCCGCCGAACGCCTGACCGAAGAGTTCAAGGCCATCGGCTTCTACCTCTCCGGTCACCCGCTGGATGACTACATGGGCGCGCTGAAGCGCAAGGACGTCAAGACCCTCGACGAGGTCACGCGTCTTGCCGAAGGCGGTGCCATGGTCGCCAAGATGTGCGGCATTGTCACCGGCTGTCAGGAGCGTAAATCGGCGCGCGGCAACCGCTTTGCCTTCGCGCAACTCTCCGACCCGACCGGCGGCTACGAGATCACGATCTTCTCCGACACGCTGGAGGCCAGCCGCGATTTCCTCGTCAACGGCTCCAAGGTGGTGCTGACGGTCGAGGCGACGCTGGAGAGTGACCAGCTCAAGCTGCTGGCGCGCGGCATCGTGGCGATGGACGGCGTCGTCGCGGATGCCGGCGCGATCGGTCTGAAGATCTACATGAACGAAACCCGAGAGATCCGCGCGGTGCATGACGTGCTGCTGCGCGCCCGCGACACTGTGCGCGGCGTGCAGAAGGGGCCGATCCAATTCTGTCTGGTCAACTCATCGCTGCCCGGCGGGGGCGAGGTCGACGTCAAGATCAACGACGGCTTTCCGGTCACGCCCGAGATCAAGGGCGCGATCAAGAGCCTGCCCGGCGTCCTCTCGGTCGAGGAGATCTGAGGCCGCGTCGCCTGCCTTCCACTCTGCGATTCCTGCGCGATTCCTGCGCCGTCTGGTGTCACACCCAGTCGGCGCCTGGCCGCAGTGGTGCCCCTGCGCAGATCTGGCGGATGCCGTGGCCGCTGTCCCTACAGGTTGAACCGCCCGGATACCGTTCAGATACCGACGCAATACCGACATCAAAAACCGGCGGTTTCAGAGGGTTGGCAGGGCAGGGCGGTCTCAGTAGTGGGGTGGCTTTTCCGATCCGGTAAAGATCGCCGCACCACCCTCGGACTCGCGCGTTGCTTCGCGCTGCATCAGCATCTGCACCCGCCTCGTCAGCACGTCGATTTCCCCCTGCTGACGGGCCACCGTATCGGACAGATCGTCGACTGCACGGATCAGATGCGCCATCTTTTCTTCGATTTCCTGCACGTGCTGTCCTCCGGTTTGTGTCGCCGCTGGGGGCGCGACGGGGCATATCTAGCATAATCAGGCTCCGGGTCGACCAGCCTTTGTGTTGGCTGGGCGCAAGCCCGCCGGGCGCGTCGCGCATAAGGGGCCCGGCCCTCTCGGGCACGCTTGCCCCCTTCGGCCCCATGGGCTATGCCCCGGGCGCACTCCAAAGGGCAAGGATCAAGCGATGGCCAAGGTGAAAAAAGCACCGCGTCCGAAGGCGGAGACCCCCAAGGGCTTCCGGGATTACTTCGGCACGCAGGTAACGGAACGGACAGACATGTTGCGGACCATTGCCGGCGTCTATCATCGCTACGGCTTTGACGCGCTGGAAAGCTCCGCCGTGGAAACCGTTGAAGCGCTTGGGAAATTCCTCCCCGACGTCGACCGCCCGAACGAAGGCGTCTTCGCCTGGCAAGAGGGCGAGGAGGAGGGCAACGGCGACTGGCTCGCCCTGCGCTACGACCTGACCGCCCCCCTTGCCCGTGTCTACGCCCAGCACCGCAACGACCTGCCGACCCCCTATCGCCGCTACGCGATGGGGCCTGTCTGGCGCAACGAGAAGCCGGGGCCGGGTCGATTCCGCCAGTTTTATCAATGCGATGCGGATACCGTCGGCGCACCCTCCGTCGCCGCTGATTCCGAGATCTGCGCCATGCTCGCCGATTGCCTTGAGGCCGTTGGCATCCCACGCGGCGACTACCTGATCCGCGTCAACAACCGCAAGGTCCTGAACGGCGTGCTCGAAGCCATGGGCCTGTCCGAGGACACCCAACGCGACGCCGTTCTGCGCACCATCGACAAGTTCGACAAGGTCGGCGAAAGCGGTGTCCGCGCGCTGCTTGGCAAGGGCCGCCTCGACGCTTCGGGCGCCTATATCGACGGTGTCGGCCTTGCCCCTGAACAGGCTGATCCAGTGCTCGCCTTTCTCACCTCCAAGGGGGTCAACGCCACGGAAACGCTGGACAATCTGCGCGCCGCTATTGGCACGTCTGAGGTTGGTGCCGAAGGCGTGGCCGAACTCGCCGAGATGGCCGATCTGCTTGCGGCCCAAGGCTACGGCACCGACCGGATCGAGATCGACCCGTCTGTCGTGCGCGGCCTCGGCTACTACACGGGCCCGGTTTTCGAGGCTGAGCTCACGTTCGAAATCCTCGACGAAAAGGGCCGCAAACGGCAGTTTGGCTCGGTCGCGGGTGGCGGGCGCTATGACGATCTGGTCAAGCGCTTCACCGGGCAATCCGTGCCTGCGACCGGTGTCTCGATCGGGGTCGACCGGCTTCTGGCGGCGCTGCATGCCAAGGGGCGAATTGCCTCTGACGCAGCCGGTCCCGTCGTTGTCACGGTGATGGATCGCGAGCGGATGGCCGACTACCAGAGCATCGTGGCTGAGCTGCGCGAGGCCGGTATTCGCGCCGAGGTCTATCTTGGTAACCCGAAGAACTTCGGCAACCAGTTGAAATACGCGGACAAACGCGGCTCGCCTGCAGCTGTTATCGAAGGGGCGGACGAGAAGGCCCGTGGTGTTGTTCAGGTCAAGGATCTGATCCTGGGCGCGAAGATCGCCGAGAACGCGACGCTGGAAGAATGGAAAGAGCGCCCCTCGCAATACGAGGTGCCGCGCGATCAGCTGGTCGCGAAGATCCGGGACATCCTGGAAGGGCAGGGCTGAACCATGGGCAATCGCACTCCCGAAAAGGCGCAGGTGAAAGCCTGCGCTGCGGCCCTGCGTGAGGGCTTTGAGGCAGCGGGCGCCGTGCCTGTTGAGGCGCCTGTGCTGCTGTCTGCCAGCGCGCTGCTGGATCTTTACGGCGAGGATATTCGTGCCCGCGCCTATACCACCTCCGACATTCTGCGGGGCGAGCAGATGCTGCGCCCGGATTTCACGGTGCCGGTGGTGCAAATGCACATGGCGCAAGGGGCCGAACCGGCGCGCTATACCTATGCGGGCGAAGTGTTCCGCCGTCAGGAAGAAGACGAGGCCCGCGCCAATGAATATATGCAGGTTGGTTTCGAAATCTTTGACGGAACGGACCCGGCCGCTGCCGATGCCGAAGTCTTCGCCCGTGTGCAGCAGGCCGTGGCGCCGCTGAACCTGAAGGCGACGACGGGGGATATCGGGATTCTGATGGCTGCGGTCGAGGGGCTGGAGACGTCGGAGGCGCGCAAAGCCGCGCTCTGGCGGCACATCTGGCGGCCGGCTCGCTTCCGGGCGCTGTTGGAGCGATATGCGGGGCGCCATCCGGTGCCTGTGGCGCGCAAGGTGCTGCTGGCTGCGGACGATCCGTTCCGCAATGCCGGGCCGGAAATCGGGATGCGCAGCCGTGAAGAGGTCGCCGCGCGGATCAATGCGCTGCGCGTCGATGCCGCAACGCCACCGATCCCCAACAGCGACGTCATGCTGATCGAAGCGATCCTGAAGGTGCGTGAGACTCTGCCCTTCGCGCTCGAGCAGTTGCGCGACATAGCTGTCGACATGCCGGCGATTTTGCAGGCTGTGGAACGACTTGCGCGGCGCATGGAGGCGATGGCCGCGCATGGCATTGACGTCGAGGCGCTGGAGTTCGAGGCTGCTTTCGGGCGCACACACATGGAATATTACGACGGTTTCGTCTTTGGCTTCGTGGTCGAAGGGCGGCCGGATCTGCCGCCTGTGGCCACCGGCGGGCGCTATGACGCGCTGACGCGGGTGCTGGGGCGTGCCGAGGGGCGGCCCGAGGGCATTCCCGCTGTCGGGGGCGTGATCCGTCCCGGCATGGTTGTCGAGTTGGGAGGCTGGTCATGAGCATCAAGCTGGGTGTCCCCTCCAAGGGACGGTTGATGGACAAGACGTTCGACTGGTTCCGCGCCCGTGGCGTGGTGCTGGGGCGGGCCGGGTCCGACCGGGAATACGCCGGGAAAGTCGAAGGCATTGAAGGGGTTGAGCTGGTTCTGCTGTCGGCCGGGGAAATCCCGCGTGAGCTGACCGAGGGGCGCATTCACCTCGGCGTCACGGGCACCGATCTGGTGCGCGAAAAGCTGGGCCACTGGGAACAGCGGGTCGAGGAAATGGCCGAGCTGGGATTTGGCAATGCCGATCTGATCATCGCTGTGCCGCAGGCCTGGGTCGACGTCGACTGCCTTGATGATCTGGATGCGGTGGCCGCGGCCTTCCGGCGGGAACATGGCTTTCGTCTGCGGATTGCGACGAAATATCATAGGCTTGTGCGCGAATTCCTGAAGGAAAACGGCGTCGCGGATTACCAGCTGGTCGACAGTCAGGGCGCGACCGAGGGCACCGTGAAGAACGAAACGGCAGAGGCCGTGGCCGACATCACCACGACGGGTGAGACGCTGCGGGCCAACCACCTCAAGATCCTCAGCGACGGTCTGATGCTGAAGAGCCAGGCGACGCTGTTCCGCTCGCGCGCGGCCGCGATGGCCGATGAGGAGCGCGCCACATTGGCGGCGCTGGTGGCGCGGCTGGGGCTGGACTGACGGAGCGGGCAGGGGGCCTCTGCGCGCTCCGTCAGGGGCGTGTGGGGGCTCTGCCGTCCCTCGGCAGGCGCGTGGCGGCCAGCCGTCCGACCAATGGTTAACAGCGAAAACCGCGAAATCGCGATGTCGGTATTGCGTCGGTATCTGAACGGTATCCGGGCGGTGCGTGATCGGCGCAAAGTGCATGTGTTAACGGGGCAGCCTGCTCAGGTCGGGGAGCCGTCCGTCGCGCGGCCCCGCAGGAGTGCGGCATGGGCGGCGGGGTCTGCGGCCTTGAGCTTGTCGAGAGCGGTGGTCGCGCGCTCGGCCAGTTTCGACTGCATCTCGGCCTTCTTGGTCTCGACCGCCATGCGCAGGTCGTGGATCGCGGGCAGGGGCGTGTCGGTGGCGGCTGAGAGCGTCTCCAGCGCCTCGAGGATCTTGCCAAGCTGTGCGCCGTAGCTGGCGACATCCTTGAAGATCGCTTCCTCGATATCGGGCGAGCCGGCCATGTCCTCGGAGAACAGGCGCGGCTCAATGTTCTGCAGGATGTCGCCTGACAGAGGGGCCTTCCACAGGGCAAAGAGATTCGGCGCGGGGAACATGGGCAGGGCTTTCCGGCTTGGGATGGCGATATTCACCCCTGGCGTGTGTCGGCCTGTCAATATTCGCGCAGGATTTCGGGCGTTGGCGGTTTCGCGCTGCACAGCAATTGGGCCAGTGCCTCAGATCCAGTGCCTCAGATCACGCCGATTTCCGCGAGGGCGGCATTCAGCTCTGGCGGGAGGGCATCGTCATCGGCGCGGGTGCCGGAGAGATCGACAGGCGAATCCTCGGGCTTGAGATAGCGCCAGCCCTGAAACGGGCGCTTGGTCGAAGGGGCGACGCGGATCAGCTCAGGCTCCAGCACGAAGGCGCAGCGGCGCACGCCATCGCCGTGATCGGCTTCCTCCAGCCTGACAAAGCGCTGGCGAGCCTGAATCTGGCCCTTTATGACCCAGTAGATGCTGCCCCCGTCGAGCAGGTCATCTTCGCGCTTGGGCCACATGCGGGTGACGTGACGGACATTGCCATCGGCCGTGCGCACCATCGGAGTGGTCTGCCATGCCTCAAGATCCTCGACGCTTTCGGTGCCGACACTGAGTTTTATAAGGTTCGTCTTGGGCATAATATTCTCAAGGTGCTGTGGTGCTTCTGGGTGGGGACGCAAAATATAGTGCTTTGGCGGTCCGAAAAAAGTGCTAGGGTGTCTTGTGCCCCTAGTCCTGAAACCATAGTAAGCCGTTCTCTGTCAGCTTCAACCATGCCTTCTGCCAAAGGAATCGTGATGACCCGCTTTGCCGCCCCGATCGCCGAACAAGTCTGGGATATGAAATACCGCTTCAAGGATGCGGATGGAACACCCGTTGACCGGAGTGTCGAGGACAGCTGGCGCCGAATCGCGCGCGCCCTTGCCGCTGTCGAGGACGACAAGGACACCTGGGAAGACCGCTTTTACGGCGCGCTGGAGGATTTCAAATTCCTGCCCGCAGGCCGGATCACCGCAGGCGCCGGCACCGCGCGCCGTGTGACGCTGTTCAACTGCTTTGTCATGGGCACCGTGCCCGACAGCATGGGCGGCATCTTTGACATGCTGAAAGAGGCCGCGCTGACCATGCAGCAGGGCGGCGGCATCGGCTATGACTTCAGCACGATTCGCCCCAAGGGCGCGGATGTGAAGGGCGTGGCGGCAGATGCCTCTGGCCCGCTGTCGTTCATGGATGTCTGGGACGCGATGTGCCGCACGATCATGAGCGCGGGATCGCGCCGTGGCGCGATGATGGCGACGATGCGCTGCGACCACCCCGATATCGAACAGTTCATTGCCGCGAAAAGCGATCCGGCGCGGTTGCGCATGTTCAACATGTCCGTGCTGATCACCGACCCGTTCATGGCTGCAGTCAAGGCCGATGGACCTTGGGAACTGACCTTCGGCGACAAGGTCTATCACACCCTTCAGGCGCGCGATCTGTGGAACACGATCATGCAGGCGACCTATGATTACGCCGAGCCGGGCGTGATCTTCATCGACCGCATCAACCAAGCCAACAACCTGGCCTATTGCGAAACGATCGCCGCGACGAACCCGTGTGGCGAGCAGCCTCTGCCGCCCTACGGCGCCTGCCTGCTCGGCTCGGTGAACCTGTCGCGTCTGGTCAGCGATCCCTTCACCGAAAACGCCGCGCTGGATATTGCCGCGCTGGACGATCTGGTGCGCATGGCGATCCGCATGATGGACAATACCGTCGATGCCTCGGGCTTCCCGCTGGAAGCGCAGCGCCGTGAGGCCGAAGCCAAGCGCCGGATCGGTCTGGGCGTCACCGGCCTGGCCGATGCGCTGCTGATGACCGGCCTGCGCTATGGCTCGGACGAAGCTGCGGCCCAGACCGAAGCCTGGCTGCGGGCGATTGCGCGCGCTTCCTACCTCGCCTCCGTGGACCTCGCGAAGGAGAAGGGCGCGTTCCCGCTGTTCGACAAGGATGCCTACCTGGCCTCCGGCACCATGCAGCAGATGGACGAGGACGTGCGCGAAGCGGTCGCCGAACATGGCATCCGCAACGCACTGCTGACCTCGATCGCGCCGACGGGGACGATCTCGCTCTATGCAGGCAACGTGTCTTCGGGGATCGAGCCGGTGTTCGCCTATGAATACACTCGCAAGGTTCTGCAGAAGGACGGGTCGCGCACCGAAGAGAAGGTCGTCGATTACGCGGTGAAGATGTGGAAGGACCTCAAGGGCGACGCGCCCCTGCCGGACTACTTCGTCAACGCCCAGACGCTGGCCCCGCTGGAGCACGTCAAGATGCAGGCCGCAGCCCAGAAATGGATCGACTCGAGCATCTCCAAGACGATCAACTGCCCCGAGGACATCGGCTTTGACGACTTCAAGGAGGTCTACATGGCCGCCTGGGATCAGGGCTGCAAAGGCTGCACGACCTATCGCCCGAACGATGTCACCGGTTCGGTCCTGTCGGTCAGCGACTCCAAGGAAGAGGCCAAGCCCGCCATGCCCCAGGAGGGCGGCGAGGTCGTCTACATGGAGATGGCCGATCCGCTGGATCGTCCGCAGGCGCTTGAGGGCAACACCTACAAGCTGAAGTGGCCCGACAGCGAGCATGCGATCTACATCACGATCAATGACATCGTGATCAGCGGTCATCGCCGTCCCTTCGAGGTCTTCATCAACTCCAAGAACATGGAGCACTACGCCTGGACCGTCGCGCTGACGCGGATGATCTCGGCCGTGTTCCGCCGTGGCGGCGATGTGAGCTTTGTGGTCGAGGAGCTGAAGGCGGTCTTCGATCCGCGCGGCGGCGCCTGGATCAAGGGCAAGTACATCCCCTCGATGCTGGCCGCGATCGGTGGCGTGATCGAGCGTCACATGATCGAGACAGGCTTCATTGCGGGCGAGGGCCTCGGTCTGAAAACCGACCCGACCGCTTCGGTCGTGGGTCTGAACGCCGGTGGCACCAGCCACAACCGCGGCAAGGCCTGCCCGAGCTGCGGTCAGTACACGCTTCAGATGGTCGAGGGCTGCATGACCTGCACCTCCTGCGGCCACTCCAAGTGTGGCTGAAAGTGCGTGTCGGAATAGTCAGAGAAAGCAGATGAATGCGCAAACGGAAGCATAAGTCTGCGCAAGGGGTGTCAAGGGCGAAACGTATCGCCTGGTGCCCCTAGGCATCTCTCTGTCAAACAGTGATGGAGGCGCTGGGGCTGTTGCTCCGGCGCCTTTCGCGTATGAAGGAAATGTGCGGTTCGTGGCATGAAGCGGCGGATTCGGCGGAGGGCCGTTGTGGCCTCCCTGTATGAGCCTGCGCATGGCGCATTGGGGCTGGCTTGCGATGGTGAGACCCTGGACACGAGTTCGCTTAGAGGCGGTGGGAACTCCGATGAAGACCATTAAGCCGACGCAAGTTGTCGCTACGATCCTCAGCCGATATCAGCGTCAGAGAAATTGTCAGGTGCCCGTCACAGCAACAGATGTCTACGCCGACACCATTGCTCGCGTCTGTGGAGACGACGTTGACCTCGACCCGGTCGAACGGGGCCTCGTCCACCTCAAGCGCCAGAAGGTGATTTCCTTCAGAAGACTGGTCACGCTTCTTGCTCGCCATCAGCGCGAGATCAGACCTGAGTGACGCCTCCCGAGGGCTTCCCGGGGTACTGGGCTCAACACCAGATACGAATACACGAAGCGTCATCGCTCTTGGGAGCGAATGGTTTGATTCAAGGGGTCGTAGTCACCGCACACGTCCGGCGCTGCATGGTGATCTGTCCTGGCTAGAAGGGCGGGAAGCGGTCGTTCGCTGCTTCTGCGAAGGCACCCCGACCGCACCGCGGAAGCGGACATTCAGGCGAGAACCAAGACCGGAGCCCGCTCGATCGAAACCAGGGGCGGATCGCGGACATTCTCTGCGGATGCAAGATTATCGCTTACATTGGGAAGGACTGACATTCCGCGTGCCAATGATCTCGCCAACAAGTTCCAAGGCGATTCATCTTCTCATCTCTCACCGGCAAATAACTGAAAACATCTCCCTCAGAAATGTGCCCGAAAACGATGGCGGCGCTAACATATCCAACGCATAGTGCTCGTTCGTGGGCTGATCGACAGGGTGATGGATTTCGAATCCTCCCCCGCAGCTGTCTCTTCAAGCGTTTGATATAGAATTGCAGTTTCTGATTACATTGAATTTACTCGTCCTAACTTGAGGTGTGTTGGATGTCACTCAGAGCTGACCCAGCAGAAGTCGAAATTGTCACTGAGAATTGACCCATGTGGAACCTTGCCCCTGACGGGATTTGTCGGGGGTTATTGGAGTGATCGACAAGGATTTTTCAAGCGTCATTCGACGTTGGGCGTTGCGGGACAAGATGCCCATCCGCGAGATTTCACGGCGGACCGGGCTGTCTCGCAACACCATCAGGAGGTATCTGCGGGCGGGCACTGTTGAGCCCAAGTTCCAGGCACCATCAAGGCCAAGCAAGCTGGACCCGTATGCCGCGAAGCTGACAGGCTGGCTGGTGACGGAGCAGCGCAAGTCGCGCAAGGACCGGCGCACCGCCAAGCAGATGCACGCTGATCTTGTTCAGCTTGGCTATGGCGGCTCGTATGAGCGGGTCGCAGCCTTCGTGCGGGTATGGAAGGGGGATCGGCAACCTGCGCTGCAAACCACCGATCGCGGGACATTCGTGCCGCTGGTGTTCCAGCCGGGCGAGGCGTTCCAGTTTGACTGGAGCGAGGACTGGGGTCGCGCACGGTCTGCGCGCCTCCGGCACGGCGTCGGCGGCGAGCGCATCAAGTTGCAGGTGGCCCATATCAAGCTGTCGCACAGTCGGGCGTTTCTGGTCAGGGCCTATCTGTTGCAGACGCATGAGATGCTGTTTGACGCGCACTGGCAAGCGTTCCGGGTCTTTGAGGGCTCCCGGGCCGCGGGATCTACGACAGCGGGAATTGTCCGCCATTGGTCCGAGGACAATGGACGCGAAGACGGCGGTGGATCGCGTGGGCGCTGGCAAGAAGCGTGATGTGAATGCGCGGTTCCTGGCCATGCATTGCCCGGCAGGCGAATTGCGCAGCAATTCTGCCGAGAGGAGCCAGCCACTACGTTTTTGAGCCCAATTTTTGCAATCCGGCAGCGGGCTGGGAGAAAGGACAGGTGGAGAAGAACGTCCGCGATGCGCGTCGCGCTGAAAGCGCGCCTCCGGCACTACGGCTCTGGCAGGTGATGCCAGCCTTCTCAGATCTCGATGCGCTGAATGACTGGCTTGAAGAGCGCTGCAAGGTTCTGTGGGCCGAGACTGCGCATGGCACTTTGTCCCCCTCTCACACATGCAAGCATGTGTTGCCGGTCAGCGGGCAGTATTGCCGATGCCTGGGAGGCCGAGAAGCCGACGCTGATGCCCTTGCCTACGGCCTTTGATGGCTTCGTCGAACAGAGCAAGCGCGTATCGCCCACGCATTGCCCGGCAGGCGCATGCGAAGCATGCTGCCGAGAGGGGGCCTTATCACCTTCGACCGCAATCGCTACTCTGTGCCTGCCAGCTTCGCAAACCGCCCCGTCAGCCTGCACATCTACCCTGAACGGCTGGTGGTCGTGCTGGAAAGCACGCCTTTGGCGTGACGGCCGAAGGGCACGTGGTCTGCGAGCATCGGCGCATCATTGAGCGGTCGCACCGGCAACCTGGCCGCGTCATCTATGACTGGCAACATTGCCTCGCCGTGGTCCAGCGCAAGCCGGGCGCGCTACGAAATGGTGCGCCCTTCGTCGAGATGCCAGAGGCGTTCCGTCAATTGCAGGGGCAGATGCTGCGCAAGCCCGGCGGCGATCGCGAGATGGTCGAGATTCTGTCCTTGGTTTTGCATCACGTCATGCCGGAGGCATGCTTTCAGCATGACGAACAGGCCGTTCTGTGCGCCGTGGACATGGCGCTGGAGGCGGGCGTGCCGACCAAGACCCATGTGCTGAACCTGCTCCACAGGCTGGTGGATGGCACGCCAATCGACCAGCCCGATGTGACGCCACCTTCAAGTCTCGCCCTGAAGAAGGAGCCTGAGGCCAACGTTGCGCGCTACGATGGACTGCGGGGAGGCACACGCCATGCGTCATGATCCCGCCCATTCAATCCTGCGCGCCTCTGGCGCGACGCCGCAATTGTCATCATGCTGCGCAGCCTCAAGATGCATCACGCCAAAGGCGTGCTTCCAGCACGACGCATGGCGCAGGCAGTGCATGACCTCATGGAACAGGGAGCGCCTGCATTTGACGCGGTCACGCTGAAAGCGTGCCTCCGGCACGGCCCCGATCCTGTCGCAACTGCTCAAGGCTGAAATGGCCGAACGCGAGGTGCGCTCCATCCACTGCCCGGCAGTGCATGTTTACATGCACGAGAGGGGCCTATCACATGAAGGCCGCGCGCTTCCCGGCCTACAAGGACCTGTCCCGCTTCGACTTTGCCACCAGCGAGGTCAACGAAGCCCTCGTGCGCCAACTGCATCGGTGCGAGTTCATGGACGCGGCCGAGAACGTGGTCCTGATCGGCGGACCCGGAACTGGGAAAAGCCACGTTGCGGTCGTGCTGAAAGCACGCCTTTGGCGTGACATTGAGCATTCAGGCCATTGAGCATCATCGCAAGCGGGTGCGCTTCTTCTCGACCGTCGAACTGGTGAATGCGCTGGAACAAGAAAAGGCCCAGGGAAAAGCTGGAAAGATCGCCGAGGCGCTGGTGAAGACCGAATTGGTGATCCTGGACGAGCTCGGCTACCTGCCGTTCAGCGCCTCGGGCGGTGCGCTGCTGTTCCATCTTCTCAGCAAACTATACGAGCGCACCAGTGTGGTCATTACCACCAATCTGAGCTTCAGCGAGTGGGCCAGCGTTTTTGGCGACGCCAAGATGACCACTGCACTCCTCGATCGCCTCACCCACCGCTGCCACATCCTCGAGACCGGAAACGACAGCTACCGCTTCAAAGCCAGCTCCGAGACAGCGAAAAAGAAACGGAAGGATACAGCGCCATTGACCACGTCATGAACCAGAAGACATAACAAACGGGCGGGTCAGTTCTCGGTGACAATGCTGGGTCAGTTATGAGTGACATCCAACATACACGCGGGCATATCGCGACAATCTTCGCCGTATCTGGGACTATCTGCAGCTTGCAGATGCCGAAGCCGATAAGATCGTCGAAGAGGCGGCGCGCATGACCAACGACTGGTACCTGAGCGACCTCATCAAGAATTGCGACTTCGAGCCGGGTCGCTGCTACCAGGCGGCGATGCGGCTCATCGGCCAGAATGTGCTCTGGACGGACATGCATGGGGTCATCGACTATCCCTCCCGGGTCGCGCTGAACGCATGACTACGCAGCCGCTCTACAACATCCCCAAGGGATCTATCCTGAAGCTGGATGGTCGCGAACTGATGGTGTCGGTTCGCGAGGAGAGCGGCTACGCGGTGCGGTGTCTCGACAGCGGTGAGTGCTTCAACCTGACGGCTGAACGAGTCGACGACGCAATCCGGGCGCGGGATTGCGAGTTGATTAAGCCGGCGGATGCAGAGAAGAGGTATGCCCTTCTGGAGTATACCGGCGGCATTGAGCGCGTGGAGCAGTTTCCGGAAGAAACCCAGCGTATCGTGCAGGGCCGCCTGGCCCTCGTGTTGGCCCAGGACGCGCTACGTGAAGAAGGCGAAAAACTTACCCAGCGCTTCATGGACAAGACCGGGAAGCATCGCCGTCTTGTGCTGGAGCGAGCTGACGAGATCGCACCCGGTTTCAATTTCCTCAGAACTCGACGGGGCGGAAAGTAGGCCGCCGGCTTTGATGTTCCTCAGGGTCGTACTCTCGCCAGCTATCATGATGTCTATCATCGCTTCGATCGCAACCCGGTGGTTCTGGCCGACCGCGATCATAAGAAGGGGCGCCGGGAACCCAGGCTATGGGATTGGCAGGAGCGGTTCATCAGTTTCGTGGTGGATTGTTGGCTAGTTCCACAGAAGCCGAAGCTGGCGGACCTTTATGCACAGGCGAAGGAGGAATTTCACCGCTCTCCCCAGGAGATCGCGCAATGTATCAGCTTTCCGACGATCACGACGATCCGAAGCAGGATCAAGGCCATCTCGGAAGTCGTGCGCATTATCGGTCGGGGTGGCAAACGGCACGCGACGAACGTAAAGGGGCCCGGTTCAACGGACGTGCGCGCACTGGCGTTCGGTGAGAAGATCGAAACCGATCAGTACCTGCTGTCGATCTTCACCTCCGGCAACGGCGTCGTCAGAGCGAAGGTGATCGATCCTAAGCAGGCACCACAAGAGCTCGCGGACAACGAGGTCCGACGCTGCTGGCTTCACCTGATCATCGACGTGGCGACCCGCGAGGTACTTGGCTGGCTTATTTCCGAGACAGCAGACGCCGACCATACCAAAGCGCTGCTTCGTATGGCGACGCGGGACAAGACCAAGGAAAAGGTTCGCTACGGATGCAAGCAGGAGCCGGTGCCGCCCGTGCGGCTGGGTCTCGCCCTGGCTGACAATGGTACCGCCACTCGAAATGCCGATGTCTACGCTAGCCAGCTTGGTATGGGCATGACCGTCATGACTGCGCGTGCCTACCAGCCCCTGGACAAGCAAGTGGTCGAACGGGTGTTCGGTACACTGCAGTGGCAGGTGCTCAATACCCTGCCGGGGTACACGGGCAGTCGTCCTGGAGAGTTGACCGGGTACGACCCGAAAAGTTCTGCCAAGCTCAGCCATGACCAGCTTTACGGCATCATCACGCGCTATTTCATCGACGAGTATCCCTTCCGGCCGCATCGCGGCACCGGGATGAACGGTGCGACCCCACGCCAGAAGCGATATAGCGCTATCGAGGCGCCCTCCCAGCGCGACAGGTGTCTCCATCTTGGCGCGAAGGTCATTGCGACCACGACTTCAGGTGGCGTTCGAGTCTTCAATATCCCCTTCAGCTCGAGTCAGCTCGTGCGCTTCGATGATGGCGAGCCCAAGCGGGTTACGGTTCATCTCGACCCCGATGACCTCCGCAAGGTCTATGTCACCGCCGAGGGAGTGGAGGAGGTGATGGAGGCAGAGCTGAGCATGATTGTCTTTAAAGACCAAACGCTCGAGGAGGCCGTTGGGATCATGGAAGCAGCGTCGAGGTCCAACCCGATGCTGCGCGAGCTGCATGACCGGCATCTGAGCGAAGCTCGCGCGCGTCGCGCGCGCGACTCCGGCTTCTTCCCGGATTCCCGTGATCCTTCGAGCTACCAGACACTCGCACAGCTCGAGTATCGCGCCAGCTAACTGCTTCAGGTCGAAACGCGCCCCGCCGCCTATTTCGGTGCGACTGCCGCACCCGGGCATCTCATGAGCAGGGGCCGCACGTCGGGTGTGGTGCCGGCACGCCCGGCCAGCGTGGCTCCGTCCAAACCGCCGTCCGCATCGACGCCCCCCAAGGCAAGCGCACCTCCGCCGCAGTCCGCTGGACCGACGGATGTGCCCCCAAGGAAGGGGAGCACTTCGGCGCCACACCCTGACGACATCAAAACCATGACCTTCGGCCCCGTCAAGGATAGCAAGCTGTGACCAACCCCTTCATCATTCCCTCGTTGGCAAACCTGAACGCGGACCTGGCGCAGCGTCATTTCCCGCTCGCCAAGGGCGAGGAACTTCAGCAGACCTTCGCGCAGCTCTTCAGTCGCCACCTGGGGCGTCTGCAGTCCGGGAAGGGCTTCGAGGCATGCAGCCTCCTTGTGACGGGGCTGTCCGGTTCGGGCAAGACCGCCGAGATCTCGGACATGCTGAACCGCTTCAAAGAGAGCGCTGTTCGCATGCCTGACGGCAAGGATGCGCGGTTTGCAAGCTGCGTGCTGGAGGCAAAAGGGAGCTGGAAGGATCTCGGCCGCAAGACGCTTCACGCCTTGGGCTATGTGCAGCGCGAGCCACAGCTTGATCGGCTGATGATCAGGATCGAGTTTCAGGAAATCGATCTGAGCAGTGCGCCCGGGCATCCGGCACAGGATTACGAAACCCTCAACGAAATCGTCGGCAGCTACGCCATCAGCGCGGGGCTCGATGTCGACGCCAGCCTGCCGACGGGAGACTTCCTGCACCGCCTTGCGACTGCCTGCGCATTCCGGTGGGGCCTGGTCATCGACATGGTCGTCGATGCCGTGGCACTTGCCGTTGCCAGGAGGGAAGGGGTGGTTGAGCGGTCGGATTTCGTGGCGGCCTGGTGCGAGAAAACCGGAATGAACCAGCTGGCAACGCCGTTCATCCATGACAGCTACGAGACGATGTTCCGGAGGGACAAGCCATTTCGGGCCGCCATCGGCACCTGATCTTCCCGGACAATTCAGTCTTTGAGAAACCCGCGCTTCGGCGCGGGTTTTTTCATGTCTGGATGCTGCCGATCAGATGGCTTCATGAGCTAAACCTCTGATGTTGCGCAGGTTTTTGGTATCTGCGCAGTCTTATGCTTTCAATCTGGAAGTCGCGTTCAGCAAGTTGTTGAAAATGTTTATGGATTTTTCGTGCCGAATCGGAAGTGATTGATTTTGCGCATTCATCTACTTTCTCTGACTAATGCTGTCGTGACGCGTCACACGACATGACCTAAATGTCTCGATGGGGCATTTGGGCTGATAGGATGAAGAACGGCCTCGGGGAGCACCCGAGGCTGTTTGCATGTCCGGCAGTCGCGGTGCCAAATGGTGGGGTGGAGCTCGGGATCGGCACGAAGGGCAGACTACTAACCTTCGCTGCGCGTCGTTTACTCGTATTAAAGATGTGAGGTGCGCGGGGCAGCCCGACGCAGCCCTGGCAATCAACCCAAGGACTTGCCGCGGATCGAACGGGTCGTCGAATCTGAGAGCCTGGACTGCCCATGCGGCTGCGGGTTACCGATTAGATGACCGATTTTCTGAAGCGTTGCCGCCTCTCCCCCGCTACACTTGGGCGAAAGGGATACCGAAGTCTTGCCCGAAATCAACGGCCGAGACACCTCCCGCTGCTGCAAGGCGGGACATGATCGCAAACGCCGGCTCGCGATCGCGAGCTTCCGTTTGCAGTAGAGATTTGGCTTGATTTTCCATCATGGTGCTCAGGTATGAGCCGACAAATCCTCTGTCAAATGTTCAGTGTACGAAAAATTCCAGCGATAGAATTGGTCGAAATAACTTGGCCATATTCTGTCTATCGCAGCATAAATTTGGCTCCTCCGATACGACGCTGCACACATTGGACGGTTTCCGGAACATCGCTGTAGGCGAAAACTCACCGGGGGCGCACCGCGAGAGCGGAAATTCCGCAAGGCGCACACCGCCGGAGCGAGGCTGATCAACACGAAGGACGGGATATCGGCCAGCACCTTCAACGTGCGCATCATTTCCTTGCGGCTCAATTTCGGCATCACGTGTGGACTGGGGCTTTGTTGTTACCTTCAGAACAGATCAGACGCGCTCGAACCAGCTGATGAGGTAAGTGCCGGAGCGCTCGGAGGCGGTATTTATAGCCCTTTTCGGCGGCGCCCGCCTCCTCGATCCAGCCCTGATGCAGGAATATGGTGCGGGAGCAGACTTGACGGGCGAAGACGCCAACGCCCGTGTCGTCGAGGCGACCCGGCAGTGCTGCTGCGACTGCCAGGCCTTTGAGCTGCCCTGTCCGAAACCCTCGACTTCAGGCTCGAAAGCTCCGTCACTTTCGCGCGACAGGCGGCTTAAACGCGCACTTGGGCCCGCACAAGACAGTGACATGTCCACGCCATGGGGATGCTCATTCCGCAAGGCTCTCCAACAAAACCACCGCCGTTCTGGTGTAGTGCTGCATCAGGAGTTTGGTGGCACGATCGATGTCCCTCGCCAGCGCGGCTTCGGCAATCGCGGAGTGTTCGTCCGCAACCGGTCTTTTCGCGAACACCCGCGAGATCGAGATCATGCGGTAACGATAGAGCCGGTCCGCAAGCTGGTTGCAGAAATTTAGCAGGGTGGAGGAGCCGCAGCGCGACAAAAGCACCTCATGGAAGTTGCGGTGGTGTTTCTCCCATTCAGGATTGTCCTTGAAGACCAGCGGGTCGAGCGAGCGCGGCGTGCGCTGCAGCCTGTACTGCGCGACGATCAACTCTTCTTCCCAGTCCTGACCGCCGTTCGTGATGCTCTCGCGCAGGGCTATTTCTTCCAGCCAACAGCGGGTTTTGGTGAACTCCTCAAGCTCATTTCGGGTGATCGGGCTGACGAAGAAACCGCGCTGCGCCTTGGTCTCGACAAGGCCTTCCGCAGCGAGTCGGTTCAGTGCCTCGCGCAGCGGCGTCTGGCCTATCTCGTAGCGCTCCACAAGGGCGCGCATCTGCAGTTTGGTGCCCGGCTCAAGGGCGCCGGACAGGATATCAGAGCGCAGACGATGCGAGATCGTGCCTGCAATCGTCTGCTCCTCGTGAGGCTCCGCAAGGTACAAATGGTTCATATGAATTTCCGCAAACGCTTCTCCCGTCTTTGTACATTATCGAAATCAGATTTAGAATTTATATTTTTTATCTTGCGCGGCAGTTTTGTATGCATTACCTCGAAATCGAACGTTGAAGGAGGAGCTTCGTGGACAAATTCCTGATTTCGTGTATCCGCAGTGTCGAGCTGGGCGTTACCGATATTGCGAGTGCCGAGGCGTTCTATACCTCCGTGTGGGGCCTGGAACTGATTGCTCGCGAAGGTGACAAAGTTTTCCTGGCCGCGACGGGTGATGACATCTGCGTCCTCGAGCTGCGCGCCAGCCACCGCACCGAACTTCGCAAGACGACCTTCCGCGCCGCAAGTGACGAAGCCTTCGCTGAGCTTCATCGCCGAGTTTCGGCCTCGGGTGCCGTGATGCTGCGGGACATCGAGCCTGTCTCCGGCCCCTGCGGTGGGACGCATTTTGTCTTCCGTGAACCGCAGGGCACAGTGATCGAGATCGTGATCGGCGACATGCGCAAGGCGGCGACAAGTGACCGTACCCGCGCCTACCGTCTATCCCACGTCAACTTCAACTCGACCAACGTAGCCGATCTTGTCGATTTCTATCGCGACGTGCTGGGCTTTGATCTGACCGACCGGTCCGGGATGATGGCCTTCCTGCGCTGCAATTCGGATCACCACGCTGTTGTTCTGGCCGATGCTGACGTCAATGGCCTCAATCACATCGCCTTCATGATGCCGGATTGGGAGGGCGTGATGCTCGGCGCGGGCCGGATGCGCGACAACGGGTATGAAATCGGATGGGGCGTTGGCCGTCACGGGCCCGGTGACAACGTCTTCGCGTATTTTGTCGCCCCGGATGGCGCGGTGATCGAATACACAGCCGAGGTCCTTCAGGTCGACGAGAGCTATCGCGTCGGCTCGCCCAAAGACTGGACTTGGCCCGCAGGGCGCACTGATCAATGGGGTATCGCTCCGGCTAAGTCGGATGCCTGCAAAGCGGCGCAGCTCACCCTCACTTTCGACGAGGCGCGCAAATGACGGGGCCAACGCTCTTTGACGTCGCGATCGTCGGCTTCGGTCCCTCTGGCGCAGTTGCGGCGGCGCAGCTAGGCCAGACCGGTTGCAGCGTCGTCGTGCTTGAACGTGGCGACAAGGTTTATGAGCTGCCCCGAGCCATTGCGCTCGATCATGAAATCCTGCGTCACCTTGATGGGCTTGGCCTGCACGACACGGTGATGCCCTACATCGAACCTTTCACCGATTCTGAGCATTTCGGGGCGCAGGGACAATTGATCCGCCGCATCTCGATGGTCCCTGCGCCCTATCCGCAGGGCTATACGCCCAACATGGTCTTCTCGCAGCCCCCGGTCGAAGCCGCGATGAGGGATCTCGCGGCAGGGCTTGGCACTGTCGATGTTCGCCTGAACCATCAGGTCATGGCACTGGCGGAAAGCGAGGATCGGGTGCGCCTGACGGTCCGCGACGCGGCTGGTATGCAAAGCGATATCGAGGCGCGCTATGTCATCGGGTGTGACGGGGCGTCGAGCACCGTTCGCCAGCTTGCCGGGATCAGGCTGGACGACCTGATTTTTGACGAGCCCTGGCTTGTGGTCGATGTTCTGGTGAATGAGGACAAGCTGGATCTGGTTCCGGCCTGTTCCGCTCAGTTCTGCGAGCCTGAGCGCCCGATCAGCTATATCATCGGCCCCAAAACCCACCGACGTTGGGAAATCATGCTGACGCCGGGCGAGGATCCCATGCAGATGCAGACGCCAGAGTCGGTCTGGAACATCCTGTCGCGCTGGATCACCCCGGAAGACGGAACGCTTTGGCGCGCGGCCTGCTATCGGTTTCACGCCCTTGTCGCGGATCGCTGGCGTGTGGGTCGGATCTTTGTGGCCGGCGACGCGGCGCACCAGCAGCCGCCCTTCATCGGGCAGGGGATGTGTCAGGGGGTGAGAGACGTCACCAACCTCGCCTGGAAATTGTCCGAGGTCCTGAAAGGTCAGTCCGATCACCGTCTGCTCGACACCTACGAGACCGAGCGCAAGGCACATGTCACGGCGCTGACTGGGCGGATCAAGGCCATCGGCGAGGCGATCTGCATTCAAGATGTCGAGCGCGCCGCGGCCCGAGACGCCGAGATCCTTGCCAAGGGGGGCGGCAAGCCGCTGGAAGTCACGCGGCAGGATATCGTGCCGCCGCTGACACAAGGCCTCATTGATCGATCCGCAGCCGCCGGCACCCTCGCGCCGCAGCCCTGGGTCCGTCAGGGCGACGATTTCGAGTTGCTTGACCGTGTCATTGGCCACGGCTGGCGGCTGATACTGGATGGTCGCAAAATCACCATCGCTGACCTGAAGGACCACCCCGACGCGGCGCGGCTCACCCTCGCGCAGATCGGCGGCACGGGCGGTCTGGAAGAACGCGACGCCGTCATGTCCGGCTGGTTCGACGCAACGGGCAGTATCGCCTGCCTGATCCGCCCAGATCACTACGTCTACGGCACCGCCCTTTCCCTTCTCGACCTGGCCGCCCTTTTGGCGGGCGCCAGGGCGTACAAGACCAACTGACAGGAGATCAGACCGTGAAATTCGCGACCGTGCGTTCGGACAACCGTACTCTCTGGGGAGTCATCGAAGACTCTGCCCTTGCCGACCTCTCGGCGCTTTACCCAAGCCTGCGCGATGCCGTTGAGGCCGACTTTGCCGGCGTAGATGAGGCTCTTGCAGACGCGCCCCGCATTGCCTTCGGGGCCTTCTCTTACCTTCCGGTCATTCCGAATCCCGACAAGATCATCTGCGTTGGTCTGAACTACGAAAATCACCGCAAGGAAACCGGCCGCAAGGAAGTTGCCCAGCCGACCATCTTTAGCCGATTTGCAAACAGCCAGCTTGGCCATGACGAAGCGATCGTCATGCCGAAAGTGTCCAGCGACCTCGACTATGAGGGAGAGCTGGCCATCGTGATCGGCAAGCCGGGCCGCTATATTACACGCGAAGACGCAATGTCCCATATCGCGGGCTATGCCTGCTACAACGACGGCTCGCTGCGCGACTACCAGTGGCACACGCACCAGTTCACGCCGGGCAAGAACTTTCCCGCGACCGGTGCATTCGGCCCCTACATGATGACGCCGGACGAACTTGGCCCGCTGGCAGAGTTGACGCTGAGCACCCGCCTGAACGGCGAAGTCATGCAGCAAGCCCAGTTCAAGGACATGATCTTCGATCTGCCAGATCTCATCGTCTACTGTTCGGAATTCACCGAACTGGTGCCGGGGGATGTCATCGTGACGGGCACGCCGGGCGGCGTCGGTGCCAAACGCACCCCACCGCTGTGGATGAAACCGGGCGACGTCGTGGAGATCGAGATCGAGCGTCTTGGTACGCTGCGCAACACTATCATCGCGGAATAACCCCTTGCGTCCCATAAAGGGCGCATCGGAACGCTGTTTTCCAGGGAGGAGAACCCAATGACTGACACCAACCACACCGGCCCGAACCGTCGCCGCTTCATTCAGGGAACGCTGACAGCTGTCGGCGCCCTGAGCCTGACCGGCCTTGCCGGTGAAGCCGTCGCTGCCGACAAGCCGACCTTGCTCAAGATCGCACAGGCCAGCGACGTGCAACCACGCGCCGCACTTGCAGGCCGTGGTCCAAATGCGACCTGGCGCCACCAGGTCTTCGACACGCTGACCACGCTCGACGCCGAAACCGGAGAGCCGATGCCGGTTCTTGCGACAAGCTGGACCATTTCGGACGACAGCAAGACGGTGGTGTTCACACTGCGCGATGGGGTCACGTTCCACACCGGGCGCGCCTTTACCGCCGAGGACGTGATCTATACGCTGAACCTGATTGCCGACGAAGGCTCCATCTCGCAGATGGCCTCCATCGCGCGCAAGTTCACGCAGGTTGAGGCCACCGGTCCGCTGGAGGTCACCATCACCTCGACGGACCCGATCGGCAAAAGCATCTTCGACGTTGCCCAGCTTGCCGTCATCGTCGATCAGGAGACCATCTCGGGCCTTGAAGACGGCTCGAAGGTTGTCGGCACCGGGCCCTTCACCTGGGAGGAATGGAAGGTCGGCGCGATGCTGCGCCTTGCCAAGAATCCCAACTACTGGGCCGAGACCAAACCGGCGATCGATGCGATCGAGATCTCGATCATCACCGACCGCACCGCCCATGCCAATGCGGCACGCAGCGGCACCCAGTTCGTCTTTGAGGTCACCCCGAGCGAGGCCGTTCCGTTTGAACACGACCGCCGTGTGACGCTGATGAATTCGCCTGCAGGTCTGATCTTTCCGGTCGGCATGAACGTCACCATCGCACCGATGGACAACAAGGCGGTGCGTCAGGCCGTCGGCTATGCCATCGACCGCGACCGCATCCTTGATCAGGTGTTCAATGGCTTCGGCTCGACCAGTGACCTGTGGTGGAGCGAGACGGAAGCGGGCATGACCGACGACCTGATCCACCGTTATTCCTACGACCCGGACCGGGCGCGTCAGATGATCAAGGACGCCGGGGCCGAGGGCGCGGAGATCGAAATCTCTCTGCCGGCGATCCCGATGGTTCAGGCGGTCTTTGAGGTGCTGCAATACAACCTGCGCGAAGTCGGGCTGGTCCCGACGGGCCGTGTTCTCAACGTGACCGAGTTTGACGGGCTGCAAGCCAATCAGGACCTTGGCGCCATGTTCCAGCAGATCCACGGGCTGCAAGGCTTTTCGGCCGCCACGCTGGTCGATGTTCTGGCCGCCGTGCGCGACCAGAACCCGTCGAACATCCCGCTTGAACGCTACCGCGCGCTGAAGGACAAGCTTCAGTCCTCGACCGGGGAGGCCTATACCGTCGCCCTGAAGGAGCTTGCGGAGTACATGCTGGACGAGGCCTTCAGCCATGTCATGGTGCATGCACCTTCGGTATCGGTGGTATCGACCAAGTTGACGGGGGCCCGGTTTAACGCCGTCGGCTACCTTGAGCTTGTCGACGCCAAACTCGAAGGCTGAACATGATCCGGTTCCTGATCAACAGGCTGCCCTCGTTCGTGCTGCTGCTGGTTGTCACTTCGGTGATTGCCTTCGCGCTCCCCCGGATGGTGCCGGGGGACCCAGCGGCAGCGCTTGCGGGGAGTGACGCCACCGCCGAGCAGATCGAAGCTATCCGCCAACAGCTTGACCTTGGCCGGCCCTTCGTCGTGCAGTATTTCGACTGGCTGGGCGGTCTGGTGCAGGGCGATCTCGGCACCTCCATCCTGTCAGGACGTCCGGTGGCGGAGTTGATCGGGGACCGGGTTGAAAGCTCGCTTGAACTGACGCTGGTGGCCGCGACGCTGATGATCGTGATCGGTGGCGTGCTGGGCGTGCTTGCCGGGACCAAGCAGAAAAACTGGATTGCCGGGCTGCTTGACGGCATCATCGGCCTTCTGGTGGCCACACCGCCCCATGTCACCGGTCTGGTGATGATCCTGATCATGACGCTGGTGCTGCCCTATTGGCCGATCAGTGGCGAAGCCTCGCTGATTTCGGACCCAGGCTATGGATTCCAGCTGATCCTGCTGCCGGCACTGGCGCTGTCGCTGCCGCAGGCCGCTGCCGTGGCGCGCCTGATCCAGTCGAACATGCGCACGGTTGCCCAGATGGATTTTGTCGAGCTGGCCCGTGCCAAGGGCGTGCCGCCGCGCCGCATCATCACGCACCACATCCTGCGCAACAGCCTTGGCAACGCCCTGATCGTGATCGCGCTGAGGGTCGGAGAGCTGCTGTCCGGTGCCGTGGTGATCGAGGCGATCTTTGCGCGCAACGGCCTTGGCCAGCTTGCCGTCGCCGCTACGCAAAGCCGCGACTACATGGTGGTGCAGGTGATCATCGTCGGGGCTGTGGCGATTGCCGCCCTCGTCAACATGCTCTCCGAGATCGGACTGGCCATACTGGACCCGCGCATCAGACTGGACACCAAATGACCGACACCGCATTCTCCGGACCGCGCGCCAGCAAGAGCAGGGGCCTCGTCGCCAGCATGCTGCGCACCTATGCCTCGGCTTTTCGTCGCCCCCGCGGGATGCTCGGCCTTGCCATTCTGTCGGTCATCGTTCTGGCCGGTCTGGCAAGCCCTTGGCTCTGGCCCGGTGGCGTCGACCAGCAAAGCCGGGACTCGCTGCTTGGCATGTCGCTGGCGCATCCTTTCGGGACAGATCAGCTTGGCCGCGACATCTTCATGCGCACGATCTACGCCGCCAAGATTTCTCTGGGGATCAGTGTCGTCGCAGTGCCGATCGGCATGGTGCTGGGCACGCTGATGGGGCTGAGCGGGATGATCTCGCCACGCCTTGGCACCATCTGCGTATCGCTCTTCGATCTGCTGCTGGGGTTTCCCGGGCTGATCCTGGCCATCCTGATCGTGCTGATGGTGGGCACCGGCTGGCTGTCGCTGGTGCTGACAATTTCGCTGCTGTCGATCCCCCAGTTCGGCCGCCTTGCCCGAGGCGCCTTCCTGTCCGAACAGGCGCGCGAATACGTTCAGGCGGCGACGCTGCTGAATATCTCCAAGACCAAGATCATGCTGCGCCACATCCTGCCCAACACGCTGGACCCGCTGGTCGTGCAGCTCGGTCTCGTGCTGATCAACGGCGTCTTCATCGAAGCGGCGATCAGCCTAGTGGGCCTGGGCATCCAGCCACCCACGCCGTCGCTCGGGACATTGCTCAACAGTGGCATCCGCTACATCTACCAGCAGCCGCTGTATGCTGCCGGTCCGACGGTGCTGCTGCTGCTGCTTGCGCTGTCCTTCAACCTGATGGCGGACGCCCTGAACGCCGCAACCGGGCGTGATGCCCAGGGAGATCGCTGATGACCGTTGCACCGCTTCTGGAACTGCGCGACCTTGGTGTCTCGATCCCCAGCGGACGCAAGAATGCCCGCGCCGACATCATTGAGGACGTGTCCTTCGAGGTCGCGCCGGGCCGCATTGTCGGGCTGATCGGTGAATCCGGGTCGGGCAAGTCGATGACCGCCAAATCCATCATCCGGATGCAGCCCGAGGCCTGCCAGATTTCCGCCGGCCAGATCCTGTTTCGCGGCAAGGACCTTGCCAAGGCCAGCCAGGACGAGATGCAGCATCTGCGCGGCGCCGAAATCGCCATGGTCTTTCAGGACCCGCTGGCTGTCCTCAACCCGATGAAGACGATCGGCTGGCAGATCGACGAGGCGCTGATCGTGCATGGCACGTCGCGCAAGGCCGCCCGCGAAAAGACCCTCAAATTGCTGGAGCTTGTCGGCATTCCGGACCCGAAGGAACGGGCCGAAAGCTATCCGCACCAGTTTTCCGGCGGCATGCGTCAGCGGGTCGTGATCGCGATTGCGCTGGCCAACAATGCCCCGCTTTTGCTGGCGGACGAGCCGACCACGGCCCTCGATGTCACGATCCAGAAGCAGATCCTCGACCTGCTGGTCGATCTGCGCGACAGGCTCGGCGTGGCTATCCTGCTGATCACCCACGATATTGGCGTGGTCGAGGAAGTTTGTGACGATGTCGTCGTCATGTACGGTGGCATGATCGTCGAAAGCGGCACGGCGGCGCAGGTTCTGGCCGCGCCGCGCCACCCCTACACGGCTGCCCTGCTTCAGTCGATGCCGCGCCCGCAGGGCGAGCGGGGCGCGCGGATGCCATCGATCAAAGGCGGACCGCCGGACGCGCGCAGCCTGCCGCAGGGGTGCCGCTTTGAGCCGCGCTGCCCGATGGCTGCGGAAACATGCCGCCAATTGCCGCCGATGCGCGCGGCGGAAGGCAATGCACTGCATCTGTCGCGCTGCTGGTTCGAGACGCCAGACATGACGAAAATGACCGCCGTGGCCGCGCAACCGCGCCCGCGCCGGGCCATCGGGAAGGACACCATTCTTGAGGTGCGCGATCTCAAGGTGAATCTCGGCCAGCGCCGCGGATTGTTGCGCCCGGCGCGGCCCTTTTATGCGGTCAACGGCGTCAGCTTAGAGATCGGCGAGGGCGAGACGCTGGGCCTCGTCGGTGAATCCGGCTGTGGCAAATCCTCGCTTTCGCGTGCGCTTGTCGGGCTGAACCCGATCGAGAGTGGCACCATCCGCCTTGCGGGGCGCGACGTCAGCGACATGTCCTCAGGCAACTTGAAGTTCCTTCGACATACGGCCCAGTATATCTTTCAGGACCCCTATGCCTCGCTCAACCCCCGCCTGACGATTCGCCAGACCATGCAGGAGGCAATGGCCCAGGGCCCCACCGCATCCGAGCGTCACGACGGCCGCATCAACGAACTGATGGAGCTGGTGGGCCTGTCGGTCCGGCATCTGGACCGTTATCCACATGAGTTTTCGGGCGGGCAGCGGCAACGGATCGGGATTGCCCGCACCCTGACGGTCGAGCCCAGACTGCTGATCTGCGACGAGCCGGTCTCGGCGCTGGATATCTCGGTGCAGGCGCAGATCATCAACCTGCTGGCGGACATGCGTGACGAGTTGGGAATTTCCCTGCTGTTCATCGCCCATGACCTTGCTGTGGTACGGCATCTGTCGGACCGTATTGCGGTGATGCGGCAGGGCAAGATTGTCGAGCAGGGACAAACGGATCAGATTTTCTCGGACCCGAAACATGACTATACGCGCCTGCTGCTGTCCTCGATCCCGGGCGGCCACGCAGCGCAGAAGAAGGCACATCACGCATGACCCATGATCCCCGTTTCGCGCTGGACGACACAACACTCTCTGCGGCCCCTTTCAACCTGACCGCTGAAGCGCTCGACTGGGTGAAGACGACCTTTTCGACGATGACAGTGTCGGAAAAGCTGTGCCAGATCATCCTGCCGATGTGCCGCGACCTGTCGCCCGAAAAAGTCGCGCAGCTGGCGGCAAAAGGGCCCGGCGGTATCCACCGCTTTCCCAGTTTCGATGAACATGACCTGCGCGCCTCTGCCGAAATTGCGCAGGCGGCTGCGAAGATCCCTTTCCTGATGACCGCCGACATCGAGTTTTCCGAGAAGGGCAGTGTTAAATCCGGCACTGCCTTCCCAAACCAGATGGCTGTCGCCGCAACCGGCGACCCCGAGAACGCGCGCAAAATGGGGGCGCTCGCCGCACGCGAGGCAGGCTACCTCGGGTTTTGCGCAAGCTGGACGCCGGTGGGAGATCTGGCGCTGAACCATCGCTCGAACGTGGTGAACACCCGTGCCTTCTCGGACGACACCGACACGACAATTGCTTTTTGCACCGCCTATATCGAAGGCGCCCGTGCCGAGGGCTTTGCCAGCTGCCTGAAGCATTTTCCCGGCGACGGGCTGGATGATCGCGACCAGCATTTCGTGACCACCCACAACACCATGGGGATGTCCGACTGGCGCGCCAGTTTTGGCCGCATCTACCGCGCCGGAGTTGACGCGCAGGTGCCCGTGATCATGGCCGGTCACATCACCTTGCCCGCCTATACGGCCGAATTGGGCGCAGATGCGCGGTGCCCTGCCGGGATCCCGGCCGCGCTGAACGCCGATCTGCTACTGGGCCTTCTGCGCAAGGAAACCGGCTATAACGGCGTGATCGTGTCGGATGCCACCGGCATGGTCGGGTTCTCCAGCCTGGGCCGTCGCGACCGCCTCGTGCCGATGTGCATCGAGAACGGCTGCGACATTCTACTGTTCCCCAATGATTTCGACGAAGACCTCGGCTATCTGACCGATGGCCTCGATTCTGGTCTCCTTTCGCAACAGCGGGTGGACGAGGCCGTGCTGCGCATCCTCGCCCTGAAAGCCTCTCTCGGCCTGCACAAAACCCGCGGTGCGCTGCCGGACTCTGCCCTGCGCCACGAACGTCTGGGCGGAGAGCTTCATGCAGGCTGGTCGCGCAAAGTGGCGCAGGACTGTCTGACTCTGATCAAGGACGATATCGCGCTTCTGCCACTGTCACCAGAACGCCATCGCCGGGTTCTGATCGCCGAAAAGACAGGTCGAAGAAGCCCCTCTGGCCCGCTGCCCGATCTGAAGATCGCCGAGATGCTGGAGATGAAAGGCTTTTCCGTCACCCGACTTATTCCCGGTGCGCCAGTGCCGACCGAGGGTTTCGATGTGGCGCTCTATCTCAGCGCCGAAGAAGGCGTATCAGCGAAAGAAGATCTCGGGCCGCAATGGGAAAGACTTCACGGGTCTTTCCCCTTCTCGATGGAGCGGCTCTGGGATTACTACCCCACGGTCTACGTCTCGCTCGGCACGCCCTTCCTGCTCTATCACATGCCGCAATGCCCGACGTACCTGAATGCCTATTCAGCGGTGCTACCGGTACAGCAGGCGCTGGTGGACGCGCTGACAGGCGATGCGCCCATCCTCGGAACCAGCCCCTGCAATGTCGCGCAATTCGGGTTCCCCGAAATCGCTTAGGGTCAGGACCCATCGACCTGCTTCGATGACCTGTGCTCAACTGCACATTCGTTCGGCATAGTGGGGGAGGGGGGCAGCTTCCACGGTTCGGCCGTTTGCAAGGTTTGCAAAAACAGGTAGACCGGTCCGTAACTTCACTATGACCGGACCGAGTATGAGCCCCGAGGCCAAATCGCCGACTGCCCGCCGACCGCGACGCACACAGGCAGAGCGATCACAGGAAACCCGCAGCAAAGTTTGCGAGGCGACGCTTCAGGCGCTCGTTGAGGTGGGCTATGAGCAGATCTCGACCACTCTTATTGCGCAACGTGCAGAGGTTTCTCGCGGGGCGCTTACCCACCAGTTCCCGACGCGCAACGACATGCTGGTTGCAGCCTTTGAAAAGCTGGTCGGAGAGTGGCGCGAGGGCTATCCTTTCGGTCTCGATCCGGGCAAGGAACAGCTGTCGGTAGATGCGCTTGTTGACGCGCTCTGGAACAACATCTTCTCGGACGGCCGCTATATCGCCGCGATGGAGCTGATGTTGGCCGCGCGCCAGAATAACGAGCTTGGCCACGCTCTGCGCGATATCCTTGTGACGTGGATACGGGTGCGTGACCGGATCACCGTGCAGCTGGTCGGGGGAAATGTCGACGACGCCGAAGCCGATCTGAAGGTGCAATTGCATCTGTCGGTGCTGCGAGGAATCGCCATGCACCAGAGCTTTGATTCCGATCCGCAGACGGCAAGAAAGCTGATAGAACTGTGGAAACAGATTGCTCAAAAGGCCTGATTTATCCCTCGAGCGTCACTTTCGGACAGATCTGCCTGTAAATTGCACCCATCTAATATTGCAATATTTCAATGTCTTGCCGCCGTTCTGGGTGCGCTTTGCCATTTTTTTTGGCTCAGAAGGGCTTTGGCGGCATCTCTGATCTTGATTTACGAACAGACCTGATTGCATGATGCGAACAGTTCTGCTCGTAAGTGTCGTTTGGCGCGTGAACGGGCTGCAGAGACTGCCCGTTCGCACGGGCTGAAACAGGGAAGAAACCACATGACCATCAGAACCCTTCTTGGCACAGTCGCAGGCCTCAGCCTGGCCGCCGCCACACCTGCGTTTGCCACCACCTGGGACTTGTCCAGCGAATACCCTGCCGGTTCACTGCAGGGACAAACTGCTGATTTCTTCGCTAAGGCCGTCGCGGAAAAGACCGATGGCGAGGTCGAAGTGACGGTCCACCACGGCGCGGCGCTCGGCTACAAGAGCGTTGATCATTTCGACGCGGTCGGTGATGGCGCCCTGCAGGCTGCGTCTTCGGCTTTCGTGTTCTGGACCGGCATCGACCCGATCTTCCAGCTGTCGTCGCTGCCTTTCCTCGCACCGACGTCCAAGGACGTTCATGACCTCTACGAGCTTGCGAAGCCCGAGTATGAAAAGGTCCTCGAAGACAACAACCAGATGCTGCTGCTGGCAACGCCGTGGCCGTCCTCGGGGCTTTGGGGCAACAAGCCCTTCACCTCCACGGCTGATCTGGAAGGCGTGAAGGTCCGCACCTATGATGTCGCCTCGACCGAGACCATCAAGAATGCTGGCGCCTTCCCGATCCAGATCTCCTGGGCAGATGTCCCGGCGCAGCTTTCGACCAACGCGATCGACGCCGTGCTCACCTCGCCCAATGGCGGCGTCGGCGTGCAGATGTGGGAGTTGCAGTCGAATTTCACCAACGTGAACTATGCGTCCTCGCTGCAGGCGATCCACCTCAACCTCGACGCCTGGGATGACCTCAGCGAAGAGGAGCAGGCCGCCGTGAAGGAAGCTGCAACTGAAGCGGAAGACTTCGGCTGGGGGCTGCTGGCGGATGCCACCGCCAAGGATTTCGACACCATGCGCGAAAACGGCATGACCGTGACCGAGGAAATCCCAGCAGACTTCGCACAGGACCTGACCGCCGCCGCGCAGCCGTTCATCGACAAATGGCTCGAAGACACCGGTGAGCGCGCGCAGTCGATCATGACGGCCTACCAGAACCGCTGATACCTCCCCCGACTGGCGCGGGCAGCCTTGGTTGCTGCCCGCGCATTTTTTCTTTCCAGGAGGTCCACATGACCCGCTTTTATTCCGGCGTTTTCGCCCTGTCGCGACTGGCCGCCGTGATCGCCGCATGTGCGCTGGTCTACATGGTGGGCCACATCGCCTACGAGATCATCCTGCGGAGCTTCTTCGCCACCTCGACCTTCGTCCTTGATGAATTCGTCGGCTACGCGATTGGCATCTGCATCATCTGGTCGCTGGGATACGTGCTGGAACACGGTGACCTGATCCGTGTCGGACTCGTGCTCGATCGCCTGCCGGAGCGGGCGCAGCACCTGCTGACCGCCGTGTCGGCATGGGTGGCCTGCGCGCTCTCAGCCGGCCTGACCTGGATGTTCTGGATCCGTGTCGCCCGCGCCTGGTCGCGCGGCACCGTTTCGTCCTCGGTTGCCGCTGTGCCGACCTGGATTCCGGAAGGTGCAATCATGGTGGGGCTGGGGCTTTTCGCACTGGCAGCCTTTGCGCATGGCCTGCGTCACATCACCGGCCACCCGTCACCCGCCCCGCATACGCCGCTGGCCACACCGGTCGAATAAGCCGCCCCTTCGGAGATATCATATGGACACGCTCCTCACCGCGGCCGCGACGCTGGCCTTTCTTCTGCTCTTCCTTGGACTTGGCGTCTGGGTCTTCATTTCGCTTGCCCTCGTGGCCACGGCCTCGCTGTTCTTCCTGCATGGCATGGACCTGTCGCGCATAGGCTCGATCGCCTCGGGGATCATCTACCGCTACTCGACCAGCTGGGAGCTTTCGGCCATTCCGATGTTCATCTGGATGGGTGAGATCATCTTTCGCACAGACATCTCGACCCGGCTGTTCCGCGGCCTGTCGCCCTTCGTCGACTACATCCCGGGCCGCCTGCTGCACACCAACGTTCTGGGGTGCACGCTGTTCGCCGCCGTCTCGGGGTCGTCGCCCGCCACCACCGCCACCGTTGGGCGCATCACGACGCGTGAGCTGGGGGCCCGCGGATATGACGACCGGCTTTCGCTCGGCTCGCTCGCCGGGGCGGGCAGTCTTGGACTGCTGATCCCGCCGTCAATTGTGATGATTGTCTATGGTATCCTTGCGGAGCAGTCGATCTCGCGCCTGTTCGCGGCCGGTGTGCTGCCGGGGCTGATGATCAGCGGGCTCTATTCTAGCTATATCATGATACGGGCCAAGTTGAATCCGGCGCTGGTTCCGGCTGGGCGTGAAAGCCGTAGCGCAATGGACTTTTTGCGCGCGCTCTGGGATCTCGCGCCTCTGGCGGTGCTGATGACCATCGTCCTCGGCTCGATCTATACCGGCATCGCAACGCCTTCGGAGGCTGCCGCCGTTGGTGTCATCGCTGCAATCGTGATCGCGCTGGTCACCCGCCAGCTGACGCTGACCCTGCTGCGCGACACCTTGATGGGGGCACTGCGGACCTCGACCATGGTCTGCTCGATCCTGATCACCGCTGCCTTCATGTCTACTGCAATCGGTTATCTGCATATCCCTGCGGATGTCGCCGACGGCATCGCCTCGCTGAACCTGCCGCCTTGGGGGCTGCTGGTGGTGCTGTCGCTGTTCTACCTCGGCCTCGGCTTCTTCCTCGACGGAACGTCGATCGTGGTGATGAGCCTGCCGATCTCTCTGCCGTTGGCGCTGCAGGCGGGCTTTGATCCGATCTGGTTCGGCGTCTACCTCGTGTTGATGGTCGAGATGGCGCAGGTGACCCCGCCAGTGGGCTTCAACCTCTTCGTTCTTCAGGGCATTTCGGGCCGTCCGATCAGCTATGTCGCCCGTGCCGCGTTGCCGTTCTTCGTGCTGATGCTGGTCGGGGTCGCGCTGCTGGCTGTCTTCCCGGGCATCGCCCTGTGGCTACCGAACTTCTTGTATGGATAAGACAATGACCTCACCCGCCGCCGACCTCAGTGCGCTGCTGCACGCGCAGACGCAACTGAACCAGCCCTACACCCTGTTTCGCGCCGTACAGGAGGCCTGCGAGACCCGCTTTGGCTTTCGCTTCCTGACCGTTCTGAAGAACCTGCCCGGCACCGGAAATGTCATGCGGATGCACAGCTCCGAGGCGGATTATCCGACCGGCGTGCTCAAGCCCATGGGCCTGACCGAATGGGGCAAGGTGGTGCTGGATCGCGGCGAGAGCTGGCTTGGCAATTCGCGTGAGGATGTGCTCTGGGCCTTTCCCGACGCCGAGCTGATCCTGTCCAAGGGCTGCGAGGCCTGTGCCTGCGCCCCCGTGCTCTGGTCCGGGCGCTGCCTTGGCGTCCTGTCGCTGAACGCCGCCCGGGACAGCTATTCCCCAGAGGACATGGCCGAAATGTCCCTCATTGCGCAGTGCCTCGCGCCAGCGCTGATCTGATCCCCGAAAGGAAGACCACCATGACCACCCTGCTGATCAAGAACGCCCGTATCGTCGACGGTACCGCGACGCAGCCGACAGAGCCGATGCAGATCGCCATCGAGGATGGCCGCATCCGTGACGTTGGCGCGGACGTCTCCTTCGACGCGGCGGAAGTGCTGGACCTCGACGGGCTGACCGTCATGCCCGGCCTGATCGACTGCCACGTGCATACCATCGCCTCGACCGCGAACCTTGGTCTGAATGCCTCGCTGCCGTCGTCGTTGATTGCGGCCCGGTCTGCGACCCTGATGAAGAACATGATCATGCGCGGGTTCACCACAGTACGTGACCTCGGCGGCGCCGACCGTGGCCTGCAACAGGCTGTCGAAGAGGGCCATTTCACCGCACCGCGTCTGGTGATCTGCGGCAAGGCCTTGTCCCAGACCGGCGGACATACCGACTATCGCGGTCCCTACGACAACCGCGACGTCAGCTGGTACGCGCAGGCGCTCGGCACACTGGGTCGCATCTGCGACGGCAAGCCCGAGCTGCTGCGTGCCGCACGTGAAGAGCTGAAGAACGGCGCCCAGTTCCTGAAGGTCATGGCGGATGGCGGCGTCTCATCGCCCTCCGATCCGGTTGGCTACCTCGTCTATTCCGTAGACGAGCTGAAGGCGCTGGTTGAGGTGGCGAATGGCTTTGGCACCTATGTTGCGGCGCACCTCTATGCCGACGAAGCCATCGTGCGTGCGCTCGACTGCGGCATCACCTGCATCGAGCACGGCAACCTCATCGGTGACGACACCATCACGCGCGTGGCGCGCGAAGGCGCTGTCGTCGTGCCGACGAACATCACCTACGACCTTCTGGCCCGCAAGGGTGCCGAATTCGGCCTGCCGCCGGAATCCGTCGCCAAGGTGTCCGACGTGCGTGAAGCGGGTCTGGAGCGTCTGGTGAAACTGCACGAAGCCGGCGTGACCATGGGCTATGGCTCGGACCTGCTGGGCGGGATGCAGACCGAACAGTCGGGCGAATTTCCGCTGCGCGGCCGCTATATCCCGGCCGATGCGGTGATCCGTTCCGCCACCGTCGATGCAGCCAAGGTGCTGCGTATGGAAGGCGAAGTGGGCGTCATTGCCCCCGGTGCCTATGCCGACATCATCGCTGTCGACGGCAACCCGCTGGAAAACCTCGACCTGCTGACCGGGCAGGGCGCTCACCTGCCGCTGATCATGCAGGGCGGTCGCGCAATCAAGAAGGCGGTAAGCCTCTAAGCTTTTACGACACCCATCAGCGCGGGCGGCTGGAACCGCCCGCCACCCAACACGGAGAAAACCATGAAAAAATTCCTGACCACCACGCTGCTCGCCAGCATGCTCGCAACGCCGGTGATGGCGACGGATTTCATCGTCAACACCTTCTACGACGCGCAGCATCCGCTCGCCAAATATGGCTACACCGAATGGGCCGATATGGTGAAGGACCTCTCGGGCGGCGATCTGAACCCGCAGGTCTTCACCGGCACGGTCCTGCTGGCACCGCGGGCATCGTTGCAGGGCATCCGCGACAACGTCGTGCAGGTCGGCCACCACGCCGCGATCTACACCCCTTCCGACCTGCCGGTCGCCAACGCGGTGCAGGAGCTGGGCTTCAACTATTCCGACCCGGTCGCCGCGATCTTCGCCGTCGCCGATTTCTCGATGCATGACGCCGCACAGCTGGCGGAATGGGATGATCAGGGGATCGTCTACCTCGGCGCCTATGCCACCCCACCCTACATCCTGATGTGCGCCAAACCGGTGCGCAACCTGGCCGAGCTGCAGGGCAAGCGGATCCGTACTGCCGGCTCCGCCGTGTCGGCCTGGGTCGAAGACGCGGGCGGTGTTCCTGTCAACGTGCCTTCGTCCGAGATGTACACCGGGCTTGAGCGTGGCACGCTCGATTGCGCCACCAATGCGGCCAATGACCTCGTTGACCGTTCGCTGATGGAGGTCGCTGAGCATACCACGCTGCTGCCCACAGGCATGTATTGGTCGGGTCCGAACTGGGGCTTCAATCCCGGGTTCTGGTCCGGCCTGACAGCCGAGCAGCGCAGCGTCTTCATGCAGGCCTCGGCACGCTCCATGGCGCGGCTTGTCATCAACTATACCGCGCAGGCCGAGTCCGCGCTGGAGACAGCCAAGGAAAAGGGCGGCAACGTCTATGAGCCGGAAGCCGACCTCGCTGCCTCAGTCGAAGACTTCCGCGCGAAGACACTCGCAGGCGTCTACGACAAGGCCGCCGAGACCTACAGTCTGAGTGATGCGAAACCCGTGATCGACGATTTCCGCGCCACCATGGACAAGTGGACGGCGTTGCTGGCCGATGTCGACACCACGGACGAAGATGCGCTGACCGCGCTGGCGATGTCCGAAATCTACGCCGACATCGATCCCGCGACTTACGGCGTCAAGTAAGCGTCTTTGTGTCGAAAAATCAGGGGCCCGCGCCGGGCCCCTGATCCTGCACGCCTTAAGGAGGTGCTGTGATGCACGCCCTGATCCGCTGGACCAACCGCGCCGTCATGGCGCTCGCCTGCCTCTTCATGCTGTTGATGATGGCGCACATCACGATCGACGTGGCGCTGCGGTATTTCTTCAACGGCCGCTTGATCGGCACGCTCGAGATCGTTTCCTACTATTACATGGTGATCATCGTCTTCCTGTCGCTTGGCTATGTCGAGCTGCGGAATGACCATATCCGCGTGGATCTCTTTGCACAGATGATGCCGCAGAGCGTGCAGGTTGCGCTCTATTTTCTGGCCTGCGTGCTTGGGCTGGTATTTTTCGGCCTTCTGTTCTGGCAGTCGGCACAGGACGCAATCAACGCGACCGGCCGCGCGGAAGAGGCGATGAGCAACTTTACCTTCTACATCTGGCCAGCCCGCTGGGCGCTGCCTGTGGGCTTTGGTGGCATCTGGCTGGCGGTGCTGTCGAACCTGATGAAATCCGTGACGCTGCGGCGTGCGCTGTAATCGCCGAAAGGGACAGAGCAAATGAGCAATCTCGATATCGGCATTATCGGCACCGTCGTTGCCCTCGTGTTGATCGCAATTCGTGTACCGATCGGCCTGTCGCTGGGGCTGGTCTCGATCGTCGGCATTTCCCAGATGTTCAACATGAACGTCGCCTGGGGGATGATCTCGGCAACGCCGTTCGACTATGTCGGACAATGGGAGCTGTCGGCCGCGCCGATGTTCCTGCTGATGGGCTTTCTCTGCTCGTCGACGGACATGACGCGCGGGCTGTTCCTGTCGCTGCGCCTCTACCTCGCGCGGTTGCCGGGGGGCCTCGCGATCACCTCTGTCGGGGCCTGTGCCTTCTTTGCGGCGGCCTCCGGATCATCGGTTGCGACCGCTTCGGCAATGGCCCGCATGGCGGTGCCGGAGATGCTCAAGCAGGGCTATGATCGCGGTTTGGCCACGGGCACCATCGCCGCTTCGGGCACACTGGGATCGCTGATTCCGCCGTCCGTGCTGCTGATCCTATACGGGGTCTACGCGCAGGTCTCGGTTGGTCAGCTGTTCATGGCGGGCTTCATCCCGGGTATCCTCTCGGCGCTGATCTACATGGCAATGATCATCACGCGGGTGAAGCTTAACCCGGCACTGGCAGGCGAGACTCCACCACCGCCGACCGAGGAGGAACGCCGCGAAGCGCTGCGCGACGTCTGGCCTCTTCCGACGCTGATCCTGCTGGTTCTGGGCGGCATCTTCTCGGGCGCCTTCTCACCGACCGAAGCCGGCGCGCTCGGCGCCTTTTTCGCCGCCGTGATCAGTGCGGTCCGCGGCAAGCTGACCCGCGCCGCGGTGATCGAGGCAGTGACACAGGCCGTGGTCTCGATCGGGTCGATCTTCATTATCCTGATTGGATCGCTGTTCTTCACGCGCTTCCTCGCGCTTTCGGGCCTGCCGACGGCCTTTTCGAACGCGATCCTCTCGGTCAGCAGTGACACCTGGTGGATCCTGTTCGCGGTGGCGGTGATCTACCTTGTGCTGGGGATGCTCATCGACTCCATCGGGCTGCTGCTTCTGACCCTGCCGATCCTCGTGCCGCTGGTGCAGACCACCGGGATCGACGCCATCTGGTTCGGCATCATCATCGTGAAACTGCTGGAGATCGGGCTGGTGACGCCGCCGATCGGCCTCAACGTCTACATGATCAACGGGGCGCTGAACAACACCGTGACCCTGCCCGAGATCTTCCGGGGCATCTGGTGGTTCCTGATCATGGATCTGCTGACGCTGCTGATCCTTATCCTCTTCCCGGCGCTCACGCTGTGGCTGCCGTCGCTGTCTTACTGAATACTGATCGAAAGGACCGAACATGACCGATCGTCCCGTAATGATGCTGACCGGTGGAAGCCGTGGGATCGGCGCCGACATCGCGCGCGCGGCGCAAGCCCTTGGCTGGCATGTCAGCCTCGGTCTTCGTGATACTGCGGCGGTCCCCGAAGGACTGGACCCCGAGACGCTTGATACCTTCGCCTACGACGCCACGGATCGCGACGCCGAGGAGGCTTGGGCCG